>CAVYDB010000025.1:0-116159 GCA_963767125.1 uncultured Bacteroidota bacterium | reverse complement strand
TATTGTTTTTAACTTACTCATTCATAGGTGTTTGCTGAAAAATTACCACCATTATTTTTAACTTGATCACCTTTATCGAGGGTCTGTGACAGTATGCATTATTTTAAAATGGGAAGGATTGATATGAATTCCTCTTCTGCTGCCCAATTTCCAATCTCATAAAACTCCATCCAAACGCCGACGAATAATGTGACTGTAAAATCAGATATACGTCTTTCACCAGGATTGGTTCCGATTGCGTTGTTAGAATTCAACTCGATCACTTGATGGTATCTGTTTCGGGAATAAAAGGAGTGGTGGTGACGCTATCCTTGAGCTCATTGGAGGGCGCTGGTAGGTTTTGTTTGATATTGTTGCTGTTCATGTTACTATTGATGTTGGTGTTCGTATTCATAATTTTTGAGTAATGATTGCTTTATTCCCAATTATTCCAATAGAAGAATTATGTAGAATAAATATTTCCTTGATTTCGAACCGGGCGTGAGCTTTCCCTATACTATATCCAATGTTATTCAAATGAATCTGAATCTTACTCTCTGGAATCACCATCCAATTGGTGCTCTTCTCCGTATTATTCATAATGGGAACAGGAATAGCCAACGGTCTGGTTTTGCGCACGATGGTCCTCTTTGTTTTCCATCTCATTCTTTGGGGGGTTCATTTCTTATTTTGGTTTCCGCGGTAGTGGTAGAAGTGAAAGAAAACGCGCGATATTATTCTTCTTTAACACTTCATGGAATACATAGAAATATCGTTTCAACACTAAAATAGAAGGAGATAGTAGAACATAATCCTTTAGGTGCTCAAAGGGAATCTAGCTAGTTATAAATGGATCTCCTTCTATAATTTCTTTGCTATTTTCAAACAATACAAAATCCAAGAAGAATTTACTGAACGTCTCATCCAATGCTTTATTGTGCGTAAGATATCGCAGTAAACTCTGGTATTGCGGATCACTTTTTTTGCAATCATTTAACGGCCTCAATGAATCCTCGTCCTTGTGAGTGGTATGATTCTCATAATCCATCTCCATTTCACATAAAATAGATAGGGATGAGCGCTATTTCCCAGAAAATATAAAACAGGAAACCGTCCATAGAAACAAAAACTCCTATAAGAGCCATCTCCATAAATAACAGGATAGAGAATAAAATGCACGGGGACGTGGTTCACTTTTCGAACAGAGAAAATAATCAGTGGAGTTAAGAATGTAGTGAGCATAACCATCAATATGGAAATGCCATCTATTCCCACTTTAAAATGGATTCCGAGAGACTGCTATCCAGGTGATAATCTACCACATATTGATAGTCCGCGCTAATAGGAAAAGTGATAAATAAATATAGCGAATATAAAAATACTAATAAGGAAGAAATAAATGCAAAACGGTTTCCATAACGGATAGGAACAAATAAGCCTATTACGGCGTAGCAAAGGTTAATATGAGGAGGGCAATTATCGGCATACTTACATCAACTTAAAAAAGATTATACATGCAATACCAATAACCATAGCGAACAAATAAAAATCTACATTCCCTGTCTGAACAAATCGCATCAGCCCGCTTACCCATTCTGTGAGCTTTGCCGGAAGCATTCACAATGCCATCAATAAATTTGTTATCCACAATATTTTTAAAGAATTCTGAAAGTTTATCAAGTGGTTTTGTGATAAGTGCATTGTAAATTTCATCTACATAATATTTGTGATAAGAAAGATTCGTAAACCGGAAGCTTTGTTCCTTCTGCTGAAGGAACCCGTTTACATGAAAGATAAAAATACCATGCCAATAAAATAGAGGCAAGTACAACCGCAATAGTAATACCCATTAATGCCATTTCAGGAATGGTAGAGACGCCATGCATGGCAGTCATCTATTTAATATGTTCTGTGCGTCATGGAAAAGCGGGTCAAGAAATTTGCTTATTTGAGAGCTTCCTCCCAATGATTCCGGCACTCCCACAAATCCGCCAATGGTAGAAAGTATAGCTAAAATAATTAATGGAATAGTCATCACTTTGGGAGATTCGTGAGCGTGTACTTTATGTTCGTCACCTCTGTATGTTCCGAAGAAAACAAGGAAGAATAATCGGAACATATAAAAGGCAGTCATCATGGAACCGATTATGCCAAGCACCCAAAATAACTTATTGGATGCAAAAGCATGAATCAAAATTTCATCTTTGGAGAAGAAACCCGAGAATGGAGGTATCCCTGAAATGGCAAGAGTTGCAAATAAAAAAGTGATAAAGGTAATGGGCATTTTTTTTCTTAATCCACCCATGTTGCGGATATCCTGTTCGCCTGCCAATCCATGAATTACGCTGCCAGCGCCAAGAAATAACAAGGCTTTGAAAAAAGCATGTGTCATTACATGAAATACAGAAGCTGAAAATGCACCTACCCCAAGTCCTAAAAACATATAACCTAACTGGCTAACGGTAGAATATGCCAATACTTTTTTAATATCATTTTGTGTAAGTGCAATACTGGCGGAAAATACAGCAGTAACTACACCTACCAGTGCAACCACATACATGGAGATAGGGGACAGGGCATATAAAATTCCTGAACGGGCAACCATATAAATACCTGCCGTAACCATGGTAGCAGCATGTATGAGTGCTGATACAGGAGTTGGTCCAGCCATTGCATCGGGCAGCCATGTATAGAGCGGAATTTGAGCGCTCTTACCAATGGCGCCAACAAATAAAAGCAAGGTAATAGCAGTAATCATACAATCTCCACTGGTAAAGCCCTGTGCCTTTTGAAAAACAGTATGATAATCAGAACTTCCGAAAGTGATAAACAATAAGATTATTCCCAATAAAAATCCCAGGTCACCAATACGGTTCATTATAAAGGCTTTCTTGGCGGCATCGTTATACGATTTGTTTTTAAACCAAAACCCAATAAGTAAATAAGAACAAAGTCCAACACCTTCCCAACCTACAAACATGAGCAGGTAGCTCGAACCCATTACCAAAACAACATAAAAAACACAAACAGATTCATATAGGAAAAGAAAATATTGTGTTTTTCATCATCGTGCATATATCCTGCTGAATAGACATGAATGAGAAAACCGACACCTGTAATAATTAAAAGAAAAATAGACGAAAGAGGGTCAAGCAGAAAAGTAAATGAGACGGAAAAACCACCCACATTCATCCAGGGGGCAACTCGGACTTCACTACCCTGTCCCGACATATCTCTGAAGATTCCATAAGCAATAATGAATGAAATCAGGATGGTACAGCAAGCTATGATGGCAGCTACATTTTTGGGCAACCTCTTTCCCAGTAAGCCAAGAATAATAAACCCGGCAAGGGGAAAAAGAGGAATTAATGCTGCGTATTGAATCATATTATATCTATCCCTTCAATCTGTTTAAGTACGTCTATATCCGTTGACTTGGTATTCCTGTAAACTACTATCAATATGGCAAGCCCAACAGCTATTTCCGCCGCTGCTACAGCCATCGTAAAAAATACAAATACCTGCCCTGCGGCATCATTATGATAGGCTGAAAAAGCAACTAACAAAAGGTTTACTGCATTCAACATAAGTTCAATAGACATAAAAATTATGATGGCATTGCGGCGGAATAATACTCCCATCACACCAATACAGAATAAAATACTGCTTAGCAGGATATACCAGTCTAAAGGGATTGCTTTAAGCTCTGTCATTTTATTTAATATCTTTTTTACCCAACATTACTGCACCTACCATTGCTGCCAAAAATAATATGGCTGATACTTCAAAGGGCAACAAAAAATCGTTGAATAATACTTTCCCTAAATTTTCTATCAAGCCCGTATTATGACTAAAGGGCTGTATGGACATGGCATCTGCGCCCTTGAAAGAACCAACTAATACTACTAATAATATACCTGCGGCAACTACAGCAATTAATTTCCTCATCATGCTTTTATGTGGCTCGGTTTCTTTATTCAGGTTAAGTAGCATCACCACAAAGAGGAACAGAACCATAATAGCTCCCGCATACACAATAATATTTACTATGGCGAGAAATTGGGCATTCAATAAAACATATTCTCCTGCTATGGCAAAAAAAGTGAGTACAAGATATAATATACTATGAACCGGATTTTTAGTGAACACAACCATTAACGCAGATAAAACAGCAAACACACCCAAAATAAGAAACAAATACACCGTCATTACTTAAGTGATTTAGTATAAAGTTTGTTGTGGGCAAATTCCGGATGCGTTTTAAACTCCCTTGTTTCCTGGGTTTCGCGTTTAGAAACATCTATCCGCTTGTCTTTCTCTATCGGCTCAACCAGTTTATCTTTTCCATAAATTAAATTTTTACGAACATATTCCGTATCTACAATTCTATCGGTTAGGAAAATAGCTTCTTTGGGGCAGGCTTCTTCACATAATCCACAGAAAATGCAACGCAGCATATTTATTTCATAAACAGAAGCATATTTTTCTTCCCTGTATAAGCTTTCCTCACCGGGTTTTCTTTCGGCAGCCATCATGGTTATAGCTTCAGCAGGACAAGCGACAGCACAAAGCCCACAGGCGGTGCAGCGTTCAGCCCCGTTTTCATCGCGTTTCAATACGTGTTGTCCACGGAAAACAGGAGCAAATCGGGCGCTTCTTCTCAGGATAGGAAACCGTAACTTTCTTCTTAAAAAAATGATTCAGGGTAATCCTCATGCCACCCATAATAGCCGGGAGGTACATACGCTCTACCAAAGGTCATCTTTTTATTGACCGCTACTTTACTTCTGGTGGTGAGTGGTTGCATGATTAATATTTATTTATGAATCAATAATACTACCATTCCTGTAATCGCAACATTGAATATAGACAAAGGTATGAGTATTTTCCAGCCTAAATTCATCAGTTGGTCAAACCGGAAACGGGGCACTGTCCAGCGTACCCACATAAAGAAAAATATGAAGAAAAATATTTTGGCAAATAAGAAATACGATTCCTAAAATAGCTGCCAGATTGGGTGACAACCCAAGCCTGCCAATAAATGGCATATTATATCCACCAAAATAAAGGGTGATATAATTGCCGATGAAATGAACATATTAATATACTCAGCAAAAAGGTAAAACCCTAATTTCATACTGCTGTATTCTGTATGGTAACCACCAATAAGTTCAGAATCGCTTTCGGGTAAATCAAAAGGGGTACGGTTGGTTTCGGCAAAAGCGCAAATAATGAAAATCAAAAAGCCTACCGGTTGGTAAAAAACATTCCAGTGCCAACCCACCTGTTGGGCTGCAATACCTTTCAGGCTAAGGGTTCCGGTAGTCATTATCAGGGCAATAATGGCAAGACCCATAGCTATTTCATAACTAATCATTTGCGAAGAAGCCCTCAGCGCTCCTAATAAGGAATATTTATTATTGGAAGCCCATCCCCCAATCATAATACCATAAACCCCTATAGACGTTATTGCCAGAATATAAAGTATACCGATATTAATATCTGTAACTTGCAGCGAAAAATCATGCCCCGCAATGTGCAGCGATGTCCCCCAGGGAATAACAGCCCCGGTAATACAGGAAGTAAACATTGCTATACTGGGACCGAGTATAAACAGAAACTTATTGGATACCTGGGGTAATAATTTCTTCTTTCATAAACATTTTCACCCCATCTGCAAGCGGTTGCAGAATACCGAAGGGGCCAGCACGGTTAGGTCCAATCCTGTCCTGCATAAAAGCTGCTACCTTACGCTCGGCATAGGTGGAATACATGGCAATCAAAAGAGAAATGGAGAACAAAATCACTACCAGTATTACCTTATATACTATGAAAAGTGTAAGTGACATTTGCATCAACTTTATTTAATGATTTTCGGTTCCGGTTTGTCAATCATCTTGTGGTCAGTAAACTTACCTAATTGAAGCTGCTTTAATTCCTCGTAATGGTTTTGAGCTATAACAGAATGGCGGTCAATATGGGTAGGCTTTTCGATCATCCAATCTTCTTTTCCCTTTTTCTCAAAGCGGCATTCATTGCAGATAAATTCTTCCGCTTCATTATTTTTATCCATGCGTGAAGTTACCCTCAATATCTCCTCGCCCTTCATCCACACTACTACTTTGCCACAGCATTTTTTGCAATCGCGGTGGGCATCCATAGGCTTCACATACCATACGCGGCTTTTAAACCGGAAAGTCTTATCTGTAAGGCACCAACGGGGCAGACATCAATCATATTGCCGGAAAATTCATTATCAACGGCATTCTTTATATACGTGCTTATTTCAGCCACATCGCCACGATTCATTACGCCATGAACGCGTGTTGGGGTAAGCTGCTCAGCTACTTTCACACAACGGTAGCAGAGTATGCACCTGGTCATGTGCAGTTTGATTTTGTCGCCTATGTCGATTTTTTCAAATGTGCGGCGCGGAAATTCGTAACGTGTTTTAGCCAATCCGTGTTCGTAACCCAAATCCTGCAGTTTGCATTCCCCTGCCTGGTCGCAGATAGGGCAATCGAGCGGGTGATTGATCAGTAAGAACTCAACCACTCCTTTGCGGGCTTCCAATACTTCCGGCGAGGTAATATTCTGCACCACCATCCCATCCTGAACGGTAGTAGAGCATGATACCATCAACTTAGGCATAGGGCGGGGGTCTTTGGCAGAGCCTTGCACCACCTTCACCAAACACGTACGGCAATATCCCCCCGTTGTTTTCAGCTTGCTGTAATAACACATAGCAGGAGGCACAATCGCTCCCCCTATCATGCGGGCTGCATTCAAGATGGTAGTGCCTTCAGGCACCTCAATCTCTATATTGTCTATGGTTACTTTTGGCATAACGTTATTCGGGTGGTGCAAAGTTATTATTTTTTGGAAAGGCAAAAAATGTAAAGAAAGAATAATAAACACCTAAAGGATTTTTACTCAATATGTTTTATTTCCTCCGGATTCATACTGGTATGTATGATGTCAAGTACCAGGACTTTTTTGCCTGTAAAAAGATACACAATTTTGTATCTCCATTTAGTAACAAAGCGATAATTCTTCCCCTTGTTTTCCAACAAATACTCTTTCGAATACTTCTCAGGAGCCATGCCTAATGATCTGATTAACGCAATAAGAGTGTTTTTAACATATTCCGCTGCTTGAGGGGAATCCTCATTAATGTATGAAACAATTTCTTGCAGCGATTGTTTCGCCTGGCTTGATACAATAACAGGATACTTTCTCAAACAGTTACCAAGTTTGGGCTTCTCTCTCTAACTCATCAATGGTTACTGATTGTCCCTTTCTGATTTGAGTTTCCGCCTTCTCTATCCGTTTAATAAATTCTTTCTTTGTGAGAGGTTTCCTATCAGAAGTGAAGCCGATAATACCCTCATCTTTTTTCTGTTTAAGCAATGTATGCAAGGCTTTTAAAACAGTAGTATCACTTGTTTCATCAATTAAATGGTGAAGGTCTGTTTTTAATTCAAGGGTACTCATTTCTTGGATAGTTAGATACTACAAATATAGGCATATTCAAGAACCCCTTTAGATTCCCCTTCAGTTTTTTTATTACTTTTGAATAGTTTTTGACTAAGTGGCTGATAAAACCCATAAGCCCATGAAAAAATTATTGCTTGTTTTCTCTCTTTTATTATTTCAGAGTTCTATGCTGCTATCGCAAAGTGGAATTATTACTACCATTGCGGGAAATGGATATAACGCACCATCTGGTGGTTTTAGTGGGGATGGAGGCCAGGCTAGTATAGCAGAGTTAGATGGCCCTGGCGGGGTTGCTATTGATTCAGTAGGCAATATCTTTGTAGCTGATAGATATAACAGTGTTATTCGTATGATAGATAGTACAGGAATTATATCAACTTTTGCGGGAAATCACATTAGCGGTTATAGCGGAGATGGGGGACTTGCGACAGATGCAGAGTTGAGTGACCCCGTTGAAATAATGATAAATGATAACGGCAATTTTATTATTTCTGACGAAGGCAATAACAGTATTCGTAAAATAAATTCTGCTGGTATTATTTCAACTATTGTGGGAAATGGTGTTTTAGGGTATACTGGAGATGGAGGACCGGCTACTGCTGCTGAATTAAATGGTCCCGGTTGGTTTGATATTGATAATTCAGGTAATTTATATTTTGCTGATGAATTTAATGATGTTGTGAGGGAGGTGAATACTCTCGGTATTATTACAACAATAGCTGGAAATCGTGTTAGTGGCTATAGTGGGGATGGGGGACTTGCGACTGCTGCTGAATTTGAAGGCATTGAAGGAGTTGGAGTGGATGATAGTGGCAATGTCTTTATTCCCGATGATTATAATTATGTTATACGAAAAGTTAATACTCTGGGTATTGTATCGACTGTTGTTGGCAACCATCATAGTGGTTATAGCGGAGACGGCGGTCCGGCATCGGCTGCTGAACTTAATCTCCCTTGCGACGTAAAGTTTGATGTTTTAGGGAACATGTACATTGCTGATGAAGAAAATTTCGAAGTTCGGATGGTTAATACATCTGGAATTATTTATACTGTTGCCGGGAATCATATAGGAGGATTCTCAGGTGATGGGGGGCAAGCTACCGCCGCAGAATTAAGTGACCTTAATTCTATGTCTTTTGATAATTATGGAAATATGTATATTGCAGACACTTATAATGACAGAGTTCGTAAAGTAACAAGCGAAGTCATAACCAGTGTTAGTAAAGTCATAACTTCTACTTTCCATTTACCCCAACCCTGCCCAAGATGAAATTTATGTTCAGCTAACTGGGAATGAAAAAGCAGAGTTGATTGAGATGTATTCCGTAACAGGGCAAAAACTATTGGAACAAAAACTCAATACCCAATACTCTATTCTCAATACTTCAAACATACCCAATGGTATTTATTTCCTGAAAGTTCAAATGCAAGATGCCGCGCCCTTACCGAACGGTACGTTCGGGCGGGGGAGTACCGTGGTGAAGAAGGTGGAGATTATAAGATAGCTTTAAATAATTCTAAATCATTTTTACCTTTGCTCTATTATAAAAGGGATGAGCAAAATCTGGTATGCATCAAGCGGCAAGTGGTATAAAGAAGAAGGGGAACCCAACTTTTTCAATCCCCATGACTTCACTTGGGCTGTAGCTATTGAAAATAATTGGGACAACATAAAAGGAGAAATTAGTGATTTAGTAAAATCAACTGATAAAGAATTCACCTCCAATTCATACGTCGGGCTTACCAAAGATGATACCTGGAGTTCTTATACTTTTCTATTCTGGAAAATCAGGGTTAAGAAACGCCGATTGGGAGATAAATGCCCAACCCTTACTAACTATTTAAAACAAGTTCCCGGGCTGGTTTCTTTTTCATTGAGTCGCTTGGCTCCTAATACTACTGTAAATGAACACCGGGGTGATACAAATGCCGTAATGCGCTGCCATTTAGGTGTGGAGATACCTGCCCGGCTGCCTGAATGCGGGCTACGTGCCGGAAGCGGTGAGCAAGGATGGGAAGAAGGCAAGTGGTTATTTTTTAATGATGCCTTTAAACATTCCGCCTGGAATAATACGGATCACAGGCGCATTGTAGTAATAATGGATGTGATAAGACCTGAATTTCTCTACAAAGAAAAAAGGATTTGTGCCAACATTCGCGCCCGCCATGCCCTGATACAATTACAAAACAAAGTAAAGATTATTAAAAAACTAAAGTTTCTATTTAAAGCGCCTTGCTTTGCATTTATATATGTGTTTACCTACTTTTTCCATAACCAGGGGATTTGAGTTCATAAAGCTATAAAGTTCGTAAAGTTGCAAAGTTTGAAGTGCGTATAGTATTAATATTACTTTTGCCTTTATACTTTATAAACTTTTTAACTTTATAAACTTTTAACTTATACTAACAATGTCACTTTGGAGAAAAAAATCAATCAATAAACTTTTAGCAGATGCTGCCGAAAATTCGGAACATGGTTTAAAAAAGACCTTATCAGCACCATCGCTGGTAGCATTAGGCATAGGCGCTATTATCGGGGCGGGTTTATTTGTACGTACTGCAGCTGCCGCCGGAGGTTACGCTGGAAATGCCGTTACTATATCATTTATTATTTCTGCTGTTGGTTGCCTTTTTGCAGGCTTGTGCTATGCTGAGTTTGCCTCTATGATACCTATTGCAGGCAGCGCTTATACGTATGCTTACACCACCATGGGCGAATTAGTGGCATGGATTATCGGCTGGGCTCTTATATTGGAATACGCCCTGGGGGCTGCCACGGTATCAATTGCGTGGAGCGAATACCTGAATAACTTGATGGGAGGGGCGATACCTTATCAGTGGTGCCATTCTCCACTAGAAAAAATTACCCTGGCAGACCAGTCTGTAGTTCACGGCATTATTAATTTACCTGCTCTTTTCATACTCCTTGTGTTATCCCTTTTGCTTATTAAAGGAACCCAGGAGAGTGCAACTTTTAATGCTGTTATCGTATTTGTAAAAGTTGGTATTGTGTTACTTTTTATTGGTATTGGCTGGCATTTTATGAACCCTGTCAACCATACTCCTTATCTCATTCCTGATAATGCACCTGATGTGAAATTACCTGATGGCAGTACGTATCATTATTCTGATGCCTGGCAACATGGCTGGCTTGGGGTATTAAGAGGAGCCGCTATTGTGTTCTTCGCTTTCATTGGATTTGACGCGGTATCTACCGCGGCTCAGGAAACCAAAAACCCTAAGCGCGATATGCCTATCGGTATTCTTGGTTCATTAGCAATTTGTACTGTACTTTATATTTTGTTTTCCCATGTTCTAACCGGTGTTGCGCCTTACACAGACTTTTTGAAAGCCGGTAAAGAAGCATCCATTTCTTATTCCATTCAAACTTATATGCATGGCTACACCTGGCTTGCTACTTTAATAACGGTGGCTATACTTGCCGGATTTTCATCGGTGATTTTGGTGATGCTATTGGGGCAATCAAGGGTGTTTTATTCTATGTCGAACGATGGGTTATTGCCCAAAGCATTTTCCGACCTTCACCCGAAATTCAGAACACCTTATAAATCCAATCTCATTTTATTTTTATTTGTAGGATTATTTGCCGCTTTCATTCCCGGAAGTGTGGCAGGCGACCTTACTTCAATTGGGACACTATTTGCTTTTGTGCTGGTTTGTATAGGCATTGTTATTTTGCGTGCAAAAGACCCTGACCGTCCCCGTCCTTTCAGGGCTCCATTAGTTCCTTTGTTCCCCATTCTCGGAGTAATAGTTTGCGGAGCTATGATTTTATCATTAGGTGCATCTACGCTTTTAACTGCTTTCGGCTGGATGATTGCAGGACTGTTTATCTATTTCATGTATAGCCGCAAGCATAGCAACCTGCATATTCATCATCTCGACGAGATGCCTCCTCCTAAAGAAAATATTTAAAGATAACCCGAACTTTAATTATGCATAATAATGTATTCCAGTCCATTCAATGCAGGGGCTGTTGTATATTATTTTATAACGGTATTAACAGTATCCAGCAAATGGTTGTGCTGGTCAACAAAGACATAAACATCTTCGTTAGCTTTTTTCATAAAATATCTTTCACGGGCAAACTTTTCCAGGTTAGCCGGGTCGGTTTGGAGTTCTTTTAATTGCTCAGTCGCAGCCTGGGTTTGGGTTTTATAATATGCTTCCTGGGCTTTCAGTTGATTCTCTTTCTGGGTAAGATGAACATCATAGATAAGGCTGGTCTGGTCGAAAAAAGCTATCCAGGCAATAAACAACAAAGTAGCTGTTATGTACTTGTTGCGGAATATGTTAGCTAATTTTTTAAGATGCTCTACCACTTGTTTTGCGTTTATTTTCTTTACGAACCTTTTGGGCTTTCCCTTTACGAACTTTCCGGGTAATAAATTTTAATCTTTTTACGAGCATAAAAGTATAAAGTTTTAAGAGTATAAAAAAAGAATAAAAACTCCTGCAAATTTATACCTGAAAAGAAGGTTGAAACTAATCTGATTCAAATCTTTTCAACATCCTCTTGTATAGCTTTGACTCCCGGAAGCACCTTACCTTCAATATATTCCAGCATCGCGCCACCACCAGTTGACACATAACTAACCTTGTCAGCTAACTTATATTTGTTAATGGCGGCTACAGAATCTCCCCCACCAACTAATGAGTAAGCCCCCATTTTAGTAGCATTAACTATGGCATCGGCAACTGCTTTTGTTCCATGTTCAAAATTGCTCATTTCAAATACGCCCATTGGTCCATTCCACAATATGGTTTTGGATGATTCTATTGCCCTTGCAAATTCCTTTTCTGTTTCAGGTCCTATATCTAATCCAATCCATCCGGAGGGGATATTATTAATAGCACATATTTTTTTGTTGGCATCATTATTAAAGGCATCTGCAATTACGGTATCGCCAGGTATATAAAGCTTTACGTCTTTTTTGGGGGCAGTTTCAATTACTTTCATAGCAGTTTCTATCCGGTCAGCCTCTACAAGTGAATTTCCTACGTCTCCACCCTGGGCTTTAATAAAAGTGTAACACATTCCTCCTCCAACTATCAGGTTATCCACTTTACCCATCAGGTTTTCTATCAGGGCAATCTTGCCAGATACCTTCGCGCCGCCGAGTATAGCAGTGAATGGTTTTTTGGCATTGGTAAGCAAGTTATTTATGTTTTCCAATTCGGCAGCCATCAGGTATCCGAACATTTTATCATTAGGAAAGAATTGCGCAATAATAGTAGTAGAGGCATGAGCACGATGAGCGGTACCAAAGGCATCGTTAACGTAAACATCGCCCAAAGAAGCCAATTCTTTAGCAAATGCAACATCACCCTTCGTTTCTTCTGAATGGAAACGCAGGTTCTCTAATAATAAAACATCACCTGGTTTAAGAGCCGGGATGAGTGCTTTAGTGGCGGCACCTATACAATCTGTCGAAAATTTCACATTGACCCCCAGTAGGTTGCTGAGTGGGGTTACAATATGCTTTAATGAAAATTTATTTTCCGGTATATTTTTTGGTCTGCCTAAGTGCGACATTATTATTAATGAACCTCCATCCTTCAAAATCTTTTTTAGTGTAGGTATGGCCGCCCTGATACGGGTATCGTCTGTGACGTTAAATTTATCATCAAGAGGTACATTGAAATCTACCCGGACAAGGGCCTTCTTATTTTTAAAATTGTAAGTGTCAATGGTTTCCATATTAAAAAGATATTACCGGTTTGTAAAGCGCAAAGATAAGATGATAACAAAAACAAAAAAGTCCGCCTGGCATTTTGCCAGGCAGACTTTGTGTTGTAAAAAATAAATTATTAGTGTCCTCCTGTGGCCGGAGCTGCTGCCGGTTGAGTGGTAGCAGGAGTAGCAGGCTTGGCAGGATCGGGCAAAACATTCCCCTTGATAGTAAGAACCTTAGAAGTAGGGTTTGCGTTGCTGGTGAGGGTAACATTTTTAATAAACATACCCACCCTGTCAGTTGCATAATGTACTTTAATTTCTGCATCCTGTCCCGGTTGAATAGGCTCTTTTGGAGCAGTAGGAACGGTACATCCGCAAGAACCACGGGCATCCTTGATAATCAAAGGCTCTTTGCCTACATTAGTGAATTTGAAAGCACGGTACCCATCAGCATTGTGGGGAATAGTGCCATAGTCAATGGTATCATGTTCAAATTTCATTACTGGGGCATTAGGATCGGCAGGCGTATCTTGCGCTAACAAGTTACCCGCGAACATAAGACCTGCAATAAGGGTAATGGACGATAGGAGTTTTTTCATGATGGAATTTAAGTTTTTGTTGATATTAGATTATTGATTGTCCCAATTGTTAGAGAACGGAGCGCCGCTGGTATTATTGCCCGGGTTAGTAGGGAAGTCGGGTGTAGGGGGTTTAGCATTTACCTTGCCTTTTATAGATAATACGAGGGGAGACTCTTTTGCATTAGAAGTAATAGTTACAGTTTTTTGGAAAACCCCGATACGGTGAGTATCATACGTAACTTTAACAGTATCTTCCTGACCCGGAGCAATAGGGTTATGTGGCCACTTGGGAACTGTACATCCGCAGGAACCTCGGGCTTCTTTAATTACCAGAGGCTCTTTGCCTGTATTAGTGAACATAAACAGGTAAACACCACTGGCGTCTTGCTCAATAGTTCCATAGTCATGCTCTTTAGAATCAAACGTCATGATAGCCGCATTCGGGTCAGTTGAACCCGTTGGGGCAGCAGCACTTTGGGCTTTCATAAACCCACAGGACAATACTAAAAAACCTGCAAAAAGTATCCTTTTACTCATAGTTCTACAACATAACGGATGGCAAATATATATATAATTCTATGAAGACTAAATGAATCTAACAATATTTAACAGGGGAAAGGACGCTGCTGATATCCTAAATTTAGCTGTTAGTAGTCCTCACCTTTCTTTCAGTGAGCCAAATAAAAGCACCCTCGCATCGGGAAGGATGGAATGAACGGTGGGTTTAATTGTATTTTGTATGGGCTTGGCTACCATAAGGCAAAGGTAAGGGAAATTTATTTCTTTTATAACAGTTGATGATTTGAATCTGCCTCAGCAAATAAAATGATCGTAAGCCTATCACTAAAAATTAATATATTTGTTTAGACATAAGCCATATATAATGGGAGATACATATCGGTATGTTTATAGTAAAATGACGCCTAAGTCATATTGGATATTAGGGGTAATTATTTTCGCTATCTCAATTGTCGCCCTTTTGTTGAATACTGCTGTAGGAGTAATTGTAGTTTTATTCGGAAGTTACCAAATTCTATCTCGTGAAGGAATTGAGGTGGATATCGTTAATAAGAAGTATAGAAAATTCAGCTCATTTGGGCCAGTTTTTCTTGGCGAATGGATAAGTTTTAGCGAGGTACATTACATTTCTGTATTTAACGTTACTTTGGTTAGTAATCCTATGGCAATACCTGAAGACTATGAGAGTAGAACCAACATTACTCAAGTAAATTTAATTACAGGACATAGTACCCGATTGAAGCTGATCGAAACAACCGATGAAACTGATGCATGGGAGTTCGCTAAGGAATTAGCCACTAAATTAAACCTTAAAATCTGGGATGCAACAGGCAAGAAAGGCAAATGGTACGAAGAAGAGACAATAGTACAAGAACTTGGTTCCTAATACCCCAAACGCCGGTCTCAGCTATCCTTACCTATCCTCTCCACGTATGGAGAGGCATATCTTTGCAGGCAATCAAATACTATCTATACTCCTGACATGGTAGAGGGAATATCATTTACATTTGTATGTATTTCTAAAAAATAAGGTAACATGAAGGCTATTGAAAAGCCCTTCTTCTATGGAGCTTCCCCTGAAATATTTAAACGGGCAAAGATGCTTCGCGGAAATATGACTGAAACAGAAAAAATAGTATGGCAAAGACTAAGAAGGAATCAACTAAATAATTTACATTTTTACAGGCAGCATCCTATTTCAAAATTTATTGTGGATTTTTATTGTCATGCCAAGCTGCTCGTTATTGAATTAGACGGAGGTGTTCACAATAAAACAGAAGTTTCAGAGCGGGATGATAACCGTGAAATTGAATTAGAAAAACTGGGATTAAAGGTCTTGAGATTTAAAAATGAAGAGGTATTAAACAATATCCAAAAAGTAATATCAAGAATAGAAAAAGAAACAGCTATTTTGGAAAATGTCACTCAAACCGATTCCCGCACTTAGAAGTTTCCATCTACTCAGATACGTCTCCCCTCAAAGGGGAGGATGGGAAGGGCTAATTAATACCCCAACACCGGTCTCAGCCACCTCTCCACTTCATCCACACTCATGCCTTTCCGTTTGGCATAATCCTGTACCTGCTCTTTATTTATTTTTCCAAGAGAGAAATAATGTGATTCCGGATGAGCGAAATATAAGCCACTTACGGCAGCAGTGGGATACATTGCCATGCTATCGGTAAGTTCTATTCCTGTTTTGGGATAAATTTCAAACAACTCAAAATGTTCTATTTTTTCGGTATGGTCAGGACAAGCGGGATAGCCTGGTGCAGGGCGAATTCCGCGATATGTTTCTTTAATCAGTTCTTCCTCCGATAAGTTTTCTTCAGGTGCATATCCCCAAAATTCTTTCCTCACTTTTTCATGGAGTAATTCTGCAAAAGCCTCAGCAAGGCGGTCAGCAAGGGCTTTAATCATGATGATGCTGTAATCGTCATGTTGTTTTTCAAACCGGCGGACTAATCTTTCAATACCAAGTCCGGTAGTTACGGCAAAACCTCCGATATAGTCAACCCTGCCGCTATCTTTAGGAGCAATAAAGTCAGCTAAAGCAAGATTAGCTTGCCCTTCAGGTTTTTTAGTCTGTTGGCGCAAGGTGTGAAATACCGTTTTCACCTTTGCCCGGCTTTCGTCTTCATAAATTTCTATATCGTCCTCATTTATGGTATTGGCAGGATAAAACCCGGCAACACCTTTTGCTGTCAACCATTTTTCACTGATAATTTTATGCAGCATTTCCTGGGCATCATCAAAAAGCTTTTTTGCTTCGATTCCACGTTCAGGGTCGGCAAAAATTTTAGGATAACTGCCTTTCATCTCCCATGCATGGAAAAAGGGAGTCCAGTCAATATACTTTGCAATTTCGCCAATGGGAAAATCCGGTAAAGAAATATTCCCTATTAACATCGGCTGTGTAATTTCTACCTTAGCCCAATCTGATTTCATTTTATTTCTGCGGGCTTCGGCGAGGCTGCAAAATTTTTGTTCTGAATTTTTATTCGAATGCATTTTACGCAGTTGCTCATATTCCCTCTCTACTGTTTCAGAAAATCATTTTCATTGTTTGACAACAGGCTGCTCATCACATTCACACAGCGCGAAGCATCATTTACATACACAACAGGATTGTCATACTCCGGTGCAATTTTAACAGCAGTATGAACTTTAGATGTCGTGGCTCCGCCAATCAGCAAAGGGATTTTACAATTCGTCCGTTTCATTTCTTTAGCAATGTGAACCATCTCATCTAACGAAGGAGTAATAAGCCCGCTAACCCCAATGGCATCTACATTTTCTCTAATCGCAGCTTCCAATATTTTTTCGCAAGGTACCATCACACCGAGGTCAATAACCTTATAGTTATTGCACCCAAGCACAACACCCACAATATTTTTTCCAATATCATGCACATCGCCTTTCACAGTAGCCATCAGGATTTTACCGGCCACATTTGTTCCCTCTGCTTTTTCTTCTTCCATAAAAGGAGTGAGGTAGGCAACCGATTTTTTCATTACACGGGCGCTCTTCACCACTTGCGGCAAAAACATTTTCCCGGAACCAAATAAATCGCCCACAATGCTCATTCCCGCCATCAACGGACCTTCTATCACTTCCAATGATTTGGAAAATTGCTTCCTCGCCTCTTCCGTATCCTGCTCAATATATTCATCAATACCCTTTACCAAGGCATGAGATAGGCGTTCATTCACGGGCATTTTTCTCCACTCTTCATCCTTTATCTATTTCTTTCCCTTTTGATTTTATCGTTTCAGCATAATTCAGTAAATGCTCGGTTGCATCGTCTTTACGGTTCAGCAAAACATCTTCCACCAAAACCAATAAATCTTTTGGAATCTCATCATAAATCTGCAACATGCCCGGGATTCACAATACCCATATCCATACCTGCTTTTACAGCATGGTACAGAAATGCAGAGTGTATGGCTTCTCTTACGGTATCATTGCCCCGAAAAGAAAATGACACATTGCTTACTCCACCACTTACTTTTGCCAGAGGGAGATTTTTCTTTATCCATTCCGTAGATTCAAAATAATCCAAATGCATTGCGTTTATGCTCTTCTATGCCTGTTCCTACCGGGAATATATTGGGATCGAAAATAATATCCTGCGGAGGAAATCCTACTTGCTTGATAAGAATATTGTATGCTCGTTGACAGATTTCTTTACGTCTTTCAAGTGTATCTGCCTGCCCTTTTTCATCAAATGCCATTACAATTACAGCAGCCCCATATTTCTTGACTTTGCGAGCCTGTTCCATAAATTTCTCCTCTCCTTCTTTCAGGCTGATGGAGTTCACAATAGATTTTCCCTGTGTACATTTTAACCCTGCTTCAATCACTTCCCATTTGGAAGAATCAATCATAATGGGCAGTTTGGAAATATCCGGCTCTGCCGCCACCAAGATTCAGGAATTTAACCATCGCTGCTTTCGAGTCAATCATGGCTTCATCCATGTTGATATCAATCACCTGTGCACCTCCATCCACCTGGTCTCTGGCAATAGTCAGTGCACCGTTAAAATCACCGGAAGTAATAAATCTTGCAAATTTCTTAGAACCGGTGATATTGGTTCGTTCACCAATATTCATAAAATTACTTCCCGGAAAAAGCGTAACCGCTTCCAACCCACTTAAGTGGAACAAAGTATCTGCCTTTGGCTTTTTCCGGGGTGCGGATTTGCTGCCAGACGGGCAATAGATTTAATATGCTCGGGTGTTGTCCCGCAACATCCTCCGATAATATTTACAAAACCATTTTTTAGAAAATCACTTACAAATACGCACATGGTCTCAGGCGTTTCATCATATTCCCCGAACTGGTTGGGCAACCCTGCATTGGGATAACAACTTATATAATAAGGAGCTTTTTGAGCCATCTCTTCAAGATAAGGGCGCATTTCTTTAGCCCCCAGTGCGCAATTCAGTCCTATGCTAAACAGGTTTTCATGTCTTACAGAAGTGAGAAATGCTTCCACTGTTTGTCCTGAAAGTGTTCTACCACTCGCATCGGTGATAGTCACTGAAACCATTATAGGCAAGCGTTTTCCCGTCTTCTCAAAATAAGTTTCAATAGCAAATAAAGCAGCCTTTGCATTGAGACTGTCGAAAATTGTTTCCACTAACAGCATATCTACTCCTCCATCCACAAGTCCCTTTATTTGTTCGGTATAAGCAGCCACCACATCGTCAAAATTCACAGCCCTGTAACCGGGGTCATTTACATCGGGAGAGAGGGAGGTGGTTTTGTTTGTAGGACCTAATGCTCCTGCCACAAAGCGGGGTTTGTCCGGATTTTTGGCAGTGAATTCATCGGCAGCTTTCCGGGCGATTTTAGCAGATTCAAAGTTCAATTCATAGGTCAAATCACTCATGTGATAATCTGCGAGTGAAAGAGGATTAGCATTGAAAGTGTTAGTTTCAATTATATCTGCACCCGCTTCTAAATATTCACGGTGGATTTCTTTTATCATCTCCGGTTTAGTAATAGAAAACAAATCATTATTGCCTTTCACCGAATATTGATACTCTTTAAAACGCTCTCCACGATAGTCCTCTTCAGTGGGCTTATGACGTTGTATCATAGTGCCCATAGCACCATCTATCACTAATATACGTTCTTCTAATTCTTTTTCTATTGACATAATTCTTTGTTCCAATTATTTATTTGGACTAAAGTCCACCCGAGGATTGATTTCTTAGCCCCAGCTTTAAAGCCGGGGTTATAGCAAAACCAACATTCTGGGCTTTAGCCATGATAGTGTTCTTATTGATAACCCAACTTTTCTCTTACTCTTTTCAAAGTTGCTCTTGCAATAACCCTCGCCTTATCCGCCCCTATTTTTAGTTTTTTATCTAACTCATCTTTATTGGTCATGTAGTAGTTATATAATTCTCTTTCCTTTTTATATTTTTCAATAAGAGTTAAATATAATGCCTCTTTTGCCTGTCCGTAGCCATATCCGCCAAGCAAATAATTTTGACGCATCTCCTCAATCTTATCCTTTTCTGCTACTAAACTATATAACTTGAATACCGTGCATGTATCAGGATTCTTAGGCTGTTCGACAGGAATTGCATCAGTAACTATTTTCATAATCACTTTACGCAAATCTTTATCCGGCAGAAAAATATCGATGGTGTTTTTATATGACTTACTCATCTTTTGCCCATCAGTACCGGGTATCAGCATCACTTCCTCTTTTGTAGTAGCTTCAGGAATGACAAAGGTTTCACCATAGTGGTTATTAAACGAAGTAGCTATGTCCCTTGTTATTTCGAGATGCTGCAACTGGTCCTTACCTGTTGGAACATAATTGGCATCATACAAAATAATATCGGCAGCCATCAGCACCGGATAAACAAATAGCCCTGCATTCACATCCGCGAGGCGGTTTGATTTCTCCTTGAATGAATGTGCATTGGCGAGCATGGGATAAGGTGTAAAGCAATTCAAATACCATGTCAACTCGCACACTTCAGTCACATCGGATTGCCGGTAGAAAACCGTCTTATCAGTATCCAAACCAAAGGCTAACCAAGCGGCTGCTACTCCATAGGTATTCTCCCTGAGGATGTTGGCATCCTTAATATTTATCAGAGAATGCATATCTGCAATAAACAGAAAAGAGTCATTGCCAGGGTTATTTGACATATCAATAGCGGGCTGAATCGCCCCCAATATATTTCCCAGATGCGGTATGCCTGTGCTTTGTATGCCTGTAAGTATTCGAGACATTGAATTTATAGTTGTAAGTTACAAAATTAAGGATTTAGTTAAAGGCTTATTAAAACGCCATAATGCTTAAGAACATGTTTTGGTTGAAAACCTGCCAAATACGGTTATGGCTCCTTCCTGTGTAAGCTCCTCAGAAAGAAGCTATAAACATTCGCCAACGAATGGCAAGAGTGCGTAAATAGTAGCGTATGCGCTGACGTAAAAAGTAAACTGCAACAATTGTAAATACAAGGTAAGTGACGGTAAGCAGGTATAGAATACCTGAATTAATACCTTTCGCAAGATTACCATTAGAATGCACATTTGATTCTATTCCTGCCCTACAAACGGCACACTGTGCGACTGTCAATACGGGCGACAGGAGAATAATAAAGGAAAATATTATTTTAGAAATCTTTTTCACGGTGCAAATATACTACAATTAGAAATTATAATAAGGCGAAATCATTAAATAAACCACTACCCCGGTAGTTGTAACGTAAAGCCATATAGGCAATGTCCACCGGGCGAGCTTGCGGTGCTTGGCAACCTGGTTGGTAAGCCCCCGGTAAAAACTGATTAGTACCATTGGCAGCACTACGGCTGCAAGTATAATGTGGGTAGATAGAATAAAAAGATAAATGGGTCTCCAGGGATTATCTTTAGGGAAAAGGGTTTCTTTCCCAAAAGAGTGATATGCCACATAACTTAGAAGAAACATCGCTGAAAGGGTGAAGGCTGTAACATTCAACCTTTTATGGAGGGTTACTTTTTTGTTCCTTATAGCAATGTAGGACATGATTAGCAGAACCGTGCATGCTCCGTTAAGGATAGCATTCAGAAGCGGGCAATGTTTAATAATATCCGGTACGGTATCAGGCTTGGGCATAAAATGCAGGATAGTCACTAGGACAGGTACGGCAATAGTTACGCCAATAATTATGCGGGAAATAACTTTGTCACTTATATTCATGGGACAAAAGTAAGGGTTATTTGACTACAAGCGATGAACTCGTTTCTCAAATTTTCAAGCTCAATATTCTATTCACCATCAATAATACATAATTCTTAATTATTCAAATTACCTTACTTTTACGCACCTAAAAAAAACTATGTACGATTATTTCCAGGGAAAGGTAGTGGAAAAGAACCCCGCCTATGTGGTGTTAGATTGTCACGGGATAGGATATCTCTTGAATATTTCCATAAATACCTTTGATAAGGTACCTGATTCAGGGGAATGCAAACTGTATGCCCACCAGGCAATAAGGGAAGATGCGCATGTATTATATGGGTTTTGCCGAACCCGGGGAACGTATCATGTTCCGTGACCTGATAAGCGTTTCGGGGGTAGGGGCTGCCACTGCAAGGGTCATGTTATCTTCTATGTCTCCTGTTGATATTCAAAACTCCATAGTTATTGGAGATGTAAGTAGGCTGAAAGCAATTAAGGGCATTGGTGAAAAAACGGCCCAACGCATAATAGTGGACCTTAAAAATAAAGTGGGAAAAGAAAATTTCGGAGCTATGCCCTTATTAGGAGGGGTACACAATAATTTAAGAAGCGAGGCGTTAAATGCTTTGAAACACTCGGATTTGCAAGAAATGCTGCCGAAAAAGCCATAGATAAAATGATTCGTGAGGAAGGAAATTCCATATCATTGGAAGAATTGGTTAAAAGAGTATTGAAAAACTTTTAATTTCGTCCCCTCTAAGTTTAATTATTCTAACCATTAAAACCATCCAATTGATGCAACATTTTACTCTTTATTGTTAAGTAAAAATTAGTTGACCTCCATAAAAAAATACCCATTTTATATTCTTGGGTTAGTGTCTTTGTTCTGTTTTTCAGAAGCCAAAGCCGGTAACTTTTCAGGCAATATATTCACCTATCACTTTGAATGCAGGGCTGATAGTGATACCCTTCAAAATAACGGGCTTGCCTATCCTTTTACCGACCAGTCGGGTGAAGTGAACCCCCTTTATGCGCCCGATGGGGGGATGAGGCTCTCCAACCCATCCAACGTAAAAACAGATGTTGAATATAATACCGTTACCGGGCAATATGACATTTACCAAAAAATAGATAACATGGACTACCGTATCCCTACGGAAATGGATTCGGACCAATATGAGGAGTATATGTGGAGGCAGGCTGAGAAAAACTATTTTAAGCAAAAAGTAACTGCCACTACACAGGCTGACCAGCAACGAAAACAACTGATTCCACCGATAAAAATAGGGGGGAAGTTCTTTGAAGATGTGTTTGGAGGAAATACCGTTAATATTATTCCCCAAGGCTCTGCCGAGCTTACTTTTGGATTTAATAACTCCAAAATGGAAAACCCTGCGTTGCCGGTAGCCCAAAGGAGCCTCACAACCTTTAACTTCGATGAAAATATACAATTAAGCGTTACCGGGGAGATTGGTACTAAATTGAAACTCACCACCAATTATAATACCAAAGCCACATTTGATTTCCAAAACCAGATGAAGTTGCAATATCAGGGCAAAGAGGACGATATTATTAAAGAAATAGATGCGGGTAATGTAACTTTTAACCTTCCAGGAACGCTGATTACCGGTAGCCAGAGTTTATTTGGTATTAAAACGAAATTGCAATTTGGCAGGCTTACCTCTACCACCGTGTATGCCCAGGAAAAAGGGAACAAAAAAACCATTACGGTTCAAAATGGGGCACAAACTACCAATTTCAATATTAAAGCTGACCAGTATATGGCAAACCAGCACTATTTTTTATCCCAGTATTTCAGGGATAATTATGATTCGTCGCTGGCGCATTTGCCCCTTGTTACAGGAGGAGTAACGATTACCCGGGTGGAAGTTTGGGTTACAAATACCACTGCAGCCACTCAAAATACAAGGTACATACTCGCATTTAGCGATTTAGGGGAAAGTGCCCCTCACTTTACGCATGGTCGTAGCGGCCCTGTGAACCTTAATACCCAATATGGGTATACGTCTTATACCACCAAATACCCTCCCACTGATTCTGTTAATTCCCTGGACCCTTATATTTTAGAAAGGACCCCCGGGATTTCAACACCTACCAGCGCCATTACAGCATTGCAGTCCAAAGGTCTCGAACAGGTAACTGATTATGAAAAAGTAGATTTGGCGCGGATGTTGCAACCTTCAGAATACACCCTTAACACCCGCTTAGGCTATATTTCATTAAAGCAACCCCTGAATTATGACCAGGTAGTTGGCGGTAGCATTCCAATATACTATTAATGGCAAAATTTACCAGGTCGGTCAGTTTTCAACAGATGGGGTTCCTACAACCAATGAATTGGTTGTCAAAATGGTCAAGAGTACAAACGTAAGCACTACCCAACCGATTTGGAATTTGATGATGAAAAACATTTATGCATTGGGTTCATACCAAATCAATCCTCAGAATTTCATGATGAATGTATGGTATTCCAATGCTGCTACGGGCTATGATATTCCTTATCTTCCGCAGGGAAACCTGAATGGCAAACAGCTGTTGGATGTTTTGGGGATGGACCAGTTAGATCAAGAAGGTGACCGTATCCCGGACGGATTGTTTGATTTTTTACCCGGGATTACCATTGATGCTGCTAACGGGTATATTATATTTCCCAATGTGGAACCTTTCGGTTATTATCTTGCGAATGAAAATGGTTGCCGCCAGGAGATGGGGCGTTAGCGCCCAACTATGTCTTTCAGCCTTTGTATGACTCGTTGCTTGTGGCGGCGCAGCAGATACCCAACCTCGACCGGTTTTGGATACGGGGTAGTTTCCAGTCATCGGCAAGTTCCGATATAAACCTTGGTGCAGCCAATATCCCCCAGGGGTCGGTGATAGTTACTGCTAACGGGCAACAGCTTACAGAAAATGTCGATTATACAGTAGATTATACATTGGGGAGGGTTAAAATCCTTAACCAGGGCTTATTGAGTTCCGGTACGCCTATACAAATTTCATTGGAAAATAATGCCTTGTTCAGTATAGAATCGAAAACATTTTTCGGGCAGCATTTTGATTATATGATGTCAAAAAATTTTAATCTCGGGGCAACTGTAGTTAATTATACCGAACATCCGTTAACACAGATTGTCAGCATTGGGCAGGAACCGGTTTCTAATACTATGCTGGGTTTGAACGGGGACTTTAAAAAACCGGCTTCTTTCCTGACCGATATTATAGACAAGCTCCCCATGATCCATACCAAAGCTCCTTCTGAAATTACGGCCAGTTCAGAAGTGGCCGCTATGATACCTGGCCACCCGAAATTTATAGGTGGTACCGGCACAGCTTATATAGATGATTTTGAAGGTACTGAAAGTTTTATTGATATTTCCCAACCTATCACATGGTCTATTGCCAGCACCCCCGGGGGACAGGCAGGCTTCCCCGAAGCACAGCTATTCAACGATTTGCGTTTTGGCTATAACCGGGCAAAAATAGCCTGGTATGTGGTGGACCCATTATTCCAGCAAACCGAAAGCGGGGTTACTCCATCCAATGAAACTACTGCCCAAATGTCCGACGACCGGGTACGTATCGTTCTTCAAACTGAATTATTTCCTACCGAACAATCGGCTACCGGAACACCCATTAACCTGCCTGTATTGAATATAGGTTTTTATCCTCTGGCAAGAGGTCCCTATAATTATAACCCCCCTTCGGGATCTAATATATCGGCAGGTGTAAATTCCGACGGGACTTTAAAAGACCCTCAATCGCGCTGGGGAGGTATTCAGCGCCCCTTGCAGATAACTGATTTTGAAACGGATAATATCCAATATATTGAATTTTGGATGATGAGCCCTTATACCCCTTCCGATACAATCGGAAATAATAGTGTTGCCAATTCCACCAATACTACAGGGGCTTTGTATTTTGATTTGGGTGATGTATCGGAAGATGTGCTTAGAGACGGACAAAAAAGCTTTGAAAATGGCTTGCCCACTAATTCCAGTGATGCTGGGATTCCCTCGAATACTAATAATCCCTGGACAGCAACAGCCTGGGGGCATGTGCCCGTAAACCCTTCCCTGGTAAATGCTTTTGATAATGACAATACTACCCGCCCTTATCAAGATATTGGATTAGATGGTTTATCGGATGCACAGGAAAGGAACTTTTTCAGCACGTATGTAAATGAAATGCAGGCAGGCGTTGGGGGAAGAGCAGCAAAACTGGCATCAAATGACCCTTCTACAGATGACTATCACTATTATAGAGGTGATGATTATGATTCAGCAAACCTGGGAATAGTTCAGCGCTATTTGATGTATAACGGATTGGAAAATAATTCTCCTACCAACCTGCAGTATGCCACACAAAACAGAGGAGGGTATCCTACCGATGAAACAACTTTGCCAAACACAGAAGACATTAACCAGGATAATACCCTTACGCAGGATGAAGCCTATTTTGAATATGAAGTTCAATTGACACCCACTGCTTTGCAAACAAATAACCCTCCCGGGGCTGTTGGGAATGATTATATTGTGAGTTCCTATACAGCGCCGGTTACGGTGGCAGACGGTACTACCCATCACACTACCTGGTATGAGTTTAAAATACCCCTCAACGATTACACCCGCAAAATAGGACAGATATCCGATTTCCATTCTATCCGCTTTATCAGGATGTATTTCAAAGGATTTGACAGGCCCATTCTGTGCCGTTTCGGACAATTGGAACTGGTGCAGGATGCCTGGCGCAAATTTACCGGTTCACTGCTTGCCCCGGGAGATTATATACCCAATGAAAACTATACCACCTTTGATGAGTATGGCGTTAATTTACAAGAAAACTCAAACACCACCCCGGTCAATTATGTTATTCCTCCCGGGATACAACGTCAGCTCAATTTACAATCTGCCAACCTGGTTCAGTTGAATGAGGGCTCGCTTGCTTTAAGCGTTTGCGATTTGCAGGATGGCGATGCAAGGGCAGTAACAAAGAATGTTCAACTTGACTTGAGGGCATACAAAACACTAAATATGTTTGTCCACTGTGAATCATCTGACCCCAGCCAACCATTGAAATATGGCGATGTAACGGCGTTTATAAGATTAGGAAGCGATTTCACAGAGAATTATTACGAGTATGAAGTGCCTATGACTGTCACTACTCCCGGTAATTACAACACCAATAATAATGAAAACCAGCTTTCGGTCTGGCCTGCTGATAACACCATGACCATTTCATTAACCACCCTTGAAAATGCAAAACTTGCCAGGGATGCGGCCATGGAAACCAATAAGAATATCACCTTTCAAACTCCTTATACGGTAAAGAGCGGGGCGAATAACATTACCATTGTTGGTAACCCAACCATAAGCAATGTGCAGGAAGTAATGCTGGGAGTAAGGAACCCTAAAAGAACATCACTCACCCTTACAACAGATGATGGCAAGCCTAAGTGCGCACAGATATGGTTTGATGAACTCCGTATGACAGATTTTGACGAAAAAGGCGGTTGGGCAACCGTTGATAGGGTAACGGCAAAGCTGGCTGACCTGGGAACCCTTTCCTTATCGGGTAATATCTCCACACCCGGTTTCGGTACCCTTGAGTCGAATGTAGGCAGCCTGAGCCGTGAAACAGACCTGGGGTATTCTATCGCCACCAACCTGGAAATGGGGAAATTTTTACCCACTTCATGGAATGTGAGTGTGCCAACCTATATGTCCTATTCCGATAAATATATCTTGCCCGAGTACAACCCCTTAGACCCTGATATACTTTTAACGAATTCGCTGGATGCCCTGGATAAACACGGACAAGATTCAATAAAAAGCATAGTCATCAGCCGGACTATCCAACGGAGTTTGAACTTTACTAATGTGCATAAAAACAGGGGTAAAAACTCCAAGAAATCGCATTTTTATGATATTTCAAATTTTACCGGTAATTATGCATTCACCGACCAGTCGAGCCATGATGTAAATTATGTACAGAATTTTTACAAGAGCTACAAAGGCGGCTTAGCTTATAATTATTCCTTTAAGCCCAAAGTTATACAGCCCCTTAAGAAAGTAGATTTCTTCCGGAAAAGAAAATATTTTGCCTTAGTAAGTGATTTCAATTTCTACCCGATGATTGATAAATTCTCGGTGGCTGAAAATATTGACAGGGAATATTCTGCCTTTCAAATCAGGATGATTATTCCGGGCACGGGGGATATACAATTACCTGTAGCAGTTAATAAGATTTTCAATGTAGATAGGATTTATAACCTCACCTATCCGATTACCAAATCGCTGAGGTTTGATTACACAGCTACTAATGAAGCCCGTGTGGCAGAACCCCAGGGGCTGCCTATTACCACTGCCATTCAGCGGGACAGCGTGAGAAATGCCTTTTTTTCGCACCAGATAAATACAGATTTCAAGCAAACTGCCGGGCTGAACTATGAAGTACCCCTGAAAGAAATACCTTTTCTTGACTTCATGACCGTAACAGCCCATTACCAGTCCAGTTATGAGTGGACACATGCCCCCTTTGGATATGATACCTTAGGCGCTACTATATCAAATTCCAATACCCAATCAATTAACGGGACATTCAATATGACCACCCTGTATAACAAAATCCCCATGTTAAGGGATATGTTGAAAACAGAAAGCAAGAATAGGCCCCCTCCGGCAAGACAGCCCGGTGGCAAGGACCAAAGACCGGCAGCTGAACCCCCGGAAGACTCTACTCAATCGCACGATGGGCTGTATTATAGTGAAAGGCTTTTTACCTACCTGCTTACTTCTTTAAAAAATGTAAGTATTACTTATTCGAATAATAAGGGTACCGTATTGCCACAGTATAACGACTCTACTAAAATTTTGGGCATGGACCCCGGTAATGGCTGGGCGCCCGGACCTGCGTTTGTTTTTGGAAGCCAGTCAAATATTTTGCAGAGAGCGGAACAAAATAACTGGCTTGAATACCTGTATAATGATTATACCCCGCTTACCACCATAAACACCCAAACCTTTAGTGTACATGCCTCTCTCGAACCGCTTCCTGATTTTAAGCTGGACCTGACAGCCAACAGGACCTATTCGCAAAATACCAGTGAATACCTTATTACTAAAATGGGTCCGGAGGGAAGGTACCTGGATACTAATAGCTATAATGAAATGGGGAATTTCAGCATGTCATATTTATTTGTTAAAACCATATTTTCCGGCACCAATGGCTCTACAAGTACCTCCAGCGTCTTCGGTACTTTTATCAATAATACGTACAAAATTTCTGTCCGGCAGGGGCAGCTTAATCCCCTTTCTGGTGGATATAGCCCCACTAATCCCGGCTATTATAACGGATATAGTATTTACTCGCAGAATGTTGCCATACCTGCATTTCTTGCTGCTTATTCCGGGCAAGACCCCGGGAAGGTGACCCTGAACCCGTTTCCCGCCATTCCATTACCTAACTGGACAATAGCCTACAATATTTATAAACCGGTGGCAAGCATTTGGCCCTGGATTAAAAAGAATGTTACTTCCATAACCATAAGTAACGCATACACCGGAACATATAGCATAGGCGGATATACTTATAACCCGCTTTTTTCAACTGACGGATATGGTTTTCCTACAGCTACTGACCTGAACGGAGATTTTTTACCCCGTGACCAGATTCCTGCCGTTTCTTTATCCGATGCTTTTTCTCCCCTCATAAAACTTGCCGTAATGTTCAAGAACAATGTTTCATCTAACTTTGAAATACGCAACCAGCGCCAGGCTGCCCTCGATTTAACCGATCTTACAGTTACAGAAGTACATGGATCGGAATATATAATGGGGCTGGGATACAAAATTAAGAGTGTGCTGCTGCCTTTTAAAGTGGGGGGGAAGGCAATAAAAAATGATGTTACACTGCGGGCCGACCTGTCTTTGCAAAGTAATGAAACCATTGTCCGAAACGCTATTAACCGTGCCAACCAAATTACGGGCGGACAGCAGATTATTACCGTTAAAACACAGGCTGAATACAACATTAACAAACGGATTACCTTCCGCATCTTTTTTGATAAAATCATCAATAACCCATTTATTTCATCTACGTTCCCTACTTCTACTATGGATGGCGGCATTGCTATCCGGTTCTCCCTGTCGTAATAAAACAGGGCTTAATTGGAAGAATTTATTTTCAGCATATAAATAATACGTAATTTCGCCTGTGCAATTAATTCAAGCAGTATGAACCTGACATTAAAAGTATGGAGGCAGAAAAGTGCCAGTGATAAAGGGGGATTTGTAACCTATAAGGTAAACGATATTTCTTCCGATATGTCTTTTCTTGAAATGTTCGATGTACTAAACGAGGAGTTAATAAACAAGGGAGAAGGGCCTATTGCATTCGACCACGATTGCCGAGAAGGTATTTGCGGCATGTGCAGTATGTATATCAATGGCAGGCCTCATGGCCCGCTGAAAGGTACAACTACCTGCCAGTTGCACATGCGGTATTTTCACGACGGGCAAACTATTACGGTGGAACCATGGAGGGCAAAAGCTTTTCCGGTGATAAAAGATTTAGTGGTGGACAGGTCGGGCTTTGACCGGATTATGCATGCCGGCGGATATGTTTCAGTAAGCACAGGCAGCGCCCCCGATGCCAACTCAATACCGATACCTAAATACATTTCCGAAGAAGCCTTTGATGCTGCTGCCTGTATTGGCTGCGGAGCCTGTGTTGCAGCTTGCAAAAATGGTTCTGCCATGCTTTTTGTTTCTGCTAAAGTGGCCCAGCTGAGCTTGCTGCCACAAGGCAAACCCGAGCGGGAAGAGCGTGCTATAAACATGATGGAGGCTATGGATGAAGAAGGCTTCGGCCATTGTAGCAATACTAATGCCTGCGAGGCTGAATGCCCCAAAAATATTTCAGTGGCCAACATTGCAACCCTGAACAGGGAATACCTGTTGGCTGCGCTGAAAAAGTAATCGATTAAATAAGCAACATTTTTTTTGTCGTTTTAGCCGTGATAAAAAAAACGGCATAAAACGGCATGAATCGGACTACTTAAGTGCGTGGTTATGAGTTAATTCCCCGAGAGCTGTGTCCCTATTGGGTTCCGGGGGGTATAAATAATAAATCAAAATGCAGTAATAAATATAGCAGTTTGTAAAAATACATACCGGGAGAAATAACCCGGGTGAAACTGAAACTGTAAATAGAAATGAAATTAAAAACTGAAATTGTATTTTTCTCTTTTCATTTCTTTTTCTTTTTTTAAGTCAATGACTTTTTGATAAGCCACTTTTTCATGCCCTATTTTTGCCATGACAAACTTTTAAAAAAATGGCTACCGAAGAAGAAAGAATAGATGCTTTAAAGGAGCGCGGTGAAATGGCACAGGTATCGGCGCAAAACCAACCCCCCGCTGAATTGAAAAAACTGGGTTGGGCAAGAAAGAAATTACTGCAAGAGGTGCTTCAATGCAGGGTGCCCGGTTCCAATAAATTCCAGCTAAAGAAACTCGCCGGGTTATTTGACATGGCACCCGAACAACTGACCATGGAGCTTGCTATTAACCTGGCACAAATTGCAAAAGCCCTTAAGGGTGACACCCCGGCGTACAAGGCATTAATGAACAGAGGTTATGGGCACCCTGCACCATATGTGGAAAGGGATAAGGAAAATGTTAAACTTGAAATTGTTTACGGAAATAAGCCTGTATATGATATTCCGCGCGTAGAGGGCTAAACCCGAGAGGATTGATACTGCTATGGTATCCGGGTGTGGAAGGTGGTGGGTAGTGTGAATTTTATTTTTTTAAACACAGCTTACATTTTTATACCAACAGATAAGCTCAACGAATAAATATGCGGGAATACAAATAGCTCTAAACTCCTAACTCACCAGCTCTATCATAGCCACCGCATGGGCAGAAACTCCTTCACCTCTTCCCACATAGCCCATTTTTTCATTGGTGGTAGCCTTAATGGAGATATCATTTATAGGGATTTGCATTACCACGGAAAGCGATTCTCTCATAGCCTCAATATGGGGCGCTATTTTGGGTTTTTCGAGTATTACAGTAGAGTCAATATTCACAATAGAGTAATTTTTTTCTTTTAAAAGATGAATTACCCTTTGCAATAATATTTTACTGTCAATATTTTTAAATTCAGGAGTGTTATCGGGAAAGTGCATGCCAATATCCCCTAATGCTGCTGCGCCGAGCAGGGCATCGCAAATAGCATGTATCAGCACATCGGCATCGGAATGGCCCAGGGGCCCGAAAGGGGAGGGGATGGTAATTCCGCCTAATACGAAAGGTCTTCCTTGCTGCAGGGCATGAACATCAAAACCATATCCTATGCGGAATTTCAATTACCTTAAAGCTATCAGTTGGCAGGAGGCGCTGCGTCGTCGGTGGTTTTCTCTGCGTCGCCTTTCTTCGATTTATTGAAGTTAAACCCGAGGGTTATCCTCAATGTGTTTGCCAATGGGTTTTGCTGGGTAATAGGGATAAGGTAAGAAAGGTCAACACTCATTACTTTAAGCCTGAAACCGGCTCCCATAGTAATATATTCTCTTCCGCCTTTGGTAGGGCTTTCATAAAAGAACCCTGTACGGGCAGCAAATTGGTTATCGTACCAATATTCAAACCCGGTGGCATAATTTATTTCATGGAATTCTTCCAGTCCTCCTCCCGGCGCATCATAAAAAGACTGTATCATACCTTGTGGTACCGATACATTGGGGTTTTTTCCTGCAAGCAGTATGGGTCCGCCCGGTCCCACTTCAGGGTTACCAAGAGAATCAAGCTTATATACAGGAGGGGTAGGAACCAGCAACTTAGTAAGGTCGAGCAACCAGGTAATTTTATTGTAATCGTCAAGGTTCATGGTAATGCTTGGCCCCACGCGGAGTTGTATAGGTATAAAATCGGCATTGCCGCTATTGGTATAGGATATTTTAGGGCCAATGTTCGAGATACAAATTCCGGCTGATACAACGGTTTTTTTACCGCCCCATTCCACATCATTAGACTTGTAATAAGATGAGATATCAACGCCCAACCCCCTGCCGGGCTTGGTATATTCTCCGGCTACTGCAACAGCGCCCGTAAGATTGGAATAGATATATCTTGCTGCCATGCCAACTCCCCAGTTGTCATTTAGTTTAAGTGCATAAGCCACATCTATGGAATATTCTTCGGGGTTAAAACTGCCGATATTTACACCTCCATTATCCGTAAATTCGATATTGCCCAGGGAAAAATACCTGAGTGCAACTCCTAATGTTTGGTTGGACTGCATTTTTTTATAAAACGAAAGGTACCCGAGGTTAATATCGGGCACTAATTGCCTTAACCAGGGGGTGTAAGAAACCGAAAAGCCCATGTCATTATCAATAAAACCCAGTTTGGAAGGGTTCCATCCTATGGAATTGGCATCGGGGGTAGAGGCAGCTCCGGCATCGCCCATTCCACCGGCCCGGGCATCGGGGCTTATAAGCAAAAACGGCACAGCCGTAGTTACTACGTTAACATTTTGGGCAAGGTTTTGACCAAGTAAATTGGCGCTACCGCTGCTCTGGGCTAATAAATAACTTCCGGATAAGGGAAGCGTAATCAAAGCGGCTGTAAGTTTGCGCGAGGTATTAAATTTCATGTGCATTAAACTAAAGTGTAGTAACGCTCTAAATCATCAAATAGTATGTTTTGAAATTATTAAAAGGCTGCAAATATATGAAAGCTTATAATATGACAAGTTTTTGAAAGGTATCTGCCGAAGCACCTGTACTGGTTCTTACCTTTATATGGTAGATATATACTCCCCGTGCTATCCTGTCGCCGTAATCATCCTTCCCATCCCAGTCTATTGGTTGTGAGCGGAAACTGTCCGTTTTTACTGAGGTCAAGATGTTTCTAACCAATTTACCCGAAACTGAAAATATTTGTATTTGCACATCCATTTGGGTGCATACCTCATTAATTTCAAAGAAAAACTGCGTATGCGTGGTAAACGGATTAGGATAATTCAACACATGCTGCAACTGCAAGCTCGATTGTGGCTCCACATTAAACTCTGTGGAGGTGATGGCAGTATTATCATACACATTCCATACGCGTAATGATAAAGTATGTGTTCCGTTTGGTAATGAACTGAAGGGAAAGGTAATAGTTCCTTTTTGGTAACTGTTAAGCGAAGGCTGGTAATAATTACTTAAATCATACGTATTGGCTGTATTATTATCAAGTACAGCCGTTATGTCATGTCCTATGGAAGTACCTGATGTGTTGACGCCATTGCTGTCAAAAACAATAGCATACAAGGAAGGGTTTTGGTTGGTAAGCCCGCCGTAAATAAATGTGCTGTCATTCATATAGAGCCTTATCTTCGGGCCTATCCCATTATTACGTGCCGTAGGCGAGGTACCCCCTACTATCAGGTTTTGATAATTGCCGGTGGCATCTGTGGTCCCGTTCTCGGCATAATAACTGAATTTGCCGTAGCCGTAATAATACAGTATATCTTTAGGCATTACGTATGTAAATGTGAATTTCCCGTTATTTACAGAAATCAATCCCCGGTAAAGTTCACTATTCTGAAGAATAAAAGTCATAGGGGAACTTTGTCCGGCACCCAGGTTTGCTAAGGTGGTAATGCTGTCGGGTTTATCGTACAGGGTAGGATTCAGTAATCCGTTAAAGGAAGTAAGTACGTTACCCGCACTATCTCCCACATATCCCGAAACGGTAACTTTTGCCAGGGCTTTTAATGTATCGGCAGTGGAGGTAACCGTTTTAGCATTGATAGAGGTGGTATAGATGTCGTATTTAGGGTAGGCAAGGCGCACAGCCGGATCGCCCAAAAGACAAAACGTAAGATTATTAATGTTGGTTCCCCCGTAATTATTTTTAGCCATGGTAAGCAGGTCGCCTAGGCGGGGAAGGCTTCCATCTGGCAAGGGGCTGTAAAGCACCTGGATAAACCATTCATTAAGGGCTGCATTATTTTGTAAAAAAACTTCCCTTGAGGCGCTCATCATTCCTATTACACCCCCTGTTGGCAAGGTAAAAGAAACTTCTCCCCCTGAAACCTGCAGGGGGTTATCCCATTGGGCAAATGCGCAGGAGCCATTGAAGAAAAGGGGCATGGCGCTTACATTGGTCCAGGAATATATATCGTTAAATGTAAGTACCCTTTCAAGGGCAAGCCCTGTAGGTCCCCCATGACCTTCGTAATTATATATAAGCAACCCCTGGTTCATCTGTTCGTCTATAGCAATATTAACAGAAGGGTACCTAGGCCCCCCGGGGGTTTGAACCATCGTATATGCATCAAGATAGATTTTATTAATATTCAAATTTTTATAATTAGCGGTAACATAATCAGCCATGGTTTCACAGGCATCCTGAAATTGATTTTGTTCACCATCGTGCGCTATAAAGCAAATCCGGTTCCTCCAGTTGGCAAGATTATACTGTGTTTGCGTATTGCAGCAGGCTGTGGAGGCAGTTACCGGCTGTCCCGAAGCAGTTTCATACGATATTATTTTATTAACGCAGGAACGAGCTTCTGTCACATTATCGGCTGGTATCCTTCCCACCGACATGTTAAGACTATAGTTGGTTCCGCTTATAGGATTGACAACATCGGGGGGGGTGGTAACAGTGCTGTCCAGCAGAACAAAGTAATCGTCGGTTACATACGTTCCGCCGGCCGGCAGGAAAGAATTGGCAGATTCATACGTAACTACATAATTGTTATTTCCCGATACCCGGTGTTTGGGGTCAAAAGAGCCATCTCCAAAAAGAAGCAGGTATTTAGGGGAACTTGTATAACTATTTCCGGCGCGGTCATAAAACATGCGGGCAAAGTCTCTGATGGCTGTGGGGTCCTGTAGCCCGGAAGAAAACTCGTTATACACCTGCTGGGTAGTTGCCACATTTACCGATAAATTATCATGGCTCCTGTGAAAGGCGGCTAATTGCTCAGCCTCGCTGAGATAAAGCGGGTTGGTTACTATAATCATATCTGCCTGGGGCATGGCATGCAGGTTTTGATTGGCAACTTTACCAAAAAAAGTTACATTGCTATCCGCCTTATTGGAAAGGGGGAAGGCTATGTATTGCTTTAACGTATCGGCAGGGCGGGCAAATTTGTATGCCCCTCCGCTTGTTGAAAGGAAGGATACGCTGTCTGCACTCTGCGGATTGCTTACATCCCAAACTTGGATAGGTGTATAGGAGGAAATAGTATACAGTGAAGTATGACCTGAGCCTACCGACTTAGTATCCCTGAATTCCATCTGGCTTTGGCTACCCATGGTCAAATCCCGGGTAACATTGGTTTCAACATAATAAAGCCACCCTACGGCGCTTGGTGTGGTTTTTGAAATAACAACAGACACGGCTGAACTGCCCGGAACCGGGGTGTAAGTATAGGTGCAGGAACCCAGGCTTGCATAGGCATCAGTAGGGTTACAGGTAACATTAGCTATGGTAGCCGTTGCTAACCCCGATGTGGGTCCTGTAGTGTAGTAATTATAACCTGTGCCACTTGAGCTGCAATTACGCGATGCTATTGAAGTATTTACATAAGCCGGTGATGAATTGGATAAATTGGAAAAAGGAAATGTAATAGTATATTGCGTGGTAGATTCAAAATATTCGCCAAACCATTCGCTGCCCGATTGAATAAGGTTAACCCCGTCGAGTTCATGGTAAGCATAGTCAGCGAAGGTGGTAACTGTATTGGTTGGGGTGGAAGTTAAGGAAGGCTCCCATCCAATTCTTTTGCCCGGTCCTAAATCAATATTTATAAAATAAAAAGTGGTGTCGGAATACAGGTTTACCGTATGGTGGAACCTTTGGTCCAAAGTATCATAAGTCCATACATGGGGGCTTTGCCCATAAAACAGCACATAATCTCCTTTTTTAAATGACGGGTCATTTTGCCCATGTACATATATAGCATTTTCTGTAAGGTCATCGGGGCGGTAAGCGGCATTTGACTGGGGCAACATAGCTCCGCCGTTTCCATATATCCGTATGTTGGCAGGAAGCAAATTAGAAGTATCTATCCCTGCTTTTACAAAAAAGGACGAGTTTAATTTATATATCCCGTCAGCAGTCACCCCAATTCTAAACCACGTACCCATACTTAATATGGAAGAAGAAGCAAAACTGATGGTAGTATGTATTTTTCCGGCCCTTCCGGGTTCACTGCTTTGGTGGATATCGAGGGAACAGGAAACCAGTTTTTCGTAAGTCCCAGTAAATGCATTCTTTCTTACAGGTATAAATTGAATTCGGACATAATTCTCTTTATTTTGTGAAGAAACCCTGACATGAGGTGTTACTTCCGGGCCAACCCATTTTGCATTAACGCCCAGGGCTTTTAATTCTTCCGCTGAAAGGGGTTCGTATTTAGGCGTTAGTATGTCAACTGTAGCCTGGTTTGAGCCTGTATTGAGTTTAATCTGTTTGAAAAATTCCGGTAAGTGGTGGTTTTCTGTAGAATATATGGCTCCCTTGAAATTTATGTATTCTACACCTGAAATTGTTCCACCCATGCTATCTATAAAAGGCTTCCCCCACGACAAGGTAATTTGCCCGTTCGGGGCTATGCCCTTTTTCGTATTGTTAACCGCAGGTGATGGTTCTTTCGCAACCTCTGCCACAGCAGCAGGGCTTGTTTGGGTGGGCTTCGATGAACTCTGCCTGGATTTTAATTGCGACCATGCCGGAATTGAAAAAGAGAGAAAAAACAACAGAAAAACGCAGGATGAAAACTTCATGTTAAAAAAAATGGTTCAGTAATCCTGCGGCAAAGTAAGGTAATTTTAATGATTATAACTATCGAGTATGAAGAAACTAGAAGAGTTAAAAATTATTGTGCAACCCTAAAAATACTGATTTTGTAACCTTACGTATAATTTTTTCGTACATTTGTCCCCTAATGTCTTTTGCAACATGAAAAAAATACTACTTATTACTTCACTTACTTTAGTGATGACAGGAGGGATAATATATAATACCGATGCACAGGATGCGCAATTTACGCAGTTCTATGCTAATCCGTTTATCTTAAATCCGGCTTTTGCAGGCAGTGAAAGGTGTCCCAGGGTATGCATAAATTTTCGTGACGAATGGCCTGCTATTCCGGGTAACTTTGTTACTTACAGCGCTTCTTTCGACCGGTATGTTGATGCGTTTGGAGGAGGAATAGGATTATTAGTAGAACAGGATAAAGCAGGAGGAGTGCTTACACAATACCAATTTAAGTGCCATATATGCTTATCAGATTAAATGTTAACAGGAAATTTGCCATTAACGCAGGGTTTCAGGCTACTTACCACCAATTAAGCATTGATGAAAGCAAATTTACGTTTGATGACGAGATTGATCCGGTATAGCGGATTTGTTTATACCTACCGGCGAACAACTAGTAAGAACACAGTAGTGCACCTGATTTTTCAGCCGGCATTTTGGGCTACGGTCAAAAAATGTATTTTTTGGTTTTGCTGCCGATCACCTTACCCAGCCCGATGAATCATTTGTCAAGGTTCAAGTCCCCTACCATTAAAATATACCGTTCATGCCGGAGCCATGATTCCTATTAATACACGATTCATACTCTTGATGAAGACCAAGTTTACCATTTCGCCCAATATTTTATCAAAAACAAGGTAATTTTCAGCAGCTTGACCTTGGGTTCTATGCCATTAAGGGTGCATTTGTTGGCGGCTTATGGTACAGGAACCAGGATGCCATTATTTTGTTAATAGGGATTGATAAAGGCAATGTTAAGTTTGGATATAGTTACGACGTAACTATCTCTAAATTAACCCTTGCCACCGGCGGTTCACATGAATTGTCTCTAATTTTCAATTCCATGCCGCCCAAAAAGACATACATATAATGTAATTAATTGTCCTTCATTCTAAAAGATAGTTGTTTCACTTAACCGATAGAAAATCATGAATAAAAGCGTAAAAATTATTGGAGATTGCAGGATTTGTTTATCTTAGGAGCTTGCAGTAAAGAGCATTCCCCTGTCACCGGATGGAATTATAATGATCCTTCTAACGGCGGCTTTGAAGTAAGCCCTTATGAAGAACAGGAAACCGGTCCCGGGCTTGTTTTTATAGAAGGTGGTACCTTCACTATGGGAAGAACCCAGGATGATGTAATGTCTGATTGGAACAGTGTTCCAAGAAGAGTTACCGTTTCTTCATTTTATATGGATGAAACTGAAGTAACCAATACCGATTACAGGGAATATTTATACTGGACAAATAGGGTTTTTGGTCCTAACTATCCCCAAGTTTATGTAAAGGCTTTGCCTGATACCCTTGTTTGGAGAAATCGAAACTTGCATTTATGGAAGATATGGTGAAATATTATTTCCGTCACCCTTCCTATCAAGATTATCCCTGTTGTAGGGATAAACTGGTTACAGGCAAGTGATTATTGCAAATGGAGGACTGATAGGGTAAATGAATATATATTAGTAAGTGAAGGTGTTATTGACTGGAGCCCTTCCCCTTCCGATGCCGATTACTTTAATACAGAAGAATATCTTGCCGGAAAATGGGCAGGGAAAAGTCAAGGTTCCGCTTCCTGATTACAATCCTTCTAATGGAACAAAAGGAAACAATGCCGGACAGAAATGTGAAAATTGAAGACGGTATCTTTTTACCTGATTATCGCCTTCCTACTGAAGCAGAATGGGAATTTGCAGCATGGGTTTAATTGGAAATACACAATTTGAACTTATTTCGCAACGCAGAATATATCCATGGAATGGTCACGCAACCCGTAACCCTGATGAAAAATATATAGGACAAGAACTTGCCAACTTCAAAAGAGCCGGTGGTGACTATATGGGTGTTGCCGGGAGACTGAATGACGCAGCTGATATAACCATCACCCGTATTTTCATACTGGCCCAATGATTATGGGTTATATGGAATGGCAGGTAATGTGAGCGAATGGGTGATGGATGTTTACAGGCCGATGATGCCCTATGATGGAAATGATTTAAGACCTTTCAGGGGTAACCAGTTTTCACGCAGGTTAAAGACCAGGATGGTATTGTAATCCAAGATTCCGTGCAATATGATGCCGACAGCAATATTATAAATATCCCCGGCGAAGTTAAATACAGACCGGTGGATAACCAGCATAAAGAAGATAATCTGGCATTCAGGAGAAATTATCATGAGTCTGATGAAAGAGATTATCTGGACGGTGACCCTAATTCCAGCGAACGTAATGATGCCTGGGAGCCCGGCTGCAGGATCTACCCACGACAAGAAATTTATGTATGAAACCGGTAGCACCACCCTTATAAGTGATGAGGCAAGGGTGTATAAAGGCGGCTCATGGAAAGACATTCCTTTTTGGATGAGTCCCGCTCAACGCAGATTTTTGGATGAACACCAGTCAACCGATTATATCGGGTTCCGTTGCGCTATGTCAAGGCTTGGAAACCCGGTTGGTGTTGCATCGCCCGGCGGACGGTACTAAAAGTGTTTGGCAATTTGATAGTTCACTGATTTGATAAATATCAAATTGACGGATGCTTCTTGAGCAAATTAAATCCCTTTCTGCAAAGAATTTTGAAGCGGTAATAGCGTATAGACGGCATATTCATGCGAACCCCGAATTATCGTATCAGGAATATAATACTGCTAATTACATTGCTTCTGTGCTGGAGGAATATGGTATTCCATATACTCGTATGGCGGGTACCGGTATTATAGGCATTATTAAAGGAAAGCAACCCGGTAAAACTATTGCGCTGCGCGCCGATATTGATGCACTGCCTATTGAAGAAAGGAACGAAGTTTCGTATAAATCGGCTAATGCAGGGGTTATGCATGCCTGCGGGCATGATGTCCATACCTCTACCTTACTTGGAGCTGCCAAAATACTTAGTGAACTTTCCGATGAATGGAACGGAACTATAAAACTCATATTTCAACCCGGAGAAGAGAAGCTGCCGGGTGGGGCATCTATTCTGATAAAAGAAGGGGTGCTGGAAAACCCTGCTCCGTCCTCTGTTATGGGGCAGCATGTGCTTCCTTCGCTGGAAGCAGGTAAAGCCGGTTTTGCCACAGGGAGTTATATGGCAGCCTGCGATGAAATTTATCTTACCGTGAAAGGAAAAGGTGGCCATGCGGCTCTTCCGAAAGCTATTGTGAACCCTATTTTAATTACATCGGAGATATTACTAGAGGTAGAAAAAACCTTTATGGATAATGTGAAAAGTGAATCTCCTATGGTGCTTGCGTTTGGGAAATTAACGGCTAACGGGGCTACTAATATCATTCCCAATGAAGTGAATCTGGAAGGCACCCTCCGCACTATGGATGAGAATAGTAGAGATATAGTGCATGAAACATTGCGGGGAATTGTATCTAACACTGCCAAAAAGCGGGGAGGAGATTACGACCTGAGAATTATAAAGGGTTACCCTGTGCTTGTTAATGATGAGCAAGTAACACGAAGGGCAAAAAAATTCGCTGAAGAATATTTGGGTAAGGAAAATATTGTTGACCTTGAGCCAAGAATGACTTCCGAAGATTTTGCCTATTACTCCAAAGTAAAGCCCTCCTGTTTTTATAGATTAGGAACAGGCAATGTCTCCAAAGGAATTACTTCGGGGCTTCATACTTCCACTTTTAATGTGGACGAAACTTCTCTTGAAACGGGGATGGGCTTAATGGCATGGATTGCCATTAATGAACTAAAGATTTCGAATAAATAGCCTGCTAATTATATTCAGCTATATACATATAGTTATATTTATTACTTTTATACCTTTAAATTTTAAAATTTAATAGTATGAAAATATTTACCTTACCTATTATCTTAGTCTTTTCTTTACTTTTCAGCTTGGGTGATGCGCAGGATGTGTGGCGAGAAAAAGCAAGTTTAACCGCCGACGGAGGCAGGGCTGCGTCAGTAGGTTTTAGTATAGGGCATTTCGGGTATATAGGTCTCGGAGGAACAACATCCGGAGGGGTTACTGATTTCTGGAGATGGAGCCAGGATTCCAATACTTGGACTGCTATTGCCAGTTATCCTGGTGTAGGTAGAATTGCTGCTACTGCTTTTACCATCGGCGGAAATGGATATGTCTGTCTCGGATATTCAGGGAGCGCTTATGGTACTGATTTATGGGAATACGACACGGCTCATAATAGCTGGACCCAGAAAGCCAGTTTTCCCGGTGTAGGCAGATCAAACGCATTTGTATTTGTTATTGGAAATACAGCCTATGTGGGAGGCGGAGAGCCTGGCGGTAGACCGTATTATGAGGATATGTGGGCATATGACGCAGGAACCAATACTTGGACACAATTAGCAAATTTTGCCGGGGGCCTAAGAGCCGGGTGCACTTCTTTTACACAGAATGGTTATGGGTATGCCGGTTGCGGCTCAGATGGCACCAACCTTCACAATGATTTATGGCAATATAATCCGAATACCAATACCTGGACGAATATGACTTCTTTACCTGTTTCAGGCGGCGATATTGACATCCCTGTTACGTTTGTTTTAGATACGTTGGTATATGTAGGGACAGGAAGCGCCGCTTCAGGATACATCCGCGATTTTTGGAGTTACAGCGCAACCACCAATACCTGGGCAACCATTGCTACCCTACCTGGTGTAGGCCGATGGTCGGGTGCTGGTTTTTCTATCGGTGATGCTGGCTATGCAGGTTTCGGTGTAGATAGCGTGGATAACTACCTTCCTGACTTTTGGCAATATGGTCCGGTTTCCACAGGCGTTAATGAAATTACAAGCAATAAAATGAATGTGACTGTATTTCCCAATCCTTCCAATGGGATTTTTACAATTCAATGGTCAGGGAGCAATAATCAGCCTTCAGGTGTTTCCCAAGGAGATCCCTTTGCACTAATCTGTATTATAGATGAGCTTGGGCAAGTAGTATATACTGAAAATATCCAGACAACTATCGGGACTCATATTGGTACCAATACCGATCAGTTAAATTTAAGTAATCTTGCATCAGGAATATATACATTGAGAATAGAAAACAATAACGGGATTGCAGAAAAGAAATTGGTGATAATGGGAACCCAACGATAAACTCAAGCCAGCTTAAATACTTATTTGTAATTTATGGTTTTTTCAAAAAGCAGCAATACACTAAACGATACTTTTTCCGGTGGGCTGTGGCGGGCTCGAACCGCCGACCTCTACCTTGTCGAGGTAGCGTTCTAAACCAGCTGAACTAACAGCCCTTTATGATTTTAAAGCTCCTTTAGGGGTTTGGGGCAAATTTAGTTATCTCTTTCCAATAGGGTTTCCGCAAGTTTGAGTAAAACATCTTTTTCAGGTGTTTTAATGCCTGTAAAAGATTTCTTTGCAGTAGAAAAATAAAACTTCATTTGCGTATTCGCATGTTCCTCCACATTCAGCTTTTCATAAATCTTTTTTACCTTTTCCACCTTTTCTGTAGCCGCAATTTTAATATTTCCGATTAGTGAATTAAGTTCACTTTGGGTGTTTCCTTTTGCCAGTTCAAAAGCTTTAAGCAATAAAAAGGTTTTTTTATCTTGTATAATATCTCCCCCATTCTGTTTCCCTGTTTTTCCCGTTTTACCAAATACATCAAGCACATCATCCTTAAGCTGGAAGAGCATTCCGAGGTTTTCCCCGGCAATTTTCATTTTACGGCAATCTGTTTTTGAAGCGCCGGCAAGCATAGCCCCCATTTCGAGGGAAGCCGAAAACAAAGCCGCTGTTTTCAGGCGTATCATAGTCAGATAATCCTCTATGCTTACTTTCTTTTTCGTTTCATAATTCATATCAAACTGTTGCCCCTCGCATACTTTCAAGGCAGCCTCATTGAATAATGGGAACACAGTAGAAAGATAGTTTGCCGGTATTTTATTTAGTTGCTGATACGATTTTATTAGTAGGGCATCTCCGCTTAATAAGGCAATGTTAGAATTCCATTTGGTGTGTACGGTAGGGCTATTGCGCCTGAGAGGGGAGTTGTCTGCTATATCATCATGTATAAGTGTAAAGTTGTGAAAAAGCTCCAGAGCAATAGCGGCAGGAAGAGCATTCTCTATTTTCCCCTTAAACATTTTGCAGGTTAACAGCAGTAACATAGGGCGGATATTTTTCCCACCGAGAGATAGCATGTACCCCATAGGCTGGTATAGTTCTTTGGGCTCTGCGGGAAGGGTTTTGCAAAAAAAGTCTAATTCCTTTTTTATTCCTGCCTGTATAGATTCAGCTAAACTCACCTGATAATACTTTATAGAATGAACTTGGTATTGGCAAGGACTTTTTTCAACCCGTCTTCCAATGTTATTGGCTTTTTTGAAAGTAACTTTTTCATCCGGGTAAGGTCAGGTTTTCTGCGGGTCATATCGCCATCGGGGAGCGGGGGTAGATGAACAATCTTTGACTTGGAATCAGTAAGTTTGATAATGAGTTTGGCAAGATCAATAATAGGTACTTCCTCATCGCCGCCAATATTTACTACATCGTTTTTGTACAGGTTTTTTTTGAACGCATTATGGCATGCATCCACATTATCGTCAATGTAGCAGAAGGTACGGGTCTGCTTGCCATTGCCGTATAACTCTATGGGTTCATTCTTCAGCGCCTTTGCAATGAATTTTGAAACTACAAAATCTTTCGTTTGGCGGGGACCATAGGTATTAAAGAACCTGAAAATAGTGTATTCAAGTCCGTATTCCTGCCAGAATGCTTTTAAGTAAGACTCGCTGGCATTTTTTACAATGGCATAAGGCAAGCGGGAATTTAAAGGAGTGGTTTCCTCGTGCTGCGGGAAATGGAAAGATTCTCCATATACCTCTGAAGAGGATGAGAAATAAACTCTTTTCACACCGCTGTTCTTGGCAAAATAAAGCAAATGACGAATCCCTGAAAGATCATTAAGAACTTTTACCGGGTTTTCGAGAGTGCGAGTAACACCAACTACAGCCGCATAGTGAAATACATAATCAAAAGCCTGTGAATACATGATACCTGAAACATCCCTCCACTCATTTACATCGCATTTAATAAAGCGTAGGTTATTGTGAGGCGATTCCGGAATTTTAGTAATACTTCCGGTTGCAAGGTCATCAACAATAACTACATAATTATTTTTATCGGCGGCTAATTTTTCAGCCATTGAACTGCCGATAAATCCGGCACCGCCTGTTACAAGAATTTTATTCATATTTTACTTAACTGGTTTTTAATCGTTTTTTCCGTTCGGCGTATTTCGATACAAAAATACTCACTTCGAACAGTATAAACAAAGGAATTGAGACAATTATCTGCGATGCCACATCCGGCGGGGCTATTAAAGCTGCCACAATGAGGATTACGACGACAGCATGACGGCGGTATTTTTTCAGAAAAGCAGGGGAAATGATACCAATACTGGTAAGTATATATGAAACTACCGGCAATTCAAAAATTACTCCCGACCATAATACCAAGGTAGTAACCATTGAAATATAAGAACGTACATCTATAAAGTTTTGCACCACAGGTCCGCTCATTCGGAAACTGCTTAAGAAACTAACTGTCCAGGGCACAATAATATAATAGCTAAATAATGCCCCTATAATAAACAACAGGCTGCTTATAACAACAAATCCTCTCGCTGATTTTAATTCATTATCTTTTAAAGCCGGTTTTATAAATCGCCATAATTCCCATAGCATATAGGGTATGGTTACTACAAGAGCGGCAATAAATGTTCCCCAAATAGTCATCATCAGCTGCCCTGCCATTACGGTATTAATAAGGGTTAAATCGACTCTTTGAATACATAAATTATCGCCGAAGTTCAACATTCTCGATAAATGGCAAAGGACACGATAGGTAAGGAATGTTGGCTTGGTGGGGCCAAAAAGAATAGTATCGAAAATGAAATTATTATAAAAGAACATAACGGTAGTAACTACAGCAAGAGCTATAACAATCCTGATAATATGCCATCTCAAGGATTCGAGATGGTCGAGAAAAGTCATATTATTATTAGTACCAAAGATGTTTTTTAGCCGTTCCAGCATAAAATAAGATAATTTTATCCCGCCTTTATGCGAGGTAAATCAATGGACAAAAGAACGAAAAAAACCCTTTCAGACCAAGCCTTATTACTTAGGGTATGCAAATATTGCGCTTTACGGGAGAGAAGCATTAAAGAAGTGAAAAAGAAACTTTTTGATTTGGATGTACTGGAAGACAAAGCCCTGTTAATTATTGAAAAACTAAAACAGGAAGGCTTTTTGAATGAGAATAGATATGTGGCAGCTTATGCAAGAGGGAAGTTCAGGAATAAAAAGTGGGGTAAAAAGAAAATAGAAATGGAGCTAAAGAAGCAAGGGATAACGACGGATTTACTTGATAAAGGGCTGAAAGAGATAGAGGACACGAGCTATATAGAGGTGTTAGATAACCTGCTACTAAAAAAATGGAAACAGATAAAAGCTAAACCTGCTAATACCCATTATTCGGAAGATGACTTATTTACCCCCGCCATGCAAAAACTACTCAACTATGCCACCCAAAAGGGGTTTGAGTATGATTTAATTATAGACAGAGTAAAAAAGATACTCTGAAGGAAAAGATAGTGTTTAGTTCCATGGGAGCGGGCTGTTGAGTTAAATGGGCTAAAAAACAGGTCGCTCCCATGGAGCTTTAAGAATTATGTTTCTACGATTTCTACAAATAGCACACCCGAAAGGGGCTATAAATGCTGAATTATTTACTAATATGTAAACAATGTCAACTTATTTATTATTCGGGAAATTGACTTTCGGAGCAGTTGAGGCAGCTGCGTCAGACTCAAAATAAGCCCTTGATTGCATACCAAACATTCCGGCAAAAATATTTTGAGGGAAACGACGTATGTAGGTATTAAATGCCTGGGCTACATCATTAAAACGACGTCTTTCAGTGGCAATGCGGTTTTCGGTTCCTTCTAACTGGGCTTGTAAAGCCATAAAATTTTGGTCGGCTTTCAGGTCAGGATATGCTTCAACAGCCACCAATAACCGGGACAGGGATGAACTGACCTGGTTTTGCGCCTGTTGAAATTGTTGCATGCTTGCCTGGTCCAAGTGGCTGGGGTCTATCGTAACTTTGGTAGCGCTTGCCCTTGCATTAATCACATCGGTAAGGGTCGATTTTTCAAAATTGGCATATCCCTGAACCGTGCTTACCAGGTTAGGTATCAGGTCCATTCTGCGCTGGTATTGGGTTTCCACCTGGTGCCATTGGGCAGTTACAGCCTCATCCTGGGTAACCATGTCATTATAAACTCCTTTCACCCACATAAAGATTATGAGAATGAATGCAATAACCGCTATAAGTACAATATATCCCTTTTTCATGTTAAATTAAATTTAGTGCAAACCTACAAATTTTACTTATAGTAACGTTTAGAATAGAAAAAGCCCTTAGAAATTAAGCTAAGGGCTTTAAAAACAAAGAGTATAAACTATTTATAAATCTATAGACAATCCTAAGGTCGCCTGGAATACCCCAACCGACATTTTATAGCTATTTGAGAAAGTTTGGGAATTTACATTTGAAACGCCCGTGAAACTTTCATCAGACCCTACATAATCAACACCTAAACCAATGCCGAGTATTTTGGCTGCCATGAATTTTATTTTAACTCCGGCGCAATATCCAAAGGCATTTCCAGTGGAAAAGGAATTTACCACAGAAGAAGTTACATTGCCATAATTTGTATTTTCTGTAAGAGAAGGATAGCTGCTTGAAACCAGTCCCCCCAATAATTTCGCTTCCAGTTTTATATTGGCTAATTTAATAGACAAATAGGGTCCGATCAAATATTCGTTAATTCTATCCCCGCCGCTTGTCGTAAAAGTTACAGTCGAAGAGTTTAGTTTGGCTACATCGTATGAATTGTTGTTCATGCCATACTGTGCCATTACCCCAATTACAGGGATAAATTTAAATCCGATATAGCCATCAAAGCAAGTGCCCAACTTCGCATACCCGTTTATTGTGCCGCCTGAAGACGATGCGCTTGCGCTGGAAGAACCATAATTGCTTGAAGGAATTGACAAACCGCCATCAATACCGAAAGTGAATTGTGCGCTCACAGTATAGGTGACCAGCAAGGCGGATAGGATTACAAAGTATTTTTTCATAATTTATAAAGTTTGCCAGCAAATATAAGAAAGCTATTCCTGATTTGTTCAATTACTCGGTGATTGGAGCATTTTAATCGGTAAAAGTTTAAAAAACATGGTTAAAATTTTTCAAAAACCCCCAGCCCGAAGAGGGCAAAATCATACTTTATGGGGTCTTTATTATCTAACTTTCTTAAATTCATAGTAAGTTCTTGTACTGCTTTCCAGTCATCTTGTTTTCTATTCAGTAAGCCTAATTTACGGGCTACTCTACCCGAATGGAGATCGAGCGGGCAGTAGAGTAGGGAGGGAGATATGATTTTCCATAATCCAAAATCTACTCCTAGATTATCCTTGCGGACCATCCACCTCAGGAACATGTTTATTCTTTTGGCAGAAGCATTCTTCTCCACATTTGCTATATGCTTTGCGGTTCTTCCGTTGGGGTTTATTTCAAGAAATATTTTCCGGAAATGTATAATCCTACCCTTAATATCCTTTTCGCTTTTCTTTGAAAATGCCTTTTCCAATCCTCCATAGTGCAAGTAAATATTTTTCAGCGATTGAATAAAGTAAACCACATCCTTTTCCTGGAATGTTCTATGCACAAACCCTTCAAACCGTTTCCAGTCTTTCTTTTCTGAATTTATAATAAAGTCGTAAGGCGCATTATCCATAAGTTCCATCAGGCGGTTCGCATTTCTAAGAATGGTTACCCTTTGCCCCCAGGCTATGGTTGCCGAAAAGAAAGCTGCAATTTCTATATCTTCTTTACGGCTGAACTTATGCGGGATGCTGATAGGATCAGGCTCTATAAATGACAAGCGGTTATACAGCTCATACTTTTCATCTAAAAAATCGTTCAGTTCTTTTTCAGTTAACTTATGCCTGCCTTGCATGATGCTTAAAAATCACCGTAAATACAGTGCCTTCCCCTAATTTTGATTCGACCCGGACATCTATACCATGAAAATCGGCAATGGTTTTAACCATAGCTAAACCTAGTCCGTAACTGTCACTTTCAGAATTATTAAATTTTTTAAAACGGTAAAAAATAGAATTCAGGTTTTCTGCGGGCAATACCCTTGCCTGTATCACTAACGCTTACCCTGTATTCGTTCCTCACTTTTCCAGTAGTAACAGTAATTCGTCCATCCTGATTATTATATTTTATGGCATTATTAATAAGGTTGAAAAACAATGTATATAGCAGGGAACGGTTGCATGGAGCAAAAATAAATTCATCACCGGGTTCCAACTCCAGGGTAATATTTTTTTCTACCAAACGTACCTCAATTTCTGACTTTACTTCTTGCAATAGTTCCGTTATATTTATGGTTTCTTCTTTAGCAGTCTGGTTGTTTTCTATTTGCGAGATGAGCAATAAGGAACGTACAATTTGTTTCAATCTACCCAATGTTTTTTGCGATTCAATTATTTTTATTTCTGTTGCTTCGTCAAAGTTGCCGGCTTCCAGCATGTTTTCGAGGCGGGTCTGGAGGATAGAAACCGGGGTAAGCAGTTCATGCGAAACATTAGCAATAAATTCTTTTTCGATATAAAATGTATTCCGGATCTGGCGCATCATATTCCTAATGGTGCGGTCGAGATAGCGGAAATCGGTAGTATTGGTTTTTACCAGGCGGTAGTCAAATTTTTCGGGCGTTTTTATCCCTTTTAGCTTGGCTTCAATCTTTTGGAGGGGGCGTAACAGGTATTGCATTACCGATAAATCGACAAACACCGTCAGGAAAATTACCCCTAATAAAATGTATAAGGCTACCTTGCTTAAAACGGCTTTCAGGTCATCTACCGATTGCAGGCTTTCGCCAATTTCGAGCAGGTAGTTTGCATTGTTATATTTTATAGAATGCTTCAGGATACGCGCCACCACGGTATCACCTTCAATATCTCTTCGCCCTGTTACTATAGTATCATTAATAGCTTGCCTGGACGGTTCAATAGAAACATATTTTTCTTTAAAAATGGTGTAATCGGCATAGGTGCTATCCGATTCTTCGAGGATAAATTGATTCACCCCCATTTTATTCATAATATGCATGAATTCGCTTTTCAGTTTCACTAAATGCTCATCGGTATGCTGGATAGCCTCCTTGTATATCAGGTTGGGCACAAAAACTAAAAAAGCGGCTACTATCATAATGCGCGAAATTGCATTGATAAGCGTAAGCTTATAGTAGAGCTTCATGAGAGAGAAAAAATTATATTACATTAGGTTTAACCTGTACCCTATTCCCCGTATCGTTTCTATCCACTCCACCGGGGCATGTTGGGTTAGTTTTTTTCGAAGGTTTTTTATGTGCACATCCACATAGTTGGAATCATAATCTACTTCCAGGGCATTATCCCATATATGCTCGGTAAGCTGCATCCGGGTTATAATACGGTTCTTATTCATAAGCAGGTATTGCAAAATATCAAACTCTTTTTTGGTAAGGCTTATTACAGTGTTATTATAACTTACCGAGCGGTTGGTCAAATCTATATTAAACCCGCTTATTTCAACAACATTTTTTTTCAGTCCATGCTTACGGCGTATAATTGCCTGCATACGTGAAGAAAGTTCCAATAAGGAAAATGGTTTGGCAAGATAATCGTCAGCACCCAGGTCAAGCCCTTTCACTTTATCGTCGGTACTGCCCCTTGCAGTCAAAATGATAATCGCCGCTTCCTGCCCTGCTTCTTTTGCTTCTTTCAATAATTGTAATCCTTCATAGTCAGGCAGCCCGAGGTCGAGTAAAATAAAATCGTAGGGGTTCACAAATATTTTTTCTGAGGCTTCTTTTCCGCTGTAACTCAATTCACACACATAGCCTTCCTTTTTCAAAAAATCATGCACTTCCTTAGCTAATGATTTTTCGTCTTCCACTACCAATACATTCATACTTACTATATTATAAATTATTAATAAAGTTTATCATTTTGCTAATACTTCTTTTATTGAAGTAAGGATTACAGTGCAGGCAAACTTAATTTCTTTTTCTTCTATTATTAGGGGGGCAGCTATGCGCATGGCTGTGGGAGAAAATAGGAACCAGTCTGCAATGATACCCCTTTTGAGGCAATTCTCAATTACCTTTTTACAAAATTTTTCATTGTTAAACTCCACAGCAAGCATCAGCCCTCTGCCTCTTATTTCTTTAATAGAAGGATGGTTCAGTAAGGCCCGGAATAATTTTTCCTTTTTTGCTGTCCTTTTATATAATTTTTCTTTAAGCAACACCTCTAATGCCGCCAATCCTGATGCGCAGCATAAAGGATGCCCTCCAAAGGTAGTAATATGTCCAAGAGTGGGATTATCGGATAAGGTTTGCATGATTTTCCGGTTAGCAACAAAAGCGCCCAAGGGTAATCCCCCGCCCAAAGCCTTACCCATTGTTACAATATCGGGTATAATTCCGAAATGTTCAAAGGCAAAGACTTTTCCCGTTCGACCGAAGCCGGTTTGTATCTCATCTATTATCAAAAGAGTTCCTGTTTTTCTGCATTGTTTTTCTAATGCTTTTAAAAACTTTTCCTCCGGCACTATTGTTCCTCCCTCACCCTGTATGGGTTCAATTATTACACAAGCCGTTTTTTCAGTAATAGCTGCCAATGCTTTACCATCATTGAATGGTAAAATCTTTATCCCCGGTAACAAGGGTCTGAAGGGCATTTTCAGGGTTTCATCCCCCATCACACTCAATGCCCCATGGGTAGAACCGTGATAGGCATTGGTAAATGTTATAATCTCTGTTCTACCGGTGTATCTTTTAGCGAGTTTAAGCGCTCCTTCCACTGCCTCGCTGCCTGAGTTCACGAAGTAAACCGAATTCAATGATTTGGGCAGCAAGCTGCAAATTTTTTTGGCAAATAATACCTGTTTTGATTGGATGTATTCACCATACACCATCAGGTGAGTATGCTTATCTGCCTGTTTTTTAATGGCTTTAATAACTTTTGGATGTCCATGACCGAGATTGCTCACAGCAATACCGGAAATAAGGTCAAGGTATTTTTTGCCTTTCGTATCTTTCAGCCATAAGCCTTTTGCTCTGATAATTTCCAAGCCAACAGGGGTTTTGCTGGTTTGCGCCAAAAATCCTTTAAAATCTTGTTTCAGAGTTGTCATGTGATAAAAACCGCCTATAGTAGCTTTTAGTATAGATGCAAAGATACTTTAACGATACTAATATGTACCCAGTTTACTTTTTCAGTATCTTGGGGATTATTTTATGAACCCGAAAGTGGAAAAACAAATCTGCACCATTGGACATTCTACACATCCCATAGATGAGTTTATCCGAATGCTTAAATCTTTCCATATTATGGCGCTTGTTGACATACGCAGTTACCCGGGCTCTAAACGTTATCCTCATTTTAACAAAGAGAATCTTAGTATCAGTTTACCCGAAAGTGGTATAAAATATATTCACCTACCGGGACTTGGAGGAAGAAGAAAGCCTAATCCGGACTCTCATAATAATGCCTGGCATAACACAGCTTTCAGAGGGTATGCTGATTATATGGAGACAGATGAATTTAAAAAAGCGATAGAAGAATTGATGTCGATAGCCATCACAGAGCCCACGACATATATGTGCGCAGAGGCAGTTTGGTGGCACTGTCACCGCTCGCTTGTCTCCGATTATCTGAAAGCACAGGGATGGAAAGTAACGCATATAATGGGAATAGGCAAAAGTGAAGAACATCCTTACACACAGGTAGCGCAGGTTAAACAGGGCAGATTATTTTATTAATGGATGAAAGAAAAAGCTCCGTAATAGTACGGAGCTTAATTTCCCTCTTTAAAGATTAGTGACCCCGGGGAGGCTCGAACTCCCGACCCATTGATTAAGAGTCAATTGCTCTACCAACTGAGCTACGGAGTCAAAAATGGGCTGCAAAGATTGCAAAAAATGCGATTAGTTAAACATGAGATGCACTAATCAATCACTATTTTATGGTAAGTGACTATATTTAGCCCTGTAAATTTGCTGAATTATTATGCAAAAACATAATTTGAACACAACAAAGGCACTCATATTTATAAAGAATATGATAAGCAACAGTTGCGTTAAAATTGTAAAACAGGAGTTGGAACGAACGGGGTTTATTGAGGTCATTCAAATAAAACTGGGTGAGGCAGAAGTGCAATTTGATTCGCAGGTGATAAACCTTGAAGTGATAAATACTATTCTTAAGCGCGAAGGGTTTGAATTGCTAAGTAATAGCGCCGGTAAAGTAGTAGAAAGAATAAAAAGCTGCATTATCCAGCATATTTTCTTTGGCAATAATGCCAGTTCAATTATACGCAACTCCGATTACCTGAGTGAAAGCCTGGGGCTGCCATATCTTCACCTGAGTAAAGTATTTTCAGAAAAAACGGGTATGACATTAGAGAAATATACCATACTCATTAAGATAGAAAAGATAAAGGAACTGATAATGTATGATGAACTTACCCTAAGTGAGATAGCCTATAATCTTGGGTATAGCAGCATACAATATCTCAGCAACCAGTTTAAGCAAGTTACAGGTTATACTGTAAGCGAATACAAGAACCTGAATAACCACGACAGGAAGCCACTTACTACCCTGGTAAATTAAAATCTTATAACTTTTTTATTTTAAACTGTAACAACTCTGCCCGAGGGTACATATACTTTTGTGTCGTACTAATGAATCTTAAAAATTGAAACTATGAAACTAAAAAAGAATTTAGCCCTCAGCGATTCAGGGTTTGTTTTTGACCCCGGCACCGGTGACTCGTTTTCCACGAACCCGATAGGGCTTGAAATAATACGGATGTTGAAAGAGGGTAAAACTGCCAATGAAATAAAATCGCATATCATTAAAACCTATATGACTGATGATGTTTCGTTTGAAAAAGATTATTACGATTTTGTAAATATGCTCAGCAAACATAATTTGGTGGAAGAAAGTGAAAAAGAAAAAAATTAATATTGCTGTAACAGGTCTTAATGCGATAGACAGCCCCGGTCCGGGAGTGCCTGTGATAAGGGCGCTCAGGGACAGTAATCTGTTTGATGTAAGAATTATTGGCTTGTCTTACGAATCGCTTGAACCCGGTATATATATGCATGATACTGGTGGATAAAACCTACCAGATACCTCTTCCATCTGCGGGAAAAGCCAGTTTACTCAACCGGTTGAAGTATATAAATTCGGTGGAAAAATTAGATGTGATTATCCCAAATTTTGATGCGGAACTATTTAATTTCATCAAGCTATCTGATACGCTGAAGAAAGAGTTAAAAATAAAAACCTTTTTACCTACCCTTGAACAGTTTGAAGAAAGGCATAAATCAAACCTGCCGGAATTTGGTAAAAAACATAAAATAAAAGTACCCTTCAGCAAATTGATATTTAATATAAAGGATATTCCTTCACTCAGTTCTGAATTTACATATCCGGTGGTTGTGAAAGGTAAATTTTATGATGCCTCCATAGCATATAGCCCTGAACAAGTAGCTACCTATTTTAATAAAATAAGCGCCAAATGGGGACTTCCGGTTATTATTCAGGAGTTTGTTCATGGGCAGGAAGTGAATGTAACTGCTATTGGCGATGGCAAAGGCAATACCATAGGCGCGGTGCCCATGCGCAAACAATATATTACGGATAAAGGCAAAGCATGGTCGGGTATTTCCATTGATGACAAGAAATTGCTCGATATGACCCATAAGCTTATCCGTTCTACCAAATGGAGGGGAGGGATGGAACTTGAAATTATAAAAACCAGCGAAGGAATTTATTACCTGCTTGAAATAAATCCCCGCTTTCCGGCATGGGTTTATTTAGCAGTAGGCTGCGGGCAAAATCACCCCGAAGCCCTCGTCAGGCTGGCTTTGGGAGAAAAAGTAAAACCTTTTAAGAAATACGATGTGGGAAAACTTTTTGTCCGTTACTCTTACGATATGATTGTAGAATTAGAAGAATTTGAAAAAATATCCACCCTCGGTGAACTTTAAAAATAAACTATGAGTCCAAAAAAAATTCAATACGAACGCCCGGTCATACAAAAGCTGAATGTAGGCTTAATGAACAAATTCGGTTCACGTACCGAATACAGTCCTTTAACCCATATTGACGGAAATTCAGTAAAAGACCTGTTAGGAAAATTCGGTTCTCCCCTTTTTGTCATTTCAGAAAGAACATTGCGCAGGACTTTCCACGAAGCCAACCGTTCCTTTAAAACACGCTATCCTAAAGTGCAATTTGCCTGGTCATATAAAACCAATTATATGAATGCAGTGTGCAATGTTTTTCACCAGGAAGGCTCATGGGCAGAGGTGGTTTCGGGTTTTGAATACCAAAAGGCATTGAACAATGGTGTTCCCGGCAACAAAATTATTTTTAACGGTCCCGATAAAACAGAGACGGAACTCAAATTAGCGATAGAGCATAATTCGATGATTCATATTGACCATTTAGATGAACTTTATTTAATAAAGGAAATTGCGTCCGAGTCTAATAAAAAGCCCCGTGTAGCTATCCGCGTAAATATGGATACAGGCGTTTACCCTATGTGGGACAGATTTGGTTTTAATTACGAAAACGGGCAGGCATGGGATGCTATTAATAAAATTATGCTCAACGATAAAATGGAATTAGTAGGACTACATGCTCATATCGGTACCTTTATGCTTGCCCCAAGCGCCTACGGTATGGCGGCATCAAAACTTTCAACATTGGCGCTGGAAATAAAAAAGAAATACAAGAAAAATATTCAGTATATTGATATGGGTGGAGGGTTTGCATCTAAGAACACCCTGAAAGGTTCCTATTTACAGGGTATTGACGCTTCTCCTAATTTCGACCAGTTTGCGGAAAGCATTTGTACCGCTATTTTAAATGCAGGATTTACCGAAGGTGATTTGCCTCTTCTGATTTTGGAAACAGGTCGCGCCCTTATTGATGAAGCAGGATATTTACTGGGTACTGTTGTTTCCAACAAACGTCTTTCTGATGGAAGAAGAGCTACCATACTTGATTTTGGGGTAAATATTCTTTTTACTTCTTTCTGGTATGATCATAAAATAAGCCCCGCACAAGAGTTTAGCCAATATACGGAAGATGCTGTGCTGTATGGTCCCCTTTGTATGAACATAGATGTGATACGGGAGAATATTACCTTGCCTCCGCTTAAACGGGACGACCACGTGGTGGTCCATAGTGTTGGAGCATATAACATGACACAATGGATGCAATTTATAGCTTTGCGTCCGGCTATTATAATGATTGATATGGAAGGAAATTCACATATAATACGAAAACGTGAAACACTTGACAGCATTGAGAAGGATGAGGTTCTACCGAAATATCTTAAAAGTTTTAAATTATAAAAATCAGGCATCGCAGTTGAAAGAGCAGCTTAAATTTTTTCGCGACAGTATTGCCTGCAGTTATAGCCAGGTTTTCTTTTCAGATAATCGCTGGTTTGCCCTGCTGCTTGGCGTGGCTACTTTCGTTGACCCTTACACCGGTATCAGCGGGCTGCTTTGTGTAGTATTTGCCATAATCCTCGCACAACTTTTAGGGTTCAATCCATTACTAATTCGAAATGGAACGTATACTTACAATGTGTTGTTAGTGGGGCTTGCTATCGGGTTTTATTTTAGTTTTAACCTTGCCTTTTTTGTCATACTCTTTCTCGCCTCTTTCCTCACTTTAATGATTAGCGCATGGATGGCTGCATCGCTTGGGGCAAAGCGGGTACCATTTCTTAGTCTTCCCTTTGTTTTCAGTACCTGGGTAATGCTACTAAGCACCCGCACTTTTCAAACCATCAAGCTGAGCGAGCGTCTCCCGGGCGCATTGTATAATTCGGGAAGTTTTGGCGGTGCCTCACTTATTTCTATTTATCACAAAACGGCGGAGTTTATTCCGCACCTTGCCGTAATTTATTTTAAATCAATCGGGGCGATTTTCTTTCAATATAATATTGTTTCCGGGTTGCTGATAACAATTGGTTTGCTTGTATGCTCCCGTATAGCTTTTTCACTTTCACTTATTGGGTTTATTTGCGGCTACTTCTTTAGTTACTTTATACAGGGTGATATGTCGGAACTGGAGTATAGCTATATCGGGTTCAATTTTATTCTTTCGGCAATAGCTATAGGTGGATTTTTCTTTGTTCCATCAGGTCGCTCATACTTGCTTGCTATTATTTCCGCGCCCTTGATTGTGCTGGTGATAAGCGGACTTGGAACTATTTCTGCCAGTTACCAGCTTCCTCTTTATTCTCTTCCCTTCAGTTTTGTGGTAATGCTCGTGATTTATGTACTGGAAAACCGCTACACTCCTACAAAACTTCATCTTGTTGAGTATCAGAAGTATTCTCCCGAGAAAAATTTATATGCCTATCATAACAATATGGAGCGTTTCAAAAATGATACCTATGTGCATGTTCATTTACCTTATTATGGCGAGTGGTTTGTTTCGCAGGGGCATAATGGAAACATTACCCATAAAGATGATTTTCGCCATGCCTGGGATTTTGTCATCACCGATGAGAATAAAAAAACATATCGTGCTCCGGGAACCGAGGTAAAAGATTTTTATTGTTATGATAAACCTGTCCTTGCGCCTGCATGGGGGCAGGTGATTGCTATTGAAGATGGTGTAGATGATAACACAGTAGGAGATGTGAATGTGGAAAAGAATTGGGGAAATACTATCATTATAAAACATACCGATTTCCTGTACAGTAAATTAAGCCATCTTAAAACAGATAGTTTTAAAGTAAAGCAAGGAGATTATGTAAAAAAAGGCGATGTACTTGGTTTATGCGGGAATTCGGGGCGTTCACCGGAGCCGCATATTCACTTTCAGTTGCAGTCAACAGCATACCTGAATGCCGGAACCCTTGATTATCCTATTTGTTATTACCTCACCAAAGATGAGGAAAAATATGTTTTTCATTCTTTTGAAAATCCGCGCGAAGGCGAAACCGTGATGAAAGCCACGCCAACACCTTTAATCAGCCAGGCATTCCATTTTATCCCGGGAATGAAAATGGATTTTGAAGTGAAAAATGAAGATAAAACCACCCGGGAAAGTTGGGAAGTATTTGCCGATTCTGCTAATGAAACCTATATTTATTGCAAGGAAACGGGGTCAATAGCCTTTTTTACGAATAACGAAACGCTGCATTATTTTATCAATTTCAAGGGAGATAAAAATTCTCTCTTATATTATTTCTATCTGGGCGCACATAAGGTTTTGTTGGGCTACCACAACGGAGTGGAGATAAAGGATGCACTTCCCATATCAGATTTTTATGGTGGGGTTTCCAAATTTTTACAGGACTTTACCGCCCCATTTAACATTTATCTTAAAGCAAAATATTCCGCCATTTTCAGTGAAGCAGATAATGAACAAAATCCGGGTAGAATTAAAATTATTTCAACTGCCCATAAGGGCAGAGGAAAAAATGATAATGACAAAATTGAATTTGAAATTGAGTTAAGTAACAACAGACTAAGCAAATTCACAGCGAAGAATAAAGCCTTATGCATTTCCGGAGAAAGTATTGTTTAATGGTTGGATGTCTTCTTGTCCTGTGCCCATTATTAAGAGCACAGGACACGCTGACATCTTCGTCTGTGGAATCACAGTCGTATGCGTTATACATGCAAAAAAGCTGGGATGAACTTATCAGTTATGGCAATAAGGCACTATGCAAAGGTTTTGACTATTATTACATTCGCTACAGGCTTGGAGTTGCATATTTTTCGAAGAAAAAATATAGAGAGGCACAGTTTAATTTTGAAAAAGCCACAGCATTTAATTCTACCGATGAGGCAATGGAGTACCTGTATTATTGCTACCTATATACAGGGCAATATGAAAGGGCAAGATGGTTAAGCAAATCATTCTCAAAGGCTGCTGCTGACTACACCGAAAGTAGCAAATTGAAAGCATTTTCATTTGCAACATTAGAGGGAGGAGTGGGTCCAAGCAGCAGAGATTCATTATTTCAAAGTGAATATTATGTTCAGGCAGGTCTTGGTAATTTTGTAAACAAAAGATTTTCTATGTTTCATGCCCTAACTTATTTCACACAGGAAGATTTCAGAGGTACTACAAACCAATTTCAATATTATCTTAATGGGAAAGTTCCGCTAAAAAAAGGGTGGGCATTCACTATGGGTATTCAGCCTATAATCAGAGGGTACTCAGCTACAACTTATCCTATAGATACTTCCATGGTTAAAATACCTTCAAGAATCCCTCCGCACCTTCTCGACTCTATAGTTAAACGAGCTAAAAGGGATACAGTAAATGGAGCGGTTCAAACCAAATTTAATTTTGTTGGGGCATTATCAGTAACAAAATCTATTTCTAATTTCGATTTTACAGTGGGCTCTTCAATAGGTGCATTAGATACTACAACCCAATATGAACATTATTTTGGTGTGACATATTTACCATTGGGGAATACTATAATTTCCATAACCGAAACAGGCTTTATGCATACCGAAAATTATTATAAAAGTTCGCATTATGCACTTTCTTCTTCACTGACTTTATCTCCTTCAGAAAAAGTACTATTCAGCCTGTCTTATCTTGCTAATACAGGAGGAAATCTGGTAGAAAGCGACGGCTATATTATTAGCGGAACCCCGGACTTTATGGTAGCGCGCTTGTCCTTTCTTGCGAGTTTTTCTATTTCAAAGCATGTCAGTATTTATGGTGTTTATCAACACCAGGACAATTTAGAATTTCATCAGCATTGGCCTTTTTATTATAACCTGTACGTAATCGGATTAAAATATATACCCTAATGAAAACACTAAAATCATTTATTATTGCGGGAGCATTCCTTTTTGTGAATGTTGCTAATTCTCTTTCTCAAAATGCCTCCACCGCTGATGCGTTTTCTAAGAGTTACCAACTGGAAACAAAATCAGATTTCAAAGGCGCTATAGCAGCGCTTACTCCGGCTTATGACAAATCATCTTATGAGATGAATTTGCGTATGGGATGGCTTTATTACAAAGCAGGTTCCTATAAAGAATCGCAAAACTATTACCAGTCTGCTATTAGTTTGAAGCCTAATTCCATTGAGGCAAAGTTTGGATACGCTTACCCGGCTTACGCCTTGGGTAATATGAATGAGGTGGTGGAACAATACACCAAAATTCTTGCCATTGACCCTCAAAATACTACAGCGAATTACCGCATGGGGATGATTTCGTATGACAAAAAAGATTACCAGGTTGCCTATAAATATTTTGATAAAGTGGTGAACCTGTACCCCTTCAGTTACGATGCCCTTATCATGTATGCGTGGTCAAGTTACCGGGTTGGTAAGAAAGATGAAGCAACCGTTTTATTCAATCGGGTATTGTGTCTTTCCCCCGGTGATACTTCCGCGTTGGAAGGATTAAAAATGGTGAAGAAATAAAACCTACTTACTTCTTCAAAAGCAATTTCTCTGCTACCTGTCCGAATCCCCATATATCCTCAAAAGAATTATAGAGCGGTACTGGTGCCAGCCGTATTACATTTGGGTTTCGCCAGTCGCAAAACACACCTGACTTGGTTAGGGCATTATAAAAATCTTTTCCTATTCCATGTGCAATAATAGAAAGCTGGCAACCTCTTTGAGCCGGATTAGCAGGAGTAATAATTTCTAACTTAATATTTTTATTTACCTTGGTGGCGTTATTTAACCATTATTTTCTATTTCATCATAGATTATAATTATTGATTTATAGCTATAAATACCTTATCATAGTTAAGTATATTCTAACTTAAATCGTCCAAATGAAAAAACATGCATTCTTTTTTATTTTATTTTTTACTTCGTATTTTATTTTATCAGGATGTCTTACCGTACATTATGTTACGCTTATTAGCCCTGACTCTGGTGCAAAGCTTACAGTTTTAGTAACGATGCCAGTTAAATCTGGGACGGGAAATGTTGAAGCAAATTCTTATTTTAAATCGGGGCCAGACAGTTTGACATATCCTACAGGGTCCTGGACCTCTGCTATTAAGGTTCGAATGGAAAAAAAAGGATATAGGACAAAAATATGCGAAGTCTATAAACCATTTTATCTGAGGAATAAATTACCAACTCTTGCTCCGTATCCTATCTATCAGGAAGGGCAGAGACACATGTATATAGAGAGTGTAAGTGTTAACATTGATTCCAATAGAATGATAAAAAACTTCTATCCTACTTGGGACGATTTCAGTAACAACAAAAGTACAAATTCTATTCCAAATAAAAGGAAAATATCATACAAAAACATCAGGATAGATGATGATATGAATAATACACTTATTGATTTGAATTACATTGACACAACAGCACAAAAGGAATTGAGATTTTTCGATTACAATTGGTTAGAGGTACATGCTAATGTAACAGACCTATATTGGAATGATGTGAATTATACATCATGTGTTGATGTTACATGTTCATGGAAAATTCAAGAGTGCCTGACCGGCAAAACACTTTATAAACATTCTATAGTTTCTCGTTCAAATTGGGGTAATGAAGGTGACTCTCTTATTTCGGATGCACTTATGCAGGGATTATATGATTTTTTAAAGGATTCAGGTACAAGAGCATGTCTTGTTAATGGCGATGTTGCTTACGAAAATACGTTCAGCAGATGGGATACGCTCGCCATTCCTTATAGCCAAAACTATTCTAACAATATTCAACAAGCCACCAATGCTGTGGTTACTATTAAGTTACCTAATGGACATGGTAGTGGTTGCCTTATTTCAAGTAATGGTTACATTATTACCAATAGTCATGTTGCGGGCGATACCAATTTATACACCATCATTTTCCAAAATGGCAATACTCATTTCGCACATCTGATAAGGTCAAACCCTCTAATAGATTTAGCAATACTTAAGGTTGATTCAGTCCCCACCGATGTAAGTCCGCTGCAAATTATGAATGGTAGTACTTGGTCTATCGGAAATGAAGTATTTGCAATAGGTACTCCTGAACACGTTGAACTCGGTCAGACTCTTACGAGAGGTATTATTTCAGGGGTCAGAACCATTCAGAATGTAAAATATATTCAAACAGATGCAAGTATCAGTCCTGGTAATAGTGGAGGTGCGTTAACAAACACAGATGGAAAGCTTATTGGGATAGTAAAAGCTAAAATTATCGGCGGCGGAAGTAGCGGATTGGGTTTTGTTATATCAAGCGATTATATACAAAAAGGACTTAAACTAAAGTTTCAGTAGAAACACCAAGCTTTTATTAAACTTCCCGGATTTTTCAAGACATTTTTTGACTTACTTCTTCAAAAGCAATTTCTCTGCTACCTGTCCGAATCTCCACACATCTTCAAAAGAATTGTAGAGCGGTACTGGTGCCAGCCGTATTACATTTGGGTTTCGCCAGTCGCAAAACACACCTGACTTAGTAAGAGCAGTGTAAAAATCTTTTCCTATTCCATGCGCAATGATAGAAAGCTGGCAACCTCTTTGAGAAGGGACAGAGGGAGTGATTATTTCAAGTTTGAGATTTTTATTTTCTAATTTTTCATTAATTCCGTTAATAATAAATTCAAGATAAGCAGTAAGCAGCAAGCTTTTTTTTCGCAACGGTGTCATTCCACCTGCCTCCATAAATACATCTACAGCGGCTTTGTGGGCAGCCATAGATAATACAGGGGCATTACTCAATTGCCAGCCTTCGGCAGTTTGCATAGGAACAAATTTTTTATCCATCACAAAGCGGGTTTTCTTGTCATAGCCCCACCAGCCGCCAAGCCGTAATAACTCCGTGTTCTTTACATGCCGCTGATGGATGTAAGCCCCCGCCACAGCACCGGGTCCGGAGTTAAGATATTTATATGTACACCATGCTGCAAAATCTACATCCCAGTCATGCAATTTCAGTTCTACATTTCCGGCTGCGTGTGCTAAATCAAATCCACATAAAATGCCTGCTTTGTGGGCTACTTTTGTTATCAGAGGCATGTCTAATAATTGCCCGGTGAGGTAATTAACTCCCCCAAAAATTACGATGGCAATTTCACCTGAATGGGAATTTATAGTATCCACAATATCTTCTGTTCTCAAGGTATGTTCTCCCTTACGGGGAGCTACTTCAATAATAGCATCCGAAGGGTTATATCCATGCAACTGAACCTGGGTTTGCAAGGCGTAATTATCCGAGGAAAATGCGTTTGATTCGCACACAATTTTATAGCGTTTGCCTTCTGGTTTATAAAATGAAACCATTAGCAGGTGCAGGTTTACCGTAAGCTGGTTCATCACTATTACTTCATCCTCACGGGCGCCCACTAATTTAGCAACAGGCCTGGCAAACATTTCATGGTAAGAGTACCAGGGATGATGCCCGTCAAAATGCCCTTCTGAAGCCAGTTTAGCCCAATCATCTAACTCCACCTTAATATATTTTGCTACGCTTGCAGGCTGTAACCCCAATGAATTACCTACAAAATACAATGCATCCTTACCCTTGAATTTCGGAAATAGAAACTTCTTCCTGAATTTTTTTAAAGAGTCTTTTTTATCCAGTTCTGTTGCAAACGAAAGTGAATTTATATATTTCATGCGTGTTTTCTTTTAGAAGCTATCTGTTTGGCAAGCGAGCGGAATAATTGCGGGAAGAAACGGTTTACCAAAATTGCAATGATTTCTTTTCCACCGATAAATACTTCATCTTTGCCCTTTGCCACTGCTTTTAAAATTCCGTTTGCGCATTTTTCCGGCGACATTCCTTTCTCTTGCTCCTCATCCATTTTTCCATAAACTTCGCCTTTTGCCTTTACTGCATTTACCGAAACATTGGTTTTAATATAACCGGGTAATACCACAGTTACGTTAATATTATCGGTGTAAACTTCTCCTCGTAACGCATCAAAAAAACCATGGAGTGCATGCTTGGATGCGGCATACATGGAGCGTCCGGGGAGGCTTATTTTCCCCATTACACTGCTTATTACAACTATGTTTCCCGATTTTTTCTCAATCATCAGGGGCAATACACTTTTAGTAAGAGCAATTACCGAGAAGAAATTTAATTCCATTATTTGCCGGTTCACTTGCATAGAGCTTTCATTCACTGTAAATCGGTGGCTTATTCCGGCATTGCAGACTAAAATATCTATGGTTCCGAATTTCTGCTTTATTTTCTCTACCGATTGAGCTAAGTTTTCGGTATGATAAAGATCGAGAGGGAGAACAAGACAATTTTTATCTGTCATTCCTGCTTCATTTTTCACCCGTATAAGTTCCTGTTCTCTGCGTGCCGATAGAATTACGTTGGCTCCCTGTGCTGCAAAAGCCTTTGCTACTGCCTCTCCAATGCCTGAAGAAGCGCCTGTGACCCACACTACTTTCCCTGAAAATGATTGCTGCATAAATAATATTTACAGCACAAAGTTAAAAGTCGTAATGGAATATACCGACTACTAATGAAATATCAGGGTTTTTATTTACCCCGAGGATACTCAAAATGTCTCCAGTACCTATATAAAGCTTAAGAGGACCCAGGAAAACGCCTAAGGGTATTCCTGCTCCATAAGCAGAGGCTTCGAGACCCATATTAAAATTAAAACCCATAGCGCCATGCAGTTCTCCGGCTACTACCATATACGGGTCGGGGATATTTCCAGGCTGCTTATTAAGAGGGAAAACCAGATCAGAAGAGAACTCTAACAGGCTGACCGGTCTATAGTCTGCTCCTAATCGCAATTGTGTAGGAAGATAGGTAGTATAAGCAGGACCGGGTGTATATTCTAAAATATCGGTAACTGGAACGGTACTATTGTAAGATAAGTTAGTACCCTCAAATTCTTTTTCAAGTTGAGAAACATTTGTATCAAGCCCTATTTTGCGGTTATAAGTCCACCGTACAAACCCTAAATCGGTTATGGAAACTCCGAATTTCCATAATTTATAAGTAGCGCTTAGTCCCATATCAATCCCCATTCCATTCCCGGGAGAGCTGAACTCTTCCCCCAACTGGGAATTATATGCGCTGTAGTTACCGGCTATTCCATTGTCATATACTTGTTCCTGCAAATTGGCAAGACCCCAGATATAATTTATTCCTATACCTCCAAAGACTTCCACTTTATTATGTCCGAAATTAGAACCGGTCTGAAAAATCTTTCTCCCAAAATCAATATTAAGTTCACGTAAATGGGTATAGGAAATATCGCTGCCTTCCAATTCCCTTGCAATAGATTCTTTATTTATGACACTGTCAGCATATTGGGCCGGGTTAATACCGTTAAATAGGATGTTAGAGGCAGTATGGCTCATGCTAAATCCCCCAAATACCTTATCTGAGAGACCTATCCCAAATCCTCCGATTTTATTAATAGTAAAGGAAGTTGAAACCCAATTAATGCTGGAATTAAATAATACACCCGGAGGAGAAAAAGCATTTTCCCACATCTGTTTCTGGGCGTTTGTAAAAGAGCCGCCTATGCTCGAAAGGGAATGGCTAAGCATTGGGAAATCCATTGATGGAGCCTGGAAATCCAATCCAAAATTCAATATGCTGATAGAAAATGCGTGGTTTTCAGCCCACCCTAAATTAGCAGGATTGACCCCAATTGCCATCCATTCATCCACTTTGGCAGTAACTGCGCCTCCATTTGCAATGGTAGAAGGAGACCCCAACTCAATTTGGGCAAAAGAAAATAAAGGCAAAATAGCCAACAGGGGAGTTAATATGAAGGGATGTTTTTGTTTTCATGGTTAGTAATATTATTCACAGTATCCTATTCTATGAATTGATATACCTTTGTACGAGTAGATTAAGTACACTTGCCCATGCCTTAGTATATACGAGACCGATGAAGTTAATGTTACCCTTTTTTTTATGTTGCCTGCTTACCGCTTCTTGTGGGAATAGCAATAAAATAAAAATTCCGGCAGGAATTATTTCCCGCGATACTATGGTTAGCGTATTAACCGATGTTCACTTAGTGCAGGCATCCCAACAACTATATATAGCTATTGATACAGCTGATACAGCTGCCTTCACTTCTTTTAACTACGTCTGGAAAAAACATCATATTACGGAAGCGGAATATAAAAAGAGCCTTGATTTTTATTCGCATAATCCCAGTATTCTTGATTCGATATATGAAAATGTATTGACCAATCTAAGCAAGGAAAAAGCCGAATTATCGGGTAAGAAAAATTTAAAATAGAGAAGAGAAAATGTATGTATTGTGCCAGGTATTTTTTTTGTTTTTTGCAATCCTGAATTTCATTTATTTTATCTATATCTTAATACACCTGATAAGTTGGAGCAGGCTACCATTGGGTATTACGTATGGTACCCCAACAACAAAAATCAGTGTGATCATTGCCGCCCGGAATGAAGAAGCTACGATAGGAAATTGCCTCGCTGCTATTTCGGCACAAAGTTATCCGGCAAATCTTATCGAGATTATTGTGGTAGATGACAATTCCACTGATAAAACAAAAGAGATAGTTGAAAAAAATCTTCCCCAATTTAGATTTCCGGGAAAATGTATTCCGAACCGAGAAACTTCACACGGTAAAAAAACGGCTATTTCAGAAGGTATCAAACACTCATCGGGCGAGTTAATGGTGATAACCGATGCAGATAGTGTAAGCAATGATAAGTGGTTAGCGGCAATGGAAAGTGAATACCGGAAATCGGGAGCATATATGCTTTGCGGGCCAGTTCAGATAGAAGGGGAATCAGGCTTGATAGGAAACTTTCAAAGCCTTGAACTGTGCGGGCTTTCACTGCTATCGGGGGCCGGAATAAATGCCGGGATTCCCCTGCTTTGCAATGGAGCCAATATGGCATATACGCGTAAGGTGTTTGATGATGTGGAAGGATTTAAGGGAATAGATAAAAACCCTTCGGGGGATGATATTTTATTAATGTTTAAAGTGCATGAAAAATTTCCCGGTAAAATAAAATACCTGAAATCGAAAAATGCTTTTGTTTCCACCTCTGCACAAGTATCGTGGAGAGATTTTATATTGCAGCGTGTCCGCTGGGGTTCTAAAGGGCTGTATTCTAAAAATCGCCTGAATATTTTTATCAGCTTGCTCGTTTGGGCTTCCAATTTTCTATCTGTTTTGGCAATACTCTGTTGTATCATTTATGCCAAATTATTTCCCTTGCTTATCGGTAGTTTGAGCTTAAAGATTATAGCTGATTTTTTATTGCTCATTTCAGGAACTATATTTTTCGGGAAGAAAAAATTACTTTGGATCTTCCCTGTTGCTGAAATTATCACCTTGTTATATATAAGTTGGGTGGGGGTTGCTTCCAATTTTTCCTCCTATAGCTGGAAGGGCAGGCTATATAAACATCCTGCCTGAATATGATATTCCTGAGCAAGAAAAATAAGCCCATTGATTCACTTTCCTTAAGTGGCAAAGCATGGAAAAAGTTCAGGAAAAATAAAATAGCGCTTGTAAGTTTGTATTTTATACTGCTTACAGTAGTTATTGCGATTTTGGGATATTTAATAACTCCCGATTCCACACCCGATGCTAATAACCAATTGCTGCAACTATCTGTACAGCCGCCCGGAACAAGGGTGAAGATACTATTGGTAAAAAAGAATACGGAAGTCGAAAGGGTATCCGTAATTAGTAAAATGCTCTTTGGGCAACAAAGCCCCTATTATTACATTCCGGTATATTCATATAAATTTGATGGGAATAATTTAGTAGCTGAATTATATACCGGGAGCAACCCCAATAATGGAGCTATTAAAAAATTTAATCTATCGGAAATTATTTATGGCTCAGAACAAGACTCGGTAAGGAATAAATCAACCGAGGAACAGAGAACGGAAATAGAGAAAAATAATATCATTACTAAAACCTACCTCCTCGGCACTGATCAGCAAGGCAGGGATATGCTCAGTCGCCTGATGATAGGTACAAGGGTTTCCTTATCAGTAGGATTTATAGCAGTTATTATTTCACTCTTTCTGGGTATATTATTGGGAGCCACGGCAGGGTATTATAAAGGAAAGTGGGATAGTTTTGTTACCTGGTTAATTAGTGTAGTATGGTCTCTTCCTACGTTGCTTCTTGTTATATCCATTACATTGGCGCTGGGCAAGGGCTTCTGGCAAATATTTATTGCGGTAGGGCTTACCATGTGGATTGATGTAGCCAGAATTGTACGCGGGCAGGTAATTGCGTTGAGAGAAGAAACCTTTATTGAAGCAGGAAAAGCTATGGGATTCCCCGATGCAAGAATTATTTTCAGGCATATACTCCCAAATATAACAGGCACCATTACCGTAGTGGCGGCAGATAATTTTGGGGCAGCTATTTTATTAGAAGCAGGTCTCAGCTTTCTGGGCATTGGCGCACAACCACCAACCGCTTCCTGGGGCTCTATGATAAATGCAAACAGGGGATTTATAATTACCGATTCTGCTTACCTCGCATTTTTGCCCGGTATATGCCTTATGCTGCTGGTGCTGGCATTCTTTTTAGTTGGCAATGGCTTGCGTGATGCGCTGGATAATAAAAGCGAAGCGAGCCAACTGGCGGGGGCGTGAGAAAGGATAAACCTCCGGAGGCCTTCTTTGCCCTCCGGAACTCTTGTAACATAAAGGATACCTGAAAAATCAGTAATTAGTGAATAATCAATAAGTAGGAATTTTTACTTGGGCTGTTGTGATTTTGTGTTTTATGTGATAACGATTTTATCGCCAAAAGTTAATTTTACTTTAACAGATTTCATAGAATGTAATTCCATTTAAAAAGAATTCTACATTTGTGGCAACAATTAACGCCCAACCCCAATTATGAAACGAATCCTAAAAAAAGCAACTGCAATCATTGTGGTATTATTTGCAATGGCAGTTATTCCATTCAAAGCAGGCGCCCAAAACCTTGATACGCCCATCCCTATGGATGATTCCGTACGAACGGGGAAGTTATCGAATGGTATGACCTACTATATCCGCCGGAATGTGAAACCCGAACACCGGGCAGAGCTAAGGCTGGCAGTGAATGCCGGATCTATGGAAGAAAATGACGACCAGCAAGGCCTGGCGCACTTCAACGAGCATGTTTCATTTGACGGTACAGGTGAGTTTAAGAAAAATGACATAATTAATTTCCTCGAATCATCCGGTGTGAAGTTTGGCGCTGACCTGAATGCCTATACGAGTTTTGATGAAACAGTATATATGATGCAAGTTCCAACCGATTCGGAAATGGTGTTTAATAAGGCTTTCCAAATTATGTATGACTGGACCCATGAAAACCTTTTCGATTCTATTGAAATTGAAAAGGAAAGAGGTATTGTAATTTCCGAAAGAAGGCTGGGATTGGGTGCATTCCAACGGATGCAGGAACAATACTGGCCCGTTCTATTTAAGGATTCAAGGTATGCATTGCGTCTTCCGATTGGTAAATTAGATGTGCTGGAAAATTGCAAACATTCCACCCTGAAACAATTTTATATAGACTGGTACCGCCCGGAATTGATGGCCGTTATAGCTGTGGGTGATTTTGATGTGAACAAAGTAGAAAAAATGATAAAAGATAAGTTTTCTACCGTTCCTGCCAAACCCAATGGGCGCCCGCTTACACCTTTCCCTGTGCCGGATAATAAGGAGCTTCTGATTGCGAAAGCTACTGACAAAGAAACGCCGTATACTATACTTCAATTTAATGTGAAACATGAGCAGGCAACATACGCTTACCCTCGCTAATTTCAGAAGAGACCTTACCTATGACTTATTTTCAACCATGTTAAACAATAGGATACAGGAACTACAGAAACAAGCCCCTCCTCCGTTTTTATTCGCACAAACCAATATTGGCGGATTAGTCAGAACCAAAGATGCCTTTACTGCTTTTGGACTTGTGAAAGAGGGTGGGGTTGAAAACGGGCTGGAAACTTTATTAACTGAAGTTGAAAGGGTAAAAAGATATGGATTTACTCCCGGAGAATTTGATAGGGCAAAGAAAGAACTGCTACGAAAAAAAGAAACTGCCGTAAAAGAAAGAGATAAAACAGAATCAAGAAGACTAGTGAATGAATATGTAAATTCTTTCCTGGAAAACGAGCCCGTTCCTTCTGTAGATTTTGAATATTCTTTCTGTCAGAAATATTTAGATGGAATTAAAGTGGAAGAAGTGAATAATGTAGCCAAAGAATGGATTAGCGATAACGGGGAAAATACTGTTATTGTAATTATGGCCCCGCAAAAGGACAGTGCTGCTTTGCCTGCTGATGACACTATCCGCAATATCTACAATAAAGTCAAAAAAGCGGCTATCAAGCCTTATGTGGATAAAACAAGCAATAAACCGCTTATGGAGACCAAACCAACCCCGGGAAAAGTGGTTGATGAAAAGCAAATAAAAGAGTTGGGAATTACGGAATGGAAACTCTCCAATGGGGTGAAAGTTGTTTTGAAACCCACCGATTTTAAAAATGATGAAGTTTTATTTAATGCTTACAGATGGGGAGGTTCCTCCCTTGCCCCTGATAAAGATGATATGTCGGCATCGGTTTCCGCGGAAATTGAAGACCAATCGGGATTGGGTATGTTCAGTTCCACTACGCTTGAGAAAATGCTGGCAGGAAAAGTAATCCAGGTTTCTCCGCAAATGGAAGAGCTTTCCGAAGGATTTGACGGAAGTTTTTCACCACAAGATATGGAAACAGCATTCCAATTACTAAATCTTTATTTCACTCAACCCCGGAAAGATGATACTGCTTTTATTGCATATATGGACCAGCAAAAAGGATTCGTACAGAACCTTAGCGCTGACCCCTCCAATGCATTCCGCGATACGATTGAGGTTACGATGAGCCAATACAATCACCGCAGGCGACCTGCCACAGTAAGTTTATTAAATGAGATAGACCAAAACAAAGCATTTGATTTTTACAAACAACAGTTTTCCGATGCGGGAGACTTCACTTTCTTTTTTGTCGGGAGTTTTAAACCCGATAGTATCAAACCATTAATAGAAATGTACCTGGGAAGTTTACCAGCCGGCAACTCAACACATAGCTGGAAGGATGTGGGAGTAAGACCCCCAACTGGTGTAGTTGCAAAAACCATTATGAAAGGTAAAGAGCCCAAAAGTACAGTGCAGATAGTATTCTCCGGTACATGCCGGTTTAACCGTAAAAATTCCAGAGATATGGAAGCACTTTCTTCTCTTCTAAGTATCAAGCTACGTGAACAATTACGGCAGGAAATGAGTGGCGTTTATGGAGTTGGGGCAAGGGGCTCATTGATACATTATCCTAAAGAGGAGTATAGATTCAATATTACATTTGGATGCGCACCTGAGCGGGTAAATGAGCTGGTTGCCGCAACTTATAAAATGATTGATTCGGTAAAACAGTTTGGCGCCGGTGATATTAATATGAGAAAAATAAAAGAGACATTTCACCGGGAAAGAGAAGTAGCCCTTAAAGAAAATAAATTCTGGTTAAATGCTATTTCCCAATCTTACAAGGATAATGCAGAATTAATGGATATTCTAAACTATGACACTTGGGTAGATGGATTAACCAATGAGGACTTTAAGCGACTGGCGAACCAATACCTGAATATGAACAACTATGCCAGGTTTGTATTAATGCCGGAACAATAATAGTTGAAAGTGTGTAGAGTTATAAAGTGAAAAGTAAAAATTTTATACACTTTCAATTTTACAGCTCATTCATCGAGATGCCCGAATTTGCCGGTATTAAAGTCATCATAGGCTTGCATTAGTTCTTCCCTGGTGTTCATTAAAAAGGGACCATAAGGTGCAATGGGTTCAGCGATTGGCTCGCCACTTAAAACAAGCAATATAGAATCTTCCAGAGCCCTGAGATTAATAGTTTCCCCATTATTCCTAAAAAGTATAAAATGGTCCACCTGGGCTTCCTGTGCATTTTCTACTTTCACTCTGCCTTCCACAACAAGTATGCCGGTATTGTAGCTTTCAGGCAGATTCAACGTCAAGTTAGCCCCCTTCTTAATGCGGGCATTGTACATTTCTATCGGGGTGAACGTTTTTGCCGGACCTTTCACTCCATTTAGCTCTCCGGCTATAACTTCCACTACTCCACCGTTATCAGGTAAGAAGTATTTCCCCATCTTTTCACGGGTAATTGCCTGGTATTTGGGTTTCGACATTTTATCTTTTGCCGGAAGATTAACCCATAGTTGCACCATTTGGAAGAGACCGCCCACTTTACTGTATTCTTTTTCATGGTATTCCTTATGCAATACACCCGAAGCAGCAGTCATCCATTGCACATCTCCTTCGCCTATCACGCCACTGTTTCCAGCGCTGTCGTGATGGGCTACCTTACCATGATATGCGATAGTAACTGTCTCAAATCCCCTGTGAGGGTGCACTCCAACCCCGCGGGGGGTATCGGTTCCAGGGAAATCCACTTTGGAATTATAGTCGAGCAGGAAAAAAGGGCTCATTCTTGCCAAGCCCATATCATACCCGCTTGGAAAGAAGTTATGTACGCGGAATCCATCCCCTACCATGTGCGGAGCAGGTGGCGGAAGAATTTGTTCAATTGATTTTGTTTTCATGAAATAGTATTTCAGAGTAGAGTAATTATTCGATGCAAAGCTAATACGTTTTTGTCGCTAATTAATTAACCTAAGACAAGAAATGGAGATAATCCCTTACCTTTGTCACTACACTCAACCTATGAAAGCTAAATTAAGAATAGAATCGTTGGAAGACCTTAACAGAATGAGTAAGAACACCATTTTGGAGACTCTTGACATAAGAATAACCGGTGTCGGGGAAGATTACCTGGAAGCCACAATGCCCGTGGATGCCCGCACCCACCAGGTTTACGGAATTATGCATGGTGGCGCTTCTGTAGTGTTAGCTGAAACATTAGGCAGCATGGGGGGAATGCTTATTGCTGACCCGGCACTTTTCCGCTGCGTGGGAATAGAAATAAATGCAAATCATATTAAAGCGGTGAAAAGCGGTGTTGTTAAAGGAACTGCCCGACCGATACACACAGGCAGAAGTACCCAGGTGTGGCATATTGAAATAAAAACAGAGGCAGGGGAATTAGTATGCATTAGCAGGTTGACATTGGCAGTAGTGCCCATGGAGGGAAAGTAAACTCAATTGCAAATCAGAAAAGACAAGCCATGAAAATATTAACGGCTGAACAGATACGAGCAGCAGACAGCTATACTATAACCAATGAACCTATTTCATCAATTGATTTGATGGAAAGGGCTGCCGGGGCCTGTACCAACTGGATTACCGAAAGATTTTCTAAAGAAACTCTTTTTTTTGTAGTTTGTGGAATGGGAAATAATGGTGGTGATGGACTTGCCATATCAAGGTTATTACTTGCAAATGGCTATAGTATTGAAACATTCATCATTCCTTTTTTCTCCAAAGAATCTGAAAATTTCTCAACTAATAAAAAGAGACTTGGAAAGATTGAGAGCTCAAAAATAATTGAGATAAAAGATGCGGGTGATATTATTATACCTCGAACAATAGCCAAGAATATTATTATCATTGATACCATATTTGGTTCAGGTTTGTCTAAACCTGTGGACGGGAAATTGGCAGAGGTAATTCAAAAAATAAATTCATTTAATCTTCCGGTTATTTCTATTGATATGCCTTCCGGTCTTGCAATGGAAGACAATACCGCTTTTGATAAAAAGAATATTATCAGGGCAACATTTACCCTCACATTTGAAACTCCTAAACTATCTTTTCTTTTTGCCGATAATGCTGAATCTGTTGGTGAGTTTTATGTATTAGATATAGATATTGATAAAAAATTTCTGGCTGAACAAACATCTGCCAACAATTGGGTGACGCAAGATATGATTGCCCCAATGCTCAAACATAGGGCAAGGTTTTCCCACAAAGGAACTTATGGACACGCATTATTAATAGCGGGAAGTTATGGTAAAATGGGCGCGGCTGTGTTAGGAGCTAAAGCCTGCCTGAGAAGCGGAGCAGGCTTACTTACGTTACATATTCCAAAATGTGGTTACGGAATTTTACAAACTTCCGTTCCCGAAGCTATGGTAATTACTGATGAGGAAGAATTAGAATTTTCGGGGATTAAAAACATTTCCAACTTTAACGCTATTGGTATAGGACCAGGAATCGGCACATCGGAAAAAGCGGCGAATGGATTGAAAATATTATTCCAACAAGCTTCAGTTAATATGGTGCTTGATGCTGATGCCCTTAATATAGTATCAGAAAATAAAACCTGGCTTTCTTTCCTCCGCCCCGGAAGTATTATAACGCCTCACCCGGGAGAGTTTGCAAGGCTTGCCGGCAAATCATCAAGTGCGTATGAAGCATATACCAAACAGCGCGAATTTGCCATGAAATATAGAATTTATGTGGTATTGAAAGGAGCTTATACTTCCATTGCCGCACCAGATGGAGATATTTATTTTAATTCTACCGGCAACCCCGGAATGGCGACGGGAGGCAGTGGAGACACACTAACAGGAATTATACTGGGCTTGCTTGCCCAAAGATATTCGCCTCTTCAAGCTGCACTGCTTGGGGTATATATACATGGGCTTGCAGGAGATATTGCCGCCCATGAATCAGGCGAGAATTCACTTATTGCAGAGGACATCACTACTAATTTGGGAAAGGCTTTTATGCTGCTGCAAAATTATATGGCCTCGTAAATCTGTCTGAAATAACGATACGGAATTGAAAAACATAATTCATTCTTTTCTCCGGTTTTGGATTAGACTTACCTCCTGGCTTTTTTTTGAGAAAATAGAAATATCAGGAAAGGAGAATCTACCTCTTGACAGCCCTGTAATATTCGCGTGCAACCACCCTAATTCATTTCTCGATTCACTTGTACTGACCACCTGTATCCGGCGACCACTGCATTATATGGCAAGAGGTGATTTTTTCAATTCCAAAGTGGCTTCCTTTTTGTTGCATTATATCTCCATTCTACCGGTGTTCAGAAAGGAAGAAGGTAAGGAACTATTATATAAAAATCAAGAAACATTTTCATATTGTATCAGCGAATTAAAAAGAAATGGGGCTATTGTTATCTTCTCAGAAGGGATTTGCGAAAATGAATGGGATTTGAGACCACTCCGGAAAGGTACAGCCCGCTTGGCATTTGAGGCATGGAGTAACCCTGATATTGGAGATAAATTGAAGGTGGTGCCTGTTGCCATTCATTATAGCTCATGGTTAAAAAGTAGTCCAAGGGTTTATGTAGAGTTTTTAAAAAATATTGAGAACAAATCATTCACCGATTTAGATGAAGGTGGATTTTTTAATAAAAAATTCAATGAACAATTAAGAACTCTCCTTGCTGAAAAATGTATAGTAGTTAATAAAGATGTAGACACCCCAGGGCAAAATAAATTGATTGGATTTGCACTTAAAAATTTCAATAATGGAAATGTAATTGCAAAAAAAATACAGGATAAATATCTTACAGAGAATGACGATATATTTAAATCCAACCATAAAAAATTATCAGAATTCTTACTTAAAGAAAATATGAATTATTACAAGGGGGGAAAAACCGGAGCAATTTATTTCCTGTTGTCAGTTTTAATATATGTAGTTGCTTATATTCTAAATGCTCTGCCCTATTACATATCCAGGTTTATTGTACAGAAAAACATAAAGGATACTGTATTTCACGACTCAGTTATGTATTCTATTTTAATGGTCGTTTATCCCATGTATATTATTGTCATTTATTGTGTTGCCAAAAGTTACTTAAATCCTTATGCAGGATTTTCACTCGTATTATTGACCATTCTAAGCGCCTCTCTTTATGAGGGTTCCAAGAGAACCGTTCAATACTTTTTGAAAAAACAGAAAATGAAAACTGTTAGTGAAATGCTGAACCGGATTTCTGAAACAAATAGTGACTAACCATCCATTCTCCTCCTCCCTTGAATCCCCATAACTCAGCACAAGCCATAAAAAATATTCTCCAGTAAACCCACCATTTTAATGCCTCGTTACCATAAACCTCTTTCATTATTTCCATGATTTTTTGCTTATTGGAATCCATATTTTGCAACCAGGCTTCCGATGTTTTATGGTAATGAATCCCACTGACTTTCCAGTGCTTTTCTATTTTTAATTCCTGTTGAAAGTATAGTAATAAATGATCGCCGGGCATTATTCCCCCGGTAAAAAAATACTTGCTCATCCAGTCGGATTCATCATTAACTTCAAACTTATAAGCATAGTCTTTATGTGTAAAAATATGCACAAATAACTTTCCGTCCCGATTTAAAAAACCTGCAATTTTATTCATCAGTAATTCATAATTGCGCATGTGTTCAAACATTTCTACTGAAACAACTCTGTCGTAATAGCCATCGGCAATTAGCTGATGGCTATCAGCCGATATGTCTGCGGTAATTATGTGAAGGTTTTTAATGTTTCTTTTCTGTGCCTGTTCGTCAATAAATGTTTTCTGACTATGCGAATTAGAAACGGAAGTAATTATGCTATTAGGATACCTTTCTGCCATAAATAAAGAGAGAGAACCCCAACCACAGCCTAATTCAAGTATTTTATGCCCATCTTTTACTTCTGCTCTTTCACAGGTAATTTCAAGCATATCTTTTTCTGAAACATCAATGGAAGTTACACCTTCCTTCCAATAACCTGAGCTATATTTTATATATTTCCCAAGCACTAATTGAAAAAAAGCGGTTGGCAATTCATAGTGCTGGGCATTTGCATCGGCAGTATTTACAGCAATAGGAGATTTTTTTAATTCCTCTACTAACTCCATAGAATGTTTCTGCTGTGCTTCCGGGTTACCCTTATCTTCCTCCCTCAGCCTTTGTGCCAATAACCTCCTTATTCCAAAACGGATGATAAAATCGGGCAATAAATCTTTTTCGAGTAAAGGGGAATACGATATAAAACCAAGCATAATTAACTATGTCCCTATTTTTCAGATGATTTATGGTATTATCATTATTCGGTAAATGAGATTTTTCCATTCAATACTTCCACGTTATAAAAATACTTCTCAAAAGCTTTTCCAAAACCTGTTAAAGAATGATTGGCATGGACCCTTGCTCGAATTTTTACTATTCCTTTTTCCGTCATAAAATCGGTTATAGGTACATCATTCCTTCCCATAATAAGCTCAGTAAATCCAGATAATTTATATGCTGTAAAAACTCTTTTATGTGAATCACTATTAACCTTTTTAGGAGGTAGCATTATAAAGTCATCCTTAGCTACCTCAAAATGATAAGTGTTGTTAAATTTATCCAATCCACAAATTTCAATTTTCAGATTAACTGCATTGCATTCACCATGATTGATTATCTCTACATCAATACTCTTTTTCAGATAACGATTTGGGTCTTTTTTCAATTTTATTTCAAGAGCAGGACGAAATATGAAGATGAACGATAGAAAAGTCCATATAATAGATACAAAGGCTGATATGATGATTGTTAACCAGTCAATATCGCATAGGGGGCAGAAGCCATAGTTTGACATATGATTTTTTATTTATTCCTCTATTATTTTGTTTACATATTCACCGTTACTTCAGACGAAATTAATTTCCAATTCAAAGATAGAACGATTTATGCAATCACTCTACATTAACGAGGTATTTTCTTGAGCCAGGGTATAAACACAGAAGTTGTCCGTTGATATTCCCTATATGCCTCACCCTTGGAACGTATAGATTGCTGCTCTGTGAGCGGGATACCGGTTACACGGAATAGTAATAAAGTAATGGTAAGTGGGCTTAAAATTCCAATCCAGCCATAATCTGCATTCAGAGCCATTAAAAAATATCCTGTCCAAATCATAGATTCAAAAAAATAATTCGGATGCCGGGAATAATTCCATAATCCCACATCACATACTTTCCCTTTATTCCCGGGGTTATTTTTGAATCCCTTTAATTGAGCATCTGCTAAGGCTTCCCCAAAAATACTGACAGCCCAAACAATAACTCCTGAATATTCTAATATAGATATGCCTTCTTTCTTATTGAATGCAATTAGAAAAAAGGGAATTGACAGATAAACATTCGAAAGCGCCTGCATTTGGAAGAAAAAGAACAATTTACTATTCACTGATTTTCCCCATTGCTCGCGCATCTTTTTATATCTTCCTTCTTCTTCATTCAGATTTGAACCAACACGAATTAAGAGATAAATTCCCAAACGCAGACTCCATATTAACACCATTGCAGAGAGTAATATTTTCCGTTGGGGTAATCCATCTGTTAAAAAATACAGCAGTATGGCAATAAGAGAAAAATTAAACGCCCAGAAAATGTCCACCACACCTGCATTTTTAATTCTATATGCCCATAAAAATACCAGCAGCATAACCGTGCAACATGCAATTACACAAATAAGAATAGTGTAAATAAATGCATTCATATTTTTGTATATTTATAAGTACGGAATTCAGGAGTGTAATAGATTCTAAAAATAACAAATATATTTACAACATAATTGGTTTATTAAGATGCTTGTTAAAGTCTATGGAAGTACGGTAAGCGGTATTGAGGCGACACTCATTACCGTTGAGGTGAATATTGCGCAAGGAGTAAATTTCTTTTTAGTGGGACTGCCTGATAGTGCCGTTAAAGAAAGCCAGCAACGGATTGATGCAGCTCTAAAAAATAATGGGTATCGCATTCCGGGGATGATGATTACTATCAATATGGCTCCGGCTGATATTCGTAAAGAAGGCTCCTCCTACGACCTTACCCTGGCTATAGGCATTCTCGCGGCATCTAACCAAATAAGCAGCGACAAGGTAAAAGATTACCTGATTATGGGTGAACTCTCGTTGGATGGCAGCCTTCAACCTATTAAAGGGGTTTTACCTATTGCATTAAATGCCAAAGAAAATGGATTTAAAGGGATTTTGCTTCCGGCTCAAAATGCGAAGGAGGCAGCCATTGTGGAAGGATTGGATGTATATGGAATACAAAATATTAAAGAGGCAATAGATTTTCTAAACGGGGAACTGGCGCTAACGCCTGTGAAAGTAGATATTGTGCAAACTTTTCAAACACTACTAACCCATTCAGAAGTAGATTTTGCCGATGTAAAAGGTCAGGAAAATATTAAGCGCTCCCTTGAAATTGCTGCTGCCGGAGGGCATAATGTATTGCTTATTGGTCCTCCGGGGGCAGGTAAAACCATGCTTGCTAAGCGATTGCCAACGGTATTACCTCCGCTCACATTAGACGAAGCTTTAGAAACCACTAAAATTCATTCGGTAGCGGGAAAAATAGGCAATGGAGCAGGGCTTGTTGCCATCCGCCCATTCCGCTCGCCACACCATACCATCAGTGATGTGGCTCTTGTTGGGGGCGGTAGCTTTCCTCAGCCGGGAGAAATATCGCTCGCACACAATGGAGTTTTATTTTTAGATGAACTTCCCGAATTTAAAAGAACAGTACTTGAAGTGATGCGTCAGCCACTTGAAGACCGTGTAATACGAATTTCCCGGGCTAAGTTTACGGTAGAGTATCCTGCCAGCTTCATGCTTGTAACGGCCATGAATCCTTGTCCCTGTGGATACTATAACCACCCAACTAAGGAGTGCGTCTGTGCCCCGGGGATGGTTCAGAAATATCTAAATAAAATTTCCGGTCCGCTGTTAGACCGTATAGATATTCATGTGGAAGTGGTGCCTGTGGCGTATGGAGAATTATCTTCAGAGCGCATAAGTGAGAAAAGTGAAAAAGTAAGGGAAAGAGTAATAGCAGCAAGGGAAATACAGGCAAAGCGTTTTACAGGAACGAATATTTACTGCAATGCCCAAATGAGTTCAAAACAACTGAAAACATATTGTAAGATAAATGATGCGGGAAATCAATTACTGAAAACTGCTATGGAAAAATTGAACCTTTCTGCCCGCGCATACGATAGGATATTAAAAGTTGCAAGAACTATTGCTGACCTTGATACTTCAGAAAATATAGAAACCCAACACCTGGCAGAAGCTATAAATTACAGGAGTTTAGACAGAGAGAATTGGGCAGGGTAAATATATATTTATCTTATATAATAGAAATTAAGACTAGATATCCTATTTTTTTATAAATGAAAGAGCAGGGATTAGAAAAATTCAAGCCTTATATTTTAGCGGGGATTTGCATCCTCACTTTTTTTTGCTTTCATAATTCCTTGTACAACCAATTCACCAATTGGGACGATGACTACAACATTACTCTTAACCCCTATATCAAAGCATTTACCTGGGATAACCTGAAAATAATTTTCACCCGAAATATTACGCTCAATTATTACCATCCCTTCACCATGCTTTCGCTGGCATTGAATTATCATTTCTCACAGATGAGTCCTTTGTTCTATTACCTTACGAATATTTTACTCCACATTGCTAATGTAATATTGGTATTCACATTCGCTAACGCGTTATGTACCAAACTTGAATTTATTGATAAGAATGGCGCGTTATTTATTTCTTCTTTCTCGGCATTATGGTTTGGTATCCATCCCATGCATGTTGAATCTGTCTCATGGATTGCAGAACGTAAGGATGTTCTATATACCTTCTTTTATCTATTGGGATTGATTGCTTACATAAAATTCACATCCTCCACCGAATGGAAATGGTACATAATTACCCTCCTGTTTTTTATCTCTTCCTGTCTTTCAAAACCAATGGCAGTGGTATTTCCGCTATCATTATTCTGTATTGACTTTTTATTGAAAAGAAGATGGAATTCAAAAACTATACTGGAAAAAATACCATTCCTTTTTCTTGCGCTTGTATTCGGATTAATCTCATACCATTTCGCTGAACAAGTAAATACCATAACATTATTTAGTAGTATACCAGTAGGTAAAAGGCTCCTGTTTGCCTCGTATGGGTTTGTAATGTATGTATCCAAATTTTTTGCTCCCTTTCATCTTTCTACTTTCTATCCATACCCCTGTATTAATATGGAATTGCATGTGGATATGCCACTGCCCCTCTTTTATTATTTCTCTTTCTGGATTGCATTAATGATTGTGGCAATTCCACTTTATTTAACATATAGAACGAATAGAAACTATTTCCGTGTTGTAGTTTTCGGCTTAGGATTTTTTCTTACGAATGTAATTTTTGAATTACAATTTATTTCTTCAGGAATGGCAATCATGGCTGACAGATATTCCTATGTTTCCTATATAGGTTTACTTTTTACATCCACATTTTTTCTACAAGAAATAATAAAACGAATCCCAGTTTTAAAAATATTCACCATAACAGTTATTGCTTCTTTCACCATTATGTTAGCCTGTTTGTGCTACATACGAACTGAAGTATGGCACAATGCAGAAGGTGTTTTTAAGGATGCCCTTGAACAATATGGTGATGAGGCTTCCCTTTTCTATAAGGCTCTTGGGGACTATTACAAAAATAATAATGAACCGGAGAATGCCATTATTAATTACGCTAAATATGCCAAATTGAATAATGATGCTGAAGTATTTAACGACCTGGGAAATCTTTGCAAGGCAATAAAAGATTATCCGGATGCTGCAAAATTTTATGGTAAATTATTATATGCGGGGGCTTCTCCTGCTACTACTTTCATTAAGGTTTCGGATGCCTGGGCAACTATGGGGCAGAATGACAGCGCAGTGATTTATTATCGGAAAGCCGTGGCTTTATACCCCGGGGTCCAAAAATTATATGAAGATATTTGTACCGCCTGCCTGAATTCTAAACAATATGCCAATGCCATTAATCACTATAATGTTTTAGTAGTTGTGAATCCTGAAAATCCATACTATTATTTTTACCGCGGAGTTGCAAAATTTAATAGCGGGGAACTGAAAGAATCTGTTAACGATTTCCGTATGCCTATAACCCTTAGCTCCAATGATGTTATTGCAAGCTCAGCGTATAATTTATCGGTAGTGTATGATAAACTTGGCGATGATATTACAGCGCTTAAGTTTGCTAAGATCGCAAGAGAAGAGGGGCAAAGAATGGACACAGCTTTTTTTAATTCTTTAGAAAGAAAAGTAAAAAAATAAATAATACGGGAATAAACCAAAAACCCTCTTGTTGATAATAATCATGTCTATTTCTGACTTAAATCATATTCTATTGGTGATATGTTTCTGTAATTTGTATTCGTAAAGAAATGAAACACGCTCCGTAAAGCGTAGTATTAAAAAGCCCCAACCCTGTAAAGTTGGGGCTTTTCATTTTAAGACTCCTGAGAACTCTTTATTCTTTTACCAATCTTCCTGTAGATATGGCAGAACCGTTTTCAGAAAATATGTGGTATATATAAACCCCGTTAGGTTGATTACCAATGTTAATATTCGTATTCTCATTTTTCAACTGAGTCATGTAAACTTCCTGCCCAAGAACATTATATATTTTGACATAAGGATTACCGCTAATATTCACAAATGCAATAGTAAATTGTCCGCTATTAGGGTTTGGAAATATGCTTGTAGAAGGAGTAGTTGAAATAACAGGAATAGTGGTAGGAACTCCCGGCAAATTAATATTGTCAATATAAAGAGGGGAGCCATTTCCTGAACGGTTTTCAAAAGAAAACATCACATTACTAATGCCGGCAATAGCCGGAATGTGAATGGTATCGGTTCTCCAGTTATTGCTTGAAGGAAGGAAACAGCCAATAGTGTTGGTATCAGCCCCAGTAGTTACATAATTACCCGTAGTGCCTAAGGTAGTTCCGCCCTTCGAATAAACCTGTGTAAAAGTACTTCCGCAATCGGTGGAATAATAGATGGCAAGGGTATCGCTGTAAGTGGTGTTATATGGGGCATAGGCTACATCGAAATAAATTTCCGGGTTTGTAACGCTGGTATAATCATATTCCGGAGTGTAAATCTGTTGCCTCTGCCCGATAATATCGAGTCCGGCTTTGCCAGGGGGAGCCCAGTCCTGGTAGCCCTGGCAATTATTAAAATACATTGATTGTGTACTTGCACCAAAGCCGCCGGTGTTCGTATTCAGTTGCCACGTGTAGCTGTAATTATTCGGGTTATTAATTACCCATCCTATAGGAGGAAAGATGGTAGTTTGAAAATTTTCCGAAGGTATTGTAGATAACGGTGAAGCTACGGCTATATAGGCTTTTCTTACCAATGTATCTGTACCATTAACATTGCTTACGATTTCAGTAACATCATACGTTCCGGGAGTATTATATGTAACAGTTGGGTTAGTATTGGTCGAGGTAGATGGGTTGCCGCCCGGGAACAACCACATCCTTGAAGTAATAGCTGAATTGGCAATACTGAAGTCAGTAAATTGTACACTTATACCACTGCATCCAAAAGTAGGACTCGCAACAAAATACGGAGAAGTAGCAGGTGGCTCTATCCCGATTAAAGCCTCGTTCCACCAGTTGAAATTATATCCTCCCGCACCCAATGCATTTAAAGCAAAATATCCATCGTCAGAACCACTCCAGCCCCAGTTCATATCATATAAATTACTACTTGAATATCCGTCGCAAACCCAGGTATGTCCGGCATTCAAAATAGAATCCCATCCCACATATTCGATAGGGCGGTTGTTATTTAATTCATTCTGTACAAGAGAATCCCAACTTGCTATAGAGTAATTGGACTGATATAAACCTTTTATCGTGGCAGGATTGTATCCAAAATTTTTAACAAAAGCCTCCTGCGCACATACTGGGTAATCGCCTGTAATAACCCAGGCCCCGCTTTCAGTGCTGTAGTCCATATCAACACTCACACCGCAATCAAACATCAGTTTTGCTATTTGGCCATTAGCCGAACTGATACTGAGGGGCATGGCAGACCATACATAGTTGGAAGTATCAAAATCAGCCGACAAATATCCGTAGTTATTTTGATAGCTATATGCCCGTTCATCCCAATAGCCGCTTATGCCATGACCGCTGGAAGGGTACTGCCAGTAACGCATAATTTGTGCCATGCAGGTTGCCACACATCCGGTAACAGCCCCTCCGGGACACATTGCATTATAGTAGGGAGATTGGTCCCAGGTGCTTTGAACCAGCGGCAGTACATTGGGTATCGCCCTCCTGATTCGGCTGCTTATCAAAGAAGTATTATTAATATACCCTGACCATTCGCTTGTTATATCAGGGGTAGCAGCTATTTCTTTATTTCTTGCCATTTCAATTTCCTGCTTGCGGCAATTCATCCACCAGCCTAAGTTATTATTGCCATCGGGTAATTTATATTGTCCTTTATCTGAATAACCAAGAATGGGATGTGCGGCATCATCTGCAGAAACAATTACAAAGCCGCCGTTGGTATTTACATTAAACACATAGTAAACCGGCTGCCCTCCGGCTGAAAACTCAGTATAAAAAAGGGTGATAGCGGGAGCTATGGTTGGATAATTTCTGCTATAAAAATTCGCTGCGGCTGTTTGAGCTGTATTTCTTGAAACAGGGTTTGCTTTAACAGCTATGCCACTTGCAAGCAACCAGCAAGAAGCAACCCAACATAAGTAATTAATTTTTTTCATAGTTCTGCTTTACTCGTTCTTTTAAAACTGATAGATAGCAAAGAAAAGAAAAATACAGGAACATTCCAAATTTTATAAGGGTTATTATTCAATACCCGGAGCTGTCCTTTAAGCAAAATAACAAGAGAATATGAGTTTAAACACCATATCATAATGTGAGCAGAAATGCAAAAACCGTAAAATGTCATATTTAAGCCATTAAAATATGATTTTTTACAGACCTTTACTAAATATATACTATACCTGATTTTTTTGAGTTACCCACAATAAGGTTTAATGTCGGAATTTTTATTGATAAGAAAATACCGCTTCCCTTGGAAAAATTGATTAATATAATTGCTTTGATAAGACTTTAATTTCTATATTTGTGAATGATAACTCTTAGCCTATGAAGAAAACTACACCTTTTGTATTATTTGTTTTAGGATTACTTATACCATCGGTATATGGTATGTGCCAGGGTAATACCCTTATCGGTTCTGTTGTTTCGCATCCTGATGTAGAGCAATTTGTAACTAAGTTGAACTCTGAGCATATTTTAAAAACTGTAAAAGAAAAAACAGGGGCTTCCAAAGAAGAAATGAAAATGTTCTACAAGTTTTATGAAGATTCTATTGTGGGACGTGACAAACCTGCATTTTCACGGGCTGTAGTTCACGGGAAAATTAAAAACGATGTTGATATAAAGGCCTATGCTGATAAAAAAGTAATAGAGTATGTTGGAATGTACTATAGATTTGAGTCTCTCCGTAAAAATGCTCCGGATGTAGTAGCTTCCCGTCTTGCGCCTCACGCATTACCCCCAACTACATGTGATACTGGTTGCAACAATCGCGATTTTTCCGATGGTACCCTTGCTATGTGGACCGCATGTTATGCAGAAAATACTTCTACTTCAACATCGAGTTCGTCAAGTTTTACACAAACAGCATGGACTTGTTCAGGCCCTCTGGGTTCTGTTACTACAGCCGCATTTGACCCTTCAACCAGTTCTAACCAGGTTTCCATTACTATGGGCACAGGATTCGACCCTATTGCAGGTTCATTGATACCGGTTGTGGCTCCGGGTGGAAGTGGTTATTCGTGCCGGATTGGCGATAGCACAAATCCTTTTCAGGGTATGGCTATGATTGAACAAACATGGATGGTTAGCGCTTCTCAGCCATACCTTAATTTTATGTATGCCATTTTGCTTGAAAACCCTGTTGGGCATACCTATTACCAACAACCATATTTCGAAGTAATTGTGCTTGACCAGAATGGTGATACTATTCCGGGTTGCGGACAATATTATGTTGTATCAGCAGCCGGTATACCCGGGTATACTGCATTTTATTATCCGCCTAATGGTGATACGGTTTATGCTAAACCATGGACCTACGAGTATGTTAGCTTACGCAGTTATATTGGCACTTGTGTTACCATTGAAGTTATAGCTGCAGACTGCGCCCTTGGAGGGCATTTTGGATATGCTTATTTTGATGCTGTTTGTAATCCTATTACTCCTATTGGTTCTTCACCCGCTATTTGTGGCAGCAGCAGTGTAATTTTAACTGCACCGCCGGGGGCGGGAAGTTATCAATGGATAGGTCCCTGCATAAGCGGTTCCACCACCTCTCAAACTGCTACTGTTACTTGCTCCGGAACATATAGTGTTGTAATAATAAGTAGCCTTTCTCATCCCTGCCCTGATACACTGTCTGTAACTATTACTACCGCCCCCGCTTTCAACTTTAACTTTATTTCTTCAACCAATTTAAGATGTAACGGTCAAGACATAGGTAGTATCAATACGCAGGCAAGCGCTGGTACCTCTCCTTATACCTATAGTTGGTCTCCGGCTAACGGAACCAACTCATTTGCCAGCGGGCTTTCTGCCGGAACATATACGGTTTATGCCCAGGATCATGCAGGTTGCAGAGATTCCCTCGTAGTAACTATTACCCAACCGGCCGGAATGACAATCACAACATCTATCTCCCAGCCCCCCTGCGGTAGTAACTCGGGAAGTGCAACGGTTAACGTTTCGGGGGGAACAAGCCCCTATACTTATTTATGGGCTCCTTCCGGCGGAACCACTTCCACTGCCACAGGATTGGGTGTAGGCTCTTACACAATTACTATTACCGATGTTACCGGATGCTCTAAAGAAGACACTATTCACATAACCAATGCCACTACTTTATCTGTTACAGCTACAGGCGCCACTATTATTTGCGGTAGCGGTACTTTGGGTAGCGCTACATCAACCGTTACGGGTGGAACAAGGCCATATACTTATTCATGGTCACCAACCGGTGGAAGCAATTCCACGGCTACCGGTTTAAGTGCCGGAACATATACCATAACTATAACTGACGCCAGCGGTTGCAGTGCCATAGCCACAGCTGCCATTATACAGCCCAACTCGCCAAGCATATCAACAAATACTTCACAGGCTACCTGCGGTGCAAGCAATGGAAGCGCAACAGTAGTAGTAACAGGAGGAACTCCTGCGTACACCTACCACTGGGCTCCATCTGGAAATACGACAGCCAATGTAACCGGGTTATCTGCCGGCACTTACACCATTACCGTTACTGATGCTTCAGGATGTATCGAAACTGCCACTGCGGCAGTAGGCAGTGCAAATGCAAGTCCCTTAGTAGTCTCTATATCAGGGGCTAATTCCCTTTGTGCGGGTGGTTCGACATATCTTACAGCAACAGCTACCGGTGGCTATGGCGGGTACTCCTTCTCCTGGTCCCCGGGCGGTAGTTCCTCCCAAAGTATTACAGCAGCCCCCTCTGTCACTACAATTTATACTATTCAGGTAACCGATGGCTGTGGAACGGCAGTTACGGACACTATAACCATTTTTATTAACCCTTCACCCGTAGTCAATTTCAGGGCTAATCCTGCCGTGGGATGCGCCCCGCTTTGCATCCAATTCCAAAACTTAACTACTATTTCGTCCGGGTATATTTCGCAGGAATTATGGAATTTTGGAGATGGTGATACTGCAAGGGGTGTCAGCCCTATTCATTGTTATAATAATGCGGGTGCTTTTACCGTGAACCTTTCCGCTGTTTCAAATGGAGGGTGTAACAGCAGCCTTACAATAACTGATATGATTAATGTTTACCCTCATCCTTCAGCAAGCTTTAGCTATTCCCCCCAGCCTGTCACCATCCTTTCGCCAATAGTTCAGTTTACCGACAATAGCAGTTCCCAATATCCTATTATATACGAGAGTTGGAATTTTGGCGATGGTAGTGGCGCTTCCAGTACGGTTAAAGACCCAACGTACCAATACCCTGATACAGGTACATACTGCGCCACCCTGATTGTAATGGACCAGCATGGTTGCGGGGATACTACTACTAATTGCCTGGTTGTGGAGCCTCTCTTCACCCTCTATATCCCCGATGCATTTTCACCTAATAACGATGGGGTAAATGATGTTTTCCTGGTGAAAGGCTCTTATGTAAAGGATTTTGAAATGTATGTGTTTGACCGTTGGGGGTTGGAACTTTTCCACTCTACCGATATTATGAATGGCTGGAACGGCAGTTCAAGTAACAACCATGTTGCCCAGGAAGACACTTACATTTACCAGATAAATGTTACAGATGCCAAAGGAAAGAGGCATGCTTACACCGGTACTTTTAACCTTATAAAATAAGACTGTTCCCCTCCTTTACTTCTTCATTAATACATTAAATTTCAATTATAGTATTGCCCCGGCGAGAGGGAAAGATAACTTTTACTTAAATTTAGCGTTAAACCTCTATCATACTGTTGAACAGGACAAAGAAGTATAATATATAATATTTATAGCTCTTTGCCGTCACCATATATAAACCGAATAGTGTAAATGCCGCTAAAAATACCCAGAAACCTTTTATTAGTATCTTTAGTAGCTTGTTTAGCAACCGGTTGTATCGCCTATTATGCCTATACAAACATTGTTTCTGCTTCCCGGTCTGAGTTGCTGATTTCCCGGAGCAGGCAAAACCTTCTCCTTATTGAACAAATGCTGAACCAAACAGCCGGAATTGAAGAAAGTTCTGAAAAAGCCATTCAAACAGGTGATGAAACATTTTTTAGCGAATATGATAGTACCCGGCAAATGCTCAAAGGGGAAATAGCTGCGCTTGAAGATTTTGAAAAGGATAATACTTCACAGCAGCAATATATGCTGAATCTGAAATCTCATTTAAACTCATTATTTGCAACAATTGATACGGCGCTCGATTCTAAGGTTTCTTCCTCTAATAATAACCTTGCTTATATACAATCGGGGCAGGGAAAAGCTACTATAAATGAAGTAAAGTATATCTTAAACCGGATAAAGGGGCATGAAAACAGCCTTTTATTACTTATGGAAGAAGAAAGTGCTGCATCAACAGGCAAATCAGTATATGCTATTTATGCCGGTGCCGGCTTGTCAGTAGTTTTTGTTATTTCACTACTGTTTCTTTTAAATGCAGGTATCTTAAAAAGGGAAAAAACGGAAAATCTTGCATTGGAAAACGAGAAAAAATACCGGGATATGCTTAGGAATATCGACGATGCCGTATATACCTGCGATGAAAATGGATATTTTAAAATGATTTCTCCCCGGGTAACAGATATTACAGGATATAAGCCCGAAGACCTTTCCGGAAAACATTTTAGTTTTATTGTGGCGCCGGAGTGGGCGGAAGATGTTTCCAAATTTTACCTTTCGCAATTTAATAATGAAACAGATGAAACCCGGAAGGAGTTTGAAGTTATTACAACATCGGGTGAAAAGATTTGGGTGGAACAAAAAGCGGTAGTTCTTAAAGAAGGGGAAAGGGCAACCGGCTATCAATTTACCCTGCGTGATATTACCAGTGATAAAAATGCAGAATCTGCCCTGGCACTGAGTAATAAAAAAATCCGGGATCTATTCAAACTGAGTCCTTTTGCGGTATCTATGAGCGAATTGGAGAGTGGGGAACTGCTTGATATTAATGAAGAATTCACATCCATATTCGGCTATTCCCCCGAAGATATACGTGGAGCTTCTCCTATTAATATTGCCATGCTGACACCGGAAGAAAAAGCTGAAATAAAAGGAGATATTGAGAAGTACGGCTACACAAAAAATAGGGAGCACAGGTTCCATACAAAAACGGGGGAGGTTATTACCTGCCTGTTTTCAACTATCCTTATAGACACCGATACTACACCTGCTGTGCTTACTATTTACAATACTATTTCGGAACTTAAAAAACTTGAAAATGCGTTAGAAGAAAGCCATAAAAAATTCCTTACTGTATTTAATTCAAGCCTTCAGGCAGTATGTGTATCCGAAGTAACAAATCATATTAAACCGGGAATAATTACCGAGGTGAATAATGCTTTCTGCGAGTTATTTAAAACTATGAGAACGGAAATTATCGGGCATACAATGCCCGAATTGAAATTAATTTCTGTGGGCCAATTAGAAAAAATTTTAACAGATTTTGCAAGCAAAAAATATGTGGCTAACCACGAAATGAATATGTTTCGCAGTTCGGGGGAAAAAATTACCTGCCTTGTTTCATTCAATGAAGTAGAATCAGACGGAACTATTTACCGGGTGTGGATTTTTAACAACATCACAGAAAGGAAGAAACTTGAAAACGAGTTGCTGGCTGCCAAAGAAAGGGCCGAAGAATCTACCCGGGCAAAAGAATCTTTTGTGGCGCACATGAGCCATGAGATAAGGACCCCGATTACAGGCATAATGGGCCTTTCCGACTTATTGGGAGAAACGCCATTATCTTCTGAACAAAAAGAATACCTGGGCGGAATTATGCATTCTTCGGAAAGTTTACTTACAATTATTAATGAAATTCTGGATATATCAAAAATAAACGCCGGTAAAATAGTGGTTGAAAAAGTACCGTTCAATCTTCATACGGTTATTCGGAATGTGATTTTTACTCTTGAACCGAGGGCGACCCTGAAGGGCATTCAATTTAAATGTAAAATAGACGAATCTGTTCCCGAAAATGCCATAGGAGATTCTGTGCGCCTATCTCAAATATTATGGAACCTTGCCGGAAATGCTATTAAATTTACCGAAAAAGGATTTGTAGAAATAAGCGTGGTAAAACTAAGCGAAGAAAATAGTAAAATGAGGTTACTCTTTACTATCATTGATACCGGTATAGGGATAGCCAGGCACCGGCTGGCAAATATTTTTGAAGAATTTACCCAGGCAGATTCTACCATAACCCGTAAGTACGGAGGCACGGGATTAGGTTTGCCTATAGCCAATAAACTGGTAGAATTGCACGGCGGAACAATATCTATAGAAAGCCAGGAAGGAATGGGCTCTGCATTCCGCTTTTCGCTTGAATATGGAAAATACAAACCCCAGCTTCTTCCGGATGCGGGGAAGCTCTTAGAAAACTCGCAACCTAAAGAGGAAATAAATTTAACCGGGATAAATATCCTTCTTGCAGAAGATAATGTCGTTAACCAGGGTGTATGCCGGAAAATTTTAACTAACAAGGGAGCAAAAATTGATATAGTGGAAAATGGGAAAGAAGTAATTAAAATGCTGGGTTCAAAATCATACGATATTATACTGATGGATATTCAAATGCCAGAAATGAACGGGTATGAAGCCGCCCAATTTATCCGCTCAAAAATGAGTCCTCCCAAGTCAGCTATTCCCATTGTAGCCCTAACAGCATTTGCAATGGAGGGTGAAAATGAAAAATGTTTTACAGCAGGTATGAATGACTATATCTCAAAGCCATTTAAAGCCCGTGAATTATGCGAGAAGGTGTGGCAGGTTACCCGCCAAAAACAAAATATCTCTGCCAACTAAAATGCCAACCCGTAACTTAACTCGAAAGTATTTCATAACTTTACCCTATAACAGTTAATTATATAATATATGAAAAAATGGCATTTAGGTGCAGTGCTTGCAATTGCATTATTAGTTACCCTCGGGGCATCTTCAGACCCTTCTCCAATAGAACCCGCCAAGCCCGATGAGGGATTTAAAAACTTACAGATTCTTCCTAAAAGTATCAGCGATGAGGCATTGGATTCGGTGATGCATGAATTCAGTATTTCGCTGGGGGTAAGGTGCAATTTTTGTCATGCTCGAAAAGCCGATACTACCCAACGGGGGCTCGATTTTGCCAGCGATGCAAAAGAAGAAAAAAATACTGCCCGTAATATGCTTAAAATGACAGCTTACTTAAATGAACATTACTTCAACTGGAACAATTCTACCCGCCCCGATACTATTCATGCCGTAGTTTGTTTTACCTGCCACCGGGGTGCACATGAACTTGATGCAAAGGTGTTTCTTGGAAAAATAGATTCTATAGAGACTGCACATCAAAAAAATCACCCGCACTAAGACATAAGCCCATTTGTTATGCAAAATGGGGATAATTTTCCGTTCATTTAAAACAAATCCCGGAATATTATAGAGGGAAGTGGTTTATTTAGAAGATTGGGTAACCGAATAATCAGGTGAAAAGCGGATGAGCCACTTATTATTTATATAAGCCATATAAAACCCAAATCCTTTTCTGTAGGTACCACTATATTTAAACCAAGCCCGTATATAATATTTGGAAAAAAATCCATGCGGGTCATCCTTTGAAACTGTATCAGACTCCACTTCATCGAATTTCATGTTTTTTGCCAATGCAGAATCGAAGTATATTTTAAAGTCTTCATAGTTATCTTTGCAATCATTCACGGTAAATGGCTTTCCTCCATGAAAGGGCCACTGGTCATTATCAATATCCCACATTTTAATAAAGCCCGAGGAGTCGGAATTTTTCACACAATCCCAAACCTGTTGTAAAATTTGGCGGCTTTCCTTTTTACTAAGTTGCTGGCTATATACAATTCCGGAGAAGCAAAGGGAAAGGATGGAAATAATAATTGATTTTTTCATGTTGTGTTAATTATGGGTCACAAATATAGAAACAAATAAAATAGCAGGAGAAAATGGTGCTTCGTACAAATGGCTACCCATAGCAGTAAATCTGCCTGCAACTATCTTCTAAAACCCCCGCTTGAAGAAATTCGTATGTAGATTTTATGAAACGGCCGGTTATATTCTTATTTCCCACCTTGTTTTTCGGAACAGCAATCTTATCACAAAAAGATAGCGTAAAGATAAAGGAAAATGAGATGCAGTTTTTTCGTATATGTTACGAAAATGACTATTTTACTGCTACCGACTTTTACTACACTCAAGGTATAAAGTTAGAAAGTGTTAGTCCTGCATTCAGATACTCACCTGTTATGTTACTATTACCCAAGTTGAGAAATTCTGTTGTGGAATATGGTTTGTCGGCAGTACAAGATTGTTTTACTCCCACGAATATCAGTGCAAATACTATATTAGTTGGAGACCGCCCGTATGCCGGATATATTTACCTCGGACATTCTAAAACCTCGGCGAATTATTATAAAAAACAACTACTCACTTCTGAAGTTGATGTTGGCGAAATAGGTTCATGCGCCGAGTGCAAGCAGGAGCAGGAAGCCATTCATCACTGGACAGATAACACTCAACCAGGGGGCTGGCAATATCAAATCGGCAACGGGTTAATGCTAAATTATATGTTGCACTATGAAAAAGCCCTTTATACAGATACAGCTATTGATATAAATGCAGTTGGACAAACAAATGCAGGAACAGTATATGATAATGCCCTTGCGGGTTTCGCACTTCACCTCGGCAAAAAACAATCTCATTTTTTATTAAACAATGCATCTGTATTTCAGCTATATGGCATTGTGCAGGTTTGGATGGAGGGAGTAGCTTATAATGGCACTTTACAGGGCTGTTTTTTTACGAAGAATAGCATATATACGCTTAGTTCAAAAGAAATAAGCCCTCTGGTATTTGGCGATTCTTATGGAATTTGTCTCGCCTGGCATAAAGTGGCTGTCACGTATTCGGTAACCCGCATTACCAATGAAATTATTACCGGGTATTACCATGGCTGGGGGCACCTGGATTGTACTTTCTTTTTTTAGGCTGATGAGGCACTATATTCCGGGTTAACATTCAGGATATAATTTATTTCTACATTTGGCACATGCGACAGCGCATAAAGATTACCATACCATTTTTACCGTTATTCTTTTCTTATTATCTTTCATCGGGTCAAGTTGGCAACGCAGGCGATTCGGTACACCTTCCTTTTGCTATTGCAAAGGAAAAGCGATTATCGGACGATGACCTAAAAGAAAAAAAAGAAGGAATGTATATTACCGGGGAACCGGATTTAAGCGATGACCCGGAACATGGTTTTGGTGTAGGAGCGGAAGCGCAATTCAATTTTGACGGAAAAAGAACAGACCCTTTTTTTGCGTACACCCCGTATCGTGCCGAAATTAATCTTTCGGTATTTTATACAACCGGAGGCGAAAAGGAATTTGAATTAGAATGGGATATTCCCTACATATTTAATAGTAAATGGAGAGTAAGGGGAAATTGCGACTTTGAGATAGACCCCGACTATTTATTTTTCGGGGTGACAGAGAAATCATTGAAGCCGTTGAGTTATTACCCCGGTAATGATTCCTCAAAAGCACCGGTTAATAATGCATCCTTCAATGATTATACAAATAATCAAATAGGTAGCACAACTGCTTACAATGCCTACCAGCAGCAAGAGAAATCGGCGGGGCTTAGTTTAGAACATTCCTGGTTTGAAGGAAAGGTAAGGACTTTGATAGGCTATGAATTGGCAGGATATGTAACATCTACTCCATTGAATGCTAATTCTCTTTTGCATGAACAGGCCATAGAAGGGCTTATTACCGGTTACGGAACAAGCAGGACAGGGGAGTTTAAGATAGGGCTTATATATGATACCCGTGATTTAGAACCCAACCCTTCAAACGGGTCGTATATTGAATTAGCTAATCAATACTCTTCACCGGGGTTAGGTTCCCAGTTTATTTACAACCGTGTTTTTTTTCACTATAACTATTATCATCGCTCTGTTTACACATACCTTTAAAAAATTAGTTTTTGCCACCCGCCTGGGGATAGGTTATACATCGGGCGAATGCCCCGTTTTACGAATATCTTGACCAATGGACTTCTGCCGGTGATATTGACGGGTTGGGCGGCCCCCAAACATTACGCGGATATGCAGAAAGCAGATTTGCTGCCCCTGTTATGGGGTTGGCAAACATTGAATTGCGCTATCGTTTTTGGCAGGTGGACTTTTTGGAACAGCATCTGGGGTTTTATGCCATTCCGTTTGTTGATGCAGGCGGTGTATGGAATACACTAACCCGTTCGTTTCAAATCTGCAAAACCTTCGCTGCTCAGGTGGACCCGGCGCTCAAATATGCGTGGAATGAAGATACTATACTGCGATTTGATTATGGCATATCTCCCGAAGGCGCCCAGTTTTACTTTGGGATAGGGCAGATTTTTTAGGAGAAAAAAAACGGCATAAAACGGCATAGATTCAACCCTCTAACTATTTGATTGTCTGTTATTTACTTGAGTACTGTGTCCCTATTGGGTTTCTGGGGCTGTTTTATATAAACGAAATGCAGGTAAATAAACGCCAATATGCAATACCTTTTTTGGCTATTTAGCTTCTCCGGGAGCGCCCCGTTTTATGTTGGGACAGGGCAGGTATTTTAGATTTCTAAGTAGCGAGGGAGGGGGTCGAACCCTCCACCTCCGGGTTATGAATCCGACGCTCTAACCAACTGAGCTACCTCGCCAGGTTTTTTTCAATAAAAGTTTGCAAAGGTAATGATTTATGTATTTAATGCCTTTTAGTTTTTTATGTGTTAATACCATACTAGGGTGGTAAACGGGTATAATTTGCTGATTTTCAAAATTAACATAAATTAACATGAGCTGTTTTTCAGGGTATTATGGGAAGTTCAGGCCCATTTTTTGAAACTTTTTAGAATAAAACCAATAAAAATTGCATTTTGTTTGTTTTTTCTTTAGTATTGCCGCTTGATAGCTCCCTCCAATGATGAAGAAAAAGAATAAAACCACTTCTAAGCCGGCAAAAAAGAAGCCGGCAAAAGTTACTGTAAAATCCGCTAAAAAGGCCGGTGCAAAAGTGGTTACAAAAAAACAAAAAGAGGTGGCTGAGCCAGTCAAAAAATTGGTAGTAAAAGCAGTCAAAAAAACCACGGTGAAAGGAGTTTCAAAGCCAATGAAGCAACATTTGCCCCTAAGAAAAAATTTCACTCCGCAAATACCTGTTTTAAAAATTGAGGAACCCAAACCAAGAGGGCTTTACTCCATTGAATATGAATTAAATTCTTCTCCCGATGTGCTTTTTGAATTTATTTCTACCCCTGGTGGACTGGAAAAATGGTTTGCCGAAAGAGTATATATTATTGAAGGGAACTATGTTTTTAACTGGGAAAATGGTGAAAAGAGGTTAGCAAAACAAATAGCCGTGAAAGAAAAAGAATGGGTTCGGTATCATTGGCTTGATGAACCAGAGAAAAGATATTTCGAGTTCCGCATACAGATTGATGACTTAACCAGCGAGGTAGCCCTTATTGTAAGCGATTTTGCTGACAATGCAAGGGAGCTTGAAGAATCAACCCGCCTGTGGAACCAGCAAATGCAGGATTTGCATTATTCTATTGGTTCCCCCTAATGTTCTCTTTGCTTAAAAAGAATTCGGTGTTTTTTATTCCCTATTTGATATTCCTCGTTGCAGGAGGAATTATAATGGGTTTATGGAGTAAAACAGAGATACATCTTTATGTCAACAGGCATACCAATACTACAGCAGACCTGTTTTTCAGTAATTGGACCAACCTTGGGTTAGGTATTACTATTGTACCAGTTGTGTTAATCCTTGCCTTCATCCGGTTGAGATATGTTATTATTTCCCTTGCGGGCTTCCTTCTTAGTTTTATTATAAACGATTCCCTTAAAGTGTTGTTTCATACACCCCGTCCTGTAGCAGTTTTTGGACAACTACACCAATCCCTTTACCTGGTTCCCCATGTTGAAATGTATTCACAAAACAGTTTCCCCTCCGGACACACCGCTACAGGTTTTTGCATGTTCTGCCTGCTTGCATTATATATAAAAAATAATCTATTAAAATTTCTTTGCCTTGTGGCTGCTATATTAATTGCCTATTCCAGGATGTATTTATCAGAACATTTTCTGGAAGATGTTTATGCAGCTTCCATTATAGGGGTATGTTGTGCCGTTTTTTCATACACCTGGGTTATGGATGCAAGGATATTTAATAGATTTGCTGAAAGACTCGACAAGCCCCTAATACTTTTTGGAAAATAAAATATGTTATGAGATTCTCTCCGGTAGTTTTTTTCACATTGATAGCTTTCGGGTGTAATAATGACCGTACGGCATTAAAAACACTTCAATCGGAAATTAACTTCGTAAATGCTAAAAACGACAGTCTTCAAAAGGAGATAGAAAGCATTAAACCGGGACTTGGCGAACTGATGCTGAATATACAGGTACACCATAATAAATTATATTTTGCCGGTAAAAATGCCAATTGGCAGCTTGCACAATTTGAGTACGATGAAATTATGGAAATTATTACGCAAGCCCAAGCCATAGAAAGGGACAGAAGCGAAGTGAAACTTTTTAAACCCATGCTTTATTCCCCCCTTGACAGTATCCAATTATCAATAAAGAAAAAAGATGTGATTAAGTTTACAAACGCCTTTTCAAACCTTACCAATGCCTGTAATAATTGCCATGCGAATACAAAATATAATTTTAATAAAATACTTATTCCGGACCATCCCCCTTACTCAAACCAGGAGTTTGTCCCTGTTAAATAAGTTTAATTCAGCCTGCTTTCACCCGGTATCTGTAAACTAATTCGCATCTTTGCCTTATGGCTGAAAGTATTACTGTAAACGGAGCAACGAGGAAAGAGAAATATGCTTCTCTTTTGCCGCAGCTTAAATCGCTGGCGGAAGAAAGGGACCAATTTGCTGCATTGGGAAATATTATTTCTGCCTTAAAATACGGTATGAATTTTTTCTGGATCGGGTTGTATATAGTAAAAAATAATGAACTTGTTCTCGGGCCATTTCAGGGAACGGTTGCATGTACCCGGATTGGTTATGGAAAGGGGGTTTGCGGGAAAGTATGGGAAAACAAGAAAACGATTAGAGTAGATGACATAAATACATTTGAAGGACATATTGCTTGTAGTAGTGAAAGTAAATCGGAGATAGTTTTGCCTGTATTTAATAAAACCGGCGAAATATTGATGGTATTGGATATAGATAGCGACCACCCCGCTGATTTTGATTTTACTGATGAAGAAGCGCTTGCGGAGGTGGCCCGCATTATTGAAAGCGTTGTAAATCCCCGGAATTGAATAAGTTCCATATCATATTCCCTGTTCTTATGCTGTTGGGAGGGTGTGCCCAGGTGGTGCAACCCAAGGGGGGACCTAAGGATATTACCCCTCCAAAGGTGGTGAAGTATTCGCCCGGGAATAAAAGTATCCTCTTTCATGATAAAAAGATTGACATTACATTTGATGAATACATACAATTGAAAGATTTATCAAAGCAATTTATTATTTCTCCCCCTTTAAAAAATTTACCGGTTCCCATAGTAAAAGGTAGAGTGCTTGAAATCCCCCTTTATAAAGATACGCTGCTTGACAATACCACCTATACTTTCAATTTTGGAAATGCCGTTTGCGATTTGCACGAAGGAAACGCGTATAAAAATTTTCAATATGTTTTTTCTACAGGTATTTATGTAGATTCTTTATCAATTCAAGGTGTGGCAATGGATGCATTTTCCCATACCAGGATAAAAGAGGGACTGATACTGCTATATTCCGATTTGAAGGACTCGACGCCATACAAAAAGAATCCTTCTTATTGTGGTCAAACCGATGATACAGGGCGCTTCCGGATAGATAATATGAAAGCGGGGGAGTATAACCTAATAGCCCTGTCGAAGGGTGCCGGCGATTACCTGTATCACCCATATTCGCAAAGTATTGCTTTTAAAAGCAACCACCTACACCTCGAAAAGAAGGACAGTATCACTCTTTTCCTGTTTACAGAAGTGCAACCCAAGCTACAATTTTTAAAAGCAAAAGGAATAGGGAAAGGAGAAATTATGCTGACATTTAATAGGCCGGCTGACAGTATTAAAATAACCCCGACCAATATTGACACTGCAAAAGCTTTCACCACGATACTTCAATATTCCGCTACATCAGATACTCTTATTTACTGGACTAACTACCCTGACCTTGACTCGTTGAGGTTTATTATTTCCCAGAAAAAAACGGCGCTTGATACAACTATAGTTTATAATCTGCCGGGGCATATCACAATATCTTCCTCTAAAAAGAAAAATAAGAAACCGGAAAAACCTCCGGTCTTACAAGTCAGTTTGAATATATCATCAAAAGTATCTTATGACTACCACCTCCCTTTTGTTATGAAATTTGAGCATCCTGTCACCAAATTCGACCTCTCAAAAATCACCCTTACTCATGGTAATGAGAGTATTGGTTTAAAGCAGACCGGTACCCCATCGCTTTATAATCTTTCTCTTTCCCCTGAAAAGGATTTAATCAGTGATTCGATGTATCATTTCACCATATTACCGGGTGCCTTTACCGATTTGTTCGGCTATATTAATGATACTATAAATACCCGCTTTAGGGTAGAGGAACAAAGTTTTTTCGGGAGCCTTAGGGTTAATTTAACCTTTTCCAGGAAAACTCATTATATAATTCAGCTTCTCAAAGGAGACAATAATGTTTACCGGCAAGATACTACTAACGGAGCCACCAGTATATTTTATAACGGGCTTCCTCCTGCCATTTATGGTATAAGGGTTATTGAGGACGATAATAACAATGGAAAATGGGACAATGGGAACTACATGAAAGGAATGCAGCCCGAAAGTGTTTTTTATTACCCCGAACAAATAAATGTCCGCTCGAACTGGGATGTAACCCAGAACTGGAATATAAAATAAATAAAGACAGAGTAACTTAAATGGAATAAGTTACTAATTGAAAAACTACCCGAATCTGTTAAACTGTCAATCATCTCTCAAATTACGCGCATTACATTTGTAAGGGCAAAAGTTTAAAATGTTACAAAGGCGTACTATTGTAATTATCTTTGCGTTATGTGGAAACCTGAAACTGGTGTTTTACTTATATCCTATCTTCCGTATCGAATATTTTGTGCATGAATTTCACTAAAAAAAGCCTCAGGAAAATTTTACTTGTAGCCGGAGCGTTACTGATAGCCGGAACATCGTTACTATACACTAACAGGCTGGTACATAAGTTAGAAAAGGAAGAGCGGACCAAAGTGCAGTTATGGGCGGAAGCCATACAAAAAAAAGCCCGGTTAGTAAAGTATGCAAACAATTTATTTAATGAAATAGGCTCAGATGAAAGACAAAAAGTGCAATTGTGGGCAGATGCTACTAAGAGGGTAAGTAATACCAGCACTAATTCAGATGACCTTACGTTCTTTCTTGATGTAATAAAAAATAATCGCAGTGTACCTGTAATATTGGTAGATGAAAAAGGAAAACCTCTATCGAGCCGCAACCTTTTTGATTCTGTTAAGGCAGTTCGGAATGATACAGCCTACCTGAGCAGCCAGGTAAAACTGATGGCTGAACAACACTCTCCGATAGAGATAACCATCTATAAAAATAATAAAAACTATCTCTATTACTCCGATTCAAAATTATTTACCCAACTGAAAGAGGTGCTGAACGATTTGGTGAAATCATTTATGATAGATGTACAAACCAATTCTTCATCTGTACCTGTTATCCTTACCGATTCCACACAAACCATAATTATGCAATATGGCAATATGGATTCACTTAAAATGAAAGATTCGGGTTATCGGAACCGGTTGATAGCAGGTATGCGTTACAATAATCCTCCGATAGAAATTGAATTGCCCGACGAAGGGAAGCAATATATCTTTTACGAGGAATCATCCCTGTCGAAAGAACTTCGTTATTATCCCTATTTTGAATTAGGGATAATCAGCTTATTTATTATGCTGGCATATTACTTTTTCAGTAGTAACCGCAGGTCTGAGCAAAACAGAGTTTGGGTTGGAATGGCCAAAGAAACAGCACACCAGCTTGGTACCCCCCTTACTTCATTAATGGCTTGGGTAGAGTATTTAAAATTAAAAAATATCGAGAATACCGATGAAATGGAAAAGGATGTGAAACGCCTGGAGACAATAACCAGCCGGTTTTCTAAAATAGGTTCTGCACCCCAATTAGAGCCATTCGACCTGGAACATGAATTACAGGAAACAATGGATTACATCCGGGTACGCAGTTCGCAAAAAATAAAATTTACACTAAATGTGCTTCCAGGCATTGATACTATTGCCCTGCTTAATCCTCCCTTGTTTTCGTGGGTAATTGAAAACCTCTTTCGCAATGCTATTGATGCCATGGGTGGGCAGGGAGCTATTTCAATGGACGTTTCCCGGCAGGCAAATACTATTATAATTGATATTACGGATACCGGCAAGGGCATTCCCAAGGGGAAATTTAAAACTGTTTTTGAGCCCGGATATACCACCAAAAGCAGGGGTTGGGGCTTGGGCTTATCACTCTGCAAAAGGATAATAGAAGACTATCACGGGGGGAAGATACTAGTGAAAAGCTCAGAAATTAATAAGGGTACTACATTCAGAATAGTGTTAAAAACGCCCTCGAAAACATAATACTGTGGCCGGGCTTTATATTCATATTCCGTTTTGCAAAAAGGCATGCCATTATTGTGATTTTCATTTTTCAACATCCACAAAAGATACGGAAATATTGATAGATGCACTATGCAAGGAAATAGAACTCAGAAAAGATTACCTGGAAAATAAAAAACTATCTACCATTTATTTTGGAGGAGGAACGCCTTCTATCATAAACAGTTTCGAGCTGAACAAAATTATAAGAACAGTACGAAGACATTTTGAAATAACTCCTGATGCAGAAATTACACTGGAAGCCAATCCGGATGATTTGACAGTTGGAAAAATTAAAGAATTAACAGATTCCGGCATTAATAGACTGAGTATAGGGATACAATCTTTTTTTGAGGATGATTTAAAGGCGATGAACCGCTCGCATACTGCACAACAAGCTATAGAAGCTGTCGAGATTGCTAAATCCGGAGGAATAAAAAATATCAGTATTGATTTGATTTATGGGTTACCAAATCTAACAGTAGAAAAATGGGCGTATAATTTGCAACAAGCATTCAAATTAGATGTGCCACATATATCTGCATACTGCCTTACCATTGAGAAAAAAACGGTATTCGATCATTTCTTGCGAAAGGGCAAAATTACCTTGCCCACTGAACCCGAAACAATTGAACAATTTGAATTACTTATGCAGGAAGCAGAGAGGCATAATTTTATTCATTACGAGATTTCTAACTTTTGTAAAGAAGGCCAGCAATCAAGGCATAATAGCAGCTATTGGGCCGATGAATATTATTTAGGCATTGGTCCTTCGGCGCATTCATATAATAGCATTTCAAGGCAATTTAATGTGGCAAACAATGCAAAATATATAAAAGGAATAAATATACATGCTCCGGATATTAAAGTCGAGATTCTTACAGAAGCCAATAAATTTAATGAATATGTTATGACACGGCTTAGAACAGTATGGGGAATTAACCCGGGTAGTATTAATAATAGCTTCGGGGAAAAATCCATGAATATATTTCTTTCAGGTGCGGAACCTTATGTTTCTTCCGGGCATCTGCAATGGAAACAAGATAGTTTAATTTTGACACAAAAAGGTAAATTGCTGGCCGATAAAATTGCATCTGATTTATTTATTTAAAAAATGTTTGTAACCATTAATCATAAGGGGAAAATTTATAAGTCGGATTTCTCGAAACCTATTGATATTTCCATCCCATTGAGAGCGGGAGAGATAAATGTAAATGCCTGGAATGCCGCTCCTGTAAAGATAGAGCCTGTGCGGGTTGGAGATTGGGTAGGGGAAGTTTCATTAGGGGGCTCTGTAAATTTCCGCAACGTCGCTTTTAATCCTCATGGAAACGGCACACATACGGAATGTGTAGGACACATTAGTAAAGAAAATTATTCTATTAATCAAATCTTAAAACATTTCTTCTTTGTTGCGGAACTCATCAGTATCCTTCCCGATGAACTTGCCAATGGAGACCATATTATTACAGCAGAACATATTCAAAATTGTATTGGTGATAAGAAACCGGAAGCCCTTATCATTCGGACTGTTTCTAACCCTGTTTCTAAAATGGATATGCAATATTCAGGCACAAATCCCCCCTATCTTACTGAAGACGCTATGCGGCTTATCGTCGCTCTTGGGATAGAACACTTATTAATTGACCTGCCTTCTGTTGATAAAGAAAAAGATGAGGGAAAGGTAGCTTGTCATCATATTTTTTTGGACTATCCCAATAATCCTCAAATGCAAAAAACCATTACCGAATTAATATATGTTCCAAACGATGTGTTAGATGGAACTTATCTGCTTAACTTACAAGTAGCAAGTTTTGAGAATGATGCTACACCAAGTAAACCGGTGTTATATAAAATTGTGCAGTAAAACTACGATGTCCAATTAATTCCCTTTTTCAGTAGTTGTAACGTTTTTTCTTCCAAACTTTCTTTTGCAGGCGTATTAGCATATTCCCAGCTTGCCACATTGGGCAGGCTCATCAAGATAGATTCTGTCCTGCCGTTGGTTAGTAACCCGAACTTGGTTCCTCTGTCATAAACAAGATTAAATTCTACATATCTGCCTCGCCTTAGTAATTGCCATTGCCTGTTGGCTTCTGAGAAAGTTTTGTTTCTATTTTTTTCAATTAAAGGCAAGTAAATTGATAAAAAGCTATTCCCTGCGGATTGAACAAACTTGAATCTTTCTTCAATATTTATAGAATCTGTTGCGGATAACCTATCGAAGAAAATGCCCCCTATTCCCCTTGTTTCATTACGATGCGGGATATAGAAATAATCATCCGCCCATTTTTTAAATTCAGAATAATAAGAGGAATTGTGTTCATCACAAACCTTCTTTAGGTATTGATGAAAAAACGTAGCGTCTTCTTCAAAAATATAATGAGGCGTAAGGTCAATTCCACCACCGAACCATTCTAAATTTCCGGCTTTCAGGTACCGTACATTCATGTGAATGATAGGAATCATAGGGTTTGCAGGATGAATTACTAAAGATACCCCTGTGGCATAAAACGAACTATTTTCATGTTCTTTTATTCCCGCTTCTTTCTTTAAAAAATCGGGGCAGGGACCATGCACGGCAGAAAAATTAACTCCACCCTTTTCAATAACATTTCCAGTAGCGATGATACGTGTTCTACCACCGCCACCCTCCGGGCGTTCCCATAAATCTTCCTCGAATTTTCCTTTGCCATCAGCTTTTTCAAGCCCCCGGCATATTTCGTCTTGTAGGTTGAGAAAGTAAGTTTCTATAGATTCTTTAGCTATCATAGTAATGCAAAATAACTAAATTTTAGGGTATATTTTTTGATGCTTTCATCAGTTGGCATCTGCCCATTCCTGTATGGGTTCTTCGGTAATCAATATCTTTGCTTTATCTATGAAGGGAAATGTACTAATAATAGATGATGAAGAGAAGCTGCGGGGGCTTTTGGCTAAGATTGTTTCTTTGGAAGGTTTTAAAGTTATCGAAGCTGCGAATGGCAAAGCAGGCTTAAAAAAGTTGGAACAAGAAGAATTTAATGTAGTAATCTGCGATGTTAAACTACCCGATTCGAATGGCATAGATTTAGCTAAAAAAATAAAGGAGGTTACACCTGCCACAGAGATAATAATGCTAACTGCTTATGGCACTATCGCCGACGGTGTAAAAGCTATTAAAAATGGGGCTTTCGATTACATTACTAAAGGAGACGATAACGATAAGATTTTGCCATTGCTATATCGTGCCGTCGAAAAATCCGTGTTGCAACAACGCCTGTTCAGGCTTGAAAAAAAAGTGAACAAGCAATATAGTTTTGATAGTATTATCGGGACTTCTAAACCTTTATTGGAAGCTATTAGTTTGGCGAAAAAGGTAGCCGTCACTGATACTACAGTTTTATTGCTTGGTGAAACGGGTACAGGCAAGGAGGTTTTTGCACAAGCAATACATTATGCAAGCAGCAGGAGAGATAAGAATTATGTTGCGGTAAATTGTTCTGCGCTTGGAAAAGATATTCTCGAAAGTGAGTTATTCGGGCATAAAGCAGGGGCATATACAGGCGCTACGAAAGACACCAAGGGTCTTTTTGAAGAAGCCGACGGGGGTACTATATTTTTAGATGAAATAGGGGAAATGAATCCTGACTTGCAAGCAAAATTACTCAGGGTTCTTGAAACAAATGAATTTCTGAAAGTAGGCGATAGCAAGCCAACCAAAGTAGATGTGCGGGTAATTGCTGCCACAAACCGCAATTTACAAAAAGAATCGGATACAGGAAACTTTCGTTCAGATTTATTTTACAGGCTCGCTGTTTTTCAAATTTCCCTTCCGGCATTACGGGAGCGACCAAAAGATATTGAATCCTTAGCTGAACATTTTCTTACACTTTTTTCAGCTAAGATGAATAAACCGATTCCCAAAATGAGCCCCGACTTTTTAGAAAAATTAAAAACCTATTCCTGGAAAGGCAACATTCGTGAATTGAAAAATACAATAGAGAGAATCATGATTCTTTCAGATAATCCTGTATTGACAGCAGAAGATTTACCACATCTTTCAAATTTCAATACTGAACTTTCAACTTCTTTTGCTCTTGCAGATATTGAAAAGCAACATATTCAAAGAATATTAGCCCATACTGAGGGTAATAAAACGGAAGCCGCACGCCTGCTTGATATTGGGCTAACTACCTTATACCGCAAGTTGGAGGAATATAAACTCCAGTAAACCTTTCCAAAATGAAAATAACACTTCCAAAATGGAAGGGTTATTTTTTATTTGAAGTACCACTCTCATGTTGTGATAAGTCCTATAAATTATAGATTATCAATCTGTTGGTTGCTATTTTGAGTCAATCGCAATTTGTTGGCACAGGAATTGCTTCATATATGGCAAGTCTTCTTAATTCAGTAAAAATAAGTTTTATGATGATACCTGTTCTTTTTCTGGGATGCCTCTTCGGGATATGGATACTTTTTAAGTCAATTGATTTTTTTGAAAAAATATAACGCTATGATTGCTTTATTCATATTGTGTATCGTGGTGTTTTGTTACCTGGTTTATGTACTGATAAAACCTGAAAAATTTTAGACTATGAATACAGAATTTGTAGGAATAATAGCCACTTATGGTATTACTCTGTTGTTGGCCATTCCATTGGGAAGATATATAGCAAAAGTATTTGCCGGAGAAAAAATATGGACAGATTTCATGAATCCGTTTGAACGTTTTATTTTCCGCCTTTCGGGTATTGATCCAACTAAGGAAATGAACTGGAAAGAACACATGAAAGCCATGCTTACCATTAGTACTGTTTGGTTTAGTGTATGCTTTTTTCGCCCTCTTATGGCAGGATAAATTACCCCTTAATCCTGACCATAACCCAGGTCAAACACCAGACTTAGCTTTCAATACAGCTATCAGCTTTTTAGTGAATTGTAATATCCAGGATTATAGCGGAGAAACCGGTGTAACATATTTCACCCAGTTATTTGTGTTAATGTTCCTGCACTTTATCAGCGCCGCATCTGCTATTGCCGCCATGATGGTAGTATATAAAGGCTCAAAGAGAAAAGTGTAACAACGCTTGGGCAACTTCTGGGAGTTATTTTGTAAAAAGTATTACCCGCTTTCTTTTACCCGGCTCCATTCTTATTGCTATTATATTGGCATTCAATGGCACTCCCGCAAGCTATGCAGGAAAAGATACTATAATTACTATGCAGGGAGATACCGCGCAGGTTTCCCGTGGTCCGGCTGCTGCTATGATTGCTATTAAACACTTGGGAACAAATGGCGGCGGATGGTTTGGTGCCAACTCTGCACATCCTTTTGAATGCCCGAATTATCTTACTATATGGTGCTGAATGATAGCACAGGTTATTATTCCTATTGCACTTATTTTTTCTTTAGGCTTTTATTTGAAGAAGAAAAAATTCGCCTACATCATATTTGGAGTAATGACTATGGGAATGCTGATGTTCCTTATTCCAACCTTACAAGCCGAAATTCATGGCAACCCTGCTATTGCTAAAATGGGTATAAGCGGCATAAATACAGCTATGGAAGGCAAAGAAGTAAGATTTGGTATTCCTGCAACAGCCTATTGGAGCACCGTTACAACTATAATTTCTACCGGCTCTGCCAATGGAGCGCATGATAGCTATATGCCAATGACTACTGGGATGCAATTAATGGCAATGATGGTAAACTGCTTTTATGGCGGATGTGGTGTAGGATTTTTAAATTATTACATCTTTATCATAATAGCCGTATTTATTTCAGGATTAATGGTTGGGCGAACACCCGAATTTATGGGGCATAAGGTGGAAGCGCGTGAAATGAAAATAGCCTCCATAGTAGCCTTACTGCATCCTTTCCTAATACTTTCATTTACCGCATTAGCTTGTTTTGTTGTTGGTCAATTTTCCTGATATCACATTGGGCTTTCCAACCTAAAAACTGGCTTGGAAATCCCGGATACCATGGGTTCTCCGAAATGCTTTACCAATATACTTCCTGTGCTGCCAATAATGGTTCGGCTATGGGTGGGTTAACAGGAAATAATATTTTCTGGAATGTCTCAACAGGCATCGTATTGCTGTTTTCAAGGTTCATTCCTATTATTGGTCCCGTGGCAATAGCGGGGATTAATGGCTACAAAAAAAATATATACCTGAATCTGCCGGGACATTAAGAACTGATACCGGAACTTTTGGAGTAATGACACTTGCAGTGATTATAATCATTGCCGCATTGGCATTTTTCCCTGCTCTTGCTTTGGGTCCATTTGCAGAATTCTTTACCATGATAAAATAAAAATAAACTATGGCTAAAAGACAAAAAAATACATCTCTCTTTCAAAAGGAACTAGTAAACGAAGCTTTACTGCATTCATTTGTAAAACTGAATCCCAAACTTCTTATAGCGCAATCCGGTAATGTTTACCGTAGAAATTGGAACAGTTGTAATGGCATTTGTTTGTGGAAATATTCTTATTACTCATGACTACTGCTCAAGGTTCTTTCGGATATAATCTTACCATCACACTTATTTTATTTATAACGGTACTGTTTGCCAATTTTGCTGAAGCATTGGCAGAGGCTCGTGGTAAAGCTCAAGCTAATTCACTTCGCAAAACACGGGAAGAAACCCCTGCAAAAAAAATTATCCCGGTAGGGAATATGTTTTTGAATGAATTGAAAATTGTGAATTCTTCGGAGTTAAAAAAGGGAGATGTATTCTTATGCGAAGCAGGTGATATTATCCCTATGGATGGAGAAATTATTGAAGGACTTGCTACTATTGACGAAAGTGCTATAACGGGTGAAAGCGCCCCTGTTATAAGGGAATCGGGTGGCGATAAATCTTCAGTAACCGGTGGAACAAAAGTGCTATCTGATAAAATTAAAGTGAAGGTTACTGCAGAACCGGGAGAAAGTTTTCTTGATAAAATGATTGCATTGGTAGAAGGCGCATCGCGTCAAAAAACACCCTAATGAAATTGCTCTTACCATTTTATTAGCTGGATTTACATTGTATTTATTATTGTTTGTGTAACCCTAAAACCTTTTGGTGATTATTCTTTAACTCCTATTACTATCGCCGCCTTTGTCTCCCTTTTTGTTTGTCTTGATTCCTACCACTATTGGCGGATTGCTTTCAGCCATAGGCATTGCGGGAATGGACAGGGCTTTGCGTGCCAATGTAATTACCAAATCGGGCAAAGCAGTAGAAACAGCAGGCGATATTGATACATTGCTTTTCGATAAAACAGGCACTATCACTATCGGTAACCGTAAGGCAACCAATTTTTATCCTGCAAATGGAGTTGATGAATTTATTTTTATTCAAAACTGCCTTATTTCTTCCTTAGCTGATGAAACTCCGGAAGGCAAATCTATTATTGAACTGGCAAGAGAAAAAGGTGTAAGCACACCTGATGATTTTGATATACATACAGCCACTCTCATCAAATTTACTGCTGAAACCCGTTCCAGTGGGGTGAATCTTCCCGGTGGAAAACAAATCCGAAAGGGCGCTTTTGATGCTATTAAAAAGATTAGCACAGAAGCCGGAAATATTTTTCCTAAAGATACAGAAGAAAGAGTAAAGACTAATTTCATCGAATGGCGGCACCCCTCTTGTAGTGGCAGAAAATAAAAAAGTGATTGGTGTAATAGAATTACAGGATATTATAAAACCCGGTATTCATGAACGTTTTGAACGCTTGCGTAAAATGGGTGTGAAAACGGTGATGGTAACCGGTGATAACCCTCTTACAGCAAAATTTATTGCAGAAAAAGCAGGAGTAGATGATTTTATTGCCGAAGCAAAGCCGGAAGATAAAATGAACTATATCAAAAAGGAACAGGCCGAAGGAAAATTAGTTGCTATGATGGGTGATGGTACTAACGATGCCCCTGCACTTGCACAGGCTGATGTGGGTGTAGCTATGAATAGCGGCACGCAAGCTGCCAAAGAAGCAGGAAATATGGTTGATTTGGATAACGACCCTACCAAGCTTATTGAAATTGTAGAAATAGGAAAGCAATTACTGATGACACGGGGAACCCTTACTACCTTTAGCATTGCAAACGATGTGGCAAAATACTTTGCCATTGTTCCCGCCCTGTTTATTCTTACCATTCCTTCGTTACAAGTGCTTAAATATTATGCATCTGAAAAGCTGTGAAAGTGCCATACTTTCTGCTGTTATTTTTAATGCCATCATAATTCCTTTGCTTATTCCACTTGCGTTAAAAGGTGTTCAATATCGTCCCATTGGTGCAAGCGCACTTCTGCGCAGGAACTTGCTTGTATATGGTTTAGGAGGGATAATCGTTCCTTTTATTGGTATAAAGCTAATTGATATGCTTTTAGCGTTATTTATGTAATACTGATTTAATATGAAAAAGTATTTGCTTCCATCCATCAGGCTCACGCTTGTAATGCTTGTTTTGCTTTGCGTTATGTATCCTTTATTTATTGCCGCTGTGGCGAAACTTGCTCCCGGAGGAGGTGATGGTGTAAAGGTTTCATATCATGGCAGAGTAGTAGGTTATGAAAATATTGCGCAGGCATTTAAAAGTGATAAATATTTTCAACCACGTCCGTCAGCAGTGAATTATAATGCTGCCGGTTCTGGCGCGAGTAATAAGGGACCAACTAATCCTGATTACCTGAAAAGTGTACGGGCAGCTATTGATACATTTATGATACATAATCCGGGTATAAATAAATCAGATATTCCTGCTGAACTGGTGACTGCCTCTGGTAGCGGCTTAGACCCTGACCTTAGCCCTGAAGCAGCAAAAATTCAGGTAAGGCGTATCGCCAGGCTGCGGAATGTTGCGGAGCAAAACCTCCTGAACTCAGTGAATAGGCATACCGAAAAGCCTTTATTAGGTCTATTCGGACCGGCTAAAGTAAATGTACTGAAACTAAACATTGAACTTGATGAAATGCAAAAGACTAACTAAAACTGTTTCCGCATAAAATCGAAATACAAAATGAAAACAATTAAAATTACTGTAGTTTTGATAGCTACATTAATATTTGCATTATACTCCAAATCATTTGCGGATACAAAAGATAGTATTGCAAGAAAACATATTTTACAAGACCAAACCCCTTTTGATAATATGGACCAATCATGGGTAAATGGGAATGACCGCCGCGATTCTTCAGTATTTCATATCCCCTATTTTTCACCGGAAATTTTTGTAGATGCCAATGTTACATATTCTGGTAATAATCCTATTGACCATACTGTTGTTGGCTCTACTGCCCTGGCGCGGGATAATGAAATGGAAATTTCTCAATTGGGGTTCGGAGGAGACTTTAACTATGATGGTGCACGCGCCAGATTTATGACGCAGTTCGGAACCCGCGATGAAGTTGTTCCGAGAAATGACTATAGCCCCTATCGTGGTCAGTATGACTTGACAGATGCCTATCGTTATATAAGTGAAGCTTATGGGGGGTATCACTTTAATGCATTGCATGGTATTAATGTTGACGGTGGATTATTTATGTCATATATTGGTCTTAATTCCTACTACCAGCCTGAAAACTGGGATTACCAGGCATCTTATACATCGGATAATACGCCCTGGTTTTTTAATGGAATACGTACACAAATTTTCCCATCTAATATTTGTAAAGATTGAAATATGGCTTATTAATGGATGGCAGAGTTATGCCACCTTTAATAATAATCCGGGATTTGGCGGAAATATTACCTGGATGCCAAATGAAAATATTAAACTTTTAACCAATGATTATTATGGACAAGATGATGCGGGTTTGCTCGGAAGGCATAGGTTTCACTCTGATAATAGTTTTTTGTGGAGATATTTTCATAAACCCAAAGCATCCAAAGGAATAACTCAAATGGCATTTTCCTTAACAGGCGATATTGGAGAAGAATCAGGTGATGGAGTAAATGGATTTAATGGGTTTAAAAAGGGAAATGATTCTACCGGCTATGCCCAATATTTTGCCAGTGCTATGTTTTATAATCGTATTTGGTTTGCCCATGGCAAATTGGCATGGATGATTGGTGGAGGAGTTATGACAAATCCCGGGCGGTATCTAGTTCTTGAGCCAACAGGACAGGCAAGTGACCTTCCAACTCCTACAGCTATTGCCATGCCAAACGGAACGGTTGTGCAATCAACTACTCAAGAAGGCATAGATCCATTTACCCAAAATCCCGGCGACCAGTTCTGCAGCATGGGATTGCTCCACTAATATTGCCTGGATGCCCAACCAGAGTATAGAATTTAAATTGGAATTGGTGCATCGCCAGGCAAGTGTCCCTTATTTTGCCGGTCCCGGCGGGGTTACTTCTCCCAATGGATATACAACTGACCCCGTTCTTATTCAGGCAGGAAATGGAGCCATTACTCCCATTTCCGGGTGGGTGCCCGACCTTGTTCGGTCTGAAAACCGTATTATTATTGCCATTCTATTCAGGATTTGAAGATTACAAAAATGAACTATGTAAGTTCTTTACGCAAACTTTATGAACTTTACGAACTTTATAAACTGGCAAAGTGGAAACGCCCGAACATTTTCTTGAACTTATCCGCCGTTCAAAGCGTGGTAAGTTTAAGATTTATATTGGAATGAGCGCCGGGGTAGGTAAAACCTACCGAATGTTGCAGGAGGCGCATGTTTTATTGCGTAATAGAGTGGATATTCAAATAGGATATATTGAAACACATAATAGAAAAGAGACCCATGATTTGTTAGATGGGTTGCCTGTAATTCCTCGTCGGAAATTGTTTTATAAGGGAAAAGAGCTGGACGAAATGGATGTACAGGCAATTCTAAATATTCATCCGGAAATTGTCGTTGTTGATGAACTTGCACACTCTAATATTGAAGGGAGTAAAAATGAAAAACGCTGGCAGGATGTAATGGAAATTCTAGAGGCTGGCATCAATGTTATCAGTGCGGTGAATATCCAGCATATTGAAAGTCTTAATAATGAAATAAAAGAAATAACCGGAATTGAAGTTACGGAGAGGATACCTGATAAAGTTTTGCATACTGCCGATGAAGTAGTAAATATTGACCTTACAGCCGATGAACTAATTACGCGGTTGAAAGAAGGCAAAATTTATGATAAATCTAAAATAGAAACAGCGCTTCAAAACTTTTTTAAAGTTGAAAAAATACTGCAATTGCGTGAATTTGCTCTGCGGGAGGTAACTATGCAAGTGGAGCGGAAAATTGAAACAGAATTACCACGCAACGTAACGTTGAGGCATGAAAAATTTTTGGCTTGCATCAGTTCCAATGAGGAAAATGCAAAAATGATTATCCGAAAAACAGCCCGTTTGGCAGCTTACTATAATTCAAAGTGGTTTGTCCTCTATGTTCAGACAAACAGAGAAAACGCTGATAATATTGGTCTTTCTGTGCAACGTCACCTTATCAATAATTTTAAGACTGCCACAGAACTGGGGGCAGAAGTTATAAAAGTGAAAAGTGAAAATGTGGCGAAAGCTATTATTGAAACAGCAGAACAAAAGGAAGCCACCACTATTTGTATCGGCAAGCCACATTTAAGCCTTGTAAGAATAATTATCAGCACCAGTATTTTTAACCAGCTTTTGAAGAAACTTTCTGCCTCAGATATTGACTTAGTAATTCTTTCCTGATGAAACTCCCGATAAAATCAAAACTTTCACTTGGTCTTACATTCCTGTTTGCAGTAATTGTACTGACCGGAATGGTGGGTTTGTTCTCTATTAACAGGCTTGCTGATGATTCTAAAAATATTCTCAAAGCAAACTATGAAAGCCTGGTCTATGCAAAAAATATGCAAAGCGACCTCGACCGTTTTAAAACATTGGATACAGGAACAATTAATGATTTTGAAAAAAATTTGGAAGCGCAAGAAAAAAATATTACTGAAATAGGGGAATCAGAAGCTACTGCTTCTTTACGCAGTTTATTTGAAAAATCCAGGCAAATTAATTCCTCACTGGAAGATTTGCCTTTAATGCGTACCCAACTTTATAGAATTACCGAACTGAACATGAATGCTATAGTGCGAAAAAGCGATGAGGCACAACATACCGCAGATAAAGCAAAACTGTATCTGGGTATTCTTGCTACTATTTGCTTTTTGCTTTCATTTTCTTTTTTGCTTAATTTCCCCGGCTATATTGCTAATCCAATAAAAGAACTTACCGGAGGTATTAAGCAAATAGCCAATAAAAATTATTCGCAGCGCATTAATATTGATAGAGGAGATGAATTTGGGGAATTAGCTGAGGCATTTAATTCTATGGCTAAACAATTAGATGAATATGAAAACAGCAACCTCGCAAAAATTATCTTTGAAAAAAAGAGAATAGAAACTATTATCAATGGGATGAAAGACCCTATAATAGGGCTTGATGAAAATAATTGCATTCTCTTTCTAAATACTACCGCCATTAAAATATTAGGAATTAACGAAACAGATATAATTGGCAAATATGCTCCGGATATAGCCTTGAAAAACGATTTGCTGCGAAACCTTATTGGCGGTAAAGAAGGAAATACATCTCTAAAAATTTATGCCGATGAAAAGGAAAGCTATTTCTCCAAAGAAATCTTAACTATTGCAGTTGAAGGAAAAGCTATAGGGAGTGTTATCTTGTTGAGAAACATCACCCAGTTCAAGGAATTAGACCTTGCCAAAACAAATTTTATCGCCACTATTTCCCATGAATTGAAAACCCCCATAGCATCCATAAAAATGAGCCTGAAATTACTCGAAGATGGACGGATAGGCGGAATAAATGAAGAGCAAAAAAAACTTATTGATAATATTAAGGAAGATTCTCAAAGGCTCCTTTCCATTACCGGTGAATTATTAGACCTTGCCCAGGTAGAATCGGGAAATATCACTCTTGAAAAGCAAGTCGTAGAGCCACGCTCCATTATAGATTATGCAAATAATGCCTTGAAAGTTCAGGCAGAGCAAAAGAATATCACTATTACCATAAATTGTCCTCCTGACCTACCCAAGGTTAATTGTGACCTTGAGAAAACAGCTTGGGTAATGGTGAATTTCCTTTCTAATGCCATTCGTTACAGCCCAGAAAACTCCGAAATAGTAATGGAAGCAGAGGTTATGGCAAATACTATAATATTTTCCACTACTGACCATGGAAATGGGATAGAAACAAAATACCAGGACCGGGTTTTTGATAAGTTTAATAAAATCCCCGGTACAGATGCCGCTAAATCGGGAACAGGTTTGGGGCTTGCAATCAGCAAGGAGTTTATTGAATCACAAAAGGGAAAAATTGGCTTGAAAAGCCAAGTTGGAGTGGGCAGTAAGTTCTATTTTATGCTACCGGTTTTAAATGCTTAAAGCATAGAATTGATAGGGTATAGGGACATAAGACACTTCTTCATTTATCACCTATCACTTATCATATATCACTATCTTAGCCTTTTCGCATTATCTTCGCACCCCAATTCATGAATTCTTTCAAACGATATACTATTACTGCTGCCCTGCCTTATGCCAATGGGGGGCTTCATATTGGGCATATAGCTGGTTGCTATCTTCCGGCCGATATTTATGTCCGCTACCTGCGTTCACGCGGGAAGGATGTTATTTTTATCTGCGGCTCCGATGAACATGGTGTCCCTATTACCATCAGGGCAAGAAAGGAGAACTGCACACCCCAGGAAATAGTGGATAAGTACCATTCTCTTATGAAAACTACTTTTGAAGAGTTTGGCATTGCTTTTTCCATTTATTCACGGACTACTTCTGAAGTACATCATAAAACAGCTTCCGATTTTTTCCTGAAACTTTATAACAAAGGAATATTTACGGAGTCGGTTACCGAACAATATTATGATGAAAAAGCCGCACAATTTTTGGCTGACCGTTATATAACCGGAACCTGTCCCAATTGTAGTAATCCGAATGCTTATGGCGACCAGTGCGAGCGTTGCGGAACATCTCTCAGCCCGACTGACTTAATTAATCCGGTATCTACCCTTAGTGGTGAAAAGCCTGTTTTAAAAGAAACTAAAAACTGGTTTCTTCCGCTGGATAAACTCCAGCCTGAAATAGAGACCTATATTAACTCACATAGAGATTGGAAACCCAATGTTTTTGGACAATGCAAATCCTGGTTGAATCAAGGATTGCAGCCGCGCGCTATGACCCGCGACCTTGATTGGGGCGTGAAAGTGCCTTTACCGGACGCTGAAGGAAAAGTTCTGTATGTATGGTTTGATGCGCCTATTGGGTATATATCCGCAACAAAAGAACTAACTAAAGACTGGGAAAAATATTGGAAAGATAAAGATACCCGTCTCATTCATTTTATAGGAAAAGATAATATTGTATTTCATTGTATTATATTTCCTTCCATGCTTATGTGCGATGGGGAATATATTTTACCTGATAATGTTCCTGCCAATGAATTTTTGAATTTGGAGGGAGAAAAAATTTCCACCTCACGGAACTGGGCGGTTTGGGTGCATGAATATTTGGAAGAATTTCCCGGCAAACAAGATGTATTACGCTATGTACTTTGCGCCAATGCCCCGGAAACAAAAGACAATGATTTTACATGGAAAGATTTCCAGACAAGAAATAACAGTGAATTAGTGGCCATACTCGGCAACTTTGTTCACCGTACAAATGTACTCACCAAAAAATATTTTGATGGCAAAGTTCCTCCTGCATCAGAATATGAAAAAGGCGATTTATTTTTGATGGAAGAGCTAAGCCGCTTCCCTAAGAAAATTGCCGATGCTATTGAAACATTCCATTTCAGGGAAGCCCTTACTGAATTGATGAACCTTGCCCGCATGGGTAACAAATACCTTGCTGATAATGAACCCTGGAAGAACTTTACAACTAACCCCAAACGGGTACAAACTGTGTTGAATTTTTCCTTGCAAATCTGTGCCAATCTTTCTGTGCTGATGAGACCTTTTATGCCTTTTACAGCTGATAAACTATGCAGTTTGCTTAATATTGCACCTTTAAACTGGGATGCTGCCGGTAAATCAGACATGCTGCATGAAGGGCATCAATTAGGAGAACCTGTTATGCTGTTTGAAAAGATAGAAGATGATGCAATTCAAAAACAAATAGACAAACTAAGTCAAAGTAAAATAGAAAATCAATCTATAGTCAAAGTGTTACCGCAAAAGCCAGAAATAGTATTCGACGATTTTGATAAAATGGATATATT
>CAVYDB010000024.1:0-16927 GCA_963767125.1 uncultured Bacteroidota bacterium | reverse complement strand
GGTTCAGATTTAGCCACTCCCTCCGGAGGAGTAAGCCCATATACATACTCATGGTCTCCGGCAGGGGGAACAGCTGCTACAGGTACGGGACTTGGCGTAGCTACTTATACCGTAACTGTTACTGATTACAACGGGTGCCAGCAAACAGCAACTGCAGCGCTATTCAGTTCAAGTAATTTGGGAGGGACAATAGCTATTACAAATGTATTATGCAACGGAGGTAACAATGCGAACGCTACTATAACCGCATCCGGAGGAACAAGCCCATATACCTATTCATGGACTAATGGCCAAACAACTGCGATGGCTACCGGACTTACAGCGGGAAGCTATACTATAACCCTGACAGATATAAACGGGTGCCTTTTTATAGCTGCCACCGTAATAACACAGCCTACAGTCTTGGGTATTACGGCTAGCACTACTACCAATGTCAGTTGTTTTACCGGAAATAATGGAAGTGCCTTGGCTTCCGTTTCAGGTGGAGCTATTCCTTATACTTATTTATGGAACGATGCCAACAGCCAATCAACTGCTGCTGCAACAGGTCTTGTAGCTGGAACCTATACGATTATCCTGCAAGACAATAACGGGTGTACTATCACGGCATCCACCATAATAACCCAGCCTTTAGCAGCATTAGGAATTTCAATATTGGCTTCTACTAATATCAATTGCTATGGAATAGCAACAGGTACTGCAACAGCAAGCGCTGCCACTGGTGGAACAGTACCGTACACTTACTCATGGTCACCAAGTGGGGGAACTAATTTAAATGCTACGGCATTAAGTGCCGGTATTTATGTTATCACTGCAACTGATAATCACGGATGTACTGCTACAGCTTCTACAACTTTAACGCAACCGGCTGGTCCTTTGGGAATATCCATAGTATCTATAACCAATGTATTATGTAACGGTGGGAATGGTGGTGCGACAGCAAGTGCTGCCACCGGAGGTACTTCTCCTTATACTTATTCATGGAGTAGTAGTTTGGGAACTAACCTGGTAATAACTGCAACTTCGGGTACCTATACAATAACGGTACAAGATAATAACGGGTGTTCAGCAACTGCTTCTGCAGCTATTACCCAACCAGCCACATTAACTTTAAATATATCATTACAAAACAATATAACTTGTAATGGGGGAACCGGAAGTGCAGGACCTATTCCAACTGTAGTAAGTACATCATTTTCTTATGAACCTGCTATTCAGCGCTTTAACATTCCTTCACTTATTACTTCAGTAACGATAGCAGTAGCTGGCGCTCAAGGCGGAGCCACAAACGCTGGTGGGGCTCCCCTGGGTGGTGTCGGTGCATCATTTACAGGATTGTGTACTGTAATTCCGGGGCATGTATTGTCGGTAGTAGTCGGGCAAATGGGCATTACTACAAGTTTCCTATATACCGGTGGTAGCTTCAATGGATATGAAGGCGGCGGCGGCGGCGGTACTTTTGTGTATGATTCTGCCGTAGCTATTCCGGCAGGTGTTAACCACTCTGGCACTCCATTGCTTTCGGCCCTGCTTGCAGTAGCCGGCGGCGGCGGCGGCGGCGATGGCTATGAAAATACGATGGGTGGCTTCGGCGGTACGGTACTTTCTTCCCCATATACTGGTACGAATGGTGTAACCGGGAATGCTGCCGACGGAACAGGCGGTGCTGGCGGTGCAGGAGGTAGTACAAGTTATGCTGGTGGTGGTGGTACAGGATGGATTTCAAGTGGTGCAAATGGTAGTGCCACTGCAGGAACCGGGACAAATGGTACGGGTGGTTTATTTTGGGGAAATGCTACTCCATTTGCTGGAGGGACATCTACTACTGATGGAGACAATGGGGGCTATGGCGGCGGCGGCGGAGCCGGAATCGGCGGCGGCGGCGGCGGCGGTTATAATGGCGGCGGCGGCGGCTCGAGTTATATTTTAGGCGGCGGTGGCGGCGGTGGCTCCTACTTGAATGGTTCGGCATTATTTCCTGCCAGTCCTAATCATTCTGGTAATGGTTCGGCTACTATTTCTTACACAAACAATGGAGTTGCGGGAGGTACAATCCCCTATACTTATTCCTGGTCAAATGGTCAGACTAATGCCCTTGCAACGGGTTTGAATCCAGGTACTTATACCTTAACGGTAACGGATGCTGATGGATGTGTGGTTTCAGCTTCCTGTACCATAACCCAGCCAAATACTTTAACAGGATTATCTGTGGCGGCAGTCACTTCTTTACCTTGTTACAATGTAGCAGGGAGTGCCATAGCAACCGGGCTCAATGGTGGGACACTTCCTTACACCTATTCATGGGCTCCTAATGGAGGCTCCAGTTCTACGGGCACAGGCTTATTAGCAGGTACCTATACCTTAACGGCTACAGATGCACATGGCTGTTCCATTACGGTTTCTACAACTGTAACTCAACCCCCAACTCCAATAGGCGGGGTATCAATATTAAGTTCAACTAATCCAAGTTGTTATGGTGGCACAGGCAGTATTTTAGCCAGTGCAGCAACCGGGGGTACCCCTCCTTATAATTATAACTGGACCGGCGGTTTGGGGACCAATCTTTCCGTTAACCCTGTTTCAGCTGGTACCTATACCCTTACTGCTACCGATTTTAACGGGTGTGCTGTTAGCGTATCTGTAACTATAACACAATCGGCTACTCCATTAATAGTAGCAGCAAACTTAACAACTGTAACCAACGTAACATGTAATGGTGCTGCTTCCGGAAGTGTTACAGCCGTTCTTGCCTCGCCTTATACAACCAGTTTCTTTCCGGACGGTGTAGGGGCAAATGGTACAGTCCAAACCCTTACCGTACCGTTAGTTGCTTTAACAACAGCAACAGTATCGGTAACTGGTGCGGCGGGAACCAGCGTTAATAGTGGTGGGTTTCCTGCCAGTGGTGGTTTCGGGGCATCTTTTACAGGTACCTGTACTATAGTTCCCGGTGATGTAATTGATATTGCAGTGGGTCAAAGTGGACCGGAAAGTATTTATATAGGTGCCGGTGGTGGTGGTGGTGGTACTTATGTATATGACCCTGCCGGTACAATTACCTTGTTTGCGGTGGCTGCTGGCGGCGGTGGCTTTGGTGATAATGATGCTTTAGATGGAGGAAATGGAGGAACTGTAGTTTCAACCCCTTACACGGGTACTGCAGATCAAACAGGTAGTCTTGGTAATGCAACAAATGGAACAGCTGGCAATGGAGGAACCGCAGGGGCTTCTACGTATGGTGGTGGTGCAGGCGCCGGGTGGCTTGGCAATGGTGCAAGCAGAGGGGTAACTTATGGTGGGTTTGGAGGTTCTGACCGTGCAAGTGGCTTTATTGGAGGTAATAGCTATACAGGCGATGTAAGCGTAGGCGGATATGGCGGCGGCGGCGGCGCTGGCGAACTTGGCGGCGGCGGCGGCGGCGGTTATAACGGTGGCGGCGGCGGAAATTCTAATGCTTCGGGTACTGGTTTTGGCGGCGGCGGCGGCGGCGGCTCATACCTTATTGGTGGATCAGCGGCCTTGATAGGTGCTGCTATAGCAACTAATACGGGTCAAGGTTCTGCATCAATAACTTATTTAGCCCCGGGAGGCACTTCCCCGTATACTTATTCATGGGCTCCCAACGGAGGAACAAATATTACTGGGACAGGTCTTACCGCAGGTACCTATACTCTAACCGTAACGGATAACCACGGTTGTTCGGCTACCCTAACTGCTACAGTTACACAACCGCCATTGCTGGCGATAACTATCTCCTCGGTAACAAATGTGGTATGTAATGGAGGAACAGGAAAAGTAGTTGCCAATACTGCTACTGGTGGGGTATCACCATATACCTATTTATGGTCGCCCAGCGGGGGAAGCACTGTTACAGCAACAGGTTTAAGCGCCGGAGTATATGTTATTACTGTAACCGATAATAAAGGATGCACCGGGACTGCTTCTGCCACAGTAACACAGCCCACAGCATTAGGCGTTTCGATAAGCAGCCTGACTAACATTTTCTGCGGCGGTTTAAATACAGGAAATGCCACTGCCCTGGCTTCCGGCGGTACTTCACCTTATACCTATTCATGGTCTCCGGGTGGAGGAACCAATGCCTCTATAACAAATGTGGCTGCTGGAACCTATACTATTATATTGAAAGATAATAGCGGGTGTACGGCTTCTGCCATTGCCACTATTACTCAACCTACTCCTTTAACAGCCTCTGCGGCATCACCAATTTCAGCAAGTTGTGGTCAAAGCAACGGTGCAGACTCTGTTACGGTAACTGGCGGGATTTCCCCATATACCTATCATTGGAGCGGTACTGGCTCTCAAACTTCTGTAACTGCCACAGGCCTTAGCGCCGGGATATATTCTGTTACAGTAACCGATAATACAGGTTGCGTTGCTACGGCAGCAGCAGCAGTCAATAATTCTACAGGACCCTCTGTTTCTATCACTGGTATTGCGAATGAATTATGTTTCGGCGGAAACATAGGGAGCGCAACTGCAACAGCCAGTGGCGGTGCAAGTCCATATACCTATTTGTGGAGTGATGCTGCAAGCCAGTCTACAGCTACAGCTACTGGTCTTGTCGCCGGTAGTTATTATGTAACAGTAACAGATAACAGCGGATGTTTTGATATTGCCACTGCAACTATTACCCAGCCGATAGCTATTGGTGTTTCAACCGGCGTTACGGCTAATGTCACCTGTAATGGGTTGACAAACGGAAGCGCTACAGCTACTGCTACAGGGGGGACTTCTCCTTATACTTATTCCTGGAGCAATGGGCAAACTACCACTTCAGCCACCGGCCTGAGTGCGGGTTCATATACCATAGTTGTAACGGGTAACTTGGGCTGTACTACCTCTGCCTCCGTTATCATAACGCAACCTGTACCCATAGGAATAACAATATCCACCCTAACTAATATTGCCTGTTTTGGTGTTAATATAGGCAGCGCTACAGCTAATGCGGCAACAGGAGGCACTTCTCCATATACCTATTCATGGACCAGCGGTAAGGGTACCAACCTTTCTGCTACAGGATTATCTGCCGGAAGCTATACTATAACAGCAACTGATAGTCATGGCTGTACTACCACAGCTGCAATAGCTATCACACAACCTGCGGTGGCTTTGAGTGTATCTATATCGTCATCTAATAATGCTGCATGTAATGTGCTTGGCAGTGCTACAGCAGGACCCTTAGGTGGCACATCACCTTATACCTATTCATGGAGTGGGGGAGCCGGGACTGGCCAAAGTGCAACGGGATTAAATGCCGGTACATATACAATAAGTGTAACCGATAATAATGGATGTACAGCTTCCACTACTATTGCTATTTCAAGCACGTACATGACTGTTTCTGCTACAGCTTCTAATATACTCTGTAATGGAGGCAGTACAGGGAGTGCTGCCGTTAGTATAGGTAGTTTAGTTTTAGTTCCTAAAACTTTTTCTTATGAGGCCGCTGTTCAGCACTTTACTGTGCCTGCTGGAATTACAACCTTGTCGGTTGCGGTTACTGGGGCTGCAGGAGGAGGAGTAGCCGGGGCGGGGGTGACAGCCGGTGGTGGTGCCGGGGCATCTTTTACAGGAAAATGTATAGTAATCCCAGGTGATGTTATTAGTGTTGCGATTGGGCAACATGGGGTAAATTCTACTGCTGCAAATGATGATGCAGGAGGTGGGGGAGGAGCCACTTGGGTATATGACTCTAACCAGGTTGTTACCCTTGGTCCTGCTGCTGCATTTACTGCAGGATATTTGTATGCTGTTGCAGGTGGCGGAGGCGGAGCAGGCTATGCTGTTGCTACAGGCGGAGCGGGTGGTATAGACCTTGTAAATAATACAACAACCTTAGGTTCAGGTGCAACGGCAGCAGGTGGATCAAATGGGAATGGCGGTTCAGCAGGTCCCACTACCGGTGGAGGGTCAGGTGGAGCTGGCTGGATTAGTAATGGAGGAAGTGTAACAACTGAAACAGCAACAGGTGGTAATGATCAGGCAAGTCATTTTGCTATAGCAAGTGGTGGACTATCAGTTGGAAATGGTGGATATGGCGGTGGTGGAGAAGGTGGATTTGATGCCGGTTCCGGTGGTGGCGGTTATAATGGTGGCGGTGGTGGAAATGCTGCCTCTGATATTACTGGCGGTGGAGGTGGTTCATACCTCCTTGGAGGAACTGCAAATGTTGCAATAGCTGCTGTAGCTAATAATTCCTCAAGTAATGGTTCCGCAACTATTAGTTATTTCAACTTAACCCTTGCTGGTACTTCCCCTTATACATATTCATGGTCTGCCGGCGGACAAACATCATCCAGCGCCACAGGGTTGAGTGTGGGTACCTATACTGTTCTTGTGACAGATAATACAGGGTGTTCTGCATCAGCAACCGTAACTATTACACAGCCCCTGGCATTAGGGGTTACCATTTCAACAGTGGTAAATGCATTTTGTAATACAGGCACCGGAACAGCTACAGCCAGTGCAACCGGAGGAACTTCCCCATATACATATTCATGGACACCAAGCGGGGGAAGCAGCGCTACAGGAACAGCACTTACTGCCGGAACGTATAGCCTTACATTAAAAGATAATAATGGATGTACCACTTCAACTACAGTTACTATAACACAACCGGCTTTGTTAGGAGCCAATATTGTGGTTAGTAACGTATCTTGTTTTGGTGGTATAGGAACGGCAACAGCCAATCCTTCGGGTGGAACTTCACCCTACACTTATTCATGGAATGGGGGCATAGGAAGCAATCAAACAGCTACCGGGCTTAGCGCCGGAACTTATACTGTAACAGTGATAGACAATAAAAATTGCCTGGCTGTGGTAACTGCCACTTTAACTCAACCGGTTTCGCCTCTTGGCTTTTCCGCTAATGCAAATGTTACAAATGTAGCTTGCAATGGACAGAGCACGGGTTCTGCCACTTCTTCGGCTCCTTCAGGAGGGACGTCACCTTATACATATTCCTGGAATACCGGGGGTACGAGTAATATAATTGTAAACCTGAGTGCCGGAACTTATACTATTACTGTTACCGATAATCATGCTTGTACAGCTACTGCTACTGCGACTATTACTCAAAATGCCGCAGTTGGAATAACGATAGCTTCTTCTACGGGAGTAAATTGCAATGGCTTTACTACAGGCAGTGCAACCGCAACCCCTGCTACAGGAGGTGTTTCACCTTATACTTATAGCTGGTCTTTGGGAGGAGGGACAAATCTTACTGCATCTAACCTCAGTGCCGGAACATACACCATAACTGCTATGGATAGCAACGGATGTACAGGTAGTGCAAGTGTCACTGTTACGCAGAATGCTGCTATTACCGGTCTTGTTATACAGGCTACAGCTGCCTCTTGCGGCTCAAGCAATGGTTCTGTCATGGTTACATCTGTTTCAGGAGGGATATCTCCATATACCTACTCATGGAATAATGCCGGGGGACAAACAACTACTACAGCAACCGGACTTAGTGCCGGAGTTTATATTGTTACGGTTACAGACAACTTAGGTTGCTCCCAAACCCTGAATGGAACATTAAACAATGCAACTGGTCCTGTTATTTCTATCACCAATTCGACCAACGTGTTATGTAACGGGGGAAGCAATGGAAGTGTTTCGGTATCCGTTAGCGGGGGATTAACTCCGTATACCTATTCGTGGAGCAATAGTCAGACTACTACTACCATCAGCGGGCTTTCTGCAGGTATCTACTTCCTTACTGTAACCGATTTCAATGGATGCTTTGCGATAGCTCATGATACGATAAAACAACCTGCTTTATTAGGTGTTTCAACCATCGTAACTAATATTAGCTGTTTTGGCATTAATAGTGGTATTGCTTCCGCAACAGCATCAGGGGGAACGTCACCCTATACTTATTCATGGAACAATGGTCAGTCCACGGCTTCTGCCAGTTCACTCGCACCGGGAACTTATACGATTACCATCCATGATAATAATGGATGTACAGCTAATGCATTGGCAACTATCACACAGCCGGCAGCAGCATTGGCAGCCAGCATAGCTTCATTTACAAATATAGCTTGCTTCGGGGGTGTAGGGAGTGCCACAGGGAGTGTTTCCGGGGGAACATCGCCATATACATATTCATGGACCTCAGGCGGCGGGACTAACCTCTCTGCTTCCAACCTTAGCGCAGGCACTTTTACTATAACGGCAACAGATAATCATGGATGCAGTGCAGTAGCTTCAGTTACCATTACTTCACCTGCTAATGCAGTGAATGTTACCATATCCTCGTTTTCCAACGTATCTTGTTTTGGAGGTACCAGTAGTGCAACCGCAAGTGTTTCGGGTGGAACTATACCTTATACCTATTCCTGGTCATCAGGTGGTGGAACCAATCTTACCATATCTAATGTAACTGCCGGAACATATACTATAACGGCAATGGATAATCATGGATGCAGTGCGTCGGCTGCGGTAACCCTTACCCAGCCTCTATCAGGCATTGGTAGTTTACAAATCGTTTCAACATCGAACGAATCTTGTAACGGTGGTACTACTGGTTCCATAGTTGCCAATTTGAACCTGGTTAGTAAAATATTTACTACTGAAAAAGCAGTACAGCATTTTACGGTACCTAATGGTGTAACAACATTATATGTGACTGCCTATGGTGGTGCCGGCGGAATTAATGCATTTGCAAGTGGCACCCAGGGTATGGGCGCGTCATTTACCGGGGCTATTACCGTAACCCAAAGCCAGGTTCTCTCAATAGTGGCTGGCGGGCAGGGAGTCGGGAATAATATTATCGGGTATCCAAGTGGTGGAGGCGGTGGAAGTTATGTGTATGATTCTGTTCAGGTTCACAGCCTTGGTGCAGCAGCAGCAGCCACAGCAGGTTACTTGTATGTAGTAGCAGGTGGTGGTGGTGCAGCCGGATTCCAGGGTTTAGGTAACGGTGGCCCGGGTGGGACTAACCTTGCAACAAATGCTGCCACAACCGGTGTAAATGGAAATGACGGAGCTGCCGGAACAGGTGGTTTAGGCGGCGCTGCAGGTGCTTCTACACAATATGGCGGCGGCGGCGGCGGCGGCGGCTGGATAGGTAATGGTGGCAGCAGTGGAGCTGGTACAATAGGAGCATTTGGAGCAAGCGGCGGTAATGATCAGGCTGGTGGGTTTGGCGGTGGTCTTCCTACTGGTCAAGTAGGTAATGATAATGGTGGGTTTGGCGGCGGCGGCGGCGGCGGCGGCGGATTGAATGCCGGCACCCCTGAAAATAATGGCGGCGGCGGCGGCGGCGGCGGTTATAATGGCGGCGGCGGCGGAAATGACTGTGATGCCTGTGCTTCATATTATGGCGGCGGCGGCGGCGGCTCATATCTGCATGGAACATTAATAAGTACCCCGGTTGCAACCAACACGGGTGACGGTTCTGTACAAATTCAGTATTCCAATCCGGGAGGAACGTCTCCGTATACTTATTCCTGGACACCTGGCGGACAGTCAACTGCCAGTGCAACGGGATTAAGTGCCGGAACTTATACTTTAACAGTAACTGATAATCATGGATGCAGTACAACAATATCGGCAGTCATATCTCAACCCACAGCACTGGGTTTAGCCATTAATTCGGTTGCTAATATTTCCTGTTTTGGAGGCACTGGCAGTATTACGGCAGGTACCCCGAGCGGAGGAACGGCTCCTTATGGCTACTCATGGTCCCCGAGCGGCGGCTCTACAATTGTGGCAGCAGGACTTACGGCAGGTACTTATACCTTAAAAGTGACAGATGCCAGCGGATGCACCTCTACTATTTCTGCTACAGTAACGCAACCGGTATCGGCGTTAGGCGGGTTAACGATAACCTCGGTAACTAATATAACTTGTTTTGGTGGCTCCGGTAATGCAACTGCAAGTGTAGCTACAGGAGGGACTTCACCTTATACCTACTCATGGAGTGGCGGTGGTGGAACAAGCCTGACTATTTCAGGTAATGCAAGTACCTATACCCTTACTGCTACAGATAATCATGGGTGCATTGTAACCGCGTTGGCAACCATAACATCCCCCTCATCGCCTTTAACAGCTACTATATCATCCGTTTCCAATATACTTTGTAGTGGTGGAACAGGTAGTGCAACAGCAAACCTTACAGCTCTCTTTACCTATAATTTCTCTCCTGAAGCTGCAGTACAGCATCTTTCCGTACCTCTTGGGGTAACATCTATGACAGTATCTGTAACCGGCGGTGCCGGCGGTGGTACGGGTGGAAATGGTACATCTTTGACTGGATTATGTACTGTAGTTCCGGGTGATGTATTGGGAATTGCAGTAGGTCAGGCAGGACTTGTTTCCTCTCTTAACGGCCGCACATCGGGCGGTGGAGGAGGTGCTACATGGGTCTATGATTCGAATAAAGTTGCCACCCTTGGTGCAGCGGCAGCGTTTACATCCGGATACTTATATGCTGTAGGCGGCGGCGGCGGCGGCGGCGGATGGACTGGTACCGCAAATGTTTCAGGAGGCTCGGGAGGAACGGACCTTACAGGTAATACAACTACGAATGGTAATGGAGTAACCGCTGTAGGCGGAACTGGAGGTGGCGGCGGACTTGCCGGAACGAGGACGATCAGTGGATCAGGCGGAGCCGGATGGATTGGAAATGGCGGAAGTATAACCGGAACTGGAGCAGCCCAGGGTGGTAATGACCAGCTAAGTGGCTTTGCCATAGCAAATACCGGTGCGGGTGCTGCTTCATCCAATGCTTATGGAGGTTATGGTGGCGGCGGTCAGGGCGGAGAATATTCAGGCTCTGGCGGCGGCGGCTATAATGGCGGTGGTGGTGGTATCGGAACCAGCAATACTGCAGGAACAAGCGGCGGTGGCGGTGGCTCTTACCTTTTGGGTGGTACTGCGAACCTATTAGCTGGACCCAATGTGTTCAATATTGGTAACGGCTCAGCATCAGTTTCATTTTATGCAGCAGGAGGGACATTTCCTTATACTTATTCCTGGTCTCCCAATGGTGGAAGCAATATTACCGGAACCGGACTTACCGCGGGTACCTATACTTTAACTGTTACAGATAATCACGGTTGTTCTACTACCGTTTCATGTACAATTACCCAACCTGCTGCATTAAATATAAGCATATCTTCAGTAACCAATGTAATTTGTAACGGTGGTACAGGGGCTATTGTTGCTAATGCAGCTACCGGGGGAGTTTCTCCTTACACCTATTCCTGGTCACCGGGTGGCGGAACAAATCTTGCTAACAGTTCGATTAGTGCTGGTATATATGTCATAACCGTTAAGGATAATAACGGATGTAGTGCAAGTGCTTCAGCTACAGTTACACAGGCTGCTTCTGCATTGGGCGTGACAATCTTATCAGTGACTAATGTGACTTGCAATGGAGGTTCAGGAACCATTATTGCCAATGCAGCTACAGGGGGTACTTTACCATATACTTACTTGTGGACACCACACGGAGGCGTCAATTTAACTGCATCAGGATTGAGTGCCAGTACCTATACATTAACGGTGACTGATAATCATGGATGCAGTGCGATTGCTGTTGCTACCATTACTCAACCTACAAGTTTAGGTATAACTATTTCATCCGTTTCCAATATAAGTTGTAACGGAGGTACTGGCAGTGCAACTGCGAATATTGCCACTGGCGGGGTATCGCCATACACCTATTCATGGACTGGTTCTGGAGCAACAGGCCTTACCATATCCTCACTTTCAGCGGGGACATATACTATTACCGCAAGAGACAGTAATGGATGTTCCGCAATAGCTACAGCAACAGTTACACAACCTGCTGTGTTAGGAATAACTATAGCTTCAATTGGAAATGTTGCATGTTTGGGAGGAACTGGAACAGTTACTGCTAATACTGCCACCGGTGGAACCTCGCCTTATACGTATAATTGGTCGCCAAATGGTGGAAGCGGAGTAACTGCAACCGTAAGCGCAGGGACATATACCATAACGGTTATAGACAATAACGGTTGTTTTGCCGTGGCTACGGCTACGGTTAGCCAGCCCGTGACATCTGTATCTGCAATTATTGCAAGCCAAACGAATATATCCTGTAGCGGAACAAATACGGGCAGCGCTACCGGATTTGCATTCAACGGCACCTCGCCATATACATATAGCTGGTCGCCAAGCGGAGGTAGTAATGCAACTGCCACAGGGTTAAGTGCAGGTATATATACACTTAACGTTACCGACCATAATGGATGTCCCACTATAGCTACATGTACAATTACTCAACCTGCAAACGCATTGGGAATAAGCATTTCTACCGTGAGCAATGTGAGTTGCAATGGAGGTACCGGAAGCATTACCGCTACAGCTGCCACAGGAGGTTCTTCTCCATATACTTATGTTTGGTCGCCTAATGGAGGCTCAAACCTTGTTGCCTCTGGAATAGGTGCCGGGGTATATATTATTACGGTTACCGATCATAATGGTTGTACTGCTACAGCATCGGCCACTATAACTCAACCTAATTTGTTAGGTATAACTTTATCGACAGTATCCAATGTCCTTTGCAATGGTGGAAATGGAACTGCTACCGCAAACGTAGCAATAGGAGGAACTTCACCATATACTTACTTATGGTCTCCGGGTGGAGGCACCAGTTTAACTACAACCAACGTAAGTGCAGGTATATATGTGGTTACAGTAATGGATAATCATGGTTGTAGTGCATCTGCTTCTGCTACCATCACACAACCTGCATTTGTCTTGACAATAGCTATAACATCGGTAACGAATGTAAGTTGTAATTTGGGATTAGGTAGCGCTACAGCCAGTGCGGCAAGCGGAGGTACTTCACCATACACCTATTCCTGGTCAAACAGCGGAGGTACTAATCTAAGTGCTACCGGACTTAGTGCTGGAATTTATACTATTACTGCTACCGATAATCATGGATGTATCGGTTCTGCTGTAACAACCATAACTCAGCCTGCATCTTCGTTGAGTATTACCATGCTTTCTGTCAGCAATGTGAATTGTAATGGAGGAACGGGAACTGCTACTGCTAATGTAGCTACTGGGGGAACATCTCCTTATACCTATTTATGGTCTCCTTCAGGAGGCAGTAATTTGACAACAACAGGCGTTAGTGCTGGCATCTATTCTATTTCGGTAACTGATAATCATGGATGTACAGCTTCTGCTACTGCTACTATTACACAACCAACTGTTGAGGGAATTACCATGTCAACTGTTTCGAATGTACTTTGTAATGGAGGAACAGGCAGTGCAACTGCAAATGCAGCTATAGGGGGAACCCCACCTTATACATACTCCTGGTCACCGGCCGGAGGTAACAACCTTACAGCAACCGGAGTAAGCGCCGGAACTTATACAATTATAGCTACCGATAACCACGGTTGTAGCACTATAGCCACTGCTACGATAACGCAGCCCTCATCTGTTTTGGTAGTAAATATTTTATCTGTAACAAATGTGAATTGTAATGCGGGATTGGGTAGCGCTACAGCTAATGCAGCCAGTGGAGGTACTTCACCGTACACCTATTCCTGGTCGAATAGCGGAGGTACAAACTTGAGCGCTACCGGGCTTAGTGCCGGGACCTATACCATTGTGGCGCAAGATAATCATGGTTGTACAGCTTCAGCCACAGCAACCATCAGCCAGCCGGCGAATGTCTTAGGAATTACGCTTGCTTCGGTAACTAACGCTGTTTGCCTTGCCGGTACCGGCAGCGCAACGGCAAATGCAGCCACAGGAGGTGCATCGCCATATACTTACTCATGGTCACCAACGGGAGGGACAAATTTGACCGCGACAGGGCTCAGTACCGGAGTATATACTATTACGGTAACTGATAATCATGGTTGTAATGCTTCAGCAGCAGCTACTATCACACAGTCAGGATCTACTCTTGGAATAACCATGTTGTCGGTAACCAATGTGGTATGTAATGGTGGAAATGGCAGGGCGACAGCAAATACCGCTACCGGTGGTGCAGTGCCTTATACATACTCATGGAGTGGTAATGGTGGCACTAACCTTACAACAGTACCGATTATTGCTGGTACATATACTATCACAGTAACCGACAATAATGGATGTACAGCAGTCGCTTCAGCTACCGTAACGCAACCGGCATCCATGGGGATAAGTATTTCATCTGTCAATAATGCAAGTTGCTATGGTGGAAATGGAAACCTAACCGCAAATGCCGCTACAGGAGGCGTTCAGCCATACACCTATACCTGGACACCCAATGGTGGCAGTACGTTGGTGGCAACTAACCTTAGTGCAGGAACATACACTATTATCGCAATAGATAATAATGGATGTACAGCTACAGCTGCAGCTACTGTTACCCAGCCTGCATTCCCATTGGGAATCAGCATTGCATCAGTCAGCAATGCATTATGTAATGGCGGAACAGGAAGCGTTACTGCGAATGCTGCTACGGGAGGAATTTCACCATATACTTACTCATGGAGTGACGGAGGCGGGACGAACCTGACTGCAAACCTTAGCGCAGGAACATATACGATTACGGCAAGTGATAATAACGGATGTATGGCTACAGCTTCGGTCACAGTTACTCAAGCTGCATACACTTTAGCAATAAGTATTTCGTCGACAACCAATGCACTTTGTAATGCAGGTCCGGGATATATAACAGCAAATGCAGCATCCGGAGGATTATCACCTTATACTTACACCTGGTCGCCTAATGGAGGAACTAACCTTACTGCTACTGTCAGTGCCGGTGTTTATACCATAACAGCTACCGATGGCAATGGATGTACAGCTTCAGCTTCAGTTACAGTTACTCAACCACCGGTAATAGGAATTAGTATAGCTTCAGTCAGCAATGTACTTTGCAATGGAACAGGTGGTACCCTTACAGCAAATGCAGCTACCGGCGGTACCCCACCCTATACGTATACCTGGACACTGAATGGGGGAAGTAATTTAACTACAACTTCAGTCAGTGCCGGTACTTATACTATTGTTGTGATAGATAATAATGGATGCACTTCTTCTGCATCTGCAAGCATTACTCAGCCTGCAAATGCGGTTGGTATAAGCATAGCATCAGTAAATAATCCATTGTGTAATGGCGGGACAGGAAGCATTACAGCTAATGCAGCTACCGGAGGTGTCTCTCCTTACACTTATGCCTGGACTCCAAGCGGCGGTACTGACTTAGTTGCCACCGTTAGTGCCGGGGTTTATACGATAACAGTGACCGATAATAATGGATGTATATCTTCCGCTTCGGGGACTCTTACACAACCTGCAATGACTATCGGTATAACAATATCTTCTATTACAAATGTATCTTGCTTTGGAGGAACGGGGTCTATAATTGCCAATGCTGCCAATGGAGGGACTTTGCCTTACACATATTCGTGGAGCGGCGGCGCAGGAACTAACCTGACTGCCACAGTTAATGCCGGTACATATACTATAACTGCTACGGATGCCAATGGATGCTCAGCTTCAGCCTCAGCCATTGTTACTCAGCCTTCAGCTTCTTTGGCAATCAGTATTGCATCGGTTTCAAATGTTCTTTGTAATGGCGATAGCGGTACTCTGACAGCTAATGCAGCCAGCGGTGGAACATCACCCTATACTTACACCTGGTATCCTAATGGAGGGAACGGTTTGGTTGCTACGGTGAGTGCCGGAACATATTCGATTACAGTAACTGACAGTAATGGATGCAGTGCTACAGCATATGGCACCATTACCCAACCTGCTTCAGCATTAGGAATAAGTATCGCTGCTGTAAACAATGCACTTTGTAATGGAGGCACGGGCACTATTACTGCCAATACTGCGACGGGGGGTACTTCGCCATATACATATTTATGGTCACCCAGCGGGGGGACTAACGTGCTTGCTACAGTGACTGCCGGAACCTATACGATAATGGTGACTGATAATAATGGATGTACTGCTGTGGCATCAACTACTATTACACAGCCTGCACAGGCTATTGCTATAACAGTATCTTCTGTTGCTAACGTATCTTGCTTTGGAGGAACGGGGACTATTATAGCCAATACTGCTAATGGAGGCACTTCACCTTACACTTATTCATGGAGTGGAGGAGCCGGGACCGGTCTGACCGCTGTAGTTACTGCCGGAACATATACAATAACTGCTACGGATAGCAACGGATGTTTTGCTATAGCTTCTGCTACTGTTACCCAGCCTACAGCTATAGGAATCAGTATCGCATCTATAACGAATGTACCATGTTACGGAGAAACAGGAACTATTACAGCCAATGCAGCCTCAGGAGGCACCCAACCTTATACCTATAGCTGGTCATCGGGCGGGGGAACTAATCTTACAACAATAGGACTCAGTGCCGGTGCATACATGATTACTGTGACTGATAATAACGCATGCAGTGCTACAGCATCTGCGACTATAACCCAACCTGCCTCAGGGTTAGGAATCAGTATAGCCTCTGTAAGTAATGCACTGTGCAATGGAGGTACGGGAACTGTTACTGCTAATGCGGCTACAGGGGGCACGGCGCCATATACCTATTCCTGGTCACCAAGCGGTGGAACTAACCTGACTTCATTAACTATAAGCTCAGGTATTTATACAATTACCGTGACCGATAATAATGGATGTATGGCATCTGCAGCAGCTACCATCACTCAAAATGCAGCTATTGGCATTACTATTGCATCGGTTTCAAATATAGAATGCCGGGGCGAAGTTGGTAGAATTACTGCTAATCCGGCAAGCGGAGGAACAAGCCCATATACTTATTCATGGAGCGGAGGAGGAGGGGCGAACTTGACGGCCAACTATCTTAATCCCGGAACATACACTCTGACTGTAAGTGATAATAATGGATGTATGGGTACAGTTTCTGCGACTATAACCCAGCCGCCAC
>CAVYDB010000023.1:0-10652 GCA_963767125.1 uncultured Bacteroidota bacterium | reverse complement strand
TACCTCCTGTAGTATTGGAAGAAGCATTGCCATTAGTTCCTCCGAAACAAGACACATTAGCTGTTGCAGAAACAGTAGCCGATAAAACTGCCGGTTGTGTTATGGTTGCAACGGTAGTAGCTGTACAGCCAAGATTATCGGTAGTGGTTAAAGTATAGGTACCTGCAACAACGAAAGTCGTTGTCAGGTTAGTTCCGCCGCCGCCGCTCCATGAATAGGTATAGGGTGATGTCCCTCCTACTGCAGGATATGAAATAGTAACGATACCATTACCGGTACGAGTCGCCACCGGAGTACCTGAAACCGTTCCATTAAGGTATGAACCACCGCCGCCGCCGCCGCCTGGTTCAAAACCTCCAAATATCTCACCGCCGCCGCCGCCATTATAACCGGCGCCGCCGCCGCCATATTCTGCTCCACCTTGACCGCCGCCGCCATATCCTCCTGCGCCACCTTCTATACCTGTACTGCCTCCGCCAAATGGGGTCGCATTTCCCCAATAACCGCCTCCACTTCCGCCAGTAGCAGCAATTCCACTTGCACCATTGCTGATCCATCCTGCACCGCCGCCGCCAACATCTGCAGTTGTGGGAGAAGTTGTTCCTCCTGCACCGCCTGTTCCTCCGGCATAACTAGCACTTGTACTTGTTGTAGTAGCATTGGTAGCAAGATTAATACCTGCCGCCGCACCTGGCTCAATAACAAATCCACCCGTATAACTTTGACCTCCGCCGCCAGCAGCCACTGCAAGCAAGCTCGAAAGAGAAGGAACACCGGTATGCCCGGGTTGGGCAGTAGAGTCATAAATCCAACTAGCCCCGCCACCGCCATTTGCGTAAGTGGTATTAGTAATTCCTTGTTGCCCAACCACCACTCCAAGAACATCTCCGGGGGTTACGGTACATATTCCGGCAAAAGAAGCGCCATTGCCACCGGTGGCTCCGCCACCTTGGGCACCGGAAACAGATACTGTTACCGTTGCTACACCCGCTGGTATGGTAAAGTGTTGTACGGCTGCTTCATACGAAAACGATTTAACAGCTTGAAAATTCAGAGCTAAAGTAGCAGTGGCATTACCTGTGCCACCATTACAAAGTACATTGGTTACCGATGATATATTTACAGCTATAACCGGAGGCTGCGTAATTGAGCCCGAAGCTGTAGTTGTACATCCACTATTATCGGTCACGCTAATAGTATAAGTGCCAGCACTAACTGTTGTTGTTGTAAGGTTGGTTCCTCCACTGGGTGCCCAGGAATAAGTATAAGGCGGTGTCCCTCCTACTGCAGGATATGAAATAGTAACGATACCATTACCGGTACGAGTTGCCACCGGAGTACCTGAAACCGTTCCATTAAGGTATGAACCACCGCCGCCGCCGCCGCCTGGTTCAAAACCTCCAAATATCTCACCGCCGCCGCCGCCATTATAACCGGCGCCGCCGCCGCCATATTCTGCTCCACCTTGACCGCCGCCGCCATATCCTCCTGCGCCACCTTCTATACCTGTACTGCCTCCGCCAAATGGGGTCGCATTTCCCCAATAACCGCCTCCACTTCCGCCAGTAGCAGCAATTCCACTTGCACCATTGCTGATCCATCCTGCACCGCCGCCGCCAACATCTGCAGTTGTGGGAGAAGTTGTTCCTCCTGCACCGCCTGTTCCTCCGGCATAACTAGCACTTGTACTTGTTGTAGTAGCATTGGTAGCAAGATTAATACCTGCCGCAGCACCTGGTTCAGTAACAAATCCACCCGTATAACTTTGACCTCCGCCGCCAGCAGCCACTGCAAGCAAGCTCGAAAGAGAAGGAACACCGGTATGTCCGGGTTGGGCAGTAGAGTCATAAACCCAACTAGCTCCGCCACCGCCATTTGCGTAAGTGGTATTAGTAATTCCTTGTTGCCCAACCACTACTCCAAGAACATCTCCGGGGGTTACGGTACATATTCCGGCAAAAGAAGCCCCATCACCACCGGTGGCTCCGCCACCCTGGGCACCGGAAACAGATACTGTTAGCGAAGTCACTCCAGCTGGTACTGTAAAGTGTTGAATAGCTGATTCATAATTAAAGGACTGAGTGGCTATGCCAGTTACAGCAGCTGTCAGGGTACCTTGATTACAAGATACGTTAGACACAGATGCTATGGATACACTTATTGGTATTGATTGTGTTATTGTTGCTGAGGCAGTTGCTGAACATCCACTGTTATCTTTCGCGGTTATTATATAAACACCCGCATTAAGACCAGTTGCAGTAAGATTAGTTCCGCCACCGCCGCTCCATGAATAGGTATACGGGGATGTGCCTCCGGTAGCAGCATTTGCTGTTGCTGAGCCCGTGCTTCCTCCACCACAAGCAATACTAGTTACAGAGGAAATAGATATTGCCACTGCCGTAGCAGGTTGTGTTATGGTTGCAAAAGCCGAGCCGGTACATCCATTATGGTCAGTTACCTTAATGGTGTATATCCCGGCACTGAGACCAGTTGCAGTAACTGTAGTTCCTCCGCTTGGAGACCATGAGTATGTGTAAGGTGATACCCCACCTGTTGCCGTGGTTGCAGTAATTCTTCCTGTACTGTTTCCGTTACAAAGTACATTAGTAACTGAAGCAATGGTTGTGCCCACAGCTGTAGGTTGAGTTAAAGTTGCTGAAGTAGTGGTTGTACAACCGTTATTATCAGTTACTGTTAACGTATATGTTCCTGCTGTAATACCCGTTGCAGTAATGTTTGTTCCTCCGCCACCGCTCCAGGAATAGGTATAAGGAGGTGTGCCTCCGGGGGATATTACATAGGTGATACTTGCAGAACCATTGCCTGTTTTAGTAGCCACAGGTGTGCCTAACTGGTTTGCAGTGCCACCAAGGAGGTAAGAACCGCCACCGCCGCCGCCTTCCGGAAGAAAGCCTCCGGCTATTTCGCCGCCGCCGCCGCCATTATAACCGGCTCCGCCGCCGCCTGCTTCTGATCCACCTTGTCCGCCGCCGCCATATCCGCCTGCACCGCCTTCAGTGCCTGTACTTCCACCTGAAAAGGGAGTTGTATTTCCCCAGTAACCTCCACCGCTGCCTGCAAAATCTGGGGTAGTAATAGTACCACTTCCACCGTTGCTAATCCATCCTGCACCGCCGCCGCCAACACCGACAGTTCCGGTAGCCGAACTTCCACCGGCACCGCCTGTTCCACCGGCATAATCATCACCTGTACCGAGCGTAGTAGTTATATTAGTGGCAAGACTGGTGCCTGCAGCAGCACCTGCTATAGTACCTTCAAAACCACCGGAATAACTTTGACCTCCACCGCCTGCAGCTACGGCGAGCAAGTTAGAAGCTAATGGAATGCCTGTATGCCCGGGTTGTGCAGTAGAGTCATAAATCCAACTGGCTCCGCCACCGCCACTGGCATACGTTGCATTTGTAGCGGGTTGTTGCCCCACCGCTATAGAAAGAACATGCCCCGGGGTTACCGTGCATAATCCTGTAAAGGATGCGCCATCACCGCCGGCAGTCCCGCCGCCTTGTGCACCGGCAATAGCTACGGTTACTGTTGATACGCTGGAAGGCACTGTAAAGTGTTGCGCAGCTGATTCATAAGAAAATGCTACAGTTACGAGCGGGTTTTGGGTAGCCGTAATAATTCCCGTGCCGCCATTGCAAAGTATGTTAGTGACTGAGGCTATACCTACAATTCCTATACTGCTTGCAGGTTGAGTTAATGTAGCAGAAGCCGAAGTAGTACAACCATGATTATCGGTAACACTTACAGTATAAGTACCTGCACTGACTATTGCAGTCGAGTTGGTTCCTCCGCCTCCGCTCCACAAATAAGTATATGGTAATTAGCCCCCGGAAACGCTTGCGGTGGCACTGCCTGTACTACCATTACAAAGTACATTGGCAACAGAGGATATTGTCACCCCTAACGCCGAGGCCGGCGATGTTATAGTTACTGAAGCTGTAGCTGTACAGCCATGATTATCAGTAGTTGTTATTGTGTATGTTCCTGCATTGAGACTTGACACACTCAAATTTGTTCCTCCGACTGGTGTCCAGGAATAGGTATAAGGAGATGTGCCGCCTGTAGCAGCATTGGCTGTAGCGCTTCCAGAGCCTCCAAAACAAGATATATTAGTAGAAGATGCTATAGTAATTCCTAAGGCGGATGCCGGTTGTGAAATACTTACTGACGAGGTAGCAGTACATCCAAGATGATCGGTAACCATAATTGAATATGTTCCGGCGCTCAATCCTGTAGCATTAGCCGCAGATTGGCTATTGCTCCAGGAATAGGTATATGGAATTGTTCCCCCGGAAACTGTGGCTGAAGCTGTACCATTATTAAAGCCAAAACAATTAATATTGGTAATTCCTGTTGAAACCCCCAAGACCGCAGGTTGCCTGATGGTATCACTTGTGATGGCGAAACACCCCTGGTTATCTGTTACTGTAATAAAGTAAATTCCGGCAGTAAGACCGCTATTGGTAGTGGTAGTTTGACCATTATTCCAGGAATAAGTATAAGGGGAAGTTCCTCCTGTTACAGATACAGTTACACTTCCGTTATTTCCTCCATTACATGATACATTAGTTGAATTAGCAATAGTGATTGACGGACCAGTTGCATTGTTCAATGTACCATTTAAGGTTTGTGTACATCCTAAACTATCTGTAATAGTGACGGTATATACGCCGGCACTCAAACCAGTTGCAGTAACCGTTGACTGGCTATTTACATCACTCCACAAATAGGTGTACGGGGATTTTCCCCCGGAAACTGAAGAAACCATTATTGAACCATTGCTCTGTCCACAGGAAGCTGCACTAACCTGGGCAACAATTCCTGATATAGCAGGATTCTGGGTGATGGTAAAGGCAGCAGTACCTGTACATCCATTATTATCGGTGGCTGTTATAGTATATGTTCCGGCGCTCAAATTAGATGCTACCAGGTTTGTTCCGGCGCCTGAAGACCAACTATACGTATATGGCGATATACCGCCTGTAGCTGCATTGGCAGTTGCAACACCTGTGCTGGCGCCGTTGCAATTAATATTTATCCTGGATAACCTGGTTATCCCAACAGCTGTATTTTGGGTAATAGTAGCTGAAGCTGTTGCAAGACATCCATGATTGTCGGTCACGGTCAAAGTATATGTCCCTGCTGAAACACCAATGGTAGTGAGGCTTGTCCCACCACTTGGAGACCACAGATAGGTATATGGCAATGTACCTCCTGTAGCAGCACTGGCAGTTGCATTTCCGGTAGCTGCCCCATTGCAAAGTATATTGTTTACTGATACTATTGTTATCCCTAACGCCGCAGCAGGTTGGGTTATGGTAGCAGAAGCCTGTGCCAAACATCCATTATTATCAGTTACGGTAATAGTGTATGTTCCGGCAGTAAGAGCGATTGTTGTTTGGCTGTTTCCACCGCCACCGCTCCATGAGTATGTATAAGGTAAAGTACCCCCCGAAGGGTTGGCTGTGGCACTGCCACTTCCTCCACGGCAAAGTATATTGGAAGCAATGGCAGTTACTGTTAATGCTGACGAAGGCTGGGTAATTGTAGCCGAAATTGTTCCTGTACAGCCGTGATTATCTTTAACTGTAAGAGTATAAATTCCTGCACTAAGTGCGGAAGCCGTTAAGCCGGTTCCGCCGCTGGGCGCCCAGGAATATGTATATGGAGAAGTACCTCCCGTAGCTGCATTAGCAACTATTTTTCCGGTACCTCCAAAACACGCGATATTTGTTACTGAAGATATAGTTATTCCTATGGCTGTAGGTTGGGTTATACTTGTAACGGCCGTTGCAATACACCCGGCGTTATCTACCACAGTTATAGTGTAGCTACCGGCACTTAATGCGCTGATAGTAGATGATGATTGTCCTCCCGGAGACCATATATAGGTATATGGCGATGTACCGGCAGAGGCAATTACTATCACACTACCCGTACTTGCCCCATTGCAGGCTTCGGGGGTTGGAACTACAGTAAGGTTTAAAGAAGTGTTAGTGATTATAACAGAAACAGAACCCGTACATCCGTGATTATCGGTGGCAGTTACAGTATATGTTCCTGCACTAAGGCTTGCAGATTGGTTGGTACCTGCTCCTCCGCTCCATGAGTAAGTATATGGAGCTGTTCCTCCGGCGGGTGAAGCGGTCGCACTGCCGGGTGTATTACACCCTACGTTGCTTGAGGACGATATAGATACAGAAAGGGCAGCCGCAGGCTGTGTGATAGTAACCAACCCTGTTGTCGCACAACCGTGGTTGTCTGTTGCTGTAATGGTGTATGTCCCCACAGCCAAATTGGTTGCTGTCAAATTAGTTCCTGCCGCTCCGCTCCATGAATAGGTATAAGGAAGGACCCCACCCGTAGCTGCATTGGCTGTAGCGTTACCCCTGCCTCCGAAACAAGCGATATTATTTACAGTGGATATAGTTATTCCAATAGGAGTAGGTTGGGTAATAATGACTGTTGCTGTACCCGTACAGCCTTGGTTACCCGTTACTATGATAGTGTATGTCCCTGCACCCAACCCGGTAGCAGAAGCCGTGGTTTGACCATTATTCCAGGAATAGGTATAAGGAGGGGTACCTCCTGATGCGGTTGCTAAGGCGCTGCCATTTGTTCCGGCATTACAAGTAACATTGGTAGTTGCACTGGTTGAAACACTAATTGCAGCAGGTTGGGTTAAGGTAGCTGCTACAATTTCAAAACAGCCCGTGTTGTCAGTTACAGTTACAAAATACACCCCTGCGGTAAGCCCGGTAGCAGTAACATTTGTCTGGCTCGCTGCATCACTCCACAGATAAGTATATGGAATTACCCCTCCGCTTGCGCTTACAGTGGCACTTCCATTATTACCCCCGAAACACGATTCATTGGTAATGTTACTAATGGTGCTAATAGGGGCCCCGGAATTATTAACCTGTGAAAATGCTGTAGTAGTACAGCCTGTATTATCAGTTACTGTTACAGTATATATTCCAGCGCTCAGGTTGGATGCTGTAACCGTAGTCTGGCTACCTGCATCGCTCCATCTGTAAGTATATGGGGATATGCCACCAGAAACAGTTACCGAATCCGCTCCGTTGCTTTGATTACAGGTAGCTGAAAGAGGAGATGTTGCAATAGCTAACAACGGTGTGGGCTGTGTAACAGTAACGCTTGCAGAAGCAGTACATCCCTGGTTTCCTGTTACGACAATTGTATATGTACCGGCACTTAGATTAGAAGCAGTGGTATTGGTTCCTCCACCTCCGCTCCATGAGTAGGTATAAGGAGATACTCCACCGGTTGCACTTACAGAAGCAGTACCTGTACTATGTCCTCCACACGCAATATTCGTTACGCTTGTTAAAATACTCAACAACGGGGGCTGTGTAATGGTAGCTGAAGCAGTAGCAGTACATCCCGCATTGCCAGTCACAGTAATAGTATAAACTCCTGCACTAAGTCCTGACGCTGTCAAGTTAGTACCTCCGCTGGGCGACCATAAATAAGTATAAGGTGATGTGCCACCGGTTGCGGCATTAGCCACTATTTTACCGGTACCACCATTACATAGAATGTTTGTTACAGATGCTATGCTGATTCCAATAGGTGACGCAGGTTGGCTTATAGTTGCAGAAACCGTAGATGTACATCCATGATTATCGGTTACAGTTAAAGTGTAGGTTCCTGCACTTAAACCCGTAGCAGTAATATTAGTTCCCCCGCTTGGAGCCCATGAATAAGTATAAGGAGATGTGCCTCCAGCACCCCTATATGAGATACTTGCAGAACCGTTACCAGTATTACTTGTATTAGCAGCAACAGTTATATTAGTAGTTCCTGTAACAAAGTATGAGCCGCCGCCGCCGCCGCCTGCAAAAATGGAAAACCCATTTCCAGTTCCGCCGCCGCCGCCATTATAACCGCCGCCGCCGCCGCCGCCTTCAGTACCGCCGCCGCCGCCGCCGCCATATCCTCCAGAATTAACATCCGCCTCTCCCGTAGTAACAGCACCTCCTAAGAAATGACTTGCCTGATCATTGCCCCCAAAAGAGGCATGGTTCGTTCCAAAACCACTGGTAGTTCCATTCGCTCCATTACCAATCCATCCTGCGCCTCCTCCTGCACCATCATTATTACCAGTACCTGCAGATCCACCTGCACCTAAGGTTCCATTGGTTCCGTTACCGCCTGTTCCGTTTACAGCAGTATATGGACTTGCAATTGTAGTTCCTCCAACTCCACCGGCACTACTAATACCTGCACCACCGCCACCCGCTGCCACTGCATATAAATAACCGGAAGTAGCCGCTGTAGCCGGACCAAGTATAACAACCTGGTTAGAGTCATACACAAAAGTACCGCCACCGCCACCATTACCAAGGGCTAAAGTACTAGTACCACCTAATCCTCCAACTGCCAAAGATAAAATATCCCCGGGTACTACTGCACACGCCCCCGAAAAGGATGCGCCATTACCACCGGTACTGCCTCCTCCCTTCGCACCCGCTACAGCCACTGTTAATGTTGAAACTCCGGCAGGTATAGTAAAGTGCTGGACCGCGGCTTCATAAGAAAAATTTTGAGTAATTAAAGAAGCTAAGCTGGCTGTTATACTCCCGGTCGTCCCACCTGTACAAAGTACATTAGTCACTGAAGATATAATTGAAGTTAAAGCAAACGCAGGCTGAGTTATAGTAACAGAAACGGTAGTGCTACACCCATTATTGTCGGTTGCAGTTAAGGTATATGACCCTGGCGCAACTGTATTAACAGTCAAATTAGAGCCCAGTCCACCACTCCACGAATAGGTATAAGGAGAAGTGCCGCCGGTAGCTGCGCTTGCTATAGCGCTACCGGTACCTCCATTGCAATTTGGATTGGTAACCAATGTTATAGCCAATCCTCCTACTGATGAAGCAGGCTGGGTAATAGTAGCAAAGGTTGAGGATGTAGCAGTACAACCATGATTATCTGTTACGGTTAGTGTATAAGTTCCTGCACCGATAGCAGTAGTTGTCAGGCTTGTTCCCCCACTTGGAGCCCATGAATAGGTGTACGGGGAAGTGCCTCCGGTAGCTGTATTAGCAGTAGCTGAACCGCTACCGCCAAAGCATGGGATATTAGTAACGGATGCTATATTCAATCCTCCTAATGGACCGGCCGGCTGAGTTATGGTAGCAGCGATAGTAGCATTACATCCATTATTATCGGTCACAGTTAAGGTATAAGTTCCTGCACTAACCCCTGATATAGTAATATTGGTTCCTCCACCGCCGCTCCACGAATAAGTATAGGGTGGAGTACCTGCCACTGAGGGATATGAAATAGTTACCAAGCCATTACCTGTATGCAGCGAAGAAGCTGCAACTAATGTTGTTCCACTGAGATAGGAACCGCCGCCGCCGCCGCCTTCTCCGAAAGTAGTGCTGAATGCTGTTCCGCCGCCGCCGCCATTATACCCTGCGCCGCCGCCGCCTGCTGATGCTCCTGCTTGTCCGCCGCCGCCATATCCGCCTGCACCACCTTCTGTTCCGCCACTGCCTCCAGAAAAATTATTTGACCAGTCATTTCCTCCGCTACCACCGAAATCAGGGGTACCCAATGTTCCGCTTATTCCATTTCCAACCCATCCTGCTCCACCCCCTCCAGCTCCGGCTGTAGTAGTGGATGAACTTCCGCCTGCACCAAGTGTGCCTCCTGCGTAACTGCCCCCTGCACTGGCAACTGTTAGATTGGTTGCAAGGTTAGTACCTCCGGCGGCGCCGGCAGCGCCGACAGTCGTTCTGCTTTCTCCACCGCCACCGGCTGCTACTGCAAGTAATGCCGAAAGTGCAGGGGTTCCACTATGTAAACCTGTCACAGTGGAATCATACACCCAACTGGCACCGCCGCCACCCTGTCCATAAGTTACATTAGTAATTCCTTGTTGTCCAACAGCAACACCAAGAACATCTCCCGGTGTTACTGTACATAATCCGGTAAAGGATGCTCCATCACCTCCGGTAGTCCCGCCGCCTTGTGCACCGGCTATAGCAACTGTTATTGTTGATACCCCAGCAGGTACAGTAAAATGTTGTACAGCCGCTTCATACGAAAAGGTTGCTACAGCCTGGGCATTTATAGTAACTGTGGCACTTCCTACAGTTCCTCCAAAGCAGGCAATATTAGTAACAGAAGATATTGTTAATCCTATAGCTGTCGGTTGGGTTATGTTTGCAGAAGCTATTGCAGTACATCCATTATTATCTTTTACGGTGATAATATAGGTACCTGCGGTTACAGTTGCACTAAGGTTGGTTCCTCCTGCGCCACTCCAAGAATAAGTGTATGGAGCAGTGCCCCCGGTTGCAGCATTAGCTGTTACGGTTCCAGTACCTGCGGGGCATAATATAGTGGATACTGAAGCAATAGTTATTCCTAAAGCGGCAGTTGGTTGGGATAAGGTTGCAGAAACTGTAGCTGTACAACCGTGATTATCTGTTACATTTATTACATAAGTACCCGCACTAAGTCCTGTTGCATTCAGCGTAGTGCCTCCGCTTGGCGACCATAAGTAAGTATAAGGGGAAGTGCCTCCGGTAGCTGCATTTGCTAATGCTGTGCCAGTGGATCCACCAAAACAATTTATATTGGTTGCCGAA
>CAVYDB010000022.1:0-11000 GCA_963767125.1 uncultured Bacteroidota bacterium | reverse complement strand
ACCCGAAGCTGTTGCACTTCCCGTACCCCCAAAACAAGCTATATTGCTTACTGAAGAAACGGTTACACCTAATGTCGCAGGTTGAGTGATAGTGGCTGCTGCTGTTGCGCTGCAACCATTGCTATCCCTTACGGTGATAGTATAGGTTCCCGCAGTGACAGAAACAGTAGTCAAACTTGTTCCTCCGCTTCCGCTCCATGAATAGGTATAAGGTGAGGTACCTCCCCGGTAACTGCACCCGCTGTTGCACTTCCCGTGCCCCCGTTACAGTTTACATTTAGTACAGAAGAAATACCTATTCCTAACGCCACGGGCTGCGTTATAGTAGCCGATGCCGATGCCGTACAGCCATGATTATCCGTTACCGTTATAGAATAGATACCGGCGCTTAGGCCCGAAGCAGTTACAGCAAGACCACCGTGCGGTGCCCACAAATAGGTGTAAGGCGAAGTGCCTCCTGTAGCTGCACTGGCAACAATAGTTCCTGATCCTCCGTTACAAAGAGCATTTGTTATTAAAGCGATACTTATCCCTAAAGCAGTTGAGGGCTGCGTTATAGTTGCAGAAGCAGTTGCTGTACATCCGGCATTACCGGTAACAGTGATAACGTAAACTCCAGCAGATAGACCTGTTGCTGTTAGGTTTGTTCCTCCGTTAGGAGACCATGAGTAAGTATAAGGAGAAGTACCTCCGGTAGCTGCATTTGCAATCAAGGTTCCAGTACCACCGTTACAAGTGGCGTTACTTAGCGAAGATATGCTAATGCCAATTGCTGAAGGCTGGGTTATTGTACATGAAACTGTAGCAGTACATCCGTGATTATCAGTTATATTTAAAGTATATGTCCCGGCACTTAAACCCGTTGCGCTATTGGTGGTTTGACCACCAGGAGCCCACGAGTATGTATAAGGGAGAATTTTATTTCCAAGGGCACCGAATGAATAATACGAAACAGAAGCAGAACCATTACCCGCGTGAGTAGCACTGGCAGAGCCCGCCAAATTTGCAGTTCCGCCCAATAAGAATGAACCGCCGCCGCCGCCCCCTCGGCGGTGATTTTTCCACCGCCGCCGCCACCATTCTGTTATCCTGCGCCGCCGCCGGCACCGCGAACACCACCCTGACCGCCGCCGCCATATCCACCAAAACCAGTTGATAAGCCTGCTGTAGCTTGTCCAAATCCACTAGCCCTGTCATTTCCTTCCCTGGGCTGTTGAAGTTCCGGTTACACTGGTACCATTGGTAGTCCATCCTGCACCACCACCTCCACCGCGGGTAGAAGTACCACCTGCACCACCGGTACCAAGTGTACCACCTGTTGCACTGGAATTAGAAGCTGTGGTTGTGTTTCCTGTTAAATCTGTGCCGCCTGTAGCGCCTGCACCGCCGCTATTACCGCCGCCGCCGCCGCCTGCTGCTGCAGTAAATAAGCTGTTAGAAAGAGAATCATAAACCCATGTGGCACCGCCACCGCCTCCTGCATCAGCATTAGTAGAATTAACACCTTGTTGCCCTACGGCAATGGAAAGGATTTCTCCCGGTGTTACAGTAGTTAATCCCGAAAAAGATGCACCTGCACCACCTGTTCCTCCATCTGAACCACCCTGGGCTCCGGATACACTAACAGTTACAGTTGTGATACCTGAAGGCACTGTATAGTGCTGTACAGCTGCTTCGTAAGAATAGCTGGTAATAACGTGGGAACTGATATTAACAGTTGCCACACCAGTATTTGCTCCATTACAAGCAACATTAGTAACTGAGGATAAACTGGCTGTTAAAGGTAAAGCAGGTTGGGTAATAATACCCACAGCTGATACAATACAACCGTGATTATCCGTTGCTGTCAAGGTATATGTACCCGGCGCAAGGTTAGAAACGGAAAGATTAGAGCCTGCACCACCACTCCAGGAATAGGTATATGGTGCGGTTCCTCCTGAGGTTGCGCTTGCAGATAAACTGCCCGTACCGCCATAGCAGGCTATATTAGTCTGTGAGGTTATAGTTATAGAACTTAAAGCCGTTGAAGGTTGAGTTATAGTTACAGTGGCAGATGAAGAGCATCCCCCAAAATCTGCTACAGTTAAAGTATAAGTTCCTGCACTAAGCCCGTTTACATTTTGAGTAGTTACTGCTACCGGGTTCCATAAATAGGTATATGGGGTTGTACCTCCGGTTGGAGTAAGGATAGTTACACCTCCTGTGCCACCCAAACAAGCTATATTAGTTACGGAAGAAATAGTAATTCCGATAACTGAAGGTTGGGTTATAGTTGCAGAAGTAGTAACACTGCATCCATGATTATCCGTAACTGTTAAAGTATAGGTTCCTACAGTCAGACCTGTGGCTGTAATATTAGACCCACCGTTTGGAGACCAAGAATAAGTATACAGAAGGTAGATCCAGGTGCAGCATATTGAAGCGTAGCAGTACCATTACTGAAATTTGTAGTTGTAATCCTCCAAAAGCTGTTCCATTCAGATATGAGCCACCGCCACCGCCACCGGATGATGTGGCGTCATTTCCGCCACCGCCGCCATTATAACCACCGCCGCCGCCTCCTGCATCATAATCACCGCTTCCACCACCACCATAACCACCAAAGTTATGGTCGAGAAGGACTCGAGTTAGTTTGAGCAAAACCACTTGCCCGGTCATTACCTCCAAAGGAAGCGCCGTCAGTTCCGGTTGAAGCTCCGCCAAGCCCATTGCTAATCCAGCCAGCACCACCACCGCCACCCGCAGCTGTAGAGGCAGAAACAGCAGCTCCACCATTACCACCTGTTCCACCGGCAGCATTGCCGCCAGTTCCATTAGTAGCTGTATAGGGTGAAGTAATAATTGTACCACCCGTACCTCCGGCATTTCCGCTAAATCCAGCGCCGCCGCCACCGCCTGCTGCTGCAAGCAAGGTAACACTATTAGAATCATATACCCAAGTGGCACCACCACCACCCGATCCATCATCAACAGTGTTGGTAGCGCCTAAGCCCCCTACAGCAACAGAGAGAACGTGACCGCCTGTAACGGCACATACACCTGAAAATGATGCGCCAGGCCCCGAACCAGCACCGGATTCATCATTTCCTCCAGCGGCTCCTGTAACAGTTACTGTTACAACAGTGACACTAGCAGGTAATGAGAAATGCTGAACTGCAGCTTCATAGGTAAACGTTTTACTTAAGGCATTCACACTGGCAGTTATACTTCCAGTGCCACCAAAACAAGAAGGATATGTAATTGAAGTGGTTAAACTGCCAATGCTGGTTGATGGTTGTGTTATAGTAACAGAAGCTGAAGAAGTACAACCATGATTATATATTACCGATACAGTATATATACCTGCACTTATAGTTGCAGTTTGGTTAGTTCCACCTGTTGGACCCATGATATACTTATATGGTAAACTACCTCCGCTCACGCTTGCTGTAGCACTACCTGTACCTGCATTGCAGGCTGCATTTGTAACAGAAGGTATTGGAAGTGCAAATGCAGCTGCCGGTGAGGTAATGGTAACTGAAACTGAAGAAGCACAACGTTGATTGTCAGTTACAGTTAGTGTATATCCTCCAGCGGCAAGATTGATAAGTGAAAGGTCAGATCCGCCGCTTGGCGCCCAAGAATAAGTATAAGGTAAAGTCCCACCTGTTGCAGCATTCGCTGTAATGCTACCGGTTCCTCCAAAGCAGACTATATTTAGAAGAGGAAGCTATCGTTATTCCCAGCGCAGATGCCGGCTGGGTAATGGTAACCGAAGCGGTGGCCACACACCATCTTTATCAGTCAGGTTGAGGGAATATGTACCGGCACTCAGTGACTGTCAGGTTCGCTGTAATTTGTCCGTTGCTCCATGAATAAGTATAAGGAGATGTCCCTCCGGTTGCTGTTGAAGATACAGTTTCGTTATTTGAACCAAAACAATTAATATTAGTACTGGTAAGAGAAACACCCAATACTGCAGGTTGCCTGATGGTATCCCTGGTGATAGAAAAGCAACCCTGGTTATGGTTACTGTAATAAAGTAAATTCCCGCAGTAAGGCCACTGATAGTAGTACCGGTTTGGCCATTGCTCCATGAATCAGTATAAGGGCTAACTCCTCCGCTTACGGATATACTGACGTTCCATTGTTTCCTCCGTTACATAAAATATTGACAGAACTTGTAACAGTGATGTGAGGGCCACTGGAATTATTTAAGGTGCCGCTTTCTGTTTGCGAACAGCCTAAGTTGTCGGTGATAGTAACCGTATATACCCCTGCACCAAGACCAGTGGCGGAAGTAGTGGTTTGGCTATTCGCATCACTCCACAGGTATGTATATGGGGACACACCACAGAAACAGAAGATACCATTACAGAGCCATTACTTTGACCACATGTTGCAGCTATAGATTGACTAACAATACCAGTAATAGCATTATTTTGAGTAATAGTAACGCTTGCGCTTCCTGTACATCCATTGCTGTCTGTTGCTGTTACTGTGTAAGTCCCTGCACTTCTGTTAGATACCGTAAGGCTATTGCCTCCGCCTGAAGACCAGCTATAGGTAGTAAGGAGAAATACCTCCAGTAGCTCCGTTGGCTGTAGCGGTACCTGTATGGAACCATTCATTAACATTGGTTTGGGTGGAAATTGTTATTCCAACCGCTGTATTTTGAGTGATGGTAGTAGTAGCTGTTACTAGCAACCGTTATAGTCGGTTGCTGTCATTGTGTAAACTCCTGCAGAAAGATTCACATCTCAAGAGTATTTACACCTCCCGGTGCCCACAAATAGGTATAAGGCGGAGTTCCGCAGGTAGCAGTTTTCGCTGCTACAGCCCCTGTCTTGTTTCCATTCCACAACGCATTAGTTACAGAGGTCATGGTTATTCCAAGAGCCGAGGCTGGCTGTGTAATAGTAGCAGTGGCCTGTGCCGGGCAATCGTTCCTGTATTTTACAGTTTAAGGTATAATTAGACACTAAGATTGCTTAAACTTTGGGTTGTTATCCTGAACCCCAATTATGGTATAAGGCGAGGTGCCCCCGGTTGGATTAGCTATCAGGCTTCCGCTTCCACCGTTACAAAGTACATTAGAGACTGATATATTTATCACTAAAGTTGCCGGCTGAGTGATGGTAGCTATAGCTGAAGAGGTACATGCATTACGATCTGTTACCGTTATGGTGTAGTTGCCTGCACTTAGACCCGTTGCAGTAAGACCAGATCCGCCTGAAGGGTCCAATTATAGGTGTATGGTGACACACCCCTGTATCAGCATTAGCTATAGCCTTTCCTCCAATACCGCCGCTGCAAGCAATGTTTGTAACCGAAGAAATACTAATTGCTAAAGCCGGGGGCTGGGTTTCTACAACAGCAGCTGTTACAGCACATCCCGCATTATCGATTACCGTTACAGTATAGGTACCAGCACTTAATCCGGTTGCAGTTTGGCTCGTTTGTGAAGGAGTTGTTGACCATGAGTAAGTGTAAGGAGCAGTGCCAAGCAAAATTAAATAAGAAACATTGGCAGAACCATTACCTGTATTTGATGCACTTACAGTCCCGGTTAAGTTTGCTGTTCCACCGATAAGGTATGAACCGCCGCCGCCGCCGCCGTTATTGCCTCCAAAAAATTCCCTGATATCATTTCCGCCGCCGCCACCGTTTAACCGCCGCCGCCGCCGCCGCCGCCGCCTTCTTCGCCGCCATAAGCGCCCATTCCGCCGCCGCCAAATCCACCGATATTTGCATCGGAAGAACTTGTTGAAGAGCCGCCGCTGAAGTGTCCGGGAAGGGCTTCATCAAAACCACCCACTGTAGGGTGCCCCCCAATTCCATTTCCTCCATTGCTAAGCCATCCTGCTCCTCCACCTGCACCCGCATAGGCTCCGGTAGAACCACCTGCGCCTGCGTGGCCAAGGGTTCCGTTACTCCGTTACCACCTGTGCCGTTAGGGGCACTATTATTAACCAGGTTTGTACCTCCGCTTCCTCCGCTGTTACCTTCAAAACCGGCACCACCGCCACCGCCTGCAACTGCAAGAAGTGAAACTGTATTGGAATCATATATGAAAGTACCGCCGCCGCCGCCGCCGCCGCCTGTAGTTTGGGTACTGGCACCGCCAGCGCCCCCTACAGCAACAGAAAGCACATCACCCGGGGTTATCGGAAATGTAGCGGAAAAAGATGCTCCGGGTCCTGGCACCCGTTGTTCCTTCTTCTGTACTTTCTTCACCCCCGCGTGCACCGGTTACAGATACGGTTACCGTTGATGCTGAAATAGGGATGGAAATATTTTGAACAGCCTTTTCATAGTTAAAGTTCATAGAAACTAAAGTACCAACTTTAATAGTAGCTGTGCCTACGCCTCCATTACAAAGTACATTTGTTACCGAGGTAGCAACTGATATGTAGTTATTGGTTATCACCACTGAAGAAGAGCCTGTACAGCCATGGTTATCAACCACACTAATGGTATAAGTTCCGGCGCTAAGGCCTGTTGCCCCCTGGTTGGTTCCGTTTCCTCCGCTCCATGAATACGTGTATGGGGTAGTACCTCCGCCCGGTGAGGCTGTTGCACTTCCCAGTGTATTACAACTTGCATTATTAGAAGAAGATATAGATACCCCTAAGCCCGACAAGGGTTGGGTTATAGTGATAGATGCGGTTGCCGTACATCCGCGGTTATCTTTTGCAGTAATAGTATATGTTCCTACAGCAAGGTTAGTTGCCGAAAGGTTTGTACCTGCGGCACCGCTCCATGAGTATGTATAAGGTGAAATACCTCCCGTAGCGGCATTAGCAGTAGCACTTCCCCTTCCTCCGAAGCAGGCAATATTGTTTACTGTGGCAATACTTATTCCTACAGCAGTAGGCTGGGTAATGGTAACGGTTACCGAGGCAGTACAGCCCTGGTTGCCCGTTACAGTTACGGTATAAGTACCTGCACTTAAGCCGGTAGCCGAGGTAGTAACCTGGCTGTTGCTCTATGAATAGGTATATGGAGATGTACCCCCGGTAGCAGAAGTAGTTGCCGAACCGGTATTCCCGCCATTACATAATACATTGGCGGAAACAGTGGCAGAAATGCCTATGGCAGTAGGTTGGGTTATAGTAGCAGATGTTATTTGGAAACATCCGTTATTGTCAGTTACGGTTATAAAGTAAACCCCGGCAGTAAGGCCTGTAGCTGTAGCCGTAGCCTGGCTGCTGGCGTCACTCCAATGGTATGTATATGGTGTTGCCCCTCCGCTTGCGCTTACGGTTGCACTTCCATTATTTCCTCCTGAGCAAGATACATTCGTTATGCCGGTTATAGATATAGAAGGTCCGCTGGAATTGTTCACAGCAGCAGCCGCTGTAGAGATACAGCCCGTATTATCGGTTACGGTAACAGTATATATGCCGGCACTCAAACCGCTTGCGGTAATAGAGGTCTGGCTATTAGCATCGCTCCATCTGTAGGTATATGGTGAAGTTCCACCCGATACACTAACAGAGTCTGACCCGTTGCTTTGACCGCAACCGGCTGAAAGAGGTGATGCAGCCATAGCCACCAGAGGTGTAGGCTGTGTGATAGTAACCGTTGCACTTGCCGAACATCCCTGGTTACCTGTTACAGTAATAGTATAAGTTCCGGCGCTAAGGTTGGAAGCTGAACTGTTGCTTCCACCGTTTGGAGTCCACAAATAAGTATATGGCAAAGTACCCCCCGTGGCGCTTGCAGAAGCGCTACCGGTGCTTTGTCCGCCGCAGAAAACATTAGCTGTTACGTTAGCACTTATGCTTAATAAGTTAGGTTGACTTATGGTTGCGGTAGCAGTTGCAGTACATCCGTGATTATCGGTAACTGTAATGGTATATCCTCCCGCAGAGAGTCCGGATGCCGTAGCATTGCTTCCTCCCGAGGGTGTCCATAAATAGGTGTAAGGAGATGTTCCACCGGTTGCGGCATTAGCCACAATGGTACCGGAACCTCCATTACAAACCACATTAGCTACAGAAGCTATGCTTATTGCTAAAGGCGAAGCAGCCTGGGTTATGGTTGCAGAAATACTCGATGTACATCCGTTGGCATCGGTAACTGTCAATGTATAAGTTCCGGCGCTAAGGCCAGTGGCGTTAATATTTGATCCGCCGTTTGGAGACCACGAATAGGTGTATGGGCTGCTGCCTCCCGGAGATACATAAGTTATGGAAGCCGAACCATTACCGGTATGAGATGCAGCTAAAGTACCGGTTATTAAATTTGCACTACCATTAGCAAGGTATGAGCCGCCGCCGCCGCCGCCATCAGCAGCGCCATTTGCACCGCCGCCGCCATTATAGCCGCCGCCGCCTCCTCCTCCTCTTGACCCGGATTGTCCGCCGCCGCCATATCCGCCTGTGCCACCGTTACCACTGCCACCTGTGGCAGATAAAAACCGGCTTATTTCATCATTTCCACCAACCGCTTCAAAAGGAAGGGTCGCAGGAGAAGACCCGCCATTGCTAAGCCATCCTGCACCGGCGGCAGCATTCCGGTTTGTACCGGTTGTGGTGCCACCTGCACCTCCTAATCCGCCTGTTCCGCCTGTTCCACCACCAGCCGGGGGTGGTATAACTTGATTTGTTGTAAGATTTGTTCCACCAACAGCGCCTGCACCACCGGTATAGCCATCTCCGCCACCACCGGCTGCTACGGCTAAAAGTCCATTGGTACCCACAGGGGCATTATTCAAAACGATACTTGAGTCATACACCCAGGTAGCGCCGCCGCCGCCGCCGCCTGTGTTGGTAGTAGTAGCCCCTTGTTGCCCGGCAACAATATTCAGAATATCACCCGGGGTAACCGTGCATACCCCCGAAAAGGAGGCGCCTGCTCCGCCGCCGGAAGTCCCGCCTTCAACATTACCGCCCGAAGCGCCGGCAATAGCCACAGTTACGGTTGTAATTCCTGCAGGCACAGTCATGTGTTGTGCCGCAGCTTCATAGTTAAAGCTTACCGTAAGCGGAAGGTTTATGCTCGCTGTTATACTTCCTGTATTGTTACCGTTACATAATATATTACTTACTGTACCTATACTTGCCGTAAGTGGCAATGCAGGTTGAGTTACGGTTAATGCACACGTTGTGGTACATCCGTTATTATCGGTTGCAGTTAAGGTAAATACCCCTGCAGGAACCGGATTTACAGAAAGCGATACACCCAGTCCCCCGCTCCAGGAATAGGTATAAGGAGAAGTGCCACCGGAAGCTCCGTTGGCTATGGCACTGCCATTGGCAGCGCCGTTACACGTAATATTGCTTTGGAAAGCTATTGAAAGCCCGCCTAAAGGTGAGGCAGGTTGGGTTAAAGAGGTTAATGTGGTAGCAGTACAGCCATTATGGTCTGTTACTGTAATGGTATATACACCTGCAGAAAGACCTGTTCCGGTGATACCCGTTCCACCGCTTGGTGACCAAGAATAAGTAAACGGAGAAGTTCCTCCCGTGGGGGTATTTAATGAAATACTCCCTAATTGTCCAAAGCAAGGTATCCCGCTTACGGGGGTTACGGTTACAGTAAATGTAGCAGGTTGGGTTATCGCAGTTGTAGCTGTAGCAGAGCATCCGTTCGCATCGGTAACGATTAAGGTATATGTACCTGCGCTTAAGCCTGTTGCCGTAGCGGTTGTTTGGCCATTTGACCATGAATAAGTATATGGGGATGTGCCTCCGCCAACACCGGGGTTTGAATATTGAATAGTAGCAGAGCCATTTCCTGTATTCGTAGCAGTTACGGTAGGAAGTGTTCCACCAAGGTTATTAATAAAGTAGCAGCCACCGCCACCACCACCTCCGGGACCAGCATCATTTCCACCACCACCTCCATTATAACCCGCACCTGCCCCTCCTGCATCAACTGCACCGCCGCCGCCGCCGCCATATCCACCGTAGTTTAAATCACTTCCAGATGAATTACCACCTCCGGTAAAGCCATTAGCTTGGTCATTGCCTCCAAATGAGCCACTTCCAGCTCCGCCGTTACTAATCCACCCAGCCCCGCCGGCAGCGCCGCTTGAACCACCTGCACCGCCATTTCCACCTGTTCCACCTGCACCACTTCCGCCTGTACCGGCAATAGCCGCATTGGTTGTAAGACTAGTTCCTGCTGCAGCTCCGCCATTAGTTTCCCATGCACCACCACCACCACCACCTGCTACTGCAAGAAGGGTAACGGTATTGGAATCATATATCCAAGTGGCTCCTCCGCCTCCACTACCGTCGTCAGTGGTGTTAGTAGAGCCAATCCCTCCAACTGCAATAGAAAGTATATGCCCGGGAGTTACTCCACAAACCCCAGTAAAGGATGCACCCGATCCTGCGCCAGATGTTCCTCCTCCTTGTCTATATCCCCCTCTAGCACCAATAGCTGTTAGTGTAAGTGTAGTTATACCGGGAGGTACAAGAAGATGCTGCACGGCACCCGTATAACCTTGGTTAGTTGCGAATGGTTCGACGGTAAAAGTCCTGCTGACACTAATTGGTACTGCTCCTGCAGTTCCCACTCCCCCAAAACAAGCCACATTATTTACAGAGGTTATACTCACCAGTAATGGTGCCGGGTTTACAATAGTAGCTACTGCAGTTGCCGTGCAACCATGCATATCGGTAGCTGTAATGGTATATGTTCCACCGGTATTGGTTATAGTCAGGTTAGTGCCCTGTCCACCGCTCCAGGAATATGTATAAGGAGAAGTGCCCCCTGTAGCCGCATTAGCAGTAGCGCCCCCGGTTTGTCCGGAGCATAGTATAGTGGAAACAGAAGCTATGCTTATGCCCAAAGCAGAAACCGGCTGGGTAATAGTAGCCGTAGCTGAAGCTGTACACCCATGATTATCTGTAACAGTAATCACATAAATTCCGGCACTAAGCCCGGTAGCACTTATCGTGCTTCCCCCGCTTGGAGACCATAGATAGGTATAAGGGGAAGTACCGCCTGTAGCAGCGCTGGCAGCAGCAGTGCCTGTACCACCAAAGCAATTTACATTGGTTACA
>CAVYDB010000021.1:0-11681 GCA_963767125.1 uncultured Bacteroidota bacterium | reverse complement strand
AACATTATATCCCATGCGGTTGAGAGCGATAGAGTACCTGCCTTTTCCACAGGCAAGGTCAAGCATAAATGATTTTTTGGGTGGGGCTAAATGTTTAACCAGGTTATGGATAAACTTATCTGCCTCGTCCTGGTCCCTGTCTTTATAAAGCAGGTCATAGTAGGGAGAATCAAACCAGTTGCGGTACCACTCTTTCTTTTCGGACATGGGGTGTATTTACAATGCAAAGGTAATAGAAAGTAATAAGGGATAAGTAGTAAGTAATAAGACAGTAAAGGAGTTACGTTTGAATTAGATTACTCCATAAAAGTCATTTAGACAATACTTATCTATCATCTCTGCTAAAACCTCCCGCTTGGGTCAGCAAACCGCCTGTCGTGAAGATAGGTTTGGTCGGTTAGGGTTTTCAGGAATGCAATAATATCTGATTTTTCATTTTCTGTAAGCTGAATGCCCTTTACTAATATAGGGTCTGCATGGCTTTCAGGGCTGAACTTTTGAGTATAATGGTCTAATACCTGTTTCAGGTTTCTAAACCGGCCATCGTGCATATAGGGATAGGTCATTTCCACATTCCTAAGGCTTGGAACTTTAAATTTCATATAGTCTTTCATTTGCCCGTTTATGGCGGCAACTCCTGAATCTTTCAGGTTAGTATCCATAGGAAGACCGGTATTGCGAAATGTATTATCAGTAAATAAAGGCTCTTTATGGCACTGGGCGCATTTAGCCCGGAATAGTTACAATCCGTTTAATTCAGCAACAGAAAGGGTATCTTCTCCCCGCATATATTTATCATAGCGTGAATCAGCAGAAATCATAAGGCAGGTGAACTGGGCTAAAGCCGTAGCATATTGCGGGAATTAACAATACTGTCACCAAATGCCGCTTTGAACATAGCAGCATATTCTTTATTCCGCCGAAGTTTCTTCATGATATTCTCTATTGTTTCACCCATTTCAAGTGGATTGGAAATAGGGGAGAGGGGCTGCATTTCAAGGTGGTTTATCCTTCCGTCCCACATAAAAGAAGTATTCCAGGCAAGGTTTTCTAATGCAGGAACATTACGCTTTCCTATCAGTCCATTTATACCATGACTCAAGGCATGGTCAATATGAGCAAAGGAGGCAATTCGCTGGTGGCAAAATCCGCAACTGATAGAACTATCTTTGGATAGAATAGGGTCATAAAATAATTTACGACCAAGCGTAAACCCTGCCGGAGTGGGGGTGTTCTTTTTAATATCATAAAACGGTTGCGGAAATCCTTTTGGAATATGGAATTCTACATCATTTTGGGTAATGGAAAAATAATTATCGGAGGTTATGAAAGCTGAAAAGAGGAGGAAGAGGAATGATATGAAAATAAAAGAATAAATGAATTTTCGTTTCATATTTAAAAAAATCGCCACAGATTCACAGATTAAAAAAATACTTCATATATAGTTCGAGTTTTCAATCTGTGAATCTGAGGCTATTGGTTTTCTATAACGCTAAACAAAGTAGAATAATTGTCCGCTATTGCTTTTGCATTCCGATAATCGGTGACGGAAGATAATTTGGAAAAATCAATGGAATTTGCCCCCGAAAATAAATGGCTTACATCTGCTTTTATTCTTACTATATTAGTTTTCTTTTCTTTAACTTGTATAGATTGATTTAATTTTAGATGAATTATTCTAATACAATTATTAGGTTCTTTATATCCGCCAATATGAAACTCCAATTGTTTAGCTGTAGATTTTGAAGCAGGAGATTTTCCTTCCATTTTTAGAAAGACATAACCCGTATTCCAAGCCCAGAACATGCCGTTAATAGGGTCTAATGCTCCTGATTGGGCTCCGCTGCAATTATCTATACTATCCACTCCGAGAGTAAAACTAGTGGCACTATATTCTCCCTGCGGAATACTATCAATAATGATTTTCATAGAATTTTTATCTTCCTGATTTAGTAAAAAATATCCTTTTGAAATAAACTCTTGCCCGTTACTGTTTTTTAAATGAAAATTTCCCACATAGTATTTAAACATGCTCACGGTATAAGATTGTCCGAAAGAATTTTTATAGAAAACAGTATCCATTATTAACGGTTTATCCCCGACATAATTTTCAAATTGTAGAATAAGTTTCCCGTTATCCGGAGCATTAAAAGACATAGCAGCCACAAGGACTGCTATGAAAAAAATACTATGTAATATCCTTCTAAGCATTACTGCACCTTGACAATCTTTTTTGTGAAAGTGGTATTGGATGTTTGCAACCGTAAGAAATAAACTCCTGTAGGATATGAAGTAAAATCAATAGAATAACTCATGCTGGGCTGTAAGTTGTGATACGCTTTTAACATTTTTCCGGTAGTGTCATAAAGCCCTCCCACAATGTTATTATCACTTGTAGGGTCAATGTAAAAATAAGCATAATCGGTTACGGGATTCGGGCTGAGGGAAAGATTAATCTCTTTTTTTATATTTTGTACTGATGTGTATATGGTGGTCGAATCAGTAGGGGTATTATGTCCTCCGGTAGGACCGGTATTTCCCGGTTGAACAGATCCATAATAAGTCAAACCAAGTACATAAGGATAAATAGGTTTTAAAGTTGAATCAATCGTGACAAAATAAGCGTAGGTTCCCAAAGGATATTCCGGTGTAACACAAAACCTGCCATTATTAGTATCGAGGTCACCCGAACCGGGGATGTATTGATAATCTTCCATAAAATCTCCCAAGGGATAACTTGAGCTTACCGCCGGACCATAGTCTGCCGAGCCTAAGATAGTTCCATCTGGAAGTGTATCCCTGTTTACCATGTTTGTACGCATTTGATAGGAAGAACGCATACGTTTAATACCTCCCGTTCCATTGGTATTGGCATAGCCATAAGCGCCATAAATTGGATAGCCATCGAAAGCATAACCTATAATAGGGGAGTGGTCGATATTGTCAGAATCATTATATAAACATCTTGGATTAACATGGTGGTGATAGCACCCATGTGCATCAGGATGCCCCAGGCAATCATCGAAACTTGATCCTTCAAAATAATATGCGTTGTGATGCCAGTAACCGGCATTATTATAGCTCATGCCGTCGCTTGGGTTATAGATGGCTACTCCATTACTCCATACTCCAGCCTGTCCCAAATTAACGGTAACAGGAGTGCCGGTATTTTGCCGGGGTGTACGGGTTATTTTAAACACAAAATTCTGATTGCTGGGAATATTCGGGTCAGAACCCCAGGGACCAATACTGTATCCTGGTATGCAGGTGCAACTTACATAAACATCCGTTGTATCATACTGCACAATTTGAACATTGCTAAGTATTCCTCCGTATCCTGTTTCATTGTTTGTGTTGAGTATCCATGAATTTATTACGGGGCTTAGCTGAGCCAATACCTGCACAGTCATTGCAAGAGCCAGACCTAAGCATAAACTTATTTTTTTTGTGGTTGTATTCATATCCTGTTTTTTGTGGATTAATTTCAGGCACGAAAGTATATTACCTTTATAGCGTTAGCGTTACAGTTTAATAGGAAAAAGTTATAGAATTCTATGGCTCCCTCTGAATCTTCTTACTTTAATCGGGAACTATTGATTGTCAGTTGGAGAAGATGGCGAGTTATTGGTTGGTGCCGGGGAACCTCCAAAATTAAAACCCAGGGTAAGGCTAAAAGCAACGTTATGGCCATTATTCCAAGAACTATAATAAAGATAATAAAAGCCGAGGTTATTAGGGTTATTATCTTTTTTAAAAACAGAATTTATTGAATTACTGTATCTGCCTTCCACATAAAAATGAGGTGTAACATTATAATATATCCCAACAAAGGGGCTGATATCTATAGGCGCCAGGTCAAGCGTATAATTGATACTTTCTGCTTCATAAGAGTAGCCCATCAGGTAACCAACAGACAGGCCGCCTTCTATTCCATATTTGTCAGTTGAAACATTTCGTAAGTTAAAATGTATAGAATGCTTTACACAAAACACAACATCCACATAATTTAATTTGATGGTAAAGTAACTATTTAAATACTGCCCGCTTGGGTTGACGGTGGCGGTACTTGCACTATCGTTAACAATTTGAGGACTTTGCTGGGCACCCCTCTGAAAGAATCGAATTTCCATCTGGAGTTTGGTTTTAGGAGTTACCTGTGCACTTACGGTCCCTGCCACCGTAAACCCTAAATGCTCGAAATCAACATCATTATCAATATTATCGGTGCCGGGTATATCAGAAATGGCTGCTCCCGCATAAAAACCTGCCTGGAAAGTTTGACCTGATAAATAATGTAAAGCGGGGAATAGCAATAAAAATAATAATACTGTACGTTTCATTAAGTTGGTGCTTTAAAGAATCATTTATGCAAATTTAGTTTTTTTTGAAATATAGGCTTTAATTAACCCCAAAATTTACCCTTTCCCGATTGGATAGTTATGTATATGTTTGCTTTATGATTCATAAAAAGTATTTAGTATTTTTTCTTCTGATTTGCTTTTCATTGGCTGTATTTTCTCAAACGCAAGGGAAAGCACGGGCTGATTCACTTCTGAGAGAGCTGAAGCAAGCCAGTGGTGACAACGAAAAGGTAAAATTATTGAATGAACTTTCACACCGATATTTTTATATTAAATGCAGCGAAGGACTGAAATATGCTTCACAGGCTTTACAGATTGCTCAAAAATCTGATTTGAAAGAGGAGGAGGCCGATGCTTATGATGGCTTAGGTATTAACTTTATGGGTAAGGGCGAGTACGATACAGCAATTAACTGCTACAACATTTCACAGAACATATATGAGCAATTGAGCAATTCAAATAAGATTGCACGGGAACTTGGTAATGAAGGGCTGGTATATAATGCCCAGAGTAATTATCCGGAAGCTTTAAAATACTTTTTAGATGCGTTAAAACTCGCAGAAGATGCGGATGATAAGAATGAAATCGCCATGCTTTCAGGTTACATAAGTAAGGTATGCGTGAGCGAATCGGATTTTAAGAAAGCGCTGGAATATGGGATGAGGGCGCTGAATATTCATAAGTCTTCAAAGGATAGCCTTGGCTTAGGGCTTGATTATGGAATACTTGGAATAGTTTATATGGAAATGGGAAAATACGATTCCGCTTTATATTTCGGTTTGAAGTCTCTCAATATTCATCAAAAATTGGGGAATAACGAAGAAACAAAAAATGCCTTAAGCTCCCTGGGTTTGTTATATGCTAAGGAAGTGAATTATGAAAAATCATTAGAATACGTATCTCAGGCGTTAAGAATGGATGAAGAGCTTGATGATAAGGACGCTAAAGCGGTTAATTTGGCTCAGATAGGAGAAGATAACCTGCGGATTGCAGAAGACCTGAGCGGCAAAATGAAAATGGATTTTCTGATGCCAATGGGTGAAAACGGCACTATGGCTAAAGCTATAGATTCTCTTAATGAGTCCGTGATACTTTCTAAAGAAACAGGCGATTTGAATACCATGCAGGTTGCCTATAGCGACCTCGCTGAAGCTCAGTCAACAGAAGGAAATTACAACCTTGCCAGGGAATATTACAGGCAATATGAATTGTTTCGCGATTCGGTATATTCTGAAAAAAGCAAAATGCGTATAGCTAACCTGGAAATGCAACGCAATTTGATATTAAAAGACCAGCAGATTCAATTAGCTACCCTGGAATCGGCTAAGAGGCGCAACCTGCTTATATATATGCTGGGAGGATTTGTTTTGCTCTCGCTTGTACTATTATTGGTCATACGTGAGCGTCGTAAATCTGAAACTCTTTTACTCAATATTCTTCCGGCAAAAACAGCGAGAGAACTTAAAATTACCGGTAAAGCAAAGGCAAGCAGTTACGACCTGGTGACTGTCATGTTTACAGACTTCAGGAACTTTACCAAGCTGGCTGAGAATATGACTGCGCAGGAATTGGTGGAAGAGATACATTATTGCTATAGTGAGTTTGATAGGATACTCTCAAGGCACAATGTTGAAAAGATTAAAACCATAGGAGACGGATATATGGCTGCCGGAGGGCTTCCGGAAGAGAATAAAACCAATCCGGTAGATACTGTAATGGCTGCGTTGGATATTCAGCATTTTATGAAAAAGGAAAAGGAAAGAAGGATACGGGAGAATAAAGTCTTTTTTGAATTACGTATCGGGATTAATTCCGGTCATGTAGTTGCCGGAATAGTAGGGATTAAAAAATTTGCTTATGATATCTGGGGGGATACTGTCAATATAGCCTCCCGCATTGAATCTGCCGGGGAAGTAGGCAATGTAACTATCTCCGGCGCTACATATGAATTGGTTAAAGATGTATTTAATTGTACTTACAAGGGTAAGACGGAGGCAAAAAATAAAGGAATGATAGATGTTTATGTCGCGGAAAGCCTTATGAATAAATAGGCGCGGTAGTTAGGTCTTCTACAATACAAAATGTATCCCGTTGCGGTTTAACAAATAGATGCCAATGGCTGCCAGGATACGGTAAATACCGAATACTTTAAATCCGTGTTTTTGAAGATAAGTAATAAAAAATTTGATGGCTAACATAGCAACTCCAAAGGCAACTACATTACCAATAAGTAATAATCCGATTTCCTGTCCATGAAAACCTTCTCCTTCCTTGTATAGCTGGAAAAGCTTAAAGGCGGTGGCAACAAACATTGTGGGTACAGCAAGGAAAAAAGAAAATTCCACAGCCGATTTACGGTTCAGTTTTTGGGTAAGCCCTCCGACTATAGTTGCAGCGGAGCGTGAAACCCCCGGTATCATTGAAATAGCCTGGAACAAACCGATAACAAAAGCATTGCTGTATTTCACATCTTTATCAGGCTCCATTTCTGCGCCTTTAAACCATTTGTCTATGAACAATAGAATAATCCCACCGATAAAAAAGGTCCACACAACCACCATAACATTTCCAAGCATGGCATCAATCTGCTTAATAAAAATAAAGCCCAATATTCCGGCTGGCAAAAACGCCACAAAAAGCTTAAAATAAAAATCAAGGCTTTTGAAGAATCTTTTCCAATACAGAACCACGACGGCAAGAATAGCCCCTAATTGAATAGCTACTGTAAAGGCTTTGGTGAACGAATCCTCTTCTATTCCCAGCAATGAACTGGTAACCATCAGGTGACCTGTTGATGAAATGGGAAGGAACTCCGTTATCCCTTCTACCACTCCTAAAATAATCGCTTCCAATACATCCATTTAAATCGCTATATGGGTACAAAACTATAAAATATGTATCACAAAATAAGCCATATAGGAAAGATTAACAGATATTTTCCAATTACAGGTTAATAACATATAATATTTTAATTCTTGCTGAATATAACTTAATTTTACTCCATCGTAATACAGCGACATAATGATGCCAGAAAGCTTTCAGTTGATAGTCATAACTCCCGAACAGAATATTATCGGAGAAGCTGGTAATATCTGCAGGTTATTTGAATCGGGTCTGGAGATATTACATTTTAGAAAACCTTCCAATACTATAGAAGAAATGAGGGTTATTCTGGATGCAATTCCTGCTATTTTCCATTCAAAGATTGTTATTCATAATCACTATGAACTATTAAATGAATTTGATCTTAAAGGCGCTCATCTGCCGGAAAGATTGAGAAAGGAAGGTAATACCGCTAACATAAAGAATACTATTTCCACTTCTTTTCATAGATTGGATGATATACTTGCAGAACAACCAAATTTTAAGTATGCTTTTTTCAGCCCTGTTTTTCCAAGTATTTCTAAGAAGGGATACAAGCCTGTAGTGGAATTAGAAATTATCAAGGATTTTTTAAAGCACAGGAAAAGCAAAATCCCATTTCCTATGGTTGCTCTTGGAGGTGTAACGGATAAAAATATTTTGCAGGCAAGAGATGTAGGCTTTAATGGGGTTGCCCTTATTGGGCATATATGGGAAAGCGCTAATCCGGTTGGGCAGTTCAATAAGCTACAAGAGCGCTTAGCAGATTAGTTGTTTGTCAGACAATATATTTTTTTCATTCCTTTTTTAGAAAGAAGTAGAGCAGCCTGCCTGCTGCGTATTCCACTTTTACAATAAAGCACCAACGGAACATTTATATTCTCAAAATTTTCATGTTCAATTTCATAAACCGGGATATTTTTTGTTTCTTTTTCTATCGGAACAAATTCATATTCATCGCTCACATCAATGGAAACATGCGGGATTTTTGCAAATCTTTCGGTGAATTTTGTTTTTGAAATAAAGCTAATACTGTTGTCGTTGCAGATGATATTATATTTCCCCAATGATTCTAGTCTCTTATTTTCAGGTACTGCTTTAATGATAAGAGTGGGAAATTTATTATTCAATAAATCTACTATTAACAATTCACCTGATAGAGTTTTCCCAACTCCTGAGATAATTTTAAGAACCTCGTTAGCCTGCATGCAACCAATGGTTCCGGCTAAAGCCCCGATTACCCCATTTTCATTACAGTTAGGAGCATTCTCTTCTGCCGGAGGTTCGGGATAAAGACAGCGATAAGTTGGTCCATCTTTATAGTTAAAAACAGAAACCTGTCCTTCAAAACCCAGTATAGAAGCAAAAACAAAAGGCTTATTTAAAATTACACAGGCATCATTGATGAGATAACGGGATTCAAAACTATCAGTTGCATCAACTATCACATCATACTTTGCGATTATTTCAAGGGCATTATTTTTATCCAACCCTTTTTCAATAGGTATAATATTAATAAGGGGGTTAAATGCTTTTAATTTTTGAGATGCTGCCTTTGCTTTATTTATTCCAACGTCATTCATATCATAAATGACCTGCCTTTGTAAATTGCTTATCTCAACTACATCGTAATCCATGATACCAATGGTTCCCACGCCTGCTGCCGATAGGTAAGAGAGCACCGGGCAACCCAAGCCACCTGCGCCAATTACAAGAACACAGCTTGATTTAATTTTCTCTTGTATTTCAATACCCCATGAGGGGAGTATCAGTTGCCTGTTGTACCGGATATGTTCTTCGTCGGTCATATTAATGGGCGGTAAGGGCTTTATCCCAGTTTTTCCAAATAGGTTCATAGCCCTGCTCTTGTATCAATTCTAAAATTTGTTCCGGTGTGCGGGAGTCGCTTATTTCAAATTGTTCCAATGTTTCGGGAGATGTAGTGTATCCTCCCGGATTGGTCTTCGAACCGGCACTCATAGATGTGATTCCGATATTTATAAGATGGTTTCGCATATACTCCGGTTCCCGCGTAGATAAGGACATTTCTACCTCATTATCGAAAATACGAAGGGCACAAATTAATTGTACAAACTCTTTATCGCTTACAGGATATTTTACTGAATGTACTCCTTCCGCAGGTCTAAGCCGTGGAAACGAAATGCTGTAGCGGGTTTGCCAGTATTTCTTTTCTAAATATGTAAGATGAAGAGCCAGAAAAAAGGCATCAGTTCTCCAGTCGTCAAGCCCTAATAACACCCCAAGCCCTATTTTATTTATGCCTGCTTTGCCAATACGGTCAGGGGTTTCAAGGCGATAATTATAATTTGCTTTTTTCCCTTTCGGGTGAAACATTTTATAGGTTTCAGTATTGTATGTTTCCTGGTAAACCATCACTGAGTCGCACCCGGAGTCTCTGAACATACTATACTCCATCTCTCCCAGAGGCTGCACCTCAATTGAAACATCGGCAAAATATTTTCTTGCAACGGAAATAGAATGATTGATATATGCAGGATTAGCATGTATGGCATCTTCACCGGTAACAAGCAGTACATGCTCAAAGTTTTCTGCTTTCAAAAATTCAAATTCTTTTCGCATCTCAGCTTCTGAAAGCGTTTTACGCGGAATTTTATTCCCGAAACTGAAACCGCAGTAAGTACAAATATTGAGACATTCATTAGAAAGATATACGGGAGCAAAAAGCTGGATGGTTTTACCAAAACGCTGCATGGTGAGGTGTTTACTTTTTTTTGCAAATGCCTCCAGGTAAGCCTCTGCCGTCGGAGATAAAAGAGCCATCAGGTCATCTGAATTACATTTTCTTTTACCTAAAGCAATCTCAACATCCTGGCTTGTTTTAGTATAAATAGCTTTCTGTACTTCGTCCCAGGTATATTTTTTAATATGCTCGGTAAACATCATTCACGAATTTAAAAAGGCAGTTAACGGGCTACTGGCTTCAGCTTGTGAGCGAACTTGCGGCAACCCTGACAAAAAGGCTTTCCGTCCGGCTTGCACAGCTTCTCTAAAGGCTTCTGCCATTATCACAGGCTCTCCGGCAGAGGCTATTGCTGTATTCACCAGAATGGCATCTGCTCCCATTTCCATTGCCTGTGCTGCATGAGATGGCATTCCTATTCCTGCATCCACTATCACCGGTACTCCGCTTTGCTCTATTATTATTTCTAAAAAATCAACTGTTTTCAACCCCTTATTACTCCCTATTGGAGAACCCAAAGGCATAACCGCCGCGACACCCACATCTTCAAGCCGCTTGCATAATACCGGGTCGGCATGAATATATGGTAAAACGATAAATCCCTGCTTGACGAGTTCAGTAGCGGCTTCCAGTGTCTCTATTGCATCCGGCATAAGGTAGCGTGGGTCAGGATGTATTTCCAGCTTCAGCCAGTTGGTGCCTAATGCTTCACGGGCAACATTAGCTGCAAATATGGCTTCTTTCGCAGTTCTCACCCCGGAGGTATTGGGTAAAATGTTGAATTGGGAGTCACTCAAAAAATGAAGAATATTTTCATCCCGTTTAGTAACATCAACTCGTTTTAGAGCAACCGTCACTAATTGTGAACCTGACGCGAGCAAAGCATCTTTCATCTGTATGAGAGACCCAAACTTACCTGTGCCGGTAAACAACCGTGAAGTAAATACTTTGTCCCCTATTTTTAATTCATCGTTGGATTTCATATTGCATTTCTTTTTCACCTAACCGAGAATAGAATTCCTGTATGGTTTTGTTCATATTTTCATATTCGTTTATTGCAGATGAAACAGCTACTCCATAAACTCCAGTTGATAACAGATTTTTTACATCGTCAGTAGTGATGCCGCCAATAGCATAAATAGGAGGAATCATTAAATCTGATTTGGAAACTTCTTCCATAATTTTTTTGTATCCTTCCATCCCAAGAACAGGATTCAAATCTTTTTTTGTAGAAGTAAACCGCAATGGGCCTAATCCCATATAATCTACTCTCTGTTCTGCATAAAATATCACATCTTCTACAGTATTAGCGCTACCTCCAATAATTATTTTCCTATCTTTTGAAATTTTCCTTGCCTCTGATAACTGCATATCTTTTTTACCAAGGTGTACTCCATCTGCAGTTACTCTTATAGCAATTTCCGGGCTATCATTTACAATACATGTAACATTATAAGTTTTGCAAATTTTCGCTATGTCATTTGCCATTGCAGTCCATGTTTTCTCATCCTGGTTTTTGATTCGTGCCTGTATCCACCTAACTCCTGCCTTGCAAGCTTGTTCAGCTAATTGGGGAGAATCGGTAATATATTGCAAGCGTGAAAACATATTTAGTATAAATGATAACCACTTAATGTAGTGTTACTTTTTAAGAAAGCAGTAACATATTTTTTCCCGGCATGAATGGCTTTTTCAAGACTTTCGTCTTTTGCGAGCGAGGCAGTAATAGCAGCCGA
>CAVYDB010000020.1:0-239570 GCA_963767125.1 uncultured Bacteroidota bacterium | reverse complement strand
AGAAGGAGCAAGGGCTATGATATTGGCTCCATTTAACATAAAGGAAGGCAGAACCCCGAATGAACAGCTTAATCTCCTTTTGCAGCAAGGTTTTTCAAGAATTCTTTCCGGGGAGGATATTCTGCAAGTAGCTGATATTTTAGAAGCAAATAATAAGATTGCCTCGTCTGCAAATTTGAAAATCCTTATTGACCGGGTTGAAATAGGACAAGAGTTGGAGGAAGACCTTAAAATGCGTGTGGCTGATTCAGTACAGACAGCCTTTTACGAAGGAAACAATATTTGCGAAATAGCTGTTGTAGATGGTTCAAAGCAAATCCATAAAAAATTCTCTGACCGTTTTGAAGCCGATGGAATAAAGTTTGAAGAGCCATCTCCCCATTTTTTCAGCTTTAATAACCCTGTTGGGGCTTGCAAACGCTGCGATGGCTTCGGCAGCGTGATAGATATTGATGAAGACCTGGTAGTTCCTGATAAAAGCCTTTCCCTTTATGAAGATGCCATTGCCTGCTGGAAAGGCGAAAAGATGAGCTGGTGGAAAGACCAAGTGATTCTGAATGCCCGTAAAGTCAATTTTCCTGTTCACCGGAGCTATGCTGAATTAACCGAAAAGGAAAAAGCCATGCTTTGGGACGGCACTAAATACTTTGATGGTTTACACCGCTTTTTTTCGCATCTGGAACAGGAAAGTTATAAGATACAATACCGGGTAATGTTGTCCCGCTATCGGGGGAAAACCTTATGTCCCGATTGCAAAGGCACACGCCTGCGAAAAGATGCCAGCTATGTGAAAATAGGAGGGAAATCTATATTCGATATAGTGCTGATGCCTGTTTCCGATTGCCTGCCATTTTTTATAGAATTGCCCGAAAAGTTAGATGACCAATCAACGTTCAGTTGCCCGGAGATTACTGCTTGAAATTACCAGCCGCCTGCAATTTATGTCAGATGTGGGCTTGGGGTATTTGGTGCTAAACCGTACTTCCAACACACTTTCGGGAGGGGAATCACAACGTCTGAATATTGCCAATTCATTGGGAAGCGCCTTAGTAGGCTCACTATATATTTTAGATGAACCCAGCATTGGACTGCATAACAGAGATACTAAAAGGCTTATTAAGGTACTGAAATCATTGCGTGATATGGGTAATACAGTGGTGGTGGTGGAGCATGACGAAGAAATAATGCGCTCGGCAGATAATATTGTAGATATAGGTCCTTTAGCGGGGAATAACGGGGGAAATGTAGTATTTCAGGGGACTATAAATGAGTTGGAAAATGAGAGCGATAGCCTTACTGCCCGCTACCTTACAGGGAAAGATACTATTGCCACCCCTAAAAAAAGACGGAAAGTAACGAACTTTATAGAGGTACATAAAGCAATGAGTAACAACCTGAAAGGCATTAATGTTAAATTTCCAGTTGGGGCATTTACTGTGGTGAGTGGGGTTTCTGGCTCTGGTAAATCATCTTTGGTGAAAGGCATACTTTACCCGGCTATGAAAAGGCTGACAGGGGAATTTACCGGAGAAAAAATAGGCTCGTTTGAAAAACTATCGGGCAGCACAGACCTTATTACATCAGTTGAAATGGTTGACCAAAGCCCCATAGGCAGGTCTTCACGCTCTAATCCCGTGACTTATATAAAAGCATTTGATGAAATACGCACCCTCTTTGCCGAGCAAAAACTATCTAAATTAAGAGGATATAAATCTTCTCATTTTTCCTTTAATGTACCCGGCGGAAGGTGCGATGTCTGCGAGGGCGAAGGACAAATAACCATTGAAATGCAGTTTATGGCGGATGTGCATTTGGAATGTGATGTATGCAATGGCAAACGCTATAAACAAGATGTGTTGGAAGTGGAATACCGGGGAAAGAATATCTCTGATGTATTAAATTTGACGGTCTCTGAAGCCATTGAGTTTTTTGCCGGGGGAGAAAAAGATACCCTGCATAAGCGGCTGGTGGAAAGCCTGAGACCCTTGAAAGACGTGGGAATGGGATATGTTCACCTGGGGCAATCTTCCGGCACATTGAGCGGAGGGGAAGCACAGCGTATAAAACTGGCATCCTTTTTACGAAAAGGATCAGAACAAAAACAAACCCTCTTTATTTTTGATGAACCTACTACCGGCTTGCATTTTCATGATATAGCAAAACTGCTGAAAGCCTTTTCTCTGTTAGTTGATAGGGGGCATACCGTAGTAGTAATAGAGCACCATCCTGATGTAATTAAATGCGCCGACTGGCTCATAGACCTCGGTCCCGAAGGAGGCAACATGGGTGGTAACCTTGTATTTCAGGGCGTGCCAGAAGATATTATGAAATGTAAAGAATCATATACAGCGGAAGCGATGGAAGGGAAGATGTGAGCTAAGAGGTAAGAGCGGCGAGCAGTCATGCTGAACTTGTTTCAGCATCACAAAAAATACTATTTCCATATTTATAAAGTGTTCTCAATTATAAAGTGTTGTTCTAACTCCGCAGGAGTTACCTGTTTATAGAAAAACCATAACCCAACCCATACAGCCCCGCCGAAGGACAAGGTAGATAGAGAGACGTTTGTAGTCGGCGGGATGGGTAGTTTAACAGTCTCATTTGCTACAAACAGGAAACCCCGATGGGGTTTAGCAAGCATTACTTAAAATATTACTAACCTATGAAGTGCAACAGTCTGAATCCAAAAGCATTAATTAAAACCAAGCAAGCAGAATAGTTTTAAATCATTACTTTTGTTCTGATGGAAGAAGTGATAAATGCATTATCATCGAATTTTTTACCGGCAATTATTATTGTTGCTATATTGATGCCAATTTGGTATGTCGCCCTGTATTTATTTCATCGAATTTTTTTCGATAATAGTAGTGAATTACTTAAAGGAGCTTTTTGTTTTTTTCTTTCCTGTATGTGGCTATTAACATGGACGCTTTGTTGGGCTTTAATGCCGGGATTAGATTATAATAGAGGGACTCATCCGGGGGCTTTCATTAGTTTATTCATAAATAGCCCTATGAGTATGTTTTACTTTTTGAGCGGATTTATGGCAGTTTTTGTCCTGATTTGGATTATTAGTTGGGTTTACCTCATAGTTAGGACTAAAATTAGAGATTTCGTCACGATATTAATCATAACATATAGTGTCATTTTATCTTTATTTTTCATTACAGTTATTTTGTATTTAATATTTAAAATAAGTATATTCTAATTTCAAAATTGGTAAATCCTCCCTTGCCCGTTAACATTTTGTTAATGGATAATAATAGGTACGCTACGCTTGCTATACATAATTTTTGCGATGCTGAAACAAGTTCAGCATGACTTCGCATCCTTTCCGTGCCTTTACTTTGCGCCCTTTTGCGTGAAACTGTATTTCCCCCAAATCTCATGCCAACGAACATAACCGGTGAAATAGAAAGGATTTTATATACGAAGCATATTAATTTCCATTCAAAGGAACCCCGAACCAGGTGGTTTTATAGAACATGCCTCTTCTGCCAGCCTTGCCCTTGCTTAGATATTCACTTACGAAATCCTCCTGCTCGTTTACATGATTCGTAACATCATCAATAGATTTGAGTAGGTTGGTCATCATAGCCCTGGTATTGGCATTCTCGTTTTGAATAGAAAGAAGGGTAGTCCGCGCAACCAGAAGTTTAAGTTTAGGAACATCAATCATAGCTTTTAATTCATTATCGGGCACTATTGGCGTGAATTGTTTGTTGCGATAGTCAATAAAGGTATTGAAGGCTGCCACAGCATCATTATATTCTTTTCCAGCATTATTGTAGGAATTAACAGCTTTATTTTCCGTGTTTATTTTCTCATTCTGCCGGTATATTTCGATACTTGATTTCAGATGGTTAAGCCGGTCATAAATCAATGAATTTTTGACTCCATTTTCTTCTATCCTGTTCACCGCTGAAACCCATTGGTCTATCTCCGGTTGACTTTCATAAAATTTTATAGAATCAGTAAAATTAAAATAAGGTTTTGTCTTGTCCTCCTGGATTTTTCCTTCATAAAATTCCTGGTTGGTTACCGGGTAGTATAAAAACTCCCACATGGGGTCGAAGGGTATATGCGATTTAATAAACCGGGAAGGTAAAGCCTTAAAATACTCATTGTTTATCCGCTTATAAAACCTGGAGTTACTCACATATCCAGAACCCCATGTCGGGTCAAACAAAAACCAGGAGGAATCAATACAGGCCCCACACCATGCATGAGGGATATAGTCGGCGAAACCATTTTGCTTGGTATATCCCTCAATAACAAATGCCTTTAATCCGCATTTAAGGGCTATGTCATTGAACAAGGCGGCATAGTTCTCACAAATCCCCTTTCTGGTTTTCAAAACTTTAGAAATTTTGTCCTCGGTTTTTTCATAAAAATTGATGGCAAACATATTCTCCACATCATATTGAATATTAGATGCTATCCAGATAAATATAGCCCTCGTCTTTTGGGTTGCCGTATTGAAATTCGAGTTTATATAGGTTGCCATATTAAGGGTAGAATTGGCATCAGAATCAGGCATCTGTAGGGCAACTTTATCAATTTCGGCGTAAGGGTTTATAGTCTTGGCCGGTTGTCCCTTCTGTGAATAGCATATTTGCGTCACTAATAAAAAGATAGCAATTAGTAAACCTTGTTTCATTAATTACAAACGTTTATAGACTTTCATATTTAAATTTAAAATGCAAATATAACAGATAAGATAGTTTCTAAAGGACTTTCTATTCTTTCTATCTTTGGCTTTAATAACTAAATTAATGCTCCGTCTTTTACGCGATTTCATCGGCCTTTTTTACCCCGAGGTATGCATTACCTGCGGCGAAGGTCTTGCAGAAAAAGAGGAGTTTATTTGCACTACCTGCCTGTATAAGTTACCTAAAACAGAGTATCATAATAATCCCACAAATGCCCTGTATAAAGTCTTTTATGGCAGAGCGGAAATTGAAGCTGCTGTAGCTTTTTGCTACTTTACCAAAGGTGGCATGGTACAAGATTTGGTGCATGAAATAAAATATAACGGAAAGCAGGAACTGGGGATTTGCTTTGGCAAATGGTATGGGACAGAGCTAAAGAAGGTTTCCCTGTTTTCTGAATTGGATGTTATTATTCCTGTTCCGCTACATCCTAAAAAACTTAAACGAAGAGGCTATAACCAAAGCGCTTGTTTTGCCGAGGGACTCTCACAGGTTATGGGAGTGACTGTTCTTTCCAATGGGTTGAAACGCTTGAAGGATACTGAAACGCAGACCCATAAAGCAAGATTTTCAAGATGGGAAAATGTGAAGGATGTATTTGCTCCTGAAGATAAAGAACAAATAAAGGGTAAACGCGTCCTGTTAGTAGATGATATAATAACTACCGGGGCTACCATAGAAGCCTGTATCCATGCTCTTCATGAAGCGAAGGTTGCAAGTATATCGGTAGCAGCTATCGGCTATGTTACCGATGAATTGACTTGATAATTAGTTGTATAATTGTAAAAAGAAATTTCGAAAATGGCTGCGCGTATAACATCTTTTGAGCGATACGAGGAAGAATATAAAAAGAGCGTTGAAGACCCCGAAGCCTTCTGGGCTAATGTTGCTGAGAATTTCACCTGGAAAAAGAAGTGGGATAAAGTCCTCGAATGGAACTTTACTGAACCGGATGTAAAATGGTTTATTAACGCCAAACTTAATATCACAGAGAACTGTATAGACCGCCATCTGAAAGAAAAAGGAGAGCAAATAGCAATTATTTGGGAGTCAAATAATCCGGCAGAGAGCAATGTTATCCTTACCTATAACCAACTGTATGAACAGGTTTGCCGCTTTTCAAATGTCCTGAAGAAACAGGGAGTTAAAAAGGGCGATAGGGTTTGTATTTATATGCCTATGGTGCCTGAAGCTATTGTCGCAATGCTTTCTTGCGCAAGGATTGGAGCTATACATTCAGTGGTGTTTGCAGGGTTTTCCGTTCAATCACTCTCAGACCGTATTAATGATAGTACTTGTGAAGTGGTTATTACCGGAGATGGGCTTTATCGCGGCACCAAACTTATTGAAATAAAAAAAATAGTGGATGAGGCCCTGCTGGCTTGTCCTTGCGTAAGAAAAGTAATTGTGCTGAAAGTATCATTTGCGAAGGTAAATATGCAGCAAGGAAGGGATGTTTACTGGGATGAGGAAATGAAAGATATATCAGATGACTGCCCTACAGAAGTTATGGATGCGGAAGATATGTTATACATACTCTACACATCAGGTTCCACAGGCAAACCCAAGGGAGTAGTGCATACAACTGCCGGATACATGGTTTATGCCTGGTATTCGTTTTTGAATGTATTTCAATATAATGAAGGTGATGTATATTGGTGTACTGCTGATATAGGCTGGGTTACCGGGCACTCCTACACGGTATATGCGCCACTATTGGCAGGAGCGACAATCATTCTGTTTGAGGGTATCCCAACTCACCCTGACGCAGGACGGTTTTGGCAGATTATAGATAAACACAAGGTGAATATTTTTTATACAGCGCCTACGGCAATCCGCTCGTTGATGGCTTACGGGCTTGACTATGTAAAGCCTTATAAACTGGACTCTTTGAGGGTACTTGGAACGGTTGGCGAACCTATTAATGAAGAAGCCTGGATTTGGTACAATGAAAATATAGGTAAAGGTAAATGTCCTATTGTAGATACCTGGTGGCAGACCGAAACGGGGGGTATTCTTATTTCTCCTCTTGCAGGCATTACTGAGACTAAGCCAAGTTATGCAATGTTACCCTTGCCGGGTATTCAGCCAGTTATTTTAGATGGAAATGGTAAAGAACTAATTGGAAATGGGGTAGAAGGTAACCTGTGTATTAAGTTTCCCTGGCCCTCAATTATTCGCACTACGTATGGGGATCATGAACGTTGCAGGCAAAACTATTTCGACACTTATCCGGGAATGTATTTTACAGGTGATGGATGCCGGAGAGATGCAGATGGGGATTATCGTATTATCGGCAGGGTAGATGATGTGCTGAAAGTATCGGGACACAGGCTTGGCACTGCAGACATTGAAGATGCCATTAACCACTGCCCCGAAGTAATTGAATCGGCTGTTGTAGGCTACCCGCATCCCATAAAAGGACAGGCTATTTATGCTTTTGTAATTTGCAGTGCCGATGAACATGACTATCCTAAGTTGAAAGAAGAAATCATGCATAACGTAACTAACCTGATAGGAGCCATAGCCAAGCCAGATAAGATTCAGTTTGTGCGTGGATTGCCCAAAACCCGTTCGGGTAAAATAATGCGAAGAATACTAAGGAAAATAGCTGAAGGTGATACGGATAATTTTGGGGATACAACAACACTTATAGACCCTACGGTGGTTGAAGAGATTAAGAAAGGAGTTGTGAATTGAGAATAGATAATGATTACAGCTAAGAAGATATATTTTGCCTCTGATTTCCATCTAGGTGCACCTGGCCGGGAGCAAAGCCTGGAACGGGAAAAGCGTATTGTGCAATGGATGGATGAAATTAAAAAGGATGCCGCTGAACTGTATCTTATGGGCGATCTTTTTGATTTTTGGTTCGAGTATAAATATGCCATACCTAAAGGATATACACGCCTATTGGGTAAAATAGCCGAATTCACCGACTCGGGTATTCCTGTTTCAGTTTTTACGGGCAACCATGATATGTGGATGTTTGACTATTTAGAAAAGGAATTGGGAGTTACTATTTACCGAAAACCTATAGTTAGAGAATATAACGGAAAGAAATTTTTCCTGGGACATGGAGATGGTTTAGGCCCTGGCGACCACGGCTATAAGTTTATTAAATGGTTTTTTGCAAGCCCTTTTTGCCAGTGGCTCTTTGCACGCATTCATCCCAATACCGGTATCAGCATAGCTAATTACTGGTCTCGGAGAAGCAGAGTATCGCAGGGGAAAGAGACTTTTAAAGGAGAGGAAAACGAATATCTTGTTACTTTCGTAAAGGAAAAATTAAAAACAGAATATTTTGACTATTTTATTTTTGGACATCGGCATTTACCTTTAGAAATAAAAATAGGCGACTCATTTTATATTAATTTGGGTGAATGGGTTAACTTTTCAACTTATGCTGTTTTCGATGGTGAGAAATTAGAACTAAAAGAGTACAAAGACCGGAAGTAGTGTTGTCTATTGGAGAAATTAAAAATCCTGAAGACGAATACCTGAACTGAAAACTCATACTCAGAGGTACTAAAAATAGAAAATTAAATTGATTAACTATTTATTCGTAGCAACACAAAAATTGACATTACACCAAGAATTCCACCTTCCCTCCTATTGTTACTATCCCTTTGGCAAATTCACCACCCTATCATCAAACTTATAAATATATACTGTCTCATTCCTGTTTACTGGGTTTAGTTTCCAAACAAGTATATCAAGATAGCTGGGTTCAATGGTGGTTTTATAAGTAGCCGTAGGAAACATTTGCTTGAATGCTGCAACTCTCTCGTCAATATGCTCTGTCCCGAAAAAGAGCACATAATTAGGGTGGTTCATGGAGTCTTTTTCATCTTTATGCTCCAGATAAGCCTGGTAAAGGGTATGAGTTTTGGTAACTCCGGGTGGGTGGAAATACCATTTCCCGGTATAAAAATAAGGTGTTTGGGTTACATCATTCCTGAAACTTTCTTCCACCATAAAGTTTTTCAGGTCCTTCTGGTGATAGAGATAATACATGCTTTCCACCCTGCTCCTTTTACTGTATGTAGTAGAAATTACCGGCAAGGCAATGCAGTTCAATATCCAGAAAAATGTCCAGCAGCCTTTTAAAAGCCCCTGATGTTTTTGCCAATATTTAGATGTAGTTATAAATTCATTCCAGCCAATGCACCCGAGAATAATTACAAAAGGAATCATAGGCAAGATAAACCTTTCCTGCTTATTGGGAAAAACAGAATGAAAGGTAAAAAACAAAAAGGATGGAAGAAAAAGTATCATATATTTCTTCCATGACCTGAAATACCCAAAAACAAGAAACAAGCTTATGGGCGGAACCAATATACCAGCCAACACCAAAAAGTAATCGTACCAAGGTCCTACGGGATAATTATGGGCATTTTTTATGTTGTACATAATGTACGCCTGGAATTCGGCAAAAGGCTTACCCCAGATAAACATGTCTGCAATGCCTTGCACCGCAGCAAATGTTAGCAGGAACATTAAAACAAACATAAAAAGGTGTTTCCAATCTTTACGGAACAGAAAAATCAATCCGAAGCCGGCTGAAAAAAGGGATGTTTGAAAACGGGTATTGAAGGCAACTCCACACAAAATTCCCATCCAGAAATAGGAACTTAGCTTATCCTTTCGTATAGGATTAATAGCAAGCCAGGTAGCTATTAGCAAGGGCGGTATGCAAAACATCTCGACTAAGTTGCGCACACTCAGCATAGGCATACACCACAAGATGGCAAGTATCAGTCCTGATTGTCTCGCTACTTTTTTCCCTCCGTAAAAATCGGCAATTTTGTAACCGACCACAATTGTAATGAGCGACCAGCAAGCAAGCACTGCCCGTATTACATACATTTTATGTTGGGGGTCAACCATGCCCCTCCATTTTAGGTAATAGAGAATGAGGTAATGTAATCCCGGAAAAAACAGGCTGGGTCCTTCCGGGGCATGGTTCATTTCAGGTCTGCCTCCAAGCCAGGCATTATAATCGTGTCCATCAACCCATGAGCCTGCCGGGTCAAGCACTAAAAATTCATCATCGTGAAAAGCAAATCCTTTAGAGAAAATAACCGCAATCAATCGAAAAAGTATTCCTAAAAAAAGTATCAGCACGAGAGGTTTTTCCTCCCACAGTTTCCGGATTACTTGTTTAATCTGCACCTCTCCTTTTGTTATTTAAGGCTTATGTTTGAATTCGTCTTGAAAATAGAACCCGCAGACTTATCTTTGAATGCTTTTACCCCATCTTCCAAAAATTGTTTGTATAGTTCTATATCGGGTGTATAACCACGCTGGGGGGCAAGTATATCGCCGTTAGTATTTACAAGCACATACAAGGGCTGGGTATTACTTTTGTACAGGGTTGTTTCCATATCGCTCCATTTATCACCAAACGACTCAATTTTCGAACCATTGACTTTAGAAATAATTTGCTGAGATTCGGGCAATTCCATTTTATCATCCACATAAAGAGATACAAGGATATAATCGTTATTGATGATATTCAATATGGCCGGGTCTGACCAAACATTTTCTTCCATTTTCCGGCAATTAACACAGGAAAACCCCGTGAAGTCAATCATAATGGGTTTATTTTCCTGCTTTGACGCGGCCACTGCTTCCTCATAATCATGGAAACAATTCAAGTTAAGGGGGCATCCTATCCGTTGGTGATTATCCGCCGGAGACTGGCCTCTGCCCACTGACGACTGTTGACTATCAACTGACAACTTGTTATTAATTGTCCACCCCTCTGTATAATAAGATGGTGGCGGAAATCCCCCAATTAGTTTAAGAGGGGCTCCAAACAAACCAGGCACTAAGTAAAGTGAAAAAGCAAAGGCTATTACGGCAAGAAACAAACGTGTTACGCTCAGGTATTTCAAATCCGAATCATGGTGAAATTTAATTTTACCTAAAAGATAGAATCCCGTAATAATGAATATAACTATCCATAAAGCAATAAAAATTTCCCGTTTGAGTATGCCCATAGGTCCGTTCAAATGGAAATGCAACCAGCCTATATGTAAGCCAACTAAATCGGCAGTAGATAGAAATTTAAGTGAGAAAGCAATTTCCAATAAGCCTAAAACAACCTTCACACTATTCAGCCAGCCACCTGATTTGGGAAGGTTTTTCAGCCATTGAGGGAAGGAAGCAAATAACGCAAATGGCAATGCAAGCGCCGTAGAAAAGCCAAACATGCCTATAATCAAACTCCAGTAAGCCCCGCTCAACGATGCCCCGGCAAGTAAAGAGCCAACTATTGGGGCAGTGCATGAAAAAGATACCAGGCACAAAGTAAGAGCCATAAAAAATATACCCGCAATTCCACCTTTTTCTGAAACACTATCCGATTTATTCACCCAGGAATTGGGAAGTGTAATTTCAAAAGCCCCCAGAAAAGAAAACCCGAAAATTAAAAAGGTAATAAAGAAAATAAGGTTAACCCATCCATTGCTCGCAATAGCATTTAAACCCGATGGTCCGGCTATGGCGGTTATTACTCCTCCTAAAATTATGTATATCAGTATGATACTTGCTGCATATAGGTAAGGTCCGGAAGAGGTTTTTTGATTATGATTAGCTGCGCGTTTAGTAAAAAAACTAACCGTAAGAGGTATCATTGGAAAAACACAGGGAGTAAATAGCGCAGCAAGTCCCCCGAGGAAACCAAGCACCCAAATCCATAAATACCCCGAGTTTTTTTGAGCGGGAACAGTGGGCGGAATAGCAACAGAAAAATCGGCTTTTTGGGGTGGTAAACAGGTCGTCTCACTACAAACCTGGTAAGATATATTGCCTTTCAGCATAAAACCGTTAGGGCTATGGACAACTATCTTTTGGGTAAAATTAGCATGATGGAGGAAGTATTTAATAACTACTTTAAAGGTAGAATCAAACTGCGTTATGCAGGAGTCTTCATCCGTCTTACCCTCTAATCTGTAATCGGGAGAAGAAGCATACATAAATGCCATGGGGATAGGTCCGTTACTATCAGTATGCTGTGAAAAAGTATGCCATCCTTTTTCAATATTCGCATGTGAAGTAACCACATATTCGCTGTCGTTAATCTGCTTTTGAGAAAATTTCCAGCTAACAGGGTTATATATCTGTGCAACGGCTGAACCTGCGATAAAGAGAAAAAAAACAATGAAACTTCGCCTGAAGAGCAGGTGCATATATTATATTTTAATTTCGTGTAGCAGATTTATGGGCATAGTGGCTCCGTGCAAGAGACTGTGAATAGTATTCATGGCAGAGCTATTTTTTGTAATTCACAAATATATACGTTTTTAGTCGCCTCCGTAATTTTGAACCTCTCATCAATGCGATGCCCAATCAGCCATACTATTTTTCCATCTGATGTAAGTACACATACTTTCTCTTTATCAAGAACTGAAACCTTATTATCTATTAAAAAGTCGCTTACTTTCTTCGTTTGATTCATCCCGAAAGGGTAAAACTTATCGCCTTTTTTCCATCTACGTACTTCCATAGGGAAGGAGAGTTTATCAAAATCAAGACTGGCTATTTGGTTGGAGGTTTGCGGTTTAAATTTTTCAGTTCTTTTAAACCGCTCAAAAAAACAAAAAATACCACTTCCTAAATTTATTAATGTTATACTTTTCTCAATAGTAAAATCCTGCCAGTCTTCTGGTTCATGGGGAACAATACCTAACTTATTCCTGTCCATTGAAATACGATGAGAATAGGAATAGAAATTTTTCCCTGAATGCTTCTTTCCTTTAGCACATTCCTCCATTTGCAAGGTTTGTTCATAGCTGAATCCATATTCCTTAATTATTTCATAAAGATATAGTGCCGCATGGTTTTGAATATCGAATATTTCTAATTCAATTTCTGTTTTATGTTTTCCTTTTTTTACAAATCGCTCAGTTTCACTTTTTATAGACCTCCTATAAACATCTTCTGTGGAAGCCAGTAAAATCATGGTATCCATTATCCGTCTTTTTGCATCGGAATCCACTTTTTCAATTGCCGGAACTAAGTGGTGCCGGATTTTATTTCGCTCGTATTTATCACTTTCATTGCTGCTATCTTCTCTCCACTTTAGTTTATTTCTTTTTGCAAACCGCTCTATATCCTTACGGTAAAAGTGCAGCAAGGGACGAATTACATTCTCATTCTTTGTTTTAATGCCATGCAAGCCTGAAATGCCAGTGCCCCTGAGCAAATTGATAAAAAAAGTTTCAATAGCATCATCGGCATGGTGGGCGGTAACTACATAATCTGATTTATTTTCTTGTCTTGTCTCCTCCAACCATTCATACCTTAATTGCCTAGCAGCCATTTGTACAGACACTTTATTTTTCCCAGCGTAACTCATAGTATCAAAACCAACGGAAAAAAAGGGAACCTTGGATTTCACGGCAAGCGTTTTAACAAATTTTAAGTCTTCGTCCGACTCTTTTCCACGCAACCCGAAATTACAATGTGCAATACTGTAGCTATATCCCGCACGTCTGAATAACTCTGTCATCACAACAGAATCAAGCCCACCGCTAACGGCAAGTAAGAACTTTTTATCAGAACGCAATGGAGTATTTCCTGTGCGCTGACCGTTGCCCATTAAATCGAAAAGATTTTTCTGAAAGGCTTCAAGCATAATAACACAAAGATAAGAAATGGAGGGATAAGGAGACAGAGTAAAGAAAAGCTAAGTCCCCTTATTCCTTGCCACTTATTCCTTTTCCCAACATTTCCCTATCTTAGCCCACTCAAATAAAACTTATTATGAATAAAAATCTCCTTTCACTTTTCACTTTTAGTTTTTCACTTTTCACTTTCTGTTCTGCCCAAAATGCCCGCCTCAATGAATCTTTCGGGCAGGTAATGACCCCTGAATTGCTTTGGCAACTTGGACGTGTAAGCGGTGAAACTATTTCTCCCGATGGTAAATCAGTTATTTTCGGTATTACTTATTATGATGTAAATGCCAATAAAGGAGAAGGAAACCTTTATTCCGTTCCGGTTATCGGAGGCGATGTAAAACAACTCACAACTACCGTCGGCAGTGAAAACAATGTCGAATTTTCTCCATCGGGAAAAATGGGCTATGTATATAAAGGCAACTGGTACGAAGCGAATCAAGATGGAAGTTCTGCAATACAACTTACCCATGATAGTGATGGAATAGACAACATTAAATATTCGCCGGACGGCAAATGGGTGCTCTTTACAAAAGGTGTGAAATTAGACCCGGATACAAAAGACCTTTACCCCAATCTTCCTAAAGCCCACGCTCGTATTATAAATGACTTGATGTATCGCCACTGGGATACTTGGGAAGATGGCACTTATAGCCATGTTTTTTATGCGCCATACTCTGCGGGAAATATTGACATGAATAAGGCAGTTGACGTAATGAAAGGTGAGCGTTATTTCTGTCCACAACAGCCCGAAGGTGGCGCAGAAGATGTTGTTTGGAGTCCCGATAGCAAAACCATAGTATATGTTACTAAAAAGAAAGTCGGAAAGGAATATGCTATAAGCACGAATACAGACCTATATTTTTATGATTTGGCTTCAGGAAATACAACAGACTTTACCCAGGATAACCCAGGCTATGATACATACCCTGTATTTTCAAACGATGGAAGCAGAATAGCATGGCTAAGTATGGCTCGCGATGGCTACGAAGCTGACAAAAACCGAATTATGGTGTATGATTTCAACACCAAAACAAAATACGATTTAACCAAAGATTGGGATGAATCGGCTACCTCTCTTAAATGGAGTAAGGATAATAACAAACTCTACTTTTTAGAAGATGCTTTTGGAACAGACCAGGCATTTGAAATTACTCTCCCAAAAAATATGGGTGATATTTCAAAAAAAGATTTTAAGCAAATAACCTCCGGAGATTATGATGTTACTGCCATGCTTGGGGAATCAGGGAAAGATATGATAGTTACAAGAACTGATATGAACCATGCTGGAGAAGTATTTTCGGTGGATATGAAAACGGGAGCATATAGCCAGCTCACCTTCACCAACAAAAAAGCTTATGATGCTATTCATACCGGGAATATTGAAAAACGCTGGGTCAACACTACCGATGGCAAAAAGGAACTGGTATGGGTAATTTATCCTCCCGGCTTTGATCCATCTAAGAAGTACCCTACTCTACTCTATTGCCAGGGCGGGCCTCAGTCTACCGTATCGCAGTTTTATTCCTTCCGGTGGAACTTCCAACTGATGGCTGCTAACGGCTATATCATTGTTGCCCCTTGCCGCAGGGGTATGCCGGGCTTCGGAATAGCATGGAATGAAGAGATAAGCCGGGATTGGGGCGGGCAGGCAATGCAAGATTATCTTTCTGCCATTGATTCTATTTCCAAACTACCGTTTGTAGATGTAAACCGCCGTGGCGCTGTAGGAGCCAGCTACGGGGGTTATTCTATTTATATGTTGGCAGGTATGCATAATGGACGGTTTAAAACATTTATTGCCCATGATGGGGTATTTGACCTCGAAAGCATGTATGGTACAACCGAAGAAATTTGGTTTAATAATTGGGAACAAGGCGGGGCATATTGGAACAAACCTTTACCTATAGATTACCAAAAGTTCAGTCCTAAAAACTTTGTTGACAAATGGAATACCCCCATTTTTGTTATTCACGGGCAACAGGACTTCCGGGTGCCTGTGGAACAGGGTATGGAAGCCTTCCAGGCGGCACAGTTAAAAGGTATTAAAAGCAGGTTCCTCTATTTAGAGGACGAAGGACACTGGGTATTAAAACCCCAGGATGGCTTGCTATGGCAGCATGAGTTTTACAAATGGCTGGATGAGACATTGAAGAGTTTGTAATAAATTGGAAAGCTAAGAATAAAGAACTAAGAGTGTGGGAAACTTTATACTTTAGAGTTACCCCCTATTCCTCATCACTTCGCTAATGTCCTGCATCAGTTTTTCAGCAAGGTTATTGGCTGTGGTGCGTGAGTCACCCTCAGCTATAATACGTATTATGGGCTCTGTATTCGAACGGCGCAAGTGAATCCAGTCTTTGTCAAATTCTAATTTAATGCCGTCTCTTGTATCCACAATATATTTTTTATACTTCTCGTTAATGCCGGCCAGCACTTTATCTACATTAATATCGGGTGAGAGTTCAATTTTATTTTTAGAGATGTGGTAGTTGGGGTACTGAGAACGAAGCATGGAGCAACTTTTACCATACTTAGCCAACGATGTAAGGAACAGGGCAATACCCACGAGGGCATCACGCCCGTAATGCAAATCGGGGTAAATAACACCTCCATTACCCTCGCCGCCTATCACGGCATTATTTTTTTTCATGGTCTCCACCACATTCACCTCTCCCACTGCAGAGGAAAAATAAGCCCCCCCGACTTTCTCGGTAACATCTTTCAGCGCCCGTGTAGAGGAAAGGTTAGATACCGAGCTTCCCTTTTTATTTTTTAGTATATAATCGGCAACGGCAACAAGGGTGTATTCTTCCCCAAACATTTCGCCGTCTTCGCAAACAATAGCAAGTCTGTCCACATCAGGGTCAACAGCAAAACCAAGGTGGGCATTATTACGCTTCACAGTTTTAGAAAGTTCGGAGAGGTTTTCAGGAAGAGGCTCAGCCTCATGTTTAAAGTCGCCTGTAGGTTCACAAAACAAGGGAATAACTTCTTCCACTCCCAATTGCTTCAATAAGAGGGGGACTGCAATGCCTCCCACCGAATTTACAGCATCCACCACTATTTTGAATTTCTTCGCCTTGATAGCTTTCATATCTACTAAGGGAATGGCAAGTATAAGGTCTATATGTTTTTGCAGGTAGGTATCATCCTGCTTTACTTCGCCGAGCAGATTCACAGTTGCCAATTCAAATGCCCCAGACTTGGCAATATTCAGAACATCTTTTCCTTCGGCCTCAGAAATAAACTCTCCTTTGGAATTAAGCAGCTTAAGAGCATTCCAGTTTTTAGGATTATGGCTGGCGGTAATAATTATTCCTCCATCGGCATTTTCGCCCGTAACGGCAATTTCAACAGTTGGCGTGGTTGCGAGGCCGAGATCGGTAACATCTATCCCCATCCCCTGCAAAGTCCCCACAATAATATTTCGCACAAAACTCCCCGACAGGCGGGCATCGCGTCCAATAACTACTCTTGGTTTCTTGGTTTCTTTATTTTTACGGTTCCTCTTTACCCAGGTTCCGTATGCTGAAGCAAACTTAACAATTTCAGTGGGCGACAGTCCCTCATCTCCATTGTTGCCAATAGTTCCCCTAATGCCGGATATAGATTTAATAAGTGTCATGGTTTTTCCTTCGAAATGCAAAGATAAATTTTTCCCAAGAGAAATGGATGAGAAAATACTGTTGAAGAATAAAAAAATATATTTATGGCAACTGCACTACTACCATCAAGTCCTCCGGAAACTTATGAGGTACTTTTGTATGGGCAGGCACATAACTCGCCTACATGTTCCTTTGTGATTAACTTTGCGCCATTCGTATAAAATTTAATCACCGATATTTCTTGAACAACACTACTTACACCGGCGAACACATATTATGGGGACAATTAGGTAACGCATTAGTGTTTCTGTCCTTTGCAGCTGCATTATTAGCTGCCTTTGCTTACTTCCGTTCTGCACAAAATGATGAGTTGGAAAATGGTTCCTGGAGAAAATTAGGGAGAATATCTTTTTATATACACTCTCTTGCAGTTATTGGAATAATGTCAACTTTGTTCTGTATGATATTCAGACATTATTATGAGTATTATTATGTATGGGAACATTCTAATAACGCTATGCCTAAACGCTATACTCTTGCCTGTTTTTGGGAAGGGCAAGAGGGCAGTTTTTTATTATGGACTTTCTGGCAGGTGGTTATAGGTAATATTTTAATTCGGAGTTCTAAACAATGGGAAGCCCCGGTATTAAGTACCCTATCGCTTGTTCAGGCATTCCTTGCGTCAATGTTATTAGGATTTTACATTTTCGGGGTGAAGATTGGCAGTAATCCGTTTATACTATTACGTGAAACCCCCGAATATGCTAATATTCCCCTTTTCCAAATGACAGACTATGCAACAAAGCTTGATGGACGGGGACTTAACCCTCTTCTCCAAAATTATTGGATGACCATCCATCCCCCTACCCTATTCCTCGGTTTCGCTTCTACTATAGTGCCTTTTGTGTATGCTATTGCCGGGCTATGGAAGAAGAAATATGGAGAATGGCAGTTAGAGGCTCTTCCCTGGTCCTTCTTCGGCATTATGATATTGGGGACCGGTATATTGATGGGAGGCGCATGGGCATACGAATCCCTTAGCTTTGGTGGTTTCTGGGCATGGGATCCTGTGGAGAATGCATCTCTTATTCCCTGGCTTACGTATGTGGGTACAGGTCATATACTTATTATTTACAAAGCGAGGAAACAAGGGGTCTTATCCACCTTTATTTTCCCTATCATTACTTTCATTCTTGTGTTGTATTCTACATTCCTTACACGCAGTGGCATATTAGGCAACACCTCTGTTCATGCTTTTACCGATTTAGGACTGTCCGGACAACTACTTGTTTATCTATTGTTTTTTATTCTGCTTTCCATTGTTCTGATTGTTGTTAATTACAAGAAACTCCCTAAAGTAGTGCAAGAAGAAGAACTCTGGTCAAGAGAGTTTTGGATGTTTCTTGGGGCGCTTGTATTGGTAATGTCCTGCATCCAAATAATAGTGACTACTTCTATACCTGTAAGCAATAAACTATTTAACTTAAACCAGGCTCCGCCTGTTGACCATATCGGGTTTTATAACCGCTGGCAGGTACCTTTTGCCATTATAGTTACTTTAATGGTAGCAATAGGTCTTTATTTTAAGTTTAAAACAACCGATATCAAACAATTCCTAAAACAGCTAACCCTTCCATTTATATTGAGTGTGGTAATTACAACTGTTTCTTGCTTTATGTTAAAGCTAACCAACGGCTTTTTTATCGCTTTGCTTTTCACCAGTTGGTTTGCTGTAATGGCCAACTTCTTTTATTGGCTCAGAGCCAAAAAAGCTAACTTCCTGAAAGGCGGGGCAACTTTTGCCCATTTAGGCTTTGGACTTATAATTATGGGGGCGCTTATTTCCACCTCAAAAAAGGAAATTATTTCTGTAAACTCTTCCGGTAAAAATGTAGAATCTCTGGGCAAAGGTATTTCGAATGCGACAGATATATTGATGGAACAGGGTGATACCCTCCGCATGGGCGATTATTTTGTTACCTATACAGGTAAAAGGAAAGAAGGCCATGATGTTTTATATTCCGTTTTATTTTTAGATAAAGATCCCTCCACAAAAAAATACACCCCTCAATTTACTCTTACTCCGTTGATACAGATTAATCCGCAAATGGGGAATGTAGCAGAGCCATCTACCAAACACTTTGTAAATAAAGATATTTACACCCATATCATGTTTGCCGACTTGAATACTTCGGAGGATGAGAAAGGCGGGGCGGAATATGGTGCTGCAAAACCTTACTCGCTTTCGGTTGGAGACACTATGTTTTCATCGAATAGTATTGTTATACTTACTTCGTTAGACACCCATTTAGACCGGATAAAATATGGACTAAAAGCCAATGATATTGCAGTAGGAGCAGTTCTTAAAGTAATAGATGTGAACGATAAAATACATAGTGCAGAACCTGTCTATGTTATTTCAAATGACATGGTGAAACCTATGGATGCTACCATCCCTGAATTAGGATTAAAGTTTTCATTTCAAAAAATAAACCCTGAAAGCCATAAAATGGACTTTACTATTTCTGAATCCAGGCGCACGGCAAAAGATTTTATAGTGTTAGAAGCTGTTATGTTTCCTTATATCAACGTACTATGGTTCGGCTGTTTAATAATGATATTAGGAACGATACTTTCCATTAGGCAGAGAATAAAAAAGGGAAAAGAAGCAAAGGCTGAGAAGTTGAAAATGGAGAGTTGAAAGTTGAGAATTAAAATACAATAAAAAAATGAGTAAGGCATCAACCCAAAAAATTGTATTTATCGGTTCAGGGCATCTGGCGAATTACCTTGCAGATGCATTAAGGGGCAAAAATGATATTCTCCAGGTTTATAGTAAAACCATTGCCCATGCTAAGAAATTAGCTAAGAAATCAGATTGCACCTTTACTACTGATTTGAAGAAAATTTCTGCAAGTGCTGACTTATATATTATAGCTGTAAAAGATGATGCTATTGAGGAGGTTTGTAGAAAGCTAAAACTTAAGGGTAAAATAGTAGTTCACACCTCCGGAAGCACTTCTATTGATGTCCTTAAAAATGTTTCTGATAAATATGGGGTTATGTGGCCTCTATATTCATTTTCGGACACGCAGAAGAACGTAAAGGGGATCCCATTTTTTATCGAAGCGTCTGCCAAAAAAACAGAAAATAAAATTACCCGCTTAGTTGAAGAATTAGCAGGCAAGCCTTATTATCTGAACTCTGAAAAGCGGGCTATCATTCATTTGGGAGCAGTATTTGTAAATAATTTTTCCAACCATCTCTTTACTGTTGCAGAATCTATCAGCAAAAAAGCAAACATGCCTTTCGATGTATTTCTACCTATTGCCGAAGAAACAGTGGAGAACCTGAAAAAACAAACGCCTGCTTTAAGCCAGACAGGTCCTGCTGCAAGGAAAGATGAGCGGATATTGAATAAGCACCTTGCTCTTTTGAAGGAATATCCGTTATATAGGGATATATATGTCTTACTAACCAAAAGCATTAATAAAAGCCTGCGTGGAGAAAAAGAATTTTAAAGAATTATTGAAGCACGTCAAAGCAATGGTATTTGATGTGGATGGGGTGCTTACAGATAGCTCGCTCATTATAATGCCCGATGGGGAATTGGTACGCACCATGAATATGCGGGATAGCATTGCCATGAAATTAGCAGTAAAAAATGGATACCAACTATGTATTATTACCGGTGGAAACTCTCAATCTGTTAAGCAACGGCTTAACCGGCTCGGTATATCCGACATTTACCTGAAAACCGAAAATAAACTGGAGGCTATGAAGGAATTTGTATCCCTGTATGATATAGAACTAAGTGAAGTGCTTTATATGGGCGATGACCTGGTAGATTATGAAGTAATGACAAAAGTTGGGGTGCCTGTATGTCCTAAGGATGCCGTGAATGAGATTAAAAACATTTCTATATACATATCTCACCTGGACGGAGGTAAAGGATGTGTCAGGGATGTTATTGAGCAAGTGATGAAAGTCAGCGGAAAATGGGTTATCCCCAAATTTTAGAGCCTTTTTTTCGTGGTTTTTGAAAAAAAAAGGGTGAAAACGTATTTCCTATTAAACTTATATATATCTTGGCAGTCCTAAAATCAATCAACCAAATCAAATAATTACAAAAAACTATGAAAAACATTTCTAAATTAGTTGCTTGTGCAAGTTTGTCAGTGCTGTCAGTAGCTGCCGTGGCACAAGTACACTTACCAAGTCCGGGAGGAGGAAAACATTTTAAAGCAAAAACTTTTACTAACAAGCCATCCTTTCACTATGTTGACCGCCATATAGGGCGTTCACCTATTGCTTTAACGTATTTTAATTTAAATTATGATTCTGCAGATGCTATCACGAACACAGTAACTACCCATTATGATAACCAGGGCGAGTTAATGAATACCCATTATGTTTATCCTGCCGATACGGTAGGTGCAAATTATAATGTTATCAATTATATTACTGTTGCTTTTGATTCATTGTTTGACCCATATCAGCTGATGGATACTTCTTATGCTGCCATTGCTGCTAAGAATGAATATTTAGTAGTTGATACCATTGTGGTACCGATTGCTCAAATAAACTACAGCGGTATAAATGACACATTGGAAATCAGCCTGACTACGGTTAGCGGTTCGCCCAATACAGGTTATCCAATGGCAACTGTTATAAAGGACACATTAATTATTGGTCAACAATTAGGTACCGGTACCGATGCAGGGATCAATTTAATTAAATGGGGTGTTGGAACAGCACTTTCAAACCCACGTTTCTCTGTTACAGTTACTTATATAGGTTCTAAATTAGATAGTTGCTGGTTTATCTATGGTTTTGCCGGATTTAATGGCTCTTGCGATGGAGGAACTTTTACTTTAGCAAATCCAACTACCTGGTCACCTGTTGACGTTTCTGGCAGTACACCAGTTGATGAAAACAGTTTCTTGTTATATAACGAATATGCTTCTTACGGAGCATTGCCTGATATTACAGGTGCCGGTCTTTTCTACGATTGCAACGGCGATGGTACGTATGATGCAGGAGATGGCGGACCTTATGAAGAGAATGTTTATATCTGGTCTTTAGTGCATACTGCAGTAAACAGCACCTTGAATGTTAACAGCATAGCTGCTTCCGGGTTTTCAGTTACACAAAACTATCCTAATCCTTTCAACAAGGAAACACAGATTGCTTATAGTCTCTCCAAATCAACCGACATAAGTTTCTCGGTATATGATATTACCGGCAGGGAAATTATGGCGAACAACTATAATACAGTTAGTCCCGGGAATCATGTAATTAACCTGAATGCAAATTCATTCAGTCCCGGTGTGTATTTCTATACCTTTAAAGTAGGTGGTAGTACAATAACCAAAAAAATGATTATTACAGAGTAGTAGGTAATAAGTCTCATTTATAAAATAAAAAAGCCCGGCTAAGCCGGGCTTTTTTATTTTATACGCATCTTCTTTGAGTATCATTTAATTTGTACCCTCCTCTGATTTCCTGTTAAAGGGCAACTCATTCTTTTACAGCATCTAAGATATAACCAAAGGCTTTTCCGCAATAATTTTTCAAAAATTAAGTGGTTTCAAAAAAAATACTATATTTGTGGCATCAAAAATCTAAACAATAAAACAATATGAAAAAAACTTCTAAATTTTTTGCGTGCTTAAGCTTGTCGTTACTGACAGTTGGAGCTATGGCACAGACTCATCTTATCGCTCCGGGAGGTGCTAAGCACCACACTGCCCGTACCTTTTCAAACAGACCTTCATATCACTACCGTGATTTAAGTCGTTCCTTAGTGGCATTGACTTATTTCAATTTGAATTATGATTCTGCTGATGCTATTACCAACAGTGTTACTACCCACTATGACTATCAGGGCGAATTGATGAACTCAAACTACGTTTACCCGGCTGATACAGCAGGAGGTAACTACAATGTAATAAACTATGTTACCGTTGCTTTTGATTCACTTTTCGATCCGTATCAATTAATTGATACTTCCTATGCAGCTATTGCAGCAAGAAGCGAAGTTTTAGTAGTGGATACTATTGTTTTCCCATTTGTTCAGGTTAACCACAGCGGAACAAATGACACCATTGACATTAGCTTGAATATGGTTAACGGAACTCCTAACACAGGATATCCTTTGGCTACTGTGATTAAGGATACTTTAATTATCGGTCAACAATTGGGCTTAGGGAGCAGCAGTCTTATCAACATTGTAAAATGGGGAGTAGGACAAGAATTATCTGATCCAAGGTTCTCAGTTACCGTTACCTATAAAGGTTCTAAAATGGATAGTTGCTATTTCCTCTATGGCTTTGCCGGATTTAATGGTTCATGCGATGGTGGCACTTTCACTTTAGCAAATGCTACTACCTGGTCTCCTATAGATGTTTCCGGTTCTACTCCGGTTCCAGAAAACAGCTTTGTACTTTATAATGAATATGTTGCTTATGGACAACTACCTGATATTACAGGAGCTGGTCTTTTCTACGATTGCAATGGCGATGGCACCTACGATGCTGGCGATGGCGGACCTTACGAAGAGAATATCTATGTTTGGGCATTGGTTCATACCGCAGCTAATGTTGCTACTGCTGTTAACAACATTTCAGCTTCCGGGTTTTCGGTTAAACAAAACTACCCTAACCCATTCAATAAAACCACTCAAATTTCTTATAGCCTTACCAAATCAGCTGATGTTACTTTCTCAGTATATGATATGACAGGCAGAGAAATTATGACCACCAACTACAACACTGTTACCCCGGGTAACCATGCAATTAACTTGAGCGCTAATTCATTCAGCCCAGGTGTGTATTTCTACACATTTACTATTGGTGGAACCAAGGTAACCAATAAAATGGTTATTACCGAGTAATCTGGTAGAAACTGAAAATTAAGAAGGAGAATTTAAAGCCTTCACAATAAAAATGAAAACCCTGACGTTAAACTGTCAGGGTTTTTTTATGCAATTATGTGTACCTTTGAATCGCCCACAAATAAATATTATCCATTGAAAACACAGCTATTTGCAGTAGTAATACTTTTTTTCTCCTCCATACCTTTTGCCTTTTCACAAAACCATTTTTATCAAACCGAAAGAGGCTTACCATGCAACAACATTCAATCACCGGCGGGCACAAGCCATCCTGGCTCAATTGATACTACTAACTACATTCTCGATTATTACCTATCTGACTCCTACGCATACTCCGGCAGTTACATGAGCCTGCAAGGGCAGTTGATAAATAGCTATTACACATTCCCTGATGATACGAATGGCAGCTACAGGCATACTACCATGTTTTCTCAGAATTACTATTGCATTAATTCTATTTCAGTAGCTTTTGACAGCCTTTACTCCGGTTCTGCAACTCTTTATCCATGGTCGCTTATTAATATTGCTGTTGATACTATTTATGTTCCTATAATTCAGATAAACCACAGCCTGCAAAATGATACCCTTGTAATTGAACTTACCAGTGTTAATTCCGATGGCTACCCTAATACAGGCACCTACCTGTTAGATACTATGGTTATTAATACAGACACAACGAAAATAGGGAATGGAAATGATAATACTATTAAGGTAATAAAATGGCCCCTGAATAACTACGAACTCTTTGGAAATTCAAAGTTTGCTGTAACTGTAAATTATTATGATCACACCAAGGTTGATAGTTGCTGGTTTGTATATGGCTATGGTTATTTCAATAGTACCTGTCCATACGACGGTAGCAACACTACATTTGCTAACCCTACCCATTTTTGCAATATATCTAACAGTGTAAAACCTTTTAATGCAAATAGCTTTACGCTTTGGAATGAGTACAGCGCTTACGGATACCTGCCCACAGGAAATGGGGATAATGTCTTCTTTCCGTGTACTGCTGCCGATACCAACTCATATCAAGCCGGAATAGATGGAGCAAACTATCTTCAGAACATAGATATTTATGCTTCGATACGGATCATTCAAAATACGGGCATTAATTCCATTAATCCGGCTCTGTTAAAGGTGGGGCAGAATTACCCTAACCCATTTACAACGCTATCGTCTATTACCTATAGCCTTGCCCGGGAATCTGATTTAACACTCCGGGTTGTTGACCTGGCCGGAAGGGAGCTGCTACATGAAAACTATACTGATATGGAGCCCGGACAGCACAGCATATCCTTAAGCGGAACAAGTTTTCAGCCGGGTATATATTTCTACTCCATTAGCTCTTCAGGTTATACAGTAACTAAAAAGATGGTAATATATTAGGAAGGATATCTGCTCCAAAACCCTCAAGGGGCTTTTAAAGGCATATTAGATGCTGAATGATTTCAAAGCCCCTTTAAGGGTTTGGAGCATCTTTAAGCGCCCGCCTGATCAATGCTTCCAGTTCACTCAATATCATAGCTGTTGCTCCCCAAACAATATGCCCGTCTAAAATATAGGAAGGGGCTATCATCTGTCCCTTTGAAGAAAGTGCAATAGCCGTATCTTTCTTAACACCGGGCTGCAATAGTTGCAAAATAGCTATATCAAAATAGGTTTTAACTTCCGCCTCGCTAATTTTCCCCGATACTATACTTTCGCCTGCCCCAATAAAAGGATGCACCCAAAAATTACTGGGTGGGATATATAAAGGAGTAAGGGCCCCTACAAATGCAACTGCACCGGGCAATATGCCAACTTCTTCATTTGCTTCCCTTAAAGCAGTATTCCAAAATCCGTTGTCATTTTTTTCAACTTGTCCGCCGGGAAAAGCAACCTGGCCACTATGTACACCGCCTTCTGTACGGAGAATTAATCGTGTAAAAATTTTATTTTCAGTTGGATAAAGCCATAGTAAAACTGCACTTTCCCGGGAATTTTCATTCCCCTCAGCATTATAGCGGATATCCTTTCTTCCAGGCGGAGCCATCTTTTTTTGGGCATCCCAACCCGGCAAGCCATTGTTTATTTCCTGTTTGAGTTTAATAATAAACTCAGGGTAAGAGTTATCAGTTTGCAAACCCCCTCAATAGTTTAAGGTTTACCTCATCCATATTGTTTTCCTTATCGGTTTCCATAACTTTAGGAATATGCGGAAACTTTTTCATCATTAACTTAAAAGCAAGTTCGCCGATTTTTCCGTGTCCGATATGTTCATGCCTGTCAAGCCTGCTACCTAAATCTCCCTTGGAATCATTCAGGTGAATAGCACATAACTTATTCAAGCCAATTATTTTATCGTATTCATTCCAGGTGTTATTGAAGCCTTCTTCGGTAGAAATATTATACCCTGCAGCAAAAGCATGGCAGGTATCAAAGCAGTTGCCAATTCTATCAGAGCCCACCATATCCATAATATTCCGGATATGTTCAAACTTATAGCCTACGTGCGAGCCTTGCCCCGCGGTATTCTCCAATAAAATTTTTACCTCAGATCCTTTCGTTTCTTCCACTATCTTTTTTAAGGCATCAGCAATTCTCTCCATGGCTTCTCCCTCGGGGCTTTCTCCGGCTGCACCCGGGTGAAGAACGGTATAAGCAAGCCCCAACTCATGGCAACGTATTACCTCATCGGTAAAAGCTGCCATAGATTTTGACCGCAACCCCGAATCGGCACTGGCAAGATTAATAAGATAGGAAGCATGAGAAAAAATAACCTTCACTGCAGGGTCATTAGCCCAGGCTTCGGCAAATGCTTTCTTCTCCTCTTCTGATATGGGCTTGGCTTTCCACTGCCGCTGGTTACGGGTAAAAACCTGGAAAGTATCTATTCCCAATAGTTTGGCTTCATCAAAGGCATGTTCCAACCCTCCGCTTACTGAACAATGTACACCTACTAACATAGTTTTGTTTTATTACTTATACCCACGAAAGTAAGAATTTTTCATTATAGAAGTTGCTTTAAAATTCACTCCCTTTATATATTTACTTTTTTTGGTAACTATTTGCTACTATTTAATGCCCCCGCCTATCTACTTTTGATGAACCCAAAAACAGGAAGCTATCCGGGGCAGCTTTATTGAATTTATAAACAACGTATTGATAAAAATATAAAGCAATTATCTGTAAATTATTATTTATTGGTTGTCAAGCAATTACCCTTCTCCATTTTGAAAAAAGTGAAATACATTTGGTTTTCTAATTTTTTTTTCGCATATATTTGTAACAGTTAATTCATGTGCGTAATTTCTATTCGTTAAAATATATAACATGATATATTATGGAAGCAATACCCTTAGTTCCCGGCAATGATGACAAAGAAAGTGATGGAGATAAATTCATTTTTCTGAATGTAGCGGAGTTATCTGAAAAACTACTTGTGAAAACAGCCGATATTTTACTGGTGCATACAGATGAGGATGGCAGCCGGAATAAGGATGTCTATATTAAGGGGGAATTAATAAAATTCACCGCCATGAATGTAAAGTTTGAAACATTGCTGCATGAGGCGCCTGATTTGGTTCCGGTAAATAAGCACACCCTTGTGTCGGTTAAAACAATACATTCACACAGGCACGATTGCATTACTCTAAAAAACATTTTTAAAGGTTGGAATAATTTGCAAATTACCCTTAACAGGAACTACCGCAAAGAATTTTATAGAAGAATAGGGAAATAATAGTATTGAAAAATATGCTACATTTACGTTTTGTTGGTTTGTGTATTTGTGTAATTCTACTACCATGAAAAAGCTATTCATTTACTTTTCACTTTTTATTTTTCACTTTTCATTAACTCAGGCGCAAATCATTAACACCATTGCCGGAAATGGTGTTGCAGGTTTCAGCGGGGATGGAGGACAGGCTACGAATGCTGAACTATGGAGCCCTTCTGGTATATTTGTGGATAGAACAGGAATTATCTATGTGGCAGATGGATTAAATAACAGAATAAGAAAGATTGATACCGATGGGATAATTAATACCATAGCAGGCAATGGATATAATCCTGGGGGGGATGGAGGATATAGTGGGGATGGGGGACCAGCCACTGATGCTGAATTAGCTAATCCTCAAAGTATTTGCACTGACATGTTTAATAATATTTACATTGCTGATTATAAAAATAATAGAATACGTAGAATAGATAATTCAGGCGTAATTACAACTATTGCAGGGAATGGAGCAGGAGGATATGGAGGGGATGGGGGACCAGCAACATCAGCTGAATTGATGGAACCTGCATGTGTATGTTTAGATACATCTAAAAATATTTATATAGCTGATGGGAATACCAGGATACGTAAAATAGATGTTTTAGGAGTAATTTCGACTGTTGCAGGTCATACAGGAGGTTTGTTCACAAATGGCGTACCTGCTACCTCAACATCAATTGGAGAAGTCTACGGGCTATTTGTAACAGACTCTGGTAATATCTATATGTCTTCGGGTTATTCAAGGATTTTAAAAGTAAACACGTCAGGCATAGTATATTCAATAGCTGGAAACGGTATAGAAGGTTATAGTGGAGACGGCGGTCCTGCTACTGCCGCCGAATTTTTTGACCTTGCAGGGGTATTTATGGATAATGCAGGTAACATTTACATTGCCGATGTCTCAAATCAAAGGGTAAGGGAACTTAATTATTACACAGGAATAATTACGACAATAGCAGGTAGCGCTACAGGTGGATATAGTGGGGATGGAGGAAGTGCCACTGATGCTGAGTTAAATGGACCCGCTGGCGTTTTTATGGATAGTCATAATAATTTGTATATCACCGACTACTATAATTATAGAATACGCAAAGTATCTGGACTTCCCAGCAGTATAAATTCGATAAAGGAATCAGGCTTTGAAATTTATCCAAACCCAGTAAGTCAATCCCTTTATCTTGATATTTCTGCCTTTCAAACCGAACAATTTACTATTCAAATTATGGATGTGTTGGGTAGAAAAGTGATGAATACCATGGAGAGTGCCTCAAATACGCCCATAAGGCTTAACGTTTTTTCTTTGTCAGAAGGGGTTTATTTTATTCATCTTTCAGCCACCGGCATTTCATATACCGCTAAATTTGTAAAAATCAGGTAATCTTCAAAACATAAAACTTGTCTCTTGTTACATTGAACTTGTCTCTTGCGACATATTACTTGTCTCTTACGACATAGTCAATAAATTTCGCTTTCCACTATAATAGTTTTGCGTTTAATAATAACCAACAATTAAACGCTATGAAAACAAAATTGTTACTTTTAGCATGCCTGATAAGTATTGCGGGCTTTGGTCAATACTGGAACCTTGGTGGAAATAGTATTACAGATTGTAATAGTAGCTATACTCTGGGAACTACAAACAATGCCGGCCTTGAGTTCGAGGTCGGTAGTTATTTTGCGGGTAGGATAGAGGGGACGTGGGGTGTACCCGGCGGTAATGAAAATACTAGCTTAGGCATACTGTCATGGAACCCGTGTGCTTGGACCGGAAATGGTAATAGTGATTATGGTTACTATGCACTTTATTATAATCAAACGGGGAGTGCAAATTGTGCCTATGGGGGATTGTCTTTATGGAATAACATTGGTGGAGATTACAACACCGGGTACGGTTTTGGAACTCTTTTATCGAATCAATATGGAAATTTAAATGTAGCAATGGGTAACTCAGCACTCCATTATACAACATCAAGTAACAATACAGGAATTGGCTCATATGCCCTTTATGCCAGTGGTACAGGAGGAAACAATACAAGTATCGGAATATACTCGCTTAACAATAGTAACGGGGATTATCTTTCAGCCTTAGGAGCAAACGCAGGAAGTGCTGAAGGAACAGGGAGTTATAATACTTATGTAGGAGCAGGAGCAAATCCTACTACAGGAGGGTTTATAAATGCAGCTGCCATAGGAGCCAATGCAATTACTGCCCAAAGTAACCAAATGGAAATTGGAGATAATAATGTTACTACCACTATGGGGTTATCTAATGTTCTCCCGCCAAATCCTACCCGACTCGAACTAAATACAGAAAATGGAACAAGTACTTTTACAATTACAAGTTCTGGCACGCCTCCAATTTATGTTGGCGGGGGGGGGACTGGCTGGAGTGGCTTAAAATTTGATGATTTAACCGCAAGCTCTTCAACTCCAGGTACCAATCCGGGAACAGGAGTATTAACTGTTGATAATGACGGAAATGTAATTTATGTAAATGGTGTTGCTGGAACCGGTACCGGTTTTGATGTCTGCGGGTCTGAACCTGCTTTAAGTGGGGAATCTGGCATCAACCTGAATAATTACAATCTAGATTTTGAAGGAAATAACGCAGGCACTATAAATGAAAATGATGTACGAATTGGTTATTCTTGCCCGACATCTTTTGTCCGTGACGTTAAATTAGCCGTATTACAAGAGTCAGGAACTAATAATTCTATTGCGCTAGGTGTTCGAAATAATGACGCAAGTTCAGGTACCAGTGGTTCTGCTATACCACTAATCGGAATAAGAAGTTTTATCCCGACACCTTCAAGTTGTGCATCATATTATAATGTGGCGGGATGGTTTGAAGCAGATTATGATTACATTACTTGCGCTATGGAGCCTCAATATGCGATTTTTGTGCCGCAGTATGGTGGAACTGTAGATATTGGTTATAGCTTCAGTTCTCATTATAATGACCCGGGTTTCTTATTAGATGTAAATGGTTATGGACGAACTTTGAATGGACTAATTCCTTCGGACACCATTCTTAAGAAAAATGTAACCCCTTTCAACTATGGTATTAAAGTAATTCGGAATCTGAATCCTGTCTCATACCATTATAATGGAATAGGCGGATTTGATACAACTAATAGATATATTGGTTTAATAGCTGAAAATTTAATGCGCAGTGAGCCAATGGGAGTATTATCCTCTACCATAGTTTCAGATTCAACAACCGGAGATACTTCCACTATTCAAAATATAATTGAAGAGGCTGTAATATATACTGCAGTTAATGCTATTAAAGAATTGGATTCAACTGTAACTGTAAAAAGCACAACTATTGATAGTCTACGCTATACCCTTGATAGTTTGCGTAGCGCATTTCAGAGTATAGAAAATTGTATCAAAAAGCTATGCCCTGGTGGTCGTTCTGTTATTGATCAGGGTGAAAATAATGGTTTAGGTGAAGGCAATTCGACTATCACTAATGTTCAGGAAGTTACACTTTCCACTTCTGCAAATGTTCCACTACTCTATCAAAATATGCCCAACCCTTTCAGCGTAGGCACTAAAATAAACTACTACCTGCCCGAAGGCACTATTGGGGCTACCCTTGTATTTTATGATACTTACGGCAACCAGATGAAAACCGTTCCACTTAGCCAAACAGGTAATGGCACTTTAAACATCACCCCCGATAACCTTACGGCAGGTATTTATTCCTACAGCCTTATTGTAAACAACACCGTGATAGATACCAAGAGGATGATATTACAGAAATAAGAATAACCTGCAAATGTTTCTAAATCTACAACACTAACGCTTCCCCCTTCGGGGGGAAGATAGTTAGGGTAGTACAAACCTAACGCTTCCCCCTTCGGGGGGAAGTTAGTTAGGGCTGCACAAATGTAACGATTCCCCACTTGGGGGAAGAAGGTTAGGGGTTTCCGGTTATTTTACATTTTGAATAACTTTTACATATACTTAGCTATACTAAAAACACCCCCTGAAACCCAATAGGGACACAGCATTCGGGGAATCAACTCATAACCATGCACTTAAGTAGTCCGATTTTATGCCCCGCCCGAATGTCAGCCCGAAAGATTCCTGGCCCAAAGGTGTGGTTAGGCGGGCATTCTGGAGGGTACCATCCGGTACGGATGGGCGTTTTATGCCGTTTCTTTTTAAGTCAGGGGATAAAATGTTACATACCCACGTAGCATCCACCATACACAACGCTTAATTTATTTTGCTACTTTTGGGATACAACAAAACCTTAAAATTTATGGTTGCTGAATTTGCCGCAGAAATTTTTGAGCGTGAGCTTAATAAACTTATCGAAGAACTAAAACTCTACCCCAATGAAGAAACGATTTGGAAAATATCGGGAGGAATAAAAAATTCAGGTGGAAACCTCTGTCTGCATATTTGCGGAAACTTACAACACTTTATTGGCAATGTTCTTGGAAATTCAGGATATGTTCGAAACCGCGACCGGGAGTTTTCAGTTACCGGAATACCTTCGGCAGAATTAATCAGTGAGGTTCAAAAAACCAGGGATATGGTGGTAGCCACTCTTGAATTGAATAGGGAAATAAACCTTGAAGAAGAATATACTGCCTTTCCTGCACACCTGCTTGGCAAAGAAAAACTTACTAAGGGGTTTTTTCTGATGCACCTCGTAGCCCACATGGATTATCATATAGGTCAAATTAATTATCACCGCAGAATGATTTCCTGACCTTTGGATATGGCTTAGTATTATTTGTGATATTTGCAGCCCCATTACAATACAGTAGATGTCATCAGACAGTTTAGTAATTATCCCCACATATAACGAGAAGGGCAATATTGAAAATATATCGCGCAAGGTTATGTCGTTGGCGGGAAGTTTCCATTTGCTTATTATTGATGATGGCTCGCCGGATGGCACTGCAGATATTGTAAAATCATTGATGATAGAATTTGAAGGGCGGCTTTTTATAGTAGAAAGAAAAGGAAAGCTTGGCTTGGGAACAGCATATATTGCAGGTTTCCGTTGGGCATTGGAACATGGCTACGAATATATTTTTGAAATGGATGCCGACTTTTCCCATAACCCCGATGACCTAATACGACTGAAAGAAGCCTGTGTAAACGGGGCTGACCTTGCCGTGGGTTCCCGGTACATAAAAGGCGGTAAAATTTCAAAATGGGATTATAAAAGAGTCGTAATGTCTTACTTTGCTTCACTTTATGTAAGAATGGTATTATGGATAAATGTGAAAGACACTACGGCAGGGTTTAAATGCTACAGGCGCAGGGTGCTCGAAGCAATCCATTTTGACGATATTCACTTTATAGGGTATGCTTTCCAGATAGAAATGAAATACCGCGCCTATCGAAAAGGATTTAAGATTGTTGAAGTACCTATTACTTTTACAGACCGGCAGGTAGGGGTTTCTAAAATGAGCGGTAAAATTTTTAAAGAAGCAATTTTAGGGGTCATTCAAATGCGCTTTTTAAAGGTCAAATAATAAATGCCTGTAGTTCTTATACGAAATGCTTTTATTGTTAATGAAGGAAGAATTTTTCATGGAGATGTTTTAATTCAAAATGGGCGGATAGCTGAAATAGATCTTGCTATTACCTCTTATCCTGATACTACAAAGATTATTGATGCGCAAGGAAAATACCTGCTACCCGGAATAATTGATACCCATGTCCATTTTCGTGAACCGGGGCTGGTTTACAAGGCAGATATATATACTGAATCAAAAGCAGCTGTGGCAGGAGGAGTAACCTCATTCATGGATATGCCCAATACTTTTCCACCCGTACTGACACAAGAATTGTTGGAGGAAAAATATAAAATAGCTGCGCAAAAATCTATTGCTAATTATTCCTTTTACATGGGTACCTCCAATGATAACTTTGATGAGGTGATGAAAACAAGCCTAACGGATGTTTGCGGAATAAAAATCTATTTAGGTTCGTCCACTGGGAATATGCTAGTGGATAACCCTGACAGTATTGAAAAGCTTTTTGAAAAATATAAAGCGCTGATTGCAGTACATTGTGAAGAGGAAAGCATTATCAAGAAAAATGCTAAAATGGTTCAAGAGGAGTATGGAGATAATCCCTCACCATCTTTCCACCCGGTAATCCGGAATGAAGAGTGTTGTTATGTATCTTCCTCTTATGCCGTTGAATTGGCAAAAAAACACAATACAAGACTGCACATAGTGCATGTTTCTACAGCAAAAGAAACGGGGCTATTTGATGATACTACTCCGCTGGGAAAAAAGAGGATAACCTCTGAAGTTTGCCCCCACCATCTTTGGTTTTCCGATAAAGACTACCAGCGCAAGGGCAACATGATAAAATGGAACCCTGCTATTAAAACAGACCATGACAAAACAGGATTACTCCAGGCTTTGCTTGACAATAAAATTGATACTATTGCCACCGACCACGCCCCCCATACCCACGCTGAAAAAGAACAAGCTTATTTCTCCTGTCCGTCCGGAGGGCCTATGGTACAACATTCTCTTACCGTAATGCTTGAAATGCATCACGAAGGGAAAATATCATTAGTGGATATTGTACAAAAAATGTGCCATGCCCCTGCTATATGTTTTCAAATAGAAAAACGGGGTTTCATACGCGAAGGGTATTGGGCAGATTTGGTATTGATAGATTTGAATTCTCCCTGGAAAGTAGAAAAGAGCAATATTCTATACAAATGCCAGTGGAGCCCATTGGAAGGGGAAACTTTTCACACAAAAATTACCCATACATTAGTTAACGGGACTCTTGTTTATTCAAATGGCGTATTTTACGAATCGGAAAAAGGAAAGAGGATATTGTTCGACAGATAATTTATTTTAGTTCTTACTCTCCATAAATCCGCTTCATAAAGATTGACTTTAAGGCGGGTTCTCCAAGCCTGAAAGTATATTTTCCCTTATCAGTCTTCTGGGTCCTTTTGTCTTCTTTCATAGAGCTTATGCTATTATTAAAATCTTCGCTGGAAGAAACGGCATCCATAGCGAAATAAAAGTAATGGAAGAAATACCAATGCGAGGGGTCAAGTTCTATATATACGTTCAGTTCATCACCCTGCCTTTTTTTACGGATTTCGACTACCCCGCTTGCCGACTTATTTATCATAGTTTTCCCAATACTCCCTATCCCAATCGGGCCGTCTGAAATATACGAATGGGTTTCTTTATTCCATTTTAGTTTAACATTGCTAAGGAAAATCTGGGATTGTAGTTCTTTGGGTAACTTCTTCACGTTGCCATATAACGTTAGTTGCGAAATTAATTTGTCGCCCTCTTCTTTACCCATTAATTCACGAAGGTTTTTCTGAAATGTAGCATTAGAAAAATCTACCGGCTTCAGGCTGGGGATAGAGGTTGCAGCAGTGCCCATTTTTTCGATTGCCCCATCGTCGAAAAAGAAGTTTATAAGCAGGGCTACATTACATTCTACCGAATCGGGAATAATATAATCGGTAATATTTCCTACAGATTTAACATCAACCATTTGTAAATCTTCTCCCAAATTCAGGTTTCCTTCTCCATATTCTATACACTTACGGGTGTTTAGACTAACAAAATTTCCCGGTAATGTTTGTGCAGCCAATTTTGCCTTGCCTGCCACTCGATATTCCTGCGAAGGAGCGTCATAGGTTAAATACCCTGTGTCATTCACAATTTTTATATCATTTCTCGGATTAACAAGAGGAGACAGGAATGCCCCATAAATATGCATTGAGTCGGATGGAGACAATACCGGGGTTACTGCCAGCGGAACATTCTCATCGCTCATAGAATACCCAATCGGTATTTGTACATTATCAGGGTCAACCTGGGAAGAGAACTGGAGCCATGAACTGGCAATTTCATTACAAGAGTTATTAATATAACATGCCCCATCAAATTTCAGGTATGGATTAGAGGCTTTAAGAGTTGCTCTGCCCCTATACCGGAAGTTAGGACTTATGGAAAATTTTGCCGAATCGGGAACTTCAGTATATGCCACAGTTTGATGTGAAGTATCTACGTGAATATTGCTGAAATACATGGGTCTCTTATTCTTTGCTCCGTCAATAAAATCATAATGCCCTGTACCGGCATAATTTATACGGGAAGTTACATTTATATCCGCATTATAAATAGTATAGTATTTGGTAACTTTATTGGCTGTAATGGTAGCATTCTTAAAAGGCTCCATAACTGCGTCCTTTTCTACTACAATATCGCCCTTATCCGGAACAATCCTCGCATCTGCCACATCAATATACGACACTCCGTGTGCGCTGATGCGGTGTTGGCGCAAACTAAACCTTGCTGTTGGGGCAATAAATTGCAAAGAGTCCTGGTTTGGAGCCACTGAGATATATCTTGAGCCATTAAGTTGAACCTCCTTTGCATCAGTTGTTTCCGTTTCTTTTTTATTCGCAGCTCCTATTTCAATATCGTCCTGGTCCATAAACCATTTGAACTCATCCATATAGGCTATATATTGATTTTCGGGGAACTTAACCACTGACCCGGTACCATTGCTTACAAATTGTCCTATCCTTGTTTCAAAGTCAATATCTGCCTTCATATTGGTGGTAGCCACCCCTATTGCAGTTGAACCCGAATCTCTTAAATTAAAGTTAGATGTATCGGCTGTTATTTTATGATGGAGGAATTTAACTAGTCCTGAAGTAAGGTATGCTCTTAAGAAATCTACTTCTCCCCCACCGGAAAGTAATTGGGGAGTTAAAGTAAGTATTCCATGGAAAGTTGCAAACTTGTGATAAAAACTAAAGGGATGAATTAAATCTGTTATAAATAACTTATCTTGTTTAGGGAGCCAGTGTTCGTAAACAGTATCTCCATGAGCATCCGGAAACTCGGGCGGGGTTCTCTGTTCAGCCACATCAAATGCCTGAGCGTGAGAATTCATAGAGTCGGGCAGGAATATAAAGCGGTTCGATTTGGAAGTAGATGTCACGTACTTAAATGTTCCATCTCCAATAAGTCCATCATTACTCAGCTTAATTTTTTGAAATAGTCTTCCTTTTCCTTTATATAAATCAAGCCCGTCAGAGGGCGCCTCATGAACAAATCCAAGTGAGTAGTCAGGTTGAAGTTTCAGGGTTTCCCGTATTTCAGGAATTATATCGGCAGATGTAAATGAACCGTCAAAATGTAATCTTGTATCTGAAAAAGTGGCTAAACTGTCAATAGTAAATGGGTCGGCTTTGAAATAGAAATCTTCTTTCTTGTAAACCCCGCTCTGAATGCTTTTTTTGTCATAATAAACAAATGTATTAGTATCGCTTATCAAAATAGGATACTCTTTAAGTTCTTTTAACCCTGACCTGTTCGTTGATTTATCGACTATTAATTCCCCGCTTAAATGTCTGATAACGCTTCTTACTTTTACAATGGGGAATTTCCCTGTAGAGTCTTTCTTGAATGAGTTAGCATAAAGTCTAAGGGAATCAACATTTTTCATTTTTATTTTGAAATTAGCATAGTCAAAATCAAATTGTTTCCCGTAAAAAGCAAACCTACCTGCACTGACACTTCCTGCAAATGTCGCTTCCCTGTTCCGGTGCAAAACCATGTGCCGGTTTTCAGGAAAACAATATACATTTTGAGAATCACTAATATCTACGACCTTCACCCCATTTAAATTGATGTCAAAATTATTTAAATCCATTACGCCATTATCATTTGCCGTAGAATCGCTATTGGCATTTTTTTTTGGGTCAACCGAGTGAAAATCTATAACATCATAATCTGCTTTACCTGATCGGTTATCAATGAATGTAAAAAGTTTATCTTCTATATGAAACCTATCTGTTTGAACATCATAGGTTATTAATCCAATAGTTGCCAGTCTGAATATAATGGGCCGTAACTCATCGGTAGTGATATGGATTTGAGAGGCTAAATCATCCACTAATAAATCCCGTGAGTTTATACTTTTGGAATATTTTGCTATTTCCATCAAAGGGCTTAATCCTGAAGGGTCTCTGAGTTTTTCATATAATTCAGGACGAAAAAAATCCTGCGATTCAAAATCCGCGGTTGTCTGAGTGCCCCCCTGCAACATCCTGAATTCTATTTTAGATTGGTCCGTGTACCAGGATAGTTCTTCAAAAAACATGTTCACTTTGTGATAGGTGTCAAAAAAAGGGGCCTGAGAAAGTCCCTGATCTGAACGGATAAGTGATACATGCTTTTTGTTGATATTGTAAACCATTTGTATATCGGGATGATAAATTGAATCGCCATCAAGTGAAAAAAGGATGCGAGCATCATCCGACATAATATTATCTTTGGTGATACCATAGAATAATGCCGAAGTAGTCAAAAACGGTTTGTTATTTCTCTTAAAAATCAATTGTGCAGGTTGTTCTTTTGTCCCTGAACCTACAAACCGGCGTCCCCGCATAGAAAAACCACCATTATAGGTAACATCAGGTGTAAGATTGGGAATGGTAAACCGTTTACCATAAGAAATGAACCGGGGGTAGCTTTCTTTTTCTTTGGGCTCGGTAATATTCCGTTCTACAATTTTTCCTGCGAGGGGCTTATCAAAATAATTTTTATCCCAAAAGGTTACGGAATCAGCTACAAAACCTTCTTCTTTAAGAGTAATGTTATAGTTTTTCAATTCAGCATATACATCTGCCGGATCAAGTCCTGTGCGGCTCCAATCGGTCTTTCCTCCTACCCCTTTCCATGTTCCTTTAATGGGGAAATATATTCCTTTGGTGTCATAAATTACCAGCGTGTCATTCCTCTCATTAGTGCATTTAAGGTTAAGATTATTAAAAATGATTTCCTGTACACTATCACAGTCAAACGAAAAATCCTTATTACTTGTACTCCACATAATAGTTGGAGATTTGAACATAATACCTGAAGTAAATAAGCCCTCGGACACTGAAAGGAAAGTATTGAGGTTGGTATAAGGTTTCAATTTCATTTGTTTTTCAAGGCAAGCATCCCATTGATCAAATTTACCTTGTTCTAATCCAGATTTCACAACACTTTCCATAGTAGTAAGAAAAGACTGAAAAGTAGGATACACCTGCATTTTTTTCGCGAGCATTTCGTCGGCTGTGCGGTAAGTAGCATCTTTATAATAATCGCTGTAGGCAGGAGAGTTCCATGTGGTGGAAAACTCTTTCATGAAACTTTTTACATCTCCCTTGTCTGCAAGCCCGGAATTGAGGTAATTTTCTATATCCTCAAGAAATTTAATAGGGTCATGCTGGAACTGGGTTATTTTATTACCCTGCGCGTTACTTTTTATAACAAGGGGAATAAAAAAGATTACAAGGATAATATTCTTAAAGAATCTCATTGGGGAAAAGAGTGAATAATGGTTATAAAATCTTTGGGTATAAGGGCTGCACCTCCAATCAATCCTCCATCCACATCTGGACAGGCAAAAAGTTCCCCTGCATTTTTCGCATTACAACTTCCGCCATATAGAATGGAAACAGAGTCAGCAACATCCTTACTATACTTTTGTTCAATTAAAAACCGAATGAAATGGTGCATTTCCTGGGCTTGTGCTGTAGTAGCCGTAAGACCAGTGCCAATAGCCCATACAGGCTCATAAGCCAGTATTAATTTCACAAATTCAGTCGCCGGTAAATGGAACAGGCTGTCTTTTATCTGTTCCTCAACCGTTACAAAGTGCTTTTTATCATGTCTCGCTTCTTTAGTTTCTCCTACACAAAAAATAGGAGTTAAAGATTGATTGAGAACGATATTTACTTTCTTCTTTAAAGCTTCATGAGATTCCTTGTAATAGATTCTTCTTTCTGAATGACCTATAATTACATAAGTCACCCCCAATGATTTTATCATAGCTGCAGATACTTCTCCGGTATATGCTCCTGCTTCTTCATCGGCACAATTTTGTGCCCCGGTAAATAAATTCTTTATCCCATGCGAATGGCGGGCTACCTTACGGAGATATGGAAAAGAAGGAATCAGAATTTTAGTTATCGCCTCCGATTTCGCATCGTTCTCCAGCATTACGGTAATTTCATCTACCAGTTTCACTGCCTCTGAATAGAGCTTGTTCATTTTCCAGTTTCCTGCAACAATTTTTTTTCTCATCATTTCATACTATGATTTATTTGATTACTAAAATTTTAAGATTTATATTTTTTTACTTGACAGGGGTTCAAATTAACTTATTTTTGTTTCACAACTTTATGCTCCGCATTAATTATCCATTAAACCAATATTTAATCATACAGATCTTAGTCACACTTTTACTCGCGGGTCAAGCAGTCCGTATGAAATATCGACCAATATATTAATAATTACAAATAGTACGGACGTTACAAGTATAACTCCCATAATTACAGGCAAATCAAATTTTCCGAGAGCGTCCACAATATTTTTCCCTACGCCTTCCCATCCAAAAATATATTCTACAAAAACGGCTCCGGCAATAAGACTGGCAAACCAGCCTGAAATAGCAGTAATCACAGGATTAAGCATATTCTTTAGCGCATGCCTTATTACTATAGTACGTAGTTTCAATCCTTTGGCAAAAGCGGTGCGGATATAGTCTTTAGTCATTACCTGCAACATGGAGTTTCGAGTTAATTGCACAATAATAGCAAGGGGGCGTATCCCTAATGTTAAGGCAGGAAGAATAAGGTTCTTAAGTTGCAATACCTTATTACCATCTTCATCTATCACAAACAAGTTGCCAGTAATATTTAATCCAGTAACATTATGTAACACATGTCCGAAAAGCCAGGCTATTATCAGTCCCGTAAAAAAGGATGGCCCCGCAAGTCCTAACACAGAAAGAACAATGGAGATTTTATCATAAATTGAATCTTTAAATAGGGCTGCTATAATTCCCATAATTATTCCCAAAATAGAAGCAATAAGGATAGCTGTAAATGCCAGAACCGCTGTATTGGGCAAAGCCGAAGAAATAATATCAGTTACTCTTTCTCTTGTTTGGTAAGAACGCCTTAAATAGGGATATTTTAGGATGAGCGTCCTATTCGGGGTAAACTGTATTAACTTTAAAGTGTGATTATATTTTTCAGGGTCTAAATAAATATGGCTTGCAGAAACTGCTTCGTTATATACTGAAATTGGAGAGAGGTCATTGAGATATAAAAGGAAACGAGTATACACAGGTTCATCCAGCCCCATATCTTTATGAATAATATCAAGTGATTTTTGATTTACTCTTTGCCCCATCATCAACCTTGCAGGGTCTCCGGGTAATACATTGAAAAGTAAAAAAACCAATACAAGCACACCCGATAATACTAAAAAGCCATGCATTATCCGTTTGATAATAAAATTCAGCACACTTACTTAGAATATTTATCCTTTACATTGGAATATCCCGGGATGGAATGAAAATGCCACATGGCTCTTACAACTCCTGCTTTAATTAGCATCAGTCCGGGATTAGAGCGTATCATAGTTTTAAGTACAGTTCCATCAGTGGAATAAAATGAATATGGAGGATGGTACTTTATCTGGTAGTTAGCAATTTCAGCTCCGTCTGCTGCAGTAAGGCATATAAACCCAACGCTGTCTTTAAGGCAATCTGTTGCAAGCGCATTTATCTTATTTATCACATCTTCATCCTTATTAGCTTCATCAAGAGACATACTAATGAGCAAAAATTGGTTTCCCGGAACACTTAGTATGCTATCCGTTACATCTTTCCCGCCTAAGGTTGCAATATTGAAATCTTTTACTTTAGCCTCTACCCCTTTCTTCACAACTTCTGTACGGCTCCCTACAAATGTCCAGTCATTTTGATAGTTATCGGGAAATTTTTCAAACTCCTGCGTTTCCCCACTCTTCTTATTTTTCAGGGCATAGTAAAACTTCTCAACATCAGGAGTACCCTGCATAGCTTTCTTAATATCCGTTCCCACTTTGTAAGGGCGGAAATCTATTATAGGTAAATAATTGTAACAATACCAGGAGAAAAGAACTGAACAAGCAAGGAAAATAAATATCACCATATTTTCAATTTTCAGTTTGAGAGTAGGCTTTATATGTATATTCCATATCATTAATATGAGTATAAAAACCATTAACACTATATTTTTCCAGAATGATTGCCAGGAGGTCATAGGTATGGCATCTCCAAAGCAGCCGCATTCCAGCACTTTATTATAGTGAGCTGTGTACCATGTAAGAAAGGTGAAAAATAGTTCCATAAGAAAAAGAAGAGCCAGTGTAAGCCTTTCTTTTGCTCCAATCAAAATCATTAGTCCCAGTGTCATTTCTATAATGGGAATAACAAATGCAATGCCGAAACTGAATTTATCCATCCAGGGAAGGTTTAGTGCATCGGCTGCAAAATATTCTTGTAATTTATAGGTAAATCCTAAAGGGTCATCTGCTTTTACAAACCCGGAAAAAATAAATAGTAAACCAACCAGTATCTGGCTAATCTTAACGATCTTCTTCATGTTGCACTTTTTCAGTTAGGCGTATCAGGGCAAAGATAGCGTAATTCATTACGTCAAAGTAATTAGCATCTATACCTTCGGAAATAAGTGTCTGTCCTTTATGCTCTTCTATTTGTTTAATACGCATCAGTTTCATCAGTATCAGGTCGGTAAGAGATGAAATACGCATCTCCCTCCACGCTTCTCCATAATCATGGTTTTTATCCTGCATTAATTTACGGGCATAGCTTGCCTGCAAATCGAATAGCTGTTCCACTTCATCCCCGGGTATTTCGGTACGGGTGTCGTCTTTCATGTGCAATTGTATGAGGGCTATTACCGCATAATTAAATATCCCGATAAAATCGGTAGTTATATCCTCCCCTACTTTTTGCTTCCCCTTTTCTTCGATGCTACGTATTCGCTGGGCTTTTATAAATACCTGGTCGGTAATGGAAGAAGTACGTAATATCCTCCAGGCAGTACCATAGTCATACATCTTCTTCATGAATATATCCTTCGCCGATTTAACAGCCGAATCAAATTGCCTGAGGGTCTTTGTCATGGTTTAACCTTAAAATAAGGCTTCAAAGATAAATGCAATTAGTGATAAGTGATAAGTGTTAAGTGTTAAGTGTTAACAACATTTAATAAGTTAGTTTTAGGAATGAGAGGTAAGCGGTAAGTTCTTAAGGGTAGTATTATTAAGTTTAATATTTTTGGGCATAATTATCCTCTATTACTTAACCCTTTTCACTAATTTATGAATACAAAATCAGAAATACACATTACGGTAGAATTAAATGAAAACAAACTACCCGTTAAGATGAACTGGACATCAACAGAGAATAATGAAAGCGGAGAATGCAAATCTTTTTTCCTTGCTTTGTGGGATACCAAGGACCAAACTTCCTTACACCTGAACCTATGGACAAAAGATATGAACGTGGACGAAATGCGACAATTTATGCACCAGATGCTATTAAACCAAAGCGATACTCTTAAAAAAGCCACAGGAGATGAAGCTCTTGCAGCTTCTTTATACGATTATAGCCATGAGTATGCCATTAAGGCGGGGATTTTGAAAACGCCTCAGAGCTCGTAAATTGTTTACCATTCTTCGTATATTTACCTCCACATACCCCATACCATGACATCCAGAAGAGACTTTATTAAGAAATCTACACTTGCTTCGGCATTTGTAATAGGCGGATTACCTGAGTTTGGTAAAGCTGAAACCCGACCCTATTCTAATAGCCCGGCAAAACCTATTGTACTCTCTACATGGGCTCATGGACTACCCGCGAATGATGTAGCCTGGAAAATATTATCCGCTGGAGGAAGAGCGTTAGATGCAGTTGAACAAGGTGTAATGGTAGTAGAAGCCGACCCTACCAACACCTCCGTAGGATTGGGAGGATTCCCTGACCGTGACGGGCATGTAACACTTGACGCATCTATTATGGATGAAAAAGGAAATTGTGGTTCTGTAGCCTGTATAGAGCATATTTTACACCCTATTTCAGTAGCCAGAATGGTAATGGAAAAAACCCCTCATGTGATGATAGTGGGAGATGGAGCCCTGCAATTTGCGTTGGAAAACGGGTTTAAAAAATCCACTCAAGGCATGTCTCCCGCTGTAAAAGCTGCATGGGAGAAGTGGAAAGCCGAAAATCATTATACCCCAAAAATAGATAAGAACAATCATGATACTATCGGAATGGTAGCTATGGATAGTAATGGAGACCTTTCGGGTTCCTGCACCACCAGCGGGCTTAGCTGGAAAATTCACGGCAGGGTGGGTGATTCCCCTATAATTGGCGATGGAATGTTTGTAGATAATGAAATAGGTGCAGCGTGTGCAACCGGTTTAGGTGAAGCTGTAATGAAAATATGCGGCTCACATCTTATTGTCGAACTGATGCGCAACGGCAAAACTCCCCAGCAAGCTTGCGAAGAAGCTATTAACCGTATCGCTAGGAAACAAAGCAATTATAAATCTCTCCAGGTGGGGTTTCTTGCCCTGAATAAGAATGGAGAGATTGGCGCATATTCCTTAGTAAAAGGTTTTAATTATGCTGTGGCTGTAAATGGAGAAAATAAACTATTTGATGCGGATTACTTGGTGAAGGAATAGGATACTATTTTGACTTTTCATTACTTATTAACACCCTTCTTTAAAAAGGTATGTTAGACTAACTTTGCAACCCTGAAAAAATCAGGCTTGCAAAGAGATTTATGCCGGAATTCACACACCTTCACGTACATACTAAATATTCCTTATTAGACGGGGCTTCACAAGTTCCGGGTCTGATGAAAAAAGCCAAGGAAAATGGTATGAAAGCTATTGCCATTACTGACCATGGCAATATGCTTGGTGTACCCGAATTTTGTGCTGAAGCTGAAAAGATGGATTTGCTTCCTATCATTGGTTGTGAGTTCTATATCGCTCCGCGTAGCCGGTTTGAAAAATCAAAAGCAGAAGGCGATGACGAGAAGAATTATTATCACCAGCTTATTCTTGCTAAAAACCCATTAGGATATAAAAATCTATCCAAGCTTTGTTCTTTTGGGTTTATTGAAGGATATTACTACAAGCCCCGTGTGGATAGGGAACTTATTAAACAATATAAAGAAGGCCTGATTGCAACTACCTCCTGCCTTGCCAGCGAAGTAAACCGCACCATTATTGACAAAGGAGAGGAAGCAGGGGAAAAAGTATTTCTCGAATGGAGAGAAATTTTTGGGGAAGATTATTACATAGAATTACAGCGTCATGGAATTAATGAACAAGATATTTGCAATGAAATTCTAAAAAAGTGGAGTAAAAAATACAATGTAAAAATCATTGCGACCAACGATGTCCATTATATAGACCTGCAGGATGCGGAAGCACAGGATATATTGCTCTGCATTCAGACGGGTAAAGATTTTAATGACCCGAAGCGGATGCGTTTTGACAACAACCAATTCTTCTTCAAGACCAATGAGGAAATGAACAAGTTGTTTGAAGATGTGCCTGAAGCTATTGATAATACCGGAGAAGTAGTATCCAAAATTGAAAAAATAAGCCTCAAAAGAAATATACTGCTCCCGGTTTATAATTTGCCCTAAGGGTTTGCAAGTGCAGATGATTATCTCAGACATCTTACTTACGAAGGAGCAAAAAAGAAATATGAAAGCATTACGGAAGAAGTTCGCAACAGAATTGAATTTGAACTGAACGAAATAAAAATAACCGGCTATGCGGGATACTTTTTAATAGTACAGGATTTTATTGCTGCAGCCAAACATTTAGATGTATGGGTTGGTCCCGGAAGAGGCTCTGCAGCAAGTTCCATTGTGGCGTATTGCACTGGCATTACCAATATTGATCCTATTGCCTATAAGTTGCTGTTTGAGCGTTTCCTTACTTCAGAGCGTGTTTCCATGCCCGATATAGATATTGATTTTGACGATAAAGGACGAGCGCGCGTAATTAAATATGTGGTTGATAAATATGGCAGGGAGCGGGTGGCACAAATTGTAACTATTGGAACTATGGCTGCTAAAAGCGCTGTGAAAGATGTTGCACGTACACTTAAAGTTCCGCTTGCCGAAGCCAACCGTCTTACTAAATATATTCCTTTCGGAGCTGCATCGCTGGAGGACGCAATCGATAAATCTAAAGAACTGACGGAAATCCGCAATGAAGGAAATTCCGATTTGGCAAAAACCTTAAAATTTGCTACCGTGCTTGATGGCACTGCCCGGCAAACGGGTATTCATGCAGCCGGAATAATTATTGCACCTGATGATATAAAAGAATATTTGCCTGTTTTCACTAACAAAGATTCTGAGCTTTATATTACCCAATATGAAGGTCAGTTTGTAGAGAAAGTGGGCATGCTAAAAATGGACTTCCTCGGACTGAAAACGCTTACGATTCTTAAAGAAGCGCTTGAGCTGATTAAAAAGACAAGAGGCATAGATATTGACCTCGATAAAATTCCTATTGACGATAAAAAGACTTACGAGCTATTCCAGCGTGGGGAAATGATTGGTATTTTCCAGTTTGAATCGCAAGGAATGCAGGCTTATTTAAAGGATTTGAAGCCGACCAATATTGAAGATCTTATCGCCATGAATGCCCTTTACCGTCCCGGTCCTATGGAGGATATTCCTGCATATATCAACCGGAAAAACGGAAAAGAAAAACCCTATTATTTTCATCCCCTTGCTGAAGAGATTCTCAAACCCACGTTTGGTGTAATTGTTTACCAGGAACAGGTGATGCTTATTTCGCAGGTGATGGCTGGCTTTACCCGTGGTCAGGCAGATATGTTGCGGAAAGCAATGGGTAAAAAGGATATGAAACTGCTATCTGAGCAGAAAGAAAAATTTGTGGATGGCTCTATTGCCAAGGGTGTAGATGCCAAAATAGCTAATGAGTTGTTTGAAAAAATGGCAAAGTTCGGCGGATATGGCTTCAACCGTGCCCATGCTGCCGCATATTCCGTGCTGGCATATCAAACAGGTTACCTGAAAGCCAACTTTTTACCGGAATACATGGCATCGGTACTTACCAATAGTATGGGCGATATTGATAAGCTGACTTTCTTTATTGATGAGTGCCGCAAAATGGGGCTTACCGTTCTTGGTCCTGACCTGAATAAAAGTGAACACATTTTTTCTGTTACTCCAAAAGGAGAAATAAGCTTTGGATTAGGTGCTGTAAAAGGCGTGGGAGAAGCTGCTGTAGCAGCCATCGTAGAGGAAAGAGAAAAGAATGGCTTGTTCAAAGATGTGTACGACCTTATGAGCCGTATTAATCTACGAAGCGCCAATAAGAAAACCTTTGAAAGCCTTATTATGGCAGGGGCTTTTGACCCATTAGGCACTATTCACAGAGCGCAATATTTAGAATCTGAAAACGGGAAAACACCGTTCCTTGAATCACTGATACGCTTTGGAAATGCCATGCAAGATAAAGGTACGCAAGGACAAAACTCCCTGTTTGGTGAGACAATGGATAGCTCTGTTTCCAAGCCCCAGCCGCCTAACTCCGCACCCTGGAGCAGAGTAGTGCAAATCAATAAAGAAAAGGAAGTAGCAGGGTTTTATATTTCAGGGCACCCATTAGATGACTACCGCTTTGATATTGAAAATTTTTGCACTCATTCCCTGAGTGAACTGGACGACCTTACCCCGCTTAAAGGAAAAGAGATTTGCATTGCAGGGATTGTTACAGAAGCAGCACACCGCCTTACACAGAACGGAAAACCTTTTGGCAGTTTCACCCTGGAAGATTATTCGGGGAAAGTTTCATTGATGCTTTGGCAGGATGATTACGTTAAATGGAAGCATTACTTGGAAAATGGAATGTTTCTCTTTGTAAAAGCAAAAATTAATACCCGGTATAATTCCGAGAACTTGGAAATAAAAGTAACCCAGATACATCTGCTAAGTTCCATACGTGAAAAGCTTTCCCGCAGCCTTACACTTCAAATTCCGTTGAAAGATGTTTCCGAGGAAATGGCAAGGTATATCAGTACTATTACGATGGCTTCGCCGGGAGCATGCAGCCTGAAAGTGCTGTTAGTTGACTCTGAAAACAATATGAGCGTTGACCTTCTTTCTAAAAAAATACGGCTCAACCTTAGCAACGACTTTATCCGCCAGGTACAAACTATGAGCGGGATAAGTATGAAACTGAATTAAAGTTTGTTCGACTCACAGATAGGCTAAGGTTTAATTACTTGCAATCATAGCGCCCCAATTAATTACAAAAAGAAAAACCTCGCAACTTAAAGCTGCAAGGTATTTCAATAAATATAAGCTTATCTAAAAATTTAAGCAAAGGAATATTGGTTATTATACCAATCAGGCTAATTATCAGCCGGGCTTCCAGATCAGCCTCCTTTTTGCCTTTGTTTAAATTTAGGGTTCTTCTTGTTAATAACATAAAGCCTGCCCTTGCGACTAACAATTTTGCAATCAGTGCTTCGTTTTTTGATGGATGTTCTTACTTTCATGGTCTCTTCAGTGGTCAGTGGTTAGTGAATTGTGTCTGTATTAAATTCTTACACGCTTTTTAATAGCGCATTATAATTCTACCTTTGCTCAAGTCGTAAGGCGATAATTCCAATTTAACCCTATCACCCGGCAAAAGTTTAATATAATTCATGCGCATTTTCCCCGAAATATGAGCCGTAACCATGTGCCCGTTTTCAAGCTCCACCCGGAACATTGCATTTGACAATGCTTCGGTAATGGTTCCGTCTTGCTGTATGGATTGTTGTTTGGTCATATTTCAGAGTTGCGCCGCTTTTGTTTGTTCTATATATTTCAAATGATGTCAATATCTCCGGTTTTCCTTTTCCTATTGCTATTGTATGTTCAAAATGCGCCGATGGCATTCCATCTTGTGTTGTAATTGTCCATCCGTCTTCTTCCTGTCTCACTTCTTTTTTACCCATATTAATCATTGGCTCTATCGCTATCACCAATCCTCTCATCAGTTTTATTCCATTTCCTCTTTCTGCCGTAGTTCGGTACATCAGGCCCTTCGTGAAGGCTTCTGCCCAATTCCGTGTCCTACCAGTTCCCTTACTACGCCGTACTTATATTTTTCCGCATGTTCCTGAACTGCTGCACTAATATCTCCTACCCGGTTTCCTTCAATTGCGGCTTCAATACCTAAATAAAGAGCTTCTTTCGTTACCCTTAACAGTTGTTTGGCAGCATCGCTAATTTTGCCTACTGCAAAAGTATAAGCCGAATCTCCAAAAAAACCATCCTTCACAGCCCCGCAATCTACCGAAACCATATCGCCTTCCTTTAGCTTATATTCCCCTGGCATTCCATGTACTACCTGTGCATTTACCGAAACACATAATGTGCCGGGAAATCCCTTGTAGCCTTTAAATGCCGGTTTCGCCCCGCAGGAGATAATATAGCTTTCGGCTATCTTATCCAGCTCTGCTGTGCTAATTCCCGGCTCAATGGACTTACCCACTTCTGCCAGTGTATTTGAAACAATCAAAGAACTTTCACTGAATCTTCTGAATCTCGCTCTCTGTCTTATAATATATCGCTCCCAAAGCAGCTAAATACTTTAAGCAGCAGCTACGCCCGGTCCGCTTAACGATGTTCTGCCTTTAATTCTTCCGGTCTTCATTAATCCATCGTAGTGGCGCATCAGCAAATAGCTTTCTATCTGCTGCAGGGTATCCATCATAACGCCCACCAAAATGAGCAATGAGGTACCTCCATAAAATCTTGCAAACTGGTTATCTACCTTAAACTGCATGGCTATGGCAGGCATAATTGCCACACAAGCAAGGAAAATAGAACCCGGCAATGTAATTCTTGACATAACCGCATCAATATATTCAGCAGTTTTTCTACCCGGTTTTACACCGGGAACAAATCCGCCATTGCGTTTCATTTCCTCCGCCATTTGGTTGGAGTTAATGATAACTGCAGTATAGAAATAAGTAAATGCAACAATCATTAAACCAAAGGTGAAATTATACCAGAAACCCCCAATATTAGAAAAGGTAGCTACCAATCCCGACATAGCTGTTGATGTACCTGAAAGAGAAGTAAATACGGTTAAATGGAAGAAACATAATTGCTTGCGCAAAAATGATAGGCATAACACCTGCTGCATTCACTTTTAAAGGAATGAATTGCCGTGCGCCTCCATATTGTTTATTTCCTACAATTCGTTTGGCAAACTGCACCGGTATTTTGCGTGTGCCCTGAACCAATAGAATAGTTGCCATAACCACTAATACAAGGAATACTATTTCCACTAGGAATACTATTAAGCCTCCACCATCAGATTTCATACGGTTACCCAACAACTCTGCAGTAAAAGCAAAAGGCAAACGGGCAATAATACCAATCATAATAATAAGGGAAATACCATTACCAATACCTTTATCGGTAATCTTTTCACCCAACCACATTACAAATATGGTTCCTGCTACAAGAATCAGTGTTGAACGTATATAGAAGAATACGCCTAATGGTCCACTGGCTGTAAGCAGCAATTTGAGATGCAATATAACCCGGAGCCTGGAATGCTGTAACAAACAACAGTAAGTACCCGGGTATAACGCTCAATTTTCTTTTGTCCGCTGGTGCCTTCTTTTTGCAATTTCTGGAAGTAAGGAACTGCAATACCCAACAACTGCATTACAATAGATGCAGAGATGTAAGGCATAATACCCTAAGCCGAAAATAGCAGCACGGCCGAAAGCGCCGCCTGCAAAAATATTTATCAACCCTAAAATCCCGCTATCGCCACCGGCATGTGCTGTGGCAAGAGCAGCAGCATCAACCCCCGGAAGAACGATATAGGAGCCAATCCTGTACACCAGCAAAAAGCCAAGTGTATTCAGAATCCTTACCCTGAGATCCTCAATGGCAAAGATATTTTTTATGGTATTGATTAAATTTCTCACTGTTCCTTATGCCGGAAGGCTTTTTAATGAATTATTTACTTGCGGGTGCAGCTACTGTTACTACTATTGCTTTTCCGTTTTTAGCTTCAATTGCGTTCTTTAGCAGTTTCTGAAAAAGCATCGGCAGTAATTTCATACGCCTTGGCTATTTTATCAGAACCTCTGCCTAAAATTTTAATACGTTCGTTTTTCTGAGCAAGTCCATTGTTCACCAAAAACTCCTTATTAATAGCTTTTACCTTTTTTTTATCAGCAATTTCTGCAATCTCATCCATATTAATACCCCTGTATTCTACACGGTTAATATTTTTAAAACCAAACTTAGGAACACGTTTATGCAAAGGCATTTGACCACCTTCAAATCCGCGTTTTGCCTGGTACCCGGTTCTTGCCTGGGCTCCTTTATTACCCCTTGTTGAAGTACCACCTCTTGAGCCTTCACCACGCGCAATACGTTTGCGGTTTTTGGTTGCTCCTCTTTTCGGTTTTAAATTATGCAGTTCCATTTTATTAGTTTATAAAGTTCTTAACGTTTTAGGATTTCTAATTACTAATTTTTAATTCCTACTTATTTTACAATATCGACAAGGTGATGAACTTTACGAATCATCCCCATTACCTGTGGTGTACCTTCTTTTTCAAGAACCTGGTTCAACTTTGTAAATCCAAGTGCCCTAAGGGTTCTCTTTTGGTCAGCCGGATGGTCAATTCCGCTACGTACCTGTTTTATTTTAATTTTTGCCATTTTATTTATTATCAATTATAATTAACCATTAAATACTTTTTCCAGTTCTATTCCTCTTTGTAGCCGATACTGTTGCCGGGTCGCGAAGCTTGATGAGGGCATCTATAGTAGCTTTTACCACATTGTGCGGGTTAGATGAACCCAATGATTTTGCCAACACGTCTTTTATACCAACACTTTCCAATACTGCACGCATAGCACCACCTGCAATAACACCGTACCGGGAGCTGCCGGTTTCAAAAATATTTCTGAACCGCTATATTTCCCATATTGGTCATGCGGAATAGTTCCTTTGTGAATATTTACCTTTATCAAATTCTTTTTAGCATCTTCAATACCTTTGGTAACGGCATCGGTAACCTCACGGGCTTTGCCAAGTCCGTAACCTACAATGCCTTTTTCATTACCTACTACTACAATAGCGCCAAAACTGAATGTTCTTCCGCCTTTGGTAACTTTGGTAACACGTTGAACGGCCACCAACCTGTCTTTTAATTCAACATCGGTTGACCGAACTCTTTTTACCGTAACATTTCCCTGTATTTGCCATTTATCTGTTTATTATCCAATTAAAATTTTAATCCTGCTTCACGGGCGCCTTCTGCCAACGCCTTAACTCTGCCGTGATATAAGTATCCACTCCTGTCGAACTTTACGCTTTCTATTCCTGCCTTTCAATGCCCTTTCCCCTACTGTTTTCCAACTATTTTAGCCAGTTCGGTTTTATTGGCTTTTTCTTTTGTGAACTCCTTTTCAAGCGATGATGCAGCAAATAATGTTTTACCACTGATATCATCTATCACCTGGGCATATATTTCAGCATTGCTTCTGAATACTGAAAGTCTTGGAGTTATCTCCTGTTCCTTCAATTTTCTTGCGGATTTTATACCTTATTTTTTGTCTTCTTGTTGTTTTTCATTTCTTACTTAATATAATATGATTACTTGGCACCGCCTGCACCTGCAGCAGCTTTACCAGGTTTAATACGAAGTTGTCTCTCCTTTAAATCGTAACACCTTTTCCTTTATAAACGTCAGGTTTACGGAGGGAACGTATTTTAGATGCCACCAATCCTAATAATTCTTTATCGGCACATTCGAGCATCAATGCAGGAGCTTTCCCTTTTTCGGCAGTAGCGGTTGCTTTAATTTCTTTAGGAAGTTCAAATATGATGGTGTGTGAATATCCAAGTGTCATATCCACAACTTGTCCCTGAACAGCTACCCTGAAACCTACTCCCACCACTTCCTGTTCGGTTTTGAATCCGGTATTAACACCCAGTAACCATGTTATTGATTAGGGAACGGTATAAGCCATGCATGGCTTTATGTCTTTTTTGTTCGCTGGGACGGCTTAATAAAACTTCTCCGTCTTTCTACTATCTACAGTGATATCTGGGTCAATAGTACGTGAAAGCTGACCTTTGGGTCCTTTTACGTTCACCACATTTTTGGCTACAGCCACCTCAACCCCTTTGGGTATGCTTATCGGTAATTTTCCTATACGGGACATTTGTTCTTGTATTAAATAATATTAGTAAACGTAACAGATTACTTCTCCGCCAACGTTCTCTTTGCGGGCTTCTTTATCTGTCATTACACCTTTTGATGTAGATACGATAGCAATGCCAAGTCCGTTTAACACCCGAGGCAAATTATCTGCTCCAACATAACGGCGAAGACCCTGGTGAACTCACACGGTCTAATTTTTTGATAACAGAAAGACGGGCAGAAGCATGGTACTTCAAGGCAATTTTAATAATTCCCTGGTGTCCCGGAATTTCTTCGGTTTTATAATTGAGGATGTACCCCTTTTCATGGAGGATACGGGTAATTTCTTTCTTCAAATTAGAAGAAGGAATTTCCACCAAGCCTGTGTTTTGCTTTAATTGCGTTACGCAGTCTTGTTAAATAATCTGATATTGAGTCTGTCATGATATGATTGTTCTATTAATAAATATTACCAGCTTGATTTAGTTACTCCGGGTATTTTACCCATTAATGCCATTTCCCTGAACACATTTCTGCAAACACCAAACTGGCGGATATAGCCTCGTGGTCTGCCGGTCATTTTGCAACGGTTGCGGAGACGAACTGCTGAGGAGTTACGTGGCAACTTTGCCAATTCAGCATAATTGCCTGCTTTTTTCAGTTCAGCCCTCTTAGCCGCATATTGTGCCACAAGTTTTTCACGTTTTACCTGGCGGGCTTTAACACATTCTTTTGCCATTCTTTACTTATTATTGGTTCGTTAGTTGTTTCTTTTTTAAATGGCATCCCGAAAGATTCGAGCAATGCCATAGCTTCTTCATTAGTAGGGGCTGAGGTTACGAATGTAATATCCATACCCATTATCTTGGTTACCTTATCCATATTGATTTCAGGGAAGATAATCTGTTCGGTAATTCCAAGGGTATAGTTACCATGTCCGTCAAATCCTTTACGGTCAATCCCTTTAAAGTCACGGATACGGGGTAATGCAGCAGAAATAAGCCTGTCTAAAAATTCATACATATTATTACCGCGAAGGGTTACCCTTACTCCTACTGCCACTCCTTTTCTGAGTTTAAAGTTAGCAATATCCTTACGGGACTTAGCTGCTACAGCCTTTTGTCCGGCAATGGTGGTCATTTCAACCACAGCGTTTTCGCCTAATTTCCTGTCAGATACAGCAATTCCAATACCTTGGTTCAAACAAATCTTTTTGATTTTTGGAACTTGCATGCTGCTGGAGTAGTTAAACTGCTTTTGAAGGGCAGGCACCACCTTTTTAAGGTATTGGTCTTTTAACCTTGGTGTGTATATTTTATCTTTTGTGTTGCTCATATTAATTTCAGTGGTCAGTCTTTAAATTCTTAATTATTTTATGGCTTCGCCGGATTTTTTTGAAATTCTCACCAGTTTACCAGTCTTTTCATCTACACTTCTGCCAATGCGGGTAGGGGCTCCTCCATTGGGGTCTAATATCATCAGGTTAGAAAGATGCACAGAAGCTTCTTGTTTCTGAATTCCGCCTTTAGGTAGTTTTTGATTTGGTTTGGTGTGTTTGTGAACAATATTTACACCTTCTACAAATGCCCTGTACTTATCGGTATCAATATCCAGTATCTTGCCCTCTCTCCCACGGGAGTTTCCGGCTATTACCTTTACTAAATCACCTTTCTTTAACTTTATCTTTGTTTTCATGCCCTTAAAAAATGGGTTGCGAATTTAATCTTTTTTTCTTTCTTTGAATTAACTTTTTACTTTCAATTTTTCCCTTTCAACTTATTATAGTACTTCAGGAGCTAAGGAAATGATTTTCATAAATTGCTTTTCACGCAATTCCCTGGCTACGGGTCCGAAAATACGGGTTCCTCTTAATTCATCCGATCATTCAATAATACCACTGCATTATCATCAAAACGGATAAAAGAGCCATCGGCACGTTTGGTAGCACGGCTGGTCCTTACCACAACAGCCTTTGAAACTGTTCCGGCTTTAACACCACCGGTAGGTATAGCATCCTTTACGCTGATAATGATTTTATCGCCTATACGGGCATAGCGCATCCTGCTGTTTCCCAATACACGGATACAGAGAGCTTCTTTGGCTCCACTGTTATCGGCTACTACTAATCTGGACTCTTGTGTTATCATTTTATAAGTGAAAAGTGAAAAGTGAAAAGTGAAAAAAATTAATTATTCAATATTCAGTTTTCGTTATTAATATACTACTTAGCTTTCTCTACTACTTTTACCAATCTCCAGCATTTATTTTTACTCATGGGCCTGGTTTCCCCAATGGTTACTAAATCTCCCGTATGTGCCTCATTCTTTTCATCGTGGGCAAAAAATTTGGAGGTTCTTTTAATGAACTTACCATACTTAGCATGCTTAATTCTTCTTTCTACACTCACAACAATGGTTTTATCCATTTTGTCGCTGGTTACCAACCCTGTTTTTTCCTTGCGGAGATTCCGGATTTCGGTGGTGGTTTCTGTTGCTGTTTGTTCCATAGTTATTTTTTATTGCCAGTCAGGCTCCAATTTATTTTGCAGAGGCTGCTTTTATACTTCTTTCTTTTTGTTCGGTAAGAATCCGCGCAATCATTTTACGTTGAGCTGTAATCCTTGCGGGGTTCTCAATAGAAGAAATAGCATGTTGAATTTTCAGCTTGGTATTAAGGGCTCTTTCCTCCTTCAAGCGTTCGTTCAATTCTTTATCGTTAAGTGGCTTTAATTCTGATTCTTTCATGACGTAATTCTATTATTAATGTTTTTCTGCTACTTCTTCCACATACTCCCGTCTAACCACAAATTTAGTGGTGATAGGAAGCTTATGTGATGCAAGGCGTAAAGCAGCCTGAGCTTCTGCCTGGGTTATTCCTTCTATTTCAAATAAAATCCTTCCGGGTTTTACTACTGCGGACCAAAATTCAGGTGCTCCTTTTCCTTTTCCCATACGTACCTCAGCAGGTTTCCGGGTAATCGGCTTATCGGGGAATATCCGAATCCAGGCTTGCCCTTTACGTTGCATGTGGCGGGTTAAGGCAACACGGGCAGCTTCTATCTGGCGGTCGGTTACCCAGGCTCCCTGGATAGCTTTTAATCCGAATGAACCAAATGCCAGCTGGTCTCCCCTTTTGGTATTACCCTTAGGAGGCATCTTGTGCATTTTTCGGAATTTTGTCTTCTTTGGTTGTAACATGTTATTATTCTATTGTTTATACTTTATAAACTTTCAACTTTTACCTTTATAACTCAATTATACGTCTGAACCGCCGTCTCTGTCTCTTCTTTTCTTGCCTCTGTTATCTCCACCACCCTTGTTGAACTTCAGGTTTTTCTTTTCTTTCATCATCCCAATATTTGGCGAAAGATCACGTTTGCCATAAATTTCTCCACGGCAAATCCATACTTTTATACCAATTCTGCCATAAGTGGTATGTGCTTCGCATACAGCATAGTCTATATCAGCGCGGAAGGTATGAAGGGGGGTACGTCCTTCTTTAAATGTTTCTGAACGGGCAATATCTGCTCCTTCCAAACGACCTGATACTCTTATCTTTATTCCATCTGCCCCCATACGAACGGTAGTAGAAACAGCCGTTTTAACGGCTCTTTTATAAAATATACGTCCTTCAATCTGGCGGGCAATACCTTCGGCAACCAAACGGGCATCTAATTCCGGACGCTTTATTTCAAATATGTTAATTTGAATCTCCTTCTGGGTCACTTTTTTAAGCTCTTCTCTAAGCTTATCTACTTCTTTACCACCTTTTCCAATAATAATACCGGGGCGGGAGGTATTGATAGTAACAGTGATAAGTTTAAGGGTCCTTTCAATTATTATACGTGAAATAGCTCCTTTAGGAAGACGTGCAAGCAGGTAATTACGGATATGTTCGTCTTCCACCAGCTTTTCAGCGTAGTGCAGACCTCCGTACCAGTTGGAATCCCATCCTTTGATGATTCCGAGGCGAATTCCTATAGGGTTTACTTTCTGTCCCATGTTTTATTGATTGATTATAATATTATTCTTCTGTTGTTGTTTCTTGTTTCTACTACTTCTGCATCTTCAATTTGTGGTTCTTCTAATATTTCTTCTCCTTCAGCTGTTGATTCGCAGCATGTGTCCATTCTGCTTGTTTACAGCAAGAATGATATGGTTGGAACGTTTACGGATACGGTATGCCCTTCCTTGGGGAGCAGGGCGGAAACGCTTTAAAATAGGTGCTCCGTCCACTCTGCTTCGCTTACATATAATTCTGCATCTTCCGCTCTTTCGCCCGATTTCGCTTCAAAATTAGCGATAGCAGAACGAAGCAGTTTTTCCATTTTCTTGGCAGCATGTTTACTACTGAAATGAAGAATGTTTAACGCTTTGTATACATCTTTACCTCTGATAAGTTCAGCCACAAGGTTCATCTTGCGGGGTGATGTAGGGCAATTGCTAAGCCTTGCCACATAAGTGGTTTTCATTGCTTCTTTTCTTGCGTCTGCCGTATTTTGTTTTCTTGAGCCCATGTGTTATATTCTTTCTTTGTTAATTCAATTTTAGTTAGCTGGCAGATTGTGGTCCTGCTTCTGCTTTACGGTGTCCTGCGTGGCCTCTGTAGGTACGGGTTGGTGCAAATTCACCTAATTTATGCCCTACCATGTTTTCAGTTACGTAGACAGGGATAAATTTGTGCCCGTTATGAACGGCAAATGTGTTTCCTACAAACTCAGGAGAAATAGTGCTGCGGCGTGACCAGGTTTTAATCACTGATCTTTCTTACCGGCCTTATTCATCGTCAGTAACTTTTTCTTCCAGTTTGAAATCTATAAAAGGTCCTTTTTTAATTGAACGTGCCATGTTGTATTTAGTTATGATTTGGATTTAAGTTTAAATAATTATTTATTTCTTTCTTCTTTCAAGAATGTGTTTACTGGTACTCTTCTTAGGGTTTCGGGTTTTATAGCCTTTAGCCGGAATACCTCTTCTGGAGCGTGGGTGTCCTCCTGAAGCCTTTCCTTCTCCACCACCCATTGGGTGATCTACAGGGTTCATGGTTACACCACGGTTACGGGGCCTGCGACCTAACCATCTTCTGCGTCCTGCTTTTCCATGTACTTCAAGGCTATGGTCAGGGTTTGATAACTGAACCAACAGTAGCCATGCAAGCTGCAAGAATCATACGGGTTTCGCCGGAAGGCATTTTTAATATTACATAGTTTCCGTCGCGGGCAGACAAGTTGAGCATAAGTGCCTGCAGCTGCGGGCTAACTTAGCTCCTTGTCCCGGACGTAATTCAATATTATGAACGGTAGTACCCAATGGCATTTCGCCTAATTTAAGGGCATTACCCACGTTTGGAACCACGCCTTTACCTGATAATAACTTGCTTCCCACTTTTAATCCGTGCGGAGCAATGATATAACGCTTTTCTCCATCAGCATAATGCAACAATGCAATACGTGCCGTACGGATTGGATCGTATTCAATAGTTTTTACAACAGCAGGGATATTGAATCTTATCTCTTTTAAAATCAATTTCCCTGTATCTGTGTTTATGACCACCGCCAATATAGCGCATGGTCATTTTACCGGTGTTGTTACGTCCGCCTTTATTATGAATAGGGCGAAGCAAACTCTTTTCCGGTTTGCTTGCCGTAACATCTTCAAAGCTATCAGTAACTGATAACGTTGCGATGGTGTTAGTGGTCTTGTTTTCTTTAGTGACATTTATCTTGTATATTTATTATTATTGACTATATGCTGTAAAAATCTATTGCGTCTCCTTTTTTCAATGCCACTACAGCTTTTTTATATTTACCTACCCTTGCCCTTTGAACTCCGCTGCGTTTCATACGGCTTTTTACCTTACCGGGAGTATTCATGGTGCGGATGTCTGTTAACCGTTACGTTATACATTTTTTCAACAGCCTCCTTAATCTGGATTTTGTTGGCTTTTGTGGTAACATAAAACCCATAGCGATTAAACTTTTCGGTATGCTGGGTCATTTTTTCTGTAAGTACTGGCTTTATTATTATACTCATGGCTTATTTAGCTTAATACGGTTTCGATTACTGGAATAGACTTTTCAGAAAGAATAAGTTGACTGCAATTAAGAATATCAAATGTATTCAGGTCAGTTGCCTGGGCTACCTTGAAATCCTTGCATATTGCGGGATGAAAGAATACGATGTTTTTATCATTGCCGCCCAATACGAGCAATATCTTCTTATTCTCTAAGTTCAGGTTTTTGAGAAGTTCAATACATTGTTTGGTTTTTGGGGCTTCAAAGGTAAAGTCTTCAATAACAGTAATTCTTTTATCCAATGCTTTTTGAGAAAGAGCCGATTTACGGGCAAGTCTTTTCAACTTGATATTCAGTTTGAAACCATAATCGCGTGGGCGAGGACCGTGTGCACGACCATTACCATAAACCGGGTTTTTAATGCTACCCGAACGGGCTCCGCCTGTACCTTTTTGTCTTTTCAACTTTTTGGTACTTCCGGCAATCTTCGTTACGTTCTTTTACTTTGTGTGTTCCCTGGCGACCATTCGCCTGTATTTGCTTTACATCAAGGTAAATAGCATGGTCATTCGGAGTGATGGCAAAAACCTCATCATTCAACTTGGCTTTTTTACCTGTTTCTTCTCCTTTTGTATTTATAATATTCAGTTCCATGATTTCTATATTTCTAATTATTAATTCCTAATTATCTTTCAACTACTACGTAAGAACCATTGTATCCGGGTATAGAACCTTTTACTAACAGTACATTCTTTTCAGGAAGTATTTTAAATATACTCAGGTTTTGGCCTTTGCTCTTACTCCTCCTGTTCTTCCGGCTTTTTTTTTACCTTGCCAAACACGAGATGGAAAGGATGATGCACCTGCAGAACCGGGAGCACGTTGACGGTCATGCTGACCGTGTGTACGTGAACCAACCCCACTAAAACCCCATCTTTTCACAACACCCTGGAAACCTTCTCCTTTTGAAGTTCCTGCAACATCCACAAAATCACCTTCGTTAAATAATGGTAACATCCAGCACATCACCTGCTTTCAGTTCCTTTTCAAAGCCTTTAAATTCCATTAATCTCTTCTTTGGAGTGGTTCCGGCTTTTTTAAAATGGCCTTGTTCAGCTTTCGGAGTGTGCTTTTCTGTAGCCTCTTCAAAACCCAGTTGAATAGCTTTATAGCCATCCTTTTCATCGGTTTTCACTTGCGTAACTACACAAGGTCCTGCTTGAATAACGGTGCAGGAAACATAATTTCCTGCATCATCCGCTAAGCGGGTCATTCCAATTTTTCTACCTATTAATCCTGACATTTCTTTTATTTAATTATTAATTACTAATTATTTAATATCAACTTCTACACCGCTTGGCAATTCAAGCTTCATTAAAGCATCAATTGTCTTCGATGAGCTTATGTATATGTCCATCAGGCGTTTATATGCACATACCTGGAACTGTTCACTTGCTTTTTTATTTACGTGGGGTGAACGCAAAACGGTAAAAATTTTCTTATCGGTTGGCAGTGGAATAGGTCCGCTTACAACAGCTCCGGTCTGGCGGATAGTCTTGATGATTTTCTCAACCGACTTGTCTACCAGGTTATGGTCGTACGATTTTAGCTTTATTCTTATTTTTTGGTTCATTTTTTTGAATCTTAATTTTAATTCTTAACTCTTAAATTTATTTATGCTAATGCTTTTTTACCTTGTGCTTGTGCTATAACTGCTTCTGAAATGTTTCTTGGGGTTTCAGCATAGTGTGAAAACTCCATAGTAGATGCTGCCCTGCCTGATGATAAGGTACGCAATGTGGTTACGTAACCAAACATTTCGGAAAGTGGAACCTGGGCTTTTATAACCCTTGCACCATGACGTTGGTCCATGCCCTGCATTTGACCGCGGCGTTTGTTCAAGTCACCTACAATGTCACCCATATAATCTTCAGGGGTAACCACCTCTACATTCATGATTGGTTCAAGAATAATAGGACGGGCTTTCTTCAATGCTTCACGGTAAGCAGTACGGGCGCAAATTTCAAATGATAATGCATCCGAGTCAACAGCGTGGAAACCACCATCGATAAGCCTTACTTTTAAGACTATCTACAGGGAAACCTGCTAATACACCATTTGTCATAGATGCTTTAAATCCTTTTTCAACAGCAGGGATAAATTCACGAGGAATATTACCACCTGTAATTTCATTTTCAAACTGTAAGCCGAGCTTTGCCTTCATCAACAGGGCTAATTACAACTGTCATATCAGCATATTTACCACGACCACCCGATTGTTTCTTATACAATTCACGGTGTTCAACTTCCTTGGTAATTGCTTCTTTATATGCAACCTGAGGAGCGCCCTGGTTACATTCTACTTTAAACTCGCGTTTCATACGGTCAACCAGAATTTCAAGTGAAGCTCACCCATACCGCTCAATACGGTTTGGCCTGATTCTTCATCTGTACGAACACGGAACGTAGGATCTTCTTCAGAAAGTTTGCCAAGTGCAACACCCATCTTTTCAAGGTCAGCCTGTGTTTTAGGCTCAACTGCAATAGAGATAACGGCTCAGGGAAGTCATTTACTCTAATATTGAGCGGATACTTCTCATCGCAAAGGGTATCTCCGGTACGAATATCTTTAAATCCAACTGCAGCACCAATATCTCCTGCATAATTTTATCAATAGGAATTTGCTTGTTAGCATGCATTTGGAATATACGGGAAATACGTTCTTTATTGCCGGTACGTGTATTCAACACATAAGAACCGGCATTTAAGCGTACCTGAATATACACGGAAATATGCCAAACGGCCAACAAATGGATCAGTAGTAATTTTAAATGCAAATGCAGCAAATTTATCATCTAGGATCAGCATGATCTTTCTTCTTCCACATCGGTATCAGGATTGATTCCTTTTACAGGAGGAAGATCCATAGGGCTTGGCAAATAAGCCATAACTGCATCCAACATAGGTTGAACACCTTTATTTTTAAAGGAAGAACCGCAAAGCACAGGGGTAATTGTCATAGCAATAGTACCCTTACGCAATACGTTATTAATTTCATCTTCGGTAATAGAATTTGGATCTTCAAAGAACTTCTCCATCATCTTATCATCATATTCAGCAACGCTTTCCACCATCTTGGCTCTCCATTCAGCAGCAGCTTCTTTCAGATCAGGCGGAATTTCAGAATATTCCCATTTTGCTCCTAAATCTTCGCCATGCCAAACAATAGCTTTATTGTTAACAAGGTCAACAACACCTTTAAATAGTTCTTCAGAACCAATAGGTATTTGAATTGGAACAGGGTTAGCGCCTAATTTATCCTTAATTTCCTTTACGGCATTAAAGAAGTCAGCTCCTGCCCTATCCATCTTATTTACAAATGCTATACGGGGAACGCCATATTTATTTGCCTGGCGCCATACGGTTTCCGATTGAGGCTCAACACCACCAACAGCACAGAAAAGACCAACAGCTCCATCAATACACGCAATGAACGCTCTACCTCAACGGTAAAGTCAACGTGACCGGGAGTATCAATAATATTAATTTTGTATTTTTCGCCTTTATAATCCCAGAATACACGGGTAGCAGCAGAAGTAATAGTGATACCACGTTCTTGCTCCTGAACCATCCAGTCCATAGTAGCAGTACCTTCGTGCACTTCGCCAATTTTATAGTTTACACCTGCATAAAACAGAATACGCTCGGTAGTGGTTGTTTTACCGGCGTCAATGTGCGCCATGATGCCTATATTCCTTGTATAATGTAAATCGGCCATAATTCAGTTGTCAGTAGTCAGTTTCATTATATCTAATTCTAATTATAATTAAAACCTAAAGTGAGCAAATGCTTTATTGCTTCTGCCATTCGGTGAGTATCTTCTTTCTTTTTATATGCTGAACCTTCTTCTTTTGCAGCTGCCATAATTTCACCTGCTAATTTGTCAACCATTGATTTTTCTTTACGAAGACGGGAATAATCCACCATCCATTTCATAGCCAAGGCAACTTTACGGTCAGGGCGAACTTCCATAGGAATTTGGTAGTTAGCTCCACCTACCCTGCGGCTTTTTACTTCCACAGCAGGCGATACATTTTCAATAGCCTTTCTCCAAATTCAAGTCCATCTTCTTTGGTTACTTCCTGAACTTTGTCAATAGCACCGTAAAAAATATTGTAAGCGGTATTCTTTTTGCCGCTTTCCATCAGGTTGTTTACAAAACGGGTAACCAGTTTATCGTTAAACCTTGGGTCGTTTAGGAGTATTCTTTTTTTTGCTTTGCCTTTTCTCATTGTTATATAGTTGTCAGTGGTCAGTTGTCAGTTTGCTATCAGTATGCTTAGTTTTATTTCTTTTTTGCTGCTGCTGCTGCTGCGCCTGCTTTAGGTCTCTTGGTTCCGTATTTGCTGACGGCTTTGTTTGCGGTTATCAACACCTGCGGTATCCAATGTACCACGAACAATGTGGTAACGAACACCCGGAAGGTCTTTTACCCTGCCTCCACGCACCAATACAATACTGTGCTCCTGAAGGTTATGTCCTTCGCCGGGTACATAAGCAATAATTTCTTCTTTGTTGGTTAAACGAACCTTGGCTACTTTACGCAATGCGGAGTTTGGCTTTTTAGGCGTGGTGGTGTACACACGGATGCAAACACCCCTGCGTTGAGGACACCTGTCTAATGCACCTGATTTGCTTTTATATTCAACCTTGGCTCTGCCTTTGCGAATTAACTGTTGTATTGTTGGCATTGATTATCTTGGTTTTCTGTTAGTTAGCTTACAATAAATAATATCCCCATCCTATTTTTTGGGGTTGCAAAGGTAGTAAATAATCAATTACACATACATATACAACATTTTTTTTCAACAGGGAATGAACAGGGACGGAATGTTGGATTTTGGAGGGGACGGTTGGGGGGAGAAATGATTTTTGTACGTTTGTGGAAAAAATTGAAAATTATGTCAAAGGATGTATCTCAAGTATTGTCATGCGGTCACTGTAGCAATATTTCAGGAATGGAAATTGTTGGAACCGTTTTTGATCTTATCAAAAGACTCGATTACAAAAATGATCCGAATTTTTATGGTCCTCCCATGGATGAAGGCACATATTATAGTGTGCTTAAATGCCCTGCATGTAAAAAGATAAATATTGTAAGTTATTATTGGGCAGAATGGTGGCAAGATTCTGAAGATGAAATAGAATATGATTATACGATATTATATCCACAAACAAAAAACCTTCCAATTGGACTCCCCCAAAATATTTTGAAAACCTACGAAGCCGCTGAAAAAATAAAAACTATCGATGTAAATGCTTATGTTATACTATTGAGACGATTATTAGAGTTGGTGTGCCTGGATAGAAAAGCTGTAGGAGATACCCTTGCATTAATGTTGCAAGACTTAGCAAATAGAAGTGAAATTCCATCTAAGTTGGTGAGTATAGCAAAAAGACTTAAAGATTTTGGGAATATTGGTGCACATGCAGGAATTGGTGAACTTAGTGAAAAAGAAATTCCAATTGTAAGCGCACTATGTAACGCAATACTGGAATATATTTATAGTGCACCCTATCTTGCCTCTGAAGCCGAAGCAAAACTGAAGGCTATTAAGAAACCTAAAAACAAAGTATAGCGTGAATCTGAAAAAGATAGTTCAAATATCGCCACTTATTGGCTCTTTTTTGATTTTTCTTGGATTCGGTAGATTGTGGGTCTATTATGGGCATTGGAATATAAGCATTGTTAATTACCTCAACTTTTCTGAAATAATCCTTTCGTTTCTAAGTAATCTCAATATCCTTATCTTCTTTTTAATTCTACTACTACTACAAACTACGTTGGGAGTTGCCCTTATAGTTTTTATGGATAAGCAAGCAAATAAACCATTACATATCACTCAAGCTTTTCAAACTAAAGAGACTATACCATTATCCCAACAATCCCATCAAAATGAAATTATTGAGCCTATAAATAAAAAGAAACAAAATAGATTTAGGAAAATAATGGACTCAATTAATAAAGGAGGTTCAGAACTTGAACATGGATTTAAAAATCATCAATTTAAAGTTACGCTACTTTTATTATGTCCCGTTGTCCTTTTTTTAGGTTTATTTCTTGTATTTGTGAAGTTAATATTCCTGTACTTCGGCTTTGCATGTTTTGTACAGTTCCTAATCATTTTTATTCATAAAATTATCGGTATAAAAGACGTTAAAATCGTACTATTGATTTCGTCAATCATAACAATCTCCTGCTTTACTCTTTGTCTTACATGGAACGAGATAAAACAGACCGAATTAAACCCTGTTAAAATTGAACTTTTGGGAAATAACAATCAAACATTTTCATCGAACAAAAACATAATATTCCTCGGTAAAACAAACGATTTCTATTTCTTTTATGACACTTCTAAAAGCCAATCTATCATGATTACTTCAAATACTATTCAGAAAGCTACAAAGGGTAATTAAAATTATTCCAAATTATTTAAACCTTATATTGTAGAGACGCCATGCATGGCGTCTCTACAATATTTTCGTATTTTTGTGTAACGCATTTGGCAATACATACTATTTCATGAAGAAATTAAAATTCTATTTCTTAATACTTGTTGGTATTCTCTTCCTATCAGCGGTATTTTACATTTTAAGAAAACGCTATGAGGGAAGACAAAGGTTTGCAATTGCGGCGGAGAAAGTAAAAACGCTTACAGAGAATAATAAAATCAGGGATGGTGATATTATTTTCCAAACTTCAATATCTAAACAAAGTAAAGCTATAGCAATGGCTACGCATTCACAATACACCCATTGCGGAATTATCTTTTCATTTGATACGGGAACTTCAAAATATTATGTAATAGAGGCTGCTGCAAAAGTTAAATGGACTCCTCTTGATAAGTGGATAGCGAAAGGACAGGGTGACCATTTTGTGGTTAAACGTGTTGAGGCGGACCCCGCAATTTCATTAGAAATGTTTGGAACCTTGCGGACAATTTGTCAAAGCTATATTGGGAGAGATTATGACCCCTATTTTAGCTGGAGTGATGATAAAATATATTGTTCGGAATTAGTGTGGAAGGCATATCATAAGTTAAATAACCTTGAATTAGGTAAGCTTCAACTCCTTAAAGATTTTGATTTATCTGATGAAGTAGTAAAGGATAAACTCGAAGAACGTTATGGAAATAAAATCCCATTAACCGATACAGTTATTTCACCAGCAAGTATATTTAATTGCAGTTTATTGAAGGAAGTTGATGAGGAATAACAACCTCCAATTTTTTTAATAACCCCGTAATATTTCCAAAATAATTGTCTTGCAGGGAACGGTTTAAAACCGTTCCCTACCTATTTCAAAAATTAAATTCATACCCAACCTATTTCAATTTTCACTCGTATGAGTGTTTTATAAAAAGTAAAAACCATAAAAACACGAACTATGAAAACACTAACTGCAACCTTGCTTATAGCTTTCATTTTTGCTTCCTCATTGTTGAAAGCACAAATTACGTTGCAATATACATTCGATTCTACCAGTACGACAAATCCATATTGTACAAATATTGGAAATAATGATTTCAAATATGTGCTGGTAAACCCTGCCCAAAATAGTTTCAGCGTATATAATATGGATATGAGTCCTTATATGACCAATATTCAGATTCCACCTACTGGAGATTCTATTAAAAATGGGTTTGAGGTAATATATGTTACCAATTATCTTTTCGACTGCGATTCTACAACCCTTGAATATGCTTATGAAAACCCTAATAATATTTATAAGCCTTTCCGTATTTACCGAACAGATGGGACTCTTTTACTCCAGGTAGACAGCGCCAATGGGCCTTATTGTCTGGGCTGCTGGGGCGGTTCGGTTGACGAAGTCCCAATTATTAATACTTCGGCCGGTGCAAAGCTATTTTTACAAAAATATGGAGCCCATAATGTACCCGAAATGCTGGTATATACCATGTGTGGAAACCTGCCAACATCTGTTTATAATTTCCCGGGCAATGGCAATTACGTAAAGATTTATCCCAACCCCAGCTCGATGTTGCTGAATTTTGAAATTACCCCTCCTAATAACCAGGAAGAATTTCAATTAGTAGTGTTTGATAATACGGGTAAAGAATATAACAGGGTCGATTTGGCAGCTTCCCAAAATAAGTTTAGTTTAGATGTCAGCACCTATAGTGTACCCCAAAATTAGGGCAGGTTGTTAAGGTGGAAAAATAAACCTTAAATTTACCTGACTATGGAAAGAAAACCAAGACGTAATTTCAGTTCAGACTTCAAGGCTAAAGTAGTCATTGAAGCATTAAAAGAGCGGAGCAGTATGGAAGAACTTGCCCGCAAGTATGAACTACATCCTAATCAAATCAGTACCTGGAAGAAAGACTTTTTAGAAAAAGCGGCTACTGTTTTTGAGGACAGCTCAAGCAGGAAAGAAGAGCGACAACAAGAGCAGGCGGATATAGAAAAACTATATGCCCAGATAGGAAGGTTGAAGATGGATAATGAATGGCTCAAAAAAAAATTACAGTAAAACCATTACCGGAGCGCAGAGCAATGATAGAGAAAGATAAGGATATAAGTATACGCCATCAGTGTGAACTTGCCTGTATTCACCGTAGCGGGTTGTATTATAAACCTATGCAGGAGAGCGAAGATAATCTCCACCTGATGCGATTGGTGGATGAGAAGTATCTGCAAACCCCTTTTTACGGAGTGCGCAAACTCACATACTGGCTCAGAACCGAAGGGCATCGTGTTAATGCAAAACGCGTCAAACGACTAATGGACCTAATGGGCTGGCAAACCCTCTATCGCAAGCCCAATACCAGCAAGCCAGGTAAAAGACAGTTAATATATGAATACTTGCTTAAAGGCTTGAAAACCACCCACAGCAATCAGGCATGGGCTGTGGATATAACCTATATTCCCATGCGTAGAGGGTTTATGTATTTATGTGCCATTATAGACCTTCATACCCGGTATGTGGTGAACTGGAGCATTAGCAATACCATGACCTCCCAATGGTGCTGTCAGGTACTTAACGAAGCCATAGAACAATATGGCAAACCGGAAATTATCAACTCTGACCAAGGTAGTCAGTTTACTTCTGATGAATGGTTTAAAGCCTGTGAGGGAATAAAAATAAGCATGGATGGTAAAGGTAGAGCGTTAGATAATATATTTATAGAGCGCTTATGGAAGTCCGTCAAATATGAATGTGTATACTTACATGCCTTTGAAGATGGCGTAGAACTCTATAACGGAATACATCGGTATTTTACCTTTTACAACCATGAACGAATCCATCAATCTCTGGACTATAAAACACCCGCATCCATGTACCCACAGGCAGCTTAAAAGTTATTAACAAATTAACACTTATCAACAAAGAAAAAAGAAGCAAAAAAGAAAATGACAACAACAATAACAAAACAACTTAACTTTGACTTACTCCTGTCCTAACATTGGGGTACACTATACACCCTTAGCAGTGGAACTTATATCTATTCACTTACAACTAAAGATAAAACTTTCCAGACTGGTAAGTTTGTTATTGCAAAATAACTAAAACACTTATGTGTTTTTACTCTTCGCTTTTGGTATCCTCTGATGGGGTATTCACTTCAGATTGAGGAGCGACTATAGGACTTGATGATTGAGAAATAGCTCCTTGATTTGATTGTGGTGTTTCTTTAACTTCCTCAATAGTGGCACTCTCATGTATTTCTCTCTGCACGGTATTAGCTGCCTCTTTAAACTCCCGAATGGCTTTACCCAAAGTCCTTGCCATACCGGGGATGCTTTTAGAACCAAAAAACATTAGGAATACAACAGCAATAAGCAGGAATTCGCCTCCACTGAAGTCAAGAAACAAAAGTGTTGGAAGAATTAAATTTGTAGTAAGCAGTAAGTCAATAGTCATAGGTCAATGCTTATTTACTCCAATACCCAATAAGCTCGTAAATTTTACTATCCATACCCTCATTGCGATGCCCTGTGAAGCAATCTCCACCATTCGAGTCATATTAATGAGATTGCCTCGCAGGGCATCGTAACAACGAACAACCTCTTCATACTTAGGCAGTCGGTTCTTTCTTCTTTCTATCGAAGTCAATTACTATAGGAGTTGCAATACAAATAGAGGAATAAGTACCCACTATAATACCCACTAATAATGCAAAGGCAAAGCCTTTTATAGTCGTTCCACCGAATAAGAATATTGCCAACAATACAAAGAAAATACTTAACGAAGTATTAATAGTCCGGCTTAAGGTAGCATTTAAAGCATAGTTGATAACTTCCTTTTTATCTTCTCCCCGATCCAAATCCTTCTTCTTTTTCTTGGTAAGATATTCACGAATTCGATCGAATACCACAATGGTATCATTCATTGAGTAACTCATTACAGTTAGAATGGCTGCAATAAAATCCTGGTTAATTTCCAGTGAAAAAGGAACTACATTTTTAAACAAGGTAAATACTGCCATAATCATTAAGGCATCGTGGAATAATGCAACAACAGCACCTAAGCCATACTGCCATCCACGGAAGCGGATAAATATATATATGAACATAAGCAAACAGGCAAATAAAACGGACCATATTGCTCTTGATTTTATATCATGAGATACCGATTCACCCACCAATTGGGAACTTTCAATAATATAGTGGTTATGCATTGGTTCAAGGCCTTTATTAAGGGCTGCCTCAGCCTTACTTTCAGCGTCTTTTGACTGGTCATTAACAAGATACGCAGTTGTAATTTTCACCTGGGTACTTTCTCCGTATGTTTGCACTTCAGGAGCCTCCCCGCTAAAAGCAACAGTGAGGGTTTTACGAACATTTTCTACCGAAGGAGGATTATCAAAACGTACTACATAGTTTCTTCCCCCTTTAAAATCAACTCCAAGGTTAAATCCGCTATTTAGATAAGAAACAAGCCCAGCTAACAATACAGTTCCGGAAATTATATAATACAAACGCCTGCGCTTTACGAAATTGATATTAATGTTTTTAAATGCATTCCTTGTAATTGAAGTATCAAACTTTATTTCCTTGCCTTTGCTTATGTTACGTTCAAACATTAAGCGGGTAAGAAATATGGCGCAGAAAAGTGAGGAAGGGATACCTATAATAAGGGTTGTTGCAAAACCCTGTATTGGTCCGGTGCCATATACATATAGTATGATACCCAAAATAAAAGTGGTAATGTTAGAGTCGAGTACCGAAGACCTGGCATTTTTAAACCCATCCTTAATAGCATTGGCAAGGGTTTTCCCACCCGCTGCTAATTCTTCCCTTATACGTTCAAATATAAGTATGTTAGCATCTACCGACATAGCCACCGTAAGCACGATACCTGCAATACCGGGTAAGGTGAGAACGGCTCCAAGTGAGGCGAGTATGCCTAATACAAAAAATACGTTCATTAACATGGCAGCATCAGCAATTCTACCTGCCTGATTGTAGTAAAATGCCATGAAGACTAATACAATTAAAATGGCCACTACAAACGAAAATAACCCGGAATTAATAGATTCTTTTCCCAAAGTAGGCCCAACTACACTTTCTTCCACTATATGGGCAGGAGCCGGTAATCGGCCTGCCTTAAGGATATTTACCAGGTCATCTGCTTCTTCGGGTGTATAACTTCCTGTAATTTGGGAGATGCCATTAGGAATTTCATTTTGAACCACCGGAGCTGAATAAACAACATTGTCAAGTACAATGGCAATACATTGTCCCTTATTCGCATTTGTAAGCCTTCTCCATACCTGACCAGCCTGAGGGGTCATAGTCATAGAAATGCTGGGGTTCCCTCCATTCATCTGGTCAAACTCTTTGCGGGCATCAGCAATAATATCGCCTGAAAGCGGGCTTGCCCCCCCTTTAAGGGTTTTTATTGCAACCAGTTCAAGAACCGAGTTACTTTTTTCTTTGGGCTTTTCCCATAAAAATTTCAAGTCAGTAGGGAAAATAGAAGCAATTTGAGGCATTCTGAAATAAGCATCTATCCTTCCTGTATCTGATAGCCTTGCATAGCCCACTTCGGGTTCAGGTCCTTTACGTGGGAATATATGGTTTTGCTGGTCACGAACAAGCATAGCCTGGAATATGGAAAACAAGGGGTCTTTCTTAGCAAATGCCGCTCTTGAGGTATCCTTTTTATTGGCACTGTCAACAGATGATTTGTTAGTGGAAGCAATAGTTTTACTCGTATCCTTCAAACGGGCGGCAGTATCATGAACTTTAGCTGTTTTTTGTTTAATACTGTCCTTACTTAATTTTAATGCACTATCTTTTTGGGTAGTGTCCTTGATTCCTCCCAAAATACCTGCCAGACGCTGATCGGCACGGGCAAGGTAAGGGTATATTTTTTCGTTTGAATAGGTTTCATAAAACTCAAGGTTTGCACTACCCTGTAATAATTTACGCACCCTTTCTTTATCACTTACCCCGGGCAACCCAATCAATATTCTTCCTGAACCGGGTAATACTTGTATATTTGGTTGAGCAACCCCGAATTTGTCAATACGGGCGCTAAGAGTTTGTTTGGCGGTACTTATGGCATCAGTGATGCGCTCTTTCAATACCCCTATAACCTGTTCATTAGTATAAGTATAAGGAATGGCATCCCTCAATTCCATAGTTTGGAAATAAGATGCCAGTTTTCCATCTGGCTTTGCACGTTGGTAGGCTTCACTGAAAAGCTCCAAAAATGGCCTGGTAGATTTCATGTGCTCGGTTTCTGCTTCACTTATAGCCTGGTTGAACCCGATATCTTTATTATTGCCCGACATTCTTCTTATAATATCAGCTTCCGAAATTTCAAGGGTTACGTTCATCCCACCCTTAAGGTCAAGTCCGAGGTTTATACTCTTTTCTTTACACTCTTCATAAGTGAATCCAAAAAGAGGATAAATAACACTGTCTTTTACACGTTTTAAAAAGTTATCGTCAGTAGAGAGATCTAAAGAATCAAGAATAAATCTTGCTCTTACAGTATCACCTTTTGCTATTTTATGTGCAGAATCTATAACCGATTTTTGACTAACATAATCGGCTGCATATTCTTTGGCTGCATTATCTGTTTTTGTAGAGAAGTATGTGAAGGAAAAGTAATAGACACAGGCTAAGGCTAAGAGTATAGCAAACGAACGAATAACACCTTTATTTTGCATTTTTTTATTTTATAGGGGCGCAAAGGTAATAAAAAAGAGTTTTGAAAGGTGTATTATGAATTATATCCCATTAATTTGTAATACTCAGCGCAGCTAAATACCCCATAAATAATGAGATTCTTCACTTTGTTCAGAATGACAAAGTAAAGAAACTTAAAATAAGTAAACGGCTTAAAGGTATAACCTTACCTTATTGCTTTACAGTAATAGTGATGGTATTACTCCAGTCTTTTCCATAAGAGCGGTGCATTCCATCGGCAAATTGAAGGGTAAGGCTATGTTGTCCGGGACTTAATTTAAGCGTATCAGCAGTTTGTCCCTTGCCGAAGTGCAGGTGTGTGGAATCTTTCATCACCATTTGACCCTTTTCAGTAAAACTACCATCTATGATAAGATGATGGTGGCCTTTACCGGCATTATATACTCCCGCAGGTTCTACACTCATTCCTTTAACGCCCATTTGAACTATTACAGGTGAAGTAACAGTATCCCCATTTTTAAGATTAACGAAATACACCCCACTATCTTTAGATATGGTAGTTGATATTGTTGATTGCGCCTGGTTATCTGCACCATTTTTAGGATTGTTACAGGCTATAACCATTGCCCCTAATACCACTGGAAATAAAAACTTGAGTTTCATAAGATTTTTTTTAATGTTATTTTTTCTGCACTCAATTATTCACCTGCAAAAGTAACAAAAAATAGAGATATATTATGAGGTAAAAGATTCGATATATTTTAATTTCCTATTTACCGGTCAATATTCGTACTATTGAAAAGCGGATTTCCTGCAATAATGCTATCCGATTGTCTAATGCCAGCAATACTTAGTTTCCATAGTATCAATTTAATATGTTTCTCTTATTTTTAATGTTATGCCTCAAGGTTTTGCAGCTACTTATTATAGATTAATTATTTAAAACATACCAGAAACAATAGTTGCTTCTTACTGTTTTTCTCACTTTAAAGAAATTGACCCTGAAAAATCAACTATGAAATGCTACCAACTCTTCCACTGGATGTAGCACAAATTTCCCGGTTTTTATACCTCTGTTTTCACATAGTTCAATTAGTATATCTTTATTGTAATAGGCTACGGAGCCTACAAAATGGACTGTTGTTTCAGTGTAGTTTGTATACCGGCACACATGGGTATCTAAAAACAGGGTAAAGCATTTTTCTAAAATATCTTTAATAAAGGGCTTTGCTTTATGCTTTTCTGCAAAAAGACTGAAAGTTGCGAGAAAGCGATTGGCATTGGGTTTAAGATAAACATTCTTATCAATTTCTGTTCTATCCATACGGTAAGTATTGTAAAAATCGGTTTTCAGATCTTCAGGCATTTCATGGTTCAGATATGCGGCCACTATAGCCCTGCCGATTATCCCCCCGCTGCCTTCATCGCCCAACATAAAACCTAACCCGCCAATGGTTTTCGTAATAATTTTCCCGTCAAAATAACATGAATTAGAGCCGGTACCCAAAATACATACTATTCCATTATTATACCCGCAGCAAGCCCTCGCTGCACCAAGTATATCATGATTCACTTCCATCTTAGCTGAGGGGAAACAATCAGAAAGAGCTTTTTTCACTTCATCGCATTTCACCTGAACGGAGCAACCTGCTCCATAAAAATAAATATGACTTACATGCCCAGCTTTATCCGGTATATTTTCAATCAGGTCTTTTTGTAAAACTATTTTCATCTGATCAATAGTTTTATAATAAGGATTTAGCCCTTCGGTTTGAAGGGAGCCAATAATATTCTTGTCATTTACCAGTCTCCAGTCCGTTTTAGATGAGCCACTGTCTGCTATCAGGAACATAAAATTAATATTGTGTTAATGGAATTAATTTAATTTTACCGCATTCAGAATACAAAAATGAGAAAAAGACTTTTACCAGTAGCCATTCTTGCTACTATTCTTTCTTCGTGCATGAATGAAAAAAGAGAAAACAAAGAAAATAAAATTGTGAGGCGTCCCAAATTGGTTATCGGCATAGTAGTTGACCAAATGCGATATGATTACCTTTTTAAATATGCCGGAAAATGGGGAAAAGGCGGGTTCAGGAGACTGATGAAAGAAGGTTTTCTATTTGAAGATGCTCAATATAATTATGTACCCACTTTTACCGGTCCGGGGCATACTGCCATATATACGGGGGCCACTCCAAGCATGGATGGCATAGTGGCCAATGACTGGTTTGATAGGGAATCGGGAAAAATGGTGTATTGTGTTCAAGATGATACTGTAAGTACAGTAGGGAGTTTTAGTAAATTAGGGCACATGTCACCGAGGCGTGAATTAGTTAGCACCATTGGTGATGCATTGAAATTGAGTAATGGAGGAAAATCTAAGGTAATTGGTATTTCCGAGAAAGACAGGGCTTCCATTCTTCCCGCGGGACACAGGGCTGATGCTGCTTACTGGTTAGATGATAGCACCGGCAACTGGATTACAAGCAGCTATTATATTAAATTTCTTCCTCAATGGATTATGAAATTCAATATGGAAAGCCGTGCTAAAAATTATTTAAGTAAACCCTGGTACACTTTCTTGTCTGCGAAAGAATACACCGAGAGTTTGCCTGATGACAACCCTTATGAAAAACCATTTAAAACAGAAAGCGCCCCCATATTTCCGCATAACTTACCTGTATTAATGGAAAAAAATGGGGGTTTAGGTTTAATAAAAGCAACACCTTTTGGTGATGATATGATCAAAGACTTTGTCATTGAAACTATAAAAAATGATAGTTTAGGTAAACACGATGAACCAGATATGCTTACCATTAGTTTCTCATCCACCGATTATGTAGGTCACCAGTTTGGCACCGAATCTATTGAATTGGAAGACACTTATATCCGGCTCGATAGAGACCTGGACACGTTACTCACATTTATTGATATGTATATAGGTAAAAAGAATGTATTGCTGTTTCTTACTGCCGACCACGGCGCTGCTATTAATGCTCAATATCTTATGGATAGGGGGGTACCTGCCGGTTATGTGGATGAAAATTCCCTGCTAACAAAAGTAAGTGAGTATCTTAATTCAAAATATGGGGACAACCTGGCTTTGCAATTCGTAAATCAGCAGTTTTACTTAGATGATAAAACTATTGCGGAAAAAAAGTTGAACAAAGATTCCATAGAGTCTGAAGTAGCAAATATTGCTTTGCAATGCTATGGGGTTGAACGGGCAATTCCAGCATATAAATTAGAGGAAGTAAATAAGGATTTTATTAATAATAAAATCCTTAATGGTTATTACCCAAGCCGCTCCGGCGATGTGATTTTAAACCTTCTTCCAAATTGGCTTATCTATGCTAAAACAGGTACCACTCACGGCGCCCCTTATGATTATGATTCACATGTACCATTGATCTTTTGGGGAGCAGATATCCACCACGGGGCATCACCTAAAGAGGAGCCTATAATTAATATCGCCCCTACGGTTTCATGGTTACTGCATATTCCCAACCCAGACGGGTGCATGGGAAAGCCAATGGTGGAACTGGAAGAAACAAAATTTTGAAATGTAAAGCTAAATGGTTTACAGGCAAGCTCAAATTAGTGATATAAAGCAGATACAATTCGTAAGGCATTCCGTAAAAGAAAATACCTTGTCAAACCCTTTATTAATTACCGATAGAGATTGTGAAGAATACCTTACCATCCGTGGGAAGGGATGGGTTTGTGAAATAGATGGAAAAATAGTTGGGTTCGCAATTGCTGACCTAAGAAACTACAATATATGGGCGCTTTTTGTACATCCGGAAAAGGAAGGGAAAGGAATAGGCAAACAACTACACGAATTAATGCTTACCTGGTATTTTACCCAGACAAAACATACGGTTTGGCTCGGAACGGCTCCGGGTACCCGCGCTGAAAGGTTCTATGCAAAAGCGGGTTGGACAACTGTAGGAATTGTAAATAATGGAGAAGTAAAATTTGAAATGAATTGGGAGAAATGGAAGGACAAAATTGTGGATGTAACAAGTTGAATTTTCAATAACAAAAGAAAGTGTAACACCTACTAGTAAAAGAAATCATTTGAATATCTTATACATTATTTTTTAGAAATGTCTTATCAAAAAAACCTTTCCATGCCTGGACAAAAGAACCTACTTGAAGCAAAATAGATTTGATTTTGTAATTGACTGGACAGGGAATAAAATTAATGCAGAATCCTATTTGCAGTAAATGTTTTTATGTATTTTTGCAACTAATAAGTATCCATTAAACCCTTTAAAACTAACAAATCATGAAAAAATTATTTTTACTTCTATTTATTATGGCTTCCGGTTTAGCCTATTCACAAACCACCCAGGACGAATACAATTACATGACCAAAGGCTGGCTATCTATGCAGCAACAAGGAATGGGCATGAAAAACGGTTATGCTACTGCTGACAAAGGAAAATATGTACTGGAATACGGAGGCTATAACCTCGAGGTTTCGGTATTAAGCCTCAACAGAACTGCCGACAATTCAAATGCCGGGTTTATTGTAATGGTTCACGATACCAAGAAAAACAATACCCAGTATTTTGGGATTCCTGCACAAAATAGTGATCAAGGCATCTGGAACCAAACCTTAACCTCCATAAGAACAGTATATGCTAAAGACCAAACGGGCTACGAAGCCATCATGTACGCTATGATGCACATCGTATGTAAATAAACATCTTAAATCCTTTCTTAAAAAGACCACCTATGCTGTTGCAAGGTGGTTTTTTTATTTAACGTTGATATTTAATACAAGTTTTTTAGGAATTTTCTCTTCTCATTTATTCCCATTTTTTGTTTAATGACTTGCCCGGCACAGTAACAAGGCAAATTAAAGCATACTTAATGCTTTGATTTTCAGAAATGAACATTATTTCATGTAAATTTATTTAATTTTTGTCGGGCATATTAATTTTTATTTTATCTTTGATTCTTCATTCTTAATAGAATTCATAACAAAAACAAAATTTGCACCATGAAAACAAAATTTACTCTTATGAAACTTATTGTTATAGCAATAGTTTCATTAGCTCTTTCTATTCAAGTTCAGGCACAGCCTGTAATGTATGGGCTTACAAGTTCAGGCGGAAGCAATGGAGTGGGAACTATGTTCTCAATAACTCCTTCCGGTAACCTGTCAGTTGTATCTAATCTTAATAGTACCTATGTAGCAGCTCCTGAAGGCAGCTTGCTATATGCCAGCGATGGGAATTTCTATGCTTCTTCTTATGAAGGGGGATGGGATGATAGTTGCACTATATGGTGTTGCTCCGCTTACGGTGGAATCAGAACTGTTATTGACCTTTTTTCGATATGGGGGAACTCTGACCCTGAGGGCAATAGCTTAATTCAGGCTATGGATGGAAATATGTATGGAATGGTTACCTTAGGCGGAGACGGTTACGGTGTGCTTTTCCAGCTTGGCCTGAACGGTCAGTATTCAGCCCTACATTTTTTCACAGGTGCTGATGGATATGCTCCTTATGGCAGCCTCATTCAGGCCCCTGACGGTTCCTTTTGGGGTATGACAAGCTCCGGAGGCAATACAGGTGCCGGAAATATATTCACTTATACCCTGTCCGGTGGAGTTACATCGGTTTACAGTTTTGTATCAGGTACAGATGGAAGTGCTCCCTACGGTGATTTGTTACTTGCCAATGACGGAAATTTTTATGGACTTACGTATTCGGGTGGAAAATATAACTACGGTACTCTGTTTAGATATTCCCAATCAGGAACATTTACCAAATTGGTTGATTTTAATGATACAAATGGCGCACATCCTTTTGGCTCATTAATTCAGGCATCTGATGGTAATTTATACGGACTCACGTCTAATGGTGGCGCTATTGACCAAAACTCCGGATTGGGCTACGGTACTCTTTTCGGATGTACACTCTCGGGAAACTTAACCTCCCTCTTGCAATTTAATGGAACTACAAATGGCAAAAATCCGGATGGGTCATTAATGCAAGCAAGTGATGGCAATCTTTATGGTATGACCAGTGGAGGTGGAGAATCCGGGAATGGTACCATTTTCGAATATTCTTTATCACATGTTTATACTAAGTTATGTGACTTTAATGGAACCAATGGCTCTACACCTGTATATGGCAAAATGATAGAGGCAGATAATGTGGCTACAGGAGTAAATAATATAAGCAATACTACTAATTCAAACATTTATCCTAACCCTAATAACGGTTCATTCACTCTTATATTTAACCATCCCATTGCGTCGGCAGATGCTTCGACGCAGCCTACTCTGAATGTATATAATGAAATTGGAGAGAAGGTATATGGCGGAATGCTAAACGGTGCCCAGTTTAAAAATGAAATTAGCATAGGAAATCAACCTTCCGGGGTTTATTTTTATAGGGTTACAGATGGTTCCGGAAGTATTATTTCTAACGGAAGGTTTGTTATTCAGAAATAATAACTGGCGTATACCGCTTTCATTTTAAGCGGTAAGTTACAGTATAATAATTAAAAATAGGAAATGATTAGAGCAATCATTTCCTATTTTTGTTTTATGGAATAACTCTAAAAGAAACCTACGTTTTGGGCACGCACTGTCCATTTTGAAAGCCGTTATTGCAGCATCGACCAATTATTGAAAAAATTGCCCGTAAAAAATATCTTTGAATTTTTTTCAGGATTTTCATTTCGCGGATTGGTGCTATTCTGGAAAAGAATATTTATTATATAGCTCCTGATCTTCCCGATTTAATTTCGGTGAAAGAATATTATTACTACGTTAAAAGGTGAAGAACCCGGGCAAAAGAGAAGATTAGAAATATTACCCTTACGTATATTCGATGAAGAACAATTCAAAGAAATAATAAGCCATTTTCCTACAGGAGAAATTATAATCGTAAACAAAAGTCTGTTGATGTACCTGGATATGCCTAAAAAATAAAACTTTGCAACATTATTCATAAGATTCTTAAAGAACGCCCCGGCTGCTTATTACAGCAGATATTTATATAAAAAAAGCTATTGAAAAATAACGCTTAATTTAGGTGATAGCCTTAAAAAATCCTTGAATCACATCATGTACCGGAAAACAGGTTTGAATCTTTGTGCATGCAGAAGATTTATTTACGAAAGCAGTCTTTATAATTGATACATACGAAGAAAATTCTTTCAAAACTATATTCACTAAATATATTATTAAAAGCTGTTCATTTATACAGCCATTTAAAATGCTGGAGGGTATAAAAAGTACAGAATACCTGGCAATTAAAACTTGCTTAGGTTTAGTAAATATTAACATTCGGGTTGATGCATATTACTTATGTTTGCTTCAAAATAAATAATATGAATAAGTTTCTCCATTTTCTGCTTGTTTTCTTTTCCTTTGTTTTTCTGTCAGCCAATGTATGGGGGCAAATGTTTCCGGGAGCCCCGAGGCCGCCAAAAAACTGGCAAAATGAAAGCATAGAAAAAGATAGTGTTTATGGAACCGGCTCTGATGAAGCATTGCAATTATTGAAAGACAAAACGGCTACCCCCGTCGTAGTCGCGGTAATAGATGGAGGGGTTTATATAAATCACCCGGCTTTAAAAGACCATATATGGACAAACCCTAAAGAAATTGCTAATAATAAAACGGATGATGATAAAAATGGATATGTGGATGATATTCACGGCTGGGATTTTATTGGTGGAAAAGACAGCGATATAAAGCAAGAAAATGTAGAAGTAACCCGCTTATACAGGGATTTAAGTAAAAAATACAATAACACTGCACCCAACCAGGTATCTTATGCCGATAAAGATGAATACGCAAAATACCTAAGGGTAAAAAAAGTATTCGAAACAAAGCGAGACGAATACCAAAAACAGTATGATAATTTAAAAGGATTTATAGACACCGTTGATATTATGAAAAAATTACTGGGCAAAAATGATTTTACCCAGGATGATATTGCTAATTATGTTCCAACTGATAGTTCAATCGCCCGGTCTAAACGAAGAGAACTGCGAAACTTTAACCGGTTCTCCGGATTAATGAAAGGTGCCACGGCAGACAGTCTCGTTAAATTTTTCACCAAAATTATGGATTCACCACAAGCATTTCTCAAATACCAGTATAATATTGATTTCAATCCCCGTTATATAGTTGGTGACAATTATACGGATGCTTCTCAACGTTACTATGGAAATAATGATATTGTGGGGCCAACTGATGTACATGGGACCCATGTTAGTGGCATAATTGCAGGAAACCGTACCGGAGCACAAGGCGCACAGGAAGGTATTGCAGATAATGTAAAAATTATGGTAATACGTGTAGTGCCTGATGGTGACGAGAGGGATAAAGATGTAGCCAATGGTATCCGCTATGCCGTAGATAACGGAGCCAAAGTAATTAACATGAGCTTTGGCAAAGCGTTTTCGTATAATAAAAAAGCTGTTGATGAAGCAGTAAAATACGCAGGAGAACACGATGTCCTATTAGTTCATGCAGCAGGCAACGAGCATCAGAATAATGACTCTGCGGAAAATTTCCCTAACCGTAGGTATGAAGGTTCAGATAAACAAGCTGAAAACTGGATTGAAGTAGGAGCTTCCAACATAAAGGGTATGCCAGGTTCATTTAGTAATTATGGCAAAAAGAGTGTTGACCTTTTTGCACCAGGGGTGATGATATATAGTTCTGTTCCCGATACAGGGTATGCTTATAATAGTGGTACAAGTATGGCATCTCCCTGTGTTGCAGGCGTAGCTTCTATACTACGTGAATATTTTCCTAAACTTACCGCCAAAGAAGTAAAACAGGTATTAATGGAATCGGTTACTCCTATCCCCTTCAATGTGCCTGAACCCGGACATCGAGAAATAATGGTTTCATATTCAGATTTATGCATTAGCGGGGGAATTATAAATGCATATAAGGCTGTTCAATTAGCAATGAAGTTAAAGTAATACTTAGGAGTGCATTTCGGTTTAGAACAAATTTATTTAATCTGTTTAAAATATTTTCATGAAAAAGCAAACAATTACACTCAGCCTACTATTACTGTCTTTCTTCGGTTTTGTAAGACTCGACGCCCAAACTATCAGTCCTGCGGAAACCTTTGAAGCAAGGAAAGGAACTATTTTGGAAAAAAGATTTGATGAGGTTGGTAAGGTTGGCTCCCTTAATATTCAGATAGAATATATAACCGATCTTACTAACAGCGATAAAATGCAATGTATCAGGTTTGATATACAGAACACCGATAATTCCGCTGGGCCCTCTGCCTTGCTTGATTCAAACGAAGTTAATGAAATACTCAATTTCCTGAAATATATAACTACTAATGTAACAAACCGCCCCCCAGTTGACCCGAACACAGAAATTTCTTTTACCGGTAAATTTAATATGCAAGTAGGCTGCTATTGGCAAAAAAATAATGGATGGATTTTATTTTTACGAACAGATGCACAAAACCCGGCTACAGAAACAACTATAATGCAGCCTGATATGGGTTCATTAGTTAAAATTTTAGAGCTTGCAAAAATAGAAATACAAAAACAGTAGACAAATAAAACGGAAGGAGCTATATCTCAAGTTTTACGGAGACTTTTACACGCTACTTCGATACCCTTTCTACTTCTTGTTTCTCATGGCATCAGCCTTATCAGTCTGATTGGTGCTTGCATATACTTCCATAAGTGCGTTAGTATTTGAAGCATCGTTTGGATTTATTTTATATGCCTTTTCAAAATAAGGCTGCGCCTGCAAAAAATAAGCCTTAGCCTGGTCCATAAGTTTATTGTATTTTTCAGTAGCATTTAATGGAAGGCTGTTCGCCTCTTTTGTTATAGGCACAGCCCGGTTAAAATAAAGGGCGCCCGAAACATACAGCACATCAAAATTATCAGGAATCAATTCAAGGGATTTCTTATAGTTTGTCTCTGCTTTGGTAAACAACTCGTCATAATTGGCAGGTTTAGGCAAGTCAGCTCCTTTGTCATCACGGGGGTTTGCCCGGTGGTCATCTATATTACCCAGGTTTGAATAAAGGCTGGCAAGAACATTTTTATTTTTATCCTTTTCCGGGCTTTGTTCTAATTTAGTAATGGAAAGGTTAAGATTGGCTTCTGCCTTTTCAAAGTCATGCTTTGTTAAATAAAAGTTAGTTTCAGAAATAATAAGATCAAGATCATCGGGATATTGGGCACGCCCCTTTTCAATATACTCCCAGGCTTTTGCCGTATCCTTCTGTTTAAGATACATGGTAGCAATGGAATGATAGGGTGCTGCCCCCCTGTATTTCATGTCAATCATTTTTTGATAATAGCCAAGCGCTTCTGCCGTGTTACCGGCTTTTGCCGCAGAATTGGCAGCCATTTCAATATTATCCGTATAAACACTGTCGGTAATATTAAGCACGCTACAAATCAGAATTTCCTTTTTATAGAGGGCAAGCGAAACAGCGTAATGCCCTGCATTAAACTCTTGTAATGCTTTATTTCCAATATGAATGAGGCATACCGGAAGGTTTTGCTGTTGTTTTGCCTCCTCAGCATAATAGTCCTTGGGGGCCAATTGCAATACTTTAACAAAGGAATTTGCAGCAATGCAAATGGCATTCGTATCAATATTAGTATAGGCGTCAGCGGTAGCTTTTGAAATAGCCGATCTGTCAGAAGTCGAACCGGAAGGAATTGATTTCATAACCATATTTCCCAGACGAAGATTAAAATACATAATATAAACCTCACCTCTATAAAGGTACATTTTAGGTTCATCTTTTGTTTTATCATTCAGGGCGGCATCGTCTATGGATTGTTTCGCGGCAGTCAATTCACTGGTATCATGGTGATCCATAAAATCATCCAGGTGCATTTTTGCGCTGGTAACTTTATTGTTTTGAGCTGCTGTTTGAAGACAGAGAAGAATGCCGATAAGAAAGATAGGTGCTTTTCTCATAAATTATAATTAAAGAGAGGGCAAATTTAATTTAAATTCTATAACAGCATTGCTTACTGATTGAAAAACCAATAATTGCAAATACTAAAACTTCTTTTCTTTTGCTCAGGCAACTCTGCCAAGTCTTCTGATAATAGAATAAACCAGCACAAACAAGGAAATTATTCCCACTAATATCATAGCCCATATTTGGGGAGAAAACCGGGGCAAATAAAATCTTGGTGTTTCAGTCAAAGGCATTTCGAGATAGGTAACATTATCTGCGGTTACTTTAACCCACCTGTCTGAGAAAGGGGTGTAATTGTTCTTTGAGAATGAAAGACTATACTCTCCGGGCTTCAGATTTCCAATTTTACAAAAACCATCATTACCGGTATATGAAGAAGTGATAAGTGAATCGTGGTTCAAAATGCTTACCTTCACTGAATCCATTGGCGCCTGGGTAGAAAGGTCTATACAATAGGCATTAATAGAACCCGTATTTTTCATCACCTCATTTACATCGGAAGCATTTACAAGGTTATTAATAGTCACAATAATAACACTGTCATTCACACCGCTCGAAAGGGCAGTTTGGAGGAAATTGACACTGTCCTTATCTTTAAGTTTTGAAATTTCCATACGTATCGAATCCAGCATGAGATGGCTCACATTAGACACAGAATCAATTGTGTTCTGTGGAAACCGCTTGGATACAAGATTATGCACGAACATCACCCGCTTTACATAATCTTCTCTTTGTGATTTCTTTCCTTTAGCTGCCTTAGTCGTATTTTTAACCGGAGCAGCTTTAGCAACAGGAGGTGCCGGCTTGGGTTTTGCCTGCACTACAGGGGCAGGTTTCTGAGTATGGGTTTGGGATGCAGGTTTCGATGTTTTGGCTTGAGTGGCTGCCGGAGTTGCAGGACTTGTTTGGGTAGTTGTTTTGGTGGTCTGAGTTGTTTTATTTTGCTGGGAAACCGGGGTTATCGTATTCCCTTTCAAAACAAGAACCGAATTCTGAGCCTGCATAATCTGGCTTCCCAGTATTAAACATACAATCCCGATTCCCATTAAACGTACGTAATTATTCTTTCTCATAGGTGTTAGTTTCTGTTATTGGGTGGCAAAGATAGTAACATTCTTCTTTTAAAAAGCAAAATAGGATAATTAAAATGCAATTAATGCATTAATTTGTAATTTAAAAAATGAAAAATGGTTAAATACTATTTAACCCCAAGAACTAACTTTTTAGCGTAATTGATCTTATCATTCCGAACATTCAGAATGTAAATTCCGGGGCTTACGTTATTACTCACTCTTATTTCGTTGCTGCCCATAGCAACTGCGTGGTTTTCATTCAGCAACGACTGCCCAAGCATATTAACAAGTGAAATATTGAAATTATCTGCCGATGCGGCATTAATATCTATCTCAATAAAATTGGTTGTATTATACCCATTCACAGTAGTAACACCTGAAGTTCCGCAACCGTCAAATAAAACAGGGCTATAGGCTTGTTTAGGGTCTCCATCAATATCCGTTTGGAAAAGATAATAATACGATGTTCCGGGAAGAGGTGAAAGATCAGTAAAGGTATAATATTCGGGGAAGTTGGAAGTACCTGTTCCTTGGGCTTTAACGGTTCCTACCGTTTCAAAATGGACTCCATCAGTAGTTCTCTCAACGCTATAATAATCATTATTCAACTCAGTTTGAGACGTCCATTCAATAACTGCTTTGTCATTAACACACTGGGCACTAAAAGAACTTATTGTTATAGGTAATGGGTCAATAGCGCTTGACAATGTCCAAGAACGGAAAAAATTAGCAGGAGTAACTGCTGCAACACCAGTATTTGCAGTACCTATAGTCCCACCGGGAACATCTGTTCCTCCTCCACCTAACCAATCGCCCCAGCCCGTCCCTACATGAAATCGTTGAGCCAGTAATGTATTTTCAACAAATATGTTAGAACCTCCAACTTCTGGAGGAGTCCCACCACTACTAATATAACTAAACTTAACGCTGCTCGAAGCCCCTAATGTTGGTTTCGTAGTATAAGCAAATCCGGTATGATAAGTGTCAATTATCCAAAAACGGTCAACAGCATTATAGCTGTTATCGGCATCACTGGGGCTACCAAATAAACCCCAAAAAGAACCCATATTGTTTACATCAGATGGATCTCCGGTAAGTGATGATACGCCTATAGCTTGGTCTGCAACGGTATGCCATGTAGAGAACAAAATGCTTCCTGTTGCCGGAGCACCCGCAGTGGCAATGTTTAGGGTAAGCGGCAAATAATAATACGCTGGAGTAGCATTGGTATATCCAAAAGGCACAACATAATTTCCTATTCCGGTACCAATATTCCATTTTATCACATCCCACTCATTTTCAGAAACAACATAACCTTCGGTGCCTACTACTTTAATAGCAGTAGTTGCAGGATTATTAATATTAATATATATTGGAGTAGCCATTGTTCCTCCATGCTCCACAATATTAACAGGGGTTGTTCCATTAATCACCAAGGTTGCTGCCTGGGAAAAAAGAACAAATGGTGCTATAATAAAGACTAATGCAAGTAGTATTTTATTCATAGAGTTTTAGCGTTAATACAGTTTGCTATGCGTTTAGTATGCAAATATCATAATAAAAATTGATATTGTGTGCTGTTTATATCAATATTTTTAGTATTTATGAACAAGGGGCGGTGAAAAGGCAATTTTGAAAGATGGAAGATAACTCGGATAGCGCTGACTTCTTAGTGATTATACAAGTTTATAAATAAGCTATTTTTAGTTTTCAGGAGCTCTTGCAATTTAATTGAATGTTATAAAAAAGCTAATTTTCTCAAGCGATAACTTATTGCGGAGGAATTTTGTTCCCATTCCCTTATTTTTATTACTTTTGTGCTTTGATGAATTTCCTGTTTCCATCCTTCCTGTATGCCTTGTCGGCAATCAGCATTCCCATTGTAATTCATCTTTTCAATTTCAGGCGTTACAAAAAACTCTATTTTTCCAATGTACGCTTTCTAAAAGAGGTGGTTCAGGAGTCACATTCTAAAAGCAAATTGCGTCAATTACTTGTTCTTCTCTGCCGTTGTCTAATTATTCTTTTTCTTGTGTTTGCTTTTGCCCAGCCTTTCATCCCAACCAAGCAGGGTGTAACAACTTCAGGGGCAAGGGCAGTAAGTATCTTTATAGATAATTCGTTCAGCATGATGGCAGTGAACCAAAACGGAACCTTATTAGAAAATGCCAAGCACAAAGCTGAACAGGTTGCCCGTTCACTTAATCCTTCTGATAAGGTACAAATGGTAACCCAGGATTTCAGTTCCATGCAGGAGCGCTGGCTGAATAAGGATGAATTTATAGAGCAGTTGCAGGGATTGAAGGTATCGCCCGCTTCACGTATGTTAGGGGAAATATTATCCAGACAGACAGATAACCTTAATCATTCAGGGTGTCCGGTTAAGGAGGCTTTTGTAGTATCTGATTTTCAAAAGCCTGTTTCTATTATTTCTAATTATAAGCCTGAGGCTGGAATTTCAGAGGCTTTTATTCCCATTTCTGCTGAAACAAAAAATAATATAGATATAGACACCTGTTGGTTCACTTCCCCTATCCATCTGCCGGGAAAGCCGGAACAGTTATTTGTAAAGATTACCAGCTACTCATCAGCAGAGGTAACCGACAAGCCCGTTAAGCTTTTTATCAATGGGATTGAAAAGGCTACTGCCTCCTTTTCAGCAGCTCCTTACGGCTCTGCCACATTGATACTTTCTTACGTTCCGGACAAAACCGTTTTACAACAAGGCGAAATAAGAATTTCAGATTACCCTATTACGTTTGATGATAATATTTTCTTCTCTTACAGGCTATCAATAGATATCCCGGTTCTTTGCATCCATACCGATAGTTTAAAGATGAATACGTCCCTAAGTTATTTATATGGTAAAGATTCCCTATTCACTTTATCCGACGCCTCATTCAACCAGCTTGACTATTCCGCTTTCCCGCTTTACAGGCTTATTATCCTTGATGAAGTACCAACTATAACATCAGGCATGAGCAATGAACTGGTACATTATCTTACTAAAGGGGGTGATTTATTTATTATCCCTCCTTCATCAGGCTTGGATAGAGATTCTTACAATAACTTTCTTTCATCTGTTAACGCGTTCCCTTTAACAAACCTCGATACCACGCGCCTTAAAGTAGATAAGTTGAATTATGAAAGTCCAATTTATGCAGGAGTTTTTGAAAAGAAACAGCAACCCAATATGGATTTACCCGTTGTTAACAGGCACTACCGGCTACTGCACAATACCAAAACATCTTATGAAAGCCTGATGAAATTAGATAACGGAGATGATTTGCTCGACATGTTTCAATATGCCCAAAGTCATGTTTATCTGCTCACTGTTTCGCTTTCAGATGCTTTCAGTAATTTCCGTAAACATGCCATTTTTGTGCCTACCCTATATAATGTAGGTTTATTCAGTAGCCCCCAACAAACGCTTTATTATACCCTTGGCATCGAACATCCAATTGAGGCACCAGATATGAATCTTCCTGAAGGAACTATGTTTAAAATAACTTCTGCTTCCGATACATTTTCTTTCCTTCCTGAAAAAAGAGTGGTAAATGATAAAACAATGTTGTTTCTGCACAACCAGGTTAATGCCGCGGGTAACTATAAGCTCAAGGTGGCTGATAGCTTAATTTCAGGTTACTCTTTTAACTACGACCGCAAAGAATCTCAAATGAGTTTCTTGGCTCCATCAGCCCTTGATTCCCTTTGCAAAAATGCAGGGATAAAAAACTTTTCAGTACTGCCTTCCGCGGGAGACACGCTGCCTGCTTTATTAACCGAGGTGAACAGGGGAAAATTCTACTGGAAATACTGCATTATTTTAGCACTATTATTTTTGGCTATTGAAGAAAGTTTGTTACGATTATGGAAAGAATAGTGCTCACCCTCTACCCCCTCTCTATAAATAGAGAGGGAAAAGCAAAAATACATGAGCGAAACTGAACATAGAAGTATTACAGATATAGCGCGGAGTTTGAGGAAAGATCTTACTCAACCCGAAAAAATATTATGGAAAGAGCTACGGAACCGTAAATTGTACGGTCTTAATTTTTTACGTCAACATCCTCTATTTTATTTTTCCTTTCACAAACGAACCTATTTATTTATAGCAGATTTTTATGGTGCTGAAAAGAAATTAGTAGTAGAATTAGATGGTAAAATACATGACTATACAAAAGAATACCATGCGAACAGAGATTTTGTAATGTCTGAATGACGGCTGAATGTACTTCGAATTAAAAATGAAGAATTGGAAGATTTAAATAAATTGCTTTTAAAAATTATTAATCAATGTCACGGTCCTTTCCCCCTCTCTACTGGTAGAGAGGGGGCTGGGGGTGTGTAATAGTAAATCCTTATGCAAATCCTCGTAAAGTCTGCTACTATTATTGACCCGAACTCACATTACAATGGAAAAGTTCAGGATGTTTTAATAGAGAACGGTATAATAACGGATATAAAAGCAAAAATCTCACCCAAGGGAATAAAAAATGCGATTGAAGCAACTGACTTGCATCTTTCACCCGGCTGGTTTGATATGCAGGCTAACTTTTGCGACCCGGGTTTTGAGTACAAAGAAGATTTATTTTCAGGGATAAGAGCCGCCACAGCAGGTGGTTTTACAGGTGTGGCAGTAGTTCCTTCCACCAACCCTCCCCTACACTCTAAAACTCAGATAGAGTATATACTTAATAAAACAGCAGGACAACCGGTGGATTTATATCCTATTGGCTCTATCTCCCATCGTTTAGAAGGTAATGATTTGTCTGAAATGTTTGATATGAAAATATCAGGAGCTGTTGCTTTTACCGATGATGTCCATCCGGTAATGAGTGCCGGTTTATTGCATAGGGCGTTGCTTTATACCAAGAGTTTTGGAGGATTAATAATGAGCCGTTGTAATGATACCTCATTATCCACCGGGCTATGTGTGAATGAGGGAAATATTAGTGTAATGCTGGGACTTAAAGGAGAGCCTTCCATTGCTGAAGAAATTATGGTTACCCGCGACCTCTTTTTGGCTGAATATGCTGAATCGAGGTTGCATATCTCTTCTATATCAACAGAGGGAAGTGTAAACTTATTAAGAAGCGCTAAGAAGAAGGGCTCGGCTATAACTGCTTCTGTTAATGCATATAACCTTGCCTTTGATGAATCTGAGCTACTTGGCTGGGATACCAACTTTAAAGTCTCACCACCTTTACGTAGTAAAAATGATATTAAGGCACTAAAAAAAGGGTTGTCTGATAATACCATTGATGTTATATGTTCCGACCACAGACCGGAAGATGAGGAAAACAAAAAGCTGGAGTTTGACCTATCCACCCCCGGTATGCTTGGCATACAAACTATGTATCCTCTTATAAATATGCACAGCGGATTGTCTCAAGAAGAAATAATTAATAAGATAGCCATTAATCCCCGCAAAATACTGGGGCTTGAAATTCCGGTAATTGATAAAGGTACCGGTGCCAATTTCACCCTCTTCTCTCCCTCTATGGAGTGGAAGTTTGAGAAGAAGGATATACGCTCCCAGTCATTCAATTCCCCGCTTATTAATAAAAAATTGAAGGGTAAACCGCTTGGAATAATCAATCACGATACATATATACCGAACACACTCTGAGCGAATTAAGAATGCTTTTTTGTAACTTAAAAAAGAGTTAGTCGTAAAGGGTAAAAGCCATCGTGCTTGGGTATCATCTACTACCTTTTACATTATCAAAATCTTATGAAAGCGAAGCTCACGAAGATACTTTTTATTGCTGTTTTTTCAGCCTTTTTATTCTGTTCATGCAATTCCACTCATAGATGTGCTGCTTATTCATCGGTCCATTCCAGGAGCAGCAATTTATTGATTGCCTCCCGGTAATTAACTTATTTATACATTGTAACTGAAAAAGAATTAGCTTTGCCAGCACGAATAAAACCTATGCATAATATTACACCCCGTATAATGACTAAAAAAGTAGTTTTAGTTTTGGTAGTTTTTTCTCTCTATTTTTTATCCGGATGCAGGTCCCATCAAAGGTGTGCTGCGTATGGCGATTCTACCAATGCCCATTCAGTTCATACCTCAAATCGTAGTATGTAATTGACCTTATTCACGTTAATAAGATCGTAAGTCCTTCACTTGTTATTATTTTCTGTTGTAAACTCAATAATCGGATGTTCATTAATCTGGTCCGATTCTATATTGCCATCTTTCAGGCGAATGATTCTGTGGGCGTAACGGGCAATATCTTCTTCGTGTGTAACAAGTACAATGGTATTTCCTTTTTTATAAATATCATTTAACAACGCCATTATTTCAATAGAGGTCTTCGTATCAAGGTTCCCTGTTGGTTCATCGGCAAGTATAATAGCCGGGTGATTAACCAACGCACGGGCAATGGCAACCCTCTGTCTTTGTCCCCCGGAAAGTTCACTGGGTTTGTGTTCCATCCTGCCTTTTAATCCGACCTGGTTCAATACTTCTTCCGCCCGGGCTTTCCTGTTAATTTTATTGGCACCTGCATAAACCATAGGTAAACTCACATTTTCAAGGGCAGTAGAACGGGGTAATAAATTAAAGGTCTGGAATACGAAGCCGATTTGCTTATTACGTATTTCAGCCAACTCATTATCTGTCATTTTATCCACACTAATCGAGTTCAGTATATATTGCCCCGAAGTAGGGGTATCAAGGCACCCCAGCACATTCATCAAGGTTGATTTACCCGAACCCGAAGGCCCCATTAAGGCTACGTACTCATTCTTACCAATACTGAGAGAAATAGAACGAAGGGCATGGATGGTTTCAATGCCCATCTTATACACTTTACTTATTTCCTTTAGCTCAATAATACTTTCCATATCGCTTTTTCAGATTGCGAATATAGTCAGAGTAAGGGAAACACCAGATGATAAAAACGTTAATGATTGATACCTGCATTAACCTGGCTCTTTAATTTTCTTCGGATTATTATTTTGAGAGACGCCCACCAGCTATTTTGAGAGGTCAAAAAAAAACGGCATAAAACGCCCGCTCGTACCGGATGGTACCCTCCAGAATGCCCGCCTTACCGTACCTTTAGGGCAGGAATCTTTCGGGCTGACATTCGGGCGGGGCATAAATAAGACCACTTATATAGCTGATTGTGAGCCAATTCCTCGAAACCTGTGTCCCTATTGGGTTTCAGGGGGTATTTTATTATACCAAAGTATGATAATGATTTCTTCAAAATACAATAATGAAATCACCTTACCCCGATTCTACCACCTCAATAAAAAATGCTGCTTTTGCAAGGCCGGATTAAAAAAGACCAGCCCGATGGAAAACAAATCTACGGTAACCCTTATGGAGGGTTCTTTCTTTATTTCTTCCCAGGCTTCATGCATCCCCTGCGACCACCTGATATCATCAAACACAAAAACAGCAGTGGGGGAAGCAAGCGCCAAAAATTGATGGAAATAGTCTATAGTAGCTTCTTTACGGTGGTTTCCGTCAAAGAAAACATAATCGGCAAAATGCAGATTTTTAACTACTTCCGGCAGTGTTTCGGCAAAATTACCCACCACTCTTTTTATAGAATCAGCTTTAAGGATTTTAAAATTAATACCCGCATAGGTAGATGTTCCCGGGCTTCCTTCCATGGTTATCATCTCTGCCTCGGGGCAAGCCTTATGCTGGTACAAGGTGCTTATTCCCAATGAGGTACCCATCTCAACCATATTGCGGGGCTGCATAAAATTCACCAGGCGGAATAACAGCCTTCCTTCTTTCGCAGGGATGGCAGACTTCTTCACAATATCTTTTACTTTTTTATTTGACTTCCCTTCCCCTCCTGCCCCAAAGTCTATAGTTTCAATAACTTCGTTCGAATGGAGCAAGCGTTCCCTTAAATGTTCAATGGGAGCAAATTCATAAAAAGCTGGCGTATCTTTAATTACCTTGTTATACAGCTCAAAAATAAAAGGGGAATGGATGCCATTCGCTCCTTTAGCTTTTATGAGGTACGTCAAATATTCTATGGGAAGGGAAATATTTTTCACCCCACGAAAGTACAAAACACCAGTCATAAATTTTCTACTTTTGCCTCTCTACATATCTATTCACCTTTTATTATATAATGGGAAATTACGCAATCGCCATTCATGGCGGCGCCGGAAGGCTGATGACAGGGGTTTTATCTCCTGAAAAAGAGAAAGCCTTTACCGATAAATTAGCTGAAGCATTGCAGGCTGGTTATGCAATCCTTTCCAATAACGGTAGCTCTTTAGATGCCGTTGAAGCCGCCGTAAGAATATTGGAAGATTGCCCGCTTTTCAATGCCGGCAAAGGCTCTGTGTTTAACAGCGAGGGGGTGAATGAGATGGATTCTTCCATAATGAATGGAAAAAATTTAAAAGCAGGAGCCATAGCTGCCGTGCATACTATTCGTAACCCCGTAACTTGTGCGAGGGCTGTACTGGAAAAATCTCCCCATGTGTTATTGGCGGGAATGGGAGCCGAAAAATTTGCCAAAGAAAATGGCATTGAAATAGTGCCTCCCTCCTACTTTTACGATGAAGAACGCTATCAAAACTGGCTGGCTACAAAAGATGTGGAAGGGGCATCCTGGGCTGGAGATACTTATGTAACCACACCGGAGAAAAAATTAGGCACCGTGGGCGCTGTAGCCCTTGACTCTTCCGGAAACCTGGCTGCTGCTACTTCTACCGGAGGCATGAACAATAAAAAATTCGGGCGCGTGGGCGATTCGCCCATTATCGGCGCAGGTACTTTTGCCGATAATAAAACCTGTGCTGTTTCCTGCACGGGTGAAGGTGAATATTTCATTCGGCAATCTACCGCTTTCGATATTTCTGCCCTGATGGAGTATAAAGGATTTACCGTTTCACAAGCTGCTACCGAGGCTATTAAGAAAGTAGCCCAGCTTGGCGGGGAAGGTGGATTGATAGCCATAGATAATAAGGGAACTATTGCGATTCCTTTTAATACATCTTCTATGTTCAGGGGGTGGATAAACACAGAAGGAGAAAAATTTACAGGCATTTTTAGGTGAAAGTATTGAATGTTCTACGTTTCCCAAAGAAGCCGTGCATTTAGTCTGAAAGAAATGCATTTAGCTCCATCGGAGCATTCTGTTTGTAGCAAATAAATCTTGAATGATTTACCTAAGCTCCTTTGGAACGACCTGTTTTCCCCTATCAACAACTAAACATGTCGCTCCGATGGAGCTAAATAAAGTTATCGGGTATTTTGTTACTACAAACAGAACGCTCCGATGGAGTTAATAACATTGCATGCTATTTTCCCACTTTTTAAGGGTGCCGGCTTTTCCCAGTTAAAACGAAATGTGACAAAAGATAATTGTATGGCACGACCTGAAATCAGTCTAATGAAACATACAGCAGTCCATATTTTATAAAAATTTGGATTCAGATTGGCATTTTTATACTATTTTGCTTTTCAAAAAAATAACATGAAGTATCGGTTATTGCTTTTTCTTATCTTTTTCATTTCGAAACTTACCTATTCACAGGATTCGATTGCTCCTGAAGAAATACGGAACCCGCATCCCGGTTTTTCTCTTTCTTTGGCTGGAGGATTAAGCCCGGGCTTTGGTCTTTTAAGTTTCGATAATGATGATGATACATGGAACGGTGGTGAATGTGCAGGATGGGGAGGAGCTATAAATATAAATGGTGATTACCGGTTTAAGAAACATGTACTTGAATTAACTGCATCTATTGGATATAATCATAATAATTACGATGTCTCTAATTTAATTTCTTATTTAAACGATCCCGGTGGTCAGAGTCTATCTGTACCAGCAAGTAATGTTTTCAATGCCTCTGCAACCGCCTATAATACCTGGTATTTTTCTGCCGGGATTAAATACCCTATCGATGCCGGAAGATTTACATTTTATTTCGATTTTATGCCGGCTATGTTAATTTGCCATACACCTGCTATTTCTTTCACTTTACATAGCGATACGGTTCCCTATAATGTTACACAACCGGAGAATTATGGTTTCGCATACAGCCTTCGTTTGGATGCCGGAGTCGAATACCATATAAATAAGAATATATTTGTTTTGATTTGTGGTGGCATTGGTGTAGCTATAAATCCAGTTAGGGCGCCTGTTAATACTTCAATACCTCTTAATAGTGGACTTTTCAGATTGGCAGAAGTTTCAAGTTGGATGTATCTTCAAACAGATAACCTTGAAATGGGAGTTGGCTATGAGTTTTGATGGATTAAAAATGACGCAAGGAAGGAACAGGAAAAATTTTGAATAATTTATTTTAGTTCCATTGGAACGACCTGTTTTCCCCTATCAACAACTAAACATGTCGCTCCTAAGGAGCTAAATAAAGTTATCGGGTATTTTGTTACTACAAACTGAACACTGCGATGGAGCTAATAACATTACAAATTATTCCTGAAGAGCTAAAGGAGGTTTACACAATCTCCAATTGTTTTCCATTCTATCTTTGCCTTCTCAATCTTTTTATTCATTGACCTACCCCGAAACCATAGAATACCTTTACAGCCTGCTCCCTATATACCAACGGGTGGGTGCTCCTGCCTACAAACCCGGGCTAAAAAATATAGAACTGCTTTGTAAGGAATTGGGTAATCCACAAAACGATTTCCCTTCGATACATATTGCAGGAACCAATGGCAAAGGCTCTGTATCTCATTACATAGCTTCAATACTTCAAAGTGCGGGATATAAAAATGTGGGATTACACACCTCTCCCCACCTGAAAGATTTCCGGGAACGAATAAAAATAAATGGCCTTCCTGTTTCTGAAAAAGAAATTGTTGATTTTGTAAGCACACATAAACCTTTAATAGAAAAATTCGATTGCTCCTTTTTTGAATTGAGTGTGGCAATGGCTTTTTATTTCTTTTCAAAATACAAAGTGGAAATAGCAGTAATAGAAACCGGCATGGGCGGCAGACTTGATTCCACCAATATCATTACGCCCATACTTTCAGTTATCACCAATATCAGTTTCGACCATGTGGCAATTTTAGGTGATACACTTGAAAAAATTGCGTTTGAAAAAGCGGGGATTATCAAGCCAAACGTACCCGTTGTAATAGGGGAAACAAAGGTGGAAACCAAGCGGGTATTTATTAAAAAGGCGGAAGAATGTAATTCATCTATGAGTTTTGCCGATGGGATTTATTCTGTTATTTGTCCTGAATATAGTACCGATAATAGTGGCACTTATCTATCCGTTGATGTTCTGAAAAAAGATAAAATTTACCTGGAAAAGCTGCATTCAGAATTGCCGGGATTATATCAACTAAAAAATATAGCAACTGTACTTTGTGCTGTTGACAGGCTAAGAGAGTCGGGCTACGCTATACGTGAGGAACATATCCGGCAGGGAATAGCCAATGTAGTGTCTCAAACGGGGTTGCTTGGCAGGTGGCAAACTCTTAGTACTGTTCCTCTCACTATTGCCGATACAGGGCATAATGAAGCAGGAATAAAGGAAGTGATAGCACAATTAAAAACGATTCCATATCGAAACCTTCATGTTGTTTTTGGGGTGGTGAAAGATAAAGACCCATCTACGGTTCTAAAGCTTCTTCCTAAAGATGCGACCTATTATTTCTGCAAAGCCGCCATACCCCGTTCCTTAGATGAAAATGAACTGGCAGAAATAGCATCAGGTTTTGGAATAAAAGGAGCCGCTTTTAGCTCCGTTGCAGAAGCTGTAAAAGCGGCTCAGAATAATGCAGATCAAAAAGACCTTGTATTTATTGGCGGAAGTACCTTTATAGTAGCAGAAGCTATTTAAAATTACATTTTACTATGTCCGCTTGAACCCATAGGTATGCGGTAAAACAACCCTATGTTCAAGCTACCCTCCAAAGAATGTGTTGCATAATAACTGGCATACGTATATTGTCCGCTTGAAGGGGTTTTAGATTGGTATAAACTGCTTCCATTGGTTGGTACATAGCTCTTGTTTAAATCTTGTCCATGTCCGTCACTTCCTATTAAATCAGTTAACCCGTATTCAAAACGAAGGTCGGTAAGCAAATAAAAATGCTCTGAAAGTTTTACATTCCATCCAAAACCAATTACGGCACAGATATTGCTGGAAGCAAAATCGCTTTTTGTATTAACAGGAAGCGTGGCAGGTGCAAATGAGCCTAACCCGGTTGGCTCACCGGTAAAGTTAGCTGTATAAGTAGCACTGGAAATACTGGCAAATTCAGGACCTACTTCTAAGCTTAATCCGCCTTTTGCTTCATAATGAAACAATAAAGGAATTTTAATTTCATCAATTTGAGTTGTGGCAGTATAGGTTTCCTTGTTTTGATACACTATCGGTATTGCTACGCCACTGGTGCTAACATTAATATACCCGGGAGGGTTCACAAAGGTTCCTTTATATTTTTGTTGGAAAGATTCAGAAATAACTTCCAATTCAATACCTGTGCCACCGGCAAAATTAAGCCCGAGGTGCAGCCCGTAATCGGCAGAAATAGAGGATACATAATCTTCATCGGTACCGGCATTGGAAACATTTTGATTCAACAGCCAGGTACTTGCAGCTCCCCCCCTCAATCCAACATCGAAAGATTGGGCAGAAGCAAAGAAGCCGAAACCGGAAGCAAACAAGATTAAAAACGTCTTTTTCATAGGGAAAGGGTATTTTTGTTTTGGTTAATGGGCGGCAAACTTAACAAATTTTAATAATCTTTGGGAATCAAATGGTCATCTTCCGGGGAATCAATAAATTCGCACACTTCAACTAATATTGAATATATGAAACTATTAGAAAATCAAACCGCTATAGTAACCGGGGCTTCCCGGGGAATAGGAACTGCCATAGCCCGTTTGCTGGCAGAAAATGGAGCCAATGTGGCTTTCACCTATCTATCTTCTGAAACGAAAGCTAAAGAACTGGAAGCAGAACTGCAAGCTAAAGGCGTGAAAGCAAAAGCCTATCATTCCGACGCATCAGACCATAAAGCCGCGGAGCAATTAGTAAATGACGTCCTCGCTGAATTTGGAAAGATTGATATTTTGGTAAATAATGCCGGCATCACTAAGGACGGCTTGCTTATGCGCATGAGTGAAGAGCAATTTGATGTGGTAATTAAAGCCAACCTGAAATCGGTATTCAATATGACCAAAGCCATACAGCGCCCTATGCTCAAGGAACGTAAAGGCTCAATTATAAATCTTACTTCGGTGGTAGGCATAAGGGGAAACGGTGGGCAAACCAACTACGCAGCTTCTAAGGCTGGCATAATTGGCTTTACTAAATCTGTAGCGCTGGAATTAGGTTCACGCAACATACGCTGTAATGCTGTCGCTCCGGGCTTTATCGAAACCGAAATGACTGCGGGTTTAGATGAAAAAGTAGTTGCCCAATGGAGAGAAGGCATCCCGCTTAAACGGGGCGGAACGCCCGATGATGTGGCTAATGCCGTGGTTTTTCTCGCTTCCGGTATGTCAAGTTACATTACCGGGCAGGTAATTCAGGTATGCGGGGGAATGCTTACTTAGAAATGATGAATTGAAAAGCCAATTTATCTCCACTTTTTCCCTAAATTCTGAAAAGCTCTTATGACACATTTCCAGATGCTTTTTTGAATGCGATATTTGATGCTTAATACTCAGGATGCCGATTTGTTACAGACATATTATATACTTTTCCCGGAGTGACATATAAAGTGTTATGCAAATGCGTGGCATTTATATAAACAAAATTATAGACATAAGCACCTCATCTTCAAAATACTAACAATCTTATAAGATTGCAATATATTGATTTGTAATACATTGTATACATTCCGAATTGCTTCTTTCTATTAACATAGCAGTAGTATCTCTGATATACATTCTCTTTAATCCTTTGTATATATCACTTTGCCATTGGCATATTTTATGTGTTCCACTTTCCAAATACCAACCTTATATCCATTTTTCTTATCGTTTGCCATCGTATAATGAATATACTCATCCACTTTATTGATTTTTCCAACCAGCACTTTCCCTCTTTTCAATACAATGGTATCCTTGTCTAAAGGCGATGTAAGAGGATGCTGACGTAAAGTTGTGGAATATCTTTCAGGAAGGGGTAAGAAGAACTTTTTTCCTGCCCCATTGCGTATATAACTAATCCTCCATGAGCCAATACGGTGATAAATAGTAGTATCACTTTGCTGCTGATAATGGACAAACTCTTCAATTTGGGTAACTCTTCCTACAAGTTTTTTCCCGTTACGCAAAAAAATGGTGTCGCATTTTTTCTGCAAAGGATGTTGCCCAAAGCAGTGATAAGAGCAAAAAAGACCACATGCAAGATATAGGAATTTCTTCTTCATACAACGCTGCAAAAGGGTAAAAATATACAATTCAGAATATAGCTGGAATTCCCGCAATGCTCATTCAACTTAATTTAAGAGAATTAAGCCGATAGATTGAAAATAATCTAACTTCGAGAATTATTATAAATTCTGAACTCAGACCATGCTCATTTAAGATGCCGATAGTCTGCCTTCCCATTTTGGGAAGGAAAGGTTAGGGTAAATGACTACTTTTGCAACTTTCACAAAAGTTTTGTCATTCAACATTGCATATTCTGATTGGGCTTTGCTGCTCTGTTCTTTATTGGGCGGGGCATACGCCTTTGCCTTTTATTATAAAGATAAAAAAACTGCAAGCCTTACTCCTTTATTACGCTGGCTGGCTGCGGGATTCAGGTTTGTATTAGTTACGCTATTGGTTTTTCTTTTTCTTGCCCCTTTAATCAGGAGTACCAAAAATACGGTCGAAAAACCCATTATTATTATTGCGGAAGATAATTCAGCATCTATTGTTACCGGTAAGGATTCTGGCTTTTATAAAAATGAGTTCCCAAAGGACTGGAATAAGATAATCAATGATATGTCTTCCAAATACGATGTGCGTGTGATGTCGTTTGGAGAGCGGCCACGCGATACCATGAATTACCGATACGATGAAAAAGAAACTGACATTTCTTCCCTTTTCCAGGAACTGACACAGCGGTATTATGGTAAGAACCTCGGAGCCATTATCCTTTCCAGCGATGGCATTTACAATAAAGGCTACAACCCTGTTTATGCCGCAAGGCAGTTTAATTGCGGGGTATTTACAGTTGCTTTAGGCGATACTACTGTAAAAATAGATGCAGTTGTTACCAAGGTTGAGAATAATCCCACTGCCTTTTTAGGGAATAGTTTTCCTTTGCAAATCACCATAGATGCTACCAAATTGCAAGGCAAATCATCTACCCTTACCGTTACAGAAATGCAGGACGGGAAAGAAGAGTCTCTATTTACCAAACCGCTTAGTTTTAGCTTACCGGCTTTTCACCAGAGCATACCCGTGCAACTGAATGCCAATAGCCCGGGGCTGAAACATTATATAGTAAAACTCATCCCGGTAGAAGGAGAGGAAAACCTTACCAATAACCGCAAGGACGTATATATCCGTGTGCTTGACCAAAAGCAAAAAGTGCTTATTCTTTCCAATCCACATCCGGACGTGGCAGCCATTGCAGAGTGCATTAACAGCAGCGACGGGTTTGAAGCCCAATCATTCACCCCGGAAAAATTTACGGGTGAGTTAAATAAATATTCGTTGGTTATACTAAACCAACTGCCATCTTCTGCCAAAGGAATTCCTGAGTTGCTAAAAAATACTATAGGGCTGGGTATTCCGGTGATGTATATCTTGGGAAGCGAATCGGATATACAGGCATTTAACAAACTCAATGCCGGATTCAAAATTACTTCGCAGGGAGATAACAGCAGTGATGCGGAACCTGCTCTCGCCAAAGATTTTTCCCTATTCACACTGAATGATGATTTGCGCAATTACTTTAGCCAGTTGCCTGCACTTTCTGCTCCTTTTGGAAATTATACTTCAAGCCCTTCACTGAATGTGCTTTGTTATCAAAAAATACAAAGTGTAACTACTAATTATCCTCTTATTGCATTCAATGTTACAGGTAGTGAAAAGAGTTGTGTAATATCGGGAGAAGGTATTTTCCGCTGGAGGCTGAAAGATTATGCCGACCATAAGAACAACCACTTTTTTGATGAACTGATTAATAAAATGGTGCAATATCTTGCTGTAAAAGAGGATAAGAATTTCTTCCGGATACATGCGCCCAATAGCTTTAAAGAAGATGAGCCGGTTGAAATGGACGCTGACTTGTACAACCCCAGCTATCAACTTGTAAACGACCCCGAAGTAAGTATGGTTATTACCAATAGTGAGGGGAAAAATTTCTCTTACACTTTCAGCCGTACCTCCAATGCTTACCATTTGAATGCAGGACAATTGCAGGCAGGTGTTTATCATTATTCAGCACAGGTGAAACAGGGAACCCAGGTTTATACCTCCAAAGGTGAATTTACCGTTACCCCCGTACAAGTGGAAGCTACAAATACGGTGGCAGACCACCAACTCCTTTACCAACTTGCCAAAGAACACGGTGGTAAAATGCTTTTCTCGAACCAGATTTCTGATTTGCCCAAATTGATTGACAGCAAAGAAGACATCAAACCGGTTATTTATACCCATACTTCTTATGCCCCTCTTATAGATATGAAATGGGTGTTCTTTCTACTTCTTATCCTTGTAAGTGCAGAGTGGTTTATCCGCAAATGGAGTGGGACGTATTAAGGCAACTAAAGTCAAAAGAAAATTCCTTAAACTTTGTTAATAAAAGAATACATAGTTCATGGTTCATCTCTCATAGTTATATAAACCATTATCTTTGACCCATATCCCAATAAACTCATGTTTCACGTAGCCCCAATTCTTTTGGTTATTATAGCCGCAACCGTTGTGGGGTTGTGGAAAATATTTGAAAAAGCAGGAGAAAAAGGCTGGAAGGCTTTAATCCCTATTTATAATTATTACATCTGGCTAAAAATCCTTAAACGACCCTGGTGGTGGATTTTTATCTTTCTAATTCCCGGTGTTGGGTACATTATGCTTATGGTGGTTTCAGGTATTACCGGGGTCGCCTTCCAGCGAAAGAAAGCCTGGGAAATGCTTGTTTCCGGTTTTTTCTTTTTTGTGGCTCTGCCTTATTATGGCTGGGGGAAAAGCAAATTCCAGTTTCCTGTTCCCGATAAAACGAAGAAAGAACCACCATCCGTAGCCCATGAATGGATGGAGGCTATTGTGTTTGCAATAATAGCAGCCACCATCATCCGCACATTTACGTTTGAAGCGTACACCATCCCTACCCCATCAGAAGAAAAGACTCTTATGGTAGGCGATTATCTTTTTGTAAGTAAGGCAAGCTATGGAGCCCGGATACCTATGACTCCTATTTCCTTTCCCTTCGCGCATACCACCCTTGTAGGCAATGTAAATTCTTACCTCGAATGGCTGGAGTTACCATATATGCGCCTTCCGGGCTTTACAAATGTTCAACGGCACGATGCAGTTGTATTTAACTTTCCGGAAGGAGATACCGTATGCAGTAACATGGATAATCCCAGTTATTACGCCCTCTGCCGCCTATATGGAAAAGAGGCAGTATGGGGCAATCAGCCTATCCGAACTATGGCAGGCGTTCAATACCCGGGCTCTATCATTGTGAGACCCTTAGACCAGGAAGAAAACTATATCAAGCGTTGTATTGCAATCGCAGGAGATACCTTATTAATTAGGCATGCACAGGTTTATATTAATGGGAAGAAGGATATGGTTCCTGAAGAATCACAAATGAAATATCTTGTCACTACGAAAGGTCAACCCCTTGACCCTTCGGTTTATGGAAAACTTGATATTACCGATGACAGGGATTCCGGGTTTAGAGAGCCTGACACCTACATCTATGCTCTGAACCTTACTAAGAATAGTGTTGCTCAATTAAAATCATATATGAATGTTGTCTCAGTAGAACCCTATTTGCAGGATAGCGGAATGGGAGACCCCAAAGAAATTTTCCCATTCTCGCCCCGCTGCCCCTGGAATGTGGACAACTTTGGTCCCCTCTGGATTCCTAAAAAAGGAGCTACTGTTAGGCTTGATACTTCTAATCTTCCTTTATACAAGCGCATTATCACCGCTTTTGAACATAATACATTAGATGTAAAAGGAGCGGCTATTTATATCAATGGAATACCCGCCAATAGCTATACCTTTAAAATGGATTACTATTTTATGATGGGTGATAACCGTCATAATTCAGTTGATTCAAGGTTTTGGGGGTTTGTTTCCGAAGACCATGTTGTGGGAAGGGCATCTTTTATATGGATGTCCCTCAAACAAAATATGCCCTTCTTTAAAAAATTCAGATTGAAGCGTTTTTTCACCTTTGTTAATACCGAAGGGCTTTCCCGGTCATATTTAATACCGGGATTATTAATAATAATTCTTTCTTTTGTTTACTTTTATATCAAGAATAAAAGGCAGGAGAAAAAGAAAGCAGTGATAAAGAAATAGATTTGCCTTACGGGTTTAAATTTAGCTTACTCCATTTACCTTATCACACTTAGCTCCATGAGAGCGCTCAGTTTGTAGTAAGACATAATTGAAGAATAATTTGAACTCCATCGGAGCGACCTGTTTTTTCTTATACATAATTCAACAGGTCGCTCCGATGGAGCTTTAAGATATATGATTATGTTATTTCCTATAAACAGGGCGCCCTATCAGGGCTGAGGATGCTATATTTTCTAACTTAGTATCCACCTATATAAGCGATAATAAAAACCAAGACAACTCATTGGTAAATTTACCATAAGATAATAGTAGAAAAATAGAAATATTAAATTACTCTGCTACTGCAGGAGCAGCAGCTTCAACAGTCTTTGCTGCATTGGCATTTTTAGCAGCTATTTCAGCTTCACCCTGTTGCTTTTCTTCAATACGGGCTTTTTTGCCTTTTGCCTGGCGGATGTAATATATCCTTGCCCTGCGCACGACGCCTTCTTTATTCACTTCTATTTTTTCAATGAAAGGAGAGTATAAAGGGAATATTCTTTCTACACCTACTCCATTGGAAATTTTCCTTACGGTGAAACTGGCAGAAGAGCCTTCGCCACGGCGTTGAATTACGGTACCCTGGTATTGTTGTACACTTTCTTTGTCACCCTCCTTAATTTTATAGTGAACGGTAATAGTATCACCCGCTTTAAATGATGGCATTTTTTCTTAGGAGTAAGTTTTTCTTCAACGTACTTGATTAGGTTCATGGCAAGGATTTTTTAAAAGGGCTGCAAATATAAATAAAAATGAATTATAAGTTATGAGTTATAAGTTATAAATTTGTATTTTCACTCATAACTCATAATTATAACTTATAACTACAAGTGAAAGTAGGTGATACTGTGCGGTTTTTAAATGAAAAGGGAGAAGGAATTTTAAAAGAATTTATTTCTGCTGTAAAAGCCCGTGTCGAAATTTCAGATGGTATTGAAATTGAAGTTCCCATTAAAGATTTAGTGCCTGTTTTCCCCATATCCTCTTGAAGGATATTAAGGTTTCCAATGATAAAAGCAATAGCCACCAGCCAATATCAAATAGTGTAAAGAAATCTAAAGCCCATGCCAAAGATGAAATGCTTGTTGACCTTCATATTGAAAAGCTGAAAGAAGATTATTTCGGGCTAACAAACTCTGAAAAATTAGATATACAAACCCGGCATTTCCGTAGGAAATTGGAAATGGCAGCCAACGGACACTTTACCAAAATAGTATTTATTCATGGGGTGGGCAATGGCGTTCTCCGGCAGACAATAAGAGACCTTTTAAAAAGCTATGAAGGCATAGAGTATTCCGATGCTTCTTACTAATAAGTTTGGAGCAGGAGCCACGGAAGTAAGAATAATATCGAGAAATAAAATCAGGGCAAGTCTTTGAAAGTTAAGAGGTAAGAACTAAGAGCTAATAGTAGCAAATCCTGTTTTCACTCTTAGCTCTTAGTTCTTACCTCTTAACTTAGTACGCTCTCACATTCTTTCCTTCCATAAAATTAATGAAGGAACGGTTTACCACTTTATTGCCGCCGGGGGTAGGGTAGTTGCCGGTAAAGTACCAGTCTCCTTTATGGTCAGGTATAGCTTCATGCAAGCCTTCCACCGATTGGTAAATAATTTCAATATCGGCTTTAATATCATCGGGGCGCAGCAATTCAGTTATTTTATTGGGAATCTGTTCAGGTGTAAACAGGTCATATATTTGCTTCACAAGGTTCACTGCCTTTTCACGGGGCAGTTCATTCATTGCTTTTGCTTTTTCATAAATCTCATCCAACAGGTTTTCTCTGAATGATTCTTTCAACAGAGCCACCGCAGCCTGGAAAGCCACCAGGTCGCCCAGTTTTGCCATATCAATTCCATAACAATCGGGGTAACGGATTTGCGGAGCGGAAGAAACAACAATTATTTTTTTAGGCGCTAACCTGTCCAATATCCTGAAAATACTTTGCTTTAAGGTTGTGCCCCTTACAATGGAATCATCAACGGTTACAAGGGTATCAATGCCCTTTCGTATAACTCCATAAGTGGTATCATAAACGTGTGCGGCTTTATCGTTACGGTTAATATCATTGGTAATAAAAGTGCGTAGCTTAGTATCTTTCAACGCAATTTTTTCCACCCGCGGATGCATTGTCAACAATTTCTTTAACTGCTTTTGTCATTCAGGCTTTCTCAATCTTTTCCAATTCGTTTTCCTTCGCTTTGTCAAGATAATGTTCCACTTCCTCTACCATTCCCAGGAAAGCCACTTCGGCCGTATTAGGGTATAAAAGAGAAAACAGTATTCTCAAAATCGTAATTAATGGATTTTAAAACTGTAGGGGCAATTATCTTACCTAGGTTTTTCCGTTCTTTATATATGTCCTGGTCGTTACCCCTTGAAAAATAAATCCGTTCAAATGAACATGACCTTTTTTCACCGGGTTTAATAATTTCAACTTCCGAAACGGTTTTGTCTCTTCTTACAATAAGTGCATGACCGGGTTTTAATTCCTTTATCTGGTCGGTTTGAATATTAAATCCTGTGCGCAGTGCAGGTCTTTCGGATGTTGCCACCACAATTTCATCATCATGATAATAAAATGCAGGGCGTATGCCGTTAGGGTCTCTCATTACAAATGAATCGCCATGACCGAGTAATCCGGCAATGGTATAGCCACCATCCCAGCGTTTGCTGGCATTGTAAAGTATCTCTTTCAGGTCAATATGTTCTGCTATCAGCGATGATATTTCAGTATTGGTATGTCCCTCATCTTTATATTTTGCAAACAACTTTTCATTCTGCTTATCAAGAAAATGCCCAATCTTTTCAAGTATAGTTACGGTATCTGTTTTTTCGCGGGGATGCTGTCCCAGGTCTATCAATTTTTGGAAAAGTTCATCTACATTAGTAAGGTTAAAATTACCGGCAATAACCAAGTTTTTAGTGAGCCAGTTATTCTGGCGTATCAAAGGATGGCAATATTCCATCGCATTTTTCCCATAGGTACCATAACGCACATGCCCTAAAAGCAATTCACATAAAAAGGAACATTCTTTTTAAGCCATTCTTCATCTTCAGCTTTGTGGGGTTTGTTTTCCTGAACATCTGCCAAGGCGGCGGTTTATCTTCCCGAAAATTTCCTCCAGCGCATTTTGGGAAGCTGAACGAACACGGTGTATAATAGGTGCTCCCGGGTGGCATATCGAACTTAATTCCTGCAACACCGGCTCCATCCTGGCCACGGTTATGCTGCTTTTCCATGAGCAGGTAAAGTTTATGGATACCGTAATAATAGGTTCCATACTTTTCCTTGTAAAAACTCAGGGGTTTCAGGAGCCTGATAAGGGCTATACCACAGTGTTCATGGAGTTCGTCGCTCATGGTGATTTATATTGGGATGCAAAGTTACGAAAAGCAGAGATAAGAAACGGGTTATAAATTATGAGTTATACGCTATATTATAGGGTAAAATGGGACACTTTTTCTGGCAAGTGCATGGCAAATATGTGGCATACGAGGAAGGCTTTTTAATAAATTAAATAAACCCCCTACCTTTGCACGCCAATTATATCAGCGCTTTGCAAAAAAAAGATAATATCTTCATCCAGTTCCTAATGACATTATTTGGGCTTTATGCCTTTATAGTCATTGTATTATCCTGCTTTATAGTTATTCCAATCTATGTACTTATCTTTTCTTTTGTGCCTAAGGACAAGGCTCCTTTCAGGGCGCATAAAGTTTCACGGTTTTGGGCTAAGTTACTATATACCTGCTATTTTATTCGTACAGACATAAAAGGAATGGAACTTATTAAGCCTGAACAGCCGTATGTATTCGTCTGCAATCACCGCTCCCAGTTAGATATTCCCTTATTTGCGATTGCCTGCCGCAATACCTTTCGTTTTCTTTCTAAAATTGAGGTTACAAGACTCCCTCTAATCGGTTATGTAGTGAAGAGATTATACATTACGGTGGATAGAAAAAGTAAAGAAGACAGGGCAAAAAGCTATATCAAAATGCAGGATTCATTATTGAAAGAAAAAATATCAGTAGTATTATTCCCTGAAGGTACCCGTAACCGCACCACTCAACCCCTGATTGACTTTAAAGACGGGGCTTTCCGCCTTGCCATTGATACTAAATTGCCTGTAGCGGTACTTACTATTCTCAACTCCGGAGGGTTTTCACCGCCTAACAAGTTTATGCAGCTAAAACCCGGCACCCTTAAAGCGGTATGGACAGAACCCGTCCCCACTGAAAACATGACCTCTGATGATGTGCCAAAACTTAAAGAACAAGTAAGGCAAAGGATATTGGAGGTGCTCAATAAAAACAGATAGTAAGTTGTATTCTCTGTGAAAATCTGTGTCCTTCGTGCCTCTGTGGTGAAAAATACCAACCACGAGGCACGGATAACACGGAGGTCCACGGAGAAAAACAGTCTTTGCTTTGCCCATTAATTTTTATGTTACCTTTGATTTGAATTTAGGGTTGTTGTTTATGTCATTACCTAATTTATTCTTATGAAAAATAAAATTACCTCATTTGTAACTATTGCTATTTTAGTACTATCTCTTCTGTGTTCAAGCCAAACAAAAGCCCAAGTTACTTTATATGGATTGACAAGTCATGGAGGAACAAATAACGTTGGCACAGTATTTTCAATTACTCCCTCAGGAAACTTTACAATCATTGCTAACCTCGATGCAACTTATGCGGCGGAACCTGAGGGTAGCTTACTATACGCCAGCGATGGCAATTTTTATGCTTCTTCACTATATGGCGGTTATATGGACAGTTGTACAATTTTTAACTGCAGTCCAAGTGGGGTAATTACTACGATTATAAACTTAGATACGGTTTGGGGATATTGTGCCCCTGAAGGGAATAGTCTTATTCAGGCTTTGGATGGAAATTTATATGGAATGACTACCGAGGGTGGTGCAAGTACTAGCTCCTATGGGATTATATTTAAACTTGAACTTTCGGGGTATTATACTGCGTTACATTACTTCAAAGATACTGATGGAGCTTTCCCTTACGGAAGTTTAATACAAACTCCGGATAGCACTTTTTGGGGTATGACCAATACAGGGGGTGAACATGATTCCGGAACCATTTTTAAATTTACACCTTCAGGTGAATTTCACTCTGTCTATAGCTTCAGCAGGATGGATGGAACCAATCCTTATGGAGATTTGCTCTTTGCCAATGATGGAAATTTTTATGGACTAACGTTCGAAGGTGGAAGGTATAATCTGGGTACTCTTTTCAGGTATAGTCCGTCTGGCGTTTTTACAAAATTAGTTGACTTTCATGACACTAACGGAGGGTTTCCAACTGGATCTTTAATCCAAGCATCCGATGGAAATTTATATGGAATGACTTCATATGGTGGAAGCTCAAATCATGGGATACTTTTTATGTGTACAACATCGGGTAATCTTACGACTTTAATAGACTTTAATGACACTAGTAATGGAGGAAGCCCCGCCGGTAGCTTGATGCAAGCAAGTGATGGAAATTATTATGGAATGACTTATGGAGGTGGGCAACATAATTTAGGAACAATTTTTCAATATTCTTCTTCCCACATTCTTACAAAATTAATTGACCTCGACTCAAGTACTGGATATAGTCCAATGTATGGCAAAATGACTGAAGTAGATAATATTTCCGCAGAAACAAATAAACTGGCAAAGGATAACGAACAGGTGAAAATTTATCCTAACCCAAACGACGGAGAATTTATTGTCACATGTCATTCTGAACGAAGTGAAGAATCTCTTCCAATACTTAAAATTTATAATGCACTTGGTCAAAAGGTGTTAATTGAGACTCTTCATTCTGCTCAGGGTGACAATGCCATTGATTTATCCTCCCAACCCAACGGAATTTATCTCTACCGGATTATGGATGAGAAAGGCAATAATATTTCTAACGGGAAGTTTATAATTCAGAAATAAACTCCGTGAACATTGTCATGCTGAGGAACGAAGCATCTCAATAATTAAGGGGATTCTTCACTTCGTTCAGAATGATAATCTCATTGGCAAAGTGTTACGTTAATAAAATTTAACACAGCCATATACCCTTTCTCCCCATTAATTAATACATTTGGGGGTTATAAGCATGACCGCATCATACAGCATACTACTTTCGAAGTTAGACGAGTTTATACGCAAGTATTACAAAAACCAACTTGTAAGGGGTGTGTTATATGCCCTCTCACTGGGGCTTTCCTTCTATATTGCTATTGTAATAGCGGAATATTATGGCGATTTTAGCATCCCCCTGCGCACTGTTCTTTTCTACTCTTTTACCGCTGGAATTTTATTTATCCTCGTCAGGTTTATTGCCATCCCTCTTTTCAAACTCTATCGTATCGGCGAAGTATTAAGTTATGAAGATGCAGCACAAATAATAGGCAAACATTTCACCGAAGTGCAGGACAAACTGCTGAATGTACTTCAGCTTAATAAGCAAATGTCTGAAGCCGGAACCGTTGCTCTTATTAGAAGCCGGAATTGAGCAAAAAATAAAAGAAATAAAACCTATCAACTTTCCTGTCGCTATTGATATTTCACGCAACCGGAAATATCTTCCCTTATGTGGCAATACCACTTTTTGTAATTCTTCTTGCCTGGCTGATAGTGCCTTCCTTATTGAGGCAGGGAACCAAACAAATGTTCCAGTATAATACCTATTTCCCCAAAGTAGCGCCCTTTGAGTTTGTAGTTGAAAACAATGATTTAAAAGCTATTCAGCAAAAAGATTTCACCTTAAAATTAAAGATAAATGGTAACCAGCTTCCGCAGGATGTTTTTATTCAATATGAAGGAAGTACTTTTAAAATGGATAAAGGCAGCAATGTAGCTTTTAATTATACCTTCCGCAATTTGCAGCACGATGAAACCTTTACCTTTAAAGCTGCAGGGTACGATTCTAAAGAATATAAACTTAGTAGCCCTGCCGGAGCCTCAATTAGTAAGTTTTGATATTAACCTCCACTACCCTGCTTATCTTGACAAAAAAGATGAATCGCTGCATAATACAGGTGATTTATCTGTTCCACAGGGAACAACAGTGCAATGGAATTTCAACACCAATAACACCGATAATTTACAATTGAAATTCAGTGACACGGTCAGATGTTGAACCCGTCTGCCAAAGATGAGTATTCATTCAAACGCAGATTTATGCAAAGCGGGAACTATTCTGTTTCTGCATCGAATAAATATTTCACTAACCACGATTCGGTAAGATATGTAGTCCAGGTGATACCTGATTTATACCCATCTATCCAGGTGGAACAAAAGCAAGATTCGGCTTCATCCAAACAACTCTATTTTAATGGCAGTGTTAAAGATGATTATGGTTTTACCCGCCTCGAATTTATTTACCGGGTATATAATTCCGAAGATTCTTCTGCTAATTCAGGCACCTTCCATAAAACAGAAATAAGCCTTGCGAGAAATGCCATTCAGCAGCCTTTTTATTTTTATTGGGATATGGATACCCTCGCTCTTTCACCGGGTCAACAAATGGAATATTATTTTCAGGTATGGGATAATGACGGCGTAAACGGACCCAAATCAACCCGAACCAACCCGATGTTTTTCAAAACCCCATCCCAGGAAGAAATAGTTAAAAGCACGGAAGATAATAACAGCAAAACAGAAAATGAAATTAGCCAGACTGTTCAACAGGCTTACATGATACAAAGCCAGATGGAGCAAGAGAAAGCAGACTTATATAACAAGCAGGATTTTAATTGGGCTGACAAAAAGAAGATAGATAACCTCCTTCAACAGCAATTGGATTTGCAGAAAAAAGCGGAAGAGATAGCCAGGAAGAACAAACAAAATACTAAGAAACAGTGGGACTTCCAGAAGAAAGATTCTGACCTTATGGCTAAGCAAGATGAGCTGCAAAAGCTTTTCGACCAATTGGCAAACGACAGCATAAAAAAGAAGATGGAAGACCTGCAAAAGATGCTCGATAAAATGAACAAAGACCAGGTACAGCAGGAACTTCGAAAAACTGACCGCCAATAACGATGATTTTAAAAAAGACCTGGAACGTACGCTCGAATTATTTAAACGATTCGACTTTGAACAGCAACTGAAAGAAAACCAGCAGCAGCTTGATTCCCTTGCACAAAAGCAGGATGAGCTTAGCAAAGAATCTAAAAATAAAGATGGGAATAAAAACGGTGAAAACCCGGATAGTAAGAAAAACAAATCAGATTCACTGGCACAAAGTCAGGATCAAAAAAATAAGGATTCAAAAACTGTAGCTTTACAGGAGGAACAAAAAAAACAGGAAGAACTTAATAAGAAATTTGACCAAATAAGTAAAAGCCTTGAGAACTTAGAAAAGAAAAACAGCGAACTTGAATCGCCTACGGAGTATAAAAACCCCGGACAACAATCACAGGGAGTTAAGAAGGATATGCAAAATAGTAGCGATCAACTTTCAAAAAACAACCAGAATAAAGCATCCAAATCCCAGCACAGCGCATCTGAGGGAATGAAAGAGATGTCGCAGCAACTTGCCAGCATGGAGATGAATATGGAATCTCAATCCAACATGGCTGACCAGGCTACCCTGCGTACCATATTGAATAACCTTGTTACCTTATCTTTTGCGCAGGAAGATTTGATGAATAAAGTTACTTCGTCCGCGCAAAATAATTTGCAATATGCAGAGGTAGCCCACAAACAAAAAGAATTGCAGCAAAATGCATCTACTATAGCCGATAGTTTATATGCACTTAGTAAAAAATCGGTGAAAATAGAAGATATGGTAAACCAGGAAATGAGCAAAATAAACCGGAATATGGAGCAGGCGGTTACCGAAATGGAACAAAGGCAGGCGCCCCAGGCGGCTTCAAGGCAGCAGTATTCTATGACTTCTATAAATAACCTGGCTTTATTGCTTAGCAACGTTCTGGACGCTATGAAAGCCGAAGCCCAATCAAAAAACCATTCCCCCGGAATGGGGAGTTGTAATAAACCCGGAGGAATGGGAGCTAAACCATCTATGGCTCAATTGCAAAAAATGCAGGAACAACTGTCCAAGCAATTAGACCAAATGAAAAATGCTATGCAAAACGGCAAAAACCCAGGGGCACAGCAAGGTAAACGACCGGGGAGTAAAAACGGTGGCAATAGCGAAGAACTGGCTAAAATGGCTGCAGAACAAGAATACATTAGGGAACAAATGCAAGAATCGGAAGACCAAAGTGATAAAAAAGGGTCGGGAAATTTGGGCAGTATTGAACAAGATATGAAGCAAAACGAGCAGGATATTGTAAACCAGCAAATAACAGAGGCTACTATGCAACGGCAGCAGCAAATTATTAAACACTTGCTTGAATATGAAAATGCCAAGCAAAAGCAAGGGCAAGATCCTCAATTTGAATCACATATTGCAAAAAAACAGTTTTCTGGTAACCCTAACCCGTTTTTAGAGTATAATATAGAGAGAAATAAACAAGATGAACTGCTTAAAACAGTTCCTCCTGATTTGAATTCATTTTACCGTGACAAAGTAAATCAATATTTTAACTCTTTCCAGTAATGAAAAATGTTTCCCCGAAAACAGTAAAAAGCCCAAAAAAATCTTCTGCTAAAAGCACCTCTGCAAATCACCAGCAATTGGAACTCCCATCAGCAGTAGAAGGGCTTCACATTATTGAAAAGCTGGTTGAAACTATTTGTTCTACTTATAAACTAAGCGAAGACCATTACGGAAACATTCTTGTGGCGGTAACAGAAGCCGTGAACAATGCCATTCAGCATGGAAATAAATTAAACCCAGACAAAAAAGTGCACGTGGGATTTGAAACTACACCCAAAACCCTCTTATTTTCGGTGAAAGATGAAGGGTCCGGTTTCGACTTCAATAACCTTCCCGACCCAACCGACCCTGCCAATCTTGAAAAGCCTACCGGTAGAGGGATTTTTCTTATGAAACACCTTGCCGATGATGTCAGTTTCACCGATAACGGACGTTGTGTTTCCATAAGTTTCAATTTACTTGCTAATTAAGTTGGGTTGTGCCCAAATCTGAAATTAAATTCCGCATAGAAGGGAACCTTGATTTCTCATTTCAAAAAGAAAATACGATACGGAACTGGATTAAAAAAATCCTGAAAGAAGAAGGCAAAATTCCAGGCAATCTTTCTTTTGTTTTTTGTTCTGATGATTTTCTATTGGAAATTAACCGCCAATTTCTCAAGCACGATTTTTATACAGATATTATTACTTTCGATTATTCTCAAAATGAAAAAATAGATGGAGAGATTTTTATCAGTATAGAGCGGGTCAAAGAGAATGCTGCTACTTACAAAGAACCTTTTGAAAAGGAATTACAACGCACTATCATTCATGGCGTATTTCATTTATGTGGATATGGCGACAAAAAGCCTGCCGAGAAAAAAGAGATGAGGGAGAAAGAGAATGAAGCGTTGAGTAACTATGAACGATAAGCTATGAACATAGAGAAATATTCCTGTTGAGAAGTTTATTGTTTACCGCTCTCATGTTAATAAGTTTTTCTGTAACCCAATTATACCAGATTTGTTGTTGGTAATTTTGCAGAATAAACAAAACTCGCATGAAATCAATACTTATTTTACTCGCCATTCCCTGCCTTTTTATAGCCGGATGCAATTCAGGCTCTTCTGATAAAGAAGCAACAAAGCAGAAAGCAGACTCTATGGCTGCCGCTTCACAAAGGGATTCCCTATTAAATGCTGCAAAAATGATGCACAGGCAGGATTCCGTGGATGCTGCTAAAACGGATACTACTAAAGGGCAGAAATAGATATTAGATTCTCTTAACTATATTTTTTATGAAACTATCTCTTATTTCCATAGGCTTTACAGGTGTAGTAATTGGATTTTATTCCTGCGTACCTGCCAGTAAACTTACCGAAGAACAAAATAAAAGAAAGGCTTGCGAAGCACAGCTTGCCGCTACCAAGGCTGCAGATGATTCCTGCGAAATGAGAAAGACTGAGCTGGAGGCTAAACTGGGGTTATTGCAGAAAGAAGTTTCTGACCTGGCTCAGGATACTTCGGAGTCCGGTTATAATTATCGAAAGCTGGCAGACCAATATGGGCAACTTACTTCCAACAACCGGGAATTGCAGGGTAACTACAATCAACTGAAAAACGGGAATGATGCAAACAATAAACAACTTTCAGGTCAGTTACAGATGACCCAATCTGAGCTATTGGAAAAAGAAGACCAGTTGAATGCGGAGAAAAAACATCTCGATTCACTTACAGCAAGATTACAACAGCGCGAAAAAAGAGTGAACGAATTGGAGGGCATTTTAAAAAGCAAAGATGCTGCCATCGATTCCCTGAAAAAAAGAATCAGCGATGCCTTACTTGGGTTTGCAGGTAAAGGCATTTCAGTTTATGAGAAAAACGGGAAAGTTTATGTATCGATGGAAGAGGCTTTGTTGTTCCCAAGCGGAAGTACCAAGGTTCAGCCGGAGGGTATTGAAGCATTGAACAAACTTGCCCAGGCGCTGGAATCTGACCAGGATATAAACGTGATGGTTGAAGGCCATACCGATGATGTGCCTATGCATGGCTCCGGAGAAATTAAAGATAATTGGGATTTGAGTGTTATGAGGGCTACATCCATCGTGAAAATTCTATTGAATGATGCTAAAATTGACCCCACCCGGCTAATGGCTTCCGGTGTAAGCGAATATGAACCTGTTGACCCCGCTAAAACAAGAGAAGCAAGACAGAAAAACAGGCGAACAGATATTATTCTCACTCCAAAACTTAGCGAGCTATTTAAAATCTTGAATGAGCGATAGGGATAGAATAGAGCAATGGAGTTATTTTGAAGAATAGGTAGGAGAGATCTATCACATAATCGGACTCCCCTTATTTTAAGTCACTCAGCACCTTGCGGCATTTAGCCTTCACTTGCTCTGCATCATCACCGGCATAAGGTGAGTTGAGGGCATTTTGCAGCCAAACTTTTGCATCGGCTTTTTTATCCATTTTAATATAGATGGTGGCAAGCTCATATTGGTGCAAAATATAATCAGGCTCATATAAAATTGCTTTCTCATAAGCTGCCGCCGCCTGGGCATACGTGCCTTCGGGCAGGGAAGTACCATAAAGCACTTTTACGGCCAGTTTTTCCACGGAATTAAAGCCTGCCAGCTTATCAAGCCAGCGACCCAGCAAATGATAAGCTCCTGCATGGTGAGGATTTAACTTGAGGGTTTTATCTAATTCCTTTTTCATTATCCCGGCAATGGAAATTTGTTGCTTATGGCTTGCATATTCGCTTATTACTGCAATGGAAAAAGCATAAGCATAATGTGATTCAGCATTAGTGCTATCCAACTTAAGCGATTTTTTTGCCAAATATTCACAGTGCCTGTACTTATCTACCGGAGGGTTATCGGGCGGAGCATCATCATGCAGGGTTTTGCAGGTAAGTACAGACACATAGTCTAAATAGGCAGTATTATTAGAGTCTTTACTTAAAAGTGATTTAAAAATAGTAAGCGCTTCATGGAATTTGCCTTTCATCCTGAGATTTGTAGCTGTCTTAAAAAGCTCCGCATCGCTTTGCGCGAAACCACTTATCGCTGATAATAAAATTATAGCAGATAGAAATACCTTTTTACCTGGATTCATTGGGAAAATTTACTTTTCTGTTATAAATGTATTACTTCCCCGTAAGCGGCCGCAGCAGCTTCCATAATGGCTTCACTCATGGTAGGGTGAGGATGAACAGATTTAATCAATTCATGCCCCGTAGTTTCCAGCTTGCGTGCTACCACACATTCGGCAATGAGTTCAGTGACGTTGTAGCCAATCATGTGCGCTCCGAGGAACTCGCCATATTTGGCATCAAAAATCAATTTTACAAATCCGTCTTTAGCGCCGGCAGCGCTTGCTTTGCCAGATGCGGAGAAAGGAAATTTTCCAATCTTAAGTTCATATCCCGCCGCTTTAGCTGCTTTTTCGGTATATCCCACCGATGCTATTTCAGGCTGGCAATAGGTACATCCCGGGATATTATTGTAATTAATCGGCTCCGGGTTTTGACCTGCCATTTTCTCCACGCAAACAATTCCTTCTGCGCTGGCTACGTGTGCCAGGGCTTGTCCGCCTACGCAATCGCCAATGGCATGAATGCCGGGTATATTGGTCTGGTAAAAAGGATTCACCACAATTTTTCCCCGGTCGGTAATCACACCTATATCTTCCAAACCAATATTTTCAAGGTTTGAAGCAATACCTACTGCTGATAAAACAATATCACACTCAATCGTAGTCTCGGCTTTAGCGTCTTTTATTTTCACCTTGCAGCCAGTGCCGCTAATATCAACACTTTGAACAGATGCTTCGGTACGTATATCAATCCCTAATTTAGCAAATGACCTTAGCAAGGTTTTAGATACTTCCTCATCTTCCACCGGAACAATATTGGGTAACATCTCCACCAAAGTAACCTTGGTTCCCATAGTAGCATAAAAGTAAGCAAACTCTGAGCCTATAGCTCCTGAACCTACTATCACCATAGACTTTGGAATAACAGGCAATACCATAGCCTCCCGGTATCCTATTATTTTCTTGCCGTCAATTTTCAGGTTAGGCAACTCTCTTGACCTTGCCCCTACCGCTACTATAATGTTCTTAGCCTCATACATAGTGGCTTTCCCGCCTTCGGTAACCTCCACTTTTTTGTCTGCTTTTAGCTTACCCGAACCTTTTATAACATCTATCTTATTTTTTTTCATCAGGAACTGAACCCCTTTGCTCATCCCGTCTGCCACATTACGACTGCGTTTTACCACTGCCGGGAAATCGGCTTCAGCGCCACTCACCTTGAACCCGTAGTCTTGGGAATGTTTAAGGTATTCAAATACCTGTGCACTTTTTAGCAGGGCTTTGGTAGGGATACAGCCCCAGTTAAGGCATATACCGCCTAATTCGGTACGCTCTACAATACCCACTTTCATGCCCAGTTGTGATGCCCTGATGGCAGCCACATATCCTCCCGGACCACTGCCTATTACTATTAAATCGTAAGTCATATTTAAAATTTATAGAGTTGCGAAATTAGTAAAATTTTATCCTGAAGTCGCCGTATAAGCTAAAACCTGTCTTACAAATTTCCCAAAAATTTGAAAACCTCTTATATCACCTTTTCAGCGGTATTTTAAAATGCAATTTAAGCCACCTTATAAGCAGACATTCAATTTATTACAGCCATTTTATCTACTTTTTTCAGGAGTGACATATAAGTTGCTATGCACTTGCCTGGTATATGTGTGGCACTTTTTTGGGAGGTAAGCCACAGATTCACAGATTATAAGGTACGAATAGAAAGTATACTATATTGAGCTACATTATGTTAGCAGTTTACTTCGGTTTTTAGTCATTGGGTTTTGGGGAAGAAGATAAGGTTTTGGTATTCAAGTAACTTTCTAAATCAGTATGGCTTTTACTTGGCGAACTTTGCGGGCTGTTTCTTAGCGTTCTTTGCCTGCCCGGATGACCTTTCGGACGGGCGTGAAGACTTTGGGATTTAAACACAGGTTCAGGCAAAGGGCGCGAAGGAAAGCACGCAAAGAAAATATACTTACAAAGGAACTCGTAAAGTAGGCTCTGGCTCTGCCATCACTTTCTTAACAAGCTCCTTTATCTCAGCTTCTGGTAAACCCTGTCCCTCAAGGTGCATGGTATCATACACTGATTTAGTTATCATATTGACAACATAGTTCAGGTTTTGGAATTTCTTGTATTTCTCTTTAAAGGTCATAATGCATATGATAGGAATAAAAACTATTCCATCCCTTAATTTGGATTGTATATTTTACCTATTTTTATCAAATGAAAATTTTACTTGCAGGACCAGGAACTGGCAAAACAACGAAGATAAAAAGGATAATTGCCTCAGATTATTCTGAAGCAAAAAAAATTCAAGTGCTTTCATTTACTAATGCAACAATAAAGGACTTGTTAAAGGATTTTGCAGATGATAAAAGAGTTTCCTGCTCAACGTTACATAGCTTCGCGTTTATGATGAATCATTTGCCTAATTTACATGTACTTGATAATAAACCTGAAAAAGAAACTTTAGAATATTTTGCAAAAAAATTGGACATTGATTTTGCAACAATATGTGAATATTTACAATGTATTACGTATGAAGCAATGATTGCAAGTTGTGTGTCTTTTATTAAAGCGAACAAAGCCTACGCTAAAGATAAGATAGGTGAGTTGGACTTGTTTTTGGTCGATGAATTTCAAGATTTCAATTCTGACGAGCAAAAACTAATAATGCTTATATCTGAAATCGCCTCTGAAACGATTATTTTAGGAGATGATGATCAATCCATCTATGGATTTAAAGATGCCGCACCTGATGGAATAATCTCACTTTATCAGAATGAAAAAATAGAAAAAATTGAACACGATAATATTTGTTATCGATGCCCTGATGAAATAGTTGATTATTGCAGTAAACTTTTACAAAAAAATAAAAAGAGAATACCGAAAGAATGGAAAAAATCAAATAAGGATGGCTCATTATCTATTGAACAATTATCGACACAAATAGACTGTGATAATTATATATTATCTATTATTAAGTCCATTAGAGAGCTTGATAAACAGGGTAGTATCCTCATACTAAGTAGTATTGGTTTTGTAGTGAATGATCTCAAAAAACTAATGGATGAGAAGGGTCAAGATTATGTCGACTGTTGGAGTAAAAAATGGGATATGGATACTCTATGTAAGATATGGTGGCTAAATGTTATTTATGGCAAGATAAAGCTACCATTCTTATTATTTCTTCTTAAATACTACGGTAAACATAATAATAAGAGACTTATTAATTTATTAAGCGAATCTTTTCATATAGGGTTTAAAGAATCAGTTATTATTCGGGAAATATTTAAGTTTGATATTCTTCCGAAAGAATTTACAACCTTAGTTGTTTCTCCAATTTCAATTAAAGAGTTTATGCAGAAATATAGTGAATTTAGTTATATAGTGGAGTATATTGATGAATCTGACGTTGAAAGAAGTGTTATAAACTTAACAAATGAGATAAGAGTCAATAACGAATTTGAAAAGGGTAAGATAAATCTCATGTCAATTCACAAATCTAAGGGGCTACAGGCTGAATATGTTATCATTAATGGTCTTGTTCAAGGGATATTACCCAATGAGACATTTGGAATAGACACCATCGAAGCACAAAGGAGGCTCTTATTTGTAGGTATGACAAGAGCCATGAAAGAATTATATTTAGTCTCTACTGTAGAGTGGAGTGGTTCTGATTTAAAAAGTAACAAAGCTGACATGGGACAGTTCAAATATATACATTGGAAAAAGAAATATAATGGCAAAACATCAAAATTCATAGAGGAAATCCAATAATAGAAATTTGCGATGCTGAACCAAGTTCAGCATGACTTTGCTCATTGCTAACAGAGAGATTAATTTTCATTTTGAATGAAGGTTCTTCTTCACCTCATCCCACGTAAAAAACCGGGTCTCACCGCGTTCCATACGAGATAGCCTTTTATCAAGTTCCTTTATATGAGAATCCCTTATTTTAATTTCATCTGTGGGGATACTGTTCCACAGTTCTCCCAGTAACAGCAGTCTCTCTGCCGTACTTAACTGTAGAATATTTTGTATGTTATCCATATCCAAAACAAAAAACAAAGTTATTAAAAACTTTGCTACCGGCTCTCATTCTCAACTCCCCATTTTAAACTTATTCAGACTCTTAAGCTGAAGATTAGGAAATTCGGGTCTCGCAAAGACGCCAAGCCCGCAAAGTAATAATGTATTTCCTTCGCGCCTTTGCGTCTTGGCGAGAAACTGTTCTCCTCTTTTATCAAAACTTATTCACAGTCTTAAAATGAAGATGCAGAAATATTCTATATTTGCAGCGATTTTGAAAAAAAGCGAGTTAAAAAGCACCCTAAATAAGCATATAAGTGACTGATTTTAAATATATTTCAAGATTAAGAAACTATTTTTAATGGTTGCGTTGCTTTTTGCCATTCCTTCGGTTGTTTTTGCTGCAGAAGAAACAGGCAAGGCATTCAATGCAGGAGATATGATATTAGAGCACGTAAGCGATTCTCATAGCTGGCATATTGCAGGCGATCTTTCTATCCCGCTTCCTATTATATTGTATTCTCAAAACCACGGGCTTTCTGTATTCTGTTCCAATAAACTGAATGACGGAGCCATGTATAATGGCTACAAAATGAACGGTCAGCATATTGTAGCTGTTAACGCCGATGGTTCAATAAATAAGGAAGAAACCGCTAAACTCTGGGATTTTTCACTTACTAAAATCGCCTGTACCATTGTATTGTCGGGGTTATTGCTTATTAATATTGATGTTGGGTGTTGCCAAAGCATATCAGCAACGGTGGGTTAAGTGCTCCCAAAGGAATACAATCTTTTTTTGAACCTATTATCGTATTTATTCGCGATGATTTTGCCATCCCATGTATTGGCAAACATAAATATGAAAAGTTCATGCCCTACCTGCTTACGCTGTTCTTCTTTATCCTGTTGCTGAATATGTTAGGGCTTGATTCCATTCTTCCCCGGAGGGGCTAACGTTACAGGTAACATTGCTATCACCATTGACCCTTGCTTTCTTTACCTTTATACCAATGATGGTTTATTCGGGCAAATACTTACTGGTCTCATACCTTATGGATGCCCGGTGTTCCTGCCTGGGTTAAAATATTTGATTCTTGGCCCTATTGAAACCTTGGGTATTATTTTAAAGCCCTTCACCCTGCTGATTCGGATATTTGCCAATATGCTTGCAGGGCATATTGTAGCTCTTTCCTTCTTTCAGTCTTATATTCATCTTTGGAGGCTTATGGGGACATTTTGCCGGATATGCAACTTCTGTATTTTCGGTGGCTTTTTCAGTAGGTATGCTTGCTGCTTGATGTTATTAGTTTCACTTATACAAGCTTATGTGTTTACTCTTTTATCGGCAATTTATTTCGGAATGGCAACCGAAGAAGACAGAACATCACTAAATCATGGATTCTTTAACTTTAAATAAATTATCAATTATGTTATCATCAGTGTTATTAGACGTAGCATCTTCAGGATCAAATATTGGTATTGGTTATGGTCTTGGCGCAGTTGGCGCCGGCTTAGCTGCTCTCGGCGCCGGTATCGGTGTCGGACAAATTGGCAGCGGACGGACTGGAATCAATGGCTCGCCAACCTGAAATTATGGCTGATTTACGTACAAACATGATTCTTGCCATCGCTTTCGTTGAAGGAACTTCCTTCTTCGGTATGGTAATCGGATTGTTGGTATTGTTGATCAAGTAATGGCTATTTTGAACTCCGGAGACTTCAACGGTTGGTTGGTCTCCGGGGTTTCATTACGATTGAAAATTAAGAATAACGAATAAATGAATTAATTAAACGATAATAACAATAACTTATAACTCATAACTTATAACTCAAAATGGATCTTATACTACCTTCAATCGGACTTATATTTTGGATGACACTCACCTTTCTGATTGTGTTCCTTCTTATTGCGCAAAATGGCATGGAAACCTATTCTTAGGAGCTTTAAAAGACAGGGAAAAATCTATTCAGGATGCCCTTGATTCCGCTGAAAAAGCAAAAGAAGAAATGGCAGCCCTTGCAAGCCAGCAACGAAGCAATTTTAATGGAAGCCCGCAATGAAAGAGATAAACTGTTAAAAGAAGCAAGAGAAACTAAAGAAAGCATTATTGCAGAAGCGAAAGCCGGAGCCCAGAAAGAAGCGGATAAGATTATGCAAAATGCAAGGGAGAATATTCAAAGTGAAAAAGCTGCTGCTATGGACGAACTGAAAAACCAGGTAGCCAAGCTATCCATTGAAATTGCAGAGAAAATTATCAAAACTGAACTATCTTCCGATGAAAAACAAAAAGCATTGGTTAATACCCTGTTAGATGAAGTTAATTTGAATTAGGGATAACGAACAGATAATATGGCAAAACTTATAACTCATAACTCATAACTCTCAAATGGCTAATTCAACCATAGCATACCGTTACGCCAAGTCACTGATTCAGCTTGCCACCGAAAATGATAAAGTGGAAGAGGTTTATGCTGATATGACAAGCTGTTGAAATATTGCCAGAAAGTGAACGATTTCAGAATTATGCTGCAAAGCCCTTTAATAAAGACGGACAAAAAAATAAGTACCCTAAAAGCTCTGTTAAAGGATGATGTATACAGATATTACCTTTAAATTCTTAACCCTTCTTACCAAAAACAAAAGAGAATCGTATTTAGAAAAAATTGCTGCACGAATTTATTGACCAGTATAAGATTAAAATGAAGATTGTTACGGTGGTAATTACATCGGCTGTAAAATTAGATGATAGCTACCCGCAAAAGACTTACTACCATATTCTTACCAACATGTTGAAAGTCGAAGATAGAATTGCAAGAAAAAATTGACCCTAAAATCATTGGCGGATTTGTATTGACTGTTGGAAACCGCCAGGCAGATATGAGTGTTCTCAGTCAATTAAAAAAACTGAATAAAAACTTTAATCAATCGTATATACTTAATTAATTATCAATAAAGTCATGGCTGAAATAAAACCGGCAGAAGTATCTGCAATATTACGCGAACAATTATCAGGATTTAAAACCGAAACAGAACTGGAAGAAATTGGAACCGTTCTGCAAATTGGTGATGGTATTGCCCGTGTTTTCGGATTGAACAGTGTTCAGGCAGGAGAGCTTGTAGAATTTGAAAACGGATTAAAAGGTATTGCCCTTAACCTTGAAGAAGATAACGTAGGGCTTGTATTACTTGGTCCTTCAGGAGATATTAAAGAAGGTGCTACCGTAAAACGTACCGGAAAAATTGCTTCCATTAAAGCAGGCGAAGGTTTGTTGGGCAGGGTAGTAGATGCCTTGGGCAATCCTATTGACGGAAAAGGCCCTATTACAGGCGAAACTGTATGAAATGCCTATGGAACGTAAAGCTCCGGGTGTAATTTACCGTCAGCCGGTAAACGAACCACTGCAAACAGGTATTAAAGCCTATTGATGCCATGATTCCAATCGGACGCGGACAACGTGAGTTGATTATCGGTGACCGCCAAACCGGTAAAACCGCTATTGCTATTGATACCATCATCAACCAAAAAGAATTTTACGAAAAAGGACAACCTGTATATTGTATTTATGTGGCCATCGGCCAAAAGAGCTCTACCGTTGCTAACGTATTACGTACACTGGAAGAAAACGGCGCTATGGCATATACTATTATTGTTTGCGCCAGCGCTGCTGATCCTGCTCCTATGCAGTTCTTTGCTCCACTTTGCAGGTGCTGCTATGGGCGAGTTTTTCCGCGATACAGGCAGTCCTGCTTTGATTATTTATGATGATTTATCAAAACAAGCTGTAGCTTACCGTGAGGTATCACTTCTTATTCGCCGCCCTCCGGGACGTGAGGCATATCCGGGTGATGTATTTTATCTGCACTCCCGTTTATTAGAACGTGCTGCTAAAATTAATGCTGACCAGAGCGTTGCAAGCAATATGAATGACTTGCCTCCATCTATTAAAGCATTTGGTAAAAGGCGGTGGTTCATTAACAGCATTGCCTATTATTGAAACACAGGCAGGTGACGTATCAGCATATATCCCTACCAACGTTATTTCTATTACCGACGGACAGATATTCTTGGAAAGCAACCTCTTTAACGCCGGTGTACGCCCTGCTATTAACGTGGGTATCTCGGTATCGCGTGTGGGTGGTAATGCGCAGATTAAATCAATGAAAAAGGTAGCCGGTACTTTGAAACTTGACCAGGCACAATACCGTGAGTTGGAAGCTTTCTCCAAATTCGGTTCCGATCTTGATGCTGCTACCAAATATGTACTTGATAAAGGTTCACGTAACGTGGAAATCTTAAAACAAGCCCAATATTCTCCGATGACGGTTGAAAAACAAGTTGCTATTATTTATTGCGGAACTAAAGGCTTATTAAGGGATGTTCCTTTGATAAAGTAAAAGAATTTGAAACAGAATATTTAGGGATATTAGAAGCACAGCATAAAAATGTATTAGCCGAATTGAAAGCAGGTAAACTACCCGATGATGTGGTTGCTACACTTGAAAAAGTTGCATCTGATTTAGCTAAAAAATATAAGAAATAAGAGTATGCCAAATTTAAAAGAGGTACGCATACGAATATCATCTGTAATCTCTACCCAACAGATTACCAGCGCCATGAAAATGGTGTCGGCAGCTAAGTTGCGCAGGGCCAGGATGCCATTGTTCAAATGCGTCCTTTTGAAGCTAAACTGAAAGAAATACTTAGATAACCTCATTCTTTCGGCAGGTTCAAGTGCCGGTGTCTTTGCCAAAACCCGCCCGGCTGAAAAAGTTGTTATTGCTGTTATTACTTCCAACCGTGGTCTTATGCGGAGGATTTAACTCCAATGTAATTAAAGCGGTGAATCAGCTGATTCAGGGAAAAGTATCCTGAACAGGCAAGAAAAGGAAATGTAAGCCTTGCTTGTGTTGGTAAAAAAGGCGCCGATTATTTTAAAAAGAATAATTCTAAAATGCTTGCCTCCCGGAATGAACTCTGGGATAAACTTACGTATGATAATGTAGCTGAATTTGCCGGAGAAATATTAAAGTTATATTCTGACGGACAAGTAGATAGAGTTGAAATAGTGTATAACAAGTTTAAAAATGCTGCTACGCAAATTTTAAGTGTTGAGCAATTGTTACCATTTTCTGCTGAGGCTTCTGACACGGCTAAGCAAACGGTGACTAAAGGCATGAAACCTGACTATATATTTGAACCCAATAAAGAAGAGATTATCCAAAGTCTGATACCCTATGCTCTTAAAGTGCGGGTATATCGCTCTATGCTCGACTCTTATGCAGGCGAACACGGTGCCCGTATGACTGCCATGCACAAAGCAACCGACAATGCCCAGGAAATGCTGAAAAGCCTTAAATTGTCGTATAATAAGGCAAGACAGGCATCTATCACCAAGGAAATATTAGAAATAGTTGGCGGAGCGGAAGCTATCAATAACTAAGAAGAAAGTTTATAAAGTCTGTAAAGTTTTCTAAATCCATGAAAGAAGTAAGCCCGACAGAATTGAAACAAATGATGGCTTCGGGAGATGATTTCCAACTGATTGATGTACGTGAACCCTGGGAAGTAGAAGAGGCCACTATTGGAGGGCTTAATATCCCTATGGGCGATACGATGGTAAGGGCCGATGAAATTTCAAAAGATAAAAAGGTAGTAGTGCATTGTAAAGCCGGAATGCGCTCTGCCAGCGTTATACAAATGCTGGAACAACGGATGGGCTATACCAATCTCTATAACCTGAAAGGGGGTATTGTGGCATACCTGAATGAGGTGGAGTAAATTTAAGATTTTAGAAGTTGTATTTTAGCCGGTGAGAAAGAAACGGCATAGAACGCCCGTCCGTACCGGATGGTACCCGCCAGAATGCCCGCCTGACCATACCTTTCGGGCAGGAATCTTTCGGGCTGGCCAGTCGGGCAGGGCATAAATTGGCCTATCCAAGTGATTGATTATTAGCTTATTCCTGGAGTGCTGTGTCCCTATTGAGTTTCAGGGGGGTATTTTAGTCTATCAAAATACACACATATATGAATAAAAATATAAAAAAAGCTATATACAACCCCACTGATTCATATCAAATAAAAAGCCCCTCAATTTCTGAGAGGCTTTTAAAATAATTACACGAAATAAAACTACATTTATTTGGCGTCGCCTGCAGTTGTCTTTTTAGAGGCATCTTTTTTTACCGGAGCTGTTCCTTTTTTGGAAGCAGGAGCAGTGGTTGCAGGTTTAGCTGTTTTATTTTCTTTATTCCTCATATCAGGTGTACCGTCTTTCTTCATGTGTTGTCCGGCAGGTGGGGTGGCAGTACCTGGCTTTGCCGTTTTATTTTCTTTATAGCGCATATCGGGTGTACCGTCCTTTTTCAAATGCTGTCCGGCAGGGGCGGTAGTAGTAGGTGTAGCTTTAGGTGCTGTTTTTTTAGCAGGGGTGGTTGTGGTGCTGTTCTGTGCATTCATTACCCCGATTCCCAGGCATGCTATCAGCAGCCCGGCAATAGTTACTTTTAATTTGTTCATGGTATTGGTTTTATTTAATGGGGCAAAGATAAAGAAAATTTTTACATATTCAATAATATTCACAGAATCATAAAACAAAAACATAGTTAAGATGTCTTACTCTTTAATATCTTTGCGCCTCCTTAAAAAGGGGTACTCTACTTAATGGGCTCTGACAGAAATACATACATAGGTCTTTTTATCATTGGATTAATTCTTTTCGGATGGATGTACTGGTCTAGTCCCTCTGAAAAAGAGATAGCAAGGCAAAAAGCAGTACAAGATTCCATTGTTAGGGTTCACCAGCAGTTAGAAAAAACAAAAGCAGCAGCCAATACTGCTAAAACTGAAAAAAAAGATACTGCTACTACTGCTGCTTTACCTGATTCACTAAGTCACGCTAATGATTCCTTAGCCGCTGTTCATAAGGTTCAATCTGAAAACGGCATTTTTTACCCTGCTTTAAAAGGAACAGATAATACCTATACCCTTGAAAATGATTTATTAAAGGCCACTATAAGTTCCAAAGGAGGGAAAATAGCATCCGTTGAATTGAAAAACTTTAAAACCAGCGCCGGAGGACCTTTATTGTTATTCACCCCGGATTCCAATCACTTTGGACTTATATTAAATGCCTATTCGAAATTTATTTCAACTGACTCATTATATTTTAGCCTGGTTAAAAGTTCGTTGCTACCAGTAAGGATTCTTCCTCTATAACTATGCAGTTGAATACCTCTGACCCCGCTAAATATATTCAATTTATTTATTCGGTAAAACCCGGTACTTACCTGATGCAGTGTGATATACGGGTAGTCGGCCTGCAGGATATTCTTGCATCTAATGCCCAGGATATTGCAATTAACTGGAGTATGCACACTCCTTCACAGGAAGCAAGCATACAAAACCAGCAACGGACTTCTACTATTTACTACAAATTTTATGAAGATGAAGTGGACCATCTTTCCCCGGTAAAAGATGAAAAAAAAACGTTATCATCAGATATTAGCTGGGTTTCTTTTAAGCAACAATTCTTTTCTTCTATTTTAATTGCCAATACCAAATTCAGTAACCCTGTTGTTAAATGTGAAAATAACAGGAACCCGAAGTTGGTTAAAAACTATTCTGCGGAAGTTACTATTCCTTATGGGCATAATGCCGATGAAAGTTTTGGGATGAGTTTCTATTTCTGGTCCCAATAATTATCACCTGCTTAAAAAGTATTCTTCCGGAAACGACCTTGACCTGAATGGACAAATAAACCTTGGGTGGGGTATTTTCGGCTGGGTAAATAAGTTTCTTGTAATCCCCATTTTTGATTTCCTGAGTGGATTTAACCTGAATTATGGCATAGTAATTCTGATTCTTACCCTTGTTATTAAAGCATTCTTATTCCCTATTGCATACCGCACGTATGTTTCATCTGCCAAGATGAGGGTATTAAAACCTGAAATAGATGAAATAAGTAAAAAATTCCCTAAGACAGAAGATGCCATGAAAAAGCAACAAGCTACCATGGCTCTGTATAAAAAAGCAGGGGTAAACCCGATGGCAGGATGTTTGCCAATGTTTCTGCAACTTCCTATATTATATGCTCTTATCAGTTTCTTTCCTGCATCTATTGAACTTCGCCAACAACATTTTTTATGGGCAACCGATCTTTCAACCTACGATTCCATTTATAATTTTCACGGGTTTTCCGTTCCTTTTTATGGAGACCATATTAGTCTGTTTGCTTTGTTAATGACTCTATCTCAATATCTATATCTTTCTGCAAACCAGCAATTAATGGGAACAGGTGGCAATGACCAAATGGCTAAAACCATGAAATGGATGATGTATCTTACACCTGTGTTTATTCTCGGGTTCCTCAATACCTATTCAGCCGGATTAAGTTATTACTATTTTCTCGCAAATCTTATTACTTTTGGGCAAACTTTTTAGCCAGAAGATTTATCAATGAAGATGAATTACACCGAAAAATGCAGGAAAATAAGGCAAAACCTGTTAAAGTATCGAAATTCCAAAAACGATTACAGGATATGATGAAAGAACAACAGGCAGCCAAAAGAAGATAAAAACAATATACAAACTATAGATAATAGCTGAAAAAGTGAAAATAGCAATTCCGAAAGAAACTAAAGTAAAAGAAAACAGGGTAGCCGTTACCCCCGACACCATTAAAGATTTAATAAAAAACGGATTTTCATGCTACCATTGAAAAAGGAGCAGGGGAAAACTCTTATTTTAAAGATGATGTATATACTGGCTGCAGGAGCAACCGTAGCAAGCAGCCGGAAAGAACTTTTTTCAAATGCCGATATTGTGTTGGCGGTAAACCCTCCCTCTAGCTGAAGATATAGCTTCTATGAAAAAAGAAGCCGTGCTTATTTCATTTATGTATGCCGCCACCCACCCTGATTTAGTGAAAGCCTGTGCTTCAGCAGGCATTACAGCTTTTTCAGTAGATGCTATTCCCCGTATTTCAAGGGCTCAAAAAATGGATGCTCTTAGTTCACAAGCCAACCTTGCAGGATATAAATCTGTAATTATTGCTAGCTGATGCTTTAGGTAAAATATTCCCTTTGTTGATGACCGCAGCCGGAACCATTAAGCCAGCTAAAGTGGTTATTATGGGTGCAGGTGTTGCTGGCTTACAAGCCATTGCAACTGCAAAACGTTTAGGCGCTATTGTAGAAGTATCAGATATCCGCCCGGAAACCAAAGAACAGGTACAATCGCTTGGTGGAAAGTTTATTGAACTGAAAGGTGATGATACAGTTAAGATGGAAGGCGGCTATGTAACCAATGTTTCCGAAGACTTTTTGAAAAAACAACAGGAACTTATAGGCAAGCATGTAGCCGATGCTGATATAGTAATTACAACTGCTCTTATTCCCGGCAGAAAAGCCCCTGTATTAATTACCGAAGCTATGGTTAATAGCATGCGCAATGGTTCGGTAATTGTAGATATGGCTGTTGAGCAAGGAGGAAACGTAGTTGGCAGCGAAATGAATAAAACAGTTATTAAAGGGAATGGGGTGAAAATTATAGGCGAATCTAATTTACCTGCCATGTTGCCTCTTAATGCCAGCGACCTTTATGCTAAAAATATTTCTACATTCCTTTATCACCTTGCCACTAAAGATGGCTTTAAATGGGAAATGGAAGAAGAAATAACCAAAGGCTCGCTTATCGTACATAAAGGAGTGCCCGTTCATCCTTCAGTAAAGTGATAAATCAGATCTTAAATTTTAAATCATAAATCTTAAATTCCTATGCAAGAAATATTGCCCTTTATAAGTTTACACATTCAAATGTTTTACATCATTATTCTGATGATATTTGTCGGGGTGGAAGTAATCGGTCAGTGTACCTTCGGTATTGCATACTCCCCTTATGTCGGGTGCCAATGCCATTCACGGAGTCGTAATTATTGGAGCAATGATAGTATTGCTTAATGCTGACCCGAATAATATAGTGGAACTTATCCTCGGGTTTATTGCGGTAATTCTTGGAACCCTTAATGTGGTCGGTGGATTTGTTGTTACCGACCGTATGCTTGAAATGTTTAAGAAAAAACCTGTTAAAAAATAATTAAGAACCAGCGTTATGAATCAAACTATTTTATTGGACATTATTTATCTTATTGGCTCCGTTACCTTCATTTTAGGACTAAAAATGATGGGCAAGCCCGACAGTGCCCGCAAGGGTAATACCTATGCGGCTTTCGGTATGACCCTCGCCATTTTGGGTACCATTTTTCTCCATACCGGACAAATCGCAAGTATTATTTATGTATTGCTGTTTGCAGCCTTTGCTATTGGCGGAATAATCGGCTGGATGGTTGCAAAAAAAGTAAAAATGACTGCCATGCCCCAGCTTGGTTTCCCTGTTCAATGGTATGGGTGGAGCTTGCGCTGCCTTAATTTCTATTATGGAATTTCATGCTCATGCAGGCGATATGAAATCTATTATGATGATTATGGCAGGGCTTATTATCGGTAGTATTTCTTTCTCCGGTAGTATGATTGCGTTTATGAAATTGAATGGCAACCTGAATAAAAACCCACGGATTCCTGCTTACAATATTATCAATGCACTTATTCTTCTTATCACATTGGAACAGGAGCTTATATCACCTTCGGCAAACATTACCGATTTTATGTGGCCTTGCATTGTGTTGGCTCTTGCCTTATTTTATGGTATCATGTTTGTATTACCAATCGGTGGTGCCGATATGCCGGTAGTAATTTCACTTCTTAAACTCTTTTACCGGTCTTGCAGCCGCTTCAGGAGGTTTTCTTTACCATAATAAAGTAATGCTTACAGGTGGTATTTTGGTAGGTTCTGCCGGTACTATTCTTAACCATTGCCATGTGTAAAGGGATGAACCGTACTTTATTCAGTGTAGTATTTGGTGCATTTGGCGAAGGTAGTGCAGCCGCTGCAGGTGGTGTCGGCACTACAGGTGGAACTATTAAAGATATTTCTGTTGCAGATGCTGCTGTACTTATGAACTATTCTAAAAAGGTGGTTATTGTTCCCGGGTATGGATTAGCTGTTGCACAGGCACAGCATGTAATGCATGAATTGGAAGCCCTTTTGGAAGAAAGAGGAGTGGATGTGAAATATGCTATTCACCCGGTTGCAGGACGTATGCCCGGACATATGAATGTATTGATGGCGGAAAGCAATGTGGATTACTCCAAACTTTGCGAAATGGATGACATTAACCCTGAATTTGATACTACCGATGTAGTATTTATTGTAGGTGCAAATGACGTGGTAAACCCTGCTGCTAAAACCAACCCTGCCAGCCCTATTTATGGTATGCCTATATTAGAAGTTGAAAGAGCAAAGAACTATTATTGTAAATAAACGTAGTATGGCTGCGGGTTATGCGGGTATTGACAATGAACTTTTCTACAACCCTAAAACAAGCATGTTATTCGGCGATGCCAAAAAAGTGGTTACCGATTTGGTGGCGGAGCTGAAAACGATGTAATATAAGGAACGGTTTGAAACCGTTCCCCACAAAAAATTATTATCAAATTTTAAAGTCTTTATAATTTTGAATCGTCTTCACCGAAATATACTATTTGAAGGGGGCTTCTATCAATAAATAACACGAGCTAAAACTAAAATTGAAACATATCACGGTCTATAAAAATACTTCCTTTTTACTACTTTTAAGTTTAGGATTCTCATTAAGTTCATTCAATGTATTTGCAGGCGACAGCCTTAAATACAAAATACTTTCTTTAGATAGCGCTATCAGTATGGGCTTGCAGAATAGCAAGCAAATCCAATATTCTTCTGCAAGGGTAAATGAAGGCAAATCTTCACTCGATGACCTTAATAACAGGGTTGTCCCGGATGTTGATTTATCGGCAGGTTATTCCAGGTTAAGCAATGTACCGGTGGAATATTTTACTATCCCCGGCTCGCCCGAAGCTATTCCATCCACCGCTTTATTTCCTATTATCCTGAATAATTATAATTTAGGTGCATCGGTCAGTGAGAATGTATTTAATGGGTTTCAATGGAAATATGCAGTTCAGAATTTGCAGTTTGCCGAGAAAAGTTCTGAATTTTCTTTAGAAAGTAAAAAAGGCGATGTTTCTCTTGCAGTTGTTATGGCATATATCAATTTGTTCAAGCTCCAACGTGCTTATGATGTAGTGGAGGAAAACCTGAAACAAATTGGTGCACACGTGAATGAGGTAAGCGATTTTGTAAAACACGGGCTTGCCACTCAAAATGATTTATTGCGGATACAATTAGAGCAAACTAATACGCAACTTACCGAAATAGATATTAAGAACCAGATTGAAACGGTGAATTTCAACCTCATTATAATGCTTGGGTTGCCCGGCAATAGCCGTATAGGGGTGGACAGTAATTCCATTTTGGGCAATAAAGTAGTAAAGCCCCTCCCCTATTACCTCGATAACTTTTCTCAAAACCGGAATGATTTGAAAGCAGCTGACATGCAACAAAAAGCTGCTGAAGCAACTATTGAAGAAACTAAAAGCAGCTTATATCCCCATGTTACAGTAGGGGCAGACTATAATTACCTCCGCCCGAACCCACGCATTGTTCCCCCTTTAGACCAGTTTCAACCTTCGTGGGATATTGGTTTCAGGATTTCCTATAGTATTACCGGGCTGTATGATAACAAAGATAAAACCAATATAAGCCGTGCAAGATTAGCTGAAGCTAAAGCGCAGTATGATGACCTTTCTGATAATGCAAAAATGGACATCAATCATGATTATGTTCAATATAAAGAATCGCTGGAAAAGATTGACGTGGCTAATAAATCTTTAGAGCAGGCCCAGGAGAATTATAAAATTGTAAAATCGAAATACGATAACCACATTGCCTTATTAACCGATTTACTGGATGCTGATACCTATCTCCTGAATGCAAAAATTAACCTTATTTCTTCCAAAGCCGATGCAACGCTTGCTTACTATTCCATGTTAAAATCGGCTGGAGAATTTACTACTAAATAATAGCGACTTTTATGAGCGACGAAAAAGAAACAGAACCTGAAACAGAGAAAAAAAAGGGAAATAGGGTAACCACTATAGTCCTCGGAGTGATATTGGTTGCCGGTATTGGAGTTGGTATCCGGCAATATCTGCACTTTAAAAATATTGAAAGCACCGATGATGCCCAGCTATCAAGTAATATTGACCCTGTTGTTGCAAGAATTTCCGATTACGTTACTTCCATTAACTTTAAAGATAATGAACATGTAACTAAGGGGCAACTCTTAGTACAATTAGATGATAAAGATCTTATTATTAAAGAACAACAGGCAGAAGCCGACCTGAACGATGCACAGGCTAATGCAGAAGTATCAAAAGCTAATTCAGCATCTGTAGAATCTATGCTGGCAACAAGCAAAGATGAAATAACTTCCGCTAAAATTGACTATAACAAAGCAGTACGGGATTTTGAACGCTACCAAAACCTTTACAAAGATGGCTCTGTTACCCAGGAACAATTTGACCATTATAGAACCACTATGGAAAGTGATTCTAACAAGATAGACATTGCTACCAAAAAATTAGAATCAACCCAAAAGCAATATGAACTTTCCCTCGCAGACCTTGGTTCAGCACAGGCTGCGGTGAGTGTAAAACAATCTGCTGTTGATTTTGCCAAACTCCAACTCTCTTATGCTACTATTACAGCCCCTGCCAATGGAATTGCCTCTAAACGGTCTATACAGTTAGGGCAATTGGTAGGAGCCGGTTCTTCTTTGCTTGCTGTTGTTGAGGATAGCGTTTGGATAGAAGCTAATTTTAAAGAAACCCAACTAAGTGATATTAAGCCAGGCCAGGCAGCCAGTGTTACAATTGATGCCTTAAATGGACAAATCTATTAATGGTACCGTAAGTTCCTTTGCCGGAGCTACGGGGGCTTTGTTCTCACTATTACCTCCTGACAATGCCACAGGAAACTATGTAAAAGTGGTTCAACGCATACCCATTAAAATAGTATTGGATACCAAAAACCCGGCTTACAAACAACTCCGTGCAGGACTTAGCGTAGAGGTTGCTATTACTGTACAGTAAAGACTATTATTCTTTTTTCCTTTCAGGTTATCAGCCCTTTGATCAGTTTTTATTTTTTTAAAATCAAAACAACATTTCAGGTAAGGGATACCCATTAAAAGAGCCATCCCGCAGAATTGCGGGATGGGAGACATTACATAGCTTGATTCATGACTAAACAAACCTACCTGCTTTTGTAATGTTCTTGCTCTGAAGAAGCTTTCTTTTACGTACGGGAGGGAAGGGTTTTATTAATAATAGGCAAACCGGGCTTTCACTAAAAAATACTTTTTGTTACTTATATACATCTCCATACAATATGCTTAGGGGTATGAAACACCAGGATACAAAACCTATGAGCCACAATTAATCAGATTTCCTTATCCTGTTGCACATATCGCCATCAGCAAGTTATCATATTTAAATACTTCATTATCATTCTATTGCATTTAATCTATCCCTCGTTTTAAGGTTCCCCGCATATTTAAAAATCCGACGCTGTAAAAGTGCAATGAAATGATACTCTCCGGCAAGGGGGTTTTATGCAAATATGGGAGGGGATTTCTCCCGTATCCAAAAACGGGGTTATTCCCGGTACTAAACTATAACCTGTTTAATATTTGATAAATATTTTTGCGGCCACATTTAAAGCAAAAAATATGAAAAAAAATATTCTGCTAACAAGCTTTGTTTTTACAGCTTGTGTTATTGCAAACTGCCAAAAAGAAAATACGGAAGATAAAATAGATTTAACGGGCGATATAGTGTCCGTCCCTGTTGCAAAAGGATACGTTAATTACGCGTCGACTGATATCTTAATCCCAAACCTTATCACAACAAACAAGACCTCTGTTGTAACAATGCGAGACACACTAACCATTACAGAAATAAGTTTCCTTCAGAATAAAGCTACCAGGGCTGCAACTGTTGCCGGAGCCGCCCATTACATAACGGCTGTGGAAATAAAGTATGGAATAAACAAGTATTCTCTCGACTTATATATACGGCCGCTTTTTGTTATCCAAGCAGGATCTGTACCCAATATACCCGATACTTACTATTACACTTGCACAGCCCGCGAAGACTCATTGGCCAACAATCCGTATTATCTTATCGGTACTAATGGTATCCTCGGCAGTGCAGATTATACTCAAAATGTAACTGATGAAATAAACTATCAAACTAATATAATTATCAATCATTATTACGGAGACCAGGGGAATTTTAATTCCCTTTCATATTCCCCTGATGATTCAACTCTCATTTTCTCATTCCAGGAAATTTCAGCTGTTATGAGCGCTAATTTAATGGTGACAGGGAAGCAGGATACTTCCATTGTCCTTCAAAGCATAGGGCGTCCTGTTCCGGCAAATATACCGGCAACACCAACAATACCGGGTGGCGGATGGTACCCGGTAATAAAGCATGACATACTGCTTGTGCCTGCTTTTTATGAAAGCAACCCGCATTCACATTTATTTCCTGCAAATAAAATGGCTGACCTTGCCAACATGTGTCCTCCCGAATGCCCGGCAACCGGAATTATATATACCCTACGGACAAATTAAAACATACTAACCGCCGCAATAGTTTATTACAAAATAAATGCGCTATATTTATGCTTTATAATAATATAGCACAGTTGAATATTCTGCGGATATTACATGAATTGGCGGGCCTGATAATAGCCCTTGCATTTGGAATGTATGCATTGAAATATATGAATTTAATTTATAGTATTTTCTTCTTCCAGTTACTCACGTATCTTTTAATCATCATTTTATCATACATAGCAGAATTAATTCCTAACATGAACCACAATAATCAATGGGTGTATAATTTGGCTATGCCTGTTGAAGCCGGTTTTTTATGTATGGCAGGATATGAATATTTTAGAACAGACAGGAAAAAATGGCTGGTATGGGGAGGGTATTTTATTTTTCTCGGGGTATTCCTCTTTGAAATAATTATAAAGGGCCCGTTAGTTTTTTCAAATCATGGATATGTAGCAGAAGGTATTTTGTTAGTCGTTCTTTATTTGTCTGTAATGTATGTACAGTTAACCACTCAAAACAACACCTGGAGAACATCCCCGGAAGTATGGATTAGCCTTGGGATAGTAATTTATTTCAGCGGGGTGGTCCCTTATTTTAGTCTATTTAATTATTTGCAGTTATACTATCCTAAAATCAACCTTTATCTATTCCGTTTTGTGAATATAGAACTATCTAATGTTCGCTATGTTTTACTGGCAGTGGGCTTTTGGCTTATACGCCGAAATGCCATTTCAAAAACTACTCCCGCAGCATGAATAATATGGAGATAGTGTTATCGGTTATCAGCATTACGCTATTGATATTATTACTGGTTTCGGCAGTAGTACTGGTCTTTTTCCAATCTGGAAGGCAACGATTGAAACAACAAATGGAACTGGCACAAAACAAAATTACATTTGAAAAAGAACTAAGGCAGGTAGAAACGGAAGTAAGTGAAGAAATAATGGGGCAGTTTGCCCAGGAACTACATGATAATATAGGACAATTGCTTACCGCAATACATATACAATTACAAAATTTAAAGATTGACCATCCCACTTTAACCGATGGCTTTAAGCCTGTTGAAATTTATTTGTCCGAAGTAACCCAACAACTCAGGCTGCTCAGCCGGACACTAAATAATGATTACATCGGGCATATTGGGTTGCTCGCTGCTATAGAAACCGAAGTACACCGTATCCGGGCGCTTCGCCGGTTTATTGTACATCTTCAACTTCCACCCGGTGTTTCTAACCTCGATAAGAGCCAGGAATTAATGGTGTTCAGGGTATTCCAGGAAATCATGCAAAATGCCCTTCGCCACTCGTCGGCAAAAAATTCATATATCAGTATTACTACTGATAACGGTAACTTTGAACTTAAAATAGAAGATGATGGGAAGGGTTTTGATGTGGAAAGCATTATGAAATCACAAAAAGCCTCGGGGTTACGGAATATTATTAAACGCGCCCAGTGGGCTGGCATGGTTTGCACCATTGATTCTGCACCCGGCAAAGGTTGCACCATAATTTTAAAAAAATCAGGAGCCGCCGAATTGGTGTTATAGCTATATTTGCTGATTATGGAAGCAAAAAAAAATATCGTTTTGCTCGATGATCATGTTATTATCCGCAACGGATTAAAAGAATTGATTGAAAAATTAGGAGCCTTCAAAATCTCGGAGCAATTTGATAATGGAGAAAACCTGATTGCATCGTTTCCCTTAAAAGTGGAACCGGATTTGATTATTCTGGATTTAAATATGCCCCGGATGAATGGCGATATAGTAATGGAAAAACTACGAGAAAAAGGGATATATATCCCTGTACTTATCCTTACAGTGAGTGAAGATGAAGAAATGATAGTAAGGCTATTCAGGTTAGGCGTAAGAGGATATTTGAAGAAAAATTGTGAAGCAGATGAATTAAGAAATGCGTTAAATGAAATATTTATTTCAGGGTATTATCATAATGAGTTCCTCACCTATTCTTTACGCAGCAATGCAGATGAAAATAAAAAAAACAACCAGGAACAAATACTGATGCAGGTTACTGACCGCGAGCGGGAATTTTTAAAACTTGTATGCCACGAAAAGGAATACACCTATGAACAAATTGCAGATAAAATGAATGTGCAGCATAGAACGGTGGATGGGTACAGGGAATCAATCTTTGAGAAGTTTGGGATAAAATCAAAAACCGGGCTCGTATTGTTTATTTTGAGGCATAAGCTATTTGAATACCTGTAATTTACCTGTTACTCTATTTCCACCCGGCTATCCTCTGTTACCTCCCGCTTTTGCATCGGGTGCGGGAGCTGTTTTATACTTGCGTATATTTAATTGGAGATTCAGCATAAAATACCGCCTCAATACCTCTGTCTGACTATCTTGAATATAGGTATCGGTCACGGTGCGGGTAATATTGGTATTCTGGTTCAGTATGTCATTCACACTTATAGAAACCTGCAATAGTTTATTTTTTAAAAATTTATACCCCACTGAGCCATTCCACAAATAAATAGCCTGGTTATAGGTTTGGGAAAGCCCTGTGTAAGTAGTCTGGCTAAGGCTTGTATTTAAAATTAGCCCTTTAAAGAATATCAGGTTTATTTTACCCATAGCAACCCCTGTAAAATAGTTATCATCTTCCTGGTTTTGCAAAGTATTACTTACAGTACTATAATTACCGGTATAAGAAAGGGTGAAATCTACATTTTCACTTATATCGCTGCTTAATACAACCCCTTCACTATAGGTATGATTAGTAGAATAGTTAGCAACATCATTTATTAATGCGGGGGTATGTGTATAAATAGCGCCGGAATTAAGATTGATATTTACTTTCAGCGGACGTATCAACCATCCGTAGGTAATAAAAGCCTTGGCATTCCAATATCCCTGCAAATTTACAGGTTGCGATAGCTGAGAACCTGTATATAAAATGGTTCCGTCGGATAGGGTACTATCTTTTAAGGGGATATATGAGGCATTGCCGATATAGTTCTCTATATAATTAGCATACATATAAACAAGGAAAGTTGTTCCCGCTTTAGCGTTCGTAGCCCCGTAGCGTGTAATAAAACTCTGCTCAAAATCTTGTTTTAGCTGCGGATTACCTGTATTTAGCAATAAGGGGTTGCTATTATTCACCACATTTTGCAACTGCGATATAGTAGGCGGGGTAACATTACTGCGGTACATTATCCGCAGGTTTTTACTTTGTGAAAATTTATAATTAAATATAATGCGGGGCAGTATGCTGGTATAATTTCGCTGGATTGACGGGAGGTTATTAACGGGATATTCTTCCTGCGAAGTTAGGGTAGAGTATTGGGGGTTCAGCCCTATCATAATATAATACTTCTTCCCGTGGTTTAACCGGTAACTTATCCCGATAGCCTGGGTTATATAAGTATTTTCATATTGGTTAGATAATGCCGTGTCGGGCAATAAATAAGCCTCCCCGTTAGAATCATAATTGAAGGTCCTTTTATCAGTATTATTTACATTAACCGAAGGACTATAGTTAAATTGGAGGATACTATTACTATCAATAGGTTGGGTATAAGAAAGGCTGGAGGAAAATGTATTGCCATAGGTAAATTGCGAATACTGCTGGTTAATCAGGGTGCCGGTATCTTTCACATAAAACTCGTCCATGGAGAAAAGGGTACCGGGTGTATTCTTATTATTATTATCGAAACCGAGGTTCCAGGAAATGGTCCTTCCCTTTCTTCTGAATTTATGCATGTATAAAATATTGCCCGAATAATCATATCCCCTGCTTGCAGAAGATGAATTGGTTTGGGAAAGACTTTGTTCTATATCACTCAGTAAGTCAAACTCTGTAGCAGTTGCCGAGGTATGGGTCTGCTGGATGTTTCCTTTTAATATTACATATATGGCATCATTGGTATCCAGGTTCCATTCCAGCCGGGCATTTATGCGGCTATTATAATTGGTGCTGCCCGAACCCGATGTCTGGTCATAAATATTACTGTTCTCAGCGCCACCTGTATATGCTGTGGAGGATGTTGTATTATTACTGTTTACCGCATTATTGAAAAAATAACTCGACGTAAGTTTCACCCTGTTCTTGTCCCAGGCATCGCTATAATTCATTCCTATTGAATTAGTTGTTGTAATTCCGCCCTGTTGCCCTACCAAAAAATTGCCTGCACCACGTGTAAGCCCGCCACCTGTACCGGAAATGTTACTTCCACCTCCACCATTCCCCCCACCCCCACTGCGTGGGCCGCCTCCTGAGCCACCTCTGCCCCCGCCCCCATTACCGCCTAATGCACCTAAAATATCTTCGGTGGCAAAATTCTGTTGGTTAATATTATTGGCAAGCCCAATTACACTGAAGCGGCTCGGACCATTAAAGAAATTCATATTTCCGCCGGCAAGGTAACGCTTGTCGGTTCCGTAACCGGCATAAGCCTTGCCAAATGTACCATTGCGCTTATTTCGTTTGGTAACAATATTGATGGTTTTTTGGGTGTTTCCATCGTCAAAACCTGTAAACTGTGCCTGGTCGCTAAGTTTGTCGAACACTTGTATTTTATCTATCACTTCGGCAGGAAGATTTTTCAGGGCTACCATAGGGTCGTCGCCAAAAAATGGAGTGCCATCAACAAGTACCTGCGTCACCTGTTCTCCGTTTACTGTAACAGCGCCATTCTGGGAACTTATCCCGGGCATTTTATTTACCAAATCTTCGGCTGAAGCATCAGGTTGGGTTTTAAAAGCATCGGCGTTATATTCGGTGGTATCTTCATGCTGCTGAACAGGCACAGTGCCGTGAATAGTGACCCCTTTTATATCCGTAGTACCCCATTTCATCTTTTGAATACCCATATTAATGTCCCTATCAGACATGGCAAGCCGGATATTAAAATCCTGGAAACCCAGGAAGGAAGCCCTTAACCGGTACCTGCCGGGGATTATATTTTCAAATGTGAAAATCCCATTGTTGTCGGTAGAAGTCACAAACTGTTGGGCGCTATCCGGGGTATATAGGGTAACAACAACGCCTGAAAGTATAGTCTTATCGGAGTCACTGATAAATTTGCCAATTATCTTTATCGGTTGCTGGGATTGAGATTGGGCTAACCCATGTCCTGCAAATAGCATTCCTAAAAGTAAAGTAATACCCCAGCCAGCTTTCAAGTTTCCCGCTATTAATTAGAGATGCTGGGTTGATAACCTGATTTTTACATGCGCGGCAAGGGTCCTGTTGTTTGCATCACTACCGCCACTGCTATGTCCCCCACCTCCATGACCACCTCCTCCGCCTCCACCATGCATCCCTCCCATTCCACCTCCCATTCCTCCCGAGCGGCCGCCGCCTTCTCCACCCCCATAGCTTTGTGAAGCAACACTCACAAAAAAAGAAACATCCAGTACTTTTGTGCTATCGGAAGGTATAAGGGCCGTTTTATAAAAGGTACTGAAGGGTACAGATATTTCATAAATCATTATATTATTGGTATCCCAGTTCAGGCAGGCATTAATGCCATACATATTGGGTGTTTCAGCAAGTCCATTAATACCCCCGCCGAACCCTGTAAGTCGTATTTGCTTATGGGTTCCTGCATACCGGCTTTTCAAACTGTATGCCACGGGCGTTTCTTCATTACTGGTAGCACCTGAAGATTGGGAATGCCGGGTGCCTGACGATTCCCCGCTTCTTTGAATGACAGGAAACTGGATGCCCACCTGGGTTTTCTTACTTCCCCCGGTATCTATCCATACCTGGAGCCCGGAGTGTATTATTCCCTTTTGTGTTTCATCTTCCGTAGCACGAATACAAAAATAAAGGTTGGTTTTATCATTAGAAATAGAAAAATTCAATTTTGTTTTATCGTCATAATAATCAAGAGGGATTTTCCACTCGGTTGCTTTTCCATCAATAGTTACCGGTTTATCCTGCCAAATACCCGAATAGACAAGCGGAGATGAACACCCGGCAAGGAATAATAAAAATAAAAGAGAACTAATTTTAAACGTGTTTTTCAATTTCATAGATGGAAAATAACTTGTAATGTTAAAAAATGTTAGACGATGTTTTATTTAATACCTTGCATTTAATTTGTAACTGAGGGGAAACAGTAACTTATTTGTAATATAAATAAGGTTAGGGGTTGAATACGCTAAAACAGCAGGGTTTTACCTCCTCCGTATTTTAATTCCATCTACTTTTACAAAAGTTTAGATGCTGATTATCGTCAAACTATTTAATTAAACCTCGAAGACAGTAAAGAGTCTTACTTCAGTAAAAAAGTAATATACAGAATCTATGAAAAGTAAAATCAAACCTCTGGCAATTTGCAGTATACTCTTTTGCTTTTATGCCTATAGCAATGCCCAGGATTATTATGGTGATAATACTAATAATTCCTGGAGAAGAAAACCGGAGAATAAACAAAACCAGGCACAGAATAATGATGATGGAGCGTCACAGCCAAGCGGGTATTTATCTATCAATTACGGGTTTGCAATTCCAGAGGGAGATTTTGCTTCGCCCTTTGGCAGCGGCTACGGCGGATACGCTTTAAGGGGCGATTTATTCCATTTTTCACTTGGCATCCCCATCAGCCATTCTAATTTTGGCATAGCTTTTATGCTTGGGAATTATAATAACCAATATGACCTTAATACATTTGCCAATAACAATGTAGCCACAGCCTTGTATCCCGACCAGAATTATTATTCTGAAACAAGTATCCTCGGCGGGGGATATGCAACCTATCCTATGGGAAGGTTTTCATTTGATGGCAGGCTTATGGCAGGGGTTATTTTAAACGACCTTCCCGAACAATACTACGGCTATTACGATGCCCAGGGCGACCAGTATGTAAATGATTTACAAACAAGTTACCCGACTTCTTTTGCCCTTGATGCCGGTGTTGGGGTAAGGTTCCTTATTACCCAATTTGGAAGAAGGAAGCTATGCGCCATGATAAACTTAGATTACCTGTATTCAAAAGTATCATATAACACCGAGCAAATTGAATACTATACTCCTTACGTAAATCCTACCAATACCACATACGAAGCTGATGTGCCGGTGAGCGGTACCCTCCCGATTCAATTATTTAGCTTTACTTTTGGATTAGGCTACCAGTTATAAGAAAAAAAGATATTAGTAACAACAAAAAAAGGAGGGTGTTTATTCCCTCCTTTTCAGTTTTCATTTCTTTCTCCTTTACTGCTTGATAAACTTAGTGGCTGTTTCCGTTTTATCCGTGTTTACCCGAATAAAATACATCGCAGCCGGCAACGTGGAAATATCTATAGGAAGTATCATACCTGTAGATATATACTGGCTTTTCCTGATTAATTCCTGCCCTATTACATTTACCACACTTATTACTGCATCCCCCCTTAACCCCGCTCCGAATTTTACATTAATGCATTGGGTAGCCGGACTGGGCCAGATAGTAAGATTGGATGATGCAACAGAAACTACCCCAACATTTGTTATCAGGTTAGAATCATTCGCTACTGTCCACGAACGGAATAAATCGGCCGGTGATACCGAACCGCTCGAAACAGTTGCTACATTTCCCGATGTAAGCTGAGTCCCTGTACTTCCCAAAAAGTCGTCCCATACATCCGAACTGGAATTGAAACGCTGGGCTATCAACGCATTGTTCACTATATAATTCGGCGCCGATACTTCTGCTCCTGCACCACTATTGATATAGCTGAACTTCATGTTCACCGTCGGCTTGGTTGTATATCCGCTATTCGCATCTATATTCCAAAACCGGTCAACCATATTTACTGAATAGTCCCCCGCTCCAAAGTCACTCAACGTAGTAACATCAGAAGGCTCGTATGCTGCATTGTCCCAATTGGAACCATGATAACTCGAGAATTTAACTACTCCATTCCCCACGCCTGCCGCTGTTACCTGGAACGTTAAAAGAAGATAGTCGGTAGTGGAATAACCAAACGGGACACGGTATATCCCCGTTCCGGTTCCTATATTCCACTGCACAAAACTATAATCATTGTTAGTGATAATCCAGCCCGTGCTTGCATTGGTAATCGCTGTAGTCGCAGCATTGGTCAATACCATACCCGATGGGCTGGCTGCACTCCCGTTTATTACCACATAGCCCCCGCTATTAATTACTAATTGCGCTGACGATAGTAACGGAAGCAACCCTATTATTAGGCCTATATACTTTTTCATGTCGTTTTAATTTATGGGTTACATTAATTTTTGCTTTTAATAGGCAAAAAACTAATTTTTACCTTGTGTAGCGGTAGGACTTGGCTTTGGCTTTGCAGTCATGCTAAAGTGCTTCCCTTCACTCCTGTTTGGGTTATTGGGGGTTTGGGTTAAACTGCTGGCTTGTTTTGGTCTTGCCAAAGGTCCTGGAGCATCGTTGTAGCGTATATCAGCATAATTTCTTGCTACTCCTTTATGGGTCTTTGTATTGGCACGGTTGGCAACCACTTCATACGTAAATGAAGCATTGGAGGTACCATGAGCTAATTCCACTACATCAAAACCTGTAGCCGACCTGTTGATTACTGCTACTCCATTACAATCAGCATCATTCAAGGTAACCATAACGCGAAGGGGGTGCTTTTCATTAATGCAAACAGTATAAGCAAACGTTTTGTCCAACTCAATATGAACTTTTCCATTTACCAATTGGGATGTACCATAATCTTGAAACAGCACTTCAGGCGCCTCGGGGCAAGACATAGCACGGTATTGTCCGCTTTGATCTTTTACTATGGTATTTTTCGGTCCTGAACCAAAATTTGAGTATCCTGCATACGCGTCATAAACATAATCGCCGGCATCATCTTCAAAATAAGCGCCTGCGGCAGAAGGTCCATAAGCTATATAGGCATAATCTCCGCCACTGGTGGCTACATCATAGTTTCCATCGACAAAGTAACCTCCGGAACTTAAACCATAAGAATAAATACCAAGTTCAGAAGAATTATATGCCAATACAGCCTCATCGCCGTTCGGATCTTCAAATATACCTCCATAATTTGAACCATACCCAAAAAGCCCATAGTTATCACCCGATGCATATACACCGCCCCAGAGGCCTTTACTTGAGATACCATCGTTATTAGCGGAATATGCATCTATTCCATTCCAACTGCCATAGGCATTTATGGCTGTATCGCCAGATGCATAAACCCCTACGCCGGCAGCTGCCGATGCAGTAGTGTAAACTCCATAGTTTACCCCTGTTGAATAAAGACCATAACCATAGGTTCCATAATAATCCCATGCTAAAATTGCCTCATCGCCCATTCCATCTTGTCCCCAAACTCCGTATCCGTTATACCCATTTCCATAAACACCACCATAATCGGCATTAGCCCAAACCCCATCGTTTAGCAAAGAATATGCAACAACGCCCATGTTAGTGGCGCTATACCCGGCTACACCGGTATCAGAAGTGCCATTAACTGCTATACCGGTAGTACCGCTTGCATACACCAGGTTACCAGCCACAGGTGCGCTATTTACTCCTACACCGGTGCCATTGTCCTGTATTAAGCCGGTACCCAATGTAGTTCCATTGGGAGTCCAGCGTGCAACGTAATTATCAACTCCGGAACCTCCAATAGCTCCAGCGGAACCTCCCGCCAAACCTACCCACCCGGTACCATTCCAATAATAATATCCTGTTCCGTCACCACCTGTAGGGGCAGCGGTACTATATACAATAAGACCTGTAGCCGGAGTAGTAACGGGTGCTGCTGTGGCAACATTTGTTAAAGCAACCTGTGGGGGTAAAAAGCCTTTATTCACACCTGCATTACCTGTATTTAAGTCAAGTATGGCAGAAGCATCCGGGTTTGCAGCGGTATTATTAATACCCACCTGTGCATGCAGGGCTGTTGCAGTAAAGGCGAATAAGCCTGCTGCTAACATTGTCAGGGAAGAAAAAGTTTTTGTTCTCATAGTTATTAATTTTAGGGTTAAACAATTAGAATACAAATATAATACAATTTTAATGCCTTAACGCAACTATCATTTTATTTTTTTGAACATTTTATATTATCTTATCGGAAATAAAAAAAGGAGGGTGTTTATTCCCTCCTTTTCAGTTTTCATTTCTTTCTCCTTTACTGCTTGATAAACTTAGTGGCTGTTTCCGTTTTATCCGTGTTTACCCGAATAAAATACATCGCAGCCGGCAACGTGGAAATATCTATAGGAAGTATCATACCTGTAGATATATACTGGCTTTTCCTGATTAATTCCTGCCCTATTACATTTACCACACTTATTACTGCATCCCCACTTAACCCCGCTCCGAATTTTACATTAATGCATTGGGTAGCCGGACTGGGCCAGATAGTAAGATTGGATGATGCAACAGAAACTACCCCAACATTTGTTATCAGGTTAGAATCATTCGCTACTGTCCACGAACGGAATAAATCGGCCGGTGATACCGAACCGCTCGAAACAGTTGCTACATTTCCCGATGTCAGCTGAGTCCCCGTACTTCCCAAAAAGTCGTCCCATACATCCGAACTGGAATTGAAACGCTGGGCTATCAACGCATTGTTCACTATATAATTCGGCGCCGATACTTCTGCTCCTGCACCACTATTGATATAGCTAAACTTCATGTTCACCGTCGGCTTGGTCGTATATCCGCTATTCGCATCTATATTCCAAAACCGGTCAACCATATTTACTGAATAGTCCCCCGCTCCAAAGTCACTCAACGTAGTAACATCAGAAGGCTCGTATGCTGCATTGTCCCAATTGGAACCATGATAACTCGAGAATTTAACTACTCCATTCCCCACGCCTGCCGCTGTTACCTGGAACGTTAAAAGAAGATAGTCGGTAGTGGAATAACCAAACGGGACACGGTATATCCCCGTTCCTGTTCCTATATTCCACTGCACAAAACTATAATCATTGTTAGTGATAATCCAGCCCGTGCTTGCATTGGTAATCGCTGTAGTCGCAGCATTGGTCAATACCATACCCGATGGGCTGGCTGCACTCCCGTTTATCACCACATAGTCCCCGCTATTAATTACTAATTGCGCTGACGATAGTAACGGAAGCAACCCTATTATTAGGCCTATATACTTTTTCATGTCGTTTTAATTTTAAACATTAAAATTAATTCTTACCGGGTGAAGAAGTCTGCCCGGGCAATAAGCCTGCACGTAAATCTCTTTTTTCACCTTTATTGACTCCATGAATATTGGTTGATGCAACTGGTCTCTTTTTAGTTACATTAGGTTGTAAAGCAGTTTGGGTTGGCTTTGCCTGGCTACCAGGACCAACAGGATAACGCCAGTTAGAATAATCATATACTTCACCCTTGGCATTTTTAGTATCTGCACGGTTTGCAATTACTTCATACGTAAATTGAGCATTGGATGTGCCATGATTTAACTCAATAACATCAAAACCGGTAGCAGTACGGTTTTTAACAAATATTCCATTACATTCATCATTCAAGGTAACCATAACGCGCAATGGATGTTTTTCATTAATGGCTACCGTTTTTGAATATAGGGGATCCAGGTTGATATGAACCTTTCCATTTACAAGTTGGGAAGTTCCATAATCATGAAATACAACTTCTGGAGACTCATCACAGAATAATACTCTTTCCTGGTTGTTTTCATCTTTCACTTCTGTGGATTTTGTTCCATTTGAAAGAATTCCATATCCTGCGTAAGAAATATAGGAATAATCGCCACCGGCATCCTCAAAATAACCACCTTCATCTAAAGTACCATAGGCAAGCCATCCATAATCCCCATTGGCATTATTAAAATAACCAGCAGATGCATCTGCCGGGTGGCCACCTATGAGGTAATCAGCATTAGCATCCACAGAATAACTCCCATAAGTTCCACCAGCAGCATATACTCCTATACCGCTACCAGAAGTACCTTCTACTCCATACCCTGCCGCAGCATCATCTTCACCAACAACACCTATACCGGTAGCACCTTGTGAATATCCATTTACACCCCATCCGTTTGAACCGTCACATTCACCGAAAACACCTTCTTCAGATCCGGGCGAAATAGCAAATACAGGCCAGCCTGCAGGAGATGAGGCATAAATTCCGTAATTAGGCCCATAAGCTGTAATGCCATTATAGTAACCATACGCAGCTACTGCAGTATCACCATCACCGCGCACACCGGTAGTTGTAGCAACCCCCCAAACACCGGGACCAGAGACAGAAGTTCCGTATGTACCAGGACCACCGCCGTCATCTCTTCCGAAAACACCGGCATACCCCCCGCTAGCATCAGTTGCTTCTCCATAAACTGCTTCATTCACTCCCATCGCCCATATTTCTGTACCAGAATTGGGAGTAGTACCTACACCAATTTCAGCGCCATCATCCTGTATAGAACCTGTACCAAGTGTGGTTCCGTTTGGGGTCCAAATGGCTACATAACCATTTATTCCGGAACCGCCAATGGCGCCCGCTGACCCTCCGGCTATTCCTATCCACCCGGTACCGTTCCAGTAATAATATCCTGTCCCGTCGCCACCTGTAGGGGCAGAAGTACTGTAAACTATAAGACCTGTTGCAGGCGTAGTAACGGGTGCTGCCGTGGCAACATTTGTTAAAGCAACCTGTGGAGGTAAAAAGCCTTTATTAACACCTGCATTGCCAGTGTTCAAGTCAAGTATGGCAGAAGCATCGGGATTTGCAGCCGTACTATTAATACCCACCTGTGCATGCAGGGCTGTTGCAGAAAAGGCAAATAAGCCTGCTGCTAACATGGTCAAGGAAGAAAAAGTTTTTGTTCTCATAATTTTAAATTATTTAGATTATTGAAAAACAAATTTAATGCTATTTTAATTCTCCGCATATCCTGAACACGTTATTTTTCTGTGAATATATTTTTATTGACTTATATCAATGCATCATATCTGATAGTTTCGTATATTGCTTAGTTTATCATTCTTCGAAAAGATAACCAATAAGTATTTGGATTAAAAAGTGTTCAGGTTGTTTTTTACATCAAAAAGCCTGTTTCTGTTGAAATATTTCCTTCTCATGCCGGGCGATTCATTCATATTTAAGGAATTTGAAATAAAGCAAGGCAGCTGTGCCATGAAGGTGGGTACTGATGCCGTTTTACTCGGGGCCTGGTGCAACTTGCCCCGAACAGGAAATATACTTGATATTGGTACCGGCACCGGAATTATAGCCATGATGGCAGCTCAGCGATCAAATGCATTACTTGATGCTATTGAAATAGATGAAGGTGCCTGCGGGGAAGCACTTGAAAATTGCCAAAAATCTAAGTGGGCAGATAGAATAACCATATTTCCTGTCTCATTGCAAAAGTTTGTGTTATCGGCAACCAAAAAATATGATGTGATAGTAAGCAACCCACCTTATTTTTCCAATAGTCTTCCGGCCGCATCGGAACCACGAACCATAGCAAGGCACACTTGTAATCTCAGTTTTCTGGAATTGGCTGATGGGGTAGTTTCATTGCTGAAGAAAGATGGTTTATTTGCCACTATATTACCATCTAAGGAAGCTGCGGATTTTACTGCAATAGCTAAGCGAACCGGACTTTTTCCGTGCAGGCTTTCCTTTGTGAAAACAACAAGTTTAAAACCTGTTAAAAGAATTTTGATGGAATTTGGGTTTCATAAAATAAACCCGGTGGAAGAAACCATCATTATTGAAAATGAAGACCACAATTATTCCAATGAATATAAAAAACTTACAGGTAGCTTTTATTTAGGGTTCTAAAAACATGGTAGTGGCATTATCTTTAACACCACTACCGGGTTTTTCAATATTTTTACCGGGTAGCTACAACAAGGTATTTACTTTCACTCCAGAAAGTGGCGGGCATATTAATAGCAATGGAATCGGAGGCAGAGTTATTTATCACTTCATACGTTTTGTCCGGATGAACAGTAATGAACCTTCTGAACCTGCCATGCAAGCTAATACCCCTGAGGCTATTAAAGTTTGCCTTAGTGAAAACAGAATTATTCAGGGAACTATTAATTTCAGCTACCCGTCCGAGCCCGATAAAGCCACCTTCCTTATTTATTACTCCTTTATCTTCCAACTCTTTTATCGTGCCGGAAATGTAATAAACGGTACTCAAAACAGCAATTTGCGAGCGCTGTTTTTTTATCATATATATACTATCGTTAAAACGCGAGGATAGAAAACGTATTGAATCATTTGCCTTGCCAAGCTGAGATTGAAGGGAGGCTATCTCCTCATCTTTTTCTGAAATTTCCTGGGTAAGATGGGCAACAAGGCTTTCCAGTTTATTATTTTTAGTATCCATCTTTTTTAATTTCGACTGAAGGGTGTTCATTTTTTTATCATTATTCACAATCCATTCGTCTAATTCTTTTACTTCTGCCACCACAGTCTGCCTGTCATTCGAAGTCATTTCTGAAGGTTTCATGGTTATAATTTTTTCCCTCTGCTTTATCCTGTCCAGGTTTTCCTGTATTTCGTTCAAGTCATTTAAGTACGAAGTAATCAGAGAATCTTTCTGGGTTGCCTGAACAGATTTTAGAGAGTCTTCCTTAGCCAAATCCTTTATCTTTTGAATATCCCCGGTATCTGTGTTGTTGCATGATATGATGGCTACCACAGCAACAAATAATAAACTTTTTGTTTTCATATTAACTACTATTATTTATTTAACAATCCTTCGAGTTTTAACCCCTGCAAAGTAATATGAACTTATTGTAAGAAATAGTAATTTTCGATAAACGATATAAAATGAAGCTTCAAAATCATTTATAATCAGCTGAAAACTATTCGACTGCCGGTATGTTCACTAAACAGAAATAGTTTTCGTAGCATTAGGTTACTATTACTATAATTCCATATAGATTTTTTTCATCAAAAAAATTTACTATCCCGGTGTTTACCAAATATATTATTGATCTGAATTATTGTTCTCGCTTCCCAACCTTGATAATCCCACTGAGTTGCCGGCCTTTTGAATAATGCTACAGATGATTGAAACTCACTTTTGGACTATGAATTTACCTTGTTCGCCGAAATTTTAAAGATATCAGGTTTATTGGGATGTAAATTCGGCTAAGTTTCTATTACTAACCTGAGCTAAAAAGTTGCAACTATGAAAACACAAAAGACCTTAACCATCCTTGCGCTGATATTCACAACAACTTTTGTTGCTAAGGCGCAAACTGATAATGCTGCATATACCGACAGCCGCGATATATTACAGTTCGGGCTTAAAGTAGGGGCTAATAATTCCGCCCTATATGATATGAAAGGACAGAATTTTGTTGATAACCCGGTGTTTGGTCCTGTATTCGGGGGATTCTTATCCATACCTCTCGGTACCTATTTAGGTATCCAGCCGGAGGTACTTTACTCTGCTAAAGGCTTTTCGGGGCAAGGAACTACTCTTGACGGGCAGGCTTATTCATTCGATGACAGGATGAATTACCTGGATATCCCATTAATGCTACAGTTAAAGTTATTCCCGAACCTTTATTTATTAGGCGGACCTGAATATTCTTACCTATTATCCAGGGACTATACCTTCACACAAGGTGTAACCAGTGAAACCACCCAGCAAGAGTTTAACAATGATAATATACGCCACAATGTTTTTGGGCTGATATTCGGGTTAGATATTAATTTTTCTCATCTTACCCTTGGTGGCAGGGTAGCCTGGGATTTACAAGATAACAATGGTAATGGGACATCTACCTTGCCACAATACCGGAACTTTTGGGGGCAGCTTGCTTTAGGTTTCAGATTTTAGAAATATAAAACAGAGATTAATTGAGGCAGGAAATTAGTATTATAAAAATCTATAACCATGAAAACACTAATTAAGTCCATCATAATAGCATCCCTATTTGGCATGTTAGAATTTTCCCCTAAACAGGCGCCGGCACAGGAAGTTAGTTTCCAGGTATTTTATGATGGATTGAGTCCCTATGGACATTGGGTTAATTATGCTCCTTATGGGTTTGTTTGGATACCATCGACCTATGGCTTCATTCCCTATTCCACCGGGGGGTACTGGGTATATAGCGATGACGAAGGGTGGGTATGGGTATCTGACTACGATTGGGGGTGGGCTCCCTTTCATTATGGTTGCTGGGAAAACGACCCTACCTATGGCTGGTTTTGGATACCCGGAGAAACATGGGGGCCGGCATGGGTTAGCTGGAGTTATTGTAACGGGTATTATGGCTGGGCGCCGTTGGGTTACCACATGTCACCCGGATATCGTAATATCCCTGCTAATAGATGGGTGTTTGTTGGGGAAAGACATATTGCAGACCCTCAGGTGTCACGTTACTATGCCCCAAGAAGCCAGAACACAACATTTATCAGAACTGCTACTGCCATTAGCAGCAGTCATGGGCCATCGAGGGCTGCGGTGGAAAAATCTATAGGGCACTCAGTAACTCCTGTTACCATACAAAGGAGTTCCCGTCCAGGGCAATCATTTAGTGGTAAAAGTTTCAGCACTTACAGACCGTCTGTTGCCAAAACCACTTCTGCACAGCCACACCCGGCACCTGCTAAAGTGGCTGATATAAAGACTATTCAGCACCAGGGAAAACCTGCTCAAAATGCAGCAAGCCCGGCTAAAGCAACCAATAGCCATAGGAATACGGCTATTCACAGCGGGACGACTAATACTCGCAGAGTAGCACAGCCTTCACATAGCGCCCCGAAAGAAAAGGCTCCCGTTGCTACACAGAAAAGGGAACAGCCTGCCCCACAAACTGCCCCACAACATCCTGTTCAAAACCATCAGGTACATACGGTTCATCATTCTCATCCGCCCGTTGCACAACCTGCATCCATGCCTGCGCCACACCCGGCAGAGGCTCCGCATGAAGGCGGAGAAAAGCCACATTGAATATACATATCCGACCTGTGTGTGTAAATGTTGGATTCTGAATTTTAAACGAAGATACCCTTGTTTAATAATTCAGAATCCGGCATTTGAGTCAGGGGAGTATTCCACAAAAAACAAATTACTTACTACACATTTACATTCCATATCCATTACAAGCCCCTGAAACCCAATAGAGACACAGCATTAATGGTATCATCTGGAAGTCAACCACTTAAATAAGCGAGGAATAGCCGTTTTTAGCCGTTTTTTTCATTGCTCGATTAAATACTATAAAACTACAATGTGAGTTCATTACAATAATCAGGGTTACCTTCTAATTGTATAACTTTGCATCCTAAATTTTTATTATGAAAACCCTTTTTGCACTTATAGTATTCAGTATCTTTAGTTTAGGAGCATTTGCCCAGCAAGCCGGAAACACCCAGACTACCACATCTAAAACCACTGTCACTACAAAAGTGGTTGATAGCTATCGCTGCCCTGTTTGTGGAAACTCTTATACAAAAGCAGGCGATTGCCCAAAAGATAAAGTTAGCCTTGTGAAAGTAGGAGATTACTACTGCCCCGATTGTTATATGACTGCTACCAAGGCTGGGAAATGCAGCATGTGCGGGGTAGATATGAAAAAGATGGAAGGAGTAAAAAAATAGTTATAAGTTTTGGGTTATAAGTTATTGTACGAATTATACTTTGAGACTAAAGCATTTAACTTATAACTCATAACTGTTTCAAATACTCTTTAATAAGAAGAGCGTTTTTATTCCCAACTACTTTACTGATTTCTTCAGGCTCAGCTTTATGGATTCGCTCCAATGAACCAAAATGGCTTAACAGTTTTTGGGTGGTCTTCTCGCCTATTCCTTTAATTTCAGTAAGAGCGGATTTAATGGCTTCTTTGCCCCGCCTTTTCCGGTGATGAGTTATACCGAAGCGGTGTGCTTCGTCCCTTATCTGCTGTATTATCTTTAATGTTTGTGAACGTTTATCAAGGTATAAAGGTATGGGGTCTCCCGGAAAATATATTTCCTCCAGCCGTTTGGCAATACCAATTACGGCGACTTTATCTGCTAATCCCAATTTTTCCAAACTCTGCATAGCGGAGCTAAGTTGTCCTTTGCCTCCATCTATAACTATTAGCTGGGGTAACAATTGATTCTCCTCTATCAGCCGCTTATACCTCCGATATATTACTTCCTCCATAGAAGCGAAGTCATCAGGTCCCACAACTGAACGGATATTGAAATGGCGATAATCCCTTTTGCTGGGCTTGCCATCTTTAAAAACTGTCATAGCCGCCACCGGGAATGCCCCTTGTATGTTAGAGTTATCAAAACATTCAATATGCACCGGGAGTTCTTTCATGCGCAAATCTTTTTTCATTTGCTCTAATAAAGTTTCTGTGCGGGTTTTGGGCGATTTCAGGCTTTCCTGCATTTCTTTTTCCTTTATATAATAACGCAGGTTATTTTCCGACAACTCTAAAAGCCTTTTCTTATCACCTTTCTGTGGAACAAAAAAAGTGGCATCGGGAATTTCCGCATCGGTATCAAATGGAATAATAATTTCCGGAGAACGACTTTCAAACCTCAACCTTAATTCTGCAATCCCTATTAATAAAAGCTCTTCTGCCGTTTCTTCCAATTTTTTATTCAACTCTATAGTATGCGATTGAACAATAGCCCCGCTCATTATTTTCAGGTAATTTACATACCCGCTTTTTTCATCGGTAATTATGCTAAACACATCCACATTATCAACCGTAGGGCTAACGACCATGGATTTGCTTTGATATTTTTCAAGCATCTCCATTCGTTCTTTCAGTTCCTGGGCTTTTTCAAATTCGAGGTTGGCAGCGTGCCTTTCAATCTCATCTTTCAAAAACCGGATAGAACCTTGAATATTCCCTTTCACAATTTGCCGGATGTGTGCAATAGAACCATCATAGTCCTCCTTAGTTTGCCTTGCTTCGCAGGGCGCTTTACAATTACCCAAATGAAATTCAAGACACTTTTTAAATTTCTTCTTTTGTATATTTTCTTCCGTCAGATTCAGGTTGCAGGTTCGTAACGGATAAAGCCGGCGCACTAATTCAAGCATTGCCTGCATAATTCTTACAGATGCATAAGGTCCAAAATATTCCGAACCATCTTTTATGAGTTTGCGGGTAGGAAAAATCCGGGGATATGGTTCACGCTTTATGCAAATCCAGGGATAGGTCTTATCGTCCTTTAGCATTACATTATAACGGGGCTGGTGCTTTTTAATGAGGCTGTTTTCCAGTAACAGCGCATCCCACTCCGTTTTTACGACTATGTAGTTAATTTTTTCTATCCTTCTCACCAGCATAAATAACTTGCCTGTATCATGGTTCTTCTGGAAATAGGAACTGACACGTTTTTTCAGATTTTTAGCTTTACCTACATACAATATCTCCCCTTCTTTGTCATAATACTGGTAAACACCGGGGGAATCGGGCAGAGAACTAAGGGTTACTTTAAGATTTTCTTTAATTTCCATCGGTGAAGCCCTTGCACACTATTGAATTTGACTATAAGAGGTTACTAATCTCCAAATAGCTTATGCTTTCTTGTTTAGATTTGTCGTAAATAGATAAAAGATAGATTTGGGTATAAATAACATCCACATGGCTTATGGCTCTTGCTCCGCCTGATTTACCTTTACCCTTTGAAGTTATAGCCAGACGAATTTTATAACATTTTTGACCTATTGAAACCCCTATGGCTGGGTTTTCTTCCAACGAACTTATTAATCTGGCAATATCATATTTAAGTGAACGGTACTTTTTTCGTAATCTCTTTGCCTGTTTCTTAAAATATGAGGTAACTATAATATTATAGTTCATCCAAAAACTCTTTTGCTGATTGCAATTTTAATTTACCCTGTTTTGCTAAATTAACTTCCTTTATAGACTCTTTCAGTTCTTCAAGAAATTTTGCTTTTGACGGGGTTAATTCTTTTGCTTTTACAAATGAAAGATTTTTAAGAAGCTCCATAACAAATTCAGCCTTACTATCTTTAATATCAAGAAGAACTTTCATATTTCATGGGTTTGTAGTGTGCAAATTTAGGCATTTCTTCACTACATATTAAATGTAGAGATAGATAATAAGGGAACTGTCATATTCCATTAATTTTGCGAAATCAAGTATTCGCAAAGAATCATGACGAAAAATCCCAATAACATACCATCAGAAGATATTGACACGTATCTCTCAAAGCTTTCTAAGGAACAAAAGGCTGCTCTTGAGAAGCTTCGTCAGCAAATTAAAAAAATAGTACCCGAAGCCGAAGAGGTAATAAGCTACCGGATGCCCACATTCCGGTATTATGGGGCACTTGTCGGCTTTTGCGCATGGAAAACACATTGCTCATTTTACCCCTATAATTCAGCCCTGATAAAGAAATATAAAAAAGAATTGAGCAGCTATAAAACTGCTCCCGGCACCATACGTTTCACCCCAGATAAACCTATCCCTGAATCCCTTATTAATAAACTGGTGAAAACCCGTAAGAAGGAGAATGAAGCTAAAAACAAAGCGAAAGCGAAGAAATCCGGCCCAAAATAATCTGTTTCCTTATATTTAAAAATAGCATTTTCCAATCATATACTTACTTTTGCACCGTTTAGCCCTCACCCATACCCTCTCGCTCGAGTGGGAAAGGGTAAGAACCGGAGAGATGGCAGAGCGGTCTAATGCGGCGGTCTCGAAAACCGTTGTACCTGAAAGGGTACCGAGGGTTCGAATCCCCCTCTCTCCGCAGAAACAGTTTGTAATTGGAGCGTGAACAGAGGAAATATCCTGGGAATGAGACTATCTATATTTTGTTTTTTCTTCCTGAATTTCATGTCAGTTTCATTTTTTACTTCGGCAGTTGTCTAAAGGATAGTGATACTTACAGCAACTGTTCAAAAAAACCTCCTATCTCATTTTTACGGTTTACAAAATGGATTTCATAAATCCAGTAGCGCTTACCTCCTAATTTATCGGGTGCTGAAAGTGCTTGATGATTATCTGGGTGTATATAGTTTTCCACTTCACTACCAAGTATCTCCTTGTGGGGGAAGTTACCAATAATATGTCCTGCTAAAGGTCCCCCATATTCCCACCCATAGCTTTTCGCCAGTTTCACACTCCAGTCATAAAACTCAGCACCTGTCATATCAGGGTTATCCCAAAAAAAATCCTTTCCTTTATGCCATGCCAATTCTATATCTCCGGCAAGTTTAATTTTCGCATGGTCATCGCCTATCACATACGTCCTGCCTAGGTCAGCCTCCCACTCTTCGAATACCGGGCCGAAATCAAAAAAGAGGATATCGTTTGCCTGAATAGTTAAGTTCTCCGGATTTTCAGCGTACGGTTCCAGGGTGTTTTTCCCTGCCCTTACAATACGTTTGTGCCAATACTTTTTAATATTAAACAGTTCCTCAGCTAAAGAATAAACTTTTTCATTCAGTTCTTTCTCTGTTTGTCCAGCATGAATAAAACCACGCATTTCAGATTCGCTGAAAAGGGTAACCGCCTTTTCCTGTGCTTCAATTAGTTTTTGTCTTTTTTCATCCATAAGTAGTTTTTTCAGATATTATATTTACACTTGAATTTTAACAAACTGTCCCATTTAATTTTCCTCCGGATAATCTTCTTCTCTAAGATGGTCAATAATCTGGGTTAGCTCCTCGGAAGGCAAGTCGGGGAAGATGTCCCGCAACTGTTCTTTACTTACACTTTTGGGGTCATCATAGTGTTCTTTAATAGTGTCATAGTATTTTTTCCGCTTTCTTTTATCTCTAAAATACTGAACTGGCGATGATAAGAGCAATAATGGCAGAGGCGCAAACATTATAAATATTAATACGTATTGCAAAATATTTTCTATAAGTAATACCATTTGCTTAAGGGCTCAGATTGGAGGTTAAAATAAAGCTATTTATTCACTTGTCATTTCTAAGCCTTACAATTTTTTAGTTACACTACAAATATAAGCCATTTCGGTCAATCAGGCTTCGTTTCGAATGCAAAAAAACCTTAATACTCTTTTGTCTTTTGAACAAGAAATTCATATTTCTTTTTGATGGTTATTCTATTGTTTTATTATACTAAACCCTATGGAATAATAAGTTTTAGTTTCTCGCCGGGTTACTTTATAGTTTCGTAACTATTACCGGGCTTGCTTTTGTGTTTCCCTTTTTTTAACTCACTCCTATGTTGTTTTTTTAAGAATGCAGCCTGTTCCTTCTTCTTCTTTTTCTCAATTTTTCTGGCATATCTTTCCCGCGATTTATCAGACGGGTGAAGGCTTTTATGATTCTTGCCGGGCTTAGCATTTCCAAACGAAATAAAGAACAAGGAAAAAGAAATAATAAACAGTTTCTTCATGAGGTGCTACCCACTACCAAACTTTAACCTTCATCACCACCTTTTTTACCTTAGCAATCCTATCCATCATGATGCCTGGTTTATGCAAATCCTGGGGAAATAAAACAGCAAACTGCCTCTCCTTTATTCTTACAAATTAGCAAGTATCATCATAAAGGGCATAATCATTTTCTGCATCATATTCTTTGCAAGGGTGTTGATTAATCAATGGTCTTATGCCAATACATTCCTCACCTGAAATAATGTACTGCACATCAATATATTTTTGGTGGGCTTCTAATTTGGCATCCCCATCATTTTTAGTATCATACTCCTGCATAATAGCAAAAAGGGAATCACCTTCAATAACGTGTTTTCCATTTTCAAGTTGGGAAAAATCTGTTTGTTTTAGATATTCAAAAGCCCTTTTAATCAAGGGGCTTATATTTTCATAAAGGGCGGAATTTTCAATCTTATCAAAAATCATTGGGCGTTTATTTTGCGCCGAAAATACTAAAAGGTTAGCATTAAGCTCAAGCAGATAGTCAATGTTAACTAATACTTAATTATCTACCTGAATTAAAAATGATACTTGTAGTGAAGTTATCCGGCTACTAATATAATTCAGTAACGGATGACAATTTAACTATTCATTTCCTTTAAATTCACAGCATACATAATAATAAACACAACCCCGAAAAAGCCACTGCCAATAGCGCTTAAAATACCGAGAAATTTACCCATTACCATAAGTGGGCAGGCTATTAAAATAACTATTCCTGTTACGTATAGATAAAAACCTTGCTTTTTCAATTTCCACATCATAACACCTCCGAAAAGGGTGAACAGGTTCGATATTATATTGATTAAGGATGACTTACGTATTTTACCCGGAGTTAAATCATCTGCCACCGAATTGAAGAGGTCTTTAAAAAAAGCGGGTGTATCTTGTTGGCTCATCTGGTCTTGCGCATTTTGTATTACTCCACTGGTAATCGCCCCGGTAGAATCTGCTGACATATAGCCACTGATAGCCCCCAGCAATCCCCAGCCACTTCCTATGAATGTAAGGATACATATTACCGTAAGAAATGTACCGCGTACCGGGCTTGGAACAGAAGGTTCAATGGTAGGGGTTGTTTCAGGAATGGGTTCAAATGGGGTTGTTTCCATGCTATTATTTTAGTAGGACAAATGTATAAATAAATATACTGAGCGGTCAACTTATTCCCTTTTTACAATTCTTCGCAGATAAAATGCAGGTAAGTCAAACTTGTGTACAGAATAGAAAATATTAGTACCTGCTATGTAAAGAATCTTTTAGACCTTTGCTGTTCCGTACATATACCCCTTAAATGAAGAAAAGAATTGTCTTTTTATTTTTTCTTATTAGCTCGTTTGGCTTCCTCTATGGGCAGATTGAACCCAAGACCACACAAAACAAAAAGGCTGCTAAACTTTATGAAGAGGCTGCCAATTATTACAGCGCCAATCAATATGAAAAAGCCATTGACCTGCTGAAAAAAGCCGTTCGGGAGGATAGCAATTTTGTAGAAGCTCAAGGGATGCTGGGCTACATTTATGATGATATGGGCAACGAAAATGAAGCCATAAAACAATATACTACTGTAATCAGAATTAATCCGGGCTTTTTCCCAAACATGTATTTTGATGCGGGAAAATTAGAACTGGGAATGGAAAGATATGACGACGCCCGAATACACCTTGAAAAATTTCTTCAAACCGGGAAAGGCGATAACCAAATGCAATGGACTGCCGGGCAGTTGTTAGCCGACTGCAAATTTGCCGTTGAAGCTAAAAAACACCCTGTACCATTCATTCCATTGAACCTTGGTGCTGCCGTAAACACAAAAATGTCGGAATATTTTCCAACGGTTACGGTAGATGGCTCTGAACTGTTTTTTACCCGCCGGCTGGAACGCCCTACCCAAATGCCCGGAGAGGAAGATTATAATGAAGATTTATTTATTAGTTATAAGGTTGACGGCCAATGGACAAGGGCTGTAAATATGGGGCCTGATATAAATTCAGAATATATGGAGGGCGCCTCTACCATTTCGGCAGATGGCAATGTGCTGATATTTGTATCTGACAGGCCCGGTGGATATGGAAGCGAAGACCTTTACTATACCCTTAGAATTGGCGCTAACTGGACAAAGCCCCAAAATATGGGTCAGCCTATAAATACCCGGAACTGGGAAACCCAGCCCTGTCTTTCTTCCGATGGAAAAACACTTTATTTTATCCGGGGAATTATTGCCGCACACCAGGTGAAAGACCAGGATATTTACGTAACCACCCTCGACGATTCAAACTATTGGAGTAAGCCGATAAAACTGAGCGACACTATCAATACCCCCGGCAAGGAAGAAAGCCCTTATATTTCTGCCGACAACAATACGCTTTACTTCTGTTCAGACGGGCACCCGGGTATGGGCGGCACCGATATTTTTATGTCGCGAAGACTGCCCAATGGCAGGTGGGGAATACCGGTGAACCTGGGCTATCCTATTAACTCTTCAAAAGACGAAACAGGTATTATTATTGACCCAAACGGTAAACTGGCATATTTTTCTTCGGACAGAGAAGGAGGTTATGGAGAACTGGATTTATATTCATTTGCGCTGTATGATTCTATTCGCCCCCAACAGGTTACCTATATGAAAGGAAAGGTGTTTGATGCTACTACTAAGCAGCCTTTAATTGCTTATTTCACATTGATTGACCTTTCTACAGGCAAGGTGGTATCTGAATCTACCTCCAAGCCTATGGATGGCACTTTCCTTGTTTGTTTGCCGGTAAATAAAAACTATGCCCTTAATGTGAGTAGAAAAGGCTACCTGTTTTATTCTGAGAATTTTTCACTGCAAGATATCAACGCAACCTACGACCACCCCTTTTTAAAGGATGTGCCTCTACAGCCTATTGATACCGGCGCTTCTATTGTGCTGAAAAATATATTCTTTGAAACCAATAAGTACGACTTAAAGCCCCAATCGGAGGTGGAGCTAAACAAGCTGGTTACCTTTTTAAAGAATAACCCTACTATTAAAATTCAGTTGAGCGGGCATACCGACAACCAGGGAAACCCGCAGGCGAATATTATCCTCTCAGAAAACAGGGCTAAGGCAGTATATGATTATCTCATAGCCCACTCCATAGTAGCCGACAGGCTTACTTATAAAGGCTACGGGCAAACTGTTCCTATAGCTACCAACGACACTCCTGAAGGGAGACAGCAAAACAGGAGAACCGAAATGAAAATTACCGGGAAATAAAATACAGGTGCTTAATGCGGGCAGTAAAAAAAACGGCATAAAACGCCGCCCGTACCGGATGGTACCCGCCAGAATGCCCGCCTGACCATGCCTTTCAGGCTGCAATCTTTCGGGTGGGCATTCGGGCGGGGCATAAATACAACTACTTAATATGCAGGTTATGAGGGTGTTCCCCGAGACCTGTGTCCCTAAAGGGTTTCAGGGGGTGTTTTTAGTTAATCAAAGATTAGTAATATTACAAATCAATTTACAATTTTTATTTTTCTATCACCACTTTCCCTTGTCCCACCAATTCACCCTTCTCAGTTAAAAGCCTGTACAGGTAGATTCCATCAGGTTGAGAAGATAAATCTATATTGAATGTTGAACTATTGATATTAAATTGGGAATATACCCGTTCACCTAATATATTATAAACCCCAATGGATACAGGATGTTGTATCCCTATAACTGACAACTGAAAGGTGAACACCCCACTACTTGGATTGGGAAAAACTCTTAGCCCTTCACTCTTAACTATTAAATTATTTCCCGTTACAGTATTTGTATCGTAAGTTACTTTGCGGATTACATTATTCCAAGCATCAGCAATATAAAGATTTCCTAACGTATCAAAATTTAGACCGGCGGGTTGATCTAATTCGGCATCCGTAGCTTGTCCTCCATCCCCACTATAGCCTCCTATACCTCCCCCTATTGTATATCCATTTCCTGCTATTGTGCTTATAATGCCAGTAGATACTGTTACTTTTCTCACTACGCTATTTGCATCAGATATATATATGTTACCATATTTGTCTAAACATATTCCATTAGGAAACCATAGCTCTGCAACGGTTGCTTGTCCTCCATCACCATAATACCCCATTATTCCGTTTCCTGCCACAGTAGCAATAATTCCCGTAGAAGCAGTAACTTTTCGGACTACGTTATTTCTTTCATCCGCAATATAGATGTTGCCAGAGGTGTCGAGTTTTATATCAGATGGACCATACATTTCAGAAGCTGTAGCAGGTCCCCCATCGCCGTGATAAGCGCCAGTCCATGTTCCTGCACCATGCCAATGTCCATAACCGTTTCCAACTACTGTTGTAATGATTCCGGTTGCTACGGTAACTTTACGAATTACATTATTATCAAAATCTGATATGTATATATTGGTTGAATCGTCAAGGGCTACCCCTGCCGGATCGTCTAATAATGCGGCTGTAGCAGCCCCTCCGTCTCCAAAATAACCTTGATTTATGCTACCACCTAAACCTGCTATTGCTGTAATAGTCCCCGTAATTGCATTAGCTTTATATACAATGTTCTCCGCGCCATCAGGAATATATATATTGCCTGAATCGTCAAGGGCTAAGAAACCTGCTGTAATAATCGAAGCTGAAGTAAATCTGTTTATTATTCCGGTTGACATAATTACTATTTCAATTCGAGATGCGTCAGAAATATACATATTACCCGATTTATTAAAAGCAACATCCCATGGTGTATATAATTCAGCGTCTGTAGCTTGTCCTCCATCTCCGCTATAGCCTCCGCTTGTGCTTCCAGCATCATAGCCGTTTCCGGCGACGGTGAAAATTATTTGAGCAGAACAATTAGTGAATAGTGAATAGTGAATAGTGAATAGTAATATTGCGACTAATTTTTTCATATTATTAAAATCAAAGATACAAATTATTTTTCTATAATCAATTTCCCGCTTCCTATTAGTTTCCCTTTTTCAGTTAATACTCTGTAATAATACATTCCGTTCGGTTGAGTATTCATATTTATAGTATTGTCACCCTGAACTTGTTTCAGGGTCTCATCCAACACTTTATCTCCGGGAACATTATACACTTCTATTTTAGTTTGCGATGCCGAAACAAGTTCGGCATGACAGGAAACCGTAAATTCCCCGCTGTTGGGATTAGGGAAAACTTTCACACTATTCATATCGGGAACGGTAGTTGCAAGCGGAGGATTCTTTTTAAATGGACTATGATAATGAATTTGCTGGCAAATCTGATAAATATCCATATAATCGGTAACGGCAGAATCACCTGCCGCATTTTTTACTATTACTCCTAATTGCAATGTATTGTAATTGTTAGTATTATAATTAAAAGCATCTGTATAGCTTTGATAGGCGCTGCCTACCCCATATAGTAGCGGGTTCCCTGTTTTCAAATTATACCAGGTATACGTAAACGGACCCTTTCCACCATGTACGGTGGCTGATACTGGAATGGCTGGCTGGTGCAGGTCGTTTGCCCTGATATATTGGGTATCGTGCGGCAGGGTAACATAAAAACGCAAATAGCCTTTATGGGTACCTGTCTTGAGCGTATCAAAGTTTATGTTCTCTGCTTTCAGGGCGGCATAATCATACCACATATTACCCAAAATCCGGAAATTGGTATCTGCACCCATAGGATCTTGCCCATAACTTCCATTATTATTGTCAGAAAATATTTTTTTCTGAAAACTTGTTGAAAGACTGTCGTAATATTGCGCTTCAATCCAGTCTGCCGTATCTAATTTTGTATAGTAACAAAGAGTGGTTCCTGAGAAATTATTTCCCGTATCATACCAAAAAACCTGGCAATCGCTGCTACTGGTAGAATTGTACAAATGATTATAGTTCTCCGCCGAAAATATGGGCCAAATCTCCATATTTTTATTTTTATGGTCTCCGAAATTAGGGTATGCCAGCCTGAAATCTGCCTCATTCCATAGAGCTATATTATACACAGAATAGCAGGAATTTAGAATACGGTCGGCATAAAGGGCAATGGAATCTGCCTCCATAGTATCTATAGGGTCATTTATAGTGAAACTACCTATATTAAATGGGTTCGTAGGCTCAGCTAAATAATCTTCCACTCTCAAAAAGCCTGTATCACATTCATGAGCAGCCTCATACATGGTTCTAAGCATGGGCATATGAAGCTGATGAAATTCTAGAGTTGGAATGTCAGCGAGCCAAAATTCATCATCGAGGTTTAATATATCTATCTTCTTTTCCCAGGGTAAGCCCAAATTATGGTTGCTTATCCCCGATGAAATATTAGCACAATTAAAAACTTTAACAGAATAGGAATTACTGTCAGGATAGCCCTGATACCCTGTATCGCCCGGATAACATTCTATTCCAACCTGTTCAACCCCACCACGGGTTTTAAGTGAATCTATAAAGTTCTCTAAATAGCGGGCATTGGTTGTGTCATAATTAGAGGAGTCCTGGTAAAATACGCCGCAACTATTCGCATATTGCCCGCTTGTCAAATAATCTACTCCATCCATCATTACATAAGTTATGTGGTTATTCTTACACCAATTTACAAATGGCATGCCATTTTCAACTAAAGAATCGGCTGCACCAATATTTCCACCCGTACCAAACGGAGTGTAGTAGTGTGGTGCAAATTCCAGCCATACTCCTCTTTTCGACCATCTCGGGCAAGTGCTTCCGTAGGTAGGCAAAGGTGCACTATGAGTAATCCTGATAGAATCGGAAGCAATGCAACCAGCTATCGAATTATTATAATAAGTTAAAATGGCATTGCGGGGCCAAACAGGCATATAGGCAGTATCTCCCGCACCGGAATAAGTACCTGACATATCGGTTAAAGTCCATGAATAAATAAGTGTATCTACCGGCGATACTATACGGAATCCTATGCTGTCGGTACTTAATGGCGTAATGCTTGGTGTCGGCAGAGCCGCAGGCTGTGTAATAGTTACCTTGGCTTTGCCAGTTATACCGTCATTATCGGTTACGGTTATAGTGTAGGTTCCTGCTGTAAGTCCTGTTTCGGTGGAGTTAGTTGCTCCTCCATGCCAGTAATAGGTGTAAGGGGTTGTTCCCTGGCTTGCCATAGCCGCTGCGCTGCCATTACTTTCTCCGTGGCAGCTTACGTTCGTTACTGTGGTCGAAACGCTTAATGAAAGATACACTACCCTGATGCGGTTATTGGCATGGTCGTCAAAATAAAGGTTACCATACTTGTCAAAAATTAGCATGCTTGGGTTGTCCAGTTCAGCCGCCGTGGCTTGTCCACCGTCGCCTGAATATGCCCCGGTGCCATTGCCTGCAAAAGTACTTATGATATGTGCCGGGCTGACTTTTCTGATTCGGTTATTCGTAAAATCTCCTATATAAACATTGCCCATGTTATCTGCCCGCACACCATTGGCAGTGTTAAGTTCGGCGGCGGTGGCTGCCCCTCCGTCTCCCGAATACCCTGCTACGCCATTACCTGCAAAGGTACTGATGATACCCGAAGTGTTTATTTTCCGTATGCGGTAATTGCTTCTGTCGGCAATGTAAATGTTCCTGAACCCATCTACATATACATCTACCGGACCATTAAGCTCTGCAGCGCTGGCTTGTGCCCCGTCCCCGGAGTATCCGGCAGTCCCGTTTCCTGCTATGGAAGTAATGATGCCAGATGTATTTATTTTCCTTATACGGTTATTATTAGCATCGGCAATATAGGCGTTGTTAAACCCGTCGAAGGTTATTTCATTGGGGACTAATAATTCTGCTGCTGTGGCTTGTCCGCCATCTCCTGAATATCCCCCGGTTCCATTGCCTGCAAAGGTGCTGATAACTCCTGTTGTGCTTACTTTCCGTATTACATTACTGCCGGCATCGGTAAAGTAAATATTTCCATATACATCTGAAGTTATCCCTTTTGGAAGGTTTATTTTTGCCGCTGTAGCCTGTCCTCCGTCTCCCGAATATCCCATAGTGCCGTTACCGGCGAAGGTGGTGATGATGCCCGATGAACTTACCTTACGGATACGGTAATTTCCCGGGTCTGCAATGTAAATGTTGCCCGAGGCGTCATATCCTATACCTGTGGGAGGTTTTATTTCTGCTGCTGTGGCTTGTCCCCCGTCTCCGGAGTAGCCGGCAACTCCATTGCCGGCGATGGTAGTTATAAGTTGAGCGTCAGCGCTACATAGTATAACTGAAAATAGTAAGGAATAAGTGATTTTTTTCATGGTGAATTTGGTTTAGCTTCATAGTAATTTTAACGATTTAATTTTTCCCAAATGTCCCGAAAGGAAGAGCCTGTTTAGTAAGTGGCGCAGACATTTGAACTTATTGTAACTGAGGTTGGAAGCACCCATAGAACAAATAAGAAAACGCCCACGCCATAGCGCGGACATCATCCTTATTTTTTGTTCTACTTTGAATCTTCCGTTTTCAGTTACAAAAATAAGATAACGCCGTATTTTATATATTTTTTCTTATTCTATAATTTTGGTTTTAAGGGTTAGAAAGTACAAATGTAATATTATTTTTGAATTTGTAAATTGTCCTTCTTCCGGCTAAACATTCAAGTATAAAATCCGCTATCTTTGCAGAAAAAATTTTAACCCATGAGTTGTTTTGCCATCAGCCATACCAAAGCAGCTTGCATTTTTCAGGGTGCGTGAAATGCTAACCAATAGTGGCGGTTCGGCAATTGCTACACGGGCATACGCCGTATCGGAAATAGAATCAGTCACTACTACGATATAGGTTCCTACGGTCAAACCAGTTGCCGTGTCTGTGGTTTCACCCACCGGAACCCACAAATAAGTATAGGGTGATACGCCTGAATAAATCCTTTGATAAGAAATTTGGGAACTACATTAAGCGGAAGCGGATTGAAAGAGGATGGTCTCAAATTGATTTAGCAAGCAGGGTTGAGAATAACTTTCAGAATATCTCCAGACTTGAAAGAGGAAAAATAACTCCAACTCTCTTTTGGTGCTACAAACTTGCAAATGCTTTTGAAATAGAGCTTTCCGAAATGATAAACGAATTAGATTTCAACAAAGAAGTCAAGACTAGATTGGGATAAACCCCGGTATCCATAATTCTGTTTACTTACCTTTGCCAAATGCTCCAAACATTCAGCCTTCAACGTTTATCATTTAGATACTTCCTTTCTGCCCTTAGCGGTATCCTTCTATGGGCTGGTTGGCCCCCGTATGGTTTTCCGTTGCTGCTCTTGCTTGCATTCTGCCCCCTGTTAGTAGTGGAACATCATTTATACCTAAACCGTGCAACCAAAAGCTGGCGCAGTTTTTTCGGATATTCTTACCTCTCTATGTTAACCTGGAATGCCTTAACTACCTGGTGGGTATGTAATTCCACGTATGTGGGCGGCATACTTGCTATAGTCTGCAACTCTTTTTTTATGGCCATTGTACTTACCTTGTTTCATATTTCTAAACGAAGAGCGGGAGCCATTACCGGGTATGCCTCTCTTGCTATTTTCTGGCTTGCTTTTGAGTATATTCATCTCCACTGGCAACTTAGCTGGCCCTGGCTTACGCTGGGCTTTGGGGTCTCTAATTATATTTGCCTGCTTCAATGGTACAGCGTTACCGGGCCTTTGGGCGGTAGCCTGTGGATATTGCTATGTAATATAGCCATTTTTCACCTTGTTAAAATACAATGGATAGATAAGCGAACCGTAAACCCTTCTTTCACTAAAAGAACAGTTGCTGTTATCAGCATTATTGGCATACCTATTTTGCTTTCTATTTACAGCTATTATGGCTTTACCCGGGGCGAAAATGGCAAGGCTGTAAAAGTAGTGGTGGTACAGCCTAATATTGACCCTTATAATGAAAAATTCAGCGGAGATTTCGAGGAACAGTTAAAAAAGATGTTCGCCCTTGCCGATACGAAGGTTGACAGCACCACTGCGTACCTTATTTTCCCTGAAACAGCCCTTACAGATTCGGAAATATGGGAAAACAGCTTTGGCGATAATACAAGTATCCGTCTGGTATGGAGCTACCTGCATAAGCATCCACATTTATGCTTAGTAACGGGAGCGGAAACCTACAGGGCATATCTGCATGGGGAAAAGCCGCCGGAAAGCGCCCGGAAATTCGATAAGGAAGAAGGCTATTATGATGCTTTTAATACAGCCCTTCAATTAGATTCTTCAAAAAAGATACAGGTTTATCATAAAAGTAAACTGGTTCCGGGGGTAGAGTTTATGCCCTTTGCTAAACTGCTTGCCCCGCTTGGCAATTTAGCCTTTGATTTGGGAGGGACTTCTGGAACTTTGGGAACCCAAACTGAGCCTTCTGTTTTCTATTCTGTTTATGCTAAAACATTTATAGCTCCCGCCGTTTGTTATGAATCTATTTACGGGGACTATATAGGGGAATATATACAAAAGGGAGCCCAGCTTATTTTTATTATCACCAACGATGGCTGGTGGAAAAATACCCCGGGTTATAAGCAACACCTATGTTACGGCGCCATGCTTGCTGCTGAAACCGGAAAAGAAGTGGTTCAATGCTCCAATACCGGTATTTCAGCTATAATAGATGCACGGGGCACCATTCTGCAAAAGACTAATTGGTGGGAACCGGCTGTTATTTCAGCCTCTCTTTACCCCAATGATAATATTACCTTTTATGCAAAGCACGGAGATTACTTAGGGCTGTATGCCTCCATATTAAGTATTTTGCTGCCTGGATATGTACTTATTAACAGTCTTCGTAATAGAAGACCTCTAAGCTAAGAGTAATAAAATAAACAAACGCCAATAAATTGCCTTTTCAGGCATTTTAGCCATTCATTTAATACTTATAAAACAAGTGTATTATCGTCCCCTGAAGGGAATTATTTCACAAGGTAAATGGCCCCCTTGTAATTATAGGACTTGCGATGGTTATCGGTGACATTTATCACATATACATACGAATCTTCCTGGCAAACCGCTCCGCTATTGTTTACACTTCCATTCCAGCCTGCTGTAATATCGGTAGTATGAAGGATTTGCATACCCCAGCGGTCATAAATGTACATTTCAAAACGGCTGACATCGGTACCGTGTGGTAAGAAAACATCATTCTTTCCATCGGCATTTGGCGTAAAAGCATCGGGAATAAAAAAACTGTAAACCGAACTTACTTCGAAGCATTGAGTGGCGGTATCTGCACACCCGTTAATATCTTCAACCGTAAGGGTAGCACAATAATAGCCCGTATCCCCGTACTTATGTTCAGTATTCTGTGTCTTTATAATAGTATCACCGCCGTCTCCAAAAGTCCATGCCCAGTTTGTAATTTTATATGACCCGCCTGAATTATCTGTAAAATAAACGGTCGGGTAAAGAGTGGTTACGGGGTTAGGGGAGAAAGAAAAAGCCGCAGTAGGTAAAGGATACACAGTTATCATGTTCAAAACCTGAAAAGTTGAACTGCAACCAGCCGTACTTTGGGCTGTAAGCGCCACCGTATAAGTTCCGGGATTATTGTAACAATGGTCAGGGCTTTCAACCGTGTCGCTGCTGCCATCGCCAAAAGACCAGCTCCAGGTACTGATACTAATATTACCCGGACCGCTTCTGCCATAAAACTGGGTGCAAAAAGGAGGACACCCGGAAACAATAGAAGAAGATAATGTAACGGTAGGAACCGGGTTCACGAATATGGTTACTGTATCTGTTACCGTACCACATGAATTGGTGTAAGCAACATTGTATAAAGTTGTGGTAGAAGGCGTAACTGTTATTGATTGTGTGGAAAGGTTGCCCGGGGTCCATAAATAAGTGCCTCCGGACGGGGAGCCCACGGCAGATAAAGTAACAGGTACACCACTGCAAACTGTTTTAGACGTGCTGACTGATATGGTAGGCAAGGGACATAATGCTGAATTATTGTGATAAGCAGGTGAGCCTGCACCTGCCTTAGCGCGGGTGCCAATAGTCAAAAAAGAATAACCAAGAAATAATAATACTATAAATTTCTTTTTCATAATTACAGGGAAATAAAAGATGCAAATATAGGCAAAAAACAGGCGCTTTGAACAGTTAGTATTTCCTTAATGCAATTTTAAAAAGAAAGACATATAGATTCTATGCGGATTAAATATATTATCGTATCAGTTGCACAAAGCCCTGTTTCTTATATGTTTTACTCTGGCAAACGCCATTGATAACATAGTAATATACACCGTCCGGGGCTTGTTCCCCGCTTTCATTTGTCCCGTCCCAATAGTTGTACACATTATTTGATTTGTACATTTCCTTGCCCCAGCGGTCGAATATCTGGATAGACCATGAATTTATATTGTCGGTTTTAATGTAAAATTTATTATCCTTCCCGTTCGGTCCGGTATAATTTGGGGTAAATACATTTGGTACAGTAAAATCAAGGCATGGAATATCAATTACCACGGTAACATATCCGGTGGTGAAACACCCCAGTTTATCTACGCCTGTTACGGTGTAGGTAGTGGTAACAGTAGGTGTAACCCTTACTGAATCGCAAAGAGGTGGATTGAGGCAAACCACCTGGTTTGAATCTTCCCAGGTATAATCTACTGAATTGCCACTTGCCCAAAGTACAGTAGTATCATTTTCTATAATAAGGGTTTGGGTACCAATAGTATATAATACAGGGTACTCGGCAGTTATAGTGGTGGTTTTAGAAGTACTACAACCATTTGAAACAGTTACGGTATAGGTAGTGGTGGTAGAATCCTGCGGACTTTGCACACTAATGGTGGACGATGTTTCGCCGCCCGGAGTCCAGGAATAGGTAAAAGGACCTGTTCCGGTAGCGCTTGCCACTATAGAAACAGAATCGCCTGAACAGGCAGATTTAGGAGATGTAATGGTTATATTTGGCACCACCCGCAAGGTTATCTGGAAGGAATCGGTAACAGAACAGCCCAGGCTGTTTTTAGTGGTAACATAAACAGTAGAGTCTCCGTCAATAGGACCGGTAAAGTAAGTAGATGTAGTATCACCGTTACTCCACAAATAACTTGCCCCCCCGGTTATTTTTATAGTATCACGTATTCCACGGCATTTCCAGCTTGAGCCGGTAATGAAAGGTTTTGGGAGGGGTATCACCGTAACGGTTTTAATAAGTTTTAAACTATCGCAAATTCCGTAAACGGTTGCAGTATAAGTAGTTGTTACCGTATCTGTCACCAGTATAGATGATGAAGTAGCACCATTACTCCATTTATAAGTAGCTGTGCCACCGCTGGCGGTTACTGTTAAATAGGAGGTATCATGCGGGCAAACAACCGAATCTCTTATACTGGCTACAGCAGTAACTTTTGCCCGGATATAAACACGTTTTGAAACAAAATCTGCACAAAACCCATTAGAGGCGTATAAAATGAAGGTGCTGTCTGTGGAGGGCCTTACCCAGATACTATCTTTCGTTTGACCTGTACTCCAGGTAAATGTACCGGTTCCACTGGCTATCAGTAAAACACTATCATTAGCACAAACCGTATCGGGAATGGCAGTAATGGAAGGATTTGGAGCAGGAAGTACATTAACCTGTATGGTGGTGTCTTTATAACATCCCCCATCTGATATTGAAACGGTATATACTTGTGTGGTAGTTGGTTCTACACTAATAGCAGAGGTAGTTGCCCCGGTACTCCAGTTATAGTATGTACCCCCGGTTGCTGAAAGTCTGGAAGTATCGCCTGCGCATATAGTATCTCTATATGCCAGTAAATGAATATTAGTGGGGGCAGAATCAATTTCTATTACAAAAGGAACGAAAGTAGTATCGGAAGGAACTTCATTATCATACCCATATACATTGATGGTATGATACCCGTAATTAGAAGTTGTCCCAACTATTTTAATAATCAAACTATCAGTAGAACCCGGATAGCTGCCATAAACACTAACTCCGGCTGGAATAGGCGGAAATATATTTGACCATACGGTGTCGCCCTGTATAGCCGCTAAGAAATAAATGGGTATCAATGCGGAATCGCCCAGGCAAAGCCTAAAAGTATCACAGGGTGAAATACCTGAAACAAGAGGTGCCACAGTACCCGAACAAAGATTAAACAGAAACGATTTATTATTGAGCCATGCTACTCCGTCAAAATTTGGAGCAGGGGGGTATTGGCCTAAATAAGTTGCCCCGGCATTATCAAACAATCCAATTTGAATTGCCCGTACACCATCCCCTTCATTAGCGCCAACATTAGAAGGATATGTACCAAATCCACCCACTCCGCCCGAGGCATCGCCGGTGGTCCATTGCATTTGTTTGTAGGTAAATAACACATTGTTTCCCAATGGTATAATAGGGTCTGTTCCATCACTGATAATAAGCTGGAATGAGCAGGTTAAATTTGTATGCGCAGCATAATAGCCGACACTATCCCATTGTACAATCATATAGTGTGGCGTTATTTTATAAATAACAGCATCTGTTCCTCCTGTTCCGCCCCGGGTATCCACATCTCCCCAATAAGGCGCTATCATTGCCGGCACGGTAGTATTCGGAAATGTGTCCGGAGAAAAGGGCGAATACCCCGCTCCGAAAGTTATGTTACCGTTATTATTTATATATACAACACTATCTTCAGTTCCCCAAAAACAAAACTTAAAAGGTAATGTAATTGGATTTGTTGAGCCATCATCATTACGGTAGTATGGAGCCGTACCCGAAGTATTTGGTACATACCCAAACGAACTATCCCTCTGTTGCCAATAACTGCAATCATTTTGGGCTTCTACCTTAACCGAAACAGTTAAAGAAATTAACAGGAGGCATACAAAAAAAGTAAAAAATTTATTCATCTATTTGTGGATTTATTGTTCTCGAAATTATAGTATTAATAAGTTAATCGTTTACGGTCTCGATTTAAGATGTTAACAGCCAAATTGGAAATTTATTGTCCTCAAGTTAAATTAGGGTTTTCTTTCCTCCCTGCTGATACGTTTATTTTGGGAAATGGGTTGGGTGTAAATATTAATTAACATTTAAACCACAAAAGTATTAAAATACCGTGAAGCAGGGGATTTTTTTAAAAATATAGTCCAAAAAGAGAAGCAATCGGGCAGGCGTCCAACTTAAAGTATGGTTCATTTTAACTTTTCTATATTTGCCGCCCGATTCCCGAACAGTTAAAGAGGCGGGATTTAGTATAAACAATTCAGTAGTATGAACATTAGTATTATAGGCACAGGATATGTAGGTTTGGTTACCGGCACTTGCTTTGCAGAAACCGGCAATCATGTAATTTGTGTGGATATTGATAAAGCCAAAGTAGAAACCTATGAAAAACGGTAAAATACCCATTTATGAACCCGATCTCGATACCCTTTTTGAAAGAAATCTGAAAGCTAAGCGGCTTACCTTTACTACCCATCTTAAAGAAGCCGTTGAAAATACAGATATTATTTTCCTTGCCCTCCCTACCCCACCCAATGAAGACGGTTCTGCCGATTTATCCTATGTATTAAAAGTAGCTGAAGAATTGGGAAAAATATTAACTCCTATAAAGTAATTGTTGATAAAAGTACCGTACCGGTTGGCACTGCTGAAAAAGTAAGAGCAGCGATAGCAGCCAATTGCAAAGTAGAATTTGATGTGGTTTCAAACCCGGAATTTTTAAGGGAAGGTTTTGCCGTAGATGATTTTATGAAACCTGACAGGGTTGTGATTGGCACTTCTTCTGCCACGGGCAAAAAAAGTAATGGAAGACCTTTATAAACCATTTGTACGGCAGGGCAATCCTGTATTATATTATGGATGAACGCTCTGCGGAACTCACCAAATATGCAGCTAACTCATTTCTTGCTACTAAAATTTCATTCATGAATGAGATTGCTCAATATTTGTGAAAAAATGGGAGCAGATGTTGATATGGTAAGAATTGGTATTGGTGCTGACCAACGTATTGGTAAACGATTTTTATTTCCAGGAATAGGATATGGAGGGAGTTGTTTTCCTAAAGATGTAAAAGCACTGGTACAATCTTCGAGGGAATACAATTATGATTTTAAAATTTTAAAATCGGTAATGGATGTTAACGAAAATCAAAAACATGTTATAATCGACAAATTAGAAACACATTTCGGAAAACTGGAAGGATTAAAAATTGCTTTATGGGGACTGGCATTTAAACCTGATACGGATGATATAAGGGAAGCCCCTTCCCTTGTTATTATTGATGAATTATTAAACATAAAGCTGAAATTAGCGCTTACGACCCTGCTGCTATGGAAAATGTAAATAAGATTTATGGCAGCAAGGTTTACTTTGCTTCCGATGAATACCAGGCATTGCAAGATGCCGATGCCTTAGTTATTGCAACCGAGTGGAGTGAATTCCGTACACCTGATTTTACACGAAATTAAAGAAACGAATGAGTAAACCTATTATTTTTGACGGAAGAAATTTATATTCTACCGAACAAATGCAGCAGAAGGTTTCAGTATTTAGCATTGGCAGAAAAGATTTAAAATAATTATGAGTATTGTCATTGCGAACGAACAACGATAAATTTAAGTGCTTGCAAGCCCATGACTAAATAAGTATGAAAAGAGTATTAATTACAGGTGCAGCGGGTTTTTTGGGTTCGCATCTTTGCTGACCGGTTTATAAAAGAAGGGTTATCATGTTAATTGGTATGGATAACCTGATTACAGGCGACTTTCGCAATATTCAGCATCTTTTTTCATTGAAGACATTTTGAATTTTACCACCACGATGTTTCTAAGTTTGTTCATGTGCCCGGAGAACTCCATTATATACTACATTTTGCATCTCCGGCGAGCCCTATAGATTATTTAAAAATACCTATTCAAACCCTTAAAGTAGGTTCGCTTGGCACGCATAATTTATTAGGATTTGCCAAAGCAAAAAATGCAAGGATATTGGTAGCCTCTACATCAGAAGTTTATGGCGACCCTCTGGTGCATCCACAAACAGAAGATTATTGGGGAAATGTAAACCCGGTGGGCCCGCGTGGTGTTTATGATGAAGCCAAGCGTTTCCAGGAGGCTATGACTATGGCATATCATACCTATCATAAATTAGATACGAGGATCGTACGCATATTTAATACCTATGGACCCAGAATGCGGTTGAATGATGGAAGGGTACTTCCTACTTTTATCGGGCAGGCACTGAGAGGCGAACCGTTGACCGCCTTTGGCGATGGCAGCCAGACCCGTTCATTCTGTTATGTTTCCGATTTAGTAGAAGGAATTTACCGGCTGCTTATGAGCGACTATTCATTACCTGTAAATGTGGGAAACCCCGTTGAAATTACCATTAATGAATTTGCAGAAGAGATACTGAAACTTACGGGAAGTAACCAAAAAATTATCCATACCGCATTGCCTAAAGACGACCCCAAGCAACGCCAGCCCGATATTACATTAGCAAGAAAGCTATTAGGATGGGAGCCCAAAGTGGCAAGAGCAGAAGGATTGAAAATTACTTTTGATTACTTTAAATCTCTTTCACCGGAAGAGTTGCAGAAGTCTGCGCCGAGGTTTGCATGACCTATTTAGTTTCATAGTCCCAAACTAAATTTTTAATGAATTCCGAATTCCAATCTGACCTCATCAAATACCTCTCCGGCTTTGTAACCCCAGCCCGCCTAAAGCGTTTTGAGGAAGTTTTAACTAACCGTACCCGCCACCTCTCCATTGGTCTTGAGAATATTTACCAGCCCCATAATGCCAGTGCTGTGCTGCGTTCCTGTGATTGTTTCGGCATACAGGATGTTCATATTATTGAAAATGAAAATAAATACTCCTTTAATCCTGATGTATCCTTAGGTTCAGAGAAATGGCTAACCCTAAACAGGTATAATGATGGGGATAAAAGCCTTGAAAAATGTATCAGAACCCTGAAGGAACAAGGTTATTCAATTGCGGTAACCTCACTTCACAAAGACAGTTATACTATTGAGAATGTTCCGCTAAATAATAAACTTGCCCTATTCTTTGGTACGGAAATGAGAGGGGCAACGGCAGAATTAGAAAGTAAGGCAGATATGTTTGTGAAAATACCTATGCATGGTTTTACCGAAAGTTTTAATATTTCTGTGGCTGCTGCCATCAGCATGTATGCACTTTCCGGCAGATTACGAAAAGAAAATATAGCATGGGAACTAATAGAGCCCGAAAAGGAAGAACTGCGCTTGCAATGGCTGAGAAATACGATTCCTAAAGTGGAATTGCTGGAAAAGGATTTTTTGGAGAAAAATCAATAGTTTTAGGGGTTCAGTGGTAACGAAGCTGTGGCAGTTTCTGTAAAAAGAAAAGCTAATCCATCTTCCGTCATTTCAAAAAAACTGTCATAGCTGCATTTCTCTTCCATCATCTTCGGATGCAAAAAAACGGTATAGGTATATCCCGATTGTTGGTGGACCCCGCAATCGGGGCTACAATTCCAGGCGGTTCCGTGGTCAAACATAATGTCCAACGAAATTATCTCTTGTTTTGCGAAGGTAGAATTTGCAATTCTATAAATATAATAGCCCATAGGTGTGCCAAACTGATTAGAATCTATTTTATTATGAATATTTCCGGTCAGGCTAATCAGTACATATCCCGGATTAGATTTCAATGCATTGTTTATACATACGGCCATCATACTATCTTTATTCAGCGCACCTGGCGAGGTGATATCCAAACAGACAATTTTCAGATTGGCTTTTCCATAACAAGATTTTATAAGATTCGACATAGCAATACTGCTTCTGCCATCTTTAAATTTCGTATTGAAAAACCTCATTTTTTTAATAATAGCAAAATCTCCTGTTCGCATAAAACTATCAATTGTAGTCTGCTCCACACCATATATTTCAAGCCCTAATAAAACTTTTTGACCTTTACTTAACCACAAATCAACCATGCCTTCAACATACTCCGGAGTTTCATTAGTACCATGTATCTCCCCCAGTAATATGGCCTTATACTCTTTCAGGGCATCATATATTTTAGCCGGTAATTTCTGCCTGTCTTTTACTTCTATACAAACCGGCTGGCTGGCTGCATGAAATGGGGTTATACTTTGCATTAAAATTACAACACCGCCTAAAAAAAAACTTTTCATCTATCAAAAGTACAGTTTTATCCATTGTATTTACTGTAGTGTTTACTCTGTATTAAAGTTTTAGTATATCTTTGGCGCTCTTAAAAATCAAAAAATATTATGGGAAAAGGAGACAAAAGGTCGAAAAAAGGAAAAATATGGAAAGGGTCATTTGGTAATTCACGCCGAAAAAAGAAAACCCATAAGGCTGTATTTGTTCCTAAAATAAAAACAAAAGTAAAAAAGGCACCTGCACCGGTTGAAGCTGCTGTAGCAGAAACACCGGTTGTTGAGGCTACTGAAGTTACCCAAGCCGAAGCTGCAACACCAAAAGTTAAAAAAACTACCGTAAAGAAAGCTAAGGCAGAAGGTGATGCAGAAAAGAAACCCGTTGCAAAAAAAGAGCCTAAAAAGAAAGCTGAACCAAAAGAATCGCAACAGGAGTTAGGGTTGTAATATTCCTTTATCAGATATAAAAAAATCCCGCCTTAAATAATTTAAGGCGGGATTTTTTTATGGTTATAAGTTCGTTTAGTTAATAATTACTTTAGCCACCCTTTGAAAGTTTACCCTTCCAATTCGTACAAGGTAAACTCCCTTTGGCAATGTACTAACGTTTATTTTTGTTTCAAACATATTGGAGACCGGCGCTACCCTTTGGGTGGTTAGCTGCCTGCCAGTCATGTCAAACAAATCAACAGCAAGCCCATCATTGGTAGGGAGCCCACCTACTTTTACATCCAGGAAATTACCGTTTTGGTAAACCTTAATCTCAGTTTCATTTTTCACTTCATTAATTCCGGTTGTATTACTCGCCAGCTTAAATGAGAATATCCTGTTGTCCTGCGTGGCATTGTCGGAATTCCCCCATATTCATTATTTCCCCAAAAGGTTAAGCCATCGGAAGGGTCAATATCAAGTTCTGAATAATCGCCCCAACGGTTTCCAACATTGGATAAGCTATATGTTCCTGCCTTGGCTATTACTTCCGCAAAAGTCATCTGTCCCAACGCATCAGTCGAAAGTCTCCCCGTGTACCGTATTCCGGGATAAACACTACTGCTTGCAACACAATATTGAAGCGCAATATTACCATCATAATCCTGGCATATAGACCCATTCCAGCGACTAACGCCATCATTTGGTCCATACGTACCATCCTGGTAAAGGCTCCATACCCCGGTAGTATCATTTTGTCTTAATTCATACCATCTTATCCCGGCAACAGAACTGCCCAGGTTAACCGTATTACTCATAACAACCGAATTGTAGCCGGTAAACCGCATATAAGGCACCCTGAAATTAAATGTGCCATCAAGTGCATCCACTCCATTGGCGTCCCCGGGTTGGGAAATATCCGTTTCATTACCATCGCTGAAATACGCATTGAAGGTAGGAACAGCAAATGAATCTGCCCGGCTTACCGTTAATGTATGCAATGCAGTATCCGTAGTTAATTGGTACATGACAATGCTGTTGGAATATCCGCCGGAAGCTATATTTTCAAAATATACCAGGTAGTCAGGGGTGCCATAAGGAGGAAGTGCGCTGGCATCACAATCTAATACCTTAGGAGCAGAAAATAAACTGTTATTACCACCCATAAAGTCAGGTGGAGAAGGTAAATTAGCAATAATCATTGCTGCGCTTGGTGAGCCTTCGAGCATCCTGTTTCTTTCCAGCACTGCCACTTGTTGAGGAACAAGGGGGTTCACAGCTCCGAAAGCCTGGTATGTTATATAGTACCCGTCGTCCCATATTGCATATTTAGGATAGTCGGGAAAAGTGTTTCCCATGCTAAACTTCCACACATAAAAGGAACCCGTTGGGTCGTTTGTTTCAGAAACAGCTACACAAAACTGGTAAGGGGTATTGGTAACCTGGAATTCAGTTATCACCCACCTGTCGGCAAATTTATCGTACAAAACCACAGGGTCCCCATCCTGGGGGTCACCAGACCATAAAGCCCCTAAATCTCTTGCAGACAATATCGTATTACCCGTTTTATCAAATACGGCATACATTACATTTACAGTCGAAACATAATAATCGGAATCTACTGCTCCATTTGGGTCTGGTGGATCGTATTCATATAAATCTATTCCTTCAAAATTTTCTAACGGCGCATGGGTTCCTGTCCTTATCCCCTGGGATGTTTGTCGTAAAGGGTCGCTGTAATCGTTTGAAGGATGAAAATTGCTGCTTTTAGGGTGATAAATCCGCCTCCTTTTATCTGCCGCTTCCTCTTTTTTACCCGGGGTGGGCTTGTAAGCAGGTAAATCCCTGAGAGGTTTAGATACAAAAAAATCAGTGCAGTGAATTACGGTAGAGGTACTGCCTGGTGGCGCTTTACCTTGGGCGCCGGTAAATGCCGGATAGCAAATACACGCCAAAGAAAAGAAAGTAATTGGTTTCATGGTAATTGGTATTAATTGGTAAGTTTCGCAATGTATAAAATTTATTTATACCGGCACAATTAATTGGTCAATTACTTGATTTTTTCAATAAGGCGAAAAATCTACATCATGTTTTACGGCCGGAACAATACTCATTACAGGTATCTCCGAATTATTGATAATACCCTGTGCTGTAGAGCCTATAAACAGGGGCGTTATCTCGCCCTCTTGTTGGGTCATAATCATTATTAAATCTGCATCCACCTTGTTGGCGTAATCAATTACCGCATGGGCAAGGGTTTCATGTCCTTTTATGGCTTTACTCATTTCAGCCGTACATCGGACTCCTGCCTTTTTAATAAAATTCTTCACCTGCTCCATTTGCCTGGTAAGGCGGTTCACCACAAATTCATCGAGTGTGAACAATACAGAGACTACTCTTACTGTCGCCCCGTAAAGCTGGGCTAATTCTATCGCATTATTAACTTTCTCACGGGAATCTTTGGTCAAATCAATAGGTAACACAATATTTCGGCATCCTTCACGCGGGTGCTTGCCTTTTATAGTAACAACAGGGCAGGTAGCCTCCTTAACCACCCGAAGGGCATTTGACCCGATAAACCTTTTTTTCAAGCCTACAGTGCCATTGGTTCCCATAATTATCATTTTTGCGCTAATCATATCGGCAACTTCCAATATTTTATCATAGATATGCCCTTTGGCAACAAGGGTATTTACTTTAACGTCATGCTTTTTGCTTACATCTTTCCCAAGCTCTTCTAATTTTTGCTCAATTTCTTTTTTCATGGCATCTTCATCCACCGGCTTATGAAAGAGCCTGTTCATAGCGTTTCCCTCATCCATTACGTATAGCAATGTAAGTTCAGCCTGGTAAAAACGGGCAAGGTTATAAGATTGATCAAGGGCAATTAGCGCCTGGTCGGAAAAATCAACAGGAATTAAAATTTGTGTTACAGATGAATTCATATTTCTAATAATCTTTTAATGGGTTGGCGCAAAAATAGCAAATATTCATATTTTTAGACTGAATACGGGTTCCAACTATCCGTACTTTATTCACATAGTGAATGGAATTAATAATTCCGAAAAAGAATAGATTATTCACGACCTTGATGAAGCCCCTCACCATACGGGTTTTGTTCGGTTGCATTTATGGGGTCATAGAAGATGGCATAGTACCACCCGAAAATAAATAAGCACGATACAACTAAGGATGTGAAAAAATTAGCTGTAAATGTCATTTGTTTTACATTTTTAAGATACTCGTGTAAATTTTTCTCCTCAACCTCTTACATACTTCAAAATAGCATACCTCCATTCAGGTTCTGTAATAACTATTCCATAAATATATTAATTCCTATGCCCGCAAAACAAAATTTTTGCTTCCATTATTTTCGCATTATTCGTTTAAAGTAAATATCTTGTATAAAATTCCTATCAGTTTGAGGTGGTGTATGATTTAGAACGATAGTATCATCAAAATACTCTTCGATTTCACTCAAGTATGTACAATTTTTGAAATACATTTGACTTGGTTCGTCGTATAATGAAATATTAATTCCAAAGTGTCCGGCTCCCGCTGACCAGGTACCGCAACTATCAAAAATAAACGGCACTCTCATATTCATCGTAAAAGTGTAATCTTTCTTTATTTTTAACGTTAGTTTTTCATATAACGCACTATCCTTAACATACTCCCCCAGTTTCGTATTATTCAAATCTATCTTATACTCCCCTATGAAGTAATTATAATGTTTATGTTCATAACATTTTACACACATAAAAGGTACAAGAACTATTATTGCAATGCATAGAGGAATGGCTACTCTTGGTTTCATTGGAATCTTAATCTAAATGCATTTTCTATTAATTCCTATAAACCAATTGCCAATATGCCCGCAAAACAAAATTTTCGCTTTCATTATCTTCGCCCTATTCGTTTAAAGACAATATCTTGTATACCATTACCAGTTTGTTGAGGTGTATGATATAGATAAATGGCAGTATCAAAATAATCACATAACTCAGTCAGGTATGTACAATTTTTGAAATAAAGCTGACTTTTTTCTTGGTATAATACAATATCCTGCCCAAATAGTCCGGCTCCCGCTGACCACGTACCGCAACTGTCAAAAATAAACGGCACTTTCATATTCATCGTAAAAGTGTAATTTTTCTTTATTTTTAATGTTAGTTTTTCATATAATGCACTATCCTTAGCGTATTCCCCCAGTTTCGTACTACCCAAATCTATTTTATACTCCCCTATGAAGTAATGATAATTTTTATATTCACAATATTTTACACAAGTAAAAGGTACAAGAATTATTATTGCCATACATACCGGAACAGCTACTCTTGGTTTCATTGAAATAAGCTCTCAAATTTTTTACCATCATATTTAATTATACCTCTTTTGCTTGAACCAAAATAAAGATTATTGACAGAATCCTGGATAATCATTTCAATGGAGTTCACATCTGTATCTTTGGCAATACAATAAGTTTTGAATTCTTTTTTATCATAGCATATTACGGTATCATTACCTCCAAACCAGAAGTTTCCGTTAGAAGCTTCAAAAAATGAAAATATTTTATGATTTGCTAATCCGTTGGATGTATTGAAGGTGATAAATTTGTTGTTTTGCAATTTACTAACATTCCAAGGCCAAGTTAGGAACCACATATTTCCTTTTTCGTCTTTAATTATGGACTTATCGCTTTCAAAGTAATTACCGGGGAGACCTTGTTCGGTAGTATAAGCTATAATTTTTTTGCCATCAAAACAATAAACACCTTTGCCCATAGTTCCCAACCACAAGTGATTGTTACTGTCTTGCTGAATACTCTGAAATGCTTCTTTTGAGATGACTGCTGTATTTTTGTACGTCGAGAAATTTCTACCGTCAAAAGCACAAAGTCCCTTACCTGTCCCAAACCATATAATTTCATTATTATCCTGGAAAATACTCATTACATAATTATCAGCCAGACCTTGAGACGTATCATAATTTGTAAAAGACTTACCGTTGAAGCAAGTTACGCCTCTAATGTCATTACCAATCCAGAGACTCCCATTTTTATCCATAAGCAGAGGTCCGGTTGAACTATCAGGCAAGCCCTGTCGGGTTGTATAGGTATAAAAGTTCTTCCCATCAAAGCAGCATAAGCCTTCGGCAACAATAGCTCCCGCATTTCTAACATATTCAGTATTTACTTCAATAAAATAATCGAACCACAAGTTTCCTTTCTTATCAAAACCCCTTCATCCACACTACAACACCTTTCATTGTTAATACGATTTGAATAAGCAAAAAAACTTGCCGGCTCCATTCTTGGTTGTCCAGCAACCTTAACAGTGGGGTTATCAGCTTTAATAATTTCACAATGTTCAACCTGAATAATCTTTGGGGGGACAGATACTTTAGTCTCTCCAAATTTTTGTTCACTTCCTTTATTGGCTTTGTGAATATTATTGGAACAACTGAAAAACAAAGATATAAAAACAAGACCGGCGGAGATTTTCATAAGCACTTAAGTAACTAAAAATAGACTCTCATATCATGGCTGGCGGATGCCGAGTTCGTAAAATGGCTTACGCGGTTTGTTTTTCATCTGTTTGCTCAAATCCTCGGCAAGCCATTGAAAATACTCATTCATATAGGGGTCTGCCTGTTTTTCCCGTATATCTGTTATCAGTATTTTTATCTTCTCCCACGAAGTGATGACGAATGAACCCAGTGTTTTATCTACAAGGTCTATATTGATATACCGTTCAGCCACAAGCATACCGATTGATTCCATAGCCTGGGTAAATTGAATAAACATAATTTGCTCATTATTGGGAAGCTTTCTCATCTCCTCAAAGGTTGATGGAGCAGGATGCATGGAAATAAATTGTATCAACTCAACAAACTCGCGGGACTGGAAGTTGCGCAGAGCCTCCATGGTCATGCGTTCTTTACGGTCGCGGGCAGCAGCCTTAACCTGCGCTATACCAAATACAAGCGCTACCACCACCGAAAGGGCTAAGGCTATATTGGCTACATCGGTAATAATATCGGTTGGAGTCACAAGGAGTAAAAATATTACTGAAAAAGCAATCCAAAAAAACCTTCCTCCCAACCTGAATAATCTTCGGGGAGAAAATACTTTAATTTTTCCAATCTTTTCATCATCCATTAATTGCTTTATTCATGGTTTGGTTAGTGTTATTAGCAAAGTTGAAAACCAAAGGTATATAAATTATTTATGTGTACCACATTAATTAAAGATATAATCTTGCAGTATTATCTATATCGAAAAATATTAGATAAATGCATGAACTGGATATTTTTTATTATGATATATCGTTTGCGTATTTTGAATATTAGAAATTCGTATTATAGTCACTATAAAAATATAAGAGATAATGCTGCTATAATGGATATTATCAGTGCCGCTATTTCTTCCCCGTACTCGCTAAGCTGTGCTTAGTGAGTGAGTAGCCATTTAAGCTTTGCTTAATTAAATAAATACTCACCTACCCCATTCTCATGCCATCCAGGCGTTGGAACTATTTATCACTGTTTTTTATCCCTCCCTATGTGGAATGTCATATACAGGCTTATTTCCATACACAATTTCAACTTTTATATCTTTTTTATCGTTCTCCACGTATGGTATTGGTTGTCCGTAAGCCCTATTCATCAAAGCCTTGTAAGCCGGTGTATCGCCATTCAGGGCTTTTTCAATTTGAGCCAGGTTAATAGCCAGTTCTATGCTCATTTGCCCGGGCGCTAAATCATACAGCCGGGCAAGTTTTTTTAGTTGAAATTTATTGGAGCCCGGCACCTGGCATTGCAGTACGTTTCGCAATAGTCTCTTTCTTGCCCATCCTAATTTTTTTAAGTCAGCCGGGAGTTGGTTCTCTGCTGATACCTGTGCCATTTCGCCGCTTTCTTTCCGGGCGTTAATTCTTTCTCCTTTGGTAGCCATATTTTTTTGTTTTGTAACGGCAAAAATACTGTCTCAAAAAGAGGTTATTGAAAAAGTCAATGACTTTTAAAGACGAAAGAAAAGAACCAAAAGAAAAGAAAGAAATACAGTTTCCATTTTTAATTTCATTTCTAGTTACAGTTTCAGTTTCACCTGGGTTATTTCTGGGTTATGTTTGGGTTAACCCAAACATAACCCATGGGTTTTTACTTTTTGAGTGATTTATTAATTATATTTTGAGGTTTACTAAATTATATTTAGCTTATTTTAAAACACCCCCTGAAACCCAATAGGGACACAGCACTCGGGGAATCAACTCATAACCATGTACTTAAGTAGTCCGATTTATGCCCTGCCCGAATGGCAAGCCCGAAAGATTCCAGCCCGAAAGGCATGGTCAGGCGCGCATTCTGGCGGGTACCATCCGGTAAGGGCGGGCGTTTTATGCCGTTTATTTTTATAACCCCGACAAAAATTATCTTTGCAATTTATATTCATGAAAAAAATACTTATTGCCAACCGGGGAGAAATAGCGCTGAGGGTTATGCGTACCTGCCGCGATATGGGCATAAAAACAGTAGCCGTATTTTCAGAGGCTGACCGCAAAGCCCCTTTTGTAAGTTATGCCGATGAGGCTGTATCTATCGGTCCCCCTGAATCTTCCCGGTCATACCTGAATGCTGACAAGATTATAGAGGTTGCCAAACAACTTCATGTTGACGGCATACATCCCGGCTATGGCTTTTTATCAGAAAATGCTGCCTTTTCAGATAAAGTAAAAAAGGCGGGATTAATATTTATAGGTCCCTCAGCCGAAGCCATGCGCATGATGGGCGATAAGCTATCGGCCAAACATGCCGCTAAAAAACATAATATACCCATGGTTCCGGGCAGCGATGGAGCTATAACCGATATTAAACAAGCCGTAGAAGTAGCCAAGAAAGTAGGATTTCCGGTGCTAATTAAAGCCAGCGCCGGAGGAGGTGGTAAAGGTATGCGGGTGGTAGAGAAAGCAGAATTACTCGAAGAGCAAATCAACTTAGCATCCAGCGAAGCTAAATCGGCGTTTGGAGACGGAGCGGTATTTATCGAAAGGTATGTAAAAAGCCCCCGCCATATAGAAATACAGGTGATGGGCGATAATTACGGGAATGCTGTTTACCTGTTTGAACGGGAGTGTTCCGTTCAACGGAGGCATCAAAAGGTAATTGAAGAAGCCCCTTCATCAATATTAACCCCTGAAATACGAAAGGAGATGGGAGAATGCGCCGTGAGAATTGCTAAAGCATGTAATTACTCAGGTGCAGGAACAGTAGAGTTTCTGTTAGATGAAAACCTGAATTTCTACTTTTTGGAGATGAACACCCGCTTGCAGGTAGAGCATCCGGTTACTGAAATGATTACCGGCATTGACCTTGTAAAAGAACAAATTAATGTAGCGCGTGGTAACCAGCTAAGCTTTAAGCAAGAAGATATTGAACTTCGCGGTCATGCCATAGAAGTACGTGTCTATGCGGAAGACCCTGCTAATAATTTTCTTCCCGACATTGGCACACTGAATATTTATAATCCCCCAAAGGGACCCGGCGTAAGAGTGGATGATGGCTTTGAAGAAGGAATGGAAATACCTATTTACTACGATTCGATGATTAGCAAACTAATTACGTATGGCAAAGACCGGGAGGAAGCTATACAACGAATGATTCGGGCTATTGATGAATATCAAATATCAGGGGTTGAAACTACATTGCCTTTCTGTAACTTTGTAATGAAACACGAAGCATTTGTATCGGGAAAGTTTGATACAAATTTTGTTTCCCGCTACTTTAAACCGGAAATGCTGAACGGTAATTCAGAAGATGAAGACGAAAATATGCTTGCAGCGCTTGTTGCTGAAGTAGTAGTATCAAAAAGAGATAAAAAGCCTTTGATTGCCGGCTCATTACCCACTGCTAAAGGCAGTTCAAAATGGAGAAGCAGAAGGGAATAATTGCAACACTTTTAAACCTATCCTGCAATTGGTCGTCTATTCAATAAACCAACTAATATGAAAAAACTCGTTTTAACTTTCGGAATATTCCTTGCAGGAATATTTTATGTAAATGCACAAGACAAAGGAACTTCCAAAATGATGGACCACCTGACACAAGTTTGTCAACTAACGCCCGACCAGGTAAGTAGGGTACAGCCAATTGTGGAAAACTATGAAAAAGCTAAAAAAGCCAATAAAACACAGTTTGCCAATGACCCTTCTTCGTTGAAAGGAGCCAACAAAACTGCGAAAGAGAACTATAAAAATCAACTAAAAGCAGTATTGACTCCGGAACAAATGGAAAAACTGAAGGCTGCCAATGCCCAGCATAAAGGTGGCAAGAATGGCGGGCAGGAACAAGAACAGGAATAATAACAGCTAAATTTTATGTAAAAAAGCCCTGATTTTATTCAGGGCTTTTTTATTGGGGTATCTTTTCCTGGATATTCTCTTTTTCTGCTTCCGCTTCTTTCGGATAGTACTTCTTTTGGAAAATAAGAATCAGAAATACACCCACAGAAATTGCCGAATCGGAAACATTAAACACCGGGCGGAAAAACTGATATTCTTCTCCACCCCAAAAAGGAAGCCAGCTTGGGAAATGCCCTTCCATCAATGGAAAATAAAACATATCAACTACTTTACCGTGCAAAAAACCGGCATAACCACCTTCAGCAGGTAAAAATTTTGATACTTCATACCCGCTATCGCTGAATAGGATACCATAAAATGTACTGTCAATAATATTGCCTAAAGCTCCGGCAAAAATCAGGGCGAAACTGCATATTAACCCCCAATGTGCCTTACGCTTTATAAGCGTCCACAGGTAATAGCCTATAAGGGTTACAGCCGCAATACGGAAGAGGCTTAAAAATATTTTGCCATATTGCCCCGAGAATTGCATCCCAAAAGCCATTCCATTATTCTCTGTAAAGTGAATAATGAACCAATTGGTAATCCGGTATTCTTCCCCGAGAAGAAAATGGGTCTTAATATAAATCTTGACAACCTGGTCTAAAACCAGTACAAGAAAGATAATGAGCAAGGGCCTTTTCACCTCAAAAATTTAAGATTTTGGATTTAAGATTTGAGATTTTTATCGGTTTCACAGAAATCTTAATTCTTAAATCTTAAATCCGGTTATTGGTTAAATTGCTGCACCAGCTTAGCGTCAATGCTCAACGTAGCATGTGGCACTCTTCTTAATCTTTCCTTAGGAATAAGTTTGCCTGTAACCCTGCAAATGCCATAGGTTTTATTTTGAATACGAATCAATGCATTTTGAAGGTTCTGTATGAATTTTTCCTGGCGCAAAGCAAGTTGGGCAGTTTCTTCCCTTGTCAATACATCTGAACCATCTTCCAATGCTTTGAAGGTAGGGGAAGTATCATCAGTACCATGGTCATCGGTATGGCAAAGGGTATTTTTAAGAAGCTCATAGTCTTTTTTTGCCTGGTCAAGTTTATCTACAATAAGAACACGGAATTCAGCTAATTCTTTTTCAGAATAACGCTTCTTTTCGTCAGTATCTATAGCCATATCTGCTTTAACAGGGCTTATCTTTCTTAGGTTCAATTTTGGCAACAGGTGTAGGTTTTACCGGTTTCATTTCCATTTTTGGAGCCGGTTTTACAAGCTTTTACTTCCTTTTTAGCAATAACAGGGGATTTTTTAGCTTCGGGTTTTTCTTTTTTAGATTCTGGTTTCTTCATTACTTTTTTAGGTGCTAACTTTTGTTTTAATTTTATAGGTTTCTTTTCTATTTTCTTTTTTAATGCCGGTTTACTCTTCTTAGCTACAAGTTTACTCTTCTTAGCTATTGGTTTACTCTTTTTAGCAACGGGCTTACTTTTTTTAGCAACGGTCTTGCTCTTTTTGACGACTTTTTTAGGTGCAGCCTTTTTTGAGGAGGTTACTTTAGCCTTACTGGTCTTTTTGGCAGTTTTCTTTTTCATATGACCTTAATTAGACTTGTTAATAAAAATAGAAGCGCTTAAATTATCAGCTACTTCCACCACGATAGCTTGTCCTTCATCAAGATTATCAACCACTTCGAAGGAGGTCGCTAAAATTTCGGTGCAAATGATAATCAAAATTATTCTTAATGACGTTTTCCAATATGGGCGTTACTTCTTTATCTGAGTTTTATCTTATCGGTTACCTCATAATTCTTCTCCTTTCTAAGGTTTTGAATTCGATTTACTAACTCACGGGCAATTCCTTCTTCTTCAAGCTCTTTTGTTACGGTAGTATCAAGCGCTACAGTTAGTTTCCCATCAGACATCAGGTGCCAGCCCGGTATATCTTCCGAGGTTATCTCAACATCCGTTAATAACAACTCCACTTCCTTACCTGACAGGTTAATTGGTATTTTCCAGTCTTTTCAATTTCGCTTATTTGTTCACGGCTAAATTGACTAATTGCAGCCGCGCCCTCCTTCATTAAGGGACCCAGCTTTTTACCCAATTCTTTGAAGTTTGCTTTTATCTTCTTATTCAGCATCCCTTCCGTATCGTGAATGTACTCTAATTCCTTCACATTCACTTCTGCCAAAATGAGTCCTTTCACCGAATCAATCTGGTGCTTTAGGTTGCTATCTAATATAGGGATTAGTATCTTATTAAGTGGCTGACGTACACGTATATTTACCTTCTTACGCAAAGCAAGCGTTAAGGATGAAATACGTTGCGCTAAATCCATCCTTTCTTCCAATGAAGGATTGCTACTTTTTTCATCATAAACAGGGAATAAGGAATGATGCACACTCTGCACATTTTCTTTACCTGAAACCCCATTCAAATCGGTGAATAACTGCTCTGAATAAAAAGGAGCAATAGGCGCAATTAATTTGGCAATAGTTTCCAGACAAGTATAAAGCGTTTGGAAAGCCGCAATTTTATCTTCGCTATATTCCCCTTTCCAAAAACGGCTGCGGGATAAGCGTACATACCAATTACTTAACTGGTCGGTAACAAAGGCTTCAATATCTCTCGCAGCCCGCATAGGTTCGTAAGCTTCATAAAACTCATCCACCCTTTTAACAAGTGAATTAAGTACCGAAAGCATCCATTGGTCAAGTTCAGGGCGTTGGTCAACAGGTATTTCGTTTTCTTTATAGGTGAATCCGTCAATATTGGCATAAAGGGCAAAAAAGGCATACGTATTATATAGCGCCCTGAATAACTTGCGCTGAACTTCGGTAATGCCATCTTCATCAAACTTGAGGTTATCCCAGGGTTGGGCATTGCTTATCATATACCAGCGGGTGGCATCAGCCCCATATTGGTCTATATTTTAAACGGGTCAACTGCATTACCCAAGCGCTTAGACATTTTATTGCCATGCTTATCAAGCACCAATCCATTAGATACTACATTTTTAAATGCCACAGAATCAAACAACATACTGGCAATGGCATGAAGAGTAAAGAACCATCCCCTTGTCTGGTCAACCCCTTCAGCAATAAAATCAGCCGGGAAATTTTCTTTAAACTTTTCCTTATTCTCAAAAGGATAATGCCATTGGGCATACGGCATAGCTCCCGAATCAAACCAAACATCTATAAGGTCGGGTTCACGGAACATCTTTTTGCCGCTATCTGAAACTAAAAAGATACTGTCACAATAGGGCTTATGTATATCTCTTTCTGCTGTATTCCATTTGCTTTTTTTTAGGTCGTCTTCGGTCATAATGCCTTTAGCAAGAGACTTCTTTACTTCCTTATCTAATTCTTCATAGTTGCCTATGCAAATTTCTTCCTTCCCATCTTCTGTTCTCCACAATGGCAAAGGAATCCCCCAAAAGCGGGAACGGGAAAGGTTCCAATCCACCATATTTTCCAGCCAGTTACCAAACCTGCCTGTGCCGGTAGATTCTGGTTTCCAGTTGATAGTTTTGTTTAGCTCAATCATTCTATCCTTCATGGCTGTAGTCTTGATAAACCATGAATCGAGCGGATAATATATTACAGGCTGGTCTGTCCTCCAGCAATGGGGATAACTGTGTTCTATTTTTTCAATTTTAAAGGCTTTGCCCTCTTTCTTCAGTTTTAGTGCAATTGCCAAATCAGTAGATTTCTCCGGATGCTCCTGGTCTTCTTTGGTTTTTACATGCATTCCGGCGAAGTCAGTCACTTCTTTTACAAACTTCCCCTGTTTGTTAACCAATGGCACATTGTTACCATCGGCATCTTTTACATAAATAGCAGAAATATTATTTTGATTACAAACCCTAAAGTCATCAGCGCCAAAGAGAGAGGCGGTATGTACAATACCTGTGCCGTCTTCCGTAGTAACAAAATCTCCAATAATTACCCTAAAGGCATCTCCTTCAGGCTTAACATAAGGCATTAGTTGCTCGTAGTTAATGCCCACCAGTTCACTTCCTTTTAAAGTCTTTTCTATTTTGTAAGGCACATACCTATCCCCATGCTTGTATTCTTCCATAGCAATATCGGCTGCCTTTTCGTGGAAATACTTATGCACCAACTCTTTTGCCAATATCACCTTGATAGGGTTGCCCATATAAGGCTGGTAAGTCTTCACCAAAGCATATTCAATATCCTTGCCGACTGCTAAAGCACAATTGGAAGGCAAAGTCCAGGGGGTGGTTGTCCAGGCAAGGAAAAATATATCAGCCCCCTGACCCCCGAAGGGGATTCCAGAGTCAGGTGACTTTATACCCCCTTTGGGAGGCAGGGGGCTGAATAAGAACTCAGACTTTTCATCCTTTATAACCTTAAACTGTGCCGTTACGGAAGTATCTTTTATGTTCTTATAACATCCGGGCTGGTTAAGTTCATGGGAGCTAAGCCCTGTCCCCGCAGCCCATGAGTAAGGCTGGATGGTATAGCCCTTATAGAGCATTTTCTTTTTATACAACTCGCTCAGCAGGTACCATACACTTTCAATATAGGCATTATCAAAGGTGATATACGGGTTTTTCATATCCACCCAATAGCCCATCTTTTGAGTTACCTCTTCCCATTTGTCCTTGTACTTCATCACCTCGCGCCTGCACTCGAGGTTGTACTCTTCAACGGTTATCTTCTTGCCAATATCTTCTTTGGTGATTCCCAATGCCTTTTCCACACTTAACTCAATAGGCAAACCATGTGTATCCCACCCGCCTTTTCTTTCCACCTTATAGCCTTTCATGGTATGATAGCGGCAGAAAATATCTTTAATAGTTCTTGCCATAACATGGTGAATACCGGGCATACCGTTTGCCGATGGAGGACCTTCATAAAAAGTAAAATTCTTTGCCCCATCACGAAGGGAAACACTCTTTTCAAAAGTGTTTTCTCTTGCCCACTTGTCAAGAATAGCTTTCCCTATTTCACTAAGGTTCAGATTATCGTATTGTGGAAATTTGGTCATAATTTAGAGTGTGCTGTTCTTTTCACGCAAAGAGCGCAAAGGTCTACGCAAAGAGCGCAAAGTTGTATATAGTTTGAGTTTTATTCGTTTTATCCTGTATTTTCTTAGCGTTCTTTGCGTGTATTTTCTTTGCGAACTTTGCGTGAAATGTATTCAAACTGTTGCTATAACTTTTAGCTCTATCGCTATCGGAGTTGGCAGAGATTTTATCTCTACTGTAGTCCTGCAAGGCTGGTTCTCTTTAAAATACTCTGCATAAATGCGGTTATACGTTGCAAAATCAGCTTTCATATTCGTTAAAAACACCGTTACATCCACCATTTTATCCCAATCTGAACCGGCTTCTTCCAACACCGTCCTTACATTATTAAATACCGAATGGCATTGGGCTTCTATATCATACGAAACAATGTTACCTGTTTCATCCAACGTCACACCCGGAATTTTCTTGGTTCCACGTTCCCGTGGTCCTATTCCCGAAAGGAAAAGCAGGTTGCCAACCTTTCTTGCATGGGGATAAGCCCCAACAGGTTCAGGGGCTTTAGATGAATATAGTTTCTCGGTATCCATTTTTTAAGTTTGCAAAGGTAGGAAAAATGTACGTGGGTCAAGCCTATTGTCCTTTTGTTTACCTTTGTAAAAATATCTTCTGCTATGAAAGTTTTGCTCGATATAAAGGACAGTAAGGCGCCTCACCTGATGGAGGTCTTGAAAGGGCTACCTTATGTAAAGACACAAGAACTTACTCCTGCTAACTCACGGGTTTTGAAGGAACTAAAAGAGGCTGTTGACAATATGATTCTGGTTGAAAAAGGGAAATTAAAACCTAAACGGGCAGAGGAGTTGCTTGATGAGCTTTAATGTATTTTATATTGCTCCTTTTGGGAAGCAATTAAAACGCCTGAACAAAAAATACCCTTCCTTAAAAGGAGAGTTTGCTCAAGTTATAACCGAATTAAAGTCTAATCCATTCACCGGAAAATCGATGGGAAACGATTGCTATAAAATTCGCCTTGCAATTGCCAGCAAAGGAAAGGGAAAAAGTGGGGGAGCAAGGATAATTACCTGTGTAAAAGTAATGCGTAATTCTGTTTACTTACTTTCCATTTATGATAAGTCTGAACAAGATGATATTCCTGATAAAAACTTGTTGGATTTGCTTCGATTAATTCCATAGAAATACTGTTTATATCAGGGGCGTTTCAAAACCTGTTTATAAGATTAGGTTCCATTCAGGCTTTGAAAAAATTGTTTGCATAACTTTGCCCTGTTTAATAAAGTTCAGACTTTATAAACTTTCACCTTTACAACCTTTCACCTTTTACCTGATTCATGGCAACAAAATATACCGAAGACAGCATCCGTTCCCTTGACTGGAAAGACCATATACGTTTCCGCCCGGGGATGTACATAGGCAAGTTGGGCGATGGCTCATCGCAAGATGATGGCATTTATGTATTGTTAAAAGAATCTATTGATAATGCCATTGATGAATTTACGATGGGCTATGGCAAGACCATTGAAATTTCCATCAAAGAAAAAACCGTTACGGTGCGTGACTTTGGCAGGGGAATACCTCTCGGCAAGGTACTTGACTGTGTCGCTAAAATCAATACCGGCGCTAAATATGATTCCGAAGTATTTAAGAAATCTGTGGGGCTGAATGGTGTGGGTACTAAGGCGGTGAATGCCCTTTCTTCGTATTTTAAAGTGCAGTCTGTAAGAGAAGGAAAGACTAAGGTGATAGAATTTAACAGGGGAGAAATCCTAAAAGACCATTCTATTACTTCATGCGATGAAACCGATGGCACCCTTATCATCTTCCAGGCTGATGATAGCATTTTCCACAATTTCCATTACCTTACTGAGCATGTGGAGCGTATGCTCTGGAACTATGCCTATCTGAATGTCGGATTGAGAATAAAATTTAATGGTAAAAAGATAGAATCGGAAAAGGGCTTGCATGACCTGTTAGAGCGCAATATCAACGGACCTATCCTCTACCCTATTATCCACTTACGGGGTACTGATATTGAACTGGCTATGACCCATAGTATGCAGCAGTACAGCGAGGAATATTATTCCTTTGTAAACGGGCAGCATACCACCCAGGGCGGTACCCACCTGATTGCTTTCCGGGAAGCAGTGGTGAAGACCTTGAGGGAGTTTTATAAAAAGAATTTTGAAGCGACAGATATACGTAAATCCATTGTAGCAGCCATAAGCATTAAAGTACAGGAACCTATTTTTGAATCGCAGACTAAAACCAAACTCGGTTCACAGGAAATGGGTCCCGAAGGTCCTTCGGTTCGTACATTTATTGGAGATTTTATTAAGACCGAATTAGATAATTTCCTGCATAAAAACCCGGAAGTAGCCGAAGCACTATTAGAGAAAATAGTGCAGTCGGAGGAAGAGCGCAAAGCTATGTCAGGCATTGAAAAACTTGCCCGTGAACGTGCCAAGAGAGCCAGCCTGCATAATAAAAAACTACGTGACTGCCGCGCCCATTATAATAATGGAGATGAAAGAAGATTGGAAACTACCCTCTTTATTACCGAAGGCGACTCCGCCAGCGGCTCGATTACCAAAGCGAGAGACCCCAATATACAAGCGGTATTCAGCTTGAAAGGTAAACCCCTGAATAGTTATGGGCTTACTAAAAAAGTAGTGTATGAAAATGAGGAATTCAGCCTGTTGCAAAGCGCCCTGAATATAGAAGATGGTATGGAAGACCTGCGCTATAACAATGTAGTGGTAGCTACTGATGCCGATGTAGACGGTATGCACATACGCCTGCTGCTGCTTACTTTTTTCCTGCAGTTTTTTCCTGACTTAGTGAAAAACGGACATTTATATATTTTGGAAACCCCGCTTTTCCGGGTGAGGAATAAAAAGGAAACCATTTACTGCTACTCGGATAAGGAAAGGCAAGATGCCATTAAGAAACTTGGCACACGCCCTGAGATAACCCGCTTTAAAGGCTTGGGGGAAATATCGCCTGATGAGTTTAAGTTCTTCATTGGGAAAGACATCCGCCTGCAACCTGTTATTATCACACAGGAAACATCTATTGAAGATGTATTGCGGTATTACATGGGAAAAAACTCTCCCGAACGGCAAGATTTTATTATTGAAAACCTGGTTGTGGAAAAAGAGGAAGAACCATTGGAGATATAAGCGAAGAGGTAAACATACTTTTCCCTGAAATAGTGTTATTTCTTCACGCTTTTTTACTGTAGATTTTCTAAAGAGTGAGAAAAACGGCATAAAACACCCACCCGTACCAGATGGTACCCGCCAGAATGCCTGCCTGACCATGCCTTTCGGGCTGGAATCTTTCCGGCTGGCATTCGTGCGGGGCATAAATTAGACTACCTAAATGACTGATTTTGAGTTAATTCCTTGACACCTGTGTCCCTATTGGGTTACAAGGGAATTAAAGGCAAATGCGTGGCATTTGCATTACAATAACTTTATTATATTCGTTTACAAATGGAGAGTATCTTTTATAAGTAAAGGCAGCAACGGATGTGTATCATGCTAAAATTAGTAAATTGCGGTGATTTTGAGAATTTTTATTGAATCTAAATTGGAATGAAAATGTATTTTAAATTACTCATCCTTTGTTTTATCTCTTTCCCTGTATTTTCCCAAAGATGGGATTCCTTACCTGGAAAATTTCAAAATGCTGGCGCTGCAGGAATACTATACTCTGACAGTAACTATTTATATGCTGCAGGAAGATATTATCTTATTGGCAGGGAACATTTTAAAGGTATTGCCAGATGGAACGGTATTCGATGGGATTCGATGGGTGCAGGAATTGATGGTTTAGACACATTAGATAGTTTTCCGGAAAATACATTGGTAATTACTCTTTATCAGAATGAACTTTATGTGGGCGGGGTATTTGGTTCACTCGGTAAGATAAATACGCCTTGTATTGGTAGATGGGGTGGTATTGCTTGGGACTCTCTACAGATTCAGCCATTCAAAAATCATTTTACAGCAGCAGTTATGGCACTGACTGTAATAAACAGCGACCTCTATATGGGTGGAACTTTTGATACGGTAGCAGGTTTCCCATGTATTGGTATTGCAAAATGGAATGATACTAATTGGAGTAGTTTAAATTTCCCTAACCTTATTAGTTTTCAAGTAATACGTTCTATTTGTGAATATCATGGAAGCGTTTACGCCGCTGGGGAGTTTTATGGCGATACCATTACAGATAGTTTAAAACATATACTTAGATATGACAGTGTAGGATGGCATCCTGTTGGTCCGGGTATTAAAGGTAATGCTGATATAATAAATAGTATGGTTGTATATAATGGCGAGTTATATGTAGCCGGGTACTTTTCTAAATCAGAGGGAAATGTGGGTAATAATATTCAACGATGGAATGGAACACAATGGCATGATGTGGGAGGCGGAACCGATTTTGAAATTTTCCAGGTATTTGTGTTTAGTAGTAAGCTTTATGCGGTTGGTCAACTTACAACTGCAGGTGGCATTCCAGCCAGCAAAATTGCAGAATGGGATGGAGCCAAATGGTGCAGTTTAGGCAGTACGTTCGATAATAGTATTTTTTCAGGTGCAGTCTATAAAGATACATTATATATCGGTGGAGGCTTTTGGACAATAGATGGAGACAGCATAAGCTATCTTGCCAAATGGCTTGGTGGAGACTATACCGATACCTGCGGGAATGATGCAACGGTGATAAATGAGACGAAAGTTGAAAGCGGAGGATTGAAAGTTTACCCCAACCCCAATAATGGAATTTTTACTATTGCGTTCAGTCATCCCGCAGATATTGCGGGGTCCCAAACTACCATTGAAATATATAATGTGTTGGGACAACAGGTTTATTCTGCGACCCTGAATCAAGTTCAGGGTGACAATCTCATTGACCTTTGCAAGCAGCCCAACGGGGTTTATCTGTACAGGGTTTTAAGTGAGAATGGCGAATTAGCGGGACAAGGAAAAGTTGTGGTGGAAAAGTAAATGATACGCTTTCCCCCATGGGGGAAAGAAGGTATGGGGCAAGGGTAATTTCCAAACTTAACAATTTGGTAATAGCCCGTTTTCCGGCTATGTCGGTTTATTCCCTTTCATTTGCAGCGTGATTTATAATTCCTAACACCCCAAAATCTAAAACGCGCATGCTCATCACTTCCACCTTAAACATGATTAATCTCCCTTTGATTGGGAACGTTGACCTCAGTGGTTCTATCTTACTTATTTTCTTTCTCTGCCTGTTAGCTGTAGTAGCCTTTGAATTTGTGAATGGCTTTCACGATACTGCCAACGCAGTTGCCACAGTAATATATACCAAAGCTATGAAACCAATGGTAGCGGTGCCCTGGTCAGGCTTTTGGAATTTTATGGGTGTGAATGTGGGAGGAGTTGCGGTTGCCATGGGAATATTGAAATTGCTTCCGCTAAATGAAATGATGGCTCAACCGGTTCAGATAGGCGCTTGCCTGGTATTGGGCGTTTTACTTACCTCTATCATCTGGAATTTAAGCACCTGGTATCTCGGTATTCCCTGCTCCAGTTCGCATACCTTAATCGGGGCGATGATTGGAGGCAGCATGGCATTCACCCATTTTTATGCAGGAAGCGTAAACTGGGACAAAGCAAAAGAAATTGGCTTATCCTTAATTATGTCCCCTTTATTTGGATTTGGCGCTGCCCTTTTGCTGATGATATTATTGAAACGTTTTGTAAAATCGGAAAAGCTATTTCATATTCCTGAAGGAGACCAGGATAAACCATCCTTTTTTGTACGGTTATTATTAATACTTACCTGTACCCTTGTAAGTTTCTTTCACGGAAGCAATGATGGTCAGAAAGGAGTGGGCTTATTAATGCTGATCCTGATTGCCTTTCTGCCAGCCACATTTGCCATAGACCATAACATTCCGGCTGATAAAATGACCATTTCCTTAACTTCCACCCAACAGGTAGTGCAAAGAACATTGGTAGCTAATCCGGGTAACCATGATGTGGCAAAGTTAGATACCCTCGTTACAAAAGCATTGACAGACTTATCCATGAACAGCACTACCGATGCAAAGGGCACTTTCAAGTATAGAAAGGATATTCAGGCAGTGAATAAAAGCATTAAAGCCATTACCGCTGACCCAAAAATCACAATGCCCGATGCCGATAAAGCAACCATAAAAGCTGCTTCGGGAGACCTGACAAAAATTACCGACTTTTCACCTATCTGGGTCATTATTACTATTTCCTTTCGCTTGGGTTAGGAACTATGATAGGCTGGAAACGTATTGTAGTAACTATTGGAGAGAAAATAGGCAAATCGCATTTAAGCTATGCACAAGGCGCTACGGCTGAAATTATAGCTGCCAGCACCATTGGGCTAAGCACGGGCTTTGGCTTGCCTGTGAGTACTACCCATGTACTTTCCAGCGGCATTGCAGGAGCTATGGTAGGCTCGGGCGGAACTAAAAACCTGAATAGCGGCACCCTTAAAAATATTGCCCTGGCCTGGATTTTAACCTTGCCGGTTTGTATTGCATTGGCGTATGCTTTATTTTTGGTGTTCCATTTAATGGTGTAATAAAAAAAGTATTGGGTCATAGTATCATAAAAAACGAAAGAATAATCTTTATAAAAGAATAAGAAATGAAAAAAATATTAGTAGCAACCGATTTCTCCAATTGCGCCCGTAACGCAATGGAATATGCTATGGAAGTAGCCAAAGTTTTGCAAATGGAAGTATGCGCCATTCATGCTATTGGTTCAAATGAAGGCGTTAATAACAATGTATATAGCGCCCTTTATATTGAGGATTATTACAATAATAAAAGAGCTGCATTGAAAGAATGGGCAAATACTTTTACGGAGCGGGATGCATTTAAAAATGTAGCTGTATCTACCGTAGCAGAAGTAGGCTCTGTAAGTAATGTAATTAGTAAGTATATCGAAACCAACCCGGTGGAAATGCTGGTGATGGGCACTATGGGCTCCACAGGAATTACAGGATTATTTGGCAGCAATACCAATACCATGGTGGAAAAAACTAAAACCCCTACGCTGATAATTCCGTTGGGAAGTAAGTTTGCTATGAATCCTGCTATTACGCTTGCCACTGATTTTTCTTCTCCTTTATCTTCGGAAGATGGCAATAGTTTAAATGAATTAATTACAGCCTCAAAGGCTGAAAAACTGACAGTGTTAAACATTATTGAGGGAACAGAATGGAAAACCAATGAAGCAGGCGAAGCAGGCTTAAAAAAGTTTGTTAATACTACCATGCTCGATTTTAAATACATTAATGAAAGTAACCCCATTGAAGGGATTATGAATTACATAGCCGGTAGCGGCACAGATATTCTTTGCCTGGTAAAACGCCACCACAATATTGTTTACAGGATATTTAACCGTAGCACCGTGAACCAGGTAATGAACAAGTCTATTAAGGCGGTTCTTATCATGCACGAGTAACAGCGTGTTGTTGATTTTAGATTAAATAGGAATATTTTTCCTGTCAGGTAGATTTATTTTTTACATTTGTCTTGAATTTCAATATAAATAATAATGAAAAAACTACTTGCTAAAATTTCAGTTGCCGGGTTTTTCTGTTTAAATGTATGTACTTCAAATGCCCAGTACGGCTGGACTCAAAAAGCTAATTTTCCGGGGGCGGCAAGAACTGGCGCTGCTTGTTTTTCAATCGGGCATTATGGCTATGTAGGATGTGGAAATAATAGCTCCGCAAGCTTTAATGATTGGTGGAGGTGGAACCAGGATTCCAATACATGGATGCAAATTACATCCTATCCCGGAGCAGGATTACAAGGGTGCATTAGTTTTTCGATAAATGGGTATGGGTATGTAGGTTTAGGAATTACGAGTACCACAGAAACAGATTTTTGGAGATACGACACCTCTAATAATTCGTGGACACAAATGGCAACTTTCCCAGGCACGCCAAGATATGGAACCCGTTCATTCGTAATTGGAACAAATGCGTATATAGTAGGTGGTAACTCTGGTGGACCTCCTTATTTATATGATTGCTGGCGATACAATTCTCTAACGAATACATGGACTCAGATGACAAGCTTCCCTTTATCAGGGTATGCACCCGTCTTAACTTTTACAATCGGAAGCTATGGTTATGCCGGTTGCGGAGGTAGTGGCGGATTTGGTACTTTAATTAATTCAATGTACCAGTATGATACTACCTCAAATTCCTGGACAGCTATTGCCTCTGTTCCATCTACTGCAGGGTTAGGTGACCCCGCCTGTTTTGTAATGGCTGATACTGCATATTCAGTTTCAGGGTTTACTAATACTGATGAATACTTTCATGAAGTTTTTAGTTATAATAGTTCTACAAATGTATGGAATACCTTTTCCAATTTTCTCGGTATGCCTCGAAAATGGGGTAAAGGATTCTCTATTGGAAATAAAGGCTACGTTTCAACAGGTCAAGATAGCACTGGTGCTTATCATGCCGATTTATGGCAATATGCTCCCATAAATACTTCAGGTATTATTGATATATCAAATTCAAATAGTATTCTCACTTATCCCAATCCAGCAAAAGATGAAATTTATATTCAGCTCAATGGAAATGAAAAAGCAGAAATGCTGGAGCTTTATACTATTACAGGGCAAAGAGTTGTCAGCACTCAGTTATCAGTAGGCAGTAACAATAAAATAATGGGGATAAAAACAACAGGATTGGATGCTGGCGTATATTTCCTGAAGGTGCAAATGCAGGATGGAAGTACGATGGTAAAAAAAGTTGAAATTCTAAAATAAAATGAAAAAACTATATCTAAAAACCTTATTCGCGGGATTTTTTTCCTTAAGTTTCCTCATAACAAACGCCCAGTACGGCTGGACTCAAAAAGCTAATTTCCCCGGTGTTTCACGAAATAGCACCGCCAGTTTTTCAATCGGGCATTATGGGTATGTAGGGTGTGGAGTTAATGGCTCAAACCGTTACGCAGATTGGTGGAGGTGGAATCAGGATTCTAATACATGGACGCAAATAGCAAGTTATCCGGGAGCGGGACAAGGGCGTTGTACGAGTTTCTCCATTGGCGGTAAGGGCTATGTTGGGTTGGGGTTTGGGAATACTGTATATTCAGATTTATGGCAATATGATACTGCAACAAATACATGGACTCAAATGGCATCTTTTACTGGGGCTGCAAGGCTTGGGGCAATGGCATTCGTAATTGGAACAAATGCTTATATGTGTAATGGTAGCCCCGGAGGACCACCTTATTTTACAGACTGCTGGAAATATAATTCCATAACAAATACATGGTCTCAGATTGCAGATTTCCCTTTAGCCAATGTCGGAACCACCTTGGTTTATAGTATTGGTAGCTATGGCTATGCAGGTTGTGGAGGCACGGGGGGTGGGTCAGACATTAGTTCCATGTATCAGTACGATACAACCTCCAATACCTGGACGGCCATTGCTTCTGTACCTTCCAGCAATGGATTAGCTATCCCTGCCTATTTTGTATTAGATGATACTGCTTATTCTATTTCAGGTACAAATAGCCAAGCAAATTTCTTAGACGAAGTATTTAGCTACAATCCCAATACAAATACCTGGAATACACTATCTAATTTCCCTGGAATGGCTCGTAATAATGGCGTAGGTTTCTCAATTGGAAGTAAAGGGTACGTGGCAACAGGCTTGGATAGCATTGGTACATCACTTGCCGACTTATGGCAATATGCTCCTGAAAATATTACAGGTATAAATGATTTATCCAATTCAAATAGTATTCTCATTTATCCTAACCCTGCAAAAGATGAAATTTATATTCAGCTCAATGGAAATGAAAAAGCAGAAATGCTGGAGCTTTATACTATTACAGGGCAAAGAGTAGTCAGTATTCAGTTACCAGTTGTCAGTAATGATAGAGTGATGGAAATAAAAACGAGCGGATTGGAAGATGGAGTATATTTCCTGAAGGTGCAAATGCAGGATGGAAGTACAATGGTCAGAAAGGTGGCGATTCAAAAATAACATGCGAAACAATTTAGTAGCCTTAAGTTCTTTCCACACAGTATCATAAAGGTAAGTAAGCACCGTTTCTTTTTTTTAAGTACTGAATTCTAACGCTATTGCTAAGGGGTTTTCATCTAACATAGGATTATAGAACCCTGTAGATTTTAGAAAATACGCATGATTACCGGCTAAAGTCGGCTTCATAAATGCTGGTATTCCCTACATCATCGGCAACGGCTAAACGCAAATGATGTTTTCCTTGCCCTACATGCTCATCAAACGTATAGTAAATTTCATTCTTCTTGGGGTTGAATTCCATTAATATCCATTTTCCATCTACGGTCGCCCTGAAATAGCCGATCCCCGAAAGGTTATCGGTTATTTCAAATACGATAACGGTATCACGCCCCATATCTTTATTGCTAAAAATATTTATGGGTTTAATTACGGGACGGCGGCGGTCAAGCATCAACACGTAGCTACCAAAATATTTAGGGTGGGCTACCATATATCCGCTATCCCAATGGCCGCCAATACTGGTTTTATTCTTGCCGTTCAGGCGCACTACCACAGCCCTTTTCATAAGAGAATCGGGTAAACGGAGTCTCGGTTTCAGCATAAGCGTATAGTTGGCAGAAAGTGGAATATTTTCATCTTGAATAGTATATACAGGTGAAATTTCGGAAATGGTATCTTCCTTCCCCACCGTGTAACGGAAATGAATGTTGTTGAATAAAGCCCCTGCCGGAATTTGTATCTTCATTCCATCGCCTTTGTATTCAAAGGTTTTGCTCCATTTTGCAATCGCAATATAATGGGCGGTATCAACATACACTAAAGGTTTTTTTTCTACCCCTTTCAAAGTAAAGTGTAATGTGGATGTGTTGCCATTAAAATCACTCACAACATATTCCATGTTATGATCCTCCCCTGGTTTAACTCTGATCCTGCCACGGTTTACCAATTTCTTATAAATTTTCAGTTTATCGTTATCCTGTAAAAAACTATACTCAAGTATGTCGTTATGCTTGTGCATAGCCGCATAATCAATATGCCCGTTTACATAATGGGTAGTAGCAAAACTAAGCTCATCCATCCGGGTATAGTAAATGGTATCAGAATTATCTATCAGTAGTTTACAATAGGGTCCATTATGGTTAGCAAAACTGTCGGGAATATCATAACAATCAATAGCAACTCCTATACTTCCTGATGCAGAAATGTTGCTATTTTGGGAAAGGGTATAGCGCTTATTTTCCTTTTCTGCCTTGCTATAAAAAGGTTCGTGCCTGCCATTAACGCTGCTTGAATCATCCAGTGGATAAATGGCAATACTCTTGATAACAGGCGGCATTATATCTACCGAAGTATATCCGGCAAGGAGGGGATTAATAGGGTCGCTGTTTTCGGCATTTCTTATTTCAAAATGCAAGTGGGGGCCCTCTACGGCTCCTGTGCTGCCACTAAATGCAATAATATCACCCTGGCTGAAATTAAATTTGCCGGCAGGCAAGGAAATATCCTGGTTATACTTTTCTTCGGCATATTGCTTATCCTTTACAAAACTTGTAATCGCACTATTGAAATGGCTCAGGTGACCATATAGAGTAATGTACCCATTTGGATGCGTAATGTAAAGTGCATTTCCATAGCCATAAGGCGAAACAACTATCCGTGACACAAAGCCATCGGCAGCAGCATGTACGGGTAATCCTTCCCGGCTTTCAGTCCGCATATCTATCCCTGTATGGTAATGATCGGTACGTATTTCACCAAAAGTTCCGGCAAGCGTTATAGGAATATCAAGCGGATTAATAAAATAATGCTGAGGAAGTGTATCCTGGGCATGAAGTGAAAGTGAAAAAAATAAAAGGGTGCCGCTTATATTGATAATAGTACGATTCATGAGAAAAAAAACAAGATTTAAATAACTATTTTTTAAGAATTGAGATTAATCAGGCGATAGATTAGGAGGGTTAATTTATTTTTGCGTAAAATTACCAATGTACTAATCCCAAAATTCCCTGAGTTATGAACATAAAAACCATCTATATCCTGTCCCTTAGTATTTGTCTTGCTTCTGCCGCTTTTGCACAGGCTGATAAAAAAGATACGGTTAAAAAAGATACGGTTTGGGATATTGGTGGAATAGCCAATATAGCCTTTTCGCAGGTAAGCCTTACCAATTGGGCTGCCGGGGGACAAAATTCAGTAGGGTTGATAGCTATCTTTTCGGGGCATGCCAATTATAAGAAGAATAAAATAAACTGGCTGAATAGTGTGGATTTGGAATATGGCTTTCAAAAATTAGATAAAGAGCCTGTTCAAAAATCCACTGATAAAATTGAAGCCACTACCAACATTGGATATACCGTATTTAAAAATACGCTGGCAGGTATTTTAGTGGATTTCAAATCGCAATTTGCCCCTGGGTACCAATACCCTCTTAATGACTCGCTCTTGCTTTCCAAATTTATGGCGCCGGGATATTTAACCATAGCAGCAGGGCTTACCTATAAACCCAATGATGCCTTCACTATTTTCCTGTCTCCGGCAACCTTGAAATATACCTTTGTAGAAGACCAGGCATTAGCCAATATAGGCGACTTTGGTGTTACGGCTGCCGTTTATGATGCCAATGGAAACTTAGTTACTCCCGGCAAAGAAATACTGGTGCAGGCAGGGGCTTATTTTAAAGGAGATTACTCGGCAACCGTTTGTAAAGGCGTTACCCTTACTACCGACCTCACTCTTTTTTCTAACTACCTAAAAGACCCTCAAAATGTTGTGGTTGATTGGACAACACTTTTCCAATTAAAAGTTAATAAGTTCCTTTCTGTTACCATTAATACAGAACTTATTTATGATAATAACATACTTATACCTATATATAACAGTGATAACATAGTTATTGGAAAAGGCCCCCGTACACAATTTAAAGAGGTCAGCGGATTGGGATTGGCGTATAATTTCTAAAGCCCAAACTCCCTTATTACCCCTATCTGGATAATATATTTATTCAGGTTTACTATATTTCCTCCCACATAGTCACCATTTTTATAATAAATGGCATAGGAAACAGGAAGGCTACTATTGTAAAAGTTTACCTTTTCATGGTAAGAAAAAACATAGTTATAATAAATTCCTGCATAATAATCAATATTGGAGCGGCGGTAGAGGAATTCAATACCGGGAGTAAGTGACCAGATGGTATTTACATATTTTACATTTTTCACGCTGGAGCCTATATTTATTCCATTTACAATAAACCCTAATTGCGTACTATCATAGTAATCGCCAAATCCGTAAGTAATATTTTCAAAATAAACATTCAGCGAGGCATTCAACCGCATGTTCTGCTTTTTATTCAGTGAAATAAAATAGCCCGCACCTGCCCCTGCATTCCAGTTCCATGTATTCTGAATATAGCCGATGGAAGCATTGAAAAAATTGATGGATAGATGCTTTCCCAGGTTTTCTTCCGCACCAAGCCCTAAATTAAAAAAGTTGTTTATCCCTTTTACATTCATATCGTGCTGGAATTTATTAACCGCCCCAAGATTATTGGAGATATATTGAAATTGTAAATCCTGGTTTATACTGGTCGCCCCAAAGTCTGCTGCAAATAGTTTTATGCCAACAAAATTTTTAAATAACCCATTAGAATTGGTATCCATGATATTCATATACGCATCCTGTGCAAAGGATTTGCAAGAGATATACAGGAATAATAAAATTAGCCCGGAAGTTTGGAATAACCTGGTTGTTTGTTTTGTCATTAGAAAATTCAAAAGTATGAATCTTCCGCAAGATATGATTTAGGGCCGTTCCCTAAATATTAATTGAATTGGCAAATTGACAGTACATAGTTCCTTAGTGGCCTGCCTTACCCATATATACCGCTTCTGAAGCTAAATGCGACGCGCTTACTCATTTTATTGTAATTGGTACTGTTGTCATTATGGGTTTATGCCCTACTTTTGCAACCGCCAAAACCTACAACCATGCAACCCGAAAAAGCAATTAATAGTTTCCATTTGTTAGGAGAAGAAATACGGAATTTCCTATCCGGGAAAGCTTCTAACCAGGCAGAATGGGAACAAACCTTGCAAAAGGCAGAGCAGGAGAATCCCTGGTTTACACGGGAGAATATCATTCGGGCTTTTAGGGGGGTATCCTTATGGTTAGAGAAAGATACGCTAACCAAATGGTTATCAACATATCCGAACAAAACCAAAAAGCCGCTTGCAGTAGGGGTTGTAATGGCGGGAAATATCCCATTGGTTGGGTTTCACGATTTTTTGTGTGTATTACTAAGTGGAAACATCCTTCATGCTAAACTTTCAAGTTCCGATATGAAGCTATTGCCATTTCTATCGAATAAGCTTATTGAGATAGAACCCGAATGGAAAGGAAGAATACATTTTGTAGAAAAACTTAGCACTTCTTTAAATGCTGTAATAGCCACCGGCAGCAATAATACAGCCCGGCATTTTGAATATTACTTCCGCAATATCCCCCATATCATTCGCAAAAACCGAAACGGCATAGCTATTTTAGACGGACAAGAAACGCCTGAAGAATTACATGCCCTCGGCGAAGATATTTTCAGCTATTTTGGGCTTGGGTGCAGGAATGTATCTAAATTGTATGTACCGGCAAATTACGAATTCAGTAATTTTTTCAGAGCTATCGAGCCCTATAAAACGGTTATCAACCATAATAAATATCATTCCAATTATGTGTATAACCGAACCATATACCTTATGGATGCTAAAAAATTCACCGATAACGGCTTCCTGGCTGTTATAAATAATCCGGTTCCCTCCTCCCCTATTGCAGTGCTGAATTTTGAAGAATATGAAAGTATAGAAAAACTGGATAAACAGTTAGCGGAAACGAAAGAACAAATTCAATGTGTGGTAGGGTCTCGACATGTCATGTCGCTGCCAATGGTAAAACCGGGCGAAACCCAATCTCCTGCCCTGTCTGACTATGCAGATGGGGTGGATGTGATGAACTTCCTATCGGGGTTAGATATTAATAAAGGGTAAATATAGGTATGTAATTATCCTCATTATTTCATTTTTTGTATGTTTGTAGCAAGCCCATGGATACAAAGACTACAGAAATGGAAAATGCGGTTGCAGGACTTGAGTTAAAGAATGGCATTCATTTGTCATTTAAATCTCCGCTTGTTATGGGTGTTGTGAACATCACACCAGATTCATTTTATGATGGGGGGCGATATATTTCAGTGGAGGCAGCTATTGAACGTTCGGAGCAGCTAATAGCTGAAGGGGCAGATATTATAGATTTAGGTGCAGCTTCCACCCGCCCGGGGGCTGAAGATGTTTCCCCGGAAGAAGAATTAAAAAGACTATTGCCTGTAGTAGAGTATTTGGTGAAGAACCATAAAGACATACCTATTTCTATCGACACCTTTCATTCCTCAGTCGCCAAAGAAGCAATGGAGAGAGGCGCTTCTATAATAAATGATATTTCAGGAGGCAGCTTTGATGCTGAAATGTATAAAACCGCAGGCAACATAAAAGCGCCCTATATTTTAATGCACATACAGGGAACTCCGAAGACTATGCAAATAGAGCCACATTATGAGAACGTGGTGGAAGAAGTATATGAATACTTTTTACAAAAAATAGATAGATTAAAAGCAGCCGGAGTGGAACAAATCATCATTGACCCCGGCTTTGGATTTGGAAAAACGGTGGAACATAATTTTACTTTATTACGCCATCTCGACCGGTTTAAAAGCTTCGGATTGCCTATCATGGCGGGCTTATCCCGTAAATCTATGATAAACAAAGTGCTGAAAACCAAACCGGAAAATGCCCTTCCCGGAACTATTGCACTCAATACCCTTGCCCTTCTACAGGGCGCTACTATATTAAGAGTGCATGATGTGAAAGAAGCCAAACAAGTAATCAAACTGGTTAAGGAATATTTACCGGCTAAAACTATGGGAGAATAATGCTGCTGCTGTTCCTGACATTCCGTTTTATAGATGCAATAGACATATTGCTTGTAGCAGTCTTGCTTTATGAACTTTATAATTTGGTAAAAGGCACTACCGCCATTAATATCCTTACGGGGATGGTTTTGCTCTACGTAATCTGGCTCATAGTAAAAGCCCTTAACATGACCTTGCTCAGCAGCATTCTTGGCGGGTTTATTAATGCGGGTATTATTGCTATTATAATCGTTTTCCAGCAAGAGTTACGCAGGTTTCTATTACTGATTGGGAAGACAGAATTTTTTAACCGCCGAAACTTCACCAAAAATTTCCTCATGCTACAGATGAGCGACCGCAGACCACTCGATGTTCACCCGCTTATTAAAGCCTGCCGGAATATGAGCGAGAAAAAAACGGGGGCATTGATAGTAATTGCCCACGATTCTGATTTGACATTTTATTCCCAAACGGGTGATATTATTGATTCTAATATTACCGAATCTATACTCGAAAGCATATTTTATAAAAATAGTCCATTGCACGATGGAGCAATTATTATCGGAAACAATAAAATACATGCTGTACGCTGTGTATTGCCAAGCACTGAAAAAACCGAGTTCCCAGCCCACCTGGGTATGAGACACCGTGCGGCAGTAGGAATCACTGAAAAAACCGATGCCTTTGCTATTGTAGTTTCCGAGCAAACCGGTTCTATATCACTCGCCCATAACGGGGAACTTGATTATGACATAACCCCAGAAAGACTGGCAAACCTGATACAGGAAAAATCAGCTTAAAAAGATTTTTTATCTTTGCGCCCCGTAAAAATTCTTCCGTACAAAAAAATCTAAATAAATCATCTATGAAAAACCTGTCGCTTGCCCTTAATGCTATACTATTGGTACTTGTAATTGTTCTGTTTGTTATGGTCAATAACTTGAAAAAAAGTATGGGCGGTGGAAATAATGACAATTCGGCTGCAATGGCAGGAAAAAGCAGGCTTCTTAAAATTGCCTATGTGAATGCAGACAGCATTAACGCCAATTATATGATGATGAAAGACCTGAAGAATGACTTAGAAGCAAAGCAAAGCCAATTACAAACAGTATATAATGAAAAGGCAAAACGCCTGCAGGATGAATACCAGGGATACATGCAAAAAAAACAAGCGGGAAATATTTCAGAAATGGATGCACAGAAAGCCGAACAGGATATGCAGGCTAAAAAGAATGAGTTGGATGGAATGCAGCAACAGCAACAGGAATTAATGAAGGATGCACAAGACAAAAACCTTGAAATTGAAAAAATGGTACAGAAATATATTACCGATTATAATAAAAATGCTCATTTCGATTTTGTGCTGGGATATGAAAGTGTGGGGGGAAGCCTGCTATTTGCCAATGACAGCCTTGATATTACAAGACCCATTGTTAACGGGCTAAACCAGCAATATAAAGACAGCGCATTAAAAACTTCGACAGGCGCTAAGCACTAACACTTTTTCCGGTTAAAACATCATATAGCAAAACTATTCCTGAAACTATCAGGGCTACTGCCATGATATAGTGAATGATATGCATCAGCTTATCCGTGAGAATTTTTTTGAGCCGGTTCGCAGCCAATGCTTTCAACAAGTCGAGGATGAATATCATGCCCAGCGTTCCTGCAAAAAAGGTGAGTATTTCTTGTCTGGTATTATAATGGGAGCTTACGTTGCTCATCCACAATATCCACATAAATAAAACAAATGGATTGAGGATATTAAGTAAAAACCCTTTGGCGAACATCCAGGGTAAACGCTCATTGGCTTTCGCTACAATAGCTTCCCCTATTTTCACTTCCTTTTCTTCATCGTATTTTTGGAATAGTTCATATATCCCAAAAACAAATAAAACTACGCTGCCGCCAATTCCTTCATACAGTTTTACTTTTGGGTTATCGAGAAATTGCTGGGCACCGAGATACGCAAGGAATACGAACGAGGCATCACTTAATGCAATGCCAAAAGCCATAACCGCAGCAGAGCGGAACCCCTTTTTAATACTGGTTTGCATAAGGGCAAAAAAAGCGGGTCCTATAAAAAAAGCAGACAATGAAAACCCTAATATTGCTCCCCGTATAAATGTTACAACCATGTATTATTGCTCTTTCTTAAGGTTCTAAAAATACGATTTTTTAGAACTTCGTACCTTTGTCGTTCTAAATTTACTTATTTGTGTCAGCAAAAAATAAACTAAAAAACAGCCCTTCCGCTTTCGGAAAAGGTACGGGTGTTGCTATTGTTACCCCTTTCAAAAAAGACGGGAATATAGATTTCAAAGCCCTTGAAAATATTGTTGAACATATTATCAAAGGCAACGTAGAATATATAGTAGCATTAGGAACTACCGGAGAATCGGTGACACTCAATAAAGAAGAAAAGACGGAAGTAACGCGGCATATCGTAAAGGCGACGAATAAAAGAATCCCTGTTGTACTTGGTATCGGGGGGAATAATACAGCTGAGGTAGTTCATTCGTTGGAGAAAACGGATGTTTCAGGAATCTCTGCTATTCTTTCGGTTTGCCCATATTATAACCGTCCCAACCAGGAAGGCTTATACCAGCACTTTAAAATGGTTTCGAAAGCCTCTCCCCTACCCGTCATATTATATAATGTACCCACCAGGACAAGTTGCAATATGGCCGATGAAACAACCCTGCGCCTTGCTAGTGACTTTGAAAATATTATTGGGATAAAAGAAGCCTCTGGCAACTTTGCCCAAATTATGAATATCATTAAAAACCGCCCCCGGAATTTCCTTGTTATTTCAGGAGACGACCTGGTTACGTTGCCTATTTTAGCATGTGGAGGCGATGGGGTAATATCGGTGGTAGCTAATGCCTACCCAAAAGACTTTTCGCAAATGACAAGGCAAGCTTTAGCGGGGAACTATGATGAAGCCCGTAAACTACATTACAAACTAACCTCCATAACCAACCTGATGTTTGCAGATGGAAGCCCGGGAGGGGTGAAAGCTACATTAGAGATAATGGGATTATGTTCAGGTCATGTACGTCTGCCTTTGGTTTCTGTAAATAAAAAGGTGTACGCTTCATTAAAAGAAGAAATTACCCGAATAAGTAAAAATTTTATGAACTGAAATGGCACACGACCACGAACACCACCACCACCATCATACAGTTCATGCCGAAGAAGTGAATACCGCTTTTATTATAGGTATAGTTCTCAATTTTTCATTTGTAATTATAGAGGTGATTGTGGGTCTTTCTATCCACTCACTGTCCTTGCTTTCCGATGCCGGGCATAACCTGGCAGATGTCGGCACGCTTGCTCTTTCACTTCTCGCTTTCCGCATGATGAAGATAAAATCAAACGAGCGGTATACGTATGGTTACCGTAAAACTTCGGTATTTGTGGCTCTTATCAATTCTGTGATATTGCTGGTTTCTATAGGGGCTATTGTCTTTGAGGCATTCCACCGTTTATTCAAGCCGGAACCCTTACCGGGTGCAACCATATCTATCGTTGCCGCAATTGGAATAGTAGTAAACGGAGTATCTGCCATGCTATTTATGCGAAATAAAGAGAAAGACCTGAATATAAAGGGCGCTTATCTCCACCTGTTATCAGATGCCATAGTCTCCCTGGGGTTAGTTATAGGAGGTATTGTAATGGTATATACAGGCTGGTATAGCATTGATAGTATTTTAAGTTTAGTAATTGCTGCGGTCATTTTAACAAGTACCTGGAATTTGTTGCGGGATAGCTTGCGCCTTTCGTTGGATGCAGTGCCGACGGGTATTAACCTTGAAACGATACGCAATGCCGCCCTGAAAATAAAAGGGGTGAAAGACCTGCATCATATTCATATATGGGCTATAAGTACAACTGAAAATGCCCTAACTGCCCACCTTGTTTTGCCAGACGGAACAACCCCCACTCAGGAACAGCAGATAAAACATGAATTGCGGCACGAACTGGAACATAACAACATTCATCACATCACCCTTGAATCGGAAAGGGAGAATGAAGGATGTGCAGAGGAAAAGTGTTAAGGGGTGTCATTTCTATCACATAGTCCTTTCTCTTACCGGGATAGTTAGTAAATTGTGTATTTTATCTATCCAATTATTCCTACTGAATCCATAGGCTTCATTTATATTTGCTCCATCAATTTAAAACACAATGCAAACACTTACAGAAACCCATTTTAATTTCCCCGGACAGAAAAGCTTTTACAAAGGAAAAGTCAGGGACGTATATAATATTAATGACGAGCTTATGGTAATCGTGGTCAGCGACCGCATCTCTGCTTTTGATGTGGTTTTACCCAAAGGTATTCCATACAAAGGGCAGGTACTCAACCAAATTGCCGCCCATTTTATGAAAGCTACTTCTGACATAGTACCTAACTGGATTATGGATGTCCCCCACCCGATGGTAAGCGCGGGCCTACTGTGTAAGCCTTTTAAGGTGGAAATGGTGATTCGGGGATACCTTTCAGGGCATGCATGGAGAGAATATAAAGCTGGTAAAAGAGAAATATGCGGAATACGTTTGCCGGAAGGATTACATGAAAATGACAAATTCAGAGATTCTATCATCACTCCTACTACCAAAGCCGATGAAGGACATGACGAGGATATATCAAGGGATGATATTATAAAACGTGACTTGGTTTCTAAGGAACATTACGAACAATTAGAGAATTATACCCGTCTCCTGTTCCGCAGAGGCACTGAAATGGCGGCAAAGCAAGGTTTGATTTTGGTAGATACCAAATATGAGTTTGGCTTGTATAATGGCAAAATCTACCTGATTGATGAAGTGCATACTCCTGATTCTTCCCGTTTTTTCTACTCAGAAGGATATGAAGAAAGACAAAAGAACAAGCAGCCTCAACGCCAGCTTTCCAAAGAGTTCTTAAGGGAATGGCTTATATCGAAAGGTTTCCAGGGCCTGGAAGGACAACAGGTTCCGGCGATGGATGATGAAATAGTAAATGCAGTATCTAACCGTTATATTGAACTTTTTGATAAAATTACAGGAAATAAATTTGTACCTGCACCGGTAGGAACAAATTTGGAAGAAGAGATTGAAAAGAGCGTGGTTAGTTATTTGCAAAAAAAATCTGTCTCTAAAGAAACAGTTTAAAAAATTAATCTTCTTTAGGATTTAGAATCCTTATATTTAATTATTTAATAGGGCTTCATCCCGTGCTAATAATACTTTATCCCCCGGAATAAGTTTGCAGTTCCCAAATCCTGGAAGTGCTTAATATTAGTAGCGTAGGGTGAAACCCTACGTATCAATATATGAATGAAATGTCAACCCTGTAGGGGTTGAACAATTAATCTAAAATGCATAAAACAAAAAAGGTTGAAACTTATCGCTTCAACCTTTTTATAAAATACAAATTTATATTTATTCCGCAGCAGGAGCTTCTCCGCCTTCGGCAGCAGCTTCCTTAATATTTTCCACCAGGGTTTCTTGTGCAGCAGCCCTTTTATCGGAAATAGCTTTAGCTCTTGCTTCTCTGATAGCCTTTTCGGCTTCGTAACGTTTTTTATATGCTTCGCTATGTGCAGATTGTTTCTTTTCCTTGTGTTCAGTAATCAGTTTACCCTTTTCGCCTTCCCACTTTTCAAACTTGGCATCAGCATCTTCCATAGAGAATAAACCTTTTCTTACACCTCTTCTAAGATGTTTTTTGAACATAATTCCTTTATCAGAAAGGATATTACGGCAAGTATCGGTAGGAGTGGCGCCCTTTTCAAGCCATTCAAGGGTCTTTTCGCTGTTGATTATTATTCCTTCGTGGTCATGTTTTGGGTCGTAGGTACCCAGTCTTTCCACGTATCTTCCATCGCGGGGTGAACGGGAATCAGCAACTACAATATGATAAAAAGGTTGTTTCTTTTTTCCTTGTCTTTGTAAGCGAATTTTTAATGGCATCGGTTTGTTTTATTTTTAAAGGGCTGCAAATATAGAAAGAAATGTTGAATATAAAATAAAATAGTTATCAATGGTCAGTAATCAGTTGCAGGTATCTAAATCACAACTCTAAAATCTTACCTCTTAAATTTCATTACCGGCTATAATTCGGGGCTTCGCTGGTAATAAATATATCATGCGGATGGCTTTCAGCCACCCCTGCGGGTGATATACGTATAAACTTAGCCTGTTGAAGGGTTTTAATGTCTTTCGCTCCACAATAGCCCATACCGGCACGTAACCCGCCGACAAGTTGATAAATAACTTCTGCCATAGTTCCTTTATAAGGAACCCTGCCTGAAATACCCTCGGGCACTAACTTTTTAATATCGTCTTCGGCATCCTGGAAATAGCGGTCTTTAGAACCATGTTGCATAGCTTCAAGGGAACCCATTCCGCGGTAGGTTTTGAACCTTCTGCCCTCATAAATAATAGTTTCTCCGGGCGATTCCTCTACCCCGGCAAATAATGAACCAATCATAACAGTAGCTGCCCCGGCAGCAATAGCTTTGGTAATATCGCCGGTATATCGAATACCCCCATCAGCAATTAAGGGTATTTTATATTCTTTCAGGGCCTTGGCTACATTATAAACAGCCGTTAATTGAGGTACACCAATACCTGCAATAACGCGGGTGGTGCATATAGAACCCGGACCAATTCCTACTTTTACTGCATCTACCCCCGCCTTTGCGAGGGCAATAGCGCCTTCGGCAGTTGCCACATTTCCGGCAACAATATCCAGTCCCGGGAATTTTTTCTTTAGCTTTTTTATTTCTTCCAGCACCTTTTTGGAATGCCCGTGAGCAGTATCTACCACTATAGCATCAACACCAGCTTTCATCAGGCTTTCAGCCCTTTCAAGCATATCGGCAGTAATGCCAACCGCGGCAGCCACTCTCAGCCTGCCAAAGCTATCTTTACAGGCATTTGGGTGAAGGTGTATTTTCTGTATATCTTTATAGGTAATAAGCCCTACCAGCTTGCCATCATTATCTATTACCGGCAGCTTTTCAATTTTATATTTCTGGAGAATCTGCTCGGCTTTACTCAGGTCGGTTCCTGCTTTGGCGGTGATAATATGATCTTTGGTCATCACTTCATTGATGCTGCGGCTCATATTCTTTTCAAACCGTAAATCGCGGTTGGTAACAATACCTACCAGCCTGTGCTTAGAAGTAACCACCGGAATACCCCCAATTTTATTCGCTTTCATAAGCTTAAGGGCATCCCCCACTTTGGCATTCTCTAAAACCGTAATAGGGTCTTGTATCATCCCGCTTTCGTAACGCTTTACACGCCTTACCTGCTCAGCTTGCTGGGCTATCGTCATGTTTTTGTGTAACACCCCTATGCCCCCTTCACCTGCAATAGCTATAGACATGCGGTAATCGGTTACCGTATCCATAGCAGCGCTTATTATTGGGGTATTTATTGGGATATTCCGTGTAAATGAAGAAACTATATTTGTTTCTCTCGGAAGTACATCAGAATAGGCTGGGACAAGAAGAACATCGTCGTATGTTAGACCTTCCTCTGTAAATTTATCATCGTATGATTTCACAACAAAACTTTTGCAAATATAGCTTATAGTTATGAGTTATGAGTTATAAGTTATAAGTTTTAGCCTTTCCTTACTGATAATAAAGAGGTTATAATATATGATAGTGTTTTTTTATTCCTACCTTATAACTACTATATAGCCATTATATTACATCCCCTTATGTCGCTATAATCCAGCCGCCCAGCCACTTCAAAATCTCCATTGGGATAGATTTTGCCTAAGTCATCGGTGGCAATAAATGAACAGGAATTAATATTGGCAAGGTCAATGATGTTGATAGCCCCGTTTTCATTTATCAGCCCCATTTTGAATGGGTCATAAATATCGCGTATCAAAATTTTCATCCAGGGTACCGCTTGAAATATTCCCTTTCCTTTTGAGTAGGCTTGTGAAAGCAATTCCGTCATACCATATTCCGAATGAATATCTTCAACTTTAAAAGCTTCGGACAGGATTTTATGCACCTCTGGTCTTGTAAGCTCTTCCCTTTTACCCTTCATACCCCCTGTTTCCATAATAATGGTATTTTTTAACTCTATGGGGTATTCCTCCGCCAGCTTTAATAAGGCATAAGTAACTCCAATCAGCAGGGTCTTCCGGCTTCTTTCTTCATTACTCCTTAGTTTATCGGCTAATTCTTTATAGTTGTTCATATAGAAACCACTGTCAGTGTTCTGAGTATTTTTTATTAACTCATTCACCATATAAACCAATGACGAATCTCCTCTTTCCAAATAAGAAGGCAAAAGAGCCAAAAGGCAATATTGTTTTGGGTCTCCGTAAGACTGTAAGAACCCTTTAGTAAAACTATCTTTATACAGGTTTACGTCTTTAATAAGATGTTTAGATGGGGTATCAGAAGTAGTTGCACTGCTGCGAAATACCTGTTCATATTTCTCTATATTTCCGCAAATAACCGGGTGAGTTTTAAAAAATGAAATGGGTAAAAATGGAATATCTGACAACTTTGCAACACTACTGACATCTACCTCCAAAGTATTTATATAATCCTTGTAAACTTTATTAGTATTGTATTGAAACCCGAATATTTCGATAGCGACTTCCTCAAATTCTGTTTCCGATAGGTTTTGATATATGTCTATGTTCATTAATTTTAGTTTTTTGGACGGGGGTCAGGCAAATTTCAGAGATTTATTTGTACTGTTAGTTCGGAGAAAAATTCACATCATTCAATATTCAATCTGTCTCCATTTTAAGCGGGTTCAAAAATAGTGCGTATATTTGCATACGTATCAATTTGGGATGAAATACATAAAGTTTTTTTCTTTTGCCGGCATTATATGTTTACTTTATTCATCCTGCGCCAAGAAGGAAAACTATTCTGATATTCCTTCAATAACCTATAATAGTTTCAACCCGTTTTGCAGTGCCTCAACTACTGATTCTGCTTATCTCCGTATTAATTTTACCGATGGCGATGGTGATATTGGCTATCCCGACCAGGATGCAAATGCCCCTTATAACTGCTTTATTATAGCCAAGGTAGATAGTGCAGACAAATTTGTTTCCGAATATGTTAATGGGACGGTAGATACTTTTTCATACCATATACCAGATATAACCCCTTCGGGTAATGACAAAGAACTGAACGGGATTATTCAAATCAATTTAGAAGGTTTTGTACAGTCTCTTGTTCTCCCGGCTCCTATCCCAGGTATGGATTTCCATAAAATTCAGTTTACCGTGTGGATTTATGACAGGGCAGGGCATAAGAGCAATGTACTCATTACCCCCACTGTTTATAGCTGCGGAAATTAGAAACAAACAACATTCTAAACAACTTTGATTCTGCATATTTCTTGAGAGTATCGGCTTCAATAAAGTGAATATTTGTATTAAACTTATCCTATAGTCAAGGACCCATATTACTTTGTTCCATGCGTATTACTCCACTTCTGAATCTATTTGTCTTATCTTTGCAAAAGTCTATACGCTATGGGGCCGACAGGTTTTGACAGCAGGTTGAAATAGCGGATAAGCATGCCGAGCATCGTGAATCTGGCTCGTTAATATCAGTTCTCAACAATTCAGACGGCGAATCTAATTACGCCTTAGCTGCTTAATTCTTAGAGAATTAAGTGCTATGTTTCCCGGGAAGCCCCTCCTATTGGCGTCCCGACCGAAGCATCGAAAATAATAGGATAGTTATTATATCGTTCCGGTATAGTGGCGAAACTTTAGGAACTAAGGTGGCAATAGCTTTGACTTATGGTGGTTGCCGCCCTACAATAATATAAGTCTAAGCATGTAGAAGGTTCGTTGTTTCCTTGTTTGGACGAGGGTTCGAATCCCTCCGGCTCCACGGGTGAATGTCACAATGTATATCTTTGCCCAAGTAACCTTATTATTCTAATATGACATCTCCCGATATTCTAAAACAACTACAAAGCTTAGGTCTGGAATCTATTAAAAAAGTGTTGTTAAAGCATAGTATAAAAGAGCCTCTGTATGGGGTCAAAATAGAGGAACTGCAAAAAATCAGAAAAAAAGTAAAAGAAGACCATGCTTTATCATTAGAATTATATGACTCCGGAATATATGATGCGATGTATTTAGCCGGGCTTATTGCAGAACCCGGGAAAATGTCGGTAAAAGAATTGCAAAAATGGGCTAAACAAGCGAATGCACCTGTGCTAAGAGAAAGCACTGTAGCTTGGGTGAGCGCAGAAAGCAAACATGGCATGGAAGTAGCATTGGAATGGATTAAATCAGAAAATGAAGGTATTGCCAGCACAGGGTGGGCCACTTTGTCAGGTATTGTATCTATTACGCAAGATAAAGAATTGGATATTCCCTTACTAAAAAAACTTCTGGAGCAAGCGGCCCAACGAATTCACAAAAGCCCAAACCGGGTAAAACTTACTATGAATAGCTTTGTAATTGCAGTGGGTATCCATGTTAGGGAATTGAATGAATTAGCAAAACAAACCGCTAAAAAGATTGGCAAGGTAACTGCTGACATGGGTGATACAGCGTGTAAAGTACCCTCCTCAGTGGAATATATTGAAAAAGCTGAAAACAAAAACAAAATAGGAACAAAGAAAAAGTCAGCACGCTGCTTATAGCTCCCTTTAATAACTATAAGTTTTTAATTGCTGGTGTTCTTTTCATTGGTATTCAATAAATAAATACCTGCACTGTAAAAGGGTATGTCAGAGTGTTTGTAATAACTCCACTATCAATAGTAAAAACTATAGAATTTGGGTACAATAGCACTATATAGTATGACACTTATGTATTTATTAATTACATATCAATAGTGTAAAAAAGAATTGAAATAAAGATTGAGAATTGAGTCTAATAGGAATTAAACCTTGTAGGCGCCCCTTGAAAAGTTAAATCCGACTTGAAATAAGCATCATAATGTCTGTGCAGAGAATCTCGCACAGATATTACACAATGCCTCAAAATAATCAGTTTCAATATTATGCCCTTGTCTTCTATGCCTTTTGTGATGCATGATAGTCTGCCAGAAACTTCTCCAATCCAATATCGGTAAGTGGATGCTTTAACAATGCCATTATAGAGCTTAATGGACAGGTAGCTACATCGGCTCCATATTCTGCACACTTAACAATATGAAGAGTATGCCGGATTGAAGCGGCAAGTATTTCGCAATTAAAATCATAATTGTCGAAAATAGTCCGTATTTGTTTAATCACATCCAATCCATCGGTAGTAATATCATCTAACCTGCCAATGAATGGAGAAACATAAGCGGCTCCTGCTTTAGCAGCCAACAGAGCTTGTCCGGCTGTAAAAATCAAGGTACAATTAACTTTAATCCCGTTATCATGAAGGTGTTTTATAGCCTTCACACCTTCTTTTATCATCGGTATTTTCACTACAATCCGGGGATGTATTTTCACCAAGGCATCGGCTTCTTTAATCATACCATCAAAGTCGGTAGAAATTACTTCCGCACTTACATCGCCATTTACTATTTCACATATTTTGCGATAATGATCGTAGATGTTTTTTTTCCCTACAACCCCTTCTTTAGCCATCAGAGAGGGATTGGTAGTAACGCCATCAAGCACACCCAATTCCTGGGCTTCTTTTATCTGGGCTAAATTAGCCGTATCTATAAAAAATTTCATATTGTTTTATTTAGTTAGCAAACATACAAATTTAAGCATTTTAACTGGCTCATATTTCACTTTGTTCAAAAATATTGTCAGGATTTTTCTCATATTTGCCTGAATTCCAATATCACTCTATGACTGCAAAAAAGGTTGACCACTCCATGATGAAGCTTGGCAAACATTCTGCGAAGCATGACCCAAGAACGTTGCATTTACATGACTATATAGATATAAATAAGTTTCCTAAGGCACCGGCAGAACATGTATGGGCAAAGAAAATACCCGGGAACCGATGGGGATTGATGCTCAACAAGAAAATTGAAAACTGCACTATCGCTGCTGCGGGTCATTTAATAATGGAATGGACAGCTGATAACGGAAAGCCTATTGTACCCACCGATGAACATATTCTTAAAGCCTACTCAGCTATTACCGGCTACAATCCTAACACAAAGGAGCATGACGACGGAGCTACCACTTTACAAGCCTTAAAACATTGGCGAAAAAAGGGGATTGCAGGGCATAAGGTAATGATTTTCGTTAAGCTCAATCATAAAAACCATGCACACCTTAAACATGGTTGTTACCTCTTTGGCGGATGTTATGCGGGGCTTCAGCTGCCTAAAACTGCATGGGGACAAGCAGAATGGAGGATTCCGCCGGAAGGTTCAAAAAAAGGCAGGGGGAAATATGGCTCATGGGGAGGTCATTGTGTAGCCATAATTGGGTATGATAAGGAAGGGCTAACCTGTGTAACCTGGGGCAAAACTAAAAAAATGACCTGGGCTTTCTGGGATGCTTATTGTGAAGAAGCTTTTGCTGTAATAAGCCATGATTTTGCTAAGAAAAAAGGCTCTCCCAGCGGGTTTGATATTGATACATTAAAAAAAGACCTGAAAAAAATTAAGTAATAATTCCCGGTCACTTATTACCGCTTACCAGCCTTCTATAAAGTACATATCAATCTCTCCTTTATTTTTGGCCTGAATTTTGCCCCGGTAAGTACATTTAAACTGATCTTTCACTAATTCATAAGTAGCTCCCGAAATATTTACTTTGCCGGGTTCCCCGCTCGATTCCATACGTGATGCAATGTTTACCGTATCCCCCCAAATATCATACGCGAACTTTTTTATACCAACCACCCCTGCTACCACAGGGCCAGTATGTATACCTATCCTTATTTCAAAAAAAGATTTTCCTGCTGCTTGCCTCTTTGTTTTTTCTTCTTCAATAAAATTACGAATGGCAAGTGCAGCATTTACGGTATCTACAGCGTTTGTTTTGTTTTCTACGGGCAATCCACCCGCAGCCATATATCCATCTCCAATGGTTTTAATTTTTTCAATACCAAAATAAGTTACAATTCTATCAAATTCGCTGTAGCAATAGTTTATCTCATTCACCAGCTCCTGGGCGGTTAAATTCTCACTGGCTTTGGTAAAATTTTTAAAATCGGTAAATAGCACAGTAACCATATCATAATTTCTTGCGCGTGTACTCCCACTTGATTTAAGCTCCTCTGCTGTTTCAGCCGGCAGAATATTCAGCAGCAAATCATCGCTGCGTTTCTTTTCCTTCCCTATTTTCACTCGTTGAAAGAAGAAAACAAGGGAGAATAACAAAGCAAGCCCGAAACCACCGATAAATACATTTCTAAGCATTCTTTGCCGTTGTATTTTCCTTTCCGATTCTTCTTTGGCAATGGCAGATTGCTGTGCAAATTCATAAGAAATTTTTTCATTTTCTATTTTACGGGCATTATTTATATTAAACATACTGTCACGGTAAGCTACATAAAGCTTATAATGCCCTAAAACTGAATCATGGTTACCGGAGGCACTATCATAACTGGTCAGCGCAAGGTAACATTGCATTATTTTTTTCTTATCATTAATTTTCAGTGCTATAGAAAGCGCAGTGTCATAGTATCTTTTTGCTTCCGGAAACATATCCAGTTTAACATTTACATCACCCAGGTAATTACATATCATAGAAATTATTTCCTTCTCATTAATAGAATCTGCTATCTTCAAGGCACTTTTATAAGTTAAAAAAGCATCCCGGTATTTTCCCTGCCTAAATAATATAGACCCTAAATATGAGATAGAAGTGGCAAGCGTAATTTCATTTTTGGTCCCTTTACTTATTTTTTTGGCTTTGTTAGCACAATATAGGGCCGAATCTAATTTATTCAACCGGAGATAGAGTTCGCCGAAAGAAACATAAGCGTACCCCATGTAAAGTGAGTCTTTAATATTGGTAGAAACTGCTAATTCTTTAAAAAGATAGGTCTTAGCCTCATCTATATTTTTCTCTTCTTTATAAACATCTACTATATTATTATAGGCGGCTTCAATAGCAAGAGAATCGTGATTTATCTCCTTTATTTTCAAAGAAATGAAAAAATAATTAAGTGCAGTAGCATAGTCCCCGATACTATAATATACCAACCCCAAATCGTTTGTGGAATGCGAAATACCTTTTTGATAATTAAATTCTTTAGCAATTCCGTATGATTTCAGGATACTTTGAAGGGCTAAAGAATACTCGCCTTTGTCCAGTGCAATAAGCCCCATAACCTCATAAGCCCCTGTCATTCCCCTCCTGAATCTTAGAAAATCACAAAGGGATAAGGCTTCTCTCTCGTATTTTTCAGCCGAATCATAATTCTCGCGGGAATAGAAATCATATCCCAGGAGTTTCATATTTGCTACCATCACAGTATCCCTGCGGCTACTTTTCAATTGGTTGCGCAATGAATCTATTTCCCTTGTCTGGGCAGGCAATAATCCTGCCAACAAAGATGAAATAAAAAAAAGAAAAAGAAAACAGACAGGTCTTCTTAACCCATGTAGCATAAAAGGAGGGCTAACTAAACATTTATTATGGTTCAAAGATAAATATATTTATTCTACAGTGTGGCGTGGCTACGTTTTATTTTTACATTTGTAATCTAAATTAATCATCTATGGCAACTAAAAAAGCCCAAAAAACAGCAAAAAAAGTATCTAAACCTGCCGCCAAAGGTGGGAAAGTTACTAAAGGTAAAAAAGGCTCTAAAAAGATGGGTACAGGCGGATCCGACAGACCATCCTAATAATTTTTTACTGAAAATTTAAAACCTTTGCTGTAAACTTTTGCAGCAAAGGTTTTTTTATTTTAAGTTGACGGAATTTTACAATCCGCTATGTTCTCATATTCTGCACTACTCTTTTTATTGCTTACTTTGTATCTTTATTACAAGTGATGCAATACCCCAAAGACAATTTCATATTCGGACTACGGCCTGTTATTGAAGCTATAGAAAGCGGGAAAGAGATTGAAAAGGTTTTCCTTCAAACTAATCTCACAAGCCCTGTTGCAAAGGAACTCCAGCGCCTGCTTCGGGAAAATAATATACTTTACCAATACGTCCCTCTTGAAAAGCTAAGGAGGATTACCCCTAAAAATCACCAGGGAGTAGTGGCTTATGTTTCTGAAATAGCTTATCAGAAGATAGAGGACATACTTCCCTTTCTGTTTGAACAAGGTAAAATTCCATTGATACTTATACTGGACGAAATTACGGATGTACGAAACATGGGCGCTATTGTCCGCACGGCAGAATGTGCGGGAGCGAATGCGGTAGTGATACCGCAAAAAGGCTCTGCTCTTATTAATGCCGAAGGGATGAAAGCCTCTGCGGGAGCCTTAAATATTTTACCGGTATGCCGCGAGAAAAACCTTACTGAAACAGTTTATTTTTTAAGGGCTTCGGGCGTGCAGGTGCTTGCCTGTACCGAAAAAGCTGAAGTTTCATATACTACTGTTGATTTGAGTACTCCCACAGCATTTATATTGGGCTCTGAAGGCAAAGGCATTTCCTCTGAATTACTGCGCATCTCGGATAAACAAGTAAAAATCCCGCTGATGGGCAAAATAGATTCCCTTAATGTTTCTGTTACTGCCGGTATTGTGCTATTTGAAGCCCTCCGCCAAAGAATACTTAAATGAGAAATAAGAAAAAACAGGGAGACCGTCACAGGGGCGGGCAATCCGGGGGCAAAAGGGAAAAACCAAAGGAAAGCCGAATAATCACGGGGACGGTAGATATGAAGTCCTCGGGGACCGCATATATTATATCACCCGAATCGGAGCATGATATTTTTATTCAGAAAGGGAAAACAGCTAATGCCCTGCATGGTGATACGGTTAAAGTATCTGTTACAGAATCACGAAGGCATTCCCGTCCGGAAGGACACATAGTATCTGTAGTAACAAGAGAGAAAACCTCGTATAGCGGTACTATAGCACTCTCCAAAGGATATGCTTTTGTAACTCCCGATAATCCTAAGATGCCCATTGATATTTTTATCCCGCCTGATAAAATAAATAAGGCGAAAGACGGGCAGAAAGTAATTGTAAATATTACCGGTTGGGAACCGGGCGAAAAGAACCCGAAAGGAGAAATAACCCATATTTTGGGTACTCCGGGTGAACATTTTGCCGAGATAAATTCCATTATGGAGGAATATGAATTATCTCCTAATTTCCCACATGAATGTAGAGAAATCTGTTGAAGGTATTTCCCGAAGTATAAGCAACGAGGAACTAAAAAACAGAAGGGATTTCAGGAAGTATAACTACCTTTACCATTGACCCTATTGATGCAAAAGATTTTGATGATGCCCTATCTATAAAGAAACTTGAAAACGGCAATTGGGAAATTGGGGTACATATTGCCGATGTGAGCCATTATGTTACGCCAGGTTCTACGGTGGATATGGAAGCCACTGAACGCGCCACCTCTGTTTATCTTGGTGACAGGGTTATTCCTATGCTTCCGGCAACATTATCAAACGATGCGTGCTCCCTTAATCCGAATGAGGATAAACTTTGTTTTTCTGTGGTGTTTGAAATGACACCCGAAGCAGAAGTAATCCGGACATTGGCTTGGTAAAACTGTTATTAATTCATGCCGAAGATTTAATTATGAAGAAGTTCAGGAAATTATTGAGGGCAAGAACAAAGATAATTTATCTGCTGAAATATTACACTTTAGATTCTTTATCAAAAAAACTCCGGGAAGCAACGTATAGCAAAGGGTTCTATTCCATTTGAAAAGACAGAAACCAAATTTAAGCTCGATGAAAAAGGAATCCCGGTGGAGGTTTTTTTTGTGGAAGCTAACGATGCCCATGAATTGATTGAAGACTTTATGCTTTTAGCCAACCGCACGGTGGCTGAAATAATGGGGAAAATAAAAAACAGTGTATTTGTTTACCGGGTACACGATGTTACCGGATGATGAAAAGTTGAAAAAATTCTCCGAATTTCTGAGTAAATCAGGTATCATGAGTGATTTTAATCAAAATCAAAAAATCTTCCGCGTCTTTTAACTCCCTATTGAAAAATGCCCATAAAAAACCTTATGAAAATATTATCAACCTGCTTGCCATACGCACTATGGCAAAAGCATTTTATACTACCAAAAATATAGGTCACTATGGGTTGGGGTTTCACTATTACTACCCACTTCACCTCCCCTATCCGGCGATATCCTGACCTTATGGTGCACAGGTTATTATTTGACCATATCCAAAACAAACAAACAAACCCCGATAAAACTGCTATTGAAGAACAATGCAAATATTGTTCGGAAATGGAGAGACGGGCAGAACAAGCAGAAAGAGCATCCGTTAAATTCAAGCAGGTGCAGTATATGGAAATGCACCGGGAAGGCGTATATGAAGGCGCTATATCGGGCACTACCGAGTACGGCTTTTTTGTGGAATTGAAATTAAATAAGTGCGAGGGCTTTGTGAGGGCAAGGGATATAGAAGGAGACTATTACTACTACGATGAAACCACCTACTGCTTAAGAGGAAAAAGAACAGGCAATAAATTTCAATTGGGGCAGAGTGTGAATGTGCGGGTAAAGAAAACCGATTTGATAAAGAAACAGATAGATTTCGAATTGGTTAAACCATATTGATTTTATCTAAAAATTCTTCCTTATAAAGGCTTCCAAGTTGTATGCTTTCGCCATTATCTAATATTACTTTAGCATGGTCTATGGAAGCAACCTTATCAATTGCCAGAATAAATGAACGATGCACCCTGGCAAAATGCTCCGGAGGTAATTTATCCTGGATACCTTTCATAGTAGAGCGGATAACATGCTTTTTGTCCACGGTAAATATGTTTACATAATCTTTTAAGGCTTCAATATATATTATGTCTTTCATCCTAATCTTAATAAGTTTCGAATCTGTTTTAATGAACAAAATAGTCGGCGATGCGCCAGGCTTTGAAAGCTTATAAAGCATTGCATTTTCCTTTTTCAACCGCTCTTCCTCATTAAAACGATTCAACGCAGTTTCAATAGTTGCCCGCAGGTCATTTGTTTTGAAGGGTTTTACAATGTATCCGAAGGGTGAGGCAGTATTCACCCTGTTAATACTATCTTCATCAGAATAGGCAGTAATGAAAACTACAGGGATATTATATTTCTCTTTTACTTCTTTCGCCGCATCTATTCCAGTCATTTCACCTTTCAACATAATATCCATTAAAATTATATCCGGCTGTTTTTCTTCTACTATCATCAATACTTCTTCTCCGCTAAGGCAATGCCCTACCACATTATAGCCCAGCTTATTTAAGGTAAGAGACAAGTCTTTCGCAATAATTACCTCATCTTCTACAATAAAAACAGATGTTTTTTTCATGGCTGCTTAATTCTTAGTTGTTCTTTTTTTATAGGTGATTCAGATGTAAATGTAATTAAATAAGCTGTTCCCTTCTTTATTTTCTTTTGTTCCAATTCCCCATCTTTCAGCTGGCGGACAAGACTTTCCACCAAGTGTAAGCCAAGCGTATCTTGTTCTGATTCTTTAGCGTTCAATTTCATTCCTACCCCGTCATCCTCTACATTCAGCAATATATTTCTTTTCAATTGGCTCAGGCTTACTTTAATTCTTCCATTGCGGTTATTCGGGAATGCATATTTAATAGAATTTAAAACCAATTCATTCACTATGAGTCCACAGGTTATAGCCTGGTTGTACTCCAGAAATATCCGGTCAGTTTCGCAACTTAAAGAAACATTTTTGTGAGGACCGGAATAGGATGTAAATAAGTTATTTGTCAAATCTTTCAGGTATGCGGAAATATCTATTTCCTCTTTATTTTTAGATTGGTACAGGCTGGAATATATGGAGGAAAGAGCATAAAACCTATTTTGAAATTCCTTCATTACCGGAACTAACTTTTTATCCTGCAATTGGTTAATTTGAAGGTTCAGTATGCTTGTAATAATCTGTAAGTTATTTTTCACCCTATGATTCACCTCTTTCAGCAGCCATTCCTTTTCTTCCACCATTTCCTTAAGTCTTTTTTCTAATGTCTGGTGTACCGATATTTCCCACTTCAATCGCTCATTTACGGCTTCTATAACCTGTCTCTCCACTTCACTTTTATGCACCCTTTCTTCAAGGGCAGTATCATGGCATACCGTCAATACAACCGGCTCACCGCCCCAATTTAAGGGAAGCGCCGATAGCTCTGCTTTTACAAATCGCCTGCCTCCTTCAGCCCGTATAGTAATCAGCCTGGTTGAAGTGGATTCCAATCCTACTATTTTTTTCTTGTTTTCATTCAATATAGGGTAATATTCCGGCAGCACATAATTCATTACCTGTTTTCCTTTTAGTTGCTCAGCAGATTTTACTCCGAGCATCTTATTCATAGAAGGATTAGTATATAAAATAATACCCCTGGTATCATGCACACAAATAGATTCTGGAAAAGCTTCCAGTATGTTTACATAGTTCAGAAAAAGCCTATCATTAATTTTTTTTGCGGTAATGTCTCTGAGAAGCAACATGCGGCATTTTTTTCCCTCATATACTATAGGATGTCCCCTGACTTCCAAATATATCAACAAGCCGTCGCCCCTGAACATCCTTATTTCGTAAATAACATTCCGGTTCTTTTTAATTTCTTGTCTTACTAAAGGAATGTCGTCCTTAAAAACATATTCTAAGAGGTCCTTTCCAATTACTTCTTCCCGCTTTCTCCTTACTACCTTCAAAAACTGTTCATTAACTTCAATAGGGTACGATTTATTTAGAAGAGCAACTCCATTATGGGTAATTTTAAAACCTGTTTCAAACAGGGCATCCGGGAACCTTTTACCGCTTTTTCTAATTTTTGTCTTTTTTTTAGATATGCGCTTTTCCATAGTAGCAATATCTGTCAAAATCAAGGAGTAACCAGGTATAGCTATTAACTAAACCTCTCCGGATTAAGTAAAATTTCCTTGGCAAGTTGCATAGGAATACTGATGTATTTTTTCTCCAGGTAGTCCACCACTTTCTCCAGCACCTCTTTAGAATCAGGGCTAAGGGAATTAATTTCTTTAGAAAAAACGGTAGTAATAGCTTGTTCTCTTAGCTTATGAACCTGCTGGGGAACCTCGCGCATGGCAAGTTCTATTTTTCTACCCTGCAGGTCTTTATAAAATTCTTTTACTGCCAAATCAATTATAGTATAGGCCGCATTCATTTCCGACTTACGCCCTAAAAGATTTTCTTTGGCAACGGCTTCAATGCTCGCAGTAGTAACCGATTGCACATTCTCCAACCCAAGAACTTTCTTTTCTACATTAAACGGTAAGCCTAAATCCACGATCGTTTTAATGGTATTCTCTCCTTTGCGGAGTTTTTCAAATAATTCTTTATTTATTACGGGCTTAGAACTTTGCACACAGGTTACTAGTATATCAAAGCCTTTATCATAATTTTCAAGGTCTTTCAGAGAATGGGCTTCAATATTATATTTAGCAGCTAATTCCCTGGCATGTTTTAAAGTACGGTTAAACACAGCGAAATTGGTAAAGCCATGTTTATTTAAATACTTAACCAGCACATCGGCTGTTTGCCCGGCGCCAATCATCAGCACTCTTGAATTATTGTTGACATGCCACTCCTGCAATTTACGGCAGGCAAGCGACATCACCGAAACTGGCTTCTCGGCAATTTTAGTATCAGTATAAACTTTCTTGGCTGTTTCTATTGTTTTTCTAACCAATAGGCGGATAAAATCATCAGTTAATCCCTGTTTGTGTGACCACTCAAAAGCATTTCTAACCTGGGTAATAATTTCCCGTTCTCCCACCACCAATGAGTCCAGCGAAGAAGCAACACAGAACAAATGCTTTACCGCTTCTTCCCCATTAAAAAGCAACCCTGATTTAGAAAACTTTTCTACTTTTTCATCTTTCCACTCCGGGTGTAAAATACGTAATACGATGTCCGTCTCATTCTTTGTAATTGGCTGCCGGGAAGAAAATAGGAACTCCATCCGGTTACAGGTACCAAGATACATAAGACCGTCTGCCTTCAATTCACTTTTTATAGTGTGAAGTCTCTCATTAAGCGCGCCTTCATCAATAAAAACCTCATCGAGGTTTTTAATCTTTGTAGCGTGATGGTTGAAAGCAATTACAGAATAGCGGTTCACAGGACTAATTAGGGATTAGAAATTAAAAATCAGGAATCAATTACTTAGGTGTCTAAACCCCAACTACCAATTCCAAATTAATACGCTGCAAAGGTCTATCAATACCTTGTTTGTATTGTCATAGAATTGTCATATTTTCAAGTGTTTTACCTCCCGGAACGAGTCAAACATCTTATTCATATCTGGTTTTAATTCCTTTCTTCTTTCAAGGTTTGCCCAGGTAAGTATGAAGTAATAGCGGTCTTTGGTAGCAATCGTTTCTATCTCACTGAATACCTTGATATTATTCCGTATGCCTGTTATTTCAGAGCGATAGGCTGAATCATTACCTACCGTAACCAACTCAGGGGGAGTAATTAGGGCTGAATCCATAACCGGGTTAGCCACCATAGAATCGTAAAATGTTTTTAAGGTACTTAGTCCAATTTCCACCCTTGAAGAATCAAACACCATCAGGCAAATTTTACCGGCACTATCTTCATACTGATGAATATTCGGACTATCAAATGGAATTAACTCATTGGTCGGATGAAAATATACAGGCACTTGCAACGTGAATAAATTATTAACCTCTATCTCCTTAAATTCGGTAGGCTTTTTGCAATCCGGAAATAACACTACGAGTACAAATAAAGAAACAAGACGAATTATTAAGATATTTTTCATCAGGAGAAATTAGTTTCAAGCAGGCAAATTTAAAGAATATGAAAGAAGTACTACAAATATCTAAGGGTGTGCCTTGTTATAATTCCGTTCTGAATTTTGAGCATGAAGCGAACCACATAATTTGTACCTTTGAACTTTTACATTTCTTATGAAATTCTTTAAGTGGCTTTTGTATATTTTGCTTGCTATAATTGTTGTTCTTAATGGGATAATTTTGATTTCAGGCAGATTTTATCTCTACAAAGGAATAGCTAATACTTACTTGAAAGGCAAATCGGGACCAGGGATTGATGATTATAAAATTTTTGCAAATAGGCTGGTTAAAGTGGGCAATCCCAAGCCCTGGGCTTTATCTAAGGACTACAATAAAAAGTCTATACCGGAAGCATATCTCAAACAGATACAAAATTATAAAACAGAAGCATACCTGATAATTAAAAATGACTCCATCTGCTATGAGCAATACTGGGACGGCTACTCAGATACTTCACACACCAACTCGTTTTCTATGGCAAAGAGTATAGTGAGCGCACTAACGGGGATTGCCATTCAAGAGGGTAAAATAAAAAGTATTGATGAGCATGTATCCGATTTTATTACATCGTTCAAAACCGGCATGGATACTATGCTTACCATTAAAGACCTATTGACCATGAGTTCCGGTATGAATTATGACGAAAGTTATGTAAACCCCTTTGCGTATCCTGCGGAAGCCTATTATGGAGATGACCTTGTTGCCAATACTATAAAGTATGAAGTAGTTTCCCCACCCGGAAAGAATTTTATCTATCTGAGCGGAAACATTACCCTGCTTGGTTATATTGTTTCGGTAGCTGCCGGAGAACCATTGAGCAGTTACGCATCGGAAAAATTGTGGCAGCCATTAGGGGCTGAGCAGCCGGCCTACTGGAGTCTTGACCATGAAGGTGGAATGGAAAAAGCCTATTGTTGTTTCAATTCCAATGCCCGTGACTTTGCCCGGCTGGGGCAACTCTACCTTGATTCGGGTAAATGGGGCGGAAAGCAATTAGTCCCTCAGGACTATGTGCTTGCTTCTATGAAGCCAGCCTTGTCAGCACATTATGGCTATAATTGGTGGCTCCTGACCTGCGCCGGGTATAAGGTTGCCTATTGCAGGGGGATATTAGGGCAATATACTTTTGTTATTCCCGAAAAAAATATGGTGATAGTACGACTCGGCAAAAAAAGGGGAGCTGTTGAAGATAATGTCCCATCGGATGCACTTATCTATTTGAGCGCTGCATTTGAAATGTATTAAGACCAAAACACTAAACACAGATAATGCTGATGGTTATCATTATAACTGACTGAATCTGAAAAAAACTAAACAATCTGTGCCATCTTTGTTCCCATTTCTTATTTTACAGTTTAGTTTGAAGCAGTTTACTAATTTTCAAACCCTATTAAGGGAGCGGATATGAGCAATACGAAACATATAGTAATTATTGGGGGAGGATTTTGTGGCTGTATGACTGTTATCAATTTAATCAGGGATTCAAAAAATCCTTTAAAAATAACAATTATAAATTCAGGCTCCCCATTTTTGAAGGGAGTTGCATACAACACGTACTCTTCGACTCATCTATTAAACGTAGCAGCCGGAAATATGAGCGCCTTGGGGGATGATACGTCACACTTTGTTAATTGGGTACATTCCAAAAAAGAATATAGCGAATATGAAACTGATTTATTAGCTACAACTTTCCTCCCCAGGAATTTATATGCTGAATATTTACGATATATCTGGGATACCACACTATCAACAAAAAGAGAATATATAGAATTAAACAGTATAGATGATTTTGTAACCGATTTGGATCTGATGGAAGCCAATCAGATGAAAGTGATTCTCAAAAAAGGTTCATCTATAATGGCAGATTATGTGGTATTGGCAACGGGCAATTCGTTGCCCCGCAACCCGCCTATTCCAACTATGGGTTACTACTCCTCCCCTACCTATTTTAGAAACCCCTGGAGTAATGATTCTGTAAGTAACTTAAAGGCTGACGGCGATGTATTAATTATTGGTAATGGGCTTACTATGGTTGATACTGTTATTGGATTGATTGAAAATGGCTTCCAAAACAAAATTTATTCCATTTCGGGTAATGGCTTCGGAGTGCTTCCTCACCGCCATTTTGGAATAACTTACGGTGGGTTGGTAGATGAGCTTCAAAATAATTTCAAACTCAATAACTTAGTCCGTATCTTTAATAAACATATTAAAAAGGTCCGGAAACTGGGCATAAGTGCCGAACCAGTGATAGACTCTTTAAGGCCCTACAGCCAGGAGATATGGCAATCATTTACAACTGCAGAAAAAAAGTTATTTGTATCAAGATACAGGCACATGTGGGGAGTAGCCCGTCATCGGCTCCCGGTTTTTATTTATGATATTATTGAAAAACTACGGATTGAAGGGCAGTTAGAAATATATCAGGGTAAACTAAAAGACATCACTGAGAATAGAAATGAGGTTCAGGTAGTTTTTTTCAATACAAGAAACCGAGGTGAAGAAACCATAAAAGTACAAAGAGTAATTAATTGCACCGGACCAGAAACAAGTATTTATAAATCCTTAAACCCCTTGTTGAATAGGCTTGCTGAGCAAGGTATACTTTCAGCAGACCCGCTTGAACTTGGTATTAATGCCGGTGTTTCGAGCTTCCAGGTAATTGATGCCACTGGTAAAAAATCTACGAATCTATTTACCTTAGGGGTAAACCTGAAAGGCTTATTGTGGGAAACTATTGCAGTCCCTGAATTAAGGGTTCAGTGCAGGCAATTATCTGACATATTATTACAAGCCTGCGGACAGGACTAATTACAGTATTAAAAAGATTTGTTTTTGCGATATTTGCGCTTCCTTAAATTAATTTCAAATCAAGTTTTTTTATAAATGCTATGCCACTAAAACATAAAAACACAAATAAATTACACACTAAATATTTTGTGGGATTTAGCGCTTTAGTGTTTTCGTGGCAAGAAATTATTTTTTATATGAACTCTTCTATTTTTCCAATCTAAATTTCCCTTAAAATATGGCAGACGACAAGAAGATTATATTCTCAATGGTAAATATCAGCAAGATATTGCCAACCGGAAAACAAATTTTAAAAAACATTTACCTCTCTTTTTATTATGGTGCAAAAATTGGGGTGATAGGGTTGAACGGTTCCGGTAAATCTACCCTGATGAAAATTATAGCCGGCATTGAGCAATCGTATGAAGGACAAGTCCATTTTTCACCGGGATATAAAATCGGGTATTTGGAACAAGACCCTCAATTAGATAAAACTAAAACGGTGATTGAAATAGTTCGGGAAGGTGCTGCTGAAGTAAGTGCTCTCTTAAAAGAATACGAGGAAGTCAACAATAAATTCTCCGAACCTCTCTCAGACGACGAGATGAATAAACTGGTAGAAAGACAGTCGTATTTGAGTGACCAGATAGAGCAACATGATGGATGGAACCTGGATAATAAACTGCAAATTGCTATGGATGCTTTACGTTGCCCTGATGCCGATGCACCTATTTTAAATCTTTCCGGGGGAGAAAAAAGAAGGGTTGCGCTATGTAGGCTCCTGCTTCAAAAACCAGATATTTTACTCCTGGACGAACCTACCAACCACCTCGATGCTGAATCAATAGATTGGCTGGAACATCATTTGCATGAATACGAAGGCACAGTGATTGCCGTAACTCACGACCGTTACTTCTTAGATAATGTAGCCGGCTGGATTTTAGAACTCGACCGTGGTGAAGGTATACCGTGGAAAGGTAATTACTCTGCCTGGCTGGAACAAAAAGGTAAACGCTTGCAACAGGAAGAAAAAGCGGAATCAAAGAAACAAAAGGCATTGGCAAAAGAGTTGGAATGGGTACGAATGGGGGTTAAAGGGCGTAATGTAAAATCGAAGGCAAGGCTTGCGCATACGATAAAATGATGAGTGAAGACGTAAAAGAAAAAGAAGAAAAACTGGAAATATTTATTCCGAATGGACCCCGCCTCGGCAATGAAGTGATTGATGCAACCCATGTAAAAAAAGCATTTGGAGATAAAGTACTTTTTGATGATTTGAATTTCAGGTTACCGCCTGCAGGAATTATTGGCATCATAGGACCTAACGGTGCAGGGAAAACAACCCTCTTCCGTATGATAATGGCTCAGGAAAAACCCGATGCAGGGGATTTTAAAATAGGACAAACCGTTAAGATTGGCTACATAGACCAGGAGCATACTTCCGTAGACGCAGATAAAACCGTTTGGGAAGTTATTTCGGGAGGCAATGAAAACATTATGCTGGGCGGGCGTCTGCTCAACTCCAGGGCTTATGTGGGTCGCTTTAACTTTAGCGGACCTGACCAGGGGAAAAAATGCGGGATACTTTCGGGTGGTGAGCGTAACCGCCTGCATCTCGCTCTCACACTGCGTTCCGAAGCGAATGTATTATTGCTTGATGAACCCACCAACGATATTGACGTAAACACTTTACGTGCTTTAGAAGAAGCTATTGAAGACTTTGCTGGCTGCTGTGTAATCATCTCCCACGACCGCTGGTTCCTCGATAGGGTTTGTACACATATTCTCGCTTTTGAAGGCGAAGGCAACGTTTACTACTTTGAAGGTGGCTACTCCGACTACGAAGAAAATAAAAAGAAACGCTTAGGCGAAGATGCCAATAAACCATTCAGGCATAAGAAGCTGGTGATATAGGGAGAAATAGTGAAAACTTAGAGACTGTTTTTATTTGCCAATCAATCCCAAATGATTCTTTCGGTAACCCTTATAGCCATACCATTTTCCTTTGATAAATATGTCAGACCCAATCGTAAATGTTTGGCTATCGCATAAGTACGCGTGTCTTTTTATCTCAATTGTAGGATATGTTTCCGACTTAAAATTCACAGATTTTTCAAAATTCATATTTTCATCAAAGGAAAAACTATCCAATACATAATCCCCATTTAATGTAATACGCTTATTATAGAATATTTTATTTATTTCGTCAAACCTAAAATATAATGTATCTATGGCTTCATAATTTTTTCCAGGATGGTTGAGTGATGTTATCTTTTCATATTGCCTTGCTACTAACTTGTAGCCATTTAATGAATCGCTATTAATGCTAATTACCTCGAATCTAAAATTGCCAATTTCATTTTCTATTCCCCCAGACCAATCTTCACTTGACCCTAAGAATGCGATATGTAAATGACCCTTTAATACAGATAGAATGAATATTGATGAAGGAGACTCTCCACTTCCGCCTCTGGTTGAAAAAGAAACTAAAATAAATTTTTGATTAATAACTTTTAGCTTTTCATATCGGCTACCGCCCATGTAGTCATTAATACAAATACTATCATAATGGTCTAATTCTATTATAAGTTCGCCATGAATGTAATCTGACTTTATATTAATTTTAGCCTGCTCACCTTCAAAGGAATTAATTATAAAACTTCTATCGCGTGATGTCTGCGCAACAACAACAAAACTGAAAAAGATGAATGCAGTTAAACATAATATGCTATAGATATCTTTCATGCCTATTAATACATCAATTTACAAATCATCCCTTATCAAAGATAACGAATTTAATTTTAGCCCAAAATATGCCGTTTTGTGACGCTTTATTATCGTAAGATTTCTTCGCAAAGCCTCGCAATGACATTACTCCTACTCTTACCTCTTGCCCCTTACATCCTCTCCGGCACACTAATCCCCAACATCCAAAAAGCGTTTTTAATAACTTGCCCGGTTTCTTTTGAAAGGGCAATACGAAAACTACGTATATCCGCATTCTCTTCCTTTAATACCTGGTAGTCGTGATAAAATTGGTTGTATTCCTTTACTAAATCGTAGGTATAATTTGCAACTAATGCGGGATTGTATGTATTGGCAGATTCTTTAATCACAGCCGGAAACTCATAAATTTTCCTGATTAGATTTTTTTCCTTATCGGCTATGTCTCCTATATTTATTGCCGGAGAATAGCCAATATCTTTAGCTTTATTTAACAGGGAACAAATACGTGCATGGGTATATTGAATAAATGGTCCGGTATTGCCTTCAAAATCTACCGATTCACGAGGATTGAAAAGCATTTTTTTCTTGGGGTCAACTTTCAATATAAAGTAATTGAGCGCACCCATACCGATAGTTTTATAAAGGGTTTCTGCTTCTTCTGATTCAAAGTTTTCAATCTTACCTAATTCTTTGGTAATATCCCTTGCAGTATCCACCATCTCTTTCATCAGGTCATCCGCATCTACTACCGTGCCCTCCCTCGATTTCATTTTACCTTCTGGTAATTCAACCATGCCATAAGACAAATGATAGCAGCCAGTAGCCCATTTATATCCCAACTTTTTCAAAATCAAAAACAACACTTTAAAGTGATATTCCTGTTCATTGGCAACTATGTAAACCAGTTTATCAAACTTAAAATCCTGTGACCTTAAATAGGCAGTGCCCATGTCCTGTGTGATATAAACGGAAGTACCATCGGAACGCAATACCAACTTTTCATCCAATCCATCATGGGTTAAGTCCACCCAAACGGAATGGTCAGTCCTACGGTAGAATATTTCCTTTATTAAGCCATCATCCACTATTTCCTTACCCATTAAATAGGTTTCCGATTCATAATAAACCTTGTCGAAATCCACACCCATCGCTTTGTAAGTCTCTTCAAAACCCTTATAAACCCAGCCGTTCATCGTTTTCCATAAATGGATGGTTTCATCATCTCCGCTCTCCCACAAACGGAGCATCTCCCGCGCTTCCGACATTAATACGGATTTTTTGTCGGCTTCTTCTTCCGATAATCCCTTCTCAATTAATTCTTTAATCTCCTTCTTATATTCCTTATCAAACAAAACATAATATCTGCCGACAAAAAAATCTCCTTTTTCTCCTGTTGTAACAGGTGTCTCTCCCCCACTCCACTTCTTCCAGGCCAACATAGATTTACAAATATGTATGCCCCGGTCATTAATCAAATTTACCTTGATAACGTTATTTCCCGCGGCTTTAAGAATCCTTGTAATTGACAAACCAATCAGGTTATTTCTCACATGCCCAAGGTGCAAAGGCTTATTGGAATTAGGGCAGGAATACTCTACCATAATAGTCGGGGAATCTGCACCGGGCTTTGTATTACCATATTCTGTATCTTCAGAAATAGATTTCAGGAAATTAATCCAATAGGCTTTTGAAACTACGAGGTTCAAAAAACCTTTAATAACATTATACGATTCTATTTCAGGTATTTCATTCTTTATAAACTCCCCTATTTCATTGGCAGTTTCATCAGGTTTCTTTTTGGAAAAAGAAAGGAAAGGGAAAACCACAATGGTAAAATCCCCTTAAACTCCTCACGGGTAGGCTGAATAGGAATATTTAATTTTTCCGCACTTGCATTATACAAATGCGCAAGCGCTTTTTTAGCTGATTCGGAAATTTGGTGTCCTATGTTCATAATTAAATGTAGAGATTGCTTTGTTCCTTACAATGATGAAATTCATAATTCTAAATCACCCTCGTTATCTGGTTCGCTGCCTTCTGCAATATTTCAAAAGCATTTTCCGCCATCAGGTTTTCTTTATCGAGGGTTGGGTTTATTTCAGTAATTTCAAAAGAAACTATTTTTTTGCTATAAAGCAAACGGGAAATAAAATTACCTGCTTCTCTTTCTGTAATTCCATTTTTGGTAGGTGTTCCTGTGCCGCGAGAAATAGAAGGGTCCATACAATCCACATCAAATGAAATATGAATAATATCGCATTTATCAAGATAATTCAACACCTCCACTGCCGCCCTTTCCACCCCTTTTGACCGCATTTCGGAAACAGGATAATTACGGATATTTAGTTTTTTAATTACATGCGCTTTCCTGTACTTCCATATCCCGCATGCTTACATATATCAAATCAGATGGAAGTATTTTCGGTTTTATTCCGCCCAATGATTTCAGTTTTTCCCAATATTGTATGGTTTCTTCATCAGGATTATTTATCCTGTTCTCCATATTGTCTTCATCCAGCATGGCTGCAATGGGCATTCCGTGCATATTGCCCGATGGGGTTGTGTAAGGCGAATGAATATCGGCATGTGCATCAATCCATATTACACCAAGTCTTTTATCGGGGCAAGCCATTTTAATTCCTGCCACTGTTCCGATGGAAGAACTATGGTCGCCTAACAATACGATTGGGAAAGTATTTGGCGCTTCAACTGCTTTCTGCACTTCTTTTGATAATTTCTCAACCACATGTATATACACCTACAATTCTTTTGGCATATTCATTTTTTATAGGTTCCAGCAAAAGCCTGTTCTCAACCGGAATCCTTACAGATTTATTTCTTTTGAAAAAATAACTTCCGAAATCAAGCGCCGCTATTTTCACTGCATCAATGCCCATGCTTGCCCCGCGCGTGCCTGCGCCTATTTCCGATTTTACTTCTATTAATTTTATCTGTTTCATATATTTTTTAGTTGTCAGTGGTCAGTTATCAGTGGTCAGTTATGAGTGGTCAGATTTATTAGACTTTATTAATCCGGTAATTATCATTGACAATTTCGGTAGCTTTATTGATTAACATATCTCTGTTTTCCTCAGTCAATATATTTTAATTTTTCAGCCAAGTAAAGCATAGATTTTACCTCGCTACACGAACCTAATGCATATATATAAGAAGCGATTGAAATCAGCTAAACTGCTTCTGTCAAATCCTTCTGCAATATTATTGGATATAGATACGGATGCTCTGCAAACCTGGTTCCTTGAATCCGATAATCTTTTAGCATCTTGAATACTGACGTATATTTCCACAGCCAAGCCCTGAGCTTTTTGCCATGCAATAATATCTTCAAACCTTTTTATTTTCATTTTCTGTTTTATTTTACCAACTTTTTACTGACAACTGACTTGACCACTGACCACTGACAACTTATTCCCCTAAAAATGTAACTCACTTACTTTATCGTATTTATTTTCAAAGTAGTTTACTTACATTTGCAATCTTCAATCACAATTTAACCTCACCTGAAATGGAAAATACGTATCTCGACCTCATACAACAAACCTTCAATTTTCCGCAGGAAGGGTTTCGCGTGGAAGACAATGAACTCTACTTCCACGATATTAATCTCATGTCCATTATCAAGCAATATAAAACACCTCTCAAACTTACCTACCTCCCAAAAATCAGTTCTCAAATTCAAAAAGCAAAGAAACTATTTAATGTAGCAATGGCAAAAGCCGACTACAAAGGTAAGTATAGATACTGTTATTGCACTAAAAGCTCTCATTTTTCTTTTGTTCTGGATGAAGTTCTCTCAAATGAAGATGTTCATCTTGAAACCTCGTCTGCCTTTGATATACCTATTGTTAAAGACCTTTACAAAGAAGGAAAGATAACCAAAGAGACACTATATTATTTGCAATGGATTCAAACGCCCTGTATATAAACAATACGTTTGCGAACTCATTAATAACGGTTTCACAAACCTGATTCCTATTCTTGATAATAAAGAAGAACTGGAATACTATAACCGCTCAGCCAAAAAGAAATTCAACATTGGTATACGTATTGCCGCCGAAGAAGAGCCCACATTTGCATTTTATACTTCCCGCTTGGGTATCCGATACAGGGATATTGTAGATTTTTACAAAGAAAAAATTCAGAAGAACCCCAAAGTGTCAGTTGAAGATGCTGCACTTCTTTATTAATACAGGTATAAGGGATGCTATCTATTACTGGACGGAATTGCCAAATGCTTAAAGTATATTACCAGTTAAAGAAGATTTGCCCCAGCCTTGATTCACTGAATATTGGCGGAGGGCTTCCTATCCGTAACTCACTTGGGTTTGAGTTTGATTATGAATACCTGATTGAAGAAATCATTTTGCAGATAAAAAATTTCTGCGACCAGAACGATATTCCCGAACCTAATATCTTTACTGAGTTTGGCTCCTTTACCGTTGGGGAAAGCGGTGCTGCCCTCTATTCCGTATTAGATAAAAAATGGCAAAACGACCGTGAGCTTTGGTATATGATTGATAGTTCTTTCATTACTACCCTGCCCGATACCTGGGGAATTAACCAGCGTTTTATTATGCTTGGCATTAACCACTGGGACCATGAATACCAAAATGTAAACCTAGGAGGGCTTACCTGCGACAGTCTTGATTATTACAACTCCGAATTGCATACCAACGAAGTGTACCTGCCTAAATTTAACTATAAGGAAGATGAACCCTCAATATGTAGGCTTCTTCCATACAGGAGCTTACCAGGAATCGTTAGGCGGATATGGCGGAATACAGCATTGCCTGATACCTGCACCCAAGCATGTTATTATTGACAAAAACGAAGACGGAGAAATAACCACCCGCCTCTTTGCTAAAGAACAAAGCTATAAGAGCATGTTGAAGGTGCTGGGGTACTAAGAAAAGAGTACATTTTATTGGTTAATTTCATATTGAATTTGCAACGGCATCACAAAAATGGAAAAGAATTAAAACTTTTCAATGACAATTCATTTTTATTAGTTTTGTGTTATTATGAATTTTGTCGCGATAGATTTTGAAACCGCAAACAGCCAAAGAAGCAGCATATGTTCTATCGGGCTTGCAGTAGTAGAAAATGAT
>CAVYDB010000019.1:0-56205 GCA_963767125.1 uncultured Bacteroidota bacterium | reverse complement strand
TAGTTAACGCATAGCTAAAGCTACAAAAATTCCATCCGATGGGGGCGGTCCAGATTGACCACCCAATAAAATCAGTGCTAATATTAGGTACGAAATAATAAAAGCCCCCAAACTAAGAAGCCAAACTATCAGATATTTTGATACCTTTGACTTGTGAACCTGATTATTATGGTCATCATAAGGAGCTGCATTCAAGATTAATATTTCATTTAATGAGATATTCTCTTTATTTGATGTTCCCCTATATTTTCCATTTGTAATTTTAACAAATTCCTGCAATTTTCCGCAGATAGAATATTTTTCAATGGAATGGTATGACTATCCATTACATGATTAATCTCGATTTTTTGTGTCTAAGATATTTTTATCGTCTGTCGTTTTGGAGTATTTATTTATCGGTTTAGTAGTGGCAAAATATCCATTCAGCATCTTCAGTTTTGATATGGGGTCATAAAAATGACCTTTGGTGTACCTTCTTTTACTAAAAGAGGAAGCTACTTTGTGTGTCGATGTACAGCCTAATAGAAGGGCTATAGCGATAAACAGAAAAAGAGTTACACTAAATTTGAATGTTCGGAAAATACGCTCGCTAATCATTTTATTTTTTCCATTTTATCGGTTTGTCGGGAACTATTGGTCTAGAGAATTAAATAATAAGTTCCATCTGCAATTTCTGATGCATTATACTGCATAATGTGCCCACCTTTAGTGTATTCGGTATTGCTAACAAGATTAACAACTCTTTTGGCATTTGCATCAGTTATGAATATAGAAATTGGGATTGTAATAGGTAGTCTGGCTATAAACAAGGCTGCTTATAAGCAATGTATCCTTTACAAGCTATTCAGCACCAGTTTAGCTGCTTTTTGCCCTGTGCCTGTACCGAGGGCAACGCCCATACCACCCATACGAATAGCACAAAATACATTGGTAGAAAGTTTATCAATAATGGGCGATTTAGCATCACCCATACCCATTACTCCGCTCCACCTGTTTTCAATAGTGTAGGGCATTCCGGGCAAAATCTTTTCCGAAAGCATATTTTCAAGGGCTGTTTGTATGGTTTGCGTAGTTTCAAGTTCAGTGGTCGTTTCTTTTTCAAAGTCAAGGTTTCTTCCTCCTCCTAATAGCAGCCTGTTACCAATATTTCTAAAATAATAATAGCCCCTGTCAAAGTGAAAATTTCCCTGTGCTTTAAGCCCCTTTACCGGTGATGTGATAAGCACCTGTGCCCGGGCAGGTTTTACAAAATTGTTTTTTAATAAGGTAGAACTGTAACCATTGGTAGCGAATAAAAGTTTTTTAGCCTGGAGTGTTTCCCAGGAAGTAGATAATAAAATGTTCCTCTTTATCTTCGTAGCTTGTCAGTTTTACCCTGTTTAAAATGACAACACCCAAATTTATGGCTTTCAGCATGAATGCCTGCATCATTTTTCCGGTGTTAATCTGGGCTTCTCCATTTATTTCTATCAGATGTTTAAATCCTTTAAGTCCCATCAAAGAAAGTTTTTGGTCAGCAACTTTAAAGGTTTCTTTTATCCCCGTAATGCCGTGTAATTCTTTGTTGAACCCGGGCAAAAGTTGCAAGCATGACTCAAATATTTGTTCATCGTCGAATACCTCATGCCCCCCTGTAGGGATAAACTCGATAGCTGAATCGCCTAATAACTTTCTAAGTTCGAGAAGCCCCTTCCATCGCTCTTCGACGAGGTGAAATACCTCATCAGGCTGGCTTTTTAGCAGGTCGTCCTGTAATTCGGAAGGGGAACCAAAACAGGCAAACCCGGCATTACGAAGGCTTGCCCCGGAAAGTATTACTCCTTGTTCCAGCACCATTACCCGTAAATCCGGTCTTTCCGTTTTCAGGTGTATGGCTGCGCTCAATCCTACAATTCCTTCCCCAATAATGGCAACATCAATAGAATTGGTAAATGTTTCCTGTTCCCAAAAACTGTGGTTCATGGCTTTTTTAAAATTTTCATTCGTATTTTTTACCCCAAACCCCTAAAGGGGCTTTTAGTAAGGCTTATATTTTCATGCCAAAGCTAATACAAAAAAATTACTACCTTTGCACCCCTTAAAAAATAAAAATGGCTAATACACAGGGATATTGGAGTAGGTTCCATTATACGTTTTAACGGAGAATTATGCTCTATTATTGAGTTTCAACACCGCACACCGGGTAACCTGAGGGCTTTTTACCAGGCTAAAATGCGTAACCTTAAAAATGGCAAGTTAGTGGAATACCGGTTTCAGTTCAGGCGAACAGGTGGATTTGGCAAGGGTTGAATTCAGAGACTTGCAATATATTTACCAGGAAGGCGATTTTGTAGTGTGTATGGATAATGAAACCTACGAACAAATTCATGTTCCTGCAATACTTTTTGGTGAAGGCAGCAAATTTTTGAAAGAAGGTATGGAAGTGAAAGTTGCTTTTGAAAGCGATGCTGCCTATTATGGCAGAACCTCCTACTTTTGTTGAACTGGAAGTAACTTATACCGAACCAGGCGAAAAAGGCAATACCGCTACCAATGCACTAAAACAGCAACTGTTGAAACAGGAAGCGAAGTAAATGTTCCTTTATTTGTGAATAACGGGGATAAAATAAGAATAGATACCCGCACAGGGGAATACTGCGAAAGAGTAAAATAAATTTTATAAACCAATCCATATAACAATGGCAAACCACAAATCAGCTATTAAAAGAACCCGGGCTAACGAAGCCAAAAGAGAACGTAACCGCTACCAGGCCAAAACAGTTCGTACTTTGTTAAAAGAAGGAAGCAGAAGCTAAAGGTTCAGCCCCAAAAGAACTTACCAAACTGATTTCTTCTATTGATAAACTTGCCAAGAAAAACATTTTTCATAAAAACAAAGCTTCCAACCTTAAATCGAAGCTTATGAAAAGGGCTAATAAAGCAAAGGCTGCTGCCAAATAAGCTCGCTGTATTTCCTTTTTTAGTTAGTGGTTCCGCGCTTAAAACGCATTTTAATTTTCCCGGTACTATCGTATTAATTCAAGATACCCTTTAAGGTTATATTTCTTGCCACTGTAGTCGGACGCCAGTATATAGTAATAATAGGTTCCACTCGATTCCATTTCACCTGTAACACTTAATCCCGTCCAACTAAGAGCCGGCAAGGGTGAATCAGATTCAAATACCTCTTCCCCCCACCGATTATAAATTTGTATAGTAAAGGTTTCCATGCCTTCTGCCGTAACAATGAATTTATCGTTCATTCCATCTCCATTTGGGGTGAATACATTTGGCACTAATATCAACCCTGTTACATAAATATCCCTTGTTAAGGTATCTCTGCACCCCAAAGAATTAGTAGCTACCATTTCTACTATATAAACCCCTGTCTTATCATATTCATGTGATACTGAACTATCGGCAGATGCTGTTCCATCTCCAAAGTTCCAATAAAAAGAGTTTGCCCCTGTTGTCAGGTTTACAAAACTTACGGTGCCTCCGCCTATAAGGGTATCGGGGCTTGCATAAAAGCTTGCAGCAGGGGAAGGGGCGACTATTATAGCAACAAAAGCGCTTGTGGCGCAGCCGTTTGCATCGGTTACCGATAAAGTATAAGTGGTAGATGTTACGGGAACTACAAAGCCTGTGGCAGCATTTCCGCCCGAAGGGCTCCAGGCATAAGTATATGGCTCTGTTCCACCCGATTCTGAGGAGGTTAAAGTATCAGTTTGTCCGGAACAAACAGAAGGCCCTGTAGCGCTGGAAAATAATTGGGCAGCCTGGGTTATAGTAGCTATTGAAATAACGGTACATCCGTTTGCGTCGGTAACCGTTATAGTATATGCCCCTGCGCTTAGCCCGGTTGCATTATTAGTTGTTTGAGCCGATGGTGTCCAAACGTAAGTATATGCCCCTGTGCCGCCACTAACACTAACAATAGCGCTGCCACTACTTGTACCGTAGCAAGTATTTGACAGCACACCGGGTGAAGCAGCTAAGGTTGCTGGCTGGCTAATTGAAGCAATGGTAGAATCTTTACACCCGTTTGCATCCGTAATTAATACAGTGTAAATACCTGCACTTAGTCCGGTTGCCGTGGGTGTTAGTTGGCCCGATGGAACCCAGGAATAGGTATAAGCACCTGTGCCGCCGCTAACAACTACGGTAGCGCTCCCGTTACTTGACCCATAACAATTAGTTACATTTGTACTTGTTGTAAAGGCTAAGGGAGTAGGTTGCGTTATAGTTACTGTAGCCGAATTAGTTAACCCGGAATTATCGGTTACGGTTATTGTATAAATTCCTGCACTTAGTGTGCTGGCTGTGGAGCTACTCCCGCCGTTTGGGGACCAGGAATAGGTATAGGGAGCCGTTCCCCCGCTTGTGGTAACAGATGCACTGCCATTGCTTCCTCCATTACAGCCTGGATTGATAGTAGTGTTAGCCAAAACACTAAGGGTAGATAAAGTTATCTTCCTTAGGCGGTTGTTATTATAGTCATTAATATAAATATTATTTTGGTAATCTGTTGAAACCCCGGTTGGGAAATTAATCTCTGCAACTGTAGCCGGTCCCCCATCTCCACCAAATGCAGCAGCGCCATTTCCCGCAAAAGTTGATATAACTCCCGATGTGTTTACTTCCCGTATCCTTTCATTAGATGCATCGGCTATATAAATATTGCCTGAAAAATCTGCACATACTCCATAGGGGCTATTTATCTCTGCAGATGTAGCTTGTCCTCCATCCCCGCTGAAATTTCCAATTCCATTACCGGCTATAGTAGTTATAGTACCCGAGGCACTCACTTCCCTAATCCTGTTATTAAAAGCATCGGCAACATACATGTTCCAATTCCGGTCGAATATTATTCTGAAAGGCTTATTTAATTCAGCCCCACGGGCAGTTCCTCCATCGCCGCTATAACCTGCGGTAAAATTACCGGCAAATAATCGTATTACTCCAGATGTATTTACCTTCCGGATTACATTATTCCAGGAATCGGCAATATAAATATTGCCTGTGTCGTCTGCTATAACACTTGATGGCCAATTTAATTCTGCGGCTGTAGCAAGGCTGCCATCTCCTGTATTGCCCATAATACCATTGCCAGCAAATGTTGAAATAATTCCGGAAGTATTAACTTTACGAATCACATTGTTATAGGTATCCACCACATACATATTTTGTGCGGAATCAAAAGTTATCGTAGTAGGCTGACTAAATTCTGCATTAAGGGCGGGGCCACCATCTCCGCTATACCCGGTTATGCCATTTCCCGCAATGGTACTTATTATTCCTGCGGAGGTAATCATACGTATCATGGCATTGGTTTGGTCACCAAAATATATATTCCCTGAACGATCTGCCACCAAATTCCCGCCGGGACCGGAAAGCTCAGCAGAGGTAGCCTGGCCACCGTTTCCGCTAAAACCTTGTATTCCATCACCCCCAATGGTATTGATGTCCTGAGAATAAGATGCAAGTGAAACAGCCGAGAAAAGCAAAGCCAAAAAAATCTTAATAGAAATTTTATTCATAATTAAGTTTTTTAGGCATAGATTTAGCAAGCGAAGGTACAAAATAACCTGATGTCCCGCAATAAAATACCTATATAAATCAACAGGGAATAGGTAACAGCTTACCTATTCCCTGTACAAAGCCTTATTGTGTTTTTAGTATTTTCTTCTCACTTACAAGGTTCCCGTTTTGGGATATGCGGATTAAATACATTCCGTTAGCCTGGTCAGGAATATTTACCTGGATAGTTTCATTGCTTGCACTAATGATACTTATTTTTCTCCCGGTTAAATCATATATTTCTATCATCATTCCTTTCTCTAACCCGGCAATGGTAAATTGCCCGGTATTCGGGTTGGGGTAGAGAGAAATATTTTGAACATCAGGACAGCAAATGGCAGTCGTCGTATTATTTCCATTTAAAAGTGAAGCTGAACAAGCAACTACATTGGTAATGATGTTCGAGCATCCGTTTTTATCGGTGATGGTAACGGTATAGGTTCCGGAAGAAAGCGCAGACATGGTAGATTTAGTTCCCCCGCCGGGTGACCAAAGATACGTGTAAGGGCTTGCTCCCCCTTTTACTCCCACTGTGGCATTTCCGAGGCCACTGGTACATGTATTGGAACTTATACTGTCTCTCAGAACAGCAGGCTGGGTAATAGTTACACTAGCGGTTGCAGCGTTTCCGCATCCATCTTTCACCGTTACAGTATATATTCCTGCAGAAATTCCACTTGCTGTGGCTGTAGTGCGTCCGCCGGGGTTCCAGCTATAAGTATAGGGGGATGTACCATATTTTACTCCAACAGTAGCGCTTCCGGTGCTTGAACCATTGCATAAAATATTAATGGTAGATGCTTTTACTATACTGTCGCGAACAGCAAGCGGTTGGGTTATGCTGAAATTAAGAGTAGTAGTACATCCATTGGCGTCCTTTACTTGTACCGTATAGCTACGTGCTGTAAGCCCTGTTGCTGCTGCAGTCGTACTTACACTTGGAGTCCAGGTGTAAATATATGGTGAGGCTCCTCCTTTTACTCCCACTGTGGCATTGCCTGAACCCGCATAACAAGTGGGATTAGTAACAATTGCCATACTATCACGTATGGCAGCCGGCTGGGTAACAACAACTGCCGCACTATTAGTACATCCATTTTTATCCGTTACATTCACCGAATAGGTTCCGGCAGAAAGCCCGGTAGATAAGTAGGTAGTATTAGTATTGGGGCTCCATGAATAAGTATATGGGCTATAGCCTCCGGCTACAGAAACCTTAGCCTGCCCGTTTGCCCCGCTATGGCAGCTTACATTACTTGTTACCGATGAAGTTAGTGTTAAGCCTGCAGTTTGGGTAATGGTTACTAAAGCGGTAGTGCTACAGCTATTGGCATCTTTTACCGTTACAGTATAAGTTCCTACAGAAAGCCCGCTTGCAGAAGCTGTGTTATTCACGTTAGGGCTCCAACTGAAGGTATATGGCAATGTTCCATATTTTACCCCAACCGTTCCGCTGCCATTATTACCTAATCCGCAGGTTACATTTACTGTTTGCGCAATAACTGCACTGTCACGCAAAATAGGCGGCTGCGATATGCTGAATATTATAGAAGAGTTACATCCTTTTGCATCTTTCACCATGATAGTATAGCTACGTACTGCGAGCCCTGTAGCAGAAGGACTTGTGCTTACATTTGGGGTCCAACTATATATATACGGGGTTGTTCCGCCTTTTACCCCTATTGTTATACTGCCAGTTGAAATGGTACAATTAGGGTAACTGATGCTTACTATGCTATCTCTTATGGCAGCAGGCTGGGTAACTGTAACAACTCCTCCGTTTTGACACCCATTTTTGTCGGTAACGGTAACTGAATAAGTGCCTGCTGAAAGGGTTGAAGCAATATAGGTAGTGCTTCCGCCAGGGGTCCATGAATATGTGTAAGGCGATACGCCTCCGGCAACTGATACTTTAGCCTGCCCGTTTGTTCCGCCACTGCAACTCACATAGGTTGAAACGATTGGGGTAAGGGTTAACCCACTTGATTGAGTAAGCGTTACAGTAGCAGATGCTGAACATGAATTAGCATCTGTAATTAGTATATGGTAGGTTCCGGCCGAAAGCCCGCTTGATGTTGCGGTACTGTTTGTATTTGGGCTCCAACTATAGGTGTAAGGGGCTCGGCCACCTTTTACCCCGATGGTTGTACTGCCCAAAACACCTGTACAAGTAGGATTGGTCATACTGCTCGCACTGTCTCTGATTGCCGCAGGTTGAGTAACAATTACAGCTGCAATATTGTTACATCCATTATTATCAGTAACAATTATTGAATAAGTACCCGCTGAGAGCCCGGTAGCAATATAAGTCGAATTACTATTGGGGCTCCATGAGTAAGTATAAGGCGATACACCACCCGAAACAGATGCCGATGCCCCTCCGGTTACCCCTCCGTTACAGGCAACATTTGTAATTACGGATGCAGAAAAACTTAATCCGGTTGATTGGGTAATAACGGCAGAAGCAGTAGCAGTACAGCCATTATTATCGGTAAGGGTTATTGTATAAGTACCGGCCGAAAGCCCAGTTTCTGTAGAGTTGATACTTCCCCCTGTCCATAAATAGGTATAGGGTAATGTTCCTCCGGAAGAAGTTGATGAAACACTTCCATTATATCCGCCGCTGCATACTGTATTATTACTTGTAGTATTGGCAGATACACTTAAAGAAGCAGGTTGGGTAATAGTGGCTGAAGCGGTGGCAGTACACCCGTTATTATCAGTTAGGGTAACGGTGTAAGTTCCTGTAGAAAGCCCGGTGGTAATAGAGTTAGTGGTTCCCCCCGTCCATGAATAGGTATAGGGAGATGTTCCCCCGGATGGGCTTGCGGAAATTCCCCCAGTGTATCCCCCGGTGCAACTTGTATTATTAGTGAGCGTATTTGCAGATACAGTTAAAGAAGATGGCTGTGTAATGGTGGTGGAAGCAGTTGAAGTACAACCATGATTATCTGTTGCGATAATGGAATATATACCGGCGGTTAGGTTCGATGCGGTTAAATTCCCTCCTCCTGCAGGAAGCCAGCTATAGGTGTAAGGAGATGTCCCCCCCACAGCTGCATTCGCCGTTACTGCTCCAGTAGTACCATTGCAAAGCGGATTACTAACCGATGAAATTGTTATCCCAAGAGCAGAAGATGGTTGAGTAATAGTTGCAGATGCCAGCGCAATACACCCGTTATTATCAATGACCGTTATAGTGTATGTCCCAGCACTTACTGTAGCATTAAGGTTAGTGCCGCCACTGGGTGACCATTGGTAGGTATAGGGTAAGCTTCCTCCCCCTGCGCCATTTGCTGATATACTTCCCGTTCCTCCATAACAATTAACATTGGTTACTGACGAAATTGCTATTACCAAAAGGGCAGGTTGCGTTAGGGTAGCTGGAACTGATGCAGAACACCCTTGATTATCAATTACAGTAATACTATATGTTCCCGCGGTATAGGTAGCATTTAGATTAGTTCCACCACCCGAACTCCAGGAATATGTGTAAGGTGAGGTACCTCCATTGGCTGAGTTGGCAGTAATGCTGCCGCTTTGTCCGTTACAATAAGGACTTACAAGGGATGCTATGGATATGCCTAATAAAGATGCGGGTTGGGTAATAATTGCAGAAGCAGTGGCAGTGCACCCATTCCTGTCGGAAAGGGTTATTGTGTATGTTCCGGCAGAAAGCAGGGATTGAGTTGAGTTAGTGCTACCCGAAGACCATGAATAGGTGTAGGGACTCGTTCCACCGGAAGCAGTGGACGAAACTATTCCATTGTTAGATCCAAAGCAGGCAACATTGGTTGTGGTAGTTGCTGAAATGCCTAAAGATGATGATTGGGAAATGGTGGCAGATGCAGTTGCTGAACAACCGTTTTTATCTGAAAGGGTGATTGTATAAATCCCTGCCGAAAGCCCTGTAGCAATAGAGCTACTGCTACCTGAAGACCAAGAATAAGTGTAAGGTGATACACCTCCCGAACCTGTGGCAGAAACACTGCCATTATACCCTCCGCTGCAACTTGTATTGTTGGTAATGGTGCTGGCCGATACACTTAAAGACGATGCCTGGGTAATGGTTGCAGATGCAGTTGCACTGCAACCATGGTTATCGGTTGCAATAATAGAATATACGCCCCCACTTAAGTTGGATGCTGTAAGATTAGTTCCTCCGGCAGGGGTCCAGCTATAGGTGTAAGGGGAAGTTCCGCCGGTGGGAAGATTCGCTGTTATGCTTCCGTTACTTCCGGTACATAATGGATTGGTAACAGTGGAAATAGATATTGCCAGCGCTGATATGGGTTGAGTAATAATAGCAGAGACTAACGCTATACATCCATGATTATCTATCACTGTAATAGTATAAGTACCTGCGCTTACGGAAGCATTCAGGTTAGTGCTCCCGCTAGGCGACCACTGATAGGTGTATGGTGAGTTTCCGCCTGTAGCTGCACTTGCAGTAACACTGCCCGTTCCTCCGTAGCAACTTACATTGACAATAGAAGTTATGCTGGTGCTTAATACTGCGGGTTGGGTGAGAGTGGAAGAAGCTGTTGCTGTACAACCGTGATTGTCGGTAGCAGTTATAGTATAGATTCCGGCGGTAATGGAAGCAGTTAAATTAGTTCCGCCTGCTCCGGTCCATGAATAGGTATAAGGAGTTGTTCCTCCTGTCGCAGCATTAGCCGTAATAGTCCCCGAATATCCATTGCAAGTGGGGTTACTGACCGAAGCTATGTTTATTCCTAAAGAAGCTGCCGGTTGGGTTATAGTAGAGGAAGTTGTAGCAGTACAACCGTTTCTATCGGTTACATATAAAGTGTAAATTCCGGCGGTAACGGTGGCCGTTAAATTAGTTCCACCCCCTCCGTTCCATGAATATGTATAAGGGGACGTGCCACCTAAAGCAGGAGCTGCAGCAGTGCTGCCTGTTCCACCAAAACAAGCAACATTGGTTGTTGATGTTATACTTGCTTCGATAGATGATGCCGGTTGAGTTATTATAGCTGAAGAAGTAGCTGTGCAACCATTCTTGTCTTTAACTGTAAGGGTATATGTGCCTGCACTCAGGTTGGAAGCAGATGAACCGCTTCCCCCGCTTGGGGACCAGCTATATGTATAGGGTGATGTTCCCCCGGAGGTTGAAGCGCTTGCCCCTCCTGTTGCAGTGCCGTTACAAGCGGCACCGGTAAGGGTGGTTGAAATACCAATAGCAGATGGTTGTGTAATAGTTACAGTGGCTATAACTGAACAGGTACTATTTGAAACAGATACACTATATGTACCTGCACTTAACCCGCTCGCAGTAGCATTGCTTCCGCCGCTTGGGGACCAGGAATAGGTGAATGGCGAACCTGAACCTGAAACGGATGCTGAAGCGCTACCCGTAGTTCCTCCGTTACAAGTTACATTAGCAGTTATGCTTCCGGTTGCACTAAAGCTGGCCGATTGGGTAATAGTAGCGGAAGCCGTAACTGAACACCCATTATTATCTTTTATAGTGACCGTATATGTCCCGGCACTCAAATTAGATGCTGTTATTCCAGTAGCTCCTCCCGGGGACCATGAATAGGTGTAAGGGCTAAGTCCACCTGAAGAACTTGCCGTTATGGAACCTGCGCTTCCACAAGATGGGTTGGTATAAGATGCGATAGATGCCCCCAATACTGAAAACAGTGTAGGGTTAGAAGCAAAGCCATTAACAACCACGACTAAAGAATAGGTTCCTGCCGGCAATGTTGCCGGTGTTGTAAACACAGCGGTATCTTCCAAACTATCTGTTTGAACAGCGCCTACCCTATTCCAGTTAGTGGTTTTGGCATAATAAACATTGGTTCCATTGGTCAGCCGCACAAGGGGATAGTTAGTTGAGTTTTGCTGGTCATCGCCAAAGCCCGTACCTTCTGAAATCCCATTAAATAATTTGCCTGTAATTTTATAATTAGGGCAACCATCTGGAATAATACTGTTAATTGTAGGTTTTCCCTGTGCTATGGCTGCACTTCCGGGGGTATAAACCCAGTATTCTTTTGAAACCGTATTTCCATCCTGGTTAATACCCATAAGTACGGTGCCATCCGGAAGGTCAAGAAAAGAAGCTTGCTGGCAAAGGACCCCTGCAAGGTCATCTGCCCCAATTCCCGGAATAGTACTTGTTACCTGGGTAAAGGCATTGGTGGTATAATCATATTCTAAAAAATAGGCTGGGGTAAGAAATTCATTACTCGCACTGGTACCAACTGGTGATACTGCCAGCAAAATATGCCCATTCACCATCATAGCCAATGGGGCATCAGGTTGTGCTACAACAGAACTTCCAATGGTGGGGAAATTGGCAGCAGAAGCCCAGGTTCCCCGGGTCCTTGAATTACCCGACGGGGTATAAATTACATTATACTGGGTTGCACCGAAGAAAATAGCTTTTCCGTTAGGCAACAGAACCCCGCCTCCCGATTCAAAGCCGTATTTATCATATATATTGGTTGGGGTCATTGCATCAACAAGCCAGGTATTAGTGGCTGGTTGAAACCTACAGGAAGAATCTGTTGCAGGAAAGCTGGGATACGGCATTCCTACCGTAAGTACGGTACTATCGGGCAGCTTAATCCAGGCAGCTTCATCGTGGTTTTCAGGTTCCTTAAGCTCAGTAGTATAATTTAAGGTAGTAGGGTTCCATTGTAAAATACTGTTGCAAGGTTGTCCTCCGCTTGCACCTATTTCAGGTCCTTCAAGCACATTTCCATTATAAAGAAGTTCCGAAGGGGCATCATACACATTCCAGCGGGAAGGTATGGCTCCGCAAGTTGTCCAGGTATTAGCTACCGGGTTATAAACTTCTCCTGTAGTACCACCTGCTCCGTATTCGCCACCGGCAACATACACCTCCCCACTGGGTAATACTTGTGAAGAGAAAAAGAGCCGGTCTTTATTCATGGATGCTATAGAAGTCCATGTTCCATTAATATAGCTGCCTGCGGCATTAGGGGTCAGTTTATCCCATCCTGTTCCGTAGGTACTACCGTTGGAGTTGTGGCAAATTACAGTACCATCGGTCATTAATATCAATACCCCCTGGTTATTATGCGGGGCATTGGTTACTACTTTAGTCCAGGTTCCGGTTTGCGCATTCAGGTAACTTATGGCTAATAGTTGACAGCCAATAGCCAAGATAGAAAGAGGCGAAAGGTATTTTTTCATATACTGTTTAGAATAGTTAAGTTATCTTTTTTTGCAAATATATTACATTTCTAAGCTTCGCTTTTGAGGTACTGATAGTTACACCTTTGGTTAGAAACGTAATATATATGCAAGTCGCAAACCTATGAATAGCTTCCCGATATAGAAGTGATTTATGTCAGAAAATATAATTTTGTGCTTATTTGACCACTACCCCTGATTTATTATTTACCTTGAACATTAAATGATATTATCCAGGTCATTTAATCCTAACATAAAAGTGCTACATTTGTATTTCAAACAATAAAAACAAATTTTATGAAAGCAATTCATTATTTATCCATTCTTGTTATAGCGGCCATGTTTGCATCTTGCAGTAAGGGAGATACGGGAGCCCAGGGACCAGCCGGAACAAATGGGGTAGCAAATATTAGCACACAAGAATACACTGTTAACTCCTGGCCTAATGAAACTGATTACACCTACTATGTTACCTTTTCAGAATCTGATATAACAGACCAAGATAATGATGCGGTGGAGGTATACTGGGCTACTCCTTCCGTCACCGGATGGCTTGCGTTGCCAGCCACCGGAATTTATAACGCAGGTGATGAATTAAGCTATGGTTTTGCAGATAACTCTATAACCTTCAATTATTACACTGGTGGTTCATCTTCGCCCAACCTTCCCCCGAGTGAGTACAACACTATCTATTTTAAAGTTACAGTCATACCTCCTTCCATACAGGTTAAATACCCCGGCACAAATTGGAAAAATGCTTCGGAGGTTGCCAATATTCCTGAAGTACACGATGCACTTTTTGGACATAAATAAATAAGATTAGAAAGTAGTTTTTTAAAGAAGCCCTGTAATATTACAGGGCTTCTTTATTTGTATAAAAATACAAATTACCTTTAGCTGTAATTTATTAAAATGGCTGAATCAGAAGAATATTTCCACTCACGGGTAAAAGAAATACCCGGTGGAAAAGCAAGCAAATGTTCTGCGCCCCATGTATTAAATTGCCGAATGGTAAGTCTGTTGCTATGTTTTGGAAAGATTGTATAGTGGTTAAATTATCGGGAGATACCTTTGATAATGCGCTCGGCTTAAGCGGAAGTAAATTGTTTGAACCTATGGAAGGCAAGTCCATGAAAGAATGGGTGCAAATCCCTTTTCACTATAAAAAGGGATGGAAAAGATTTGCAATAGCATCTATGCAGATGGTAGAGAAAATAAAAAAACAAACTGAAAAGAGTTACATTTCCTGCGGTGCAGGGTTCCTTTTTTCTGTCTTTTGAGCACTTAACAACCTTACAATTTTATCGTAAAGTTCGTCGGGCTTAAAGGGCTTGGGTATATATTCACTCATACCAAGTGCAAGACACTTTTCATAATCAAGTCTTAAAACTGAGGCAGTGATAGCAATAATAGGAATATTAGATGCCGGAGGCGAAAGCTTGGAGCGGATATACCGTGTAGCTTGAAACCCATCCATTTCAGGCATCTGGATATCCATTAAAACCAAATCATATACTTGGTCCGTGAGCATTTCTACAGCTATTCTCCCATTCTCTGCCAGGCCAACTGTCGCCCCCCAGTTTGAAAGGGTTTTAAATGCTACACGCTGGCTTATCTTATCATCTTCTACAACCAAAATTTTAGCCCCTGTCAAATTTTTTAAATGTGCCGTACCTCGGAATGACTCCGTTGATACAGAAGCCTCTTCTGCATACTTCCTGAATGGGAGCCGCGCTGTAAATACAGAGCCTTTGCCTACTTTGCTTTCCACCGAAATAGTTCCATTTTGCCTTTCAACAAGTTTTTTGGCAATACCCAAGCCAAGGCCTGTTCCGCCAAACCTGCGGCCAATGTCCATATTCGCCTGGGTAAAGGGTTCAAATATGCTAAGTAATTTGCCGGGGTTAATACCAATGCCGGTATCTTTCACAAGAAATTCAAGAATAATATTACCATTTTCTTCTCCTTTTGACTTGACTTCAATAGATACTTCTCCCTTTTCAGTAAACTTGACCGCATTACCTGTAAGGTTCCATAATATTTGCGACAGGCGCACGGGGTCCCCTATTACCCGGGCGGGGATATTATTTTCAATTTGACTTGAATAGTGTATGTTTTTTTCGCTTGACTTAGCTTCCATGGCGAGAGACAGGTTGCGGATAATATCGCGAACATCAAAAGGCGTGCTTTCAAAAATCATTCTATCCGCATTTATTTTTGAAATATCAAGAATATCATTTATAATGGTAAGCAGCATTCCTGCAGAGTCGCGTATGCTCTTGGCATATTCATCCTGTTCTTTTGAGAGGGTAGTTTGTGAAAGAAGGTAAGCCATTCCTATCACTCCATTCATGGGCGTCCTTATTTCATGGCTCATATTAGCAAGAAACTCCTCCCTGACCTTTACGGCTTTTTCTGCTCTTTCTTTGGCTAATATCAATTGGGTTTCAAGCTCTTTTTTCTCACTTATGTCATTTAGTAGAGTAAGGCTGCATTTAGTTCCGTCCAGTTCTATAATAATGTTGGAGAATAAGACATCTATAGGGTTTCCGGTTTTAGGAAACATTATTTGTTCCTTATTCTTTAACGATCCCTGTACTCTTAATTCGTTAATTATCTTGCCCCTGTTCTGTCCCGAAATAATACCAAGGCTGGTAAAGGAATGACCAATTGCTTCCTTTCTTTTGTACCCGAAAAGGTCAAGGAATGCCTGGTTGGCATCCAGAATAATACCGGTATCAATCTCTTCTATACAAATGCAGGTAGGGCTGAAATTGAAAAAGGTTAAGAATTTCTTATTATTATCTATTAAGTTTCTCGACTGGTTCGCTATCCTGTTATATACAAAGATAGAAATAAACAGGCTTACAGCAATAGAAACCCAAAATACATAATCGGAAACAGAAAGGGTTTTATGTGTGGTAATATTCCAGAACCATGACCCCAGTAATATAAATACACTGATAGCTAAAAGAAAGGACCACCTTGTAAATTTTCTTTCTAATAACACGCACTTAATTTAATATAGTGATATTGTGTAACATGGGCTTAATTCAACAATCGGGCATGCCCAATATACATTTTATAGAACTTAAAACGTATTCAGGGATTATATGTTACACATATTTCTTAGACATAAAGCTCGGGAATTATTATTATTCAATTATTCGCTATGGGGTTATTTGCCATATCATGGGCAGCATTCGGAAGAGTGTGAGCGACAATAATTCCATATAGTTCCTCAGGTTTAAAGGGTTTTGATATATAGTCATCCATTCCCAATTCTATACATTTTGCTTTATCGAGACGGATTACCGATGCAGTCATAGCAACTATGGGTACTTTAGAAGCCGGAAGCGACAAAAAATTACGAATCTGGTCGGTAGCTTCAAATCCATCCATCTCAGGCATTTGAATATCCATAAGAATTAAGTCATACGGATTGGTAGCTGCCATTTCTACAGCCTGCTTTCCATTATCTGCCACATCAACAACTACGCCCCATTTGTTCATTGTTTTAACCCCCACTCGCTGGCTTATTTTATTGTCTTCAACCAATAACACCCTCACCCCGGAAATATCCTTTCCATTCATTACATCTTTAGCAGGCCCTGCAGAAGATTGTTTTGCTCCCTGAACATATTTCTTATAGGTTACCTGGAAACTAAAAACTGAGCCTTTGCCCAATTCGCTTTCAGCGCGAATGGTTCCACCCTGCATTTCTACTAATCTCTTCGAAATGCTTAAACCCAAACCGGTACCTCCGTATTTACGCGCTGTATCGGCAGTGGCTTGTACAAATGGCTCAAATAAAGCCGGAATTTTTTCAGGCGCCATTCCTATTCCTGTATCCCGCACGGCAAACTCAAGGATAATGTTTTCAGCATCTTCATTCAGTTTGCTTATGCTAATATTTACTTCTCCCTGTTCGGTAAATTTAACAGAATTACCTGCCAGGTTAAGCAAAATCTGGAAGAGACGCACCGGGTCACCCACCACTTTTTGAGGAACACTCAGGTCCATGTGTGTGTGGAACCCTACATTTTTTTCTTTTGCTTTTAATTCCATAGAAAGGGTGAGGTTCCGTACAACGTCATAAATGCTGAAAGGTATTTTTTCAAACGCCATTTGCCCTGCATTAATTTTTGAAATGTCAAGTATATCATTAATAATGGTGAGAAGGATTTCAGATGAATCTTTAATCCACCCGGCATATTGTTTTTGTTCATCATTAAGCTGGGTTTGGGTCAGCAGGTTAACCATGCCTATTATTCCATTCATCGGGGTCCTTATTTCGTGGCTCATATTGGCAAGAAACCTTTCTTCAGACCTCACTGCCTGGTGGGCCCTTTCTGTAGCAGCCACCAACTGATTTTCCAATTCTTTCCTATCGCTAATATCATTTACTATATCAAGGGTACATTTCCGCCCGCCCATATCAAGCACTATGCTGGAATAGAGGATTGTGATTAAACTCCCGTTCTTTTTCCGGATTATTTGCTCTATATTCCTGATTGTACCAAATTCTTCTAATTTATATTTTATGGTTGCACGGAGGCCGGGGGGCAGCACCCCTAATTCCGTTACCGTATGATTCAGCATTTCTTCCCTTGTATATCCGCAAATATCAAGAAAGGATTGGTTTACATCCAGTATTTTACCTGTTTCAAGGTCGAAAAGGGCAAGCCCTCCCGGGCTGAAATCAAAAATGGTTTGAAGTTTTGTTTTACTTTCAAATAAAGCCGTTTCAATTTTTTTTATTTCTGTAATGTCATTTAATAAGGTTAAACTGTATTTATTCCCATTCAGGTTTATAATAATATCTGATAACAAACCATTGATTTGTTTTCCGCTTTTAGTGAAGGTTATTTGTTCCCAATTACGCAGGGACCCCTTCCTGGTTAATTCTTCAATGTACTTCTCCCTGTCTTCTGAACGAATTATGCCCAATTCCGTTGTGCTGTGCCCTATAAGTTCATCTTTAGAATACCCGTAAGTTTCGAGAAACGATTTGTTTGCATCGAATATAATCCCCGATTCAAGTTCTACAATACAAATTCCCGTAGGACTGGAATCAAATATAGTTTGGAATTTGTTCATATTCTCAAGCAACGCTGTATCAAGGTCTTTATGTGCACTTGCATTATTCAGAATAACAATGCCACATTCTTTTCCTCCAAGTTTCACCAGTTTATATGATAATACACATGTAAACTGCCTGCCTGACTTAGTATTGAACCTGATTACCCTGTTCTTCACAAACCCATATTGCTGAACCTCAATAATCAGTTGTTTTCTTTCCTTCGTATCCATTATACCCAAATCTACAGAAGAGCTCCCAATAACCTCTTCCCTGTCATATTCAAAAATATCCAGGTACCCCTGGTTCACATCCAATATTTTTCCGGAATTAATTTCAAGGATACAAATACCCACAGGAGCATATTCAAAAATGGTAATTAATTTTTTATAATTTTCATCAAATAATTTCTCCTTCTGAGCTATATTCCGGTATCCCATATATGCTGAAAGAAGAGATAGAAATATTACTCCAACTAATACAAAACCAAACCTGGAGTTGGCGGAAAAGGTCTGAATAATGGCCAAAATGGTAATAGATACAATAAATACCAATAAACTAAATGCCAGAAAATAAGACCATCCCCTGAATGATTTCTTCATAACAGTAAGTTATTATTTTAAAATTAATTTGTTTTCACAGGTGTTTAACTGCAAAGTTATAGTTTTTTCAGAAGTATTTATTTTACAGAAATCTATTCCATACTGTCAAAACTTCAGTTTATTACAATAAACTGCCATTGACATTAGGCAAAAATTCAAAATGTAGTATATTTGCCCTATAGTATAATTATATCCCTTTGAAAGAAGCGTTTACCGGGGATACCTGATTATCCGATTAATGGGCAAAAGATATATTATTCACCATTCCATGTCCAGAAGACCCCGTTTACCCTGGTCTTATATATGGATACCTATTGCTTTTATTATATTTATTACTCTTATCTTAATAGTCTATTTTGAATAGACACTTTTTCATCGGGAATTATTAAACACCCTTGCTGTCATAAGATGGAATGAAACATAAATAGGGTTACCCGATTAAAGAAATTCCCTACGTTTGCAAAAATCTTTGATGTATGAAAAATATTGCAGTTATTGGTTCAGGAACTATGGGTAATGGAATAGCGCATGTTTTTGCGCAAAATGGGTACCTTGTTTCACTCATTGATATTTCGGCGGATGCACTTGATAAAGCACTGGGTACTATAACTAAAAACCTCGATCGCCAGGTAGCAAAGGGAGTTTTAAAGGAAGAGGATAAAAGCGCCACGTTGAAAAACATCACCACATTCACAGTAATGGCAAAAGGGGTTGAAGGTTGCGACCTGGTAATTGAAGCAGCCACGGAAAACCCGGAAATAAAATTTAAACTATTTCGTGGGTTAGATGCTTTATGTTCCGAAGAAGTTATTTTGGCAAGCAACACATCTTCTATTTCGCTGACAAAAATAGCGGCCAACACCAAACATCCCGATAAGGTAATAGGCATGCACTTTATGAACCCTGTGCCTGTAATGAAACTGGTGGAGGTAATACGAGGATATAATACCTCTGATGAAGTTACTAACAAGATTATGGAGCTGTCGCGTAAGCTGGGAAAAATACCTGTTGAGGTAAATGATTATCCCGGTTTTGTAGCAAACCGCATACTTATGCCTATGATTAATGAAGCCATCAATGCCTTATTTGAAGGTGTGAGCGGAGTAGAAGGAATAGATATGGTAATGAGACTGGGTATGGCACATCCTATGGGACCCCTACAGTTAGCAGATTTTATCGGGCTTGATGTATGTCTTTATATTTTGCGCGTGTTGCATGAAGGATTAGGCAATCCTAAATATGCCCCATGTCCTTTATTGGTTAATATGGTAACTGCAGGAGATTTAGGCGTAAAATCGGGTACAGGATTTTATTCTTATGCGGCGGGAAGCAAAGACTTGGTGGTTGCACCGAGGTTCAAAAAGTAATGCTGATATTATATACCCCAAACCCATAAAGGGGTTTGAGCCTACTTATTATTCCTTTAATGCTTTTCTGCCTTCTTTAAATACAAAGGAAAAGTATCCCAGGTAATAGGTACAGAAAATAAATAAAATAGAGCGGGTAACAGGGTCACGCATAGCCTGCATACGGGCTTGTACATCCTGTCCTGTTTGTTCCGGTTGAAACATATCTTTACTGATAAAAATGCGGTATATAAAGCGTGCAATAAATAAGCAAACTACGGTGGCTTCCACCCAAATATGGGTTTTATAATATAACCCGTCTTCCCGTTTTTCAAATTGAGCATGATAGGTGGCGACATATGCAAGCGCCAGCCCTGCCATAATCCCAATGCCATCGGGAACTAAGGCAGTTGAGCTGACAATGCCATAAAAGCCCAAATCGTAGGAAAGGATAAAAAGAGCTATTAAGGCAAACAATATCATTCTTATTACAAGCGTAATTTTATTATATCTTTGAAAACCCACACTTCGTTTCATCCTACGGAGTATGATGAGTGTGAGCAGCGCTATCCCAATGATTTGTTGCATAAGCTATTTTTACAAAAGTAGCGATTATATAAATAACTTGCGGTTAAAGTACAGCATTGTTTCTCTACTATTTCATTAATAACTATATTTGAAAAGTAAAACTTCCTGAAAATTCAACCTTCCCTTCAGAGATGAGAATTAAAAAAGTATTCTTTTTATCTATTTGCTTGTTTTTTATTTGTGTTGGAGATAGCTTTTCACAAGATCCAGATAAACCCGTTCAGCCCCAATCTCCTGTGGAATCATTTGAAAATATCTATATCCACTGGTTTTTCGCTATGGACAAAGTGCGGATTATGGGGGATATTTCCCGTGAAGAATTTGGGGTGTTTTCCCGTTTTTCCCAAAAGGGATTAGATTCAATAAGGGGAGATTTTATGAAACGAATTGGCGACAAAAAGGTAACCGAAGCCAATGTTGGGAGATATGAATCTATTTTAATCAGTTCTATTACTTCTTTATATAAAAAATATAAAAATACAAAAGAGCTTTATCCCACATCGGTTGACGAATTCCGGAATAGTGAGCCTGTTTATCTCGCTGCTATTTGCGATTCTTCCTGCGACAATATTGATTTCGAAAGCGGAAACCTCTCCGGGTGGAATGCCTATTATGGATTTAATAGTTCCGGCACTACTGCCACCACTATCAGTAATATTAGCGGAGGATTGGCAGGAGCAGTTACCCAAGCCGCCAATGATACTTTAACAAGCACTCCGGGATACTATAATGCAGCCGCCGGCGTACCTCCCAACGCGAGTCCCGATTACCAGGTAAATATTACATCGGGTAGCCGGGGTGATAATATTGTGCCTTCAGTGCCTGTCGTTTCTCCTTTTGGCGGAAGGTACTCTGTTATGTTAGGCGACAGCATGCAGGTAAATTATGGAGTGGCTATTCTTTCTCAGACTTTCCGGGTAAGCAGCTCCAATGCGAATTTCACCTACCAGTATGCTGTTTTTCTTGCTAATCCCGGGCATAATTACTATCAGCAGCCATTCTTCAAAGTAGCAGTGCTTGACCAGTCGGGAGATACGATACCCTTTTGCGGTGAATATAATGTTGTCTCGGGAAATGGCACCCAAAAATTTGATAGCATCCTTAACTATCAATCCACCATCATTCCCGGAGATAGCTTTACAGTGTATTATAAAAATTGGACAATAGTAAATGTTCCCCTTACCCGTTATATAGGGCAGTGTGTAACAGTTGTGTTTGAATCTGCCGATTGTGCGTTGGGCGGGCATTTCGGCTATGCCTATATAGATGCCTCCTGTTCGCCTATGGCTGTAGTTAGCTCCTCCCAAAATTTTTGCGGGCAGGATAGTATTGTATTAACCGGTCCTGCTGGAGAAGGTCACTACAACTGGACAGGTCCCGACAGCGGAATAATTTCAAATGACACACTTAACCATATAAGTATTGATAGTGCAGGCACCTATACCTTGGTAGTTACTCCATTTACAGGCGCATCCTGCGATGATACACTTACCATTACTATAGGTCAAAGAACAGGTCCTCCACCCCACCCCGATTTTTCAAGTGATACAGCTTGTGCAGGACTTTCTACCGCTTTCTTTAACTCATCAAACCCCATAACCGGGGCAAGTTTCTATTGGGATTTTTATAATTCAGGTACCTATGAAGATTCCACCGTTAACCCTACATGGATTTATTACTCTCCGGGAACTTATACCGTTAAACTGCATGAGGTTTATAACGGATGTGGTACGGACACCACCATACAAATTGTAGTGGATAGCATTGTAAATAGTTCATTCATTGCTGATACGGTTTGTTTTGGTGATACTACCAGGTTTACAAATACCTCATCAGGAGGTATTACCTATTACTGGAACTTTGGAGACCCATCTTCCGGCACAAGTAATACTTCTCAAATTATTAACCCCACTCATTTATTCGGTGCATCGGGTAGTTATGTCGTTTCTCTTATCGGAAAGCATACCGGCTGGTGCAATGATACCGTGAAGGTTAGTATTACAGTCCGTGCTTTACCCAAACCAACCATTACGGCTACTGATAGTATCTGTTCCGGCAGCACCGATATTCTAACAGCCGGTGGCGGAAGCTCTTTCCTTTGGAATACAGGCGATACTACTTCCTCCATTACCGTTACTCCTCCCGGTATAACTTCTTATACTGTGAGGGTTTCAAATGGTATATGTTCCGCAGATACATCTATAACCGTATATATCAGACCAATAATATCGGGCACCATCACAGGTTCCAATGTATGCCTTAACGACACCATTCATATAACCGCCACCGGCGGAGGAACATATTTATGGAATACCGGTGCTACCACAAGTTCTATTTCTATAGCTGCCACCTCCAATAGTGATACAGCTTATTCTGTAACAATTAACAACGGCGGAGGCTGCGTAACCCTAAATAAAACAATAACGATTTATCCTCTCCCATCGGGATATGTTTGTTGCGACACAACTATTTTCACCGGTACTTCGATTATTATCTACACTACCGGCGGCACGTCCTATTACTGGGCTCCTTCTACCGCCTTAAGTTGCGATACCTGTCCTGACCCTACTGCAAGCCCAACCACCACCACCACCTACACCCTTATTACTACAAGTTCTTATGGATGTATTACCGAATCGTCGGTAAAAATAAATGTGGAGCTACCCTGTTATGATTTTGTTGTTCCCAATGTATTTACACCCAATGGAGATGGCAAGAATGAGGACTTCCTTGTTCCGGTTCAGTATATGTCAAAGTATGAAATTTCCATCTATAACCGCTGGGGAAAAGAAGTATTTGATTCCCCGAATCCCAATAGCCCCTGGGACGGAAAGATAGATGGCTCGCCGGGTAGCGCCGGTGTTTATTACTATATAATTCGAGCCACTTGCTTTAATGGGAATTATTTTGAAAAACATGGGTTTCTTCAATTAATCAGATAAGACTGTATGAGTAAATCCGATTTCATTAAAGAATTTATTGCCCAATCTATTTACCGCATAAAGCTTAGTTCCGAAAGGGTCGAAAAAAGCTTTCTCCTGTTAAATGAAGAAGATATTTGGAAACGTCCTAATGAGGCTTCAAACAGTATTGGAAATTTAATATTGCACCTTTGTGGAAACATTACCCAATACATTATTTCTTCCCTCGGCGGTAAGCCGGATAACAGGCAGCGCGATATGGAATTTTCCACTAAAACAGGATTTACCAAAAATGAACTATCCGATAAACTTAGCGCCGTTATTAAAGAAGCTACCGAAATAATTCAGAATGTTTCAGAGGAAGAACTGCTTCGCATCCGCTCCGTACAAGGATTTGAAATAAGCGGCATAGCCATAGTGGTTCATGTAGTAGAACATTATTCCTACCATACCGGACAAATAGCCTTTTGGACGAAACTCCTGAAAGATAAAGACCTGGGCTTTTATGCCGGAATTGACCTGAACAAAAAGTAAATTGAGAGTTGAGAATAGAGAATAGAGTGCAAATGACTTATTCCTTTCAGTTTTCAACTCTCAATTTTTAACTTTTAATTCCCAATTTCCATACTAATATTGGTATTCAATGCTTTTGAAACCGGGCAATTAGCTTTGGCATCCTCGGCATGTTTTTGAAAATCTTCCTGGCTACAACCGGGAACATTTCCTTTCACCACCAAATGCGAATTTGTTATTGTTCCGCCTTCAATGGTTACCGTGCAATTCGTTTCGAGCGAAGCAGGAGTAAATCCGGCTCCTGCTAAAACAAAACTTAGTTTCATGGTAAAACAACCGGCATGAGCGGCTGCAATAAGTTCTTCCGGGTTAGTTCCTGCTGCGTTATCAAAACGGCTGCCGGCGGAATAGGCTGCTTTATCAAGTATATGGCTTTGTGTGGTAAGGTTTCCGTTCCCTTCTTTTCCTGTGCCATTCCAAATTGCTGTGGATGTACGTTTCATAGAGTATAATTAAATTTAATGATTAAATATTTTGATTCAAAAGTACGCCTTTTTTAACAAAGAACGATGAACTACGAATGATGAATTATCGCAAAAAATAATCATTCACTATTTTTTAAACGGTTCCACATGCTGAATAAGCAAAGGAAAAAACGCCGCAAAATGTTCGCTATAAGGAGTAGGATTTTTCTCCAGTTCATCCACTGCATTATCCATCGGGAAATAGTATTTCATCCGCTTAGCCATTCCTGCAAGTGCGCCTCGTATATGCGTTTTTTCCCGGTAGTAAAGCAGCCAGTTTCCTTTGCTCATGTAAGTTAAAATTATGCGGCTCTCTTCCGGCATCAAATCCCTATAGCTAACCAGTATTTTATAAGTATTCTTGCAAAACCCTTCCAGGCTTATAGTAGAAAATTTATCCCAGCTGTCAGCCAAAAAATAATCAAAAAACATATCGGTTATTATTCCTGAATATTTGCCGTAAACAGGTTGCAAACGATGTACACTTCTTAAATAGACAGGATTATTATCAGAAAAGGAATCAATTGCCCGGTGCATCAGTATTCCTTTACTTATTCTCTCAGGGTAAGCCAGGTATTTATTTCCCTTTACAGCATCTGCAATAAAATTTCCTATTAAAAGCTCATCGTCGTTTCCGGCAAGATAAAGATGAGCCAGGTAGTTCACCGCATTTAGTTTAGGGTAGGGTCTTCGGGAAAATCAGCCACCATGGAATATTTGCCGCCCAAATCTTTCAAAATATTTTTCCAAAGGTTGCCTTTATCTTTCATAACAAGCTTTTTTGAGGCGGCAGTCACAATCCATGAATGTTGTTTCATTTCACTTTTTAACTGTCCGGCAGTCCAGCCTGAATATCCCGCAAAAAAACGTATTTGGCTGGCTTTTACCTTACCTTGCTTTAGTAGTTCTTTAAGGTCTTCAAAGTCACCGCCCATGTAAACACCCTCCATAACTTCTATACTTCCTTCCAGTAAATCGCCCAATGTATGTATGTAAAACAATAGCTCGGTACTTACAGGTCCTCCGTAAAACAGTGTATCTTCAAATTCCGGAAAATCATCAATGGCTTGCGTAGGCTTAATGGCAAGTTTGCGGTTTAAAATAAAGCCCATGCTGCCTTTTTCATTGTGTTCGGTTAATAAAACCACCGCACGCCTGAATTCAGGGCTTTCCATAAATGGCTCGGCAAGCAATAGCACCCCCGGAGCAGGCTTTATTTGCTTTTCAAAAATAGATGAAAAATCTGTAATATTATTTAGATTCTGAGGCATGCGTTTGTTTTAACTTGTTACGAAGTTCAATCATTTCAAGAGCTGCCATTGCCGCATCAGCGCCCTTGTTACCATGTTTGCCCCCGCTTCTTTGTTTAGCTTGTTTCACAGTTTCAGTTGTTAAAACGCCAAATATAACCGGAATATTGTTTGCCAGATTCAACTCCATAATTCCATTGGCAACAGCCTTTGAAATATAATGAAAATGAGGGGTCTCGCCCCTAACTATACATCCCAGGCAAACCACCGCATCAGGCGAATAGGTTTTTAAAACCCAACTTGCCCCAAGAGGCAGTTCATAGCTGCCCGGCACATGGAGCACTTTAATAAATGAGTTGTTAATCTTCGCGTTTTTTAAAACCTCCGAAGCGCCTTTCAGCAAGTCATCTGTAATATCTTTGTGCCAATTGGAAACAACAATGCAAATGGTAATATTCTCAGCTATTAATTTATTAATTAAAGGCCTTTTATTTACTTTCCTTGTTGACATAATTAAGTGAAAAGTTGAAAGTGAAAACTTTTAGCTTTATAAACTTTCCAACTTTATAAACTTACTTCCCTGATTTTGCCCGTACTCTTGCAATATATTTCTCTATGTCGTTTGCTTCGGCGAAATTATAATACTTGGTCTGTATGGTCTGGTATAAACTCAAAGCATTTGTGTAGTCGCCTTTTATTTCATACGCCTGTGCTGCCTTTTTTAGGTACATGGGAGCGGTAAAGTCATTATCGCTCACCTTTGCAGCTTGCATGTAATATTCAATAGCTTTGTCGCTATTATTAAGCTGCATTTCTGCATCTCCTTCCACACCAACGGCATTGGCACTTACCAATACATCATGGGCATTGAACTTTTCCAAATTATCTATCGCCTGTTGGTAGTCTTTCTTCTGGTAATAACATAACCCCAGGTAATAATTAGCTAAATGTCCGGCAGATGTCCAGCTATACTGGTCAGCTATATCCTGAAAACCAAGATTTGCCCCATCACCTTTAATAGCTTTATCAACTATCCCGGCTTCAAAATAGTTCTGGGCCCTGCTCATTGCAGTTTCAGCATCCAGTTCCTGGGAAGGTATATACCAATACTTGAAAGTAACAAATCCTGCTATCAGTACAACTACAATGATAGAAACTGTAGTCATCACTTTTTTATGTTCATCTACGTAGTTTTCAATACGGTTCCACCTTGTTTCTACCCCTGAAATAATATCATTTTTGTCTGCCATGTGTCTTTTTACTTTTTTGAGGCGGCAAAAATAGCCTTTTTTGGAGAATATGGAATAGGGATGAGGTATAAGATATAAGATATAAGTAAAAATGAAGGGTTTTTGGTTCGTCTCTTATAGTCTGTCGCTCATTATTTTTATACGTTGATTTAGCCTATTTCACGGTTTTCAGGGCTACTTTTGGGTATAAAATATACCGCCAAACACCAGGTAATCTGAATTTTGAAGTATTCTTTGAGTTTATGTTAGATAATAATTTACTGAACAGCACTTCTATATTGTTGAAGGTAATATGTTTATTACATTTATCACTTTCAACTCTTAAAATGTAGCTTTGCATTAAATGGCCTATTCTAATATTCCCGAAAGGGACAAGAAAGTAACCTGGCACCCTTTTGCCCATCAGAAAGAGGCTACCTACCCCCTGAATATCGTAAAAGGAGAGGAAGTTTATCTTATTGACGAGCAAGGCAATAAGTACATAGATGCCTTTTCTTCCTGGTGGGTAAACCTGCACGGGCATGCCAATCCATACATTGCGGAAAGGATTTACGAACAGGCTAAGACCCTTGAACAGGTTGCCTTTTCAGACTTTACTCATTCACAGGCAGTAATATTGGCGGAGCGGCTACTATCTCATTTACCCCCCAATCAATCTAAACTATTTTATTCCGATAATGGCTCTACTGCGGTGGAGGTGGCGTTGAAAATGGCTATACAATATCACCATAACATTGGTAAACCCAAACGAAAAGTTATTGCTTTTGAAAATGGCTATCACGGTGATACATTCGGGGCCATGTCGGTAGCAGAGCGGAATGTATTTAATTCCCCTTTTATACCATTTTTATTTGAAATTATATTCATTCCTGTTCCGGTTAAGGGCAAAGAGGAAATTACGTTGATAAAATTAGAAGAAGGCTTGAAAGGAGATGATGTTTGCGCTTTTATTTTTGAGCCACTGGTGCAGGGGGCAGGGGGTATGATAATGTATGAACCAGAACCGTTGGAAAAGATTTTAGCTTTATGTAAAACCCATTCCTGCATTACCATTGCCGATGAGGTAATGACTGGTTTCGGTAGAACGGGCAAATTCTGGGCGACAAACTATGTAAAGAATAAGCCCGATATAATGTGTCTTTCCAAAGGAATTACAGGTGGGTTTATGCCCCTGGGAGCCACATCTTGCGCCCAATTTATTTATGATGCCTTCCTATCCGATGATAAAACCAAAACATTCTATCACGGACATTCTTATACAGCCAACCCCCTTGCCTGTGCAGCAGCCAATGCCAGTCTCGACCTGCTTGAAAATAATGAGATGTTTGAAAAAGTGCAATTTATTTCTGACTTCTTTCAGAACATGAAAATGAAATACGAAAATCACCCTGCTGTTATTGATTGCCGGAATAAGGGAACTATTTTAGCGCTGGAATTAAAAACGGACGAAGGCACATCCTACCTGAACCAATTGGGTAAAAAAGTTTCTGCATTTTTTTTGCAGAGAGGAATTATTGTACGTCCACTCGGAAATGTGCTTTATTTTATCCCTCCTTATTGTATCAATCAATCTCAGCTTGAACAAATTGAAAACTGTACGGATGAATTATTATCTGCTATAAATAACTTATAAAATCAATATGGGAGCCAAGGTTAAAAAATCAGATGCCTTAAATGAATTAAGGGAAGAAGCGAAAGCTGTAATCAGTGATAAAACATTATTTACCGATGGCATTACCGTAATCAAAATGGTGGTGTTGGAAACACCGCTTGGCAAAATGCTTGCTTGTGCTACAGATGAAGGTATCTGCATGCTGGAATTTATTGACAGGCGGGCTTTTGTAACCGAATTAAAAGACCTGAAAAGACTACTCAGGGCAACTATCGAACCCGGCACAAATAAGCATTTAAAAGCATTAGAAAAACAGTTGAACGAATACTTTGAAAAGAAAAGAAAGAAATTTGAATTGGAATTAGTTACCCCGGGAAGTGAATTTCAGAATTCGGTTTGGAAAAAACTATTGGAGATACCCTTCGGTGAAACCCGCTCCTATAAGCAGCAATCTATTGCCGTAGGAAATTTGGGAGCGATACGGGCAGTAGGCACTGCCAATGGAGCCAACAGAATCTCCATAGTTGTACCCTGCCACCGGGTAATAGGTGAAGACGGTAGCCTGACAGGGTACGGAGGTGGCTTAAAACGCAAGCGATGGCTGCTGGATTTTGAAAGCGGGGAACTGAGTTTGTTTGAGGAGGAATAATAAGACGAATTGCACGTTATAGGTTATTCTTATCAGATTATTTCGTAATTTTGAAAAAAGATAAAGAACTGATGAGCGCTATTTTAATAAAGTCTGCCAATAAAATGCAAGAAGATTTTATTCTGAAGTTTGCAGAAATAATTCATGCGAAAGTAAAGTTGTTAAACGAGGATGAAGAATTGGACGCATTAATGATAGAATCAATAGAGGATGGTATGAAATCGGGTAAAGCATCGAAAAGCGAGGTGAAAAAGTTTTTCAGTAAGCATGGTGTACGAATTCACTAATCAATTTTTAAAAGACGCTAAACGCTTTCATAAGGACAGTAAATTTGTTCATCTTTTAGGAGCAAAAATCAACGAAACCCTCAATGCAAATTCCATTGAAGGTATAGCGGGGCTTCAATTAATCAGGGGTACATTTGTTCACTATCGTTTTAAAATTAAAACGGATTCTTCCGTCTATCGTGTAGGTATCAAAAGCCTGAAGAAAGTGATTTGGTTTGCCTGCGTAGACAGTAATAAGAAACGATTTTACAAGCGATTTCCATAACTATTAAACGACCAGTATCTCTTCTTTTCCCTGCCAATATTTCCGCCCTACCCCCTTTGGCAAGGTTTTTGAAGATATATTTGCGGGCTATTATTTAAAAATCAGGAATTAGGAATTAATAATTGCTGGATACCAGTATATTACACATTTAATAGACAATACAATATGGGAAAGAAAGAGCATGAAAAACCGGAAGAACCTGAAGGTAAACGTGAAAAGGTAACTGACGAAACAGCTACTAATGAAAGTAGTGATATGAATGAGGGAAGCGAAACCGTTAATCCTACCGAAGTTGTTGCCAAGTTTGAAGCGTTGGTCAAGGAATTGAATGAAAAGTATCTGCGGCTTTATGCTGAGTATGATAACTTTAGAAGAAGAACACTCAAGGAAAAAGCTGACCTGATTAAATATGGCGGTGAGGAAACCATTTTGAGCATATTGCCTGTGTTGGATGATATGGAAAGGGCATTGGCACATCACAAAGATTCCGCCCCAGGTAATTCGGACAGGCATAAACCCTTGCAGGAAGGATTAGACCTTATCTGCCAGAAGCTGAAAAATATATTAACCTCGAAAGGGGTACAGCCAATGGAGCCAAAAGGCGAGGTGTTTGACCCTGAACTGCACGACGCTATTACCAATATCCCTGCGACATCAGACGATATGAGAGGCAAGGTAGCAGAAGTGGTGGAAAAAGGATATTCACTTAATGGGAAAGTAATACGCCATGCTAAAGTGGTGGTAGCAAATTAAACACTATTTAAGAATTCAGATTTAAAATTTATGATTTGATAGGATTTAGAAATCTTAATTTATAAATCTTAAATCTTACATTAAAGATATATGGCTAAAAGGGATTTTTATGAGGTATTGGGCGTGGATAAAAACGCTTCTACGGAAGAGATAAAAAAAGCATACCGCCAAAAGGCTCTGCAGCACCACCCTGACCGCAACCCGGGCAATAAGGATTCGGAAGAACACTTTAAGGAAGCTGCCGAAGCGTATGAAATACTCAGCAATGCTGATAAAAAAGCCCGTTACGACCGCTTTGGACATGCAGGGGTAGGCAGTAGTGCTGCATCGGGTGGAGGTTTTGGAGGGTTTGAAGGGCACATGAATATGGATGATATTTTCAGTCGTTTCGGAGATGTCTTCGGTGATTTTGGGTTTGGAGGTGGAGGCGGCTTTCAGCAAGGTGGCAGAACGGTAAACCGGGGTTCTAATCTTCGTGTAAAACTAAAATTAACCCTACAGGAAATAGCTACAGGTGTTGAGAAAAAAATCAGGGTAAATAAACATGTTGCGTGCAAGGAATGCCGTGGTACAGGAGCTGAAAAAGGTTCCGGGTTTAATACCTGCAATACTTGTCACGGGTCGGGATATGTACACCGGCTGCAACGTACATTTATCGGGCAAATTCAAACTACTACAACCTGCCCTACCTGTAACGGAGAGGGGAAAATAATAACTCAAAAGTGTAAAGTTTGTCATGGACAAGGAATTACAGAAGGAGAGGAAGTGATAGGCGTAAAAATTCCGGCAGGTGTTGAAAATAATATGCAACTCTCTGTTTCAGGGCAAGGAAATGCTGCCCCGAGGGGAGGCATGCCGGGAGACTTGATAGTATTGATTGAAGAAATTGAACATGAACACCTGAAACGAAACGGTGCTAATCTTTATTACGACCATTATATAAACATTGCTGATGCTGCCATGGGAGCTTCTGTTGAAATACCCACCATTGACGCGAAAGCAACCGTAAAAATTGAAGCTGGCACCCAAAGCGGAAATATTCTCAGGCTAAAAGGCAAGGGACTGCCCAAACTAAACCAATATGGCAGAGGTGACATATTGGTAAATATTTGCGTGTGGACTCCACAAAGCCTTAGCAGCGATGAAAAGAAAGTATTAGATTCCTTACGCAAATCTCCCAACTTCAATCCACAACCCGGAAAGAAAAACAAGAGTTTCTTTCAGCGCATACATGAGATGTTTGATTAGCATCTGTATGAGTTATGAATTATAAGTTATGAATTATGACCTTTAGGGATAAACTTTCTACTTTTCAATTATTAATTTTCCTTCACCAATCAATTCCCCTTTCTCACTTAAACCCTGTAAAGGTAAATCCCGTCGGGTTTATCGCTAAGATTAATGATGTTGTCACCTTGAGGGGAGTAAAGGGTCTCGGTATATACTTCTTGCCTCATCATATTATAAACTTCAATTTTAGTTTGCGATGAATCCGCCAGCTGGCGGACGGGATGACTCAGCGTAACTGTAAAGTTTCCATTATTCGGGTTAGGATAAACTTTTACGCTTACATCATCTTTAGGAGGCGAATATGTTGAAGTGGTAATATCTCAATGAATTGACGATTTCGTAAAGGCTGTTTCACATCCATTATATAATTTGAATAATTTATACCTATATTTTGCTATCATAAAATCACTCCTGCAACCCCTTGACCCGCAACGCTTTATGCGTATCTTGCTATAAATCATTTGGTTACAGAGGAAATGTATAGCCGTTTTTAGCCGTTTTTTAAGGGCTATTCATTTTCGGGGTAGTTTATTCATTGGTCACTATAATATTTATATTTGCGTATAATTATTAATATGATGAAAAAAAATATTGTTCTGAAAATTGTAAACACCCTTGTGGCTCTTTTGTTCACAGTAGGGATTGTTTCAGCCCAATCTACCGGGTTTATGAACCCTACCGATACAGCCTTGCCACATGGGTGGACTAATCCTTTATTTGGCATGGACAGTGATGCTAATTGGGCAACAGCCCCCCATACTTCCGGTTGTAACTGCCCCTTCCTTTATTTGTCGTGGAATAAAGGAGCAACTTACACAAGTTCTGAATTGGCAGGCCCTTTTGATACCATTGATTCATGGGAACATGTTGGAAGCCCCACCGACCTATGGGGACGCACAGCATGGGTGGATACGGAGTTTTCCAATACTAATTTCAGGCTGGAAATCGCTAACTCAAGTACCTTGATAGTTCAGGGATACCAGGATTTTAACCTTTCGGTACCATCGGGAGCAACTATAAATGGCATTGTTGTAAAAGTATTATTTCATGGAAATGCCGGTTTTACTACTGATTTTTTGAATGCTCTTGAAGTAAGCGTATATTATACAACAATTACCGGGATAAACTCAACCCGGGCTATCTCTGAAAATATTGATTTATTCCCGAATCCGGCACACGCCAATGTTACTATACATAGTATGGGGCATTCTCAATTGAGATATTCAATATTCTCCTTAGATGGCAGAATGGTTGCAGATAAAAACGAAGGAATGATTGACCCTGATTTCTCAACTGAAATTAATCTTGCTGATTTTCCACGGGGAATCTATATTATAAGGTTATCAGGCAATGAAGAGACAGTATATAGGAAACTGGTTATACAGTAATTTTAGGTTTATTTATGGACATCCCCATATCAATCATAAAATCGCTCTAAGCATTTCCATACATTTCTTATTTTCGTGCCCGATTAATAAATGATAGGATAATATCAGGTCTTATTCAATTCTTTATTCTTCATTATTAATTCTTAATTTATTTTTCAGATGGGCAATATTATTACCGCAAAAAATATAGTGAAGCGCTACTCTAAGCACATCGCACTGAATGATGTTAGCTTCAGCGTTCCGGAAGGTATTATTTATGGGCTGCTTGGTCCAAACGGAGCCGGAAAAACTTCCATGATTCGCATCATAAACCAAATAACTGCGCCCGATAGCGGAGAAGTGCTTTTTAAAGATGTAAAACTATCGCCAAGAGATACCCGATTTATAGGCTACCTGCCGGAAGAAAGGGGACTGTATAAAAAAATGAAAGTGGGTGAGCAGGCTCTATATCTTGCCCAACTGAAGGGGATGGAGAAAAACGATGCCCTCAAAAAGCTGAAAGAGTGGTTTATAAAGTTTGATATTACCGCCTGGTGGGACAAAAAAGTGGAAGAACTTTCCAAAGGCATGCAACAGAAAGTGCAGTTTATTGTAACTGTTCTGCATGAGCCTCGCTTACTTATACTGGATGAACCATTCAGCGGTTTTGACCCTATCAATGTAGAGATCATAAAGGGAGAATTATTACGGTTAAAAAAAGAAGGCATTAGTATAATATTATCTACACACAATATGGCATCCGTAGAGGAATTATGCGATAATATAACCCTCATCAACCAATCGAAGGCTGTGCTGGAAGGAAATGTAAACCAATTGCGCCACAGCTTTAAACTGCATGAATGGGAAGTGAAATTTCAGGGTGATGAAAGCACTATAAGAAATGCCGTAAACGGTAAATTTGAAGTGGAAGAAATCATCCCTCAAAACGATTTAATGGTGGCAAAAGTTAAGATACATGAAGGACTTACCCCAAACGACTTGTTAAAGACCCTCCTCCCTTCCTGCAACATTATGGGATTTTCAGAAATACTGCCCTCCATGAGTCAAATCTTTATAACAGCAGTTAATAAAACTAATCCAACTAAACAATCATGAGTAAAATATCGCTGATTATACAACGGGAGTATGTTACACGCGTACGGAAAAAATCTTTCCTCGTTATTTCTATTTTGGGTCCTCTTCTTTTTGCAGGAATACTATTCGTCCCCATTTTACTGGCTGTTACCAAAAACGAAAACCAGCGGGTTGTTGTTGTAGATGAAACCAAAAATATCTGCGGTGCGTTGGAAAGCAACTCCACCGTTCATTATGATTATGGATATTGTAATATTGATATAAATTCGGTAAAGAAAATATTTGCTGACTCTGCCCATGTATCGGTTTTATATGTCCCAAAAACGGAACAAATAATACAGGTTCAGCTTTATTCAAAAGAGGACCCGGGCAATGATGTTGTGTCTGCAATTGAAAATCAGATAAACAATGTTATGGAACGGGCTAAAATGAAGGCAGAGAACCTTGACCAGTCTATGATTGATAAAGTAAAGTCTAACATCAAAGTGAAAGACATAGTAAACAATAAAGTAACCGACACAGGGTATAATGCCGTGTTGGGTTATGCCTGTTCGATTCTTATTTATTTATTCATTTTATTATATTCGGTTCAAGTAATGCGGGGGGTGATGGAAGAAAAAATCAACCGTATTGTGGAAGTAATCATATCCTCTGTACGCCCCTTCCAGCTTATGATGGGTAAAGTGATAGGCGTAGGGTTAGTGGGGCTTACCCAGTTCCTGCTATGGGTAGTGTTAGGATATGGTGTTTATTTTGCAGGTACAACGTACGTCCAAAGAGAATCTGTTAATCCCAAAAATGCGGTTATGGAGCAAACCTATAAAAAAGGGATTCCTATGCAGAATAATACCGCCATCGCCGGTGATAAAATAAATAGCAAAGATACGAATGAAGCCCTTGATGGTATTGATAATATGCTCAGGTCAACTAATTGGGCACTTGTAATTGGTGGCTTTTTATTTTATTTTCTCGGGGGATATTTGCTATACAGCGCATTGTTTGCAGCAATCGGTTCCGCCGTTGACCAGGAAACGGAAACACAGCAATTTATGCTGCCCGTTACTGCCCCTCTGATAGTAGCCATTATTGTCATGGGTAATATAATCACGAACCCGCACAGCACCATTGCCGTATGGTTTTCCATTATTCCTTTCACTTCACCAATAGCTATGATGGCTCGTATACCCTTTGGTATCCCTATATGGCAGCTTGCCTTATCAATGGGCTTACTTGTCATCTCCATTTTCGGTACAGTATGGTTGGCAGGAAGAATTTACCGGGTGGGCTTATTAATGTATGGTAAAAAAGTAACCTACAAGGAACTTGGTAAATGGCTGTTTTATAAATAATATTTTGTGCGGATATTTATTTGTCCATTAGATTGGGGCTTGGGTCATGCTGCAAGGTGTGTACCTATTATTAAGCATCTGCAAGAAAAAAAAATAGAAGTTGTAGTCGGTGCCGAGGGCAGGCACCTTTTCTTTCTGAAAGAGCATTTCCCCGGGTTGGAATATATAGAATTTCCCGGCTACCGGATTTCCTATTCTAAAATGCTGCCTGTTGGTGTAAGGGTAGTAATGCAATTGCCTCAAATGATAGCTATAATTAAAAAAGAACATAAACTACTCCGGGAAATTATTGACGATAAAAAAATTGATGCTGTTATCTCCGATAACCGTTATGGGCTTTGGAATGAAAAGGTTCCATGCGTAATTATGACTCATCAGTTAAACATTCGGGGAAGGCTATTGAATACTTCTGCGAGCAAAACAACCCATACTTATATCCGCCATTTTGACGAGTGCTGGATTCCTGATTATATAGGCGAAGGAAACTTATCAGGCACCCTGTCTCACCCTATTCCGGAAGGAATAAATGGAAAATATTTGGGACCGCTTTCACGGTTTGAATCCGCTAGTGACCAAAAGAAAAAAATAATAAAATATGATTTACTCGTCATCCTTTCAGGGCCGGAACCTCAGCGTAGCAAATTAGAAGAAATTATTTTAAAACAATTAAAACCATTGACTTCTCTAAAAGCTATAGTTATTCAGGGGTTGCCGGGGAATGAATTAAAACAAAGTGGATTAAAGAATATAGAAATTGTCCCTCATTTGGCAGATAAGGAATTTGAAGATGCAGTGAACAGAAGTGAAGTTGTATTATGCCGGGCAGGGTATTCCACCCTGATGGATTTATATGCAATAGGATGGAAAAAGTCTATTTTTATCCCTACTCCCGGACAAACGGAACAAGAATATTTAGGAAAATTAATGCAGGAAAAAGGCATGGCTGTTATGTTCCATCAAAATAGGTTTTCCTTAAAGGATGCATTGGAAAAAGCTAAACAATTAAGCTTCATTCCCCCTGCTCATGGAAAAGAAAACTTTAAAGGGGTAATAGATACCTGGCTAAAGACTATAGTGTAATTCCCAAATTATCTTTACTTTTGAAACCCAAGGCAATGGGGTTTGCCCTTAACCGTCATCCGTAATAATGCGGAATGTCTGATAACTCCTACCAAAATAACATACTCTATGTTAAAAACAATTACATTGGTAGGAATTGGAGGCGCAATAGGCAGTATCCTTCGATATTTTGCATCTGCCGGAATCCAAAATAAATTTCTATCTTCTTTCCCTTTCGGAACTTTGTGCATAAACATAAGCGGGTGTTTCCTGATTGGAATTATTTATGCGTTTGCTGAAAAAAATGATATCAGCCCGGAATGGAGGTTCTTTCTTGCCACAGGCATTTGTGGGGGATACACCACTTTCTCCACTTTTTCATTGGAAAGCCTGTCATTAATTCGTAATGGGGAAATTCTTTATGCTACGCTCTACATAACCTTGAGCGTTATGCTTGGGGTTTTGGCTACTTTTCTGCCTATAATCGTGCTTGAAAAACTTTAAGAAAAGGAGCCTACTATTATAAGGTAAACCGTTGTCTCTTTTGTACGAAGCCTGTAAAAATGTGATGAGAGTCCGCCTAAACCTTACCATCTCAAATACCATCCATGAACTACCTGCCAATTTTAGATTAAATTTGCGCTTGTAAATTTTGCAGCTTTATTAAAGTGTCTGATAATGAATGATAAAGAAAAAGATGAACATTGGGATATAGTTGTTGAAGGGGGAAAAAATAGGCTCTCGCTAAACTTCAAAGAGTTATGGGGGTATAGAGATTTAATCATGCTGTTTGCCAAAAGAGATGTTGCCACTATTTATAACCAGACCATACTTGGTCCTATTTGGTTTTTTATTCAGCCGCTTCTAACTTCTATCTTGTTTTATTTTATTTTCGGCAAAGTTGCCAAGATACATACCGACCCGATACCCCTGATGCTATTTTACCTTTCGGGGCTAACTATTTGGAATTACTACACTACTTCCATCAATACCACATCGAATACTTTTGTTACCAATGCTGTTATTTTCGGCAAGGTTTATTTTCCACGGATCGTTATGCCTGTTTCCAAAATTTTGAGTGGTCTATTTGTATTGATAGCCCAATTCACACTTTTTATCCTGTTTCTTCTCTTTTATATTTTCTTCCGGGGATTTGCATTTCATTTCAGTCCGTACCTTTTCTTATTGCCCTATCTTATTCTTCTTATTGCAGGGCTGGGGCTTGGAACGGGCATTATCATTTCGTCATTAACCACCAAATACCGGGACCTGTCCTTTCTCGTTGCCTTTGGAATACAATTGATGATGTATTTAACCCCGGTTATTTATCCGCTAACATTGATAGCAGGAAAAAAACGGGAAATTATTTTAGCGAACCCTGTTACAGGAATTATTGAAGGTTTCCGCTATGTCTTTTTCCCGGTAGGAAACTTTCCGTGGAACCATCTCTTATATAGCACGGGCTTTATGCTGTTTTTCTTATTCTTCGGGCTACTGCTTTTTAACAGAATAGAAAAGAATTTTATGGATACGGTTTAGGTGAGAAATATGAAGAGCGGAAATGAGTGATGTAGTAATAAGGGTAGAAAACCTGGCAAAGCAATATCGGCTTGGGCTTATTGGAACGGGAACCATATCGCACGATTTAAACCGGTGGTGGCATAAGGTGCAGGGAAAACCTGACCCCTACTTAAAATTGGGCGAAGAAAACAAGCGCGATACCCAAAGCAGCACAGGGTATGTATGGGCATTGCAGGATATTAACTTTGAAGTAAACAGGGGCGATTCTCTTGGAATTATTGGAAAAAACGGGGCAGGCAAATCAACTTTGCTAAAAATTTTATCAAGAGTTACCGGACCTACACTAGGCAAGTTTAAAGTAAAAGGGCGCATTGCAAGCCTGCTTGAAGTAGGCACCGGCTTTCACCAGGAACTCACCGGGCGGGAAAATATTTTTGTAAACGGGGCTATTTTAGGAATGACCCGCGCAGAAATAAAAGGAAAATTAGATGAAATAATTGAATTTTCAGGGATAGAACGATATATAGACACACCTGCAAAACGTTATTCGTCGGGGATGTATGTGCGATTGGCATTCGCGGTAGCCGCGCACCTCGAATCGGAAATACTTATTGCCGATGAAGTTCTTGCTGTAGGCGATGCTGAATTTCAAAAAAAATGCCTGGGCAAAATGCAGGACATAAGCAAGGAGGGACGTACTGTGCTGTTTGTAAGCCATAATATGACTGCTGTAAGGTCACTCTGTACAAAAGGGCTTTTAATCAGTAATGGCAAATTGGAATATGCAGGTGGAATTGAAGAGACGCTTGTAAAATATTCCGATGCATTTAATAATTCTGATGGCGATTTACTTAAAATTACTTCCCGCAAGGGTATAGGCGAAATTAAATTCTCTAAAGTTTTGGTTTCATCCGGTAGCTCATCGGATATAGTGAAATCGGGTAACCCTACATTCATAGATTTTCATTATGTTGCTGAATCCATTGACCCTAAAGCAAATTATGAATTTAAGTTTGAAGTTTGGAACAGTATGGGAACCCCTATGTTTATGCTGACAAACCGCTATTTTGATAAAGCCATTAATCTGACAAAAAAAGAAGGAATAGTACGCTACAAAATCAAAGCTTTACCTTTAAACATAGGAAAATACAGGGTTAAATTATTTATCCTGAAAAACGGAATAATTATGGACACTATATGGGATGCTATACAGTTTGAAGTGGAAGAAGGAAATTATTTCGGTAACTCCCACTATTATCCTGGACATTACGAGGGGCAATATGTTGATTTTGAAATTGCCAGCATCACTAACTAAGTATATTTTATTAATGTATAATTTATCATCATTTTTGAACGAGTAGCAAATTTATATGAGTATAGAGAGCAGGCTTCAAAACTATTTTCCTTTTATGGAAAGGTTCGGTATCCGGAAGGGAATGAAAATAGCCAGGACATTGTTTCCAAAAAACCCTTCAAAAGAAACGGTATCTTTTGAAGTTCAGGGCTACAAACACCCAGTATATGTCCGCTTAGCTACTTCGGATGTATCAAGCTTTCTTGAAAACTTCCTCCATTTCCAATTCAAAGTTCCGCCCTTGCCCGATGCAAAACTTATTATAGATGTCGGAGCTAATGCAGGGTATGCTTCCATTTTCTTTTTAAATAATTACCCGACGGCTACAGTTATAGCAGTAGAGCCGGAAAGTTCAAACTTTGAAGCGCTTAATAAAAATTGTTCACCCTATCCAAATTTCCGAAGCATACAATCTGCTATATGGAAAAGCAACACAAATCTTAAAATAGTTGATACAGCCGTGGGTAAAACGGCTTTCCGGGTAATAGAAACAGAACAAAGTGAGCCGGGCTCTTTCAAGGGAACCACCATTGAAAAAATTTTAGCCGACTCCGGGTTTTCCAAAATTGATATTCTGAAAATGGATATTGAAGGGGCCGAAAAAGAAGTGTTTAAAGAAAATTATAAAAACTGGATAAACAAGGTACAGGTACTAATTATAGAACTCCATGACAGAAACGTTCCCGGATGTGCGCTCTCTTTCTATCATGCTATGGAAAATGAAAATTTTCTACAATATGCCCACGAAAAAAACCTGGTTTATGTCAGGAAAGACAGTTTGTAACAAAAGTCTTATTGTAATTCCGCTTTCATGGCAAAGAGGGTTTTAATTGTTTGTTATAGCTTCCCCCCTTTTCCCGGTATTGGCGGAAGAAGATGGGCAAAGTTTGCCAAATATTTTGGTAACAATGGTGTGGAATGCCATGTAATTAATGCGTTTAATTATAGCAAAACCCAATCTCTGTGGAGCAAGGACGCAGAGAATCCTCATATTATCATTCACCCTGTTAAGTTTCGGTTTCAATACTTGATGGGGTTAAATAGTAAAAAAACAGGATACAGAATATTGGCTAAATTGCTTAGAGTTTTTATAAATTTCACCAAATATTCCCCCCATTTCTCTACATCTCTTTCTCGAAAATTACTACAGAATAAATGTACAGAGTTAATAAACCGTCATAAAATTGACACTATAATTGTTAGTGGAGACCCATACATGAACTTCTATGTTACGGGGCTAAAAAAAAACTGCCATGTAAATGTAATTTTAGATTACCGGGATTTATGGAATGACTTTTCTCAATATAACCAGAATAGATACCACAGTCTTACTAAAAAGCAACGCAATTTTTTTGAATTGGCAGAAAAAGAATCTCTCAAAAATTGTGATGATGTTGTTTGTGTATATGAGCCTATGATTAACCTGCTGTCAGTCCGCAGCGGAAAATCGAATAAAAATTTCCACCTGATACCAAATGGCTTTGATAAAGATGATTATCATGAAATAAATAAAAAACAACCTGAAAATAAAATTGTAACACTATACTATGGTGGCAGTATTTCAGGGGAAAGAGCCAACTATTTCATTCTGTTTTTAAGATATTACTCACAACTACGTATATCGAACAAAAGCCTTTGGGAAAAATTCCGCATAGAAATTAATGGGGATAGTTCTTCAGAATTTGACAATAACATAAAGGAATTAAGTGACCCCAACATTCTATTCGAAAAAAAAATTGTTTCAGGCAGCCGGTATATTGAAAAGCTAAATGAATCGAATTTTGGAATATTGCCGGTACATGATGATTATGCCGATAATTGCTTTTCAACAAAAGTATTTGATTATTTCTATCTCAAAAAACCCATAATTCACCTGGGCAAAAAAGGAAAAGTATCTGAATTTATTGAAAATAACAGCATAGGGTTTTCCTTTAACCCTGGCGAAAGAGCGGAAGTTTTTTTTGAAAAAATAGGAAATGTACATCGGGAGCGACACTATTCCGAAGAGGTATATAGCTCAATAGAACAGGACTATGATATTAAAAACCTCTCCCTTAAATACCTGGAATTACTAAATGAAATAGAGCAGAAAAATAATTAGAAACAGTTATAAAAAACTGATTACATGTTTTAATTATCTTGTTTTAATCCGTCAATTTCTAAAAGCATTTTGTAAAAATCCTTGTAGTTTCTTTCAGCATTAAACTTCGTATCCCATTGGATATGTATCTTTTTGCGTCCGTCTTCACTATAGTCGTATCTTGAATATAAGCCCTCGAGTATTTTGGCAAAAGCTACTGTATCAAAGTCCTGTGGAATAAGGATGCCGGTAACTGAATTTACTATTTCATCACAACCGCCTACATCTGTAGAAATCACAGGTACTCCAAAGCTCACGCTTTCCATTACCGAAACGGGCAGTCCCTCGCTGTTACTTGTACTAATGTAATAATGGAATGGGGTTGTTTCATAAAGATTGATTATTTGATCCCCATCTAAAAACCCACAAAACTCTACACTTACATTGGCCGGAAGTTGTTTGCAAAGGTTCTTTAACAGTGCCATATCGGGTCCATCACCCGCCAATACCCAACGAACAGGTACCTTCATATTTTTTAATATCTCAACTATAAGGTCAAGTCTCTTTCTGTTAGTTACCACTGCACAAGTTATAAGTTCTAACCTTTGTGGATGAGGAACCGGGTTCAATTTGACAGAATCGGGCTTAAAAGAGCCTAAATAATTTGTTCTTATCCGCGAACTGAATTGAGGGTATTTCATTTTAAGATACTTAGCGCCTGCATCAGATACCGGAAACATGGCATAAAGGTGTTTTAGTTGAAACTTGCGGTAAATAATATGCCCAAGGGTATTATGTTCTTCATAAATATCAAATCTGTGTACCCTGCATATTGCCTCTACGTTTCTATTTAATAACTTTACAAAACAAGCCATTGAAGCATTTTCATTACCCCAGTAAGAATAGAGTAAGTAGTGATTAGCTGGGCTGATATATTGCGATGAAAACCATTGGGCCTGCTGAAAAATCCGCATCTGGGCTGATGTACTTTTAAAAATATTTTTAATGAATTTCCTTTTCTTTAAAAGCTCCCGGCTTTCTCCGAGCAATGCACCCAGGAAATACCTGTTAAAAAAACAGGTAAAATTCCTTTTATAGTTGAAGATATTGGGTAGTAGCTCAATTTGAGGATTTTTTTTAAAGCTCCTGACAGATAAATTTGTATTACAAAATATCGATACCTTCTTCCATTTATCTGGAATAAATTTAACTTCATTGGCGAGCCAGGGTTCACCCTTACTTGTAGGGAAATGCGTAGTGAGAATAATCAGGTTTCTTTCAGGCATACTTTACTCGGTAATTTATATGAGCAAAGATATTATTCAAAAGCTTGTCAGTAGTCAAAAACCTATTTATGGGGATGTATATAATGGGGATGCTTGAAAAAATCAAAATAAATTATGCCTGTTTTATTCCACACGGAAGTATGTCTATTGACTGAAAATTAATTCTAACATAACATCGACTTTATTGTTCCTTTACATTAGATTAATATGGCATCTATCGTTTTTGTAGCAGAGGATCTCAATACGCCTTTTATTATTTAGCACAATTTTTTACTTTGAATGATGTTGAAAGCTTAGCATATTTAGGGTTCGCCGATATTATGTAAGAAAGAAATTATCATACGTAACATAGAATATTTTATATGGTTACGCTTGGGCTGCCGTTTAACAATTATTTAATATGGCAGATATAGTAAGGTAAAAGTGCGGGAGTAATCTTGCATCACAAAATTAAAAATCATGAGCAAGAAATCTACCAGGGCAGCATTTATAATATGCGCTCTCATTTTAGTATCTATAGCAGGAACAAATGCCCAGTCAAAATTAGTGAGTTTTTGGGATTTTAATAGAACAAGACCTTTAGGTGGAGCAGGAACCGATAGCTTGGGCACCCGCTTCAGCTATAATAATCCTTTTAGCACCTTTTTCGGTTCTACAGATTCCATTGATAAAACCTATCCTTTGTTTTCCAGTTATTCGGCAAACGCCCCCACTACGGCAAGAATGGTGGTTGGGGGACACCCGGCAGGTTCAGTTGTTCAAAATACGAATGAATCTGTGCTTTGCAGCTTTTACGATTACAGTAGCAACCATAACTATTTTGGCAATACTCACCCATACTTCTCTTCCAGTGATTCCACCGGTAGTGCTGCCCAATGTTACATAAAGGCTATTAATCCTACCCTGAAGGATACAATATATATGTACCTTCCGACAAACGGGTATCAAAATATCCACCTGAATTATGCTATTTCAGGCTCGAGTAGTAAAGCACCTAATTATAATATATATTCTTATAGTACCAATGGTGGCGGTTCATGGAATAATCTTACCACTGCAATGGATACATTTAATATATCAGGAGTTCGTCGTCCTGATACGTTGCAGATGATAAATAGTATTACCAACGCCAGTGCATGGTATCCTATCAATATCAATTTCACATCTGACCCTTCCATTAATAACAACCCTAATTTTATACTTAGATGGACATTCGGTGGAACCAATGCCAGTGGCACAAGTGCTAATAACCGCTACGATAATTTCGCCCTTACGGCCGACAGTATTTGTCCCTCATTTATTTCACAACCTGCAAACTTTACTGCCTGTAGCGCAGGAACTGCTACATTCAGTGTTATTACTATTGGAGGCACTTCACCTATTTACCAATGGATGGTTAATTCAGGCAGCGGATACGTTAATGCTACTGCCGGAATATACAGCGGAGCAACTACTAATGTGTTGACAATAACCAATACATCTGGATTAAATGGTTATTTGTATGAATGTGTGGTAAGTAACTCATCATGCGGAAATATCACAAGCAACCCTGCTACCCTAACTGTTGACCCGGCTGTAGCTGTTAGTATTACTACCTTCACCAATGTTACCTGCACAGGGAATGGAAGCGCTATTGCTGCCGGAAACGGGGGAACATCTCCTTATACTTATTCCTGGTCGAATAGCCAGACTTCTGCTACTGCTACCAATCTTATTGCAGGAACATATACTGTTACCGTAAAAGATAATTTGGGATGTTCAGGCACAACGACGGCTACTATTGCACAAAACGGATTAGGTGTAAGTATTACATCATCTATGAATGTAGAATGTACCCCGTTCGGAAGTGCAACCGCCCTTGCATCCAATGGCAATACACCTTATACCTATTCATGGACGGATGGAGAAACAACTCCCACCGCTACCGGATTGAGTGCAGGCAGCTATACCGTAATAGCCAAAGATAATTTAGGATGTACGGGAAGTATATCAGTAGCCATTTCACAATTTGCCTCAATGAGAGACAGTATTTCAAGTCAATTTAAGGTTATCCATTATTGGGATTTTAACAATACCCTCCCGGCAGGAGGAGCAGGGGGTGATAGCTTAGGAACAAGCACTTACCCGTTGATTGCACCGTATTCATTAATTGCAGGGTTAAACCCGAGAATTGTTTATTCACGTCCTCATACCACTCAAACTTCTCCTTTAACTGCCACTCAAAAAGATAGTTTACTCGATAATGGCTCAGGCGGCTCCTTTATCAATGACCTTCATATTTTAGGAAACGATTCTACAGGTAGCTCCGCTGGCAATTTATATATCAGGTCAAGAAACCCTGATGAGAACTCTTATGTTTACCTGTATTTACCTACAACAGGATATTCCAATGTAGTATTAAATTATGCAATTTCAGCTTCCAGTACAAAAGGCGCTTTTTACAATATATTTAATTACAGTGTGGATGGGGGCATTACATGGAAAACCCTTTCTTCAGCAATGGATACTTTTAAAACCGGAGGTATTCACAGGGCAGACACGCTTTATACCGGTTATACAAATGCAGTATGGTATCCGGTACAAATTAATTTCTCGTCTGACCCTACTGTAAATAACAACTCAAACTTTATCGTCAGATGGCAATTTGAAGGCACAGGCTCCAATGGAACTTCAGCCAATGACCGTTATGATAATATTTCTCTTTCCGGAAACCAATCGACTGTAACTTGTTTCGGGGGAAATAACTTTACAGCCATCACAGGTGTTAAAAGTGGGGTGCCTCCTTATACTTATTCCTGGTCACCAAGCGGAGGCTCTTCCGGAACGGCTTCAAATCTTACAGCAGGCACATATACTTTAACTATAAAGGATGCCAATAATTGTTCCGTTACTACTGCCATTACGATTAGTCAACCGGCTTTATTGACAGCAAGTATTTCATCTGTTACTAATATAACATGCAATGGTTACTATACAGGTGCAGCTACAGCAACCGCAAGCGGGGGGACATCGCCATATAACTATTCCTGGTCACCAAGCGGAGGAACACTGAATATAATAAACGGTGTGAATGCCGGCACTTATTCAGTGACCGTTACTGATGCTGTTGGTTGTACCTCAAGCACAACTGTTACACTTACCCAGCCTGTGGCAATTACGGTTACGGCAAATGTATTATCAAATGTAAATTGCTTAGGGAGTAGCACAGGTGTTGCATCTTCCTCAGTTTCTGGAGGAACATCCCCCTATACTTATCAATGGAGTAATGCCACTTCTGCTGCCACGGCAAATGCAAGCAATCTTTCAGCAGGTACATATACCATTAACGTAACCGATAATCAAGGATGCACAGGCTCTGCTTATGTAACCATTACCCAGCCTGCTTCAGGTCCTGTTGTAACCATAGCATCTATACTAAATGTAAATTGCTTTGGAGGAACAGGTTCTGTAACTGCGAATGCAGCTACCGGTGGAGGCGCCCCATATACTTATTCATGGAGCAGCGGTGGAGGAACCAGCCTTACAACAACAAGCCTGGTTGCAGGTACCTATTTTATTACGGTATCCGATATTAACGGATGTACCTCGACCACTTCGGCTACTATCACCCAACCGATTTCTGCTCTTGGCATCACTATAAATTCTGCCAGCAATGTAAGCTGCTTTGGCGGAACCGGAACTGTCACCGCCAACTCTGCAACAGGAGGTACCTCGCCTTACACATATTCATGGAGCAGTAGCGGCGGCACTAACCTGACAGCAAGTTCCTTTACCGCCGGAACCTACTCTATTACTGTTACCGATAACCATGCATGTACTGCATCTGCATTAGTTACTATTACCCAACCTGCGTCGGGTCTCGGTATTACAATAAACTCTGTCAGCAATGCAGCTTGTACGGGAAATACCGGCACTGCCACAGCCAATGCTGCGAACGGGGGTACTTCACCTTATACCTATTCATGGAGCGGTGGTGGTGGAACAAACCTTACTACTACAAGTCTTACAGCAGGTATATATATAATAACTGCTTCGGATAATACCGGATGCACAGCCTCAGCATCTGCAACTATTACTGAACCGGCATCTTCTCTCAGCATAACGATAAACTCCGTAAGCAATGCAACTTGCTTTGGAAATACAGGAACTGCTACTGCCAATGCTGCCGGCGGAGGTACTGCACCTTATACCTATTCATGGAGTAATGGAGGCGGTACCAACCTCACTTCCGCTTCTCTTCCGGCAGGAATCTATATTATTACTGTTACCGATAATCACGCTTGCTCTGCATCTGCTTCTGCGACTATTACGCAGCCGGCATCTGTTCCGGGTATAACCATAAATTCAGTAAATAATGTAGCTTGCTTTAGAGGTACCGGCACTGCTATAGCTAATTCTGCTACCGGGGGTACTTCACCTTATACCTACTCATGGAGTAATGGAGGCGGTACTAACCTTACCACTACTTCGCTCTCTGCTGGAACTTATACAATTACTGTTACAGATAATCACGACTGTAGTTCTTCGGTTTCTGCTACCATTACTCAACCGGCATCTGCCCTTGGTATAACCATAAATTCTGTTACCAACATATTATGTTCAACTGGTGGAACCGCCACATCTAATGCCGCCACGGGAGGCACAGTTCCCTATACGTATTCATGGAGTAATGGCGGTGGTACCAGCCTTACCGCTACAAACCTTAGCGCGGGCACTTATATCATTACTGTTACTGACAATCACGATTGTACTGCCTCAGCTTCCGCAACTATTACCCAGCCCGCATCTGCTCTCAGTGTCACCCTGAATTCCATTAGTAATGTAGTTTGCTTTGGAGGCACAGGTACTGCTACAACCAATACTGCCAGCGGTGGTACTTCACCTTATACCTATTCCTGGAGCGGAAGTGGTGGCACTAACCTCACCACTATTTCTCTTGGGGCAGGAATTTATACCTTAACTGTTACGGATAACCACGCATGTACTTCCTCTTTTTCAGCTACTATTACCCAGCCTGCATCTGCCCCGGGCATATCTATTAATTCCGTTAATAATGTAGCCTGCTTTGGAGGTACCGGAACTGCTACTGCCAATGCTGCTACCGGAGGTACTGCACCTTATACCTATTCATGGAGTGGTTCAGGGGGTAGTAACCTTAATACCACAAGTTTGGCCGCCGGTATTTATAGCATCACGGTAACTGATAATCATGCCTGCACTGCCTCGGCTTCGGCTACCATTACCCAACCTGCATCAGTTGTCACGATAACCTTAAATTCTGTAAGTAATGTAGCCTGCTCGGGAAATACCGGCACTGCTGTAGCTAATGCTGCTATCGGGGGTACTTCACCTTATACCTATTCATGGAGCAATGGCGGCGGCACTAACCTTACCGCCAGCAACTTAAGTGCAGGCACCTATACACTAACTGTTTCTGACAATCATGCTTGTTCAGCCTCAGTTTCGGCTACCATTTCTCAGCCCGCATCTGCTCTCAGCATTTCATTGAATTCAATAAATAATGTGGTATGCTTCGGAGGTACAGGCACAGCCACTGCTAATGCCGCAATCGGGGGTTCCTCACCCTATACTTATTCATGGAGTGGTGGCGGAGGCACTAATTTGACCACTACTACTCTTACGGCAGGAATCTATACTATTACGGTCACTGATAGTCACAGTTGTACTGTTTCCGCTTCAGCTACTATTACGCAACCAACTTCAGTTTTTGGAATAGCCATTTCTTCTGTTAATAATGTAGCTTGCCTTGGCGGTACAGGTTCAGCTACGTCCCGTGCTGCTACCGGGGGTACCTCACCTTATACTTATTCATGGAGTGGTAGCGGGGGCACTAATCTCAGCACATCTTCTCTTACAGCCGGAATTTATGTTATTACTGCTACCGATAACCACGGCTGTAGCACTTCCACTTCCGCTACCATTACTCAGCCAGCTTCCCTGGTTGGTATAACCATCAACTCTGTAAGTAATATCTCCTGCACTACCATTGGAGCTATAGCAGCCAATGCTGCTACGGGAGGGACTTCTCCATACACATATTCCTGGACTTCGGGCGGAGGGACTAACCTTACAGCCAGTAACCTTACTGCTGGAACTTATACCATTACTGTTACCGACAATCACGCATGTACTGCCTCTGCTTCGGCTACTGTGACTCAACCCGCAGCAGCTCTAAGTATTACTATAAATTCCATTAGCAACGTAGTTTGCTTTGGAGGAACCGGTATCGCTACTTCCAATACAGCGAACGGTGGTACACCTCCTTATACTTATTCCTGGAACGGAGGTGGTGGCACTAATCTCACTACATCAGCTTTACCTGCGGGAACTTATACTATTACTGTCAATGATAATAACAACTGCATTGCTTCAGCTTCCACTGTTATTACACAGGCTGCATCCGCCCTCGGTATAACTATATCTTCGGTGAGCAATGTAGCTTGCTCGGGAGGCACAGGCACGGCTACAGCCAATGCTGCCAATGGAGGCTCTTCACCATATACTTATTCCTGGAGCGGTGGCGGTGGTACAAATCTCACTACTACATCTCTTGGCGCAGGTACTTACAGCATTACGGTTACCGATAATCATGCCTGCACTGCCTCAACCTCGGCTATCATTAATCAGTCTCCGTTAATCAGAGACAGTATTTCAGGTCAGTTTAAAGTAATTACCTATTGGGATTTTAACAATACCGTTCCTCAAAACGGAAACGGAGAAGATGTTACAAAAACTCCACCCGGAATAGCTGCTGACAGTCTTGGTACTGCTATACTTCCGTTACCTGCACAGTATTCATTGGTCTCACTTACCAACTCGAAAATTGTTTATTCACGACCTCAGGGGCTCCAAAGCGGGGCTACTAAAAGAGACAGTACCCTTGACAATGGCTCAGGCGGTGCTGTCGGAGGTAAAAATTATGAATACACAAGCCTCCTCGGAAATGACACTACTGGCTTAGCTACAGGGAATTTGTATATCAGGTCCAGGCAACCCAATGAAAATGCTTATGTATATATGTATTTGCCTACCACGGGGTACCAGAATATTGTACTGAATTATGCCATTTCTGCCTCCAGTTCAAAAGGGGCCCAATACAATGTATTTTCATACAGCACCAATGGAGGAAGCACCTGGAAGAATTTAACCACAGTTATGGATACATTTAATATCCATGGCGTATATCGCCCTGATACATTACTCTCTGTTAACTCTGTAACCACAGGTGGGAACTGGTATCCTGTTCAAATCAATTTCAGTTCCGACCCTTCAGTAAATAATAATTCCGGGTTTGTAGTCCGCTTTCAATTTGAAGGATCCAACTCTTTTGGCACTTCCGGAAATAACCGTTATGATAATATTTCTATCTCTGGTAACCAGTCAACAGAATCATGTTTCGGGGGAAATAACTTCACTGCGGTTGTTGGAGTAAAAAATGGCGTTGCCCCTTATACTTATTCCTGGACTCCCAATGTTAGCTCATCAGGCACCGCTTCTAATATTACGGCAGGTACTTATTCGGTAACCGTAAAAGATATTAACGGTTGTTCTTCTTCATCAAGTATCACCATTAGTCAGCCGGCTTTAGTATCGGCAAGTATTATATCATCTACAAATATTACATGTAATGGTTTTTTTAACGGTGCTGCCACAGCCACAGCCAGCGGCGGAACATCACCCTATAATTATTCATGGTCTCCTTCCGGTGGAACAATCAATGCGATAAGTGGTGTTAGTGCAGGAACCTATACGGTAAACGTAACTGATGGGGTAGGTTGCACTTCGAGTGCAAGTGTCACCCTTTCCCAGCCTGCTGCCATTGTTGCTAATGCAATTGTAATAGCCAATGTTAATTGTTCAGGAAATAGTACAGGCAGTGCTTCTTCTTCTGTTTCAGGAGGAACTTCACCTTATACTTATTCATGGAGCAACGGCGGTGGCACTAACCTTACCGCATCCGGTCTCAGTGCAGGTATTTACACCCTTACTGTTTCCGATAATCACGCATGTACCGCCACCACTTCTGCTACCATTACCCAGCCATCCGCTGTAAGCATAACTATTTATTCGGTTAGTAACGTAAGTTGCTTTGGGGGTACTGGAACAGCCACTGCCAATGTAGCCACGGGAGGCACTGCACCTTACACTTATTTATGGAGCAGTGCCGGAGGAACCAACCTCACTACTATTTCTCTTGTTGCGGGTATATACAATGTTACCGTTACTGATAATAATGGATGCACTGCTTCAGTTTCAGCAACCATAACCCAGCCTGCTTTGTCTTTGGGAATAACACTCAATTCGGTCAATAATGTAGCTTGCTTTGGAGGCACAGGCACGGCTACTGCCAATGCTGCTACCGGTGGTACTTTACCTTATACTTATTCATGGAGCGGTGCAGGAGGTAGTAACCTTACCACTACAAGTCTTGCTGCTGGTATTTATACCATAACAGTAACAGACAATCACTCTTGCACAACCTCTGCGTTGGCAACTATTACTCAACCGGCATCCGCCTTGGGAATAACTTTAAATTCTGTTAGTAATGTAGCTTGTGCCGGGAATACCGGTTCTGCTACTGCCAATGCTGCTAACGGGGGTACTGCACCTTACACTTACTCATGGAGCAATGGAGGAGGCACTAACCTTACCGCTACAGGACTTAGCGCAGGTATTTACTCAGTTACTGTTACGGATAGTCACGCATGTACTGCCTCCGTTTCTGCTACCATTACCCAACCTGTTTCTGCCCTTGGTATAACGATATCTTCTGTTACCAATATAGCCTGCTTCGGAGGGACAGGGTCAGTAATTGCTAATGCTGCGAGTGGAGGAAATTCGCCTTACACTTATTCCTGGAGTGGAGGGTTAGGAAGTAACCTCACGATAACGAGTCTTTCGGCGGGCACGTATTCCATCACCGTTACAGACAACCATTCCTGTACGGCATCTGCATCCGCCACTATTACTCAGCCTGCATCCGGACTCGGCATAACCATAAATTCTATAAGTAATGCAGCTTGTTTCGGAGGGACAGCTACCGCTTCGGCCAATACTGCCACCGGAGGAACTTCTCCTTATACTTATTCATGGAATAGCGGAGGAGGTACTAACCTTACAACTTCAAGTCTTACAGCAGGTATTTATATTATAACTGCTACCGATAACCACGGTTGCACTACTTCCACCTCTGCCACCATTACTCAACCTTTAGCAGTAGGCATATCAATATCTTCGGTTACAAATCCAATTTGCAACGGAGGCAATGGAAGTGCGATAGCTAATGTAGCCACGGGTGGAGTATCTCCTTATACCTATTTATGGGCTCCTTCAGGTGGAACAAGCCTTACCGCATCTGTTAGCGCAGGCACTTACACCATTACTGCAACTGATAACCACGGATGTACAGCTACTGCTTTGGCTACCATTACCCAACCTCTGCAAATCAGGGATAGTGTTAGTGTTGCCGGACAATTAGAGGTAATTCATTATTGGGATTTTAATAATACACTCCCGGCAGGTGGCGGTGGCGGCGATAGCCTTGGAACAAGCGCATTCCCCTTACCAGCCGAATATTCTTTGATACCGGGAACGAACCCCAAAATCATCTATTCTCGCCCTCAGGGGTTGCAAGCGGGTGCTACCAAGAGAGACAGCATACTGGATAACCTTCTTCCAACAACTCCTCCAACCCCACCTTACTGTTATATCAATGACCTTCATATCTTAGGGAACGATTCAGGTAGTTCTGCAACAGGCAATTTAGGTATCCGCTCCAGAAATCCGGACGAAAACGCATATATGTATTTATACCTGCCAACCACAGGATATTCCAATGTCGTATTGAACTACGCCATTTCAGGCTCCAGTACTAAATCTGCACTCTACAATATATTCTCGTATAGCACCAATGGCGGTAGTACATGGAAGAACTTAAACCGCGCTATGGATACCTTTAACATAGGTGGAATATATCGCCCCGATACCTTGCAATTTAATAATCCTGTCACTACGGTTAGTGCATGGTATCCTGTTCAAATTAATTTCTCTTCAGACCCTTCTATTAACAATAACCCTAATTTTATTGTTCGTTGGGAATTTGAAGGTGGTGGCTCCAATGGAACTTCCGGCAATTCGAGATATGATAATATTTCTCTTTCGGGAGATATCATGACAGAAACTTGTGTCGGGGGCAATCAAATTGCAGCTACTGCAGGGGCAAAATATGGTACCCCTCCTTATACATACTCCTGGACTCCCGGCGGCGGCTCAGGCAGCACCTCATCTAACCTTAGTGCAGGCACTTATACTTTAACTATAAAAGATGCCAATGGCTGTTCCGTTTCTTCTACCGTTACGGTCAGTAACCCTCCTGTTTTAACAGCTACCATTTCTTCTGCCACCAATATAACTTGTTTTGGAGGTATTAATGGAACTGCCACTGCAAGCGCTACAGGTGGACAATCACACTATTCCTATTCATGGGCCCCCACCGGCGGAACAGCCTCTAATGCCACAGGGCTCAGTGCCGGTACTTTCACTATAACGGTGACGGATGCCTTCGGCTGTAATACAACCGCCAGCGTCACTATCACTCAACCGGCAGCGCTTATTGCAAGTATCTCTACCTTTACCAATGTAACCTGTAATGTAAATGGAAGTGCCACAGCTGGAGTAACAAATGGAACTTCTCCATATACCTACTCCTGGTCAAATAGCCAGACCGCAATAACAGCTACCAACCTTACAGCAGGTACATACACCATTAATGTAACCGATAATCATGGGTGTACAGCTACTTCGAGTGTCACTATTACCCAGCCAGCAAATACAGTATCGGTAAGTATTATAGCTCATACTAATGTGGAATGTACTGCTACGGGCAGCGCAACCGCAGTTGCATCAGGAGGTACCCCACCCTATACTTATTCATGGACAGACGGTGAAACAACTGCTATTGCCACCGCTTTGAGTGCTGGCACTTATACTATTACCGTTACAGATGGCACAGGTTGTAATGCCAATAATTCTGTAACCATTACTCAAGCCCCCGAAATAAGGGACAGCATATCTGCTGTTGGACAATATATGGTTATCCATTACTGGGATTTCAATAACACCCCTCCTTCGGGCGGCGCAGGTGGCGATAGTTTAGGTACAAGTACCTATCCGCTTCCTGCACAATACACCTTAATTCCTGGCGCAAGCCCGAGAATTACTTTCTCCCGTCCTTCAACTCTTCAGGCAGGGGCAACCTTAAAAGATAGTATCCTGGATAATTTGGGTGGCGGATCAGGCTATTATGACCTTAGCACCACAGATGCCGCTGCTCCCTGGTATAACCCTACTGTTGCTGCGGCTTTAGGTAATGATTCTGCCGGAGCTAATTTAGGCATCAGAAGCAGGAACCCTGATGAAAATTCCTTTATGTACCTGTATTTACCTACCACCGGATATTCTAATATCAACTTAAATTACGCTATTTCTGCCTCCAGTTCAAAAGGGGCATTCTATAACATCCTTTCGTACAGTACCAATGGAGGTATCACCTGGAAGAACCTGACTAAAGCTATGGATACTTTTAATATAAGCGGAGTATATCGTCCTGATACTCTGCGCATGATCAATCCCACCACATCATCAGGCGGATGGTACCCTGTTCAGATTAATTTCTCTTCTGATCCTTCTGTTAACAATAACGCCTTCTTTATTCTCAGGTGGCAATTTGAGGGTTCGGGCTCTAATGGAACATCCGGCAATGACCGCTATGATAACTTTGTCCTCTCAGGTAATTTCTCCACCGAAACCTGTTATGGTGGCAACCAGGTTACAGCTACTGCCGGAATAAAGAATGGAACTTTGCCTTATACTTACTCCTGGGCTCCCACCGGAGGGTCTTCCGGAACGGCTTCTAACTTAACTGCCGGAACATATACTTTAACTGTACAAGATGCCAATGGATGTTCTGTTACCTCAAGCGTTACAGTTAGCCAACCGGCTTTACTAAGCGCAAATATTACTTCGCTTACAAATATTCCATGCAATGGCTATTATGATGGAGCAGCTACAGTAAGCGCAAGCGGGGGAACTTCGCCTTATAATTACTCCTGGTCTCCAAGCGGGGGAACTATCAATAATATCAATGGGGTTAATGCAGGAACATATACTGTAACCGTTAGTGACATTTTTGGTTGCTCAGCTTCCTCAACTGTTATACTTACACAACCACCGGCACTTTTTGCTAATGCCGGTGTTACAACCAATGTAAATTGTAATGGTGCCAATACAGGTAGCGCATCATCCATTGCTACCGGAGGCACAATGCCTTATACATATCTGTGGAGCGATGCAAACAGTCAAACCACCGCAAATGCCTCTGGTCTAAGTGCCGGAACCTATACTCTAACCGTATCTGATTCTTGCAGTAGTTCAGTTACTTTATCAGTCACCATATCTCAACCGCCTCTTCTCGGAATAACAATTTCATCGGTCACTAATGTATCTTGTTTTGGAGGTACGGGTACTGCTACTGCCACTATTGCCACTGGAGGAACCTCACCTTATACCTATGCCTGGAGTAATGCAGGTGGAAACAATTTGGCCACAACTCAAGTTTCGGCTGGTACATATACTATTACCGTGACTGATAATTCAGGATGTACAGCGACGGCTGCCGCTGTTATTACCCAACCTGCATCACCATTGGGAATTACAATTGCTTCCGTAAGCAATATTAGTTGTTCGGGAGGTACGGGTACTTTATTAGCCAATACTGCCACTGGAGGTACTTCACCTTATACTTATTCTTGGAGCAATGGAGGAGGCACCAACCTGACAGCAACCGGACTTAGCGCAGGAATCTATATTATTTCTGTAAGTGATAATAACGGATGTAATTCAAGCATATCAGCTACAGTTAGCCAACCTGCCTCATTATTAGGAATAACAATAGCTTCTGTGAGCAATGCTTATTGTTTGGGAAGTGCAGGCAGTGCCATAGCAAATCCCGCCACAGGCGGAACTTTACCCTATACCTACTCATGGTCACCTGCCGGCGGAACTAACTTGTCGGCAACTGGTCTTAGTGCAGGGGTTTATGTCATTACAGCAACCGATAGCCATGGCTGTTCTGCTTCCTCTTCCGCTACCATTTCACAACCTGCATCCAGCCTCGGAATAACCATTTCTTCTGTAACTAATGTTCATTGTTACCAAGGTGTGGGTAGTATAATTGCCAATCCGGCTGTAGGTGGAACTTCTCCTTACACCTACACTTGGTCGCCTTATGGTGGCAATAATTTAACTGCATTAGTCACGGCTGGAACCTACACCATAACAGCTACTGATAACAACGGGTGCACAGGTTCAACAACTGCAACGGTTACTCAACCTCCTC
>CAVYDB010000018.1:0-111590 GCA_963767125.1 uncultured Bacteroidota bacterium | reverse complement strand
CCTATATAGTTTTTGCTCAGCTTGTAACAAAATAATAGATATAGTTTGAGAACTTATAATCCCTTTATACGACAAAAAATAATCGTTATGGGTATTTTTGGTTGAGAAATAACGTGTGCTTCTGCAATTATTAACGCTTGTTCATATGAAAATGTATACTTTTGTCCGCAACGGCTGTAAAGGACATTTACCAAAACACAAAGTTACTCATACAAATTAAACTAAACCAAACCAAGTCTATCCAACATGTATTGGCTCTATTTAGCATTAGGAATTATTTTTGAAGTATTGGGTACAATTTGCATGAAAAAAGCGGAGGGGTTTACCAAATTGGTTCCTTCTATACTTGGTTTTTGTTTTTTATGGGCTTGGCTTTAGGCAGCTCTTGTGCTGGTGCTGGAAAAAATGCAGGAAGTAAGTGTAGTGTATGCTATTTGGGCAAGTGCAGGAACGGCTATTATTGCCATTATAGGAATTATATGGTTTAAAGAACCGGTATCCCTTGTGAAAATTATTTCGCTATTATTAATCGTTTTAGGCATTTTAGGGCTGGAACTTTTTGACTGACGAGGTATGAATATTTTTTTAACAGGAAGCACCGGATTCCTTGGAGGCGAATTACTTGTAAATCTTTCCAAACATAAAGAAGTAAATAAGATTTATTGCCTTGTCCGGGCTATTTCCGAAGAACATGCCATTCTGCGCCTGAAACATGTTTTTGAGTTGCATGGCGATGAATTTGACCCTAAAAAAATCATCCCTGTATTGGGAAATATTGGCGAGCACGATTTTTCTCATGTGCTTTTTTCCAATAAAACGATATCAGGATACCAATATCATTATTCACTCGGCCGCCAATACCTCCTTTTCTAAAATATATGATAAGATTGTAGAACAGGTAAATATTATCGGGAGTGAGCGAACTTATTAAATGGGCGCTCACCCTTGCCAATCTTGAAACATTTGTATATGTAGGAACTGCCACTATTTGCGGAAAAGAAGCAAATAACCGTCTTGTTAAGGAAGAAGAATCACCGAATCCCAAAGTGCATCATGTGGTAAAATATACCTACACCAAAATGATGGGCGAAATATTGCTTGCCCAACATCTTCCAAAAGAAAAAACACTTATTGTAAGACCCTCTATCATCATGGGCGACAGCAGGGACTGGCTGCCACGTTCCTATGTCATTCTCTGGGCTATTGAAACGGCAAATATGTTGCGACTGGTTCCGGTAAATGGAGAATCTCCCCTGGATGTAATACCGGTTGACTTTGCTTCCAACTCTATTGTATCGCTTTTATTCGCATCGCGGAAACACCCGGTTTATCATATTTCTGCCGGGCAAAAGTCCTATACCAGTTCGGGTAAAATAATGAATGCTATTGAGCCGGCTTTCCCCGGTCTGCCTCCTTTCAAGTTTTTTCAAAAAGGGATGATTAAGCAAATGAAATTATGGGCGAAAGGCAAATTACCCGAAGAAAGTGAACTTTATCAATATGGTAATTATTTAGAGTATTGGAAAAATATATTCGACGACATTAACCAAATGCGCATACTGCTGGCAGCACTGGAGCCCTACCTTGAATTTGCTGAATTAGGCCAGATTTTTGATAATTCAAAATTATTGGAAGATATAGGCATTGAACCACCTGAACCGGCTCACATTTACCTTGCCCGGTCTGCAAAGTACCTCAAAAACATTGATGTTTTCGCGGGAGCTGTTGACCCGTAAGCCCAGATTTCCTGAGGTAATTAAACTTTCAACGGGGTAATAGAATCTGAAATAGAAACAAGTCAATCCCTTTGTGAAAAAAATACTGTTATTTTTATTTCTGTTTTCTCTTCCCATTTTTTCGGAAGCCTCTTTACAGGTTTCAGGGTACATCAGTTTGAAATATTTGGGTGGCTATACTTACCAGGCTACTATTGTAGATTATACTGTTGGCGACCCACAGAATTCAGGTTTTTGTGATACTACCAATGCCAATGAAGATACCATACGTCTTTATTGGGGTGATGGTACATCTGCATTGCTTTATCGTTCAAATGGAACAGGTGATTCCGTATGTGAATGCAGGAAGGTAGGAACCTTTATTGGAACACATACTTTTCCGGGTCTCGGTACATATCATTTATATTTCAACGGGATTGAACGTATAGCCAATATAATAAATATGGTAAATTCTATAACAGATGGGATGACGATATTCAATACATTAACTATCAATACTTATACCGGAGATAGTTCTGCCCTGCCCGTAATAACTAAGAACCCCATTTGCAATTATGCCTGCCCAACAAATTGTTATAATTTTAATGTAGGCGCTTCTTTATCCGGAAACGACAGTCTCTCATACATGCTTGGAGACTGTTTGTGCTTCGGCACTATTGCTCCGGGATACTATATACCACCAAATGCCACTATCAATCCGGTTACAGGTGAATTGAACTGGTGCAATCCCACTTCAGATGGTTTGTGGCAATTTTCTATACGCATTACAACATACAACCGTATGGTAATTGAAGGAATACCAACTCAAATTCCAATTGATACAGAAGAAGTGGAACTGGAAGTGACCGTAGAAACAGATTGCCCCACGGGCATAAATGAAATAACACGCACTACCGGATATTCTTTATACCCCAATCCCTCCGACGGGAAATTTATGCTGGAAAGTAATAATGAAGATAAAGCGGGTAAGACTATGGTTGAAATTTATGATATGTTAGGGCAAAAAATTTACACCCAAGTTCTTAACGAGACTGAAAACCCCATAAATCTTAGTGATAATACTTCCGGTATATATCTTTACAGAGTATTTACCATTACAGGGGATATAGTTTCACAAGGGAAGTTTATTATTCAAAAATAATTAATTTGAACTTAGTCGCTAATTAAGACCTTTTAGGCAAGGTTAAACCTTTCTATTTCTATATGGTCATAGGAAATTTTATCGTAAGAAAGCTTTACTCTATAGGTTATTAATGATAATTGGTCTAAATATGATTTTTTACGGTAGAATTAAAATCGGGTTAAAAAGTTTCTATATTTGTCCGTAATTTAATGTTAAATATTTACGAGATATGTCTGGAGTAAACAAAGTAATTTTAATTGGCAACCTGGGTAAAGACCCTGAAGTACGTTACCTGGAAGGCGGAATTGCAGTGGCAAATTTTTCTATTGCAACTACGGAAGTCCATAAGAACAGGTCGGGGGATAAGGTTGAATCAACCGAATGGCACAACATAGTTTTGTGGCGTGGTTTAGCTGAAGTAGCCGAAAAACTTCTGAAAAAAGGAATGCAGGTTTACATTGAAGGAAGACTGCGGACACGAACCTGGGACGACAAGGATGGCTCTAAAAAACGGGCTACCGAAATCGTTGGTGAAAACCTTACCATACTGGGGCGGAAAAGCGGACCGGGTGAGCATGGTGGCGAAAATGTTTCGGCTTCGGCCGATTTTATGGAGTCGGTTCCTCCCGCAGATTTACCCTTTTAATATTTTTTATACTATATTTAACCCTTGGCTTATTACAAAGTCAGGGGTTTTGTTTGTAATTATTTACTGAATTGAGCGCAATACTATTATTGGTTCCTCTTTTTTCAAATTTTATTGCTTTGCAGGTAGGTGAGGCTTTTGCCTTGCTGCTGATTTTTGTTTTTGTTATTTTATCTGCCCTTGTTTCCTGTTCCGAAACGGCATTGTTTTCAATAACTTCTTCTGAAAAAGCCATTCTGAAAAAATCTATTTCGCGCAGGGATAAGCAAATCCTTTTACTCCTTGACAATCCGAAACACCTGCTGGGGGCTTTACTGGTAGCCAATAACCTTTTTAATCTCAGCATCGTGGTTCTTTCCGCATTCCTTACCGGGCATATATTAAATATTTCGACCCATCCCGTGGTTGCCTTTACAGTACAGGTTATTCTTGTAACACTGATATTGCTCATTGCCTGCGATATCATTCCCAAAGCGTATGCATCGGGCAACCCGCTTAAAGTAACCAACCAGTTGCTTTTTTTCATTTTCCTGGTACGTGCTTTCTTTTATCCTTTTGCATCCATTCTTTCACGCTCCACTTCCTTTATGGATAAATATATTATGCGGCGAAACATGACTCTCTCAAAAGATGACTTGTCGGATGCACTTGAGCTGGCATCGCAACATATTCCGCAGGGGCAGCAAAAAATATTGAAAGATATTATCCAATTAGGTAATAAAGATGTGAAAGAAATTATGCAGCCACGTATAGATATTGTTGCCTTTGAGCAGGATACGAGATTCACCGAATTACTTGCAAAGGCTGTAGATTCAGCCTTTTCACGGATACCCGTGTACCGATCTACACCCGACAATATGGTTGGGATACTTTATACGAAAGACTTGTTGGTAAATACAGATAAAAATGATTCCTATAACTGGAGGGGCCTTCTCCGCCCGGTGTTGTATGCACCCGAAAGTAAAAAAATAAGCGACCTGTTAGAGGATTTCCGCAAAAAGAAAATGCACCTTGCCATTGTAGTAGATGAATTTGGAAGCACTTCGGGATTAGTAACGCTCGAAGATATTGTAGAAGAAATACTGGGCGAGATAAATGACGAATTCGATGAAGAAAAAATTGTTTTCTCCAAATTAGACGAACATAACTATGTATTTGAAGGAAAAGTAAGCTTAGGCGATTTCTGTAGGACTATAGAAATTGATGAAACCTTTTTCGAGTCGCATAAAGGAGGAGCCGATACATTAGCAGGATTAATTATGGAAATAGCAGGAAGGATACCTGAAAAGAATGAAAAAATAAAATTTGAAAACCTTTTATTCACTATTGAGGCGGCAGATAAACGAAGGATTCAACGGGTAAAAGTTACCATAGAAGATAATAACAATTCCCCCTTGCCGCCAGGAGACAAAAAAGAATTTATAATTTCGTAAATACTATAAAAATGTCTATGAAACTATTGGTCGTATTATCTTTAACGTTATGTAGTGCATCTGTTTTCAGCCAGGATAAATCTAATTATGACCCTCAACAGGTATTTGACCCCCAATTTTTAAATGTTCCCGGAAATGAATACCGGAGCGGGGATGGAGCCCCCGGACCCATGTACTGGCAAAACAGGGCTGACTATACCATTGCTTGTACACTCGATACCACAAAGGAGGAAATAAATGGAACCGTAGATATTACATACACTAATAATAGCCCCGATGAACTCAACTATCTGTGGCTGCAATTAGACCAAAATCTTTTTACCACTCATTCAAGGGGGCATTTAGCTACCCCGGTCGGTGGGTACCGTTTTGGCAATATAGAATTTGAAGGTGGGGATAGTATTCATTCCATAAGTGCGACCGAACATGGTAGCACAATTACTCCTGAATTTCTTGTTACAGATACACGCATGCAAGTATGGCTGAAAGAACCATTAAAGCCAAAGGGAGATAAAATTACATTGAAAATTGCGTACAGTTTCCGCATTCCACCTAATGGGTCAGACAGGATGGGAATTACCCAAACTCAAAATGGAAAAATTTACCAGATAGCCCAGTGGTATCCACGTATGGAAGTATATGACGATATACAGGGCTGGAACACTTTACCCTACTTAGGTGCAGGAGAATTTTACCTGGAATATGGTGATTTCGATTATTCAGTTACTGTTCCGGCAAACCTTGTGCTTACAGGTTCGGGTGAGTTGCAAAACCCGAATGAAGTACTAACTTCTACTGAAATGGACAGGCTAAATAAAGCCCGAAGCAGCGATAGCAGGGTGTTCGTCATTACTTCTGATGAAATAGGAAAATCTAATACCCGCCCAAAAAACAACGGCACATTGACCTGGCACTACAAAATGCGCCAATCCAGGGACGTTAGCTGGGCTTGTTCCAAAGCTTTTATCTGGGATGCTGCACAGGTTAATTTGCCCGACAATAAAAAATCACTTGCTATGTCATTTTACCCGGTAGAATGTGCCTCCGATTCTTCCTGGAACAGGTCAACAGAATATTTAAAATTCTCCATCGAGTTTTATTCAAAAAACTATTATGTGTTCACCTATCCCTGTGCTTCTAATGTGGCAGGACGGGTTAATGGAATGGAATACCCCGGAATTATTTTTTGTAATATGCATGCAAAGCATGGTGGGCTGTTTTTTGTTACCACCCATGAAATAGGGCATAATTGGTTCCCGATGGTAGTAGGCTCTGATGAACGTAAGTATGCCTGGATGGATGAAGGGTTTAATACCTTTATCAACACATATTCGGGAGAAAATTTTAATAATGGGGAATACCAGCGGGACCAAACCATGAAAAAGCTGACAGATTTTATGAACCGGCCCAATAATAAACCTATAATGACTTACCCCGATGTGATAGACGCTAAGGAGCTTGGAAACCTTGCCTATTTCAAGCCCGCAAAAGGATTGCAGATTTTGAAAGAGGTGGTAATTGGGTCTAAGCGTTTTGATTATGCTTTCAAAAATTATATAGCCCATTGGGCATTCAAGCACCCCCAACCCCAGGATTTTTTCCGTAGTATGAATGATGCGCTGGGCGAAGACCTTAATTGGTTCTGGAAAGAATGGTATTATGAAAACTGGAAATTAGACCAGGCAATAGACAATGTACAGTATGTAAATGCTGACCCTAAACAGGGCGTGGACATTACCATTATCAATAAAGAACAAATGGTGATGCCCGCGGAAGTGGAAGTAAAAGAAGTGGGTGGAAAAACGGGAAGGGTTAATCTCCCGGTAGAAATTTGGCAACGCTCGGGCAAATGGACATTTCATTATAATTCTACTGATATGATACAGTCTGTTACTATTGACCCTGATAATAAATTGCCTGATAGTGATATCACCAATAATAGCTGGACCTGCCCTGCTAAATAATAAGCGTATAAAGTAAATACCATGGATTTGCCCTTTTCAAATTTTATGAACTGATGGAAATTTTCCCCGTATTTCATAAACTGCTTGACAGAAGCCACCGGGAAACCCTTTTAAAGCAAAGGGGAATGGTTATCTGGATGACGGGGAGACCTGCTTCAGGCAAAACAACTCTTGCGGCAGGGCTTGAAAAAGCTTTACATGAAAAGGGATTACTCTGTTATGTGTTAGATGGGGATAATGTACGTACCGGTATAAATAATAACCTGGGGTTTTCAGAGGAAGACCGTAAAGAGAATATTCGCAGGGTGGCGGAAGTATCGAAAATATTAATGCAATGCGGAATTATTACCATTAATAGTTTTGTAAGCCCCACGGAAGAATTGCGCCACCTTGCCAGAACTATTATTGGAGATGAAGATTTTAAATTAGTGTATGTAAATACCCCTCCTGAAGTTTGTGAGCAAAGAGACAAAAAAGGCTTATATGCTAAAGCCAGGCGGGGAGAAATAAAAGATTTTACAGGAATAAATGCACCTTTTGAAGAGCCTGTTTCATCTGGCCTTGAAATAAAAACGGCGGAACATGGGTTGGAGGAAAATTTAGAGAAGCTACTCAATTTTGTATTGCCTAAAGTAAACCCATAATAAAGCTCCATTTTATATATTTGTATAGTTAATACACCAGGACTATGAAATATCTGTTTATTTTTATTTCTCTTTTCTTTTTCCGGACTGTCGTTTCTGCTAATGCTATTGACAGCCTGCGAACAGATTCGGATGTTTACAAATTTCTTATCAGAACCGACCCTGCCGATATGAATTATTGGGGATTCAGACTAAAGCCATTCGATAGTATTTACAATAGCATTTACAATAGAAGAATAGCTGATTCACTACATGAAAAAGAGTGGCAAAAAATTGACCTGAATGATGATGGACAAACCGACCTGCTAATATATGGTTCAGCGCTTTTAGCCGTTGTAAATGATAATGGCAAGTATAAGGTTTTTAACCTTTCCGATAAATTCACAGTCTTTTACCCCGATGCTATTTTCTTCCCGGTAATAAAGAAGAAAAAACAAAATACTTCTGTATTACTTTACTATACTATACCCAAAACGAATGTGGTTAGTTCCGGGAGTGCTATAGCAGACAAGCCCAATCAAAATTCACATAAACTCAGATATACGGAACTTATTTATAAATACAACTCTTTTATTGAAGCCAATAAGAACCCGGCTTCTCATATAATTCAAAATGTAACCTTTTCTTTGGGGGGAGGAATGAATGCCCAACACAGCCGGTTATCTATTGATTCTTCCCGGAAAGCGATTTTTTCATACGGACCAATGGGCCCCCATCCGGGCACCTATTATGGCATTGTTGATACTGCTTTATATAATAAGATAATTTCGATTATGAATTATATCAACTTCCCCGATTTGGAGGACAACTATTTGAATGTTTTTGTGAAAGACTGTGGAACCTCTCATTTGCAAATTACGTATGATAATGGGAAAATAAAGAAAATAGATGATTATTGTGCGCAAGGCACGTATGGGTTAATGGTGCTTTATGACGAGCTGGTAAAAATTCAGGATACCCAAAAATGGAATAAAGAAAGTGCTAAGCCGCCGGCAAAAAATAATTGACTGCTATAACCTAACTGCCGGGAACTATGCAAACAATTTTCAGGTGAATTATTGCATAAGCATTTCGACAGGATGCTTTTAATGCAGTTTGCACAGAAAAACGAAGGAACTAATTGTATTGATTTAGGCTGCGGCCCCGGGCAAACTGCCCGGTTTGTACATTATTGCGGAATAAAGAAACAGGACAAAAATGTAACATTGCATTTTTATTTTTTTGAAACAGAAAAAATAATACCCTGCTTGAAAAACGGGGTTTACAATAGAGCGTTTCCCATGTAAAGATGCGGAATGTCCGGGGCAAAAGGACTTAAATATGGGTGAAGAAACAAAGTGAAATGTAATTGATGATAATATTTTTGTAGTATTGTCGTTACATAGGTATTAATAAACAACTCATTATGAAAAGCATTTTCACTATCTGTTTTCTCCTTACAGGCATTATCGGGGTTTACTCTCAACCCGCAAAATCAGATACTGCGGGCAGTGATAAGGTATATAGGGTAGTCCAGCAACAGCCTAAATTCCCCGGGGAAATAAATAAATATCTTGGTGATAGCCTTATATATCCCAAAGATGCTCAAACCAATAATATACAAGGAACAGTATATGTGAGTTTTATTGTAGAAAAAGACGGGTTAGTTTCCGGAACTAAAGTGATGAGGGGCATTCCGGGAGGAAAAAGCCTGGATGATGAGGCTGTACGTGTAGTTTCGTCCATGCCCCGGTGGACACCGGGAATGCAAAATGGGAAACCGGTAAGGGTTCAGTATATGGTTCCTATTCATTTTATGCTGCCCGATAAAAATGCTTCAGACCAAAAGAAGAACTAAATGCGCAACAAATTTTTTACGCTACCTCCACTTCCTTTTGCTCAGTAATGGCAAATTCCTTTTTCAGGGTATCTACGTAGTCTAACTTTTCCCAGGTAAAGGTTTCGAATTCTTTACCGCCAACTTTTTTCATACCGGGTGTTCTTCCGATATGTCCGTAAGCTGCGGTTTCCGAGAATATAGGGTTACGAAGACCGAAACGCTTTACAATAGCTGCCGGGCGCATATCAAATATCCGTGCAACATGATGGGCTATTTCTCCGTCGGTAAGTTTTTTGCCTTCTTTGTCTCTCACTTTTCCGGTTCCGAAAGTATCTACACAAATAGAAACTGGTTGTGCTACGCCTATGGCATACGCTACCTGCACTTCCGCTTCTGAACATACTCCAGCAGCTACTAAGTTTTTAGCAACATGGCGCACAGCATAAGCTGCTGAACGGTCAACCTTGCTCGAATCTTTTCCCGAAAAAGCTCCGCCACCGTGTGCACACTTCCCTCCGTAAGTATCTACAATAATTTTTCTGCCTGTCAATCCTGTATCGCCATGCGGACCACCGATTACAAATTTTCCCGTAGGGTTTACAAAATATTTAATATCGTCTTTGAAAAGTCTTTTAACTTTAGATGGAAGCAGCTTCTTAACGCGGGGAATAAGGATATTTATAACATCTTCCCTTATTTTTGCTCCCATTATTTCTTCCGTGTCAAAATCATCGTGCTGGGTTGATACCACAATGGCATCAATACGTTCAGCTTTGTCCCTGTCATTATATTGAACAGTAACCTGCGATTTGGCATCGGGCCTTAAGTACTTCATCTTTTTACCTTCCCTGCGGATGGCTGCCAGTTCTTTTACCAGTAAATGGGCAATTTCAATAGCCAGTGGCATATAGTTGTCTGTTTCGGTACAGGCATAGCCGAACATCATTCCCTGGTCCCCGGCCCCCTGGTCTTCTTCTTTCGCTCTTTCAACCCCCTGGTTAATATCAGGCGATTGTTCATGTATGGTTGATATAACCCCGCAGGAATCGGCATCGAACATATATTCAGCTTTCGTGTAGCCTATCTTGCGAATGGTTTCTCTTGCTATTTTCTGAACATCAATATATCCTTTGGTCTTTATTTCACCGCCTATTACAGCTAACCCTGTGGTAACAAAGGTTTCACAGGCTACTTTAGAGTTGGGGTCTTGAATAAGCAACGCATCCAGTACTGCATCTGAAATTTGGTCGGCTACTTTATCAGGATGACCTTCTGAAACTGATTCCGAAGTGAAGAAATACGACATTTTTAGTGTTTTTTTAAGATTTTGAGGTGCGAATATAGGTCTTTTTTGAATAATCACTCCCAAAGAAATGGGACTTCCATTACAAAAGCGCACCAAATGGTTTTTACCTGTTTACTATTTTTATTTAAAGCTGGGTATACTAAATTGCTTCCTAAAAAAACGGGGGAGGAATTATGTTCCTCCCTTACATCCGTTGCTCTTTTCAATTACACACAAGTCGCGAATAGATAGGTCCGGCAATAGGAAGCAAAAAACAAGTTCCTTTTCAACTGGCCCCTCATTCTAAGAGCGGGGACAATAGTAATAATTTTTGGGTTTGAAAAATCAACTCAAATTAATTTCTTTATAAACTAATTCGTACTTATTCTAACTCTCGTTGGTGATAAATGTAAATGGAAGACAATGAAGCCGGTATTTTACATGTTTTAGCTGCTCACATCATAATAAACTACCTATTCCTGCTTCTTTTTTTATTCCACAGCCTCTGTTTTCACTAAAAATATATCTTTGCACCCTTTAATTTAAAAAATATGAGCGTTTTAGAGACTATACGCAAACGGGCAAAGTTACTGGTTGGCTTAATTGGCCTGTCTTTGGCAATATTCATTTTGGAAGATGCACTCACTTCAGGACGGTTCTTTTTTGGAGGGGGCAATAATACCATAGCTATAGTTAATGGTAAGAAAATAGATTATACCGATTTCAGGGTGCAGGCAGATAATGCAGTTGAAAGGCAAAAAGCCAGTATGGGTGTCGAATCTCTCGGAGATTCTGTTGAAACGGAAACTATTCAGACTACTTTTAAAGACATGATATTTCACCTGATACTCGACCCTGAATACCGGAAACTGGGTATCAATGTGTCTGACAGTGAATTAACTAACCTGATGATAGGTTCTCATCCTGCCCCCGATATTTACAGGCTTTTCAGCGATGGTAAAGGCAGGATTACCAAACAGTTTCAAGACCCGAAAACAGGCGGTCTCAACATGTCAATGGTTATAAGGTATGTTAAACAAATGAACCAGCAAGATCAAACCCGTTGGGAACTGATAGAAGAAAAAGTTAAAAACGAAGACCTCAGAAATAAATATTTTTATCTGTTAATGAATGGCATCTTTGTTCCTGATGCAATGGCAAAGGAAGATAATGAAGATGAAAATAAGACATACGACATCAGTTATGTGTTGAAGCGGTATGCAGATATGCCTGACAATAGTGTTACTGTAAGCGACCAGGATATAAAGGACTATTACAACAAACATACGTATGAATATAACCAGCAGGAAGAATCGCGCAGGCTTGATTATGTTACCTTTTCTGTAAACCCTACCGATAGTGATATGGCAAGCATCAAGAGGGATGTGGATACTATGTATAGCCAGTTCAAACAACTTAAGCCGGGTGAAGATTCCGGGTTTATTGTAGCTACTGATGCCCAGGTTTTTGATTACCAATACCATAAAGAAGAAGACTTACCCGCAACCATTGATTCTTTTGTAACGCATTCAGATACCGGGGCCATGTTCGGACCTTATATGGAAGATAAGAAATATAAAATTGCTAAATTGCTGGGAATAGCGAATTTGCCCGATTCCATTAAATACAGCCAGATATTTATTCCGGCCCCTAATGGAGATTTCGACAAGATTAAGCCTTTTGTAGATAGTATAAAAACTACCGCTACAGTAGATAATTTTGCAGACCTTGCCAAAGCCAATTCCAGGGACCCTGAAACGGCTGAAAAAGGCGGTGTTGTGGGATGGATTAGCCGTGGTGCCGGTATGTCAGCCGATTTGGAACACCAGGCTTTTTTTGGTAAAGTGGGAAATGTTATTGAACTCAAACTCCAGCAGGGATATTTGATATTGATAGTAACCGACCAAAGTGAACGGGAAAAAAGTTACAAGGTGGGTATTGCCATGAAAAACATTGAACCCAGCACCACTACCCAGCAAAAAGTATATGCAGAGGTAAGCGATTTTGAAGGTAAAAACCACACTTCTGATTTATTTGAAAAAACAGCCGGACAAATGAATCGCAGGGTAGTGGACATTGGTGAAAATGAAACCTCCCTTGCCGGAATAGAAACCCCAAAAGAGTTAATCAGGTGGGCGTATGAAAAAAAGGAAGGGGATGTATCGGATGTGATAAACACCGGTGACAATAAATATATTGTAGCTCATATATTAAAAGTGAGCACCATGGGAACAATGCCACTGGAGCAGGTGAAAGAAGAAGTGAAACAGAAAGTGATACAAGATAAGAAAGCGGAAAAAATAATAGCAGACATGAAATCGGCTTTATCCGGGGGGACATTGTCCTCGGTAGCTCAAAAAATGGGCGGCAACACTGATACCGCAACAGGGCTTACGTTTGCATCTTACAGCATACCTTCCCTCGGTAAGGAAGATGCAGTTATAGGAATTATGAGTACACTGAATACGGGTAGCCTTTCCCAACCTATACAAGGTGAACTGGGTGTGTATGTAATAAGAGTGGATAAAATTTACAGTGCGGGCAAATCAGATTACCAGGTAACTCGCGATGAGGAAGAGAAAGATATGCGTAACAACGCACCCAATGAAGCGTATAATGCACTTATGAAGAAAGCAGGCTTTGTAAGCCACCTCGGCAAGTATTACTAAGTTACTTCCGGAAAGAGATTTTTTCATAGTATTGCTTTTATTACGCTGATTAATTATTAGCGGATTTTTAAAACACTTTTTCAATGGAATTGCAATATAACACGGCACAGCCCAAACTGATAATTTCGGAATATGGCAGGCATGTGCAGGACATGGCGCTGCATCTTCTCACCATACAAAACAAGAGGGAAAGAACAAAAGCTACCGAATCGGTCATTCAAACCATGACACAGGTTCATCCGTATTCTAAAGACAGTGAAGAATTACGGCAGAAACTCTGGGACCATCTCCATTTAATAACCGGTTTCATGCTCGATGTGGATAGCCCCTATCCTAAGCCATCGCCCGAAACCTTTGAAGTGAAGCCCGAAAGATTGCACTATCCCAACACCAATATACGCCACAAACATTATGGCAAAATAGTGGATGAGATGATAAAAAAGGCGGCTGTAATGGAAGATACCGGTGAACGCGATGCCCTGATTGCCCATATTGCCGCCTTGATGAAAAAAGCATTTATGACCTGGAATAAATGCACGGTGGACGATAACACGATTATAAAAGACTTAAAGGAAATATCCAAAGGCAAGCTTATATTAAAAGATGCTTCGGGGCTGGCTAATGTACATGTTCAGCTTAATACCCCCAGTAAGCCCCAGAACTTCCAGCGCAATAAGTTTAATAATAATAATAACAAAAACAGGAACCGTAAAAAAAACAAAAATAAAAACAGGAATGGCGGTTTTTGAAATTACAGGGGGGAAGCGCCTGAAAGGGGAAATTATTCCTCAGGGCGCAAAAAATGAAGCATTGCAGATTATTTCTGCTGTTTTGCTTACGTCCGGAAAAGTAGTCATAAATAATATTCCCAATATACTTGATGTAAATAACCTCATCAGCTTGCTGAAAGATTTGGGGGTTAAAGTAGAAAAACTATCAGCCAGCTCATATTCCTTTATTGCCGATAATATTGACCTGAAAGTACTGGCGTCGGACTTATTCCAGAAAAAAAGCGCTTCACTCAGGGGCTCTATCATGATGGTTGGTCCATTATTAGCCAGGTACGGCAAAGCCTATATAGCCCGCCCGGGGGGTGATAAAATAGGCAGGAGAAGACTGGATACTCACTTTATAGGCTTTGAAAAACTGGGAGCTAAATTCGGATATGAAGAAGATACCAACCTATTTCATGTCCATTCTGATAAAGGGCTGAAAGGGGCGTATATGCTCTTGGAAGAAGCCTCCGTTACAGGTACTGCCAATATTGTGATGGCTGCCGCTTTGGCAAAAGGAATAACCACTATTTATAATGCTGCCTGCGAGCCCTATCTGCAACAGCTTTGCAAGATGCTCAACAGCATGGGAGCTAAAATTTCGGGCATAGGCTCTAATCTTCTTACTATTGATGGAGTAAAAGAATTGGTGGGATGCACCCATACCATCCTCCCCGATATGATTGAAATAGGCAGTTTTATTGGTATGGCTGCCATGACCCAATCGGATATTACCATTAAAAATGTAGCCTATGATGAATTGGGAATTATCCCCAGTGTGTTTCAACGAATGGGTATCCACCTGAAAAGAATTGGAGATGATATTCATGTTCCGGCACAGGAAAACTACCATATTGATACCTTTCTCGATGGCTCTATACTTACTATTGCTGATGCTATTTGGCCGGGGTTAACACCTGACTTACTAAGTGTATGCCTTGTAGTCGCCACCCAGGCAAAAGGCAGCGTACTCATTCACCAAAAGATGTTTGAAAGCCGCCTGTTTTTTGTGGATAAACTGATAGATATGGGCGCCCAGATTATTCTCTGTGACCCTCACCGCGCGACAGTTATAGGCATGAACCATGAACATAAACTCAAAGGTATCTCCATGACCTCACCAGATATTCGTGCCGGGGTAGCGTTGCTTATAGCAGCCCTTTCTGCACAGGGCAAAAGCACCATTCACAATATTGAACAAATTGACCGGGGTTACCAGGATATTGATACCCGCTTGAGGAGTTTGGGTGCAGATATTGTGAGGAAATAAAGCGGTCTTTCACATAGCCCACGATTTAAATCGTGGGCTGATAAAACGGGAATAATAACAAAACCATTTTAATGGCTTCCATCTATTAACAGGCTGTCAAAATTTATTTACTATTGTATTTTGAAGGATTTATTACATTGATTCGATAGAATAAAATATCCTCTGAAACCCTTTAGGGACACAGATTTCCAGCAATAAATTCATAACCAGCCACTTAGGCACCATGAGCCATGCCGTTTTATGCCGTTTTTTTAGGGTCAATAAATCTATACGGTAAACCCCGATATTTTTGCCAGTCCAAATTTAAACAGCCTTTTTTGGAAATAACTTATATTTGCAATTCTAAAAAATGAAACCATGAAACGTATCAATCTTATATTATTTGGCCTTGCCCTTGTATTTGGCTTATTTGCTTTTATTAAAATACAACCCAGCGGGGCTGTGGTAGGTACTAATTTAGGTAATATAGCTCCTGATTTGAAATTCAAAAATCCCCAGGGACAGGACTTAGACCTTTACTCCAACCGGGGATATTATGTATTGGTGGATTTTTGGGCATCGTGGTGCGGGCCATGCAGGATGGAAAACCCTAATGTAGTGGCTACCTATAAACAATATAAAGAAGCTAAGTTTAAAGGCGCCAAAGGATTTAAAATATTCAGTGTTTCATTAGACCAGAATGCAGGACAATGGGCTGGAGCTATTAAGTCCGATGGGCTGGAATGGCCCGACCATGTTAGTGACCTTAAAGGCTGGAGTTCGGCTGCTGCCCGTTTATATGGTGTGGAATCTATACCTACTAATTTCCTGATAGACCCTAAAGGGGTAATTATCGCTCACGGATTGCGTGGGGGCGCTTTACAGAGTAAGCTGGCAGAACTGACAAAATAATAAATCAGCCCCACCCCTTAAAGGGGCTCCAGATAGTGCGACTCAAAGCCCCTTAAGCTGTTTTGGGCTTGTAAATAGCATAAATCACTCTTTCGGAAAACTTAAAATCGCATCTTATTCCATTCATCATTGGTTCCATCCCGATTTCCCTAAATTGTAATATCTTTGCTAATAGTATAAAAACAGAAATAGTGAATCACGATAAATGTGATTCACCGGTAAAATGAGTAAAAACGGACGAGTTTTAGTAGCTATGAGTGGGGGAGTGGACAGCTCCGTGGCTGCTATGATGTTGCATGAGCAAGGCTATGAGGTGATAGGTATCACTATGAAAACCTGGGACTATGCCTCTTCGGGCGGCAGTAAAAAAGAGACCGGCTGTTGCAGCCTTGACTCTATTAACGATGCCCGCCAGCTTGCTGTTAAATATGGATTTCCACATTATATTCTTGATTTAAGAACGGAATTCGGGGACCGCATTATTGACAATTTTGTGGAAGAATATATGGCAGGCAGAACGCCCAACCCCTGTGTGCTTTGCAATACCCACATCAAATGGGATGCATTACTGAGAAGGGCTGACATGATGGATTGTGAATTTATTGCCACCGGGCATTATGCTAAGGTGAGAGAGGAAAATAACCGGTATGTCATTTCCAAGGGATTAGACGATTGGAAAGACCAGAGCTATGTGCTTTGGGGGCTCAAACAAGAAAGCCTTAAAAGAACTTTTTTCCCTTTAGGTGATTTCCGCAAACCTGAAATTCGCCAATTAGCTGATGAACGAGGGTTCAGTGAACTTGCCAAAAAAGGTGAGAGCTACGAAATATGTTTCATTCCCGATAATGATTACCGTTCCTTTTTAAAAAGAAAAGTAAGCGGTCTGGAAGAAAAAGTAAATAATGGTGATTATGTTACCGCCGAAGGCAATGTAATAGGCAAGCACCGGGGATACCCTTTTTATACTATTGGACAACGCAAGGGACTTGACCTTGCTGTTGGGGAACCCATGTTTGTAACCGATATAGATGTTGAAACCAACAAAATAACATTAGGTGCATTAGATGCGCTGAAAAAAGAAGAAATGACTGTTGGGCGGTACAATCTCATTAAATATTCCGCCCTACCAGATGGAATGGAAGCTCATACTAAAATACGCTACAAAGACCCCGGCGCCAAGGCAACTCTCAGGGTTGAAAATGATAAAATAAAAGTTCATTTCCACCGTAAGGTGAATGCCATTACCCCCGGTCAGTCGGCAGTGTTTTATGAAGGAGATGATTTGCTGGGCGGTGGAATTATCGAATCTGCTTCGGCATGAAATCAAAAATAAAATACACTCTGGTTATTGTAAGTGTATTTGGCATTCTGTTTTTTTCTTGTAAGAAAGAGAGCCAGCCTGTTGTTTACCTGGGATATGATTACTTCCCCAATAAAGTAGGGCATTATATCATTTACCAATGCGATTCAATCATATTTGACCCGTATAGTAACAAGACCCCACAATTTGATACATTTCAATACCAGATTAAGGAAGTGATAGATTCTATTTACCCTAATAATTCAGGGGAGCCTACGCAGCGAATTGTACGCTATAAAAGAACAGATAATACTATACCCTGGAGTAATATTTTAATACCGGAGAAGGTATGGACAGGCAACCTTTTTTCGAGTGATGCATTGAGGCAGGAAGATAACTATGTGTATATAAAGTTAGTGTTTCCCATGACTTTAAATGAGACCTGGAATGGAAATTCATCCAATACCCTCGGAGACTGGGAGTATAAATATACCTCCCTGCATACTCCTGCAACTATTAACGGTAACCATTTTGATTCTACCTTGACTGTTTTACAGAGAAATAATGCCAACTTTTTTCAGTATCAATATTATGAGGAACAGTATGCTGCCGGAATAGGAATGATTTACAAAGAAGTTATTGATTATAGCGACACGTCTTTTGCTTCTATCCCGCCTCCTGCCAGCAGCGCTAATGCGGGGACAATTTTATATACCGAAACATATTTGTCTTCGGGAAATCAATAAGATAGTATTTCTATTCTCTTCATAAATGATTTCTAATTTTGCATCATACATCAGGTATGAAATTCAAAACAATTACACCGGCAATAATTGAATCTCTAAAAGAGATTGTCGGTGAGGAATATGTCTTTACCGATGCAGAATCCTTAAAACATTATGGGCATGATGAGACAGAAGACTTGAATTTTCCGCCCCAAGTAGTTATTAAACCCCGCACAGCAGAAGAAATATCTAAGATTTTAAAACTCTGTAACGAAGAATTAATCCCGCTTACTCCGCGTGGAGCAGGCACCGGACTTAGCGGAGGTGCATTGCCTGTTTATGGTGGAATTGTTCTTTCTATGGAAAGATTCAATAAAATTCTGAATATTGATGAAAGAAACCTGCAAGCCACAGTAGAACCGGGAGTTATTAATCAGGTGTTTCAGGAAGCAGTAATGGAAAAAGGATTGTTTTATCCTCCCGACCCTGCCAGCAAAGGCAGTTGCTTTTTAGGTGGCAATGTGGCAGAACGCGCAGGCGGACCCAAAGCTGTGAAATATGGAGTTACGAAAGATTATGTGCTGAATCTGGAAGTGGTTTTGCCAACAGGAGAAATTATATGGACAGGCGCCAATGTGCTTAAAAACTCTACAGGTTATAACCTTACTCAACTAATGACAGGTAGTGAAGGCACATTGGGTATCATCACTAAAATAGTTTTCAGGCTTATTCCTTTGCCCAAGCATAATTTGTTAATGCTGGCTCCTTTCTTTTCAGCTATAAAAGCCTGTGAAGCGGTATCCGGCAATTTTCAGGGCAGGAATTACTCCATCGGCTATGGAATTTTTAGAGCGCGATGCCATTGACTGGGCATTGAAATATGTAGATACTTCGGCTATTAGCCAGCAGCTATTAACTGTTAGCCAAAAAAAGGAAATACAGGCACATTTGATTATTGAAGTGGATGGCAACGACCCCGAAGTACTGATGAAAGAATGTGAAAAAATTATGGAAGTGCTTCAGCAATTTGAATGCGATGAAATTCTTTTTGCCGATACGCAGGAACAAAAAAACTACGTTTTGGAAAATGCGCAGAAGTGTGGCAGAAGCAGTAAGAACCATTCTGTTTATAAAGAAGAAGATACCGTTGTTCCCCGTGCGGAATTACCTGTTTTGCTTGCAGGAGTAAAAGATATAGGCAAAAAATATGGCTTTCAATCGGTGTGTTATGGTCATGCCGGCGATGGCAATCTGCATGTGAACATTATTAAAAATAACATGAGCGATGAGCAATGGAAAAATATTCTTCCGCAAGGTATCCGTGAAATATTCCAACTTTGTGTTAAATTAGGCGGAACCATTTCGGGTGAGCATGGTATAGGATGGGTACAAAAAGATTATATGGATATTGCATTCACCGAAAAATCACGGTCCATTCAAAAGCAAATAAAATCGGTATTCGACCCTAATGGAATTTTAAACCCCGGCAAAATCTGGATATGAAAAAAATATTTAAATCGAGGATCGTAAAAAACTTCATCAGCCACTTTGTGCAAGGCCTGATAGTGATAGCTCCTATTGTTATTACAGTTTTTGTTTTTTACAGGCTGTTCATTTTCTTTAATAATACTTTTCATTTTCCCAAAATTGTAAATCCTTATCTCGACCCATTTATTATTATGGCATGGAATCATTATTATTCATATATTTAATTGGGCAGGCTCTCTGCCTCTATTTTCTTTACACCGGTTATTAGTGCGTTTGGAAAAAGATGTGGAAAGAGTGCCTTTTATCCGTGTGGTTTATTCTGCCGTTAAAGACCTTTTTTCCGCCTTTATAGGAAATAAAAAAAAATTCAACCGACCTGTTTTGGTTACTATTGATAAGGCAAACGATATAAAGCAAATTGGATTTGTAACCCAAACTGATTTTCGAATATGTCTATAGAAAGAGATTATAATTTCTGTTTATTTGCCTTTCTCCTATGGCTTAAATGGCAAACTGATTATTGTGCATAAAGACAGTGTGCAACCGCTTGATGTTTCAGCTACAGAAGCTATGAAGTTTATAGTTTCGGGCGGCGTTACACATGTAGATTAACTATGAATAATTAACGATGAGCTATGAATAACAGAATCATCCGGCATAATAGGCGTTCATTGTTGCATCGTTTGCCGTATCATTCTTGCCATTGCAGGGGCATTATTGTTTTTACCATTTCTTGGCAAGGTCCATTTATTTGACTGGGATGAAATAAATTTTGCCGAATGCGCCCGTGAAATGATTGTGGCAAAAAAATATTTTTTAGTTACCATTAATTATTTGCCATTTTGGGAAAAACCTCCTCTTGTTCATTTGGATGCAAACCCTTTGCATGAATATTTTGGTGTCAGCGATTATGCTGCCCGTTTGCCCAATGCACATTTGCGGAATTGCCACTTTTGTTGTTCTCTATAAAATCGGGACACTGATTAAAGACCAGCCGTTTCGGGTTGTTATGGGTATTGGCTTATGCCGGTTCTTTGTTGCCGCATTTCTATTTTAAATCAGGCATCATTGACCCCTGGTTTAATTTTTTCATTTTCACCAGTGTGTATTTTTTCATGCGGGTACAAATGCAGAAAAAGAATCTGCAGCAGGGCAATAGTACTCGTTTCCTTGTATTGTCCGCTTTTCTTATGGGCTTGGCAATAATAACCAAAGGTCCGGTAGCCCTGCTGATTTTTTCTATTTGTTTATTTGTGTATTGGTTAATCGAAAAAAGAAGAGCTGTATTTACCTTTCCGACAGGCGTTACTTTTTCTTTTAGTGCTGTTGGGTTCCGGGGGGGTTTGGTTTGCTGCCGAAGTAGTTACCGGGCATAGTGATGTAATTGCACAATTTATTGATTATCAAATCAGGCTTTTTAAAACGGGAGATTCAGGGCATGGAGGACCTTTTTATTTCCATGTGATTATACTGTTAATAGGATGTTTCCCGGCTTCCATTTTTGCATTCAGGGGGATGAGTTCGGAGATGAAAGATGATGAAAAAGGACGTGAAGTATCACTATGGATGGGGCTTTTATTTTGGGTAACATTGATTTTATTTTCCATTGTAAAAACAAAAATCATTCACTATTCCTCACTATGCTACTATCCCCTTACTTATTTCGCGGCATTAGCCATGAGCAATTTGCTCGATGGAGATGTAAAATGGAGAAAATGGATGACTTGGGGACTGTCCATTATTGGTGGACTAATTTCAATTGCCTTAATCGGGCTACCCATTGCCGGAATGAATGCACAAGCGATAATACATAGTGGCATACTCAAAGACCCTTTTGCTGCCGCTAATTTACAAGCGGACATTCATTGGTCTTTTGCCGATTGCCTGTTAGGGATTTTTTTATTGACTGCATTAATCGTCTCTATTGTTTTCTTCCACAAGGCTAAAATGAAAAAAGGCATACTCACGTTGTTTTTAGGTACGCTTATCACCACAAATCTGGCGCTGGTAATCATTGCACCTAAGATAGAATTGCTCACTCAACAAGCGGCAGTTGAGTTCTATCAAGGCTTACAAGGTAAAGATGTATATGTTACTACTCTCGGATTTAAGAGCTATGCCAATTATTTTTATTCCGATGAACAGCCTGCTTCAAACATAAAAAGTACCGATGAAGCTTGGCTACTCAGGGGAAATATAGATAAACCAGCCTATTTTGTTTGCAAAATAAACCGGGCAGATGAATATGAAAAAGATTATCCGGAGCTAAAGGAACTATCTCGAAAAAATGGATTTGTGTTTTTGGAGAGGACTCCTGGGATGAAATAAGTAAGATTAATTTACTCTGTTTTATTAAAATGGTGACCAGGTTGAACCGTTCCATTGGGCAATGTTCATTACAGTTGTATCGTTCATTATTGAAATACTACCACCGGCTATCAAGTTTCCTTTATACTGAATTACAGCATTCACGCCATCATTCTGGCCACAATCTGCTATGCCGTCAAGATTATTAGGCTCACAAATGACTACCCACATTTGCCTCTGCCACTCTTCAGTACCTTCAAATTCATACGCTGCGATAACTTCATTATTGTATGAACAAAAGCTTGGAAAGTAAACGGCATCTGGTGGGTAGGTAAGTAAGTCGAGATTCCAGTAAATGCCATTAAATGTATGTAATCCGTCTAAACTGCCAGCATAAAGCAGTCCGCTATTATTATTATATACAGTTAACGGAAGAAGAAACGCATCATTCCAAGAGTTTCCAATTTGCGTCCATGATGAACCATTCCATTCAGCTATCGCAGTATCTGTAGTACCACTTATCTGTAAAAAATCTCCAGCAGCTACCAGATTTCCATTGTATGTTGTTAATGACAATATCCTACTATGTTTACCAGTATCTATGGCAGACCATGTAGTACCATTCCACTGTGCTAGACCATTTGCTTTTGTTCCTCCAATACTATCAAAATTCCCTGCAACAATTAAATTGTTATTGTAAACAGTGAATGGATATGACTGACTATTTCCAGCAGCTATTTGTGTCCATGAAATTCCATTCCATTGAAAAATTCCCAACCCGGGGCATCCAGCAATCAAGACATTGTTATATGTAATGAGTGAAGATACGGAAGTATTCAGTCCATTTCCAATTTTAGCCCAATCCGTGTCATTCCATTGGGCAATATTTTTTACTGAGACTCCACCTGCTTCCGTAAATTGTCCACCCGCAATCAGATTTCCATTATAAACCGTCAGCGCGTTCACTTCGCCATTTATCCCTGGTACGGGTGTCTTAGCAGTAACACTATTAACAGGGCTAGTAGGAGTAGTGGTTTCCTTTTTCTGACATCCTGAAAGTATTAGAAATAAAATAAAAAATATGTATAAGAGGTTTTTCACCGGTTAGAACGCAAAATTTAATCGGATTAACTATATAATTTGATACAAATATACAATAAAAACATTATTCTACTGAATTCATCAAACAACCGAACCTTTGTTAAAGATAGTTAATAAAGGAGAGTCATAAAATTCTTTTCTTTTTCTTTACTCTGCCAATGGAAGTAACTATTTCCTGTTATTAATCGTCAGAGGAAGAAATACATTCGTAATATGAAGAAATCCCCTATTCTTTTATTTATTATGCTACTGGCTCTTCATGCGTTTTCCCAAAGCAAAAAAGACAGCAACAATAACGGGTATGCCCTAAAGGTGTTTTTAGATTGCAACTATTGCGATATGGATTACCTTAGAACGGAACTGACATTCATAGACTATGTACGCGACCGGATGGAAGCACATGTAGATATTATAGTATCTTCCCTTCAAACGGGTAGCGGGGGAACGGAATATACATTTGTATTTAAGGGGCAAAAGGAATTCAGAGGGCAAAATGACACCATACGATATAATGCAACATCCTTCGCAACAGATGATTTAACGAGAAAAGGTATTGCCCAAACACTAAAGCTTGGCCTTGCGCGGTACATTGCCAAAACACCTTATGCCAGCAAACTAAATATAACTTTTATAAGAGATACTGCACACATATCAGACCAGGTAAATGTGAACCCCGCACTTGACAAATGGAAATCATGGGTGTTTACCTGTGGCGGGTATGGGAATTTTAACGGGCAGCAACTTACAGGAACAACCAATGTTAATGGAATACTTCAGGCAACCAAAGTTACACCTGACTGGAAGCTAAGCATGGCTGTGAATATTGGATATAATTATGGCTACTATATTATCTCACCCGATTCCACCATTAAAAGTATATCACAATCCACAACTTTTACAGGGCTTTATGTGAATAGCATTACCGAACATTTTTCGTGGGGCATTAATATGGATGTGAACAACAATACATTTAATAATACGGCACTTCAGGAAAGGTTGCAACCCGGGATTGAATACTCCATTTTCCCGTACAGTGAGGCTACTCATAAGCTATTCCGCCTGCTTTACTATTTTACTTTTGAAAATTCAAGATATGAGGATACTACCATTTTTAATAAAATACACACCTTTTACCTGGGGGAAGAATTACTTGCTTCTATTAATTTTAAAGAGCCTTGGGGTTCACTTTTCCTGTCGCTGGATGGGTCACATTATTTTTACGATTTTTCAAAGAATAACCTTACTTTTTCCACCGGATTCAGCCTTAACCTCTTTGAAGGTTTTACTCTTGCTGTTGGAGGATCCGCATCTATTGTAAACAACGAAATATATTTGCCTGCTGACGGGGCAACTGAAGCTCAAATTTTATTAAGCACCAAAGCGCTGCCTACACCCTATCAATACTACGTTTTCGTTGGTATAAAGTATAGCTTCGGTTCCATTTATAATAATATTGTCAACCCACGATTCAGCCCGAATGGATATAGTCTCAATTTCGGGTTTTAGAATTTATATAGGTGAAAGTCTTGAATTGTCCCAAATTGATACCTTTGCCAATATTGATGAGTAGAAAGCTCATAAAGTTTATAAAGTAAAAGCGGAAACCTCATACTTTATGAACTTTCTACTTTATAAAATTTTAACTGAAATAAATGGCGTGTAGCGGATGTTCAACGGGTAGGGGAGGCAGTAGCGAAGGTGGCTGCAGTAGCGGAGGCTGTAATAAACTGAATGTATTCGACTGGCTTGCCAATATGGAACTTCCTCATGGACAAAAGCCGTTCAATATTGTAGAAGTCCGCTTTAAAAATAGCCGTAAGGAATTTTTCAGGAACCGCAATAATCTGCAACTTATGCAGGGTAACATTGTGTCTGTGGAAGGGGCTACGGGGTTTGATGTAGGTGTGGTTTCGGTAGCCGGAGAAACGGCAAGGCTTCAACTGAAAAGAAAAAAAATGCAGGAAGATGACCCCGATATTAAGAACATATTGCGGAAATCTACTACCAGTGATATAGAACGGTGGAAAGAAGTTCAGGAATTAGAAAAGAAGATAATAGTAAGAGCGAGGATACTGGCATCTAACCTTAAGTTAGATATGAAGATAAACGATGTGGAAATACAAGCTGATAAATCACAAGTCTCTTTTTATTACACTGCTCCCGGCCGGGTTGACTTTAGGGAGTTAATAAAATCGTATAGTTCCGAATTCAGGTTACGTGTTCAAATGTGGCAAATTGGAGAACGCCAGGAAGCGGGAAGGCTTGGAGGAATAGGTTCCTGCGGAAGGGAACTATGCTGCTCTACCTGGCTAACAGATTTTCGTTCCGTAAGCACTACTGCCGCACGTTACCAGCAATTAGCACTTAATCCTGCAAAATTAGCCGGACAATGCGGCAAACTGAAGTGCTGCCTTAATTATGAATTGGATTCTTACCTTGATGCGTTGAAAGACTTCCCTCAAACAGTGGACCTTGAATCACAAAAAGGAAAAGCCGTTCATCAGAAAACCGATATATTTAAGAGACTGATTTGGTATACCTACTTAGATGCGCCAGAAAACTTTATACCCCTTAGTGTGGAAAGGGTGAAGTATGTTATTGACATGAACAGGTCAGGTAAAAAGCCGGGAGAAATAGAAGATTTAAGATTGGAAAATCAGAAAGTGAAAGAAATAGGTTACGTGGTAGGCGGTGGACCGAAAAAGAGGAGGCGGAATTAAATAGCCTTCACCCAGGCGCCCTTGATATAGTTTTTACTAAAACCATCACGTTGGGCGGCGGCGGCATCGTGGGTAGGGAATTTGCCATACCCAACCATATAAAGCCCTTGCGGGTTTCTCCCAACTATGGATAGCCGAATGTTGTATTTGCTGCTGTATTGGCTTATCAGGTTATCGGCATGTGCCTTTTCAGCGAAACTGCCTGCTATTATTGTGAAATATTTGCCGGGATTAACTGGTAACGTTTTTGTGGGTGCCGATACAATATTTTTTGCTATGGGTGCAGTATTCTTTGGCAAAGGCATACTATTTGCAGTTGATGAAGCAGTTGTGTTGGCATCAGGATTTCCAGCAGAACTTACTATTATTACATCAAAAGGTTGAAAAACGGACTTTGGCAAATCCTTATAAGTATCGGTAGTTAAAGAATATTCAGACTCGTTGTTTTTTGAAAAAAAGTTCAAGTTAGAGAACTGCAGATTGTTTTGCTTTTCCAGCAAGGCAAACCAGGAAACAGATGCCACCAAAGCTGTTATTATAGCAGCAGTAGCATATACCCTCACCCTTTTTACTTTTTGTTCCTTTACCCTCTTTCCAAAATCCCCTTCATCTATTGGCTGATAATAAAATGACGGTAATCCAAATGATTCAACAAGGTAGTTCATTTTGTTATCCTGACGAAATAACAGGTTTCCGGTTTCATCCAGGTAAAGCAAGCCGATATTATCAAGGGTTAGGCGCTTTTCCCTCTCCAGATTCTCTTTATATCCATTTACTTCTTTGGCAATAGCAGCTATAGCCTGAGAGTAGGGGAGCTTAAATTTCCCCGCAATATAGTTGCTCAATACCCCATCATTGCGGGTAAGTCCTTTGTTAAAAATAATTTTCTTAGCGGGAGGCTCAAACAAGTGCTTTACAGGGTCTATCCGGGCCGGGGCATAGTTGCATACAAAGCCGCCAAAATCAGGCACTATCACGCAATCGTGCTCATATAATAATTCTGATATTTGCTCCTCTATCTTCATCTGACAAAGACCAAAGTTAATAAAAATTCCTGAAACAGGATAAATTCGCCCTTCTGCTATTGGTTACTCTGCTTTATATCCTGCTGTTCCACTTTATAATCACCATTTTGTGAAACAACGGTATAGGCTTCCAACGAAGTTAGTTTCGTATGTTTTACTTTATAAACTAATTCCACTGTGGGGCGGTCATCAGGGTCTACGGATTTTTTTTCAGAAATACACTCTAAGGATACAACATTGCCAAATGCCCCTTTCAGTTGCTGGTATTTTTCAGTCCTCGCATCCAATGATTCACCGGCATTGAACTCATCGGTATAAAAAGTCGAGGTCTCGGCATATTTTCCGCTATCTGTTTTTTGAATGAGGGATTGGACTAATGCTTTGGCTTTTTCAGGGTCAACCTTACCGCAGCTCCAAAAGGCTATCACAACAATAGGTAATGCAATTAAAAGTTTTCTCATACTACATGCTAAATGTGGAAACAAATTTATTCAATTTATATATGCTCAGTACCAGTTATTTGGATGTGGGTGTAACAATTTCTTCTTCATAAATGGATTGGGGTTGAAATAATTGTATTATATTTGTAAGGTTAACTAACAAGTTAATATACCAAGTTAAACAGAATATATGAACATAACAGAATTGTCTTCTTCCCTGCGTTCTGTAGTTTCTACGTTGTATAAAGGATTACGTAAACAATCAGATTCTGCCAATAAATACTCTATGACTGAATTGGAGACCATAGGACATTTGTTCAGGCAGTCTTCCTTATTGCCTACCGAACTGGCGGCTTTAACCAGGGTTAAAACCCAATCTATGTCGCAGATATTAAAGAAATTCGAAGAACAGGATATTATTAAAAGGACACCCTCTAAAGAAGATAAGCGCAAGGTATATATATCACTCTCTTTATTCGGGAAAAAATTGGTGGAAAAAACCAAATACGATAAGGATGAATGGCTGAAGGATATTATTGAAAAGGCGCTAACAAATAAAGAAAGAGAATTACTTGTAAAAGCATTACCAGTATTAAGCAAACTAACAGAGACAGGAAAATAGCCAAACAGTGTATTGATGACATCGCTAAAGAAAATAAACACATTCAGGGCATTCCGGAGCCGGAACTATGCCTTGTATTTTGGCGGCCAATCTATCTCACTAATGGGTACCTGGATGCAACGTACCGGTGTAATCTGGGTGGTTTATTCCATGACCAATTCTACCTTAATGGCGAGCCTGACGGCAGTGGCATCATATTTCCCATCGTTTATTTTTTCTTTATACGGCGGCATTTTGGCAGACCGGTACGACCGGTATAAAATATTACTGATTACACAGGGAGCCTCTATGGTGCAGGCAATATTGCTCGCTATATTAACCCTCACTCATCACTTTGTAATATGGGAAATACTCACGCTCAGTGTAATGCTTAGCATTATTAATGCCTTTGATGTGCCCGCAAGGCAGCCCCTCGTGCACGAATTGGTAACTGACAAAGAAGACCTGACTAATGCTGTTGCGCTCAACTCTTCTATGGTGAACCTTGCCCGATTAGTCGGACCGGCATTATCGGGGATTGTGATGCAGCAATTCGGCGCCGGTGTTTGTTTTCTATTGAATGCTATAAGTTTCGTAGCTGTAATCACTTCCTTGTTATTGATGAAACTCCCGAAACATAAACCTTCTCAGGAAAAGAAGAAAGCGGCAACAGAAATTGCTGAGGGATTTAAATACTTGAAAGAAAGCCCCTCGATAGGGATGATACTAATTATGCTTACGCTGGTCAGTTTCTTTGTATTGTCTTACGAAACCCTGTTACCTGCCTTTGCAAAGGTGGTTTTTAAAGGCAATGTGGCTACGTATGGCTATGTGAGGAGTTTTATAGGCTTAGGAGCAGTGGGCGGAACTTTTTTCCTGGCTTCTTTAAAACCGGGCGCTAATCTTAAAAGGATTCTCTTGATCAATACTATCATCCTCGGTGTAGGGCTTATACTCTTTTCCCACACCGTTTATTTCCCGCTTGCCATGCTGTTTGCCATTATATTTGGATTCGGGGGTATGTCTCAAAATACGATTTGCATTACTATAATACAAGTGGCTGCCGATGCTAAAATGAGGGGCAGGGTAATAAGTTATGTAGCTATGGCTTTATTTGGAATGCTTCCTTTAGGCAGCCTGCTTGCTGGCATTATTTCGCGGCATGTGGGAGAGCCCGATATATTATTGTTCCAGGGTATTATGGCGCTTATTATAGCTGCTGCTTTTGCAGGTTTCCTGGGGAAAGAACAACTTAATAAAAAAGAGAAAGAGGAATTTGAAGAAACGGAAGACCAGGTAATAGAGAAAATTTAATATTAATTCAATTTAACAAACAATTAAAAACAACATCAATTATGGAAACAAACAAACAAAACACGGCCCTTTTAGTAATGGATATGCAGGCTGCCATACTTGGCATGGCTCCGAACGGAACTGCAATTATTGGCACAGTAGCTAAAGCCATAGCCTCTGCACGTAGTAGAAAAATACCTGTTATTTATGTGGTAGTGGGCTTTCGGCAGGGAGGACCGGAGGTAAGCATGAATAACAAGGGTTTTTCTGCGAACAAGGAAAGATATGCAAATATGAATATGGAAGAATTTATGAAAGTTCATCCCGATGTGGCGCCTCAGCCCGGTGAAATTATTGTTACCAAACGCCGTGTATCTGCCTTTACAGGAAGCGACCTTGAAGTAGTTTTACGGGCTCAGGAAATTAAACACATTATACTCACCGGTATTTCTACCAGTGGAGTAGTATTATCAACCGTACGTGAAGCAGCCGACAAAGATTATGGGATGACGGTAATTGCAGATTGCTGCACCGACCCTGACGAGGAAGCACACAATGTGCTCACAACTAAAGTTTTCCCTCGCCAGGCAGATGTAATTACTTTGGAGCAATGGAACAAAATGTAAACATTCAGTATCATTGGTTTTATTTATAAAATAATATAATCGTTTAAAACTTCTTTTCTATGGAGTGGTATAATTATTTCAGCGGGTTTTGGGCAGGTATGTTCTTGGCAAATTTTGTGCCTCATTTTGTGAATGGCATTTCGGGCAATGGGTTTCCAACCCCGTTTGCAAAGCCACCTGGCAAGGGTCTTTCATCTCCTACGGTAAATGTAATTTGGGCATTATTTAATTTACTGGTAGCATATCTGCTTTACCGGGTTGGCAAGGTATCTTCACAAGATAATCTCTCGTTGATTATATTTTTTGCAGGGTTTGCCTTCATGAGCATTATGTCAAGCAAAGTATTCATGAATAAGGAGAAATCATAATTATATGATTACATAAAGAAAAATGAATGATAGATTGGAATTGAAAACCGATAGGTAGGGTTTCAAATATTTTTGTATGCCTTGGTAACCAGTCATTAGTAAAGACATTATGAGATTATATTTCTATTCCGCATTTTGCAGGCGCAAAAGAAATGTAAAATCATAACGTCGCCCAAAATCGTTCGGTTTTTGTGTGGCGGTATCAGGGGTTTTCTAACCTATAAATAAACACATCCAGGTCCATCCAACGTGTTTGCTTATCTATTTTCAGTCCGTTTTTTTCTGCCACCCGTTGAGATTTGATATTCTTAACATCTATAATAGAAATGAAGGAGGGAGCAATGTTATTCACAAATCCGAAATCAAAAAACGCTTTAGCTGCTTCTGGTGCATAGCCTTGTCCCCAGTATTTTCTGAAAATGTGATAGCCCACTTCTATCTCTTGTTTCCCATCAATTTCCTGTAATAAAAGCCCGCATTGTCCTATAAATTCGCCGGTGCCTTTATTAATTAAGGCCTGCAAACCGCCCCTTTTTTCCTTATAACGCAGCAATTGTTTTTCAATCCAAAACCTGGCATGCTCTCCATGGGTGGCAGCATTCCAGGGGTTAAAAATAAATTCTGTCGCTTCTTTATCTTCCAGAAATTTTGCCCATGTTTTATAATCATCTGCAACTAAAAAGCGGGTATAAAGCCGCTCTGTCATAAGCCCATCTTTGTATGTATGGATTTTCATAAACAGAGAACTATTTTTTTTTGGATGGGGCGGGTGGACCGGGTTCTTTTTTACTAAATAATTTATATGGGTCTGTTTTCGAGTCGGTAAATTCGCTGCCCAAAAAATACCCGAATGCTCTTGTATTGGGTCTCGTATCAAGCATCAATTTTAAAATGGCTGTAAGCGGTATGCTTAATATCATTCCGGGGGCTCCCCATATTGCACCACCAACCAGCAAAACTACAATAGCAATGAACGGGTTTACACTTACCCTGGAACCTACAATTTTGGGTGTGATAAAGTTCGATTCGGAAAATTGAACGGTGAGAAACACCGCTAAAACACCCACAGCAGACCAGGGCGAATCTTTGGTTAAAAGACAATAGATAACCGGAAGCGAAGCCCCGATAAATATCCCGATATAAGGTATAACCGTGAGCATGGCGGCAAAAAAGGCAAAGAAAAGGGCATGATTAACCCCCATAATAATTAACCCTATGCTGTTTAATGTGCCAATGATAAAAATAACTGTAAGCAAGCCTAAAAGATAGTGCTGCACTAATTTTTGGATATTATTGATCAGCGAACTTGCTTCATCGCGTCTTTCACTTTGTAATAAAGCAAAAGCAAAATCGCGAAGGGATTGATTATATAACAGAAAACAGAAAACAAAAACGATAACAAGAATAAAGGTGCTCATAAAGCCGGTGGTGGTGGAAAGCGCCCCGGAAGCCACGTTACCGCTAATGCTAATCAGTTTGTCCCGTAACATGTTTAACCAATTAGTAAGAGTAGCTGAATCAATATTAAAATGGGTAGTGATTTGATTCTGCAGGGAAGCTATTTTCTCATTTATTTTACCACTTACACTGCTAACATCATTGACCACCTGGGTAATTTCTTTGCTAATAATAAATGTGGCTGTTACAATTACAATTACTACCACAAGCATACTAACTACTACAGCTAATATGGTAGGGAATTTCCACTTGGTAAGCCTTCTGAATAAAGGGTATAATAGCAAGGACAATAAGGCTGCTAATATCATTGGCAGTAAAATCTCCTTGGAGTAGGTAATAATAATAACCCCCAAAACTATGCTCAAAAGCCAGCAGGGTATTTTAACAGTTAGGGGAAGTTTTGACATGTCGCTGAATTAGATTCTTCTACAAAGATAGAAAATTGAGGGTATAAGAAGAAAATAGGCGAAAACTTTTACACCAAAGCCTTTCCGGTCATCTCTTTGGGCTGTTCAATACCCATCAATTTTAAAACAGTAGGAGCCATATCTGCCAGGCGACCTTCAGAGACTTTCGTTACATCTTTATCTATTACTATACAAGGCACAGGGTTGGTTGTATGCGCTGTGTTAGGCGACCCATCGGGATTTATAGCGAAATCAGCATTGCCGTGGTCAGCAATGATGATGAAAGAATATCCTTTGGAAAGTCCTGCTTCCACTACCCGTTGTAAATAACCATCTACTGTTTCAACTGCTTTTACAATTGCGCTGTAAACACCAGTATGCCCTACCATATCAGGATTTGCAAAATTTAAGCAAACAAAATCAACATCTCCTTTTTCTAATTCAGGAACTATAGCATCGGTAAGTTCTATAGCGCTCATCTCCGGCTTAAGGTCATAGGTAGCAACTTTTTGAGAAGGAACAAGTATTCTTTTTTCTCCGGGAAAAACATCTTCTCTTCCACCGGAAAAGAAAAACGTAACATGAGGATATTTTTCCGTTTCTGCAATGCGTATCTGGGTTTTGCCATTCAGTGATAAGACTTCTCCGAGAGTCATTTTCAAATCATCTTTATGATAAAGCTCTTCAATCCCTTTAAATTTCTCATCATAAACCGTCATGGTAATATAATGCAATGGAATAGTTTTCATTCCCTGGTCAGGCATATCTTTTTGTGTAAGAACTTGTGTGATTTCCCTACACCTGTCCGTACGGAAATTGAAACAAATAACTACATCGCCTTCTTTTATACGGGGCAGCATATTTCCATTGGACTCTGTAATGGCAACGGGTTTAATAAATTCATCGGTCACACCTTCCGTGTATGATTCTCTTATTGCTTTTCCGGCATCGCTACTTTTTTTACCTGCTCCGTTTACCAACAAATCGTATGCTGTTTTCACTCTTTCCCACCGCCTGTCCCTATCCATAGCATAGTATCTTCCGATAACAGACGCAACTTTTGCTGTACCTTTTGCAATATGCTTTTCCAACTGCTCAATAAACCCTGCTGCGCTGTGCGGGTCACAGTCCCTGCCATCAGTAAAGGCATGAATGAAAACATTTTTACACTTATTTTCCGCAGCAATATCACACAAAGCTTCTAAATGTGAAATGTGAGAATGTACACCTCCATCTGACACCAGCCCCATCAGGTGAACAGCTTTATCATTGGCATTGGCATAGTTCAGGGCTTTAAGTAAAACTTCATTCTTTTGAAGAACCCCTTCCCTAATGTCTTTAGTAATCTGCACCAAATCCTGGTAAACAATTCTGCCGGCGCCAATGTTTATATGCCCTACTTCGGAGTTGCCCATTTGTCCTTCCGGCAAGCCCACATTTTCCCCGGAGGTATTTAATTTGGAGTGGGCGTATTTTTTATAAAGGCTGTCAACAAAAGGAGTTTTGGAGTTGGCAATAACATCTGCCTTGGAACCATCTCCCAAGCCCCAGCCGTCTAATATAATAAGGACTACTTTTTTACCGGTGGACATCTGTTTTTAATGTTGGAAAAGACATTTCAAAAATAGTGCCTTCGGGTGTATTGTCCTTTATCTTTATTTTCCCCTGATGGCCTTTTACAAAATAATGTGTCAAAAATAATCCAAGACCGGTACCCTTGGCATAGCCCCTGGTATATTCCGAACGATAAAATTTCTGGAAAACCCTTTTCTTTTCATCATCGGAAATGCCTATACCGTAATCTTTTACCAATAACTTTACCATAGTGGTTCCTTCCGCTTTCAAATCAACTTCTATAGGCTTATCAGCAGGAGAATAGAGCGCAGCGTTTTCAATCAGGTTAGACAGAATGGAATTTAATGCCCAGGGGTCAATATGCAGATATACGCCTTCGTGCTTGGTAAGTATTATTTTTCGTTGTGGGAAGGACCTGTTTATTTGCTCAATTATTTCGGGCAATCTGTCCGAGAGATTCATATACTCTAGATGAATAGGGACTTCGCCGTCATCTATGCGTGCCGCAATGATGGTTTTTTCAATCAGCAAGTCTAATCTCTCTGTATCATCGAGTGCAGCAGCAAGTGCTTTTTGCTGCTGTTCAGTAGTCAGGTTCCGCTTTTGCAAAGTCTCTAACTGTAGCTTCAAAGAAGCAACCGGTGATTTGAATTCATGCGTGATGGAGTGAAGAAACGTATTCTGCTTATCCACTAATTCAGATTCTTTTCGGAATGTCCTGCGAACCATTAATACGCCCACAGCAAGGATAACTAAGAATACACTTCCTTCTCCTATTACCATGAACCACTTTCCTACTATTTCATTATGTAAAATAGCGTGTTTCATTCTATTTTGTTCCGGTGTGGCGTAAGCGGAAATTAATTCCATCTTCGTGTTATAAATTTCCTGACTTTCGTTCATTATCAGGAATAGCCACCAGATAAACTGGACAGCCACGTAAATAACCAATACATAAAAAATAAATAGTGCCCCTGAACGCTGTTTCTTTTCCGCCACGATAGAATTTTTATGCCACAAAGGTAATCAAATGATTTTGCAGCAGACCGTGTTTATCATGGCTAAAGCCCTACGTGCGAGTAATACGATAACCGCAGACTTAAGTCTGGGGTTAATAGAATATAATAACCAACAGGCTTTAGCCATGATAGAATCATTAACTATGCAGCAATATATAACTTATTCCAGGCTATGAATAAGCTCACTCCAAATAGCCGGTTTCTTTCAGTATTTCAAGCGCTCTTTCTTTATCCTCTTCCCTCACCTGCACTTTTGCTCCACCAAATGTGGTTAATGGGTAAACGTTGTTTTCATCTTTGACAAAATAGGGAATTCCTTCATCTTCAAAGCGATCTTTTAAAACCGTCATTTCGACAGGACCAACATGAAAGCCAACTGTTACCCAAGTATTCATTTTTAGAGAAAAACCAAAAATAGTGAAATCCGTTAATTTCCGGGCAGAAAAAGCAAGATTGTTTGGCTTCTATTATATTTGCACCTCTATTGCGGAAATAGCTCAGATGGTAGAGCATCAGCTTCCCAAGCTGAGGGTCGCGGGTTCGATCCCCGTTTTCCGCTCATCTACTTATGGAGGACACTAACTCAGACAAGTATCCGTTTATGAGTATAGTATGAAGAAGTATCTTTCGTTTTTTATTCTATGTTTGTCATTCCAAAGTTTCTTGATAATCCAAACCAGCAGAGAATGGACAGGTCAATATTACCCGTATAAATTAAAAGACAATACGGGCATTCACACATTTGTTGAATTAGAGCGTAGAAAAGCCTGGATTCCAATACCTTTTTCGTAATAAATTTTGATGCAAGTAAAACCTACTATGTTAATTTTTCTTTTAGTACAGTAAATACCCGGTATAATAGAATTGATTCTGCATTTTATCAAATTTATACCGCAAAGGATAGCCTATTACTATCGGGGGAAGTTAAAAACTCTGGACATAAAAACGTTTTTACAGAAAATAAGAGATTTTATATACCTTATGGAAAGAATACGACTAATAATACTATATGCTTTGCTTCAATAAGAATGAACAATCAGTTAAAACTTCCTATAAAAAGAGAAAAAGAAATGAAAATAGCTTTTACACTTTTTTGCGTAACCCGAGATAATCAAAATGTTAAACTAAATTATGACTCCTGTTTGCTCAAGAAATCAAAGACAGGAATTTGGCTTTTTTGGGGTGATTTTTGAATTCTTTATAGAAGAATTATTCATTCCTTCAATTTTAAGGAAAAGCCTCAATACTGTGAAGTAGGCATCCAGAAACACCCCGGTTTCTGCTTAACTTATTATTTTCTTCTCTTTCAAAAATTTATGCAATAACACAACCCACCTATTTTTTCGCTATTCTTTATTTCAATGCTTTTGATAGGCAGGGTCATTTCAGGGGCATTTTTAGAATACCCTGCTATCAGCCGGCAATGCGTTAAGTTTTTACCATCTATGCGGCTTTGATAATAAGGTTTTACTTGCCTATATTCGGTATTCTTTTCACCCGATTTTATTTTATCAAACCAAGCTCTGTTTATACGTAGTGTTAAAACGGTTTTCATCAAACTATTCTTTTACGGAATAACCAACCCTTTATATCTCGAAGTATGCGCGCTAAAATACCCCAACGCATTATTGGAGATATTTGATGCCGGATTAGCCGGGGTTAAATTCGTTGCGCCGGAAGCCTCGTTAAATGTGTTAAAGTATTGGTAGGTGGCTTCGTCAATACATTGCATTTCTACTATTACTACATCGCCAGATTTTAAAGAACTATCAGATTTTAATACATAATTGATATACCGTCCATTTTCATACTGGTCATCTGTAACAAATATACTTGGTTTCACCGTATAATTTATGGCTTCTCTAAAGCGGTAATAATTAGTTTGTTTTGAAGGGTCTTTAAATCCGGCACTGACGTAGAGGTTAGTATCCCTGAAACCAACCTGGGAAAATGGAGTAAGTGTATCAAAGGTAACAGCCATTGGCATTGTGCTGATGGCAGTATAGGTTTTCCCGTTAGTAATAACTTTCAAAGTATATGTTCTGCCTGGGGAGCCTGTTATTTTGGTGGTAGAATATACTCCAGGTGATGACTCAACTAAAGTATCCGTATGACGATGGTTATCGGCAATTGTAATAAATGCTGCGCTGATGGGAGGAAAAGTATCGGGCTGGTTGAAATTTACGGTTCGGCTTACGGTTACAATATAGGGTCCGGGTTGGTCGTTGATATTGCCCTCAATTACAATAGTCGGAGCAGAGGAATTCAAGTCAATATTAATCACCTTTTGACATGAAGTAAGAAATAACGCTGATAGCCAATAGCTGATAGCTAATAGCCAATGTTGCTTCGGTATGTAATTAAAATTTAAAACCATACGAAACAGAAGGGATAATTCCGAAAAGAGAAGTAAGCACAGCCTGGGTTTCCTGGGGGTTATTAGGGTTTTGCTGAAAGGTGATAGAATATGCATTCCATCGGTCATATATATTATAAACCGATAGGGACCATGATGCCTGGTAGCGCGGACGTTTTTTACAGTTGAAAGTGATTCCTACATCAGCCCTGTCATAGTCCGGCATCCTATACCCATTGCGGGAAGTATAGTAATAGATAATATTATCGGCTACTACATATTTCCCGCTGGGAAAGGTAACCGGGTAGCCTGTATTATATATCCATGTAGCGGAAAATGTCCATCGGGCGCTTGGTTGGTATATTAAAACAATATCTATAGCATTCGTTATATCTTGTGTTGCCGGGTACCAGTTTCCATTATTAATTCCGGGAATTTGCAGTTCTGTTTTTGCAAGTGTGTAACCCACCCATCCGGTTAATTTTCCCTGTTTTCTTTTTATAAAAAATTCTGTGCCATAAGATTTGCCCTTTCCAAAAAGCAATTCACTCTCTACATTTTGATTTAGTTCGAGCTGGGCTCCATTCTTATAATCAATTTCATTTTGCATCAGTTTGTAATAAGTCTCTACCGAAAATTCATATTTATTATTTAAAAAGTTGCGGTAATAACCCAATGAGAACTGGTCAGCTATTTCCGGTTTTACATCAAGGCTGCTCGGAATCCAAATATCAGTAGGGCTGGAAGAAGTAGAATTGGAAAGCAAATGCAGATTCTGTACATTCCGGTCGTAAGAGGCTTTTAGAGACGATTGTTGGTTGAGTATATACACCATATTTAAACGGGGCTCCGGATTAAAGTATGTTTTAACAAAATGCAGATTTGAATATTTAAGTGAATCATACGCCCTGCCGGCAGCATTATCCAAAAAGAAAGTACCCGGTCCTAATAAACTAAAGGTAGTGATTCTTACCCCTGCCACAAATGTAAAGTTCTCACTTATTTTATATTCATTCGATATAAATAAGGCATTTTCCAGGGCATACCGGGTTTGAATAAATGTGTTGTTAACAGAAGAATCATGAGAAACAATATTGCCCGGCACTAAGCTGTGATACGTGGAACTGAATCCAAAAATCAGCTTGTTTGGGGAATCGGGATAATATTCAAATTGTTCCTTTAAACTCCAATCTCGTATGGTAGATTGTATGCTTAAATTCACAATGGCATTGGTAATATTTACATTATAATTGTAATTACTGAATATTAGTGAAGTATTGGAAAAAAGTTTAGCCCCAAATATGTGGTTCCATCGAAACGTAGCCATTGCATTACCCCAATTTACTCCAAACATATTATCCGCTCCCAACACATCTTTACCTAAATATCCTGAAAGATATATCCTGTCATTTTCTCCGAGTATATAATTGCCTTTGGCATTAAAATCATAAAAGTACAGGCTACTTTGCCGTAAGGCAGCATTGGTTGAGAACCTCAGAAATAAATCGGCATAAGTTCTTCTTCCTGAAATTAAAAATGAACCCCTGCTTCTTTTAATCGGACCTTCAAAATTCAAACGGGAAGAAATCAATCCAATGCCTCCGCTTATATGATAGGTTTGATCATTACCGTCATTCATTCTAATGTCTTCCACCGATGACAACCGCCCACCATACTCCACCGGCATTCCACTTTTATACAGTGTAACATCTTTTAAGGCATCGGAATTGAATACCGAAAAAAATCCGAGCAAGTGATAGGCATTATATATGGTAGCTTCATCCAGCAATATAAGATTCTGGTCGGTCGCCCCACCACGTACATAAAAACCGCTTCGCCCCTCCCCTGCCGATATAACCCCTGGAATATATTCTAAGGTTTTCAGAATATCTTTTTCTCCAAAAAGCACCGGTATTTTATTAATATCTTTTACATCAAGTTCCACCGTACCGGTTTGTGCCTGGGTAATATTTTCATTCGATTTGGATGCATGTACACTAACTTCCTGCAAGGCAGAACTAAGAAGTGTTAAACTCACATTTTGCTTCTTGTTTTTATGAATCGAAATTTTTAGGGAATCAATATTATACCCGGGATAAAAGTAAATGAGGGTATATGAACCCTCTTCCAGCGTTAAGGAATAAAAACCGTATTTATTAGTGCTTGCTATTGTTTTGGGCAATTCTTTTACAGCGACTACAGCCCCAATTAGTCCTTCACCCGAAGCAGAATCTTCTATACTGCCCCTGATAGTAACACTTTGCCGGAATTGTGCTTTTACAAAATTGCTTAGAAGGAGAACAAGGAATAAGCATGTAATCTTTATGGGCATAAGTATCTATAAAAAATAGCACCCCTGAAAACTGCTTCAAAGGACAAAAAACTTAATCCAATGTCTTTGCCAATACTCCTGCAAGTTCGTCGCCTCTCAGATTATGCCCGATAATTTTACCATCGGGGTCAAGAAGGAAGTTAGAAGGAATAGCCCGGATGCCATATTGAACAGAAACAGCGTTTTTCCATCCTTTTAAATCGGATACCTGTGTCCAGGCAAGATTGTCTTTGCTTATAGCCTTTAACCAGGATGCCTTATCATCATCTAAAGAAACACCTAATATGGTAAAGCTTTTTCCTTTATATTTCTCAAATGCAGCCACCACATTCGGGTTTTCACGCCTGCAAGGACCGCACCAGCTTGCCCAAAAATCAACTAACACATATTTCCCTTTAAATGATGAAAGGCTTACAGGCTTTCCGGCAGTATCATTCATCGTAAAGTCCGGGGCTGTTTTTCCCACAGCAAATTTTTCCGTCATTTCAATGGTTTGCCCTATCATTTTACCATAGCTGCTTTGTTGCACGGCAGGGGTAAAGGTGGCAAGTGTTTTCTTTAAAACTGCTATATCCGGGTCGTAAAGCATATTGCGGGAAACAGCCCAGGCTCCTATTATAGAAGATGGGTTGGACTGGATATAAGAAAGAATAGCTTGATGTTCTTCTGTATCTATTTTTGAACCCACTTTATCAAGGCTATCCATCAGGGCTTTGTCTTTGTTGTCGTAAGCTGCCTTGTATTCCTTATCTACTTCGCGTTCCTGCATTTTCAGAGGCTTCATCATTTTAGTATAGGCTTCGTATAAAGCCTGTGAAGCAGAGCCTGAAACGGTTGCTTTATCTACGGAATCCTTATCAGCGGTAATTTGGATAGAAGTATCTTCTCCAAAAAATGTTAAATATTTATCATCGTCACCATTGCCTAACATGAAGTAAAAGAGGGAAGGCTCGGCAACTTTACCCATAAACACAAATTTGTGGTCTTTAATACGTGCAGAATCTTCAACAGTACCCGTTGAATCCTTGTGCCTGAGATATACCCAGCCGCTATCTTTACCGGTAACGATTCCGCTAATGGAATACCCCCCCGGATTAGAGTTGGAATTACTGCCATTCTTGCATCCGGCAATTATGATAATACATACCAAAGAAAGTCCAAAAAGTTTTTTCATGAATTTATTTTTAGATAGAATTTTGCTCAGCCCTTACGAAATTAAGGGACAAAGTTAGAAAATCAAATGAATACTGGATTATTCTTTCGTACATTTACACGGATACAACCTAAACTTGATTCATTCTTATATTTTGAATCGTATTTATCTGCATTTAGGTAGAATAAAATACTCTTCTGAAGCCCAATAGGGACAACAGCGACATGAGTATTAACTGGCAACCAATTACTTATCTATGGGAGTAATAGCCCTGCCCGTCCGGTCAGGCGGGCGTTTTTAGCCATTTTTTTAGTTATCACCTTTAAGCACACTAAAAAAGTTGAGAGGCGAATTTAAATCACTTGAATAGTCGTAAGGTGTTTAAAACAGCCCGCCGAAGAGTTCACGGTCAATAATATTGATGATTTTGCCTAAATCATCGGCATTTTCAGAGAAGTTATTTTCATCCACATCAATTACCAGCACCTTTGTTTTTTTCTGGCTTTCAAAATCATCCATCCAGGCTTCATAGCGTTCATTAAGTCTTTTCAAGTAATCAAGCCGGATGGATTCTTCATAAGGGCGTCCACGTTTCTGAATCTGGTTTACAAGAGTAGGAACTGTAGCCCGGAGGTAAATAAGCAGGTCAGGGGGTTGAACTAACTCAAGCGCTACATTAAACAGAGCCATATAGTTCTCATAATCACGGGTAGTCATCAGCCCCATAGAATGGAGATTGGGAGCAAAAATGTACCCGTCTTCATAAATGGTTCTATCTTGAATTACAGTCTTATTGTTCTTCCGTATCTGTTGTACCTGTGCTAACCGTGCATGTAAAAAGGAGACTTGCAAGTTAAATGACCAGCGTTGCATATCTTCATAAAAATCATTCAGATAGGGGTTTTCATCGGCATCCTCAAAATGGGGCTTCCATTTATAGTGCTTTGAGAGTAATCGGGTGAGCGTGGTTTTACCTGACCCTATATTGCCTGCAACGGCTATGTGCATACTCTGCATACCCTATCATTAAAATTAATTGCACTAAAATACATTGCTTTGGGGAATAATGACACGAAATGCCAAAAAATAATTTAATAACCTGAAATTATCCCTCTCATGGCTGGTTTTCCTCATTTATAACTCATAACCTATAACTCATAACTATTTTTTCTTATCTTTGCAGCCCAATTTTAAAAAAGACATGAAAAAAGGCATTCATCCCGAGAGTTACCGTTTAGTTGTTTTCAAAGACGTTTCCAATGACTACGCATTCCTCGGCAAGTCCACAGCCGAAACCAAAGATACTATTGTATGGGAAGACGGCAACGAATATCCCCTTATCAAGCTTGAAATATCAAATATGTCCCATCCATTCTATACCGGCAAAATGAAAATGGTGGATACTGCAGGACGTATTGATAAGTTTAACAGCCGCTATAAAAAGAAAGAAGTAGCGAAGTAGCTTCCAACAGGAAGCTATTTTTTGGGATAGGGCTAGTCACAGCCCTAAATATAACAACGTATAGTATTTTACTTCAACAAAAGAGCATTTGCAGAATATTCTGTAAATGCTCTTTTGTTTTTCCAGTCGGGGCGGCCGGATTTGAACCGACGGCCTCCTGCTCCCAAAGCATAATTTTCAGATATTTCATTATTCATTAAATTCTATCTGAACCCTTAGTAAACATTAGCATTATTGGGGTTTATGTTAATAACTTTTATTGGGTTATTATAGGGTTATTAATGCTAAATGTTTGTATATTTGTTTGCATATTTAGATAGTAAACTTATAAATGCAAACATAATGAAAGTAACAACCGCAATCATTTTAGAAAAAAGAATACCGGGTCCTGATGATACATATCCGGTTAAGTTAAGAGTAACTTATAATCGGTACTGTAAATATTACATATTACGTCAATCTAATAAAGAGAGTATTTACTTAACTAAAACTGACTTTAATAAGGTAATGGGCGACCGTCCCCGTGATGAACACAAAAAACTAAGTCGCATTTTAAATGCCCATGAAGAAAAAGCGACAAAAGATATTGAATCCCTGCCTGTATTCACTTTTGAGAAATTTGAACGCAAATATTTTGATAAGACTGAGAATAATATTAATGTTATTTCAGCATTAAAAAATAAAGCCCAACTTTTAAGAAGTGAAGGTAGAATATCTACTGCTGTTACTTATGAATGTTCAATTAATTCCCTGAAAAAATATACAGGCAAAGACAATTTACCATTTGAAAAAGTTGATACTCATTTTTTAAATGAGTATGAAAAATGGATGTTAAGTAAAGATAATAGCAATACTACAATCAGTATGTATGTGCGAAATGTTCGTACTATATTTAATGAATCTGAAAGAAGTGGGGTAATAAAACAGGGCTTATATCCCTTTGGCAAAGACAAGTATATTATTCCCGGGGGTAGAAATGTAAAAAAGGCTTTGACTTTACAAGAAGTAGGTTTAATTGCAAACTACAAAGCTAAAGAAGGGACCAGTGAACACCGTTACCGTGACTATTGGCTTTTCAGCTACCTATGTAATGGTATCAATGTTAAAGATATTGCAAACCTTAAATACTCAAATATTGATGGTGAGGTAATAAGTTTTGTAAGGGCTAAAACTCAAAGAGAAAACAAGGCAAATCAGAGAACCATTATAGTAGTGATTTCAAAAGAAATTGGTAGAATAATTGATACTTGGGGCAATAAGCCCGGCACAAAAAATAAATACATTTTCCCTATTTTAGAGGATGATTTTACGCCTGAACAGGCATACGGTAAGATAAGACAGGTTACAAAACTTATCAATAGTTATGTTAGTAATATTGCAGAAACGATTGGTATTACTAACAGAGTAACCAGTTATACAGCCCGACATAGTTTTGCAACCGTATTAAAACGGTCCGGGGCTTCATTAGAATATATAAGTGAAAGTTTAGGGCATAGTAACATAGGTACTACTGAAAACTATTTAGCAGACTTTGAAATAGACGAAAAACGCAAGTGGGCTGAAAGCCTTACAAAATTCTAATTTTGTTAAATGGCAAAGGCATTAAAAGGTATTTCAACAAGTAATAAGCTGCCATTCTATTATAATGCAGAAAATATCAAAAATCAAGATTTGGTAAATGATGTTACCAGTTGTTATAAGAGCGGTAACGGTGTAAAAGTATTTGCCCTTGCAGAGTTATTTAACCTTATATACAAGCAAGTACAATATCTTGTTGATAACTGTAACAATCCCCAAATAGCATTTAAAACCTTAACTGAGTTGCCATTGACAGCAATTCAAAAGCATATTTTATATTTCAATATTATTAAATGGTTTGGCGGGGTATATAACATGAATCCTAAATTAAGACATGCTCTATGGTTAATTGAAAATGAGTTTAAAAGATATAAAGCAAATACCCCTGAAAAAGATTTTTATTTTAAAGATAAAGACGAGTTTGAAAGATTAACCTTCAAGCAGATAAATGAATTGAAAGTAAAATTTGACCAACTATCTTACTCCGAAAAATTAAAGTTTTGGGATGATACATTCGGTTATGAATGTGGTATTACATTTTCTTCACGAGGTTTTTATTCTGAAAATGACATTGAGGAAATTGGTCCAAGGGAAACGATAAATCCTGAGTATGCGATTTCTATATATCCCAAAAATAAAACTGAAACGGAGCAGCACAACTTTTGGCTATTGGACCACATTCAAAAGAGTAAATCAATACAGCATTGTAGTATTGAATTGCTAAAAGAGAATTATTATACTAAAGTTAAAAATAATCCCCGTGCCATTGAATATACAGAAATAGAAATAGAATCAATTAATAAGCAAAAAGAGAAGGATAAGAAATTAAAAGATGAGAAGCGGCAAATTAGATTTTGGGGATATTATTTCGGTTATCAAAGTGTTGTTATGCAGGAACAATCATATCTTCAATTAGAAGCAAGTGATTTTAAATCAATCTGCGTTCCCTATGCTAAAGGGATTGCGGATGCTCACTTTTTAGGGTTTTTAGAAAATCAACTTGAAAAACTAAAAAACGAGAAAAAGGGAATAGTAAAAAGGGATTTACCATTACAAGTAAATACAGATACATCAGTTGTAAATGGAAAGAAATTTTATAGAGCGAAAGATTACCGGGATTTAATTACGGCTATATTGGAATTAGACCCATATTTGGAAGTAAAAGACTTTCTCGACCTTCATTATTCTGAGGCAGGCTTTACACCGGGAATGAGCCGAATAAATTGGTTCACTAAGTTTAGAAAGGCTCTTTTTGATTATGGGTTCAGTGATTCTAATGAACGGGCAAAAGATTCACCAAATCAAATAAAGACAGCCTTTAGCTGGGAAAGGGAAAAGTCAGCTAATTATATTTTATCAAAATATAATAAGCAAAGTAATTTTACTCGACCAATAATAGAACAGAAAACAACAAAAGCCCCCGAAACGCTTGAATATACAAATAAAGAAAACTATTTCTTTGCCGATAAATTAGCTGTTTTTGAAAAGATAGAAGCTGAATTATTATTAAAGGAGTATATAGATGTTAATGGCAAATGGAATAAGGAAAAGAGATACTTGGTAGCCCTAATACATATCCTGTATAACTTAAAATATTTGCGTCCTCATGTAAAAAATAAGGATGCAAAAAATACAAAATTGGAGTACCGCCGATTATTTGAAAAAAGATATAAAACGGATATTACCCAAGAAATGAAGCCGTCTTTGTTCCCACCTTCCAAGATAAAAGAATACAAATTTGATTTCCATTTCATCCCTGAAATTGATAAAATATAATATCAAAAAATCAGGTTTTAATATCGTAAATTAATACCGGTTTTATTTCAGTAAACCTCTGCAAATCCGTTATTGTATTGCCTTTCATGGCAAATGATATTAATATCGTTTTTATTTCGTTTTATTAAGTAGCCTGAATTTTGTACCGTGCCAAATTAAAAGCACGTTGCATGAAAAATATCACATTTGAAAAACTACCGGAGGCCGTAAGTGAACTATTCGGCAAACTGGAAAACATTGAGCAGCTACTTTTAGCTGACAGGGGAACCGGCAAACAAGAAACCGGAGACCTGATGACAATTCAGGAAGCCGCCGAATTTTTACGCTTATCGGTCCCGACCATTTACGGGTATGTTTCTAAATCTACTATTCCGGTATGCAAACGCCCCGGCTCAAAAAGATTATGGTTTTCTAAAAAGGAATTAACCGATTGGATTAAGACTGGGCGCAAACAAACCGTTGCCGAAATCAAAGCTGAAGTAGAACAATCACTAAACCACAAAAAAAATAGATGAAAACGAAAAAAAATAAGAACCCCAATAAAAAGGGGGCATTGGGGGATTCCTTTAATACGTTAGCTATTAACGGGACAGCCTCAAAAAATGGACATGAAACCAAGCCGGAAGGGTGGGTTATGGGTAACGGGACAGACCTGAAAAATGCTTTAGCTTTGGAGAGACGGGCTAAAAGAAAATTGATTACTCAGACAATGGCAATGTGCCTAATGCAGGTTGCAAGGAAAGACCAAAATTGGAAATGGGAAGCCCGGTTTTCCAACACCCTGCTTTGTCAAAACCAACTTACAACAGCCAATGGGCGGTCATACTCTCCCACCTGTAAAAACCGTTGCTGCACTATTTGTTTGGCAATTCGCAAAGCTGAAAAAATTAATTTATATCTACGGACTTTAGAGGCAATGGAAGACCCGTATTTTCTGACACTAACTACCCAAGCAGTAACAAAAGATGAATTAAAAAAACGGGTACATGACACAGCCCAGGCAATACGAACTATAATTGCCCGGCACAAAAAAAGAAACCAGCGGAAGAAGGAACAGAAATTTTACGGTATATGGTCATTAGAAAGTAATTTTAACCCTATCGGCAGAACATATAATCCCCACCTTCATTTACTTTTACCTAACTTATTCCAATGTGAAACCTTATTGAAAGAATGGATGGAATATTGGAATGAACGAAATGTATCGTGCGTGAGGGAGGCACAATACTTTCGGAATGTGAAACCGGACCGAAAACAGGATTTAATTGAAATAGTTAAATATGGCAGTAAAATATTTACTGAGCCTGATATTGCAGATAGAATAAAATACGCAAAGGAGAAAAAGCCCAGTTTTATTTATGTTCGTGCACTTTATAACATTCTATTGGCAATGGATGATTTGGACGTATTTAATACTTACGGTTTTAAATTACCGAAAAGAGACAAGCCCCGTAAACGGTCCACTAAATTGGATGAGTATATAGATTGGGATTATGACCTTTCAGCCCCGGATTGGATTAATGAAAATTTGGGGCTTAGACTTGCAAACTACAAACCACCTGCCGACATTGAAGAATTATTAGGAAACCGGATTAATACTGATATGGAATAATAATTCCTTGTCAAATACAAAGTTTTATTTCCTAAATTGCATTTCTAAACTTTAAACTATGGCAAATAAACCAACGCCTAAGACAGCACCAAAGCCACAACCGAAGCCTAATCCAAATTACCCGGCCAAAACGGGTAAAGAATCAGGTAAGGGTAGGGGCAATACACCTAAAGGAAAGTAAAGGTGTTTTGTAATGCAAAAGGGCGGGTTAATCCCGCCTTTTTTGTTATTACATGGAAACCATAAGCATTTTTTTCCCATGTAAGCAATTTCCCTATTTTTGCTTTTAATAGGAAGCCATAATAAGAGACTACAAAAATTTAATAATCAATACCGATGTCAGACGACCAAAAGAAACAATTAGAGCAGCAGCTTTGGAATATTGCCAATACCTTACGGGGGCGGATGGATGCCGATGGTTTCCGCGATTATATATTGGGGTTTATATTCTATAAATACTTGTCTGAAAAGATGGAGCTATATGCCAATGGCATTTTAAAATCTGACAAGATAAAATACACTGACATTAAGGAAAGTAGTACCAAAGGCAAAGAAATGATTGAAGCTGTAAAGGAGGCAGCACTTGAAAAGTTGGGTTACTTCCTCAAACCTTCTGAGCTATTTTCTGCGGTTGCGGTGAGAGGAAATAGTAAGGAGGATGAACAGGAAGAAAAAAAGCCTTCCAAAAAAGGTTCGGATGGGAAAGACAAGGAGCCGGACCACTTTATTTTGGAAGATTTGCAAAAAATACTTACTAATATTCAACTTAGTACAATGGGTACTGAAAGCGAGGAGGATTTTGATAACCTCTTTGAAGATATGGATTTGAATAGCACCAAACTTGGTAAAACACCTGACGCCAGAAACGACATTATTTCAAAAGTGCTTGCCCATTTAGACAAGATTGACTTTGAACTTGAAAGTACCGATTCTGATGTATTGGGCGATGCCTACGAATATCTGATTGGCCAGTTTGCCAGTGGAGCGGGGAAAAAGGCGGGAGAGTTTTATACACCACAAGAAGTAAGCACGGTATTGGCTAAGGTTGTTACGACAGGCAAAAGCAAAATAAAATCGGTTTACGACCCTACCTGCGGTTCGGGTTCCTTGCTATTACGAGTGGCTAAAGAGGTAAAGGATGTGGGACATTTTTACGGACAGGAACTTAACCGTACCACCTACAATCTTGCCCGGATGAATATGATTTTGCATAATGTGCATTACCGCAAGTTTGATATTAAGCAGGAGGACACCCTTGAACGCCCCCAACATGGCGATAAGAAGTTTGAAGCTATTGTCGCTAATCCTCCCTTCTCCGCACAATGGAGTGCAAACCCATTATTTACAAGTGATGACCGCTTTAGCCAGTATGGAAGATTAGCCCCCGCAGGTAAGGCTGATTTTGCCTTTGTGCAACACATGATATACCATTTGGCAGACAACGGGGCTATGGCTATTGTTTTGCCTCACGGGGCTTTATTTAGAGGTGGTGCGGAAGAACATATACGCAGGTATTTAATTGAAGACCGTAATTATTTAGATGCTGTAATAGGCTTGCCCGCTAATATTTTTTATGGTACAAGCATACCCACCTGTATTTTGGTTTTTAAGAAATGCAGGGAAAATCCGGATGACGTTTTATTTATTAATGCCAGTGAGGGCTTTGAAAGAGGGACACAAAATATTTTGCGGCCAAGTGATATTGACAAGATAATTGCAACATACAGGGACCGGAAAGAAATTGAAAAATACAGCCATGTTGCAACACTTAAAGAGATTGCGGAAAATGAGTATAACCTTAATATTCCAAGATATGTAAATACATTTGAGGAAGAAGAAACCATTGATATTTCTGCCGTCTCTAAAAAACTGAAAGCATTAGAGAAGGACATAAAAAAAACAGACGAAATTCTTGTGTCGTTTTGTAAAGAATTGAATATACCAACTCCATTTTAAGTATGAATCAATACAACGCTGTAAAAATATTTGAAGATAAAAAAGTGCGTACCCTATGGGACGAAAAACACGAAAAATGGTATTTTTCAATTATTGATGTGATTGAAATCCTAACCAATAGCGACAGGCCACGAAAATATTGGAGTGACCTGAAAGTTAAACTTAAAAAGGAAGGAAGTGAACTGTCCGAAAAAATCGGACAGTTGAAATTACAGGCGACAGATGGTAAAATAAGACTGACTGATGTTGCCGATACGGAGCAACTTTTCAGACTAATACAATCTATTCCATCACCTAAAGCTGAACCCTTTAAACAATGGCTGGCACAGGTAGCCGCCGAACGATTGGATGAAATGCAAGACCCGGAACTTAGCATTGACCGGGCGCTAAAACAATATTTACAATTGGGATATTCGGAAAACTGGATTAACCAACGCCTGAAAAGTATTGAAATACGAAAAGAACTGACTGATGAATGGAAAAGCCGGGGGCTGAAACAAGGCGTTCACTTTGCTACCCTTACCGATATTATTACAAAAGCCTGGGCTGACAAAACTACCAAAGAATACAAAATTCTGAAGGGATTGAAAAAAGAAAACTTGCGGGACAATATGACTAATACCGAATTGATTTTGAACATGCTTGCAGAAGCATCTACCAAAGATATTTCGCAAGCTGTAAATCCTGAAACATTTGAAGAAAGTAAAAAAGTGGCAAAGCAAGGCGGCAATGTCGCCAGAGTAGCGAGGAAAGAACTGGAGGCTAAAACAGGTAAAAAAGTAGTAACTTCTTTAAATGCCAAAACTGCTTTGAACCAAAAACAACTAAAAGTAGCACCTGAAAAATTGAAGCCGGGGAAAAATAGTTGATATTAATATTATTGCCAAAGAACTAAAGGGACTGGATAAACATATTGTGGACACAAATAGAAGTATTGAAGGATTTTGCAAAGAATTAAACATTTCAACACCTTTTTAAAATGAAAAAAGAATTAGAAGATTTACAGGATAGTTTGGCTCTTGTCGATTTAATGAATAGAGAAGGCAAAGGTCTACTAATAGAGATATTGGTAAAAGAACTCAAACCTATTCAGTTCAGAATTGAACAAGACCCCAACCATAAAAACTCCCCTCATATACATATCAATTATGGAAAACAGAAACATATAGCAAGCTACAGTATAGAAAATGGCGACCGATTAGCGGGTAATCTTGAAAATAAATACGATGAGAAGGTAAAAATTTGGATTAATGCAAATCGCCAAAAATTGACAAAGATTTATAATGATATTCAAAATGGCGACCAAAAAAGTTACGAAGAAGCAATAAAGCAACTTTAAACAATGCCAAAGAAAAAATATATACCTGTTATACGTTTCCCGGAGTTTAAAGATGAATGGAAGCATACTAAGTTAAGTGAGTTACTTAGTGAATCAAAAATACGTAATGAAGATTTAAAGTATGGAAAAGACAAGGTGCTTTCTGTTTCCGGTGAGTTAGGTATTGTAAACCAAATTGAGCATTTAGGAAGGTCCTATGCCGGGGAATCAGTACACAATTATCATGTGGTGGAAAATGGCAATATTGTTTATACCAAAAGCCCTTTGAAAGCAAATCCTTTTGGAATAATCAGATTAAATAAAGGCGAACCGGGGATTGTTTCTACATTATATGCTGTATATGCCGTAAATGAGAAAACAGCTTACGGTCCCTATTTAGATTATTACTTTTCTTTGGATGCAAATACCAATCGGTATTTACGCCCTTTAGTAAAAAAGGGAGCGAAAAATGACATGAAGATTAATAATGAATATGTATTACATGACCCAATTTTTGCGCCAACACTAAAGGAACAAACTAAAATAGCTTCTTTCTTGACTTCAATTGATGAAAAGTTGAAAGCCCAAAAACAAACGAAAATCTTTTTGGAACAATACAAAAAAGGGGTAATGCAAAAAATCTTTTCTCAGGAATTGCGATTTAAAGATAAGCATGAGGAAAAATTTCCTAAATGGGAGAAAAAGAAATTAGGGGCAATTGGAGATTGCTTTATTGGGTTAACTTATTCGCCCAATGATGTTGTAGAGAATGGTGGCACTTTAGTTTTAAGGTCATCTAACATACAAAACGGCACTTTAGCTTTTGAGGATAATGTTTATGTTAACGCTCCTATTGCAGATAAAAACTTTGTCAAGGAAAATGACATTCTTATTTGTGCAAGAAATGGAAGTAGAAGTTTAATTGGCAAATCTGCATTGATAAAAAAGGAACATGAGGGATTTGCATTTGGCGCATTTATGTCTGTATTTAGAAGTGACCAAAATACTTTCTTATATCAATTATTTCAAACCGATTTGTTTTTTAAGCAGGTAAATGAGCATTTAGGAGCAACTATAAATCAGGTAACAACAAAAAGCCTAAATTCATTTTCATTTTTATTTCCGAATAAAGAAGAGCAGAATAAAATTTCAACTATTCTTGGAAGTATTGACACGAAAATTGAACACGCCCAAACCTTAATAATTAAAACTGAACAATACAAAAAGGGACTCTTACAAAATATGTTTTGTTAATGTGAAGCAGACTAAAGAAATATTAGGGCATCTTGAAGGCAAGTATAAAAGTATTGGTTATTACTATACTGTAATTGATATTATTGAAAGCAAAGTTGAATCTAATCCTGATATTTCTATTGAATCCTGCAAGTCTCTTTTAGAGGGTATCTCTAAGTTTATACTGGGACAATTGGATGATGCTTATGATGATAAAAAGAAAACCGATTTTCCCCGACTATTTAGAACCTCATTGAATAACATTTCTGAGCATTGTGATATGATGGAACAAGATTTTGTTCTCAGGGCTTGCACAATGATTGAATTTATTGGAGAAATAAGGAATAAGCGGGGTGATATATCACATGGGAAGTTATCCCCAAAAATTGAGAATAGCGACAGCCTTTTATCTAATTTGGTCATGCAAATGACTGACGGATTGGCTTATTACATATTAAAATGCTTTTCAACCATTGAAATTGTGCAAGTATTACAGTATGAAGATAATCCTGAGTTTAACAACTTACTTGATGAAGAAAATAGTTATGGGAATTTAAGTTATAGTAAAGCATTGTTTTCCCAGGATGTTGAAGCCTATAAGCAAGAGTTACTTAATTATATTGATTCAAAAGAATGACGACAGAACCCGAAAGAGTATTGGAGGAACAATTAATAGCTCAACTGCAAAAGCTGGGCTATGGCTTTGTATTCATTAATAACGAAAAAGAACTGCTGGCTAACCTGAAAAGCCAGTTGGAAAAACACAATGGTATTAAGTTCACCAATAAAGAGTTTGAGAAGGTCCTTAATATCCTTAGTAAAGGTTCTGTATTTGAAAAGGCAAAAACGCTGCGGGAGAAAAAACATCATATAGTAAGGGACAATGGAGACGACCTGTACTTTCGGTTTCTTGATACAATTAATTGGTGTCAAAACGAGTTTCAGGTAACGCAACAGGTAACAATGGAGGGTAAATACAGAAACCGTTATGATGTTACTATACTCATTAACGGCTTGCCATTGATCCAAATTGAACTGAAACGCAAAGGGCTTGAACTGAAAGAGGCTTTTAACCAAATAAACCGCTATCAACGTCATTCATTCGGGGCAAACTCAGCTTTATTTCAATACGTACAGATTTTTGTGATTAGCAACGGCGTTAATACCAAGTATTATGCCAACAATAGGTTCCAGTCTTTCAAACAAACTTTTTACTGGACTGATAAGGATAATAACCGCCTTACCAATATCCTGAATGGTTTTACCGGGGACTTTTTAGAGCCCTGCCACATATCAAAAATGATATGCAAATACGTTGTATTAAATGATACGGAAAAAAAATTGATGGTTCTCCGTCCCTATCAGTTCTATGCAGTGGAAGCCCTTGTTGACCGGGTAAAGAATGGCAATAAAAATGGTTATATATGGCATACCACCGGGTCGGGCAAAACTCTTACTTCTTTTAAGGCAAGCCAGACTTTAATGACTTTACCACAAGTTAAAAAAGTAGTGTTTGTAGTGGATAGAAAAGATTTAGATTACCAAACCAACCGGGAGTTCAATGGATTTAGTCCAGGTTGCATTGACGGAACAGATAACACCAAAAAATTAGTCGAGCAATTTTCAGATGATGATACCAAGCTGATTGTTACTACCATTCAAAAACTAAATACCGCTATCAGCAAGGAACACCATTTGGAGAAAATGGGGAAACTGAAAGACGAGCGTATAGTATTTATTTTTGACGAGTGCCACCGCAGCCAGTTCGGGGAAACACATAAGCGGATTAATTTATTCTTTAATAATATCCAGTTATTCGGTTTTACCGGAACACCAATCTTCAAAGAAAATGCAATACGGAATGAGCATGGGAAACGCACTACCAAAGAACTGTTTGAAGAGTGCCTGCATAAATACGTTATTACTGATGCCATACGGGACGAAAATGTTTTGAAATTTTCCGTTGAGTATGTTGGTAAGTATAAGAAAAAAGAAGGCAGCGAAACAAATATTGACATTGAGGTAGAGGGCATTGATGTAAAGGAATTAATGGAGGATAAAACCCGGCTGGAAAAGATTACGGACTATATACTTGCCAATCACGGGCGCAAAACGCACAACAGGGAATTTACAGCCATGTTTTGTGTGAGCAGTATAGAAACGCTGATTAGATACTACGATATACTTAAAAAGAAAAAAGAAGAAGGAAAACATAATTTAAAAATTGCAACCATTTTCAGTTATGCCCCAAATGAGGAAGATGGGGATGCCAACGGCTTTTTACCGGATGAACTTTCAGTAGCGAATGAACCGAGGGTTTTATACGGCTTGGAAGCCCATAGCAGGGAGAAACTGGACGAGTATATTGTGGACTATAATAAAATGTTCGGGACCAAATTCTCTACTAAGGATAGTGTATCATTCTACAACTATTATAACGACATTTCTAAAAAGGTTAAGGAACGGCAAGTTGATATTTTACTGGTGGTAAATATGTATTTAACCGGGTTTGACAGTCCCCCGCTAAATACCTTGTATGTGGATAAGAACCTCAAATATCATGGGCTTATACAGGCATATTCCAGAACCAACCGTATTTTAAACGAACTAAAATCGCAGGGCAATATAGTAGTGTTCCGTAATTTAAAAACCGCTACCGATGAGGCTATAACCTTATTCAGCAATAAAGAAGCTATTGAGGTTATAATTATGAAGCCCTATGAGGATTATGTAAATAAATTTAATGAAGCATTTGCTGAACTGCTTAAAATAACTCCAAGTGTTGACAGCGTTAATGAATTGGAAACCGAGAATGATGAATTAGCCTTTATTACTGCCTTCCGTAACCTGATGCGGATAAAAAATATCCTTGCAGCTTTTTCTGATTTTAAATGGGAGAATTTAGATATGAACGAGCAGCTTTTTGAAGATTACAAAAGCAAGTATCTTGACCTATATGACAAGGTAAAATCAGACCACCAAAAGGAAAAAGTATCCATTTTAGAGGACGTAGATTTTGAATTGGAACTTATCCACCGGGACGAAATTAATGTAGCATACATTATTCAATTGCTGATTAAGCTGAAATCGCAAACCCAGGCTGATGTAACGAAAATAGAGAAAGAAATATTTAACCTGTTAAGTACCGAAGTCCGTTTAAGAAGTAAAAAAGAACTGATAGAGAAGTTCATCATTGAGAATTTGCCTGTCATAAGGGATTCAGAAGATATACCGCAAGAGTTTGATAAATATTGGAACATGGAACAGCAAAAGGCATTTGACCAGCTTATAAAAGGCGAAAACCTATCACCGGACAAAACCAAAACCCTCATTGAAGACTACCTGTATGCTGAGAGAGAGCCTTTGCGGGATGAAATATTAGAATTACTTGAAAGCAGCCAGCCAACAGTATTGGAACGTAAAAAGGTTGGTGAAAGAATATTGAAAAAAATTATGGGGTTTGTAGATACTTTTATTAACGGGATGGCGGGGAATTAAAATGTCCTGTTACATAATTGGCATGGAAGGAAAACTAATATAATTAATATGAAACAGAATCCTGATATAGAAGAATACCAAGAGGGAAAAATTAAACAACTGCTAACTGAAATGGATAGTGCTTATTATTCAATGGCAAATTGTGATGAAGAAATACAGCACTCTCCTGATGATTATGAATTACAAGATGCAAAAAGCGAGTATGAATCTCTATTTCGGAATTTGGCGAAAAAACTTCGCATTGTGTGTTCAGTATATATTGAGAACAAAAAACTTCCTGAATATTTTGAAAAATTCAAGAAAACGATTGACCCATTTTATGTCAATAGAAAAGAGTTGCTTTCAGGTTCGTTAGCATTTGAAGATATGGGAGTATATAGTAACTTGACTTTTGCATATTGGAATTTACTTGTTGCCTTTCCTGCTTTTGGTCCTAACAATACCGAACAGATATTAAAACGAGTTGGATTAACCTATTTGGAACATATCCTTGAAAGTACGCAGTAATTCTTAAAGATAAAAATACTACTCCGACAAAAGAAACCGAAGTATATGAAAATGTAAAGATAGTTTGCCAAGCAACATTCCCTGAAGCAAAGTTTACTACATACAAATTTCAACAGCAGGCAAAGTGTTATTTTCCCGATATTCTAATTTCCTCACTTAATTGTGCAGTCGAATATAAATATGCTACAACAATGCCTGAATTGGTAAAAACCATTGACGAAATATTGATTGATGTACAGGGTTATGCTAACAACCAAACATATAAGATATTTTATGCAGTATTTTATGTTTCTCCGGGGCTTATTACAAAGCAAAGTTTTGATGCAATGTGGAAAGCAAGAGATTTTCCCGATAACTGGAAGGGAATACTTGTTGAAGGTAATTAATATCAGTAACTAAATGAAAAACATAATTCTTTGCTGTGATAATTTTGACACTGGTTGGTTGAAATACATCATACCTGTTGTCCTTGCTCTTTTGGCTTTTATTGGAACAGTAATTAAAATGAGGTCCAATTCAATTTCCTCGGCTCGTTTCAAATGGGTATCAGAATTTCGTATGAAATTCGGTGATTACATGGTTGAAATAGATAGAGGCTTATTGTGGTTTTACAACTTTAATACAGTTGCAAATATGTTGTTACTTAACCCTGCCCTTACTGAGGAAGAAAAGAGGATACACGGAGAAGAACTAAATAAGGCTTATAGTTTATTTACTAATTCAGTTCATAAAGCTGGCAACCTAAGTTACAACTTAATATTATTGATTGATGCGGCAAATATGAAGCAAGAGCGGTTTGAAAATTTACTTATTGAGAACATTAATGCTGTCAATAAATTAATGGAAGGTTCTACGGTAAAACCGATTAAGGAGATAGAAAACTGCCGGACAGAAGTATCAGCTAAAGTTAGTGAACTGTTTGGGATTGCAAGAATGATAACAGAAAGCGAATCTTCAAAGGCGAAGAAGTTTTTATACTTCAAGTAATTTAGGGGGGACTAAATATTTTCAAAGACAAATGGAGTAAAGATAGCCAACAGAGCTGGCTAAATCAAGGAGAATTTCTAAGGATTGCCTAAACATTCCTTAAACCTTCGTACCTTTGCTTATATAGCTAAGTTATAATAATACCAAGATGTTTCTTTCGGAAATAAATGAAGAAGACCTAAAGGGACTTAAAAATACAATTGAGTATTATCGGCACTTTACGAGGGAGGGTATTACTTCGTCCCTGATGGAAAAGCAATTATTGGAAATGCTCAATCGTCCTAAAAGTTTTCTTCCATTTTTCCCGCTTCAAATTGGTGAAAATCGGCAAGAAGTTTACCGCCTCACAGTAAACAAAAAAATTCTTGGAAGTAATAAAAGAATAAGGAATTTAAGGGACCTGAAATATCCTCCAAAAGATAAAGTCACAAAATATGGCAGGTGTAATATACCCCTGCAAAGTGTTTTGTATGGCACATTTGACCATATTACTATGGTTAATGAAGTACTCCCTAAGCCGGGAAGTTTAGTGACTGTTTCACATTGGAAAGCAAAGAAAGATTCAATTTTAGTTTTTTGTCCGATTTTCTTAAATCAACCTACTAATGGTACATTAAATCCAAGAACATTAGACATAAGCCAGCTTTTTGAAAGGGAATTACGCAAGTACCCTGAAAGTCACAAGAATGAAGTGAATGAGTTATACCAATTTTTCACTGATGAATTTAGTAAAAGGGTTGGCGAAAATGACAGGGACTATCTATTTAGTGCTTTTTATTCCAATAAGATTCTTAGTGAAGCTGCGTATGGGACCATTGATGCAATTCGCTATCCAAGTGTTCAGCAAAACCTTTCTTTTGAAAATATTGTAATAAAAGCTACCTCTTTTGATTTGAAATACGACATAGTTGAGGTCTATGATGGAATTATAGATTTGAGTGGCAGGTTTATTTCAGTATTTAATACCTGTAAAGAGTTCAATACATTGACAGGTGAAATTCTTTGGAGCAAACAAATAAACTGGCCACCTGAGCAACTTCTCTTTTTTAAACAGCAGTATGGGCTTGAATTGGATTAGGAAGGGAAAATAAACGCCCTGATTGCTCTGGGCGTATAAAGTAGTCTCCGATACTTTCTTAGGCTGCAATTGATAGATTCTTTTTTTTCATTGATTCCAGCAGTTTAACCATATACTATGTTTTGAGTAACTTTACATTGTATGGTAAAGTTTTGTAGATGCAGCCGGGTTGGAACATATTACAGGCTATGCTCCATTGTCCATATAAAGCATGGCAGCTTGCAAGGAGTGAAGATGAACAAAAGAATGTTCATATCCAACAGCCTTTAAAGCCTGATGCTCCAATAGTAGTTCCCGTTGCTGTATTAACTCCAACTGATAAACTTGTATTAACAGCGATATATCAAGGACACTTCCCGCTTATAAAGCCACAGTTACAATCTATACAAATCATATCTGATGAACTAAACTCTTCTATTCCGCCGTCAAGTATTAAAATAAGAGTAGGTTCTAAAAAAGCGCAGAAATTATTTGTTGATGCTCAGAATACAATTAATAAAGACGAGCCACCGGCATTTTACAGAAACGCCCATTGCCCGGAATGTCAATTCCATGATACGTGTTATAAAAAACTCAAGGAAAAAGATTGTATCAGTCTTTTGTCAGGAATGTCTTCAAAAGTTATTCTCAAGTTCCACAAGAAAGGTATTTATTCCATTGCACAGCTTTCTCACCTTTTCCGCCCACGCAGACGCAGAAGACATCCGCAGGTATCAACAAATTATTTATGGGAGTTAAAGGCTTTAGCTATTACAGAACAGAAAATATTCGTCCTATATCCTCCCGATGTAAAAACAACAACCGTTTCCATTTATATAGACTTTGAAGGCTTACCGGATGAAAGCTGGATATACCTTATTGGCGTACTTATTACCACAGAAGGTGAAGAGGATAAAAACTATTCCTTTTGGGCAGATGCAAAAGAAAACGAGAAGGATATTTTTATCAGTTTGTTCATTTTATTAAAGCGTTATCCTAAAGCGTCAATCTATCATTATGGTAGTTATGAAACTAAAGGGCTAAGACAATTACATAAGAAGTGGCCACATCTCAAAAATGATGTCGCAAGTATTGAACTGCAAATGGTCAACTTGTTAGCTTTTTTACGAACACATATTTACCCGCCTATTTATGGTAATGGACTAAAAGAATTAGCCCGCTTTCTTGGTTTTAAATGGAGTACGGATGGAGCAGGCGGGTTAGAGAGTATAAAATGGCGAAAAAGCTGGGAAAAAGATAAAGAAGCGGCTCTAAAGGGAAAACTTGTTCAGTATAACCTGGATGATTGTAAAGCATTGTTAGTTGTCAAAAAATGGCTTGCATATCTGGCTATTGATGCTGAACACATGGATGTGCAACAAGTATCAGAAATGAAGAGGCAAAGCATGTACAAACTACATAACAATCCTGAATTGGGCGAAGATTTCCAATTTATCAGCAAAGCGGCTTATTTCGATTACCAGCGTACTAAAATTTACCTGAAAAATAAGAATACAATATCTCATGCAGCTACGACAGGACAGAAACCTAAATCCAATAAGAAAGGAGTAATGGTTTGGCAACCTAAAAAAGTAAATGAGATAATTAAGCTACCACCACTCCATGTCTGTCCGAGGTGTGGTTCAACGAAAGTATATCAGTATAAAAAGAAGAATATACTACAACAGACTGACCTGAAGTTTACTAAAACAGGTATTAGACAACATGTAGTAGAATATCAAGCTACGAGGGCAAAATGTGGGACATGCTATAAGCAATACAATAGCCATAATTTCAGAACGTTTCATTATGGAAGTAATGTCTTTGCCTATGCTACTAATCTGTACATAAGCTACAATATCAGTAACTACATGATAAGTAAAATCATGCAGGAGCAATTTGGAATCTGGATAAACCCCATGTATCTTGTAATGCGTAAAGAGAAATGGTGGAAAGAATGGCAGCCGGAAGTAGATTATATTTGGAAGACCATCCTGAACAGCCCCGTCATCCATATTGATGAAACCTCTATTAATTTAGAGAATAAAAGTGGATACGTATGGGTATTTGCTACTACTCACACCGTCTTTTATTATTATACAGATACAAGAGAAGCTGATTTTCTGCATGATTGGCTAAAGGACTATAAAGGAGTTATTGTTACCGATTTTTTCCCTTCTTATGAAGCCTTACCAATCAAAAGGCAAAAGTGTCTTATTCATTTTATACGGGATTTAAATGATGATTTATTTAAGAATCCATTTGATGAAGAATATAAGACCATTGTTGTAGGCTTTAATACACTTTTGCGAAAAATAATAGGGACAATTAACCGATATGGATTAATCCGGGTACATCTTCAAAAGCATATAAATGATACCGAATATTTCTTGCATCAATTCATAGAGCCTACGCATAAAAGCGACTTATCCAAGAAATACGCAAAACGCTTTCAAAAGCATTGGGAACAGCTCTGGACTTTCTTACATTATGATGGTGTTCCGTGGAACAATAATAATGCAGAAGCAGCAGTGAAAGCATTCGCACAATACAGACGAGGCGTAAAAGGAATGATTGGAGAACATGGTCTAAGGGAATACTTAAAAATGCTGAGTATTGCTCAAACATGCCGCTACAGAAACATAAAATTTTTGAGTTTCCTGCGTCGTAAAGCTGGTATTTGGCAAAATTTGCCAGTTGAAGCACTTCCGGGTTATTTACCGTTTAATCAAGCAAGGTTATATGCCCATAAGCTGAAATTCCAAAGGAGGGAAGAATGGCAAGAATGGGGGCATTTAGGTAATCGCCCGCCCTTTATTCCATTTATCCCTGACCGGGTTTATAAGGATAAAGGCTGGATTAGCTGGGCGGATTGGGTAGGGTTTAGCTTTTTGCCGTTTGAAAAGGCAAGGGCTTATATGCGGAGGTTGGGATTAAAGAACCGGACAGAATATCGGGAATGGTTGAAAAGTGGAAAGAGACCAAAAACAATACCACACGAACCTGAAAACGTTTATAAATATACTGGTTGGAGCGGATTGGGAGATTGGTTGGGAACAGGAAATATTCAAAATCAAAAAAAGACTAAGTTACCTTATACACAGGCTAAAGCCTATGTGCAAGCTATTGGCATTAAAACATGGCAAGAGTATATAAACTGGAGTAAAGATGGCAAACGTCCAGCGACTATTCCCGCTGCACCGGATAAAGCGTACCATGAATTTGAAAATTGGGGCGAATTTCTTGGAACAGGAAGAATAGCTAACCAAAATAAAAAATACTGGAATTATGAACAAGCAAAGACCTTTTTAAAGCCTTTGGGCATCCGTTCTTTTGTTCATTTCAAAGAATTGCATACCATAGGGAATATTTCTGCGGAAATCCCTAAAAATCCTATTGCTTATTATAAAAAAGAAGGCACATGGAAAGGGTATCCTGATTTTTTGGGGAAAATGAAGACGTGACCATTTGTATTTTTATTTGAAATGTTTAAAATATCTTCTACTTTAGAGGCTATGGAAGACCCATATTTTCTGACACTAACTACCCAAGCAGTAACAAAAGATGAATTAAAAAAGCGGGTACATGACACAGCCCAGGGAATACGAACTATAATTGCCCCGCACAAAAAAAGAAACCGCAGGGGGCAAAGTAAACTGTTTTAAACAAAATAAAAAAAGGCGAGTTGCCCCGCCTTAAATGTTTTCACAACGGAATAATCCTTATTGTAAATAGCTTCAAAATGTACCGCAAATATATAAAATTTTACATTTGTAGGTAGAAACTATAAGAAATATGAAAACAGTTTTAGGATTGGACTTAGGAGTTGCCTCTATCGGTTGGGCAATTGTTAATGAAGCCGAGCAGAAGCAGGATTTGATAAAAAGCGGTGTTCGGATTATTCCTATTGACACGGAAACAGTAAATAATTTCAGCAAAGGTGCTGCCACTTCAAAAAACCAAGACAGACAAATGAAAAGAAGTGCAAGGCGGAATAATCAGAGATATAAATTAAGGAAGTATTACTTGAATAAATTTTTGAAGGAAAATAATTTATACCCTATTTCGCCCGAATTATTCCAGTTAAATTCAGTAGGACTATATGGGCTAAGACATAAGGCACTAAATGAAAATATTACCTTACAGGAATTAGCGAGGATATGGTTTCATCTGAATCAAAAACGTGGGTATATTGATAGTAGAAAGGGGCAAAGTGAAGAAGATAAGGATACAAAATATGTTGAGAAAATAAAAGAGAGCAGTAAAAATATCTACGAAAATCACAAAACTGTTGGTAGCTACTTTTACCATAAACTTATAGAAAACCCATTGTATAGAATAAAGTCCGGTGATGACAAAGAAAATATTTTTTTAGTTGATGAATACAAACATGAGTTTGATTTGATTTGGGAAAAACAGAAAGAATATTATCCCGAATTTCTTAATGAAAAGAACAAGGAAATAGTACGCAACAAAATTATATACTACAAACGGAAACTAAAATCACAGAAACATTTAATTGGGGAATGTAGATTTGAAAAAAAGGAGTTATATAATACGATTCCTAATCCAAACAAAGAAAATAGAAAGGATAAACGGCATAAATGTATGCCTATATCTTCGCCCATTGCAGAGGAATTACGTCTATGGCAAGATGTAAATAAGGTCCGCATAAAGGACAAATACAACAATGAGGCAGAACTTACCCAGGAGCAAAAAACAGACCTATTCAATTACTTAAATGCTAATGAAAAAATTACTGAAAAAGAATTTCTAAAAAGGTACAAACCCGAAGAATATACGAAAGACTATAAAACCAATTTTGAAAAACAATTAAGAGGATATGTCTTTAAGGTAAAACTTATAAACTTATTAAGAGAGCATAATATTGATGAAACAATATTTGAGGACTTTGATAGCTTGAAAAATAACTTTACAGACCATCCTCTTTTTAAAATATGGCACTTATTATATGCTACGGAAGAAACAAATGATATTAAAAAGATTTTAAAAGAAACATATTTTTTTAATGATGAATTGATTGCCGGGATATTAAAGCTGCCTATAAAAAATGATTTTGCCGCATTAAGTTCACGGGCTGCAAGAAAACTAATACCACATTTAAGGAATGGTTTAATGTATGATGAGGCGTGTAAAGAAGCTGGCTATAATCATTCGGATAGTTTAACAGAAGAACAGAATGAAGCACGGGAAATTATAAGCATTGAGAAATTAAATAACATTAAACCCAATGAATTAAGGAATCCTACGGTTGAAAAAATTCTTAACCAATTAATCAATTTGCTCAAAGGGTTAAATAAAGACGGATATTCATTTGACGAAATTAGAATTGAACTTGCCCGTGATTTAAAAAAGAATGCAAAAGAACGGCAAAGGATAACGAAGCTGAATCAGGAGAATGAGGCTTTTACTCAAAAATGTAGAGAGCATTTGATAAAAGAAGGATACGGCACACCATCAAAAAAAGATATTGAAAAATATAAACTTTGGTTAGAATTTGACAGATGCAGCCCATACGAACCTAATAAGCCAATTGAATTAGGAGAATTATTTGACAAGGCTAAATATGAAATTGAACATATTATTCCTAAGAAAAGATATTTTGATGATTCTTTTAATAATAAAACAATAGCCCGTGTTCATATAAATAAAGAGAAAGATACTCAAACTGCGTATGATTATATGAAAAATAAAAGTACCGAACAACTTCATCAATACGAGGAGTGCATAAAACGTACAAAATTATCACGGGCGAAAAGGAATAATTTATTAATGACGGGTGATACTATACCGGATGATTTTATTAATCGCCAGTTAAATGAAACACGATATATTACGAAGGAAACATTAAAAATTTTAAAAGCAGTATGCAAAAATGTAACCAGTACAAGCGGAACGGTTACAGACTATCTACGCCATAATTGGGGCTATGACAATGTACTAATGGATTTAAATTTTGATAGAGTTTTACAGGACGAAATTGTAATAAAAGAAATAAATGGGCAGCAAAGAACAGTAATTAAGGATTGGACGAAACGAAATGACAACCGACACCATGCAGTTGATGCTATCGTTATTGCTTGCACTAAGCAAAACTATATTCAACAGTTAAATAAACTAAATACCTTTTTTGAATATCCGCAAGATTTAAAACCTATAGCAATTAAGACAAAAGCACCGTTTGAGTATGAAACCGTGAAAAGCAATATTGCAAATATTTTAGTTTCATTTAAAGCGGGCAAAAAAGTCGCTACAACTAAAAAGGTTGGGTTAGATAAATGGGCTAAAATGCCTAAAAATTTTGGACAAGTAACACTTGTTCCTCGTGGAAGGTTGCATGAAGAAGGTGTGTACGGTTCCATTCAACAATATTCAAAAGATAAAAAGACGAGAATTATAAAACTTGAAAATAGGATTGTAAAAAAATATAAAGTTGGAATTGGAGCGCAGGGGTTTTTGTTTACCGGAAAGGAGACTATTTCAAATAAAAAAGTAAAAGATGTAAAAACAAAAACGGAAAGTGTTATTGTGGAAGATAAGATAAAGAAAACGATTGATGCAATTGTAGATATGGGAATTAGGAATGCTATTCTTAAAAGACTGAATGAAGGATTTGAAAGCGGGAAAACATATAAGGACGATATTCAAAAAGCCTTTAATAATTTTAGAAACCTCGAAGAAAAACCGATTTATCTAAACGAAAAAACGAAGATTTCAATAAAGACAGTAAGGATGTTTAAGAAGGAAGGGGAAAACGATTATCCTGCCTTACACGAAAGCGCAAATGGTTATACTTTAAATAATAAACAAGGAAAATCAATAACAAATAAAAAACCAGTTGATTTCTTTATTGAAGGGAATAATCATCATATTGCCATTTATGAAGATGAAGAATGTAATCGTATAGAAGAATGTGTAACTTTCATGGAAGCCTTTGAAAGAAAACAAGCAAGCCCTAAAATTCCAGTGATTGAATACCAACATCCGAAAGGATATAAATTTGTTAATAGTTTACAAAAGAATGAAATGTTTATTATTGGTATGGATAAGCAAGAATTAGAAAAGGCAATAGAACAAAACAATTTTTCTATAATAAGTAAGCATTTATATAAAATACAAGATATTGCTCCAAAACAATATCGTTTATTGCATCATTTAGATAATAAACTCGGAGATAATAAATACAAAACGTACCTAAGAACTTTACATAGATTCTTACAATATAATGCCAACTCGTTTAATGGTATAAAAGTCAGGGTAAGCAATACAAATAAAATTGCAATAATTAATGATTAAACGTACCCTCTACTTTGGCAATCCTGCATATTTGGGCATGAAAGATGCTCAACTCGTTGTGCGTTTGCCGGAGGTAGAGAAAAATGATACGCTTACTGAAACTTTTAAAAAGGAATCTGTTGCTATTATTCCCATTGAAGATATTGGAATTGTGGTATTAGACCATAAGCAAATTACAATTACACAAGCCTTAATGGAAGGCTTGCTTGATAATAATGTTGTTTTAATTACTTGCAATAACACTCACCACCCAACCGGCTTAATGATGCCTTTAAGCGGCAATACTATCCAAAATGAACGCTTCAGGGCGCAATTGGACGCTTCAGAGCCTTTGAAAAAACAATTATGGGCGCAAACAATTACTCAGAAAATAAAAAATCAAAGTGCCGTTTTAGAAAGTATGGGAATAAATCACACTTACTTAATTCCCTTATATAAAAATGTAAAAAGTGGGGATACGGATAATTGCGAGGCAACGGCAGCGGCATATTACTGGCAAAATATCTTTCCGTATATAGAAGGGTTTAAACGTTATAGAGAAGGAATGCCTCCTAATAATTATTTGAATTATGGTTATGCCTTATTACGGGCTACAATGGCTCGTAGCATAGTAGGGGCAGGGTTATTGCCTACACTTGGCATACATCATATAATCGGTATAATGCTTATTGCCTTGCAGACGATTTAATGGAACCTTACCGCCCTTATGTAGATAATGTAGTTTTTAATATAATTAAAGAATATGGGCTGAGCGAGGATATACCAAAGGAGATAAAGGCAATTTTATTACAAATACCTGCAATGGATGTGCTGTTTGAAGGAGAAAAAAGCCCACTGATGAATGCTACTCAACGGACAGCCGTAAGTTTAGTAAATTGCTTTACCGGGGACCAGCGAAAAATTCTTTACCCTGAATTTTTATGACTATTAGTGTTGACCGATTAAATGCCTATCGTGTAATGTGGACACTTGTAATGTATGACTTGCCTACTGAAACAAAGAAACAACGAAAGGTTGCAGCAAAATTCCGAAAAGAATTATTAACCGATGGGTTTAGTATGTTTCAATTCAGTATGTACGTTCGCCACAGTGCCAGTTCGGAAAATGCAGATGTTCACAAAAGACGGGTAAAAAATAAACTCCCCGAACTTGGAAAAATCGGGATACTGCAAATTACTGACAAACAATTTGCTCAAATGGAAATTTTTTACGGGACCAAACCACAAGAATTGCCTGATGTCCCACAGCAATTGGAACTGTTTTAAAATAAAAAATCCGGGGGATGCCCGGACTTTTTTGCTAATAAACGATTACTTTTTTTATTGATAAAACACTCCAAACTATTGATTTTACTTAGCTTTTTGACATATATGTTGTTTATCAATACGTCAAAGATACATTTTGAAAGCTATTTACAACGCCGGGCAGATATTGCTTGAGCCGGAACAAGGTGTAAGAGCTATTACATTTGAAAGTCTTTATTAGTAAGTTAAAGAACCGTTTTAGGTGCTATTTTTTTAATTCTAATATCACCCTCCACACAAAAGTAGCGATTTTTTTCAAACAAGGCAAAATCATAGTTGATAGGCTAACTACACAAATAGATATACACGGCTTAGAATATCTTTTCGTTTGTTTGTATTTTTGTTTGTATATCAAGAAAAAACACTTATGAGAATTAACCCATAAGTGTTTGATTATTAGTGGTCGGGGCGGCCGGATTTGAACCGACGGCCTCCTGCTCCCAAAGCAGGCGCGATACCAGGCTACGCTACGCCCCGTTTTCTAACCTTTTGAAGGTAATGCTATCTTCAAAAGGGGCGCAAATTTAGTTATTTCGGGCTTCCATCGTATAAAAAAATAAAATACAATGTTATTTATCCCTGGAGTGCCCCTATTTTTCCTGATTTTTCTTCCTCAATTTACTGAGATATTCCGGGTCTAAAGCATACCCATATTTTTGAGCAACTAAGGCATAGCGTATGGCATCTGTATCGTCATTTAATGAATCGCAGGCTACGCTTAAATTATAGGCTGCAACAAGTGAAACATCCCGGTTATTGAACGAAAGAACTGTTTTAAAATCAGATGCCGACTCGCTAATTTTACTCTCCCCGAATTTTGATACTCCCCTGTAGAAATAGTAATAGGGGTTATTAGGATTAAGCTTCAATAACACATTGTATCGTCCAATTGCATCGGCATATTGCTTACCCTGTACCTCGGAATATCCTGCATCAGAATAGTTTTTTTCAGCTTCGGGATTCATTCTCATGGCACTAACATAATCTTGCATAGCATCTGCAGTATCCCCTAAATCGGAAAGGCAGGAGGAACGGTCTAACAAGGTGCGATAAATATTTCCGCCTTTTTCCAGGGAAGTATCATAGGCTCCCAGGGCTTGTTGATATTCATTTTTGAACTTCAGGACATTGCCTAAATTATCATACACCTTGGCATCGGCTGAATGAAGCAAGGTTAGCATACGGTAACAACCTTCGGCACTGTCAAGTTTTAGCGAATCAAGGTAATAGTTCCCTAACCATTTGTAAGAAAGTAATGCCTGGTAAGGGTATTTCTGAATAGCATCTTTTAATAATGTTTCCGAATTATGCCAGACTTTTGTACGCTGATAGCAGAGATAGGCGAGTTCAAGGGAAAGCAGGGATAATAAGACGATGAATGAAATTTTATATACCCGGAACTTATCCATTATTTCACCCAGAAAATAGATACTCATAAAAAACAACCCAAAATAAGCCACATAAGAATACCGGTCTGCCATAATAGCAGCCCCGACCGGGACAAATTGCAACACAAAAATTATGTTCGTTATAAAAAACCCGTACCCGAAGGCAATCACCTTAAAATATTTCTTGTTCAGCTTCCATGTTATTAAAAGCGGTGCAACGACAATTACAATGGAAATAACTGGCGCTGCATAATAAATCCAGGGTAGCGTACCGTCAATATAGCGATACGGATAAGGATAGAACGTGGAAAGATGAGTTGGGTTAAAAAGTTTGGTTATATACATTACAAAACCGAAAGAGGCGTACATAACTTTTTCAGCAATAGTAAGTACCCCAAATGGAGCGACTGCCCCGGTAGCATTTTGCCGGTAATAGGCAAATACCCCGCAAATAATTGATGCAATTAACAAAGGGATTTTCTCCGTTATTACTTTCCATTCCCATTTCCGGTCAAGAAGCAAATCAATGGTGAGCAATGAGACAGGCATTACCACTGCCATAGGCTTAGCCAGGCAGGATGCTATAAAACATAGTAAAGTAATGATGTACCATTTTATCTTGTGTTCATCAAAATACCGGAGATAATACAAGAGCCCGAGGAAGTAAAAAAAGGCATACAGTACATCTTTACGCTCAGCCAGCCATGATACAGATTCCACACGCATAGGGTGTATTCCAAACCACAGGGCACAGAAAGTTGCTATTAAAAATGATTTGTCATCCTTTATTTTTAAACGCTTGCAAAGCCCTGTTGCCAGAAGAAAAACCAGCATAACATTAGCAATATGTATAAGAATATTGGTAAGATAATAAGTAGTAGGCTCTAATTTGGCAAAATGATAATTAATAGCCAGAGTGAGCATGGTAAGCGGATGATAGTTGTTTTTGGTGATATCAACCGTAAGAAGCGTTTTCAGGTTTTCGGCCGTAAATGCTTTTATATATTGATCATTGGTAACATATACATCATCGTCCCAGTTGGTGAAAAGGTTATTCAATGAATAGCGGAAACAGATAAATGTAAGGATACAAATACCAGCAAGTACCCATGTTTTTCTATTGAGTAAAAAACTTTTTTTCTGAAGTTCAGGCAACGCGTCTTTTTTTGTTTCCATTGTATTTGCTATTGCAAATGTAAAAAAAATGAAAAAAAGCAAAATAGGTTGAATGTGCTATGTACCCCCATGCGGCACAAAATACATACATTTGCCTGAACGGGCTGAATATAATACCCCATCTTTAAATAGTGGTTTTACCTAATGAAAATTGTATTTACAGGGAGAGATAATCCATTCAACCGAAAAATTGTTAATGATTTTTCTGAGGAACATGAAGTGGTTTGCTGTCTCTTTCTTGAACCCGAACGCTCCTCGAGGAAAGGACAACAAAAAAAAATATGGAGGCGGATAAAAAGATTCGGACTTATAAAAGTAGCTGACCAACTGGCGTTCCATTTATTTGACAGACTTTTTCTGCGGAAGCATGAACCTGAATTTTGGAAAGCAAGACCTGAATATGCTGATGTCTCTATCCTCGTCTCCTGCCCCATACATTATGTTACGAATATAAATGGCAAAAAATGGGTAGAACTATGCAATGAAATAAAGCCCGATATTATTTTGGCAACCTGTTCCCACGTTATTCTCAAACCAGAAATATATACTATCCCTTCACTCGGTACCTATATAGTTCATGAAGGGTTAACCCCTGAATACAAAGGCCTGCATACCCCCTTATGGGCTTTGATGAAAAAGGAATTTCAATATGTCGGTTATACGGTATTTAAAGTGAATGATGAAATAGATGGGGGAGAAGTTTTTGCACAGGAGACTTATCAACTGCAAAAAAGTGAGGGCTACCGGACCTGGAGCTGGATAGGGCATAATGCCATAATTTCCGGATTGGGAAATATACGTCAGCGGTTTTTGGATCTGGAAAAGAAAAGGTCTTTTGTTCCCTTAAATACTATAGGTAGAAAGAGCGGATACTATACCTGGATGGGGCTGACGAGTTTTTTACGGCTCTATTTTAAAAATTATTGGAGGAAATAGCAAATAGTACCAGGTTAATGGGTTTATCTCTCAATAGCTACTTTCCTGACAAAGGTACTATTCTCATTACTTAAACGAATCAAATAAAGCCCTTCCGGGTAATTCCGGATATTGATTTGAGTTTCAGTTGTTCCTTTGGCAATACTGCTTTGGTAAATTACTCTTCCATCAACAGAAAGTAACTGGAGCGTGGATGCTGCGTTGGTATTCCCTAATTTAACATAAATAAAATCGGAAGCTGGATTTGGATAAACACTGAAATCTCTACTTGAAATCTTTGGAATGCGTGTAGTAACCCTGCATGCAGGATTGGGAGAAACCGTAATTCTACCTCCTGCAGCGTATCTGTCTGCGGCAGGTATGGTTCCGGTGCCAAGCGGAATTGGCATTCCAATAGTTGGAGGCAAAGGATTGGTATTCCAAAAATCGGTGAATGATGTGCGGTAATAGGAAGTATCTGCAAGATTGTTAGTTCCCGCAGGTGTTATCACACCGAGACTATCATTGCCGTACAGGAAATGATTGTTGCCAACAAAGTAAAATATCCCGAAAAAAAGAGCTGCATCGGTTGTTTCATTCCCCACAAAATTCTCGCTGTCTGAAAGTACAGATGGTCCGGGCGTCATAAGAACTCCGTATAAATTTGCCCTGTTACGGTAAAATGTATTGTAGGGTCCGGCAGGTCCCCAGGTAGAATCAATCATAATATTACTCGCGATATTGCCTTCGTATAAATTGGCAAAAGGATAGTGTCCATGTAATACTAAATCGGCTCCGGCATTGGTGGGTGTCTCCACGCGATATTCATTAACGGCATAATTATATCCGGCAACATTTCCATTAGCGCCTTGTTTATTAATGATAGAATGGCGAAGGTGGTCAAATACATTATTTTCAACCAGGTTTTGCCCGGAATGTTGTATCATTAGTACCCCATATCCTCTTGTTCCAACACCATCATACGCATAAGAGTCGTGAAAATAGCAGCCCGAAACAGTAATATTAGTTGATACATTCATAGCCACATGCGCACCAACACTGTGGCTGCTTTGCACTCCTTTCACCCAGCAATTCAATGCATTGCTGAAATAGATACAATACCCTGTAGCTGGCAAGCCGGTATCTACTCTCGTAATATTAAGGTCTTCAATACCTACAAACTTTCTCGAGGTCCAAGGTCTTATTTGAGGGTTAAGAGAAGGGGTATAACCTATTCTAAGTGGATTGTCGAATGTGATATTATTCCCATTGATTGCAGTGATATGAACGATTTGACCCACGCAGCCGGTTGCCCAGGTTGCCGGAACTACATCCCAGGCTCCGTTGGTCTCCTGGATTTCAGCATACCCGCCAACAGTAAATCCGGTTATGTCGCCAACGGTTATTACATTGGTATCTTTTGAAAAACCAACCACAATTGACTTAAAAGTATCCGGCTCATTGACAATTTGTGCATCAATGCAATCTATAGCAGCACCCCACAAATTGAAAATAAAATAAGATGAATCAGAGCAATCACCACGCAGAGTGACACTATCGGGCATATTCAAAGTTGACTCTATGTAGTATTTTCCCGGAGGGAAATATACAATGCCTGCACGACCATGAAAAGAACTCATAGCGCTATCAATCGCAGGGGCATTATCAGTAGTGCTGTCACCTACTCCGCCAAAATTGAGAATATTTACCTCATTGGTAATGACTGGATTATTCGCAGGTATCCCCGCCCCTGCCCATGTTACTTGCTTGTCGGCAGGAATTCTTTGTGCCGCGACTGAAGTTGCAATAATAATTGCAAGAACTGATAGAGCTGTACTTTTTATCATGGAAACTTGTTTAGGCGTTAATATAAAACCCAAAGATAAAAATTTTATCGGTATATAATGAACCTGTTGAGTTGTGCAGGGTTTTCAGTGAAATAACTGTTTTTTAATAATCCAAAACTATCTATATTTGCATTTTATCATATAAAATAGAGTATGCAACCTACCGATAGCCATATACTGCCAATATTTTCCGATGAGGCATTGCAATTGGTCAACCGTATAATAAAACGCTATCCCGAAGGCAAGCAGAAATCTGCCATATTACCTGTACTGCATATTGCACAGGCTGAATTTGGCGGCTGGCTTAGTCCTGAAACGATGGATTATGTAGCAAAAGTTTTGAACATATTGCCGGTAGAGGTTTATGAGGTGGCTTCTTTTTACAGTATGTATAACCTTACTCCTGTGGGCAAATGCGTTATAGAAGTTTGCCGTACCGGACCCTGCTGGCTGCTAGGTGCGGAAGACATTGTAAATTACCTGGAGAAAAAATTAGGGATAAAAGCCGGGCAAACCACTGCTGACGGTATGTTTACCCTGAAAACGGTGGAGTGCCTTGCTGCCTGTGGTACAGCGCCTATCATTCAATTAGGGGAGACTTACCATGAAAATATGGACATTGAAAAAGTGGATAAACTGATAGATGATTGCCGCAAAAATGGAACAGAACATATTTCTCACTGGAATAAAAAACATATAAAATAAATGTATGATTTTAGATTTAAGATATAAGATATGCAACATGACTTTATTAAATCTTAAATCTTAATTCCTAAATCTTAAATTAAAATATGAGCAGGAAAGTATTGTTAAATAATATATCGGTTCCGGGAATTGAGAAATATGATGTTTATCGGGCTAATGGCGGTTATGCAAGTGTGGAAAAAGCGTTAAAGATGACCAAGGATGCGGTAGTGGAAGAAGTGAAAAAATCAGGATTAAGGGGTAGGGGAGGAGCAGGATTCCCGACGGGGATGAAGTGGAGTTTTATTGATAAAAAAACTCCTAATCCGCACTATCTTGTTTGCAATGCTGATGAAAGCGAACCGGGTACTTTTAAAGACCGTTACCTGATGCAATATCTTCCTCATCTGTTAATTGAGGGAATGATTGTGTCCAGCTATGCGTTGGATGCTCATATGTCTTACATCTACATTCGCGGAGAACTTTTATATGTGTATCATATTCTTGAAAAAGCCATAGATGAAGCATACAAAGCCGGATGGCTTGGTAAAAATATTATGGGCACGGGCTTTGATTTAGACCTCTATGTTCACCCGGGTGGAGGGGCTTATATATGCGGAGAAGAAACAGGGCTTAATTGAATCATTGGAAGGCAAAAGGGGCAACCCCCGTATGAAACCACCATTCCCTGCTGTACAAGGCTTGTGGATGTGTCCTACCGTAGTAAATAATGTAGAAACGCTTGCTGCGGTTGTTCCTATTATGAATATGGGCGGCGAAGAATATGCCAAAATAGGAATTGGAAAAAGCACAGGTACCAAACTTATTTCTGCTTGCGGACATATTAATAAGCCGGGAGTATATGAAATAGAACTAGGCTTGCCTGTAGAAGAATTTATTTATTCAGAAGAATATTGCGGAGGAATTAAGAATGGTAAAAAGCTGAAAGCAGTGGTAGCAGGAGGCTCATCTGTTCCGATTCTACCGGCAGAATTATTTTTAAAACCGCCAAAGGCGAACCCCGGCTGATGAGCTACGAATCGTTAGCTGATGGAGGTTTTGCAACAGGCACTATGCTTGGCTCCGGTGGATTTATTGCAATGGATGAAACAGTAAGTGTAGTAAAAAACCTGTGGAACTTCACCCGTTTCTATCACCATGAATCTTGCGGACAATGCAGCCCATGCAGGGAAGGAACCGGATGGATGGAAAAAATACTGCATAAAATTTTAGATGGTCACGGCAAAATGGCAGATATAGATTTGCTTTGGGATATTCAAAGCAAAATAGACGGGCGTACCATTTGCCCGCTGGGCGATGCCGCCGCATGGCCTGTTGCAAGCGCCATCCGCCACTTCCGGAAAGATTTTGAAGAATATATTCAAAACCCACAACATATAAAAGAAGTAAGTTATTTGGGGGAGTTGGCAGAGGCCTAAAACATAGGTGGTCCCGAATATTCTTTATTTGTTTCCTTTTTCAATTTTTCCTGTAGAGATTTCCAGTTTAAAGTAATAACTCGTGATTTATTATTTCCCCGGGTTTTTACCCTGAATTTAAGGTCTTTAATCCACCCGGGTCTATATTCCGGAAATACAAAAACCTGGTAGTCTTTTTGCCCTTCTCCGGAAGTAATAATAGTTACAGGCTTATATCCAAAAAAGTAAAACTGCAAGGTATCTTTTGCATTTTCGTGAGTAAAATATTGCAGGCTACTATTCGTTTCATCTATCTTTCCATTGTTTGATTTTACATATAAAATAGGTATCCTGTCTTTGTAAATGTCATAAAATTCATACGTTGAAGTGTCTTTCTTTGCGTTATCCGCCAATGTAACACGGTATAGGTCATATTGCAGAGAATCATTCCCGCTATTCAAAATCATTGTTCTTCCCTTCATGTGCCAACTGCCGTCGGTCCGGAAATAATATTGCTCAGGATATTTATGTGAGCCTAAATAAGGATTTTGATAGTCAAGAATAAATTGAAAACTGCCACCTGCGTTTATTACCAAGGCTGTTTTAGGTGAGCTTTTCATGGTGTATGTTCCGGCAGGTAAGACAGGCAAACATCCTGCCAAAGGAAGAAATATGACGAAGAAAAATACTCTCATAAGGAAATATTTATCCCTCCACCGCATCTGCATTGATACCCTGTGAACGAAGCACAGAGCGCACCTTCCAGCCATAAAAAGCAAGATACGCAAAGCAAAATACAGGAACAATATAGGATATGTGGGCATTTGTTGCATCAACTAATAAGCCTTGTAAACGTGGTATTATTCCACCACCCAAAATCATCATAACTAATAACGATGAGCCTTGCGTGGTAAATTTTCCTAAACCGGCTATAGCAAGCGTAAATATGCAGGGCCACATTACGGAGCAAAATAATCCCCCGCTGATAAAGGAAAAAAGAGCAAGTGTGCCGGTTGTACATAACCCGAGTAACATCATGCAAGCGGCGACACAACTAAATAAAATGAGGGTGAGAGCAGGTTTTTCTCTCCCGATAAAAAAGATGATTATAGCAACAACAATAAAAGGGATATAATAAACATATTCTGAAATATCGCTGTTGCGAAGATAATTTACCCCGCAAATCACCCCGAATGCTAAGAATGGAACAATGACATTCATAATATTTTTCCATAGTTTTGAAAGGTTAAAAACCGTTAGAGAGCCTCTCCATCTGCCAATCATAAGGCTGCCCCAGAAAAGAGATACATAAGGCGAGATTTTATCGGTATCTATTCCTTTTATTTCCGGCATCTTTAATAATTGTCCCAGGTTACTGGCGGTGGTTACCTCCACCCCAACATAAAAGAAAATGGCAAGCATTCCCAGCGTGAGTTGAGGATACCGTAAAGCCCCAAGGCTTTTTTCGGTATGTTCATGCATAGTGATGGGTGGCAGTTTAGAAAGACCGAGTACCATAGCGGAAAGCAGGAGCATACAACAAAGAATAATGGAAGGCATTTTGACCGCATTTATATCTGCATGGGTAGTAGTAGCGGTTATTTGCCCGAACAAAGCAAGACTTAGTAATACAGGACCAATAGTAGTTCCAAAAGAATTAATCCCTCCCGCAAGGTTAAGCCTGTGTGAGCCTGTGGATGGGTCGCCCAGGGCAATCATATAGGGATTAGCCACAATCTGTTGCAAGGTAAAGCCTAATCCAACCGTAAATAAACAGGTAAGTAGCAGGGGATAAGAATTTGAATTGGCAGCCGGAATAAAGCCAATAGCGCCCACGGCAGAGATAAGCAATCCTATTATCAATCCTTTTTTATAACCGATTTTTCCTAGTGGGTCACCTACGAAATAAGAGAAAAGAAAATAAACTAATGAACCTACGAAATAGGAAATATAAAAAGCCCATTCCACCAGTTGGGCGCGGAACTGGGTAAGATGAAAAATATCTTTGAATAAAGGTGTAAGTATGCTATTGGAGGCTGCCACAAATCCCCAAAAGAAAAAAATACTGATAAGCGCTATAAGGGATGAAACGCGGGTATTACTCATACACAGGAAAATTTGTGCTAAAAGTAACTATTTTAGATTGTATGGTTGGAGAAACCGATTTACATAGTCACAAACAATGCGACTGCCGCTACCGTCATAAGTATGAGGGTAATCCATCCTAAAGTATTAGAGAGCCTGTTATTTGTGAACTCCCCCATTATTTTTTTGTTATTACAGATGTGAAGTATAATGGCAATCAATAAGGGCGCAGTTACACCATAAGCAATAGCCGTAAAGATGAGCGCTTTTATAGGGTCAATACCAAAAAGGTTAATAGCAAAACCGATAACGATGGAAATTGCCAATATCAAATAAAAGCCTTTTGCATCGTGCCATTTTTTATTCAGCCCCTCTTTCCATCCAAAAGTCTCTGCCAGCATATAGGATACGGAGCCTGCCAGCACAGGAATGGCAAGCAAGCCGGTGCCGATAACACCCACGGCAAAAAGAAGATACGCTAAGTTTCCGGCGATAGGTTTCAATGCCGAAGCCGCATCCTGAACGGTATTGATAGTTTTTATTCCGGCAGGAAACAACACAGAACCGGTGGCGAGAATAATAAAATACATTACAAAATTGGAGAAAAACATTCCTACATTGGTGTCAAACCGCATATCGGTAATATCTGCCTTGTCAACCATTATTGTTTTTCCTTTCGAGGCTCTGTCTTCTTCCTCCTCCGATGCCTGCCAAAAGAAAAGATACGGAGAAATAGTTGTACCGAGAATGGCTACCAGTATAGCAATATAATCATTACTCCATTTAATGGGAGGGAGAAAAGTAGCTTTTAAAACTGCCCATCCGTCTTGCTTAATCAGGAAAGGAACAATGATATACAGCATCAGGGTAAGGCAAAGCCACTTCAGCACGAAGGCTATTCTTTTGTAGGAAAAATAAATAAGACAAACAATAAGGAGTATTACAAAAAGAAAAGAAAAAATAATACTATGAATAGAAGGGCAAAGCATGTTTGCCACAGCCCCCATTCCTGCAATATCGGCACCAATATTCAGAATAATAGCTGGGAAAGAAATGATGACAAAAACATACAGCAGGGCTTTTGGGTAATGTTTTTTTAGTGTGGTTGTAAGACCTGAACAAGTAACCATTCCGATGCGTGCACACATACCCTGTATAGATGCCATTAAAGGGAAAGTAATAAGTGCAGTCCATAAGGTAGTTAAGCCAAATCCCGCTCCAGCCTGTGAATACGTGGCTATCCCCGAAGGGTCATCATCGCTTGCCCCCGTAATAAATCCCGGACCCAGCGATTTCCAGATATTCTTTTTTTGCTTTTTTAGGGGATTGGGTTTCATGCAGTATTTGTATGGACAAAGATAGAATTTCCTATGCCATAAGAATTCATTAAGGTGAGCCAAGTGATATAAATTCAAAAGATGATTATAGCGCAACCCAGCGCTAAATTTTCTGATAATAGAGATTTATTTATAACAGAATTTGTTTTCATGTTCAATAAAAATCTGCTCTTTCGCCTGAAATCTATACCTTTGACTTGAAAATAATGGCAGATGAAAAAACTAATGCTGGTATTCTTGGTTGTGCTTACCTCTTGTACCCTAACCAAACGAAGATATATGCACGGTTATTCTGTGGAATGGAATAGTCATAAACCTGCGGCAAAACAGCCACCATTTCTCAGACGGCTTCCAGTTCCAGCTTTTTCTATCCCAAAGCCTGTTAATTCATCAACAATATTATCTAAACCAAGTACAATTACGCCTAATACTAGAAAGAGTACCATTATAAATAAATTTTCACAAAGTAATCAACCGAAAAGGGAGAATGCGGGGGTGCCAGTCAGTTCACAAACTATTCTCAATGTTCAGCAATATCCCGCGAACTATGGCGGACACCCTCAAAATAATGATGAGCCGAAGGCTTCCGGACTTGCCATATCCGCTATGATTATAGGAATTATGGCGTTGTTCTCTTTCATTTATGTTATTATTCTCGGTCCCCTTGCTATCGTATTGGGAGCAATAGCTTTGCATAAAATAAACAAAAACCCTAAACTTTATAAAGGGGAGGGGTTTGCCATTGCGGGAATTATATTAGGTGCTGTGGCTATTTTTTTCTGGATTATTATCCTATTCTTATTCGTTCTCTTAATATCTTCCATATAAATCGGCTATATTTTTTGGAAACTAATTGTTGATGGAAGATGATTTTCGGAAGGAACAAAAAGCTTTTATCTCCTCACAAACACTATCTTCTTAACCCCAAAATGTTCTTCACTAAACCATTTGTTTATTGGGTAAATAGTAGTTCTCTTTTTAAGATTTCCCAGATTGGTTTCCACATCCCCTCCTGCAAGATAAATTAATCCGTTGGGTAGGGTATTGGAGTTTTTTTTGGTGACGGGCAGAATAAGATGTTGCACCCGGCTGTAAAAATCTGTTAAGCTGCTAACTGCCCTGCCGGTAACAAATTCAACATCTTCATCTAAACTTTCAGACCTGTCATTTACGGCAAGGGCATTCGTAAGCCCCAAGGAATTAATTATTTCCTCCACTACTTTTATTTTCTTTCCAATGGAATCAACCAATAGAAATGAGCATTGGGGAAACATAATGGCAAGCGGTATCCCTGGCAAGCCACCGCCTGTTCCCACATCTATTATTTTAGTTCCGTCTTTAAAGGGTATTAGTTTAGCTATGCTCAATGAATGTAAAATATGGTGCAGGTAAAGATGCTCCATATCCTTCCGTGAGATGAGATTTATTTTCTGGTTCCACTCCCGGTATAGCACCCCTAATTTTTCAAAGAGAATTTGTTGCTTTTCAGACAGAGGAAAATATTTCAGGAGCAGGGAAATACCGTCTTCAGAAGGAATGGATGGTTCCATCAGATTTTTTCCCTCGAATTTTTAAGCACTTGCAGCAATATTTCTTTTGCCCTGTATAGCTGTCCTTTCACTGTACCGATAGGGATATTCAGGTGGAGAGATATTTCTTCATAAGACCACTCTTTAAAGTAACGCAACTCGATAAGTTTTTTATAACGTGGTTTCAGCTTATCTACCAAATCGTGCATTAATTTTATTTTCTGTTTCTTTATAATTTTCTCTTCGGGGTCAAGGTATCCCGATTTAAGGTCCATGCTTACTTCGCCACCATCTTCGTTTTCGTAAGTATTATCAATAGAAAGAGGTTTTATTTTCCGTCGGCGCATGTGGTCAATGCAGTTATTCGTGGCAATCCTGAAAAGCCATGTGCTAAATGCATAATCGGGGGTATAGTGGTGCAGGCTTTTAAACGCTTTTCCAAAGGCTTCCATAGTCAAGTCGTCGGCATCATCCTGGTTTTTTACCATCTTATACATCATGAAGTAAATGGCATCGTAATACCGCTTCAATAAATCGGAATAGGCTTTCTGGTCGCCGGAAGCAGCCTGTTGTACCAACTGGAAATCATGCAAAGCCTTTGCGGATAAATATTCTAAGTTTTCCATTCCACTTGTTTAAATAAAAGATTGGATATTGCTACCAACGGATAAAAGAAAAAAAGCAAAAGCCATTCTGTCAGTAGCGAATATATGAATAATTTCTTTTCCCCCAGCCTTTTCATGGCTTGCCACTGCATTATGGACTGGATAATAATATATCCTCCTATAATTCCCGAGGCTACGTATCTGTATTGAATGAAGAACAGAAGCGCAACAGAACTAAGCCAGAAAAAATATTGGTAGAAGGTAATAATACCCAATGTAAATTTTGAAGATGACCTGTAATATTGAGCGGTAGATATATGCCTGCGTTTTTGGCGGAGCCAGTCTCCTAATTTATTTTTAGGCTCAGAAAAAGTGATGCACTCTTTGCTTGCTGCAATGCGGGTATTATATTTAGTGCCGGCTTTATTTACAAATAAGTCATCATCGCCCGAAGGAATTTGGGAATATGGTGCAAAGCCTTTTTGTTTCAAAAAAAGTGATTTACGGTACGCCATATTCCGCCCGATGCCCATATATGGCGCTCCCGCCACAGCCAATGAAAGATATTGCAACCCAATTCGGAAGGTGTCCATTCGTATCATCCGGTTAAGCAACCCTTTTTTATTCGTGTAGGCTCCGTAACCAAGCACAATCTCGGTATTTTCATCAAAAGCCTCCATCATTTTTGCAAGCCAGTTTTTACGTTGCCGGAAAGCAATCGGCATCTGAAAAAACAAGATGTTCATATTGTGCACTCTTAATCCCAATGGTGATTGCCAACTTTTTCCCATGCTTGTACACATCATCTTCTTTTATAAATAAAGCTTTCAGGCGGGGAAACTCATTTAGCATTTCTTTCAGAACCGTGGGAGTGCTGTCCCAGGAACAATCATCCACTACTATTACTTCAAAGGTAGGGTAATCCTGTTCGAGGAATAAAATCAGGTTTTTCTTTATGTTGACTGCTTCATTACGGGCACAGATAACTATGGAAGCCGGGGGCGGATTAGTTTTTGGAGTTGAAACTTTTTTCCCGCCAAAGGCAAAACGAAAATAGGCTATACCACAAAATAGCAGGTACAAAGCAAAGCAAAAGCAAACTAAACCAAACACTATTTGGGCGAGCATAAACAGTTAAAAATTGTAAATCGTGCAAAGCTACTTCAGTTGGGAGAACTATTCCTTTTACTTTTGGCATCATTTCAACAAAATAATTAACACACACTTGAAGTTTAAACTGCAACATACAGACTCTAACTCAAAAGCCAGGGCAGGGATATTACACACTTCTCACGGCGATATTGAGACCCCTGTGTTTATGCCCGTAGGCACTATTGGCTCGGTAAGGTCTGTTTCTCAACCTGACCTGCTAACTGACATTAAGGCAGATATTATTTTGGGGAATACCTATCACCTTTATATAAGACCTGGGCTGGAAGTGCTGAAAAACGCCGGGGGCTTGCATAACTTTATGAACTGGCATAAACCTATATTGACCGATAGCGGAGGGTTCCAGGTATATTCACTTTCGCCTACCCGGAAAATAAAAGAAGATGGGGTGGAGTTCACTTCGTATTTAGATGGCTCCAAACATTTTTTCACCCCGGAATCGGTGCTTGATATTCAACAAATAATAGGTTCCGATATTGTAATGCCGTTGGATGAATGTGTGTCTCTGCCTGCCGAGCATGATTATGTAAAAAAGTCGGTACAACTTACCCATAAGTGGCTTAAAAGAGCCAAAGAATATCACGACAGTAAAACTACGCTGAAAAAACAAATGCTCTTTGGAATTGTACAAGGAGGCACTTATGCTGACCTACGGGAAGAATCGGCAAAGTTTGTGGCTGATTTGGATATGGACGGCAATGCTATTGGTGGACTTTCAGTGGGGGAACCGGCAGAGGAAATGTATGCCATGACAGAAAAGGTAGTAGAATTTCTGCCGCATAATAAGCCCCGCTATTTAATGGGTGTAGGAACTCCCGATAACCTTTTGGAATCCGTTGCACTGGGAATAGATATGTTCGACTGTGTGATGCCTACCCGCAACGCAAGAAATGGGTGGCTGTTCACTAAAAACGGAATAATAAATGTACGTAACTCCAAATGGAAAAATGATTTTTCCCCCCTTGACCCTGATGGAGAATCGCCTGTTGACTTTTATTATTCCAAAGCCTATTTGCGCCATTTGCATCATGTGCAAAGAAATTTTGGGTATGATGATAAGCAGTCTGCATAACTTAGCATTTTATTGCTGGCTAATGCACGAAGCACGCAAGCATATTATAGAAGGGGATTTCGCTACATGGAAAGTAGAAATGGTGAAACGGGTAACTAACCGGATAAATTAATGGTAAAACATTTAAATATACATGTTTATGGCCGGGTGCAGGGAGTATTTTACCGGGCAACTGCTATGGAAATTGCTGCTAATTTAGGACTAAAGGGTTTTGTACGGAATGAGAAAGATGAAAGCGTTTATATAGAAGCAGAAGGCGAAGAAGAAAAACTGAATGATTTTGTAGACTGGTGCTATATTGGTCCTATGAGAGCAAAGGTGGAGAGGGTTATAAAAGAAGAAGGAACAATGAAAAACTTTACAAACTTTGAAGTAATAAGATGAGGCTGGTAAAGAAATTAGATGCTTATATACTAAAGAAATTCCTCGGGACTTTTGTTTACTCCATTGCGATAATAAGTGTAATTATAATCATTTTTGATATATCTGAAAAGTTAGAAGGGTTCCTGAAACATCATGCTCCTTTCAAACTTATTGTAACGGAATATTACCTGAATTTTATTCCCTATTTGGTTAATCTCTTTAGTCCTCTATTTACATTTATCTCCGTAGTATTTTTTACTTCGCGTATGGCTGCAAGGAGCGAAATTATTGCCATTTTGGGCGGAGGTACAAGTTTTTGGAGATTGCTTTATCCGTATTTGATTGGTGCGCTTTTGATAGCGATGATGTCTCTGTACCTCAATCATTTTTTAATTCCTGATGCCAATAAAGTACGCTTGCAATTTGAAAAGACATGGGTGAATAATGCCATGAGAGACCAGAGTGTAAACATACATAAGCAAATAAGCCCCGGTGTATTTATTTATATGGGCAATTATGATAATTTCCGTAATGTGGGGTTTCATTTTTCTTTGGAGCACATCAACAAACAGGAACTGCCCTATAAGTTAATGTGCCAGACTATTACTTGGGATAGCGCAAAAAAGAACTGGAAAATATTTGATTACTATATCCGCAAAACTTTTCCGGATGGGACCCAGAAACTTATTTCGGGTATGATGAAAGATACTGCATTGAATTTTACCCCTGCCGATTTCGGAGAACGCCTTGATGATGTAAAGGCTATGAATTACAGGGAACTGAATGACTATATAGCTAAAAAGCGCATGGAAGGCTCTAACAACATAGCTGCATTTGAGGTGGAGAAAGACCAGCGAACCGCTTTTCCCTTTGCAACCTTCATACTCACCATTATAGGAGTTTCGCTCTCCAGCCGTAAAGTGAGGGGAGGAACCGGGTTACATTTAGGTGTTGGTTTAATGATTGCTTTTTCATTCATCCTGTTTATGCAGGTATCAACCACCTTTGCTGCCGGAGGATTTATTTCACCACTTATTTCTGTCTGGATACCTAACGTTATTTATGGAGTGGTGGCATATTTTATGCTGAGAGGAGCGCCGAAGTGAGAACAAAGAGAATCGGGAAGAGTGAAAGATTGGGGGGGGGCTTCACCACTAAGAAGAACTAAAATCTGTTTTTATTCGTGAACTCAGTGTCTCCGTGGTAAAAAATACTAACCATGGAGTCAGAGAAAGTTTACTTTTCAATTATAATTTTCCCTTCTCCCGCCAAGCTATCAGCATCACTTAAAACCCTGTAGAAATAAATTCCATTGGGTTTATCACTTAGGTTTATGAGATTGTCGCCCTGAACTTGATTCAGGGTCGCAAAATATACCTCTTCTCCCATCACATTGTGTATCGTAACAATAGGTTGGGATGCTGAAACAAGTTCAGCATGACTCAACGCTATAGTGAAAATACCATTATTGGGATTTGGGAAAATTCTTACAGAATTACTGGACGTAATTTCAGGTATACCTGAAATTACATCATTACAGGGTTGCCATTTTGCTAAAAACAACCATTCCGCCCCTTCAGGGGTATTGGGACCTATTGTATCAGGTCCGAAAACTACATTTGTATCATATAAATCTCCACACAGGTATATTTTGCCAAATTGGTCAGCAGCTAAACCGCTCTCATCATCTCCACCGCTGGGAAGTATAGAACCAAATAAGACGTTTCCAGATGAATCAAATTTAACAAGTACTAAAGGGTCTGTAGCATTAGTAACTTTAAAGGTATCATCGCCAAATTTAATTTCAGCGGTACTATTTCCAAAAAAACCGCCAACTGAAACATAAATATTATTATTTTGGTCGGTGGTTAAACCCCACCCTGACCAATAATTATTGTCCAAAGGGGTTCCATTTTTAACCCATAAAGTAGTGCCTGATGAATCATATTTAGCGAGAAAAACATTAATGTTTGCGAAAACTGTATATCTATTAATAAAACGAGAATAGGGTGCTTTTTAAAACCTCTAAAAGTGTGCCATATAGCTTTTTAAAATTTTAGGAAAAGTAATGGTATCTTTGTATTCTTACTTTTCAGGATGCCCCGCATAGCCATACTCGATTTGGGAACCAATACCTTTAACCTGCTTATTGCTGAGAAAAACGAGCATGGGAAACCTGCCTTTGTTTTTGTAAATGAGCTACCTGTGGAGATTGGCAAAGGAGGCATACATAAAAGAGAAATTACAGCCGAAGCCACACAAAGAGCCATTAAAGCCCTTCACCAGCATAGGCAAAAAATGAATGAATTTGATATTGATGAATATTATGCTTTTGCCACATCTGCAGTAAGAGATGCTGAAAATGGGAAAGAGTTTACCCGCCGGATGCGGATAGAAACGGGAATAGAAATAAAAATTCTATCGGGAGAAGAGGAAGCAGCATGGATTTACGAGGGAGTGAAACAGGCGGGAATACTGGGTAAGGAACCATCGCTGATTATGGACATAGGAGGCGGAAGCACCGAATTTATCATAGCAGACGAAAACAATATATTCTGGAAGAACAGCTACCCGCTTGGTGTATCAAGACTATACGAAATCTTTTTCCCGGCAGACCCTCTTGCTCCTAAGAAAGCAGAAGTTGAGAAGCATATTTCAACTCTTTTAAGTGATATGTTTATAGCGGCTGAAACTTTTAAGCCTATGGAAATGATAGGCTCTTCGGGGTCGTTTGAAAGTTTTGCCGAGATGCTGATTCATCGAACATCAAGCCTTGAGAAACCTGTAAATGGATACGAATATCCATTGAACGAGTTTGAGAAACTTTATAATGGACTTATTTATTCTACTGTGGAAGAAAGGCTAATAATGCCCGGACTTATACCCATGCGGGCTCCTATGTTTGCCTATTCAGTTATATTAACTAACCTGGTACTTAAGAAACTCTTTTTAACTAAAATGAAACTATCGCGCTATGCTATGAAGGAAGGGATAGCGGGGCACCTGTTGAATTTAGGATTCAAGAAATAAGGTTTAAAAGTATTAAATCTTTTTTATTATTTAACCTCAATCTATCCTATGTAGCACGGTTATCTCCAAGGTCTGAACAAACTCGCCTTTTTCATCAGTAAATTCATATCTCCAGGTTACCACACAATGTCTCTTTTCTTCATTGGGTTTAAAGAATACGATAATTGTTTTCCCATTTATAGGCTTGTTGGCATGAACAGGTTTCAAAAATTTCCAGTTGTTTATTTCAAGCCCGGCGATAATTGTGTGCCCGAACATTTTAACCCAACTCCTTACATGGAAAGTGTTTAATATTTGTGAGCCGCTGGCAACAAAGCCCCTGAAAATGCTATTTAATGCTGCTTCTTTGTTAATATGAAAATCCTGGGGGTCATTAAGTTTTGCATAGTCAATAATTTCTTGTTCAGATAGTGTAACTGTTCCCAAGTCAAAAGACTTGTTTAGGGCAAAGTCTTTAAATGAATATTTTTCCATTATGCTAATTCTTCTTTTTTGCCAGTTGCAAACTTATACAGAATAAATCCGAGCAATACAAAGAAACCAAGTGAAATAATGTCACCCATAGCGCCCATACTTTCTCCGAGACCAAAATTAAATTTATCAGCTAAGGAAACTGGTTTACCATCAGCCCCAACTCCTGCATTTACACCAATTAAAATAGCAATAATAATTCCCGTAATGGCTCCTCCGGCAATAAGTCCGGAACTGAATAATGCTCCTGGACCAATATCTGATTCCGATTCTTTGGTTTTATTCTTTTTATCTACCAGCCATTTTACAATACCACCTGCAAATATGGGAGTGGTGCTTGAAAGCGGGAGATAAGCCCCTACTGCAAAAGCAAGAGAATTAACCCCGCAAAGCTCCATAACGGCAGAAATGCCCATGCCAGTAAGTACAAGCCCCCAGGGCAGGTTATGACTCAGCAAGCCTCTGATAACGGTTGCCATAAGCGTAGCTTGCGGAGCAGGCAAAGGATGAGGATGATCGGGAGTAGGCGCTCCAACACCTATGGTATGCTCCAATAGAGTAAGTGTAAACCCAATAGCAACTGTAGATGCAAGGACTCCTATTATCAGCCCTATTTGCTGTTTGATGGGTGTTGCCCCTAAAATATACCCTGTTTTCAAATCCTGGGAAGTGGCTCCTGCATTCGCAGAAGCTATACACACAATAGAGCCTACTACGAGGGCTATGGGTTGGTAAACATCTCCCGTCCAGCCAATGCCCACAAAAATAAGGGATGTAGCCATGAGAGTGGCAATAGTCATTCCGGATATGGGATTGGATGAGGAGCCTATCAACCCCACAATGCGCGATGACACAGTAACAAAGAAAAACCCGAATATCACAATCATTATTGCCGAAAGGAGGTTGGTGGGAATGTTTGGTATTAATGCCATAAATATAACCAGAGCGACACTTCCTACTAATACATATACCAATGGAATATCTCTTTCAGTGCGTGATTTTTCAACCGTTTTGTCATTCCTGCTTTCTTTCAGGTCTTTGAATGAATCACGAAAAGCACTGATAATGGTGGGTAATGTTTTTATTAAGGTTATTAATCCACCAAATGTAACGGCGCCGGCGCCTATGTAACGAATGTATCGTCCCCAAATATCATCGGCGCTCATTTGAGAAATAAGCTGGGCAGTCTCCGGAGGGAAAACGGTACTCAATCCATCACCAAGCATAGTGATAAGAGGTATCAGCACAAACCAGGATAGTACTCCCCCAGCAACCATTATTCCGGCAATGCGCGGACCAATTATATAACCTACACCCAACAATTCAGGGGTTATTTCCCCGCTGATGGTAGCATTGGGCAAAGCTGATTTACGACCAAATACATAAGCGGGCACATCTTTCCACAAACCAAGTACAGACATTAATAATTTATATAAAAAAGCTATACCAACTCCGTAATAAACTTTTTGAGCTAATTTCCCTCCTTTTTCTCCGGCAATAAGTACATCGGCGCAGGCAGTGCCTTCGGGATAGGGAAGGTTACCATGTTCCTTAACTATTAGTGAACGGCGCAGCGGAATCATAAATAACACACCTAAAATTCCACCTGCAAGAGCCAATACAAAAATCTGGAAGTAATGAAAATACTCTCTGCCGCCAGCCAAAAACAATAAAGCAGGCACCGTAAATACTACTCCTGCTGCAACTGATTCGCCTGCCGAGCCAATAGTTTGCACAATATTACTTTCAAGAATGCTTGCCTTGCCCAATTTTTTAAATACGGAAATGGCAAGTACCGCAATGGGTATGGATGCACTTACTGTTAACCCCACTTTCAGCCCTAAATAAACCGACGCTGCCCCAAAAATAATTCCGAATATAGCCCCGAGAATAATAGCCCTTAGCGAAAACTCAGGAATAAATTCACTGGCTGAAATAAAAGGTTTGAATTTTTTTTCTTCCGACATACTATTCAACTTTAGGTTTATTGTTTTGAAGAAATATTTATGAAAGCCTTGAAAAACAATTATAGGTAGGACCTCAAAAGTAAATTAATTTTTATATTTGGACGCAACAAAAACCAACATACATGGAAAATACAGCCGTACGAAAAGGTCATCCAAAAGCACTATGGGTACTATTTATGACAGAGATGTGGGAACGTTTCGGCTATTACCTTATGGTAGGTATTTTCTTTCTCTATTTGATTGACCCCCGTAAGCATGGGGGCAAAGGATTTGATTCTACCATCGCATCGGATATTGTAGGTTCTTATATAGCATTGGTTTATCTTACACCTTTTATTGGCGGGCTTATTGCAGACCGGTTTTTAGGTTACCGCAGGGCTATTATCATTGGGGGCTCACTTATGGCTTGCGGTTACTTTGGATTGGCTTTGCCGGGAGATACATCCATGTATATATCCTTGCTTTGTGTGATTGTCGGTAATGGTTTTTTCAAACCAAATATCAGTACGCTTTTGGGGAACATATATAATGCAGAAGATTTAAAACCTAAGAAAGACGTAGCCTACAATATCTTCTATATGGGAATAAATATTGGGGCATTCTTCTGCAATTTTGTGGCTGCCTATTTGCGGAATTATTATGGATGGGGCTATGCCTTCGCTGCCGCTGGGGTTGGAATGATAGTAGGGCTTACTGTCTTTATTTCCATGATGAAACATGTAAAGGAGGGAGATGTAGTGAAACCGGTGCAGAAAGAAGACATGCCCTTAAGTAAAATATTCGGCTATGTTTTTCTGCCTGCCATAATTACGGGTGCTATTGGTTGGAACATTAGCAAATGGTGTCATTTTGCTCATCCTATTTTTAACACGATAACTAACGACGCTTTCTTTTTTGCCTGTATCCCAATCATTATTTTTTACCTGAGAATTTATTTCACAGCCAATCAAGAAGACAAAAAGGGACTTGGCGCTTTACTTTCATTCTTTGCGGTAAGCATTGTGTTTTGGGTGATATATAACCAAAATAGCACTGCTCTTACTATTTGGGCAGATACCTATACAAACCGTAATATGCCTGAGGCGGGAGTAAAGTGGACCAAGCCATTTGGAATGTTACAAGTGGTTTCTTCCGATTCCACTACGGTAGATAAAATAAATAATCGCTTTGTGGCTCAACTGGATAATCAGGGTAACACCATTGAAGTAAAAGGGACAGACCCATATTTACAAAACCTACCTAAAGACCAATGGCCTAAACCTGGCGAAAAACAAAACCTCATTTCACCTGAATTATACCAATCTGCTAATCCGATATATATAGTTATTCTAACCCCATTAATTCTTGGTTTTTTTGGTTTCTTAAGAAGAAAAAAGATGGAAGTAAATACGCCGTTGAAAATTGCTTTTGGAATGATTATTGCAGGGCTATCCTCACTCACTATGTATTTCGCCGTAAAAAGCACCAATATCTATGTTGATAAAACAAGTATGATATGGCTATTGAGCACGTATGGAATATTTTCAGTTGGGGAATTATTAATCAGCCCAATAGGATTATCAATGGTTTCCAAACTTGCCCCTGTAAGGCTCACTGCCCTTATGATGGGCGCCTGGTTCCTAATTAATTCGATGGCAGGAAAAATATCGGGAATGATGGCAAGTTATTGGGATAAGTTTGATGATAAAGGAAACTATTTTCTCATTCTATTTGTTTCTGCATTGGTTTCAGCAGCTATCATGCTCTTTATGGTAAAATGGCTTGCTGCTGTTGTTCGGGAAAAAACAGGGAGTAACTAATTTCTTTTTATAGCGTTAAGAAATATAATAAGGAATATTTTATTCCTTATTATAAGATATGAGTGTGCGTTAATTTTTTTGTTTTATTAGTATTTTGAATAAATAGATGCAAATCTATAGGTTTTCGGCTCGCGGATGGGATACGATAGTTTTTTTATTTCAGAGAATAAAAAGCCCGTTTTATTCCTAAGTTATTCCTACTATATAGTGGGAAAAGAGAGTTAAAATACCAACAAAAATGTGTTAATAAATCACAGAAAATACCGCTAAATAACATTTATCATAAATATGGGAAGGTTAGAAAGGGCTTAAAAATGAAATAATTACCAATGAATCAATCAAATAACCTAAAATCCAATTAGAACTCAGGCCGTTTTAATTTTTTCCCTGCAAATTGTCAGTATAAATAAAAAAAAATGTACTTTTGTGGGGTCACGAACATATATAATACCTAATAATGCAAAAAAAATCCGGAATCATGAAGAATGAGAAGAAGACTACCCAAATCTTATGGCATAATATAAATATGAGGATAATATGCCTTTTTAGTTTCGTTTTATCAATATGTTTTGCAGCAAACCTGAATGCTCAAACTTCTGCTACCCAAACTTCAGCCCAAACTCCCTCTCCTGCTCAGAAAAAGGAGTTTAGAAAAAACTTTATAACAGGAACCATTTTGATGAATGGTGGAACTACAAACAGAAGGGACGAAAAACTGTTTGATACCACATTATCTTATTTCCTGCAATGTTATAAAGATGATACAAGCAATTATAACGTAGCATATATTATCGGGCAGCTTTATCTTTCTACGGCTATGCATAAAGCAGCCTCGTTACCGTATGAACAGAAAGCTGTAAAAAACATCAAAAAGAAATATTACCCTGATGACGCTTCTGAAAAGCATGCTCCGCCAACGGCATACTATTGCCTGGGTCGTGCACAGCATGTGAATTATCAGTTTGATAATGCTATTGAAAACCTTACCACCTTTAAGAAAATGCTAAAACCCACCGGTCCCAGACCGGATGATATTGCCTATTGGATAGCTTGTTGTAATAGCGCAAAAGCCTTAATGCAGACCCCCGTTGATTGTAAAGTGATTGACTTAGGGGAAGTGGTAAACGGTGTTTATGATGATTACGCTCCGGTTATCACTGCTGATGAATCACAGTTGTATTTTACTTCAAAACGTCCGTTAAAAGAAGATACCGGACACGACAGAGAAGGAATCTGGATGTCTCCTGCCACCCGAGGAGGAGTATGGACAGCGCCACTTGACCCTGGAGCCCCACTGAATTCAATTGGTGGAAATTCTGCAACAGTATCCCTGACAGCCGATGGACAAATTATAATAGACTATCAAAGTTCTGACATTAACAACGGGTTGCTTTATATTAGCAGCATGAATGGGGGAAATTGGGCTATGCCGCATTTAATCGACTCCAGCAGTACGGGTGTTATTGATGCTAAAGATTCAAAATATTTTACCCCGAGCGGTTGCTTAAGCCCGGATGGTAAAACCCTCTATTTTGCAAGTGACAGACCAGGCGGCACAGGGGGATTAGATTTATATCAATCGGACAAAGGACCTGATGGTAATTGGAGCGCCCCGGCAAATATGGGAACTACTATTAATACAAAGTATGATGAAGATTGTCCTTTTGTATCTTTCGACGGGTCCTTATTGTTTTTCAGTTCTAAAGGACATAACACCATGGGCGGGTATGATGTATTCATGAGTAAGGGTGGAAAAGGCGGCTGGGGCGAGCCTCAAAATATGGGCTGGCCAGTTAACACCCCGGATGATGATAAGTATTTTGTTTTGTCTGCTGATGGCAAAAGGGGATACTATAACACGGTACGTTTAGGTACATTGGGTGAAAGGGATATTTATGAAGTAGTATTCAATACCCCCCTTCCGGTTACTTGCGTGGGGGTATTGGTAGCTTACGTAAAAACCTCTGGTGGGGGTGCTGTTCCTGCCGATACAAAAGTAACATGCTCATCAGCAGGGGGCGTTTCTTTTTCCGTGCCTGTTAATACATCAACCGGTAAGTTTTTAGCTGTTCTAAAAGCTGATGTAACTTATTCCATTGTAATTACTTCAAATGGTAAACAAACAAATAGCTATACTTATACAATTCCGAAAGATAGCAGTACTTGTGCCGGTAAAAAATCTTTCTACAATGGACCGATTATTTTAGGTGACAATACAGATGTATTTAATGCGCCTCCAAAACCTGTACCTACTCCTACCACTACAACGACTTCGGAGACTAATCCGAAATTTGGAGATGAGCCATATTTTGTAAAATATTTTGGATATAACCTTGACAATGTTACTGCCAAAGACCCTGACTTTAGTACTCTTGTACGAAATGTCAGCAATGCTGCTAAGGATAGTAAGATTATTGTTTATATTGAGTCCAGCGCTTCTACAGTACCTACAACAAAATGGGGTACCAATGAAAAGTTAGCTAAGGCAAGGGCGGAATCATTAAAGAAAGCCTTAATTGCAGCATTAAATAAAGATATGTCTAAAACCAAGGGTGAGAAAGGCAAGGGTAAAGAAAAGAATGCCGGGAAAAACAATATGGACAATATCAGGTTTGAATTAAGTCCCGGAGTCAATGGTCCTGAATATACACACGATGCTAAAAACATTGAGAAATACAGGAAGTTCCAATACGTGAAAGGGTACATAAAAGAGGATAAAGGAGCTGAAATGAAAGAAGAAAAAGGAACTGTGAGAGGCAAAAAGGATACCATGAAAGCGAGCGATAATGGCAAAAAAGGAACCGCGAAAGGTAAAAAGAGCAAAAAGAAACATCAACAGCAACAACAATAGTATCATCTTAGTAATTAAAAAGTTCCACCCAGCAGGTGGAACTTTTTTTTTGCCTGAAGTGAAATTTTATTCTCACACCCCATTCCCCGTTTCCAATCGGGAGGAGTTAAGCTCAAAACCATTCCTTAGCCTGTTTGGAAAACTGACAGTTGCAAAAGTTATTACATTAGCTTCTTTACAGCATTAAAAATTACTTGCGCTAATGGTTTAGAAGAGTAAATGTAAGAAGTAAAGAACCTTCTGCTTATTTTTCTGTAAATGCCGTTATATATAAGGCCGGAATTTAATACCTACATCTATAATTTACTAGGTCCAGGGCTCATGATTCCTATCTATAGGGGTTAGTAATATTAAATGTTCCTGCATTAAAATTCTTATGTGGAAATTATTTATCCCTACTTAAAATGACGAATCATCGTGCAACTTTAATAATCCCAATAATGTTAGTTAACGGATGTATTACCTAATAAATGAGTTCATTTAAAACTCCGTAGTAAAACCCTCTATTTTTTCCCCTGAGGCTTTGTAACAGGCCTTGGTTTCAGGCTTTCAAAATATGCTTTAGCGTTTGCATTATCAGGGTCCAGGTTTAATATTCTTTTGTAAATCATAGAGGCATTTACCTTATCTTTTTGTAGCACGTAATAATAGCCTAATTGTGAATAGGCTTCAATAAGCCCGTCTTTGTTTTTAATAGTATCAGTACCAACCTTTTGTATGTACTGTTCGTAATAAGGTTTTGACAAAGCCTGGGTAGAGTCTATCTGGCTGTTGGCTCTTGCCCTCCATTGGTATCCAACCAACAAGTCGGGGTTGCTTTGGGTAATTATTGCAAAGGAGGAATCAGCTCCGGGGTATTGCTTGTTGTTATATTGTGAAAGCCCCAAATAATAATAATCATTTACATCTGCCGCTTGTTTTCTGGCACTAATTCTTTTTTTGAAATATACTTCAGCCATGGCATAATTCTGGTCTTTAAAGTAAATTTTTGCAATGATAAGGTACATGTCTGTTACATCAGGGGAACTTTCATTATTAATAGATGCAATAGCTTGATTTAGGGCAATAACGGCAAGTGAATCTTCTCCGTTACCGGAAAGAAGTTTGCCAAGATACTGGTAGTCGCTGCCTAAAATTTTGATTTTTGTTCCCTTCGATTTGGCAAAAAACTTGTTCATATTCACCAACCCGTTTTTATAGTCTTTCTTCTCATATTGAGAATAACCCAGAAGCCTATAGAGAATTATATTGGAGGAGTCATGGCTTAAGACATTTTGCAGCTCAGTTATGGCGTTGTCATATTTTTTTGCTAAAAAGAGGAATTCCCCATAGCGTACCCTTGCCGTTAATGAATTATTAAGGCGGAGATATTTCTGATATGCTGTAATAGCTTCATCATATCTTCCTGCATCATATAGCATTTCCGCCTGTTCACGATAGGCAGGGGCAAAAGTAGAATCAAGTTTGGTGGCTTTGGTAAAGTAGTCATACGATGTAGCGAAATCCCTGGCATTTCTCCATAATTGCCCCAGGCGGAGCATCGCATTCACACTTTTAGGGTCCAGGGATATTGCCGTGTTGTATTCCTCTATTGCTTTTGAGCCATCTGTTGGAGTAAGTGCGAGATAAGCATCACCTAAGTCTAGATGATAGGTAGGGTTTTTAGAATCTAAAGCAATGGCCTGTTTTAGCAAACCAACAGCCTGGTTTAACAAATCGGTAGTTGCAGAGGGGTCTTTGCTTGCTAAACTGGTATAGGCTTCCGCAATTTTAGAAAGCACTAAAGGGTCTTTACCTTTTGAAATTGTTTTTGCTTTAAAAAAATTATCCATAGCCGCTTTGCTGTCGCCGTTGGCCATTTGCACTTTTCCAAGTCCTATATAATTAAGTGGTTCAAGGGCATTTACATCTACCCCTTTCTGGTAAGTACCTTGAGCCGAATCGGTTTTCTCCCAATTATAAAAATTTTCTCCCCGATAGAAGTAAATATTGCCGGCATTAGGCTGGGCAGCTACTAATGATTTGAATATTTTATCGGCTTGTTCAAACTCTTCATTGTTGGTTAGCTTTATAGCATCCTGCAAGGTTTGCGAATGGGCAATAACAGATAGTAATATAGTTGCTGCTGTTAATAAAAATGGTCTGATAAATGGGCGTTTCATTTTATGTATTTTTGAAAGGGCGCAAAGGTAATAAGAATAATATACGGAAATATATCTATAAGCGCCCTAATTGTAGATAAGAATTATAAAGTAAACGCAGGTATTAAAAACTTATTACGTGTGTGGGAACGGTAGCCGGTAAAATACCCTCCCGTAATATTATACGTTGCCCCCGGTCAGAAGTGACAAAGGAAACAAATCCGCTTGCCAACCCCATATAGGGTTCTGTTTTAATCATATATACATCCCTGCATAATGGGTAATCGCCTGTTTTTATGTAATATTGATAGGGCTGAACATATTTTGAATCTGAGTTAACGGCTACTCTTGCAACTTTAACCTTATTTAGAAAACCTACCGTAGCAGAATCCGAATCATTGCTTATCCAATTCACCCCGATTATGCCCATAGCCAGTTTATTTTTCGACACGTAATCAATCACCTCGGGGTTGCTATTCAACGCAAAACAATAGGCCGGAAACTTACTGCCTTGCACCAGGTTTTCACGGATATACCTTGAATTACCCGAATTTTGATGGTCAAATACAACCGTTATTCTTCCTCCTAAGGGTGAATCCCATATACTATCACCTTTAAAAATGGCTTTGATTTTATCCAGGGTGAACAAGGTATCCGGGTTATCATTATTTATGATAATAGCAAGGGCATCCTCGGCAATCTTGTCTTGTTCCGGATAAAGTTGCTTACCGTGAAAATAGGTAATTTCCTGCTCCGTTAATTGCCTGCCGGCTACAATTAATCTCGCAGAATCGTGCATTAAATCAGCAAACAGGGAATCTTCCGGCTCATATTTTACATGAATAGCCGTGTTTTGATACTGTGCCTGAAATACTTGTATTTCCCCACTTACAGTGGGCTTATATGAGTCGTCAGCAGCCATATTCAAAACCCCTGAAGTGGGGGTGTCTGTATGCACTTTCCCTGTGGGACCGCAGCCTACCAATAATAGAAATGAACTTATAAACAGAAATGAACTGCGCCGGCTGTTATTTACTTTCGATAAGAGGAGAAAATTTGCCACAGATTCACAGATAAAAAACCGATGCTTCTTTTTAGAATATTTCATAAAATTAATCTGTGAATCTGTGGCAATTTTGGTAATTAACCTCTAGCTGTTTTCATCATTTCTCAAAGAATGGATTCTCCTGTAAAACATATAAAGCCTGAAAAGACCATACGCAAGAATCGCGCTTCCCATCGCAATCCGCATAGTAGGCTCAAGTGCAAAATCCAGTTTACCCGAAATAAGGGCTATACCCGAAAAAATATATACAAAGGACATTACCGAACCGGTTAACAGGTAAAAGTTTTTCATAGCTTATATAAATTCCGGTTACGGAAAGATGAATTAACGTAATATGAAATGAATTGGCACCATGTACTGCACTCTCACGGCATGCCCATTTTGTTGACCTGGTGACCATTTAGGCATTTCGTTGATAACTCGTTTTGCCTCATTATCAAGATAGTTATTTACTCCCCTTAACACTTTTATTGCAGTAACACTACCATCTCTTTCCACAACAAAAGACATGAAAACTGTTCCCTGAATGTTTGCATCCTTGGCTTGTTCAGGGTATTCCATGTGGTCATAGAGCCATTTATTAATATCGCCGGGGAATTTTGGCTGTTGCTGAACAATGGTAAATATCTTATCCACATCATCACCGATTGTACTTGGGGCAGCAATAGGCTGAATAATCATAGTATCCTTACCTTTTTGGTTTACCGCACCAACATTGGTTTGCTGCACCTGTTTAACAGTGGCAATAGTAGTGTCTACATTCACCTTTGCAATAACCGGGGGAGTAACCTTTAATTCCTTAATAAGTGGTTTTGGAGGTGGTGGTGGAGGTGGTGGTGGAGGTGGTGCATGGGGATTAATAGGCGGAGGAGCAGTAAGATTAACTTTTACATTAACTACATCTGCCGCTTTTTTTACATTTAATATTTTTAAAATCAAGGGTACACTGATACCCAGAACCATCGCGCCGGTGGCTATACCCAAGGATATTAAAATAAATTTTTGGTATTTTCTACGAACTAAATAAGCCCCGTACTCTTTATTTCTGCCTTCAAATACAATTTCATTACGACCTTCGCTCGTAACATCCATCCAACCGCCCATTGATTTTTGTTCAGCCATGGTGAATTATTTGGTAGTATGTTTTTGCTTGTAGTCTTCTATCATCTTAATATCATCGGGGCTTGCATCTATTAAAGAATACTTCCCTACATTACAAATATTCATTTCATCAAGCGCCCTTACTACATTCACATAACGGGTAGCCGAATCTGTTTTAATAATTACAAATAAGGCAAATTTATTTCCTTCAGCAACATCCAGCAATCTACTATAGGTAGTATCTGAAACTTTGTGCAGGTTATGTTGGTCAACCAGTGCTTTTATGCTGTTCAATACATAGTGGTTGCGGTCTAATACTAATTTACGCAGACCGTTATCTGAAAAATCGGTTTGCATAATATTATTGCTGTCGGTGCTAAGTTTCAGGGAACCGTTATAGTAATAAATAGTATCGCTTTTGCCTAAAACTACCGATAATGAAAGGGTATCCTGAACCCTTGTTTTAACGTCAGACTTAATTGGTGGGGTAAGTTCAATAACTTTTGGCTGACTGAAAGTAGTGGTAAGCATAAAAAAGGTGAGCAGCAAAAACCCAAGATCAACCATAGGGGTCATATCTATCCTTGTAGATAGCTTTTTAGCCCTCTTTTTCTGGTGGTGCCTTGAACCCCCTCCGCCTTCTCCTCCGCCTACGTCTGCTGCCATTCTATCTATTCAATTTTTAGCTTTTGGGCATGGATTTTAAACTTGTTATCAATTCAAAATGTTGTATACCCTGCTTTTGACATACATCAATTACCTGCTTTACAATCTTATATTTTGCCCTTCCATCCGCTTTAATAGCATAAACAGGGCGCTTAATATTTACTCCCTTAGCTATTTTTTCAGAATAGTCCTGGTTGGAGTAAGCCAGGCTGGAATTTACCCAATCGGGTAATTCATTATCTTTGAGAGTATCCATAGGTATTCCCCCCGATGCATTGCTCATAAGTTTACGCTGGCTATCATCAGATTCTATATATAATTTGAGTTGATTTACCGGCACCCCGAAAGTACCCATAACTGAAAAACGGTTCATATCTAAAGTAGTAATGGGTTGTTTATATTTCTCCATTACAGCCTGAAGTACAAGAGGTCGTACATCTTTCCCTGTCATATCAAAAAATACTCTTCCAGCACTGTCAATAGATATAGTAATTACATTTTCAGGTATCTTGGTGGTTGAAACGGAAGCCGGAAAGACAACTTTAACAGGTTCTTCAGGACGGAATTTAGTGGTGAGCATAAAAAAGGTAACCAGCAAAAAAGCCAGATCCACCATTGGCGTCATGTCAATGGAAGGACTATTCCTCGGAAGTTTTATTTTTGGCATACCTTAAAAAAGCTCAGCGCTAAAGAATATATACTTTCTTATTTGTGTGTGGAAGAGTAGGTTTGAACAATACTGAAACCTGCTTCATCCATTCCGTAAGTCAAAGAATCTATAAGATTAGTAAAGAGATTATAGAATATGATACCCAACGCAGCAGCCAAAATTCCGAGTGCTGTATTGATAAGGGCTTCGGAAATACCATTAGCAAGCCCGATAGCATCTGGTGCGCCTGCCTGTGCAAGTGCAGCAAATGCTTTAATCATACCAGCTACTGTACCAAGCAGCCCTACCAGTGTAGAGATAGAAGCACAGGTAGACATAATAACAAGGTTTTTTGAAAGCATGGGTAGTTCCAGCGTAGTGGCTTCTTCCAGGGCTTTTTCTATAGCAGCTAATTTTTCTTCTTTATCCATGTTGCTATCGCCTTCCACTTGTTCGTATTTAACTAAACCTGAACGGATAACGTTCGCCACAGAGCCTCTTTGTTTATCACATTCTGCAAGCGCCTCGTGTATTTTTCCATTAGAAAGCAGTTCCCGAACTCTTCTTACAAATGCCTCGATACTTCCTTTTCCCTTAGCTGTTTGAATGGTCATAAAACGCTCAATGGAGAAGGTAATAATGATAAGTAGTATAGCAATAAGAATAGGAACGATAAAGCCTCCCTTGTACATAATGGCGAGAAAATTATCAGGCAGTGGCTTGTTATCGTGAGAGCCACCTTCAAAATTATTCCCGTTTCCGAGCACAAGCTTGTAAATCAATTCACCGATAATAATTGCTGCAATAATTACTATTCCTACGAATGCCGGAATTTTAGCTGGTTTCTTTTCTGGTGCCATAACAGGTTTTTTTAAGTGATTTTTATTTTATTGATTGTATTTTGAAAAGTACTTTTAGTGAACTAATATTTGTTGTGGGGGGCAAATATAGAAAAAGATATTAATCCAACCACAACATGTTAAATTATGCTTTTTATAAGATACTATAGTAAGCCCCATTATGGTATGTTTAAATATTTGTGGGTTTGCAGAGAAACCCTCCAGGCGGGGTTATCTTTTACATAATTTGTTATCAGTGGCATAACGGTATCAGCCTTGCTCCATTCGGGTTGTAGAAAGAGTTTGCACGTTTCTTTCAGGTGATGTGAATTCATTTCAGCCCAGTGAAAATCATCTTTATTATATATGACGACTTTTAACTCATCTGCCGCCAGCAGGGATTCTTTTACCGGCGGTTTTCTTTTTTTAGGTGAAACACATATCCAGTCGAACTCCCCGTCAATAGTATATGCTCCGGATGTTTCAAGGTGAACAGCAAGACCCTGATTATGCAATGCTTTTGTAAGTTTTTCTAAGGGATACATAGTAGGTTCGCCCCCGGTAATCACCACTAATGGGGCTCCAGATTCTTTCGCCATCCGAACCAACTCTTCAATTTCTTTAACCGGGTGAATGTCTTTATCCCAACTATCTTTCACGTCGCACCAATGACAGCCTACATCACAACCCGCAAGACGAATAAAAAAAGCAGCTTTACCTGTGTGCATTCCTTCTCCTTGTATAGTATAGAAACACTCCATTACCGGAAGCTTCTGCCCATTACTATTATTTTTCAAGACCTTCGGGCTTTAAAAGTTGAAATCGGGAGGTTCATGTAATAATTCCCTTCCTTTTACTATGGCGTTTCTCCATTCTTCCATTTCAAGGGCTACCTCTTTTGTATCTTCCGATTGATAGGAAATACCTAACTCTTGTTTTTGTAAATAGTCTTCGTACACCAGTGGGAGGAGTTTCAGTATTTGTTTGCGCCTGTATTCTTCCCAGGCATCAATTAGCGCTTCACGCCAGTCGGGCGAGGATTTAATAGGAATTTCTTCACTTAATTCACGTAATTCTTTAAATGCCATTTCAGCCAATTCATCAGCAAATTCCATAGGCTTATGACTTTTTTCATAAGAAATAAAATATTTCAGCACTTCCTTATCTTCATACGCCCGCACAAATTTTTCAATAATACCTGGATTATATACTGATAGATAATCGGCTTCTTTTTTTTCTAACTTCAACATGCCGGCTTTGTCATCCGGTATTACTTTATTAATATGCTCATAATATGTTTTAAGATACTTGCTTTCTTTATCGCCACGGCTATCAGGAAGTGCCATGAGGGAATCGGTTCCCATACGGTTATCATAGAATTGGTACCACAGCGGAATTATTAATTCAGCATCCTCCTTTACGGAATTATAATCATCAGAAAAGCGCAAATAATCCTGCCATTCAAATTCAAAATCAGCTTCGGCAGGGTCCAATTCCACTTCATCGCTCTGGAGATATTCCAGGTATAATTCAAACTCCCAATGAGTTATGGGAGGAATAAAAGAACATTGCTTGATGTTATTTTCCCAATACCTGAAATCAATGGTAGCAACTATACCCGGGATTTTTATTTTTTCCGCTCTCCACTGGCATTGCAGGTTAAAAAGTTTTTTTTGCTGGATTTGCCATAAACATAATTGTGCCTGATTATAGAAACGCAATTGGTGGTCTTCATTATGCTCATAATAAAACTTACCCCAGTTTAGCCAGGTGATTTTTCTACCAGAATATGCTTTAATAAATTCTTCAATATCATCGGGATGGTACCCGGAAAAAAACTCTTTGTATTTAGGTTCATTCCTAAGATCATATTCTATTTCCATCCGGGCTATGGCTTCTTTTTGTGCTTCATCCACTTCCTGTTTCAGGTGGGCGGGCAGGTTTTCTTTATTGTCCATCATATATCAAATGCTAATATTCGTTTTTTTATTTAGTACCATCATGTAACTATGCACGGTTTTAATAACATAGTCCAGTTTTTTGCTTTCATCGGCCTCTATCATTACATCATAAAAGTCTGTATATTTTTTCATATATCTCCCAACCTTGCATTTTGCTTTCGACATGGAGCTTACAAACATTATGGGCAACTGTGAAGGTATGCCAAAATCAAATAATATATCAAACTCATCCTCTACAAAGTTATCAATAAATTGGGATGAAGGTTTGCTGTACCAGTTTAATTCTTTCAGTGCAAAATATTGCTGCATCATAGAGCCGTTCAGCCCGAGTGGAAATTCTTTCACATGGATAAATCCGAGGGACTTAACCTGTTTACCCATATTACGCAGGGTTAGTACATGGTTTCTTATAAGCTCCACATCATCGGGGTTATCACCACAGTATAGTATACCTATGTTAGTGGCGCTATCTATATTCATTATAGCCCGGTTTCTTGAGTAACGATTGTGTTGGTTCAATAAGAAACGCTCCCCTATCTTATTTCTGATATCTTCAAAATACTTCATTTCCTATATGAGTTATTACCCTGCGGCGCTAAAAAGATGCCAAGATAGGAAACTTATAAAATATAAGGCGGAATTAACTACTCAAAAGGAGACTTTCTAGAACAAACCCTTCAAAAAATCAAGGGGATATATAAAAAGCCATGAGATTCTTACTATCCTAATGTTAAATTTTATTAAAATTTTGCTGTATGTAAAGAAAATAGTGTATTATTGCAATTGCTTCCTTTAACGAGGAGGGTGGGCTGGGAGGAACTTGCTTCCTCCCTCCATCCTCTGTTTACCTCTACTCGCGACCTGTGTGTGTGTTTTACGAATGAGGTTTCTGTACACTATGTTAATTGGAATTGTCTTAATTATTCTCATGAGGGTTTATACGGCTTTTAGCTTTGTCGGTTACGTAAAGTTTCTTCCAGTAAGTCAAGTACTTTAGCTTTAGTGAGCGGTTTAACTATATAATCTTTTACTAAGCGGCTTGAATTAGCCTGGTTCATATCGCTGGGGTTTACAGACGAAGAAAGAATATAGATAGTTACTTTTTCTTGTATGTCTTGTGGAAACCTGCTATATTTTTCCAACCACTCCCATCCGCTCATTTCGGGCATATTAATATCAAGAAATAGCATAGTAGGATGGCTTTGATGAGATGATATATATTCACTTTCAAAATAGCTTAGCCCATCCTGTGGCTTATTGAAACAGACAGCTACCTTTCCGCCCGTAGCAGATTTAATTGCTGCCCTGCATACCATATTATTTATAGAATCATCATCCACAATTACAAAGCTTAGGGAAGTATCTTCCATCTTGTACTGGGTGGGAAGAGTATTATACTGGGAGTTCAATGGTAACTGATGTGCCTTCATTGGGTTCACTTTTAAGGTTAATTTTTCCACCAAGCGCTTCCGTTAGTACTTTGCACATGTAAAGACCTACTCCTTTACCTTCAACGTGTGTGTGGAAACGCTTGTACAATCCGAATACCTGATCTTTTCTTTTTGGCAGATCAATGCCCAAACCATTGTCTTTAAATGTCAATGATATTTTTCCATCCTGCTTTCTGCTGCTAATCTCAACTACAGGACTAATAGCCGGTTTCTGAAATTTAATACTGTTTGAAATGAGGTTGTAAAAAATAGTGTAGAGATAACTTCTAATGGTAGTTACTTCATCTGCCGAATTACAATTGGTAATAATTTTAACATTTTGCTTCTTAACGAGGGGGCGGAGCTGGATCTTTATTTCATCTACGAGGGATGAAAAATAAATTTTTTCTTTTTGTTCATTTAATTGTCTTTTAGATTGTAGTATCTGGTTTAAATCTAGAATTACACTTTCTAATTTTTGAACACTCCCGGTTAGTCCTTCGAGCATGTGTGTTCTTTCATTTTCCGACAGTCTGTAGTTAGCTATTGCATCACTAAGCGCCATAATGTTGGCGAGCGGTGCACGTAAATTATGCGACACTACATAAGCGAATTGTTCGAGGTCCTTATTTCTCTCAGTAATATCGGAAGTCATTTTTTCTTTTTCCAGTTCAGCAAGTTTAGACGGGGTGATATCCTGCATACTGACGATCATCCCCACAACCGAATTATGGCTATCTTTTACAGGGGAGAGTTTACTCAGATACCAGCAAATATTTCCTTCATTTCCTAAATAGCTTCCCTCTTTATGAAGATATTCGCCTTTTATAACCCGTTTATACATTTCCATTGTAAGTTCTTTCGGGTTTTCCAGAATAAAATTACTAATAAGAGCACCTTCTTTTAAAGGCTTGCCTATCATTTCAGAAAATTTATGGAAAGCAGGATTATTAAAAGAAACAATACGAAGTTCTTTATCCAGTAAGATATAGGATATTTCTGTATTATCAAAAATAGTACGCAAATTAGCTTCTGATTGTTGCAAAGCTTCTTCAGCTTGTTTCCGTGAGGTAATGTCTTCCGTAATTCCAATCAGGTACTGTATTTTACCAAATTGGTCGCGGGAACATGAGACATTCAAATCTATCCATAGTACTCTTTTATCCTTCGTGATATACCGCTTTTCCAGCCTGTATCCATTCATACTTCCATGCATCATTTTCTCCATGTGAACCTGGTCAATGGTGCGGTCCTCGGGGTGGGTAATATCTTGAAATGACAAGCCTTTAATTTCTTCCATCGAATATCCGAGCATTTGGCATAAGCTCTTGTTGGCATTCACAATCTTTTTATCAATTGTAGCCCATACTATTCCGATGGTAGATATATTCGTTATGGCGCGGTATAAGTGCTCACTATCCCTAAGGGTATCTTCGGTTTTATTTCTTTTTGAAATATCCCTTAAATTTAATACCAGTGCACTCACATGAGAATCATTTAGCAAATTGGTAATGGTACCTTCACACCAGCGATAGCTGCCGCTTTTATGACGGACCCTTAATTGGAGATAAAATGATTTTCCGGATGACTTCACTAATTGTTGAATCATTTCAGTCATACGTTTCACTTCCTCCGGGTGAATCATTTCAAACAGAGATGTTCCTATGCTTTCTTCCTGTTTAAATCCAAGTATTTTAATTATGGAAGGACTTACATAAGATAATTTACCTTCCGCAGTCATAAGTGTTTTCAGGTAACTGCCATGCTCCACAAGGGCACGGTAATAAGCTTCGTGCTGACGTAAAGTTTCTTCTGCTTTTTTTCGTTCGGTAACCTGCCTGAAAATACTCTGGGCATTTATCACATCCGTGTCAATCACCTTAGTATTCACATAATTGTCAGCAAATTCCACATTTTTACTAATGAAGTCTATCTTCTCTTTGCGCAGGACCTTTTCGATAAACTCCCCTTCGTGACGCGAATCTTCAAGCATTACTATCTTCAGTTGCACAGGCTTCTTGCTTTTTATCTCTTTAGTTTTCTTTTTTAACATCAATTTGCAATGAGCTTATCTTTTCTCATGTAATACGCTCATAGACTCTATTACCTCCATAGCATAGTTATCCTTCGCCTGCATATATCCAATAGATTCTATTGGAACTGCTCCGAATTTTCTTTTTTCAACAGAAGCAGAATATCCAAGTCTCAAAACTTTTTTATTTAGCTCTCTTGCCCTGAGTAATACCCGGTAAATAGATTGCCTGTAGCATTTGAATTCTTTCTGAAAGGTATAGTCTAAGCCAATAATCATTGCATTATAGGCTGTATTTGTAACAAAATTGAACACTACAGCTACCGCCTGCCTTTCGGTTCTGTTATCAAATGCCGGTTTTAATTTCAAAGTAATAATTTCCCAGTTTGGGTTTGTTGCCATATTTTCAAATAATTTATATGGAAGGGCATAGGTATTTAACTTATACCCGTTTTCTTTGACATTTGAATATAAGTTATAAAAGTGTTTGATTTCATCTGCTGTAGGGTTCTTTACAACCTGAACTTCATACTTATCTTCCTGACTTATTATTTCTCTTTTAATATGCCTCCTGGACCATTTTGTAAGGGTTTGGATATATTCTTCCTTAGTATTCCAATTCAATTGCGGGATTTGGTGACTGACAGGAAGGTTAATTTTAAAATATCCGTTTTCAACCATGAAGCCATCCATTTCCGAATCTCCCTGGGGCAGGTCACGTAAAAATGTAGAATGGGCATTATATTCTTCCTGCAGTTTGCTTATCTTTTCAAGAAGCAGGTGCAGGGCATCTTTCCAGAGAGGAGATGTTTTATCGAGGAAAAGATGATTGCCTTCTGTTAATAGTGAACCTACTGATAGCACTTTAGATGTTAAATGATAGGGGTCTTTGGCAGCGCGCTCAGTTTCAATTTTTGCTGATACTGCCTCAGAAGAGAGCATATCGTCTTTCCATATCGCGGTAGTAAGAAAGGTTGAAAGAACTGTATTTTTCAACGCATCTTTTACAATGAAATAGTCAAATACCCAATTGTCTTCAGGCTTTTCATTCCCGGTAAAAGATTTTTCAAGGAACTGCATTCCTTCCCAGTTATAGGAACCTCTTTCTCCCATGTGGTCATCCCATTGCCTTTTATCAATTTGAGTGATAGATTTGGAATGTATTACTTCATAATCATTATCACTAATTACCGAGGGGGCAAGTTCGACTGCTTTCTCTTGGGGTACATTCTTAATTTTGAATGCTTTGTATATCTCTTCAATGCTAAAGTTTTCTTCTGCCAGCACTTCTTTTAAATTCCTGGAAAGAGATTGAATCATTCTCTCAATTTCCTTGAAACTATGGTTCCGGGTTATAGTGAATCGTACTCCTGTGTTTTTCATAGGAACGGCAGAGAAAATGCCGAGATTGAGGAAGAACCCTTCATTCACCATACGGGTTATCATTTTATATCCTATTTTAGGCAAGCTAACCCCGATAAAGAATACCGGTGAATCAGATTCAGAAATGAGAGGAAGCTCATATTTTTTAACCATCATATTGGTATAGCGTATGCTGGCATGTAACTGTTCCTGGTATAATTTTATATCATTCGAGAGGTGGATTTTTGCAGAAGCTATTGCAGCGCCTAATTGAGAAGGCTGCATAGGCCCTGAAAAAATCATAGGCCCACCGCAGGTCCTGAATCTGCGTGCCATTTCTTCATTTGGAAATAATAAGGCACCCCCACCTGTAGCAAAGGCTTTGGCAAAAGAGGTGGCGACTATCATTTTTTCATGAATTGGCTTTTTACCCAACACATACCCCCTGCCATTCTCACCAAAGCAACTCATTCCATGAGCATCATCTACATAAAAATGAAATTCCGGGTACTTTTCAAGTAGTTGATAAACCTCTTCCACTGGTGTAGCATCTCCAAACATGGAATAAATGCCATCTGCCAAATACCATATTTTTTTATGTGTTTGGCGTAATACCTTTATTCTTTCTTCCAGTAAATCCATACGGTTATGACGAACAAGTTCGGTATGAACCCCTTTTGATTTGATAAGATTTACCGCCGTTTGCACCGAATGGTGTACCTGGTGGTCAAGTATAACAGCATCGTTATTACCTATAAATAGAGGAATGGCTCCAATATGACCTAACGTGGTGGTTGGGGTAACAACCGCATGGGCATCGAAAATTTTACCGAGCAATGTCTCCAATTCCTTATAGTAGCGTGCAGAAATATAGGTTCTGGAACAGGAAAACTGGGTTCCATAACAATCAATGGCATCTTTAGCTGCTTGCTTTAAGCGGTAATCAAATTCCAGGCCTAAGTAGCTGCATGAACCAAAGTTGATTACCTCTTTGTTTATTTCTCCGTTTAGAAAAATTTTGCTTCCGTTAATTTTGAAATTACCTGTGCTTAAATGGAATACGCCTTTTTTTGCACCATAGGTAGCTATTTCATCAATGGTGTCAATCATAGAAACTGTGTCTTTCATACTATTTGTATTTTTATGTTATTTTAGGAATTATTATAATTCCGTTTGGGTCAAAGGCAAAATAGTTAATTAAGCGATACAAAAGTATAGGGGTTGAAAACTTTAAACATCAGGGTATTTACTGAATTATTAAAATTTATCTACGTATTTTTACGTACGTGTTTTTACGTAGTCTCTACGTATTTCTACGTGTTTTTACGTACGTGTTTTTACGTACCGAAACCTATTATTTGTATATTTGGCAGGAGATAAGTATTGTTAATTACCCCGTAATCGATTAATAGTAAAGTGAATAAGCCTCCTATAACTGCTCCGGCAGTTCAAATGGAAATAATTGACGATGTCCTTCACGGCGTATTTCTTCCGGGTTCAGTCATTACTATTGACATTGCCAAAGAGATGGTGAAGAGAAGGCTTGAGTACTCGGAGGGTATTTCATACCCCATATTACTTTCCGGTGAAGGGACCCGGGCCATTGATAAGGGTGCCCGTGATTACTTGTCTAAGGAAGGACAAGTAGGAGTATTGGCAGGAGCTATATTAGTACATTCCGTATATACTGAATTTTTTGGCAACTTCTTTCTGAAGGTAACTAAGAGTGAAGTTCCTGCCAAACTATTTACCGATAAGAAGAAGGCACTTGAGTGGCTGGAACAGTTTAAACCTAAGCGGTAATCGTTTTTCGATTATATTTGCAAATCGGAAGAAAATAAACTATGGATTCGCGACTTGAGGAGATTAACAATTTATTGATTCGTTACTCATTAGGAGATTTTGATTATAGCATTCAACCCTCGGAAAAATATGACGAGATTGATGCTTTTATTACCAATATTAATATGCTTGGCGAGGAACTCAAAACCTCGGTTATTTCCCGTGACTATTTTAATAACATATTTCACTCTGTTTCCGATATGTTATTGGTGTTGGATAATAAAGGAGAAATTACCAGCATTAATAAAGCTGTTACCGAAAAACTCCGTTACTCGGAAAACCAATTAAGGGAAACTTCCATTAATTTTATTGCCGGTGACGACGCCAAACTCTTTGAGTATATTCGAAGTATGCTTGGAAAAGAGCGCTTCCTTAATAACGTAGAGGTAGTGTTCCATTCGCTTGAACTTGCGACAATACCGGTAAGCCTTTCCTGTAGCTACCTATATAACCAACACCAGGTAAGAATAGGCTACCTGATTATTGCAAGGGACCTCTCTAAAATAAAGGAATTTGAAAACTCATCAAAGGAAACGGAACGGAAATTCCGCAAGGTTTTTGAAGATTCATCCGATTGCTTTTTTATTACGAATGCCGAAGGAAAATTTATTGACCTGAACCGTGCGGGGTTTGAGCTTCTGAAATGCCAGGGGAATGCAATAAACCGCGATTCTTTCTTCGATTATATATATGATACTACTGAAAGAGAATCTTTTGTTCGTCAAATTAAGGAGAAAACTGTTGTTCCAGACTGCAAATTAAAAATAAGAGATAAGGATAATACTATTATTGACTGCCTCGTTTCTGCCAATAAAATTGTAAATGAATATGGTGAAACTAAAGGTTTTCAGGGTACTATAAAAAACATGACCAAACAAAAGGAGATAGAAAATCTTTTTGTAAGAACCATTGTAGATACTCAGGAAAAAGAACGTAAAAGAATTGTTAAAGACCTGCACGATAGTCTTGGACAACAGTTATCTGCCATCAAGTTCTTTCTAGGCACATTGAAAAGTATAAGAGGTAAAGTTTCACCGGAAAAATATGATGAATTGCTTGCTAAGTCCGACACCGCTCTGAATGAAGTGATTGCCGAATTATCTAATATCTGCTTTAACATTATGCCGGGTACCCTTCAAAAATTTGGGCTCAGCCATGCCATACATGAGCTATGTAATAAAATAAGGTTAAGTAATACTATTGATTTTAAAACAGATATTGCCCCGGATTTTCCGGTACTTGATAAGAATCTTGAAGTTACATTATTCCGAATAGTCCAGGAGTTTATCAATAACTCTATTAAGCATGGTTTTGCTCAGAAAGTAAGTATTAAAATGGTTTCCGACCCTGCAGAAGGAAAACTATTTATCGTACTGAAAGATACCGGTAAAGGGTTTGATGTAAGTAAAACTGAAGATTTTGGCGGTATGGGACTAAAGAATGTCAAATCGCGTATTGAATCGTATGCCGGAATAGTAAAAATTACCAGTATTATCGGAACCGGTACAATGTATGAAATAATGATTCCGTATAAAGACTATTTGCTGAAATGAGCAGAAATGTTAGAATACTTATTGTTGATGACCATAAAATGGTGAGGGATGGAATCCGTTCTATGCTCGAATTCCAGGAAACCAAGTTCAAGTTTTTTATTAATGAAGCGGTAGACGGTGAAGAAGGCGTTGAAATTGCCGGAAATAACCCATACGATATTATTATTATGGATTACCAGCTACCCGGAATTGATGGGGCTGATGCGGCACGTTTGATTTTAGAAAAAAACCCGGAAGCTAAAATACTTGCCTTGTCCAATTATAATGAATACATGTACATTGACAGGATGATAAAAACAGGGGTGAAAGGGTTTGTATTAAAAAACGTTACCCCTGAAGAACTTATTAAAGCAATAGAAACAATTCTGAACGGGAGCAATTATTTCTCCAACGATGTAGCAATTAAATTGTTAAATTTCGAAAACCATAACCCGGACGCTTTTCGTGCAAAGTTGCAGGGACCAAAAGCAAAAATATATGACGAACTTTCCACACGAGAGGTGGAGGTTCTGAAATTGATAGGCGAAGGCAAAAGGAATGAAGAAATAGCCGAACAATTAAGTATAAGTAAACGAACTGTTGAAACCCATAAGCAGAACCTGCTCCGGAAAATAGGGGTGAAAAATAACTCTATTTTGATAAAGTTTGCCGTAGAAATGTTCCAGGAATAAGCCTCCATTCCATAGGCACTGCCCTGCTTAGGTTTTATTATCTTGACCTAACCCTTCTCATCTTAATTATCCTCAGTTTACTCAGCAACATCATAACCGGGAATGTAGGGTCAAATTCAAACCATCTTTTGGCGAAATTCGGACGGTTCGGACTTTTGTGATGATTATTTTGAAATAATTCCCCCAACAGAAATAAATCAAGTGGGAGTGTATTCTTCGAATGGTCTTTATTATCGAAATTGGAGTATCCGTATTTATGTCCGCACCAGTTTACAACAGCCCCTTGAACAGGACCCATAAGCCACTGAAAAGGCAATAATAAATACAGAAATGGGTTGGTAGCAAACGCAACATAGAAAGCAGTATAAGCAAGAGCAAAAAAGACACGGGTAAACCAGTTATCAGCAAATTTATCTAGAGCGGGCCATTCCGGATAGTTACCCCGGAAAGCTTCTTCAGGCTCTATTTTATGGGTAACATAGTCCATGTAAATGTTTTTTGTTTGAACCATCATTTGCCATATATCTTTAAAGAAATGAGGAGAATGGGGGTCTTTCTCCGTATCGCTGTATGTATGGTGCATACGGTGCATAATAGCATAAGCCCGCGGGTTAAGGAATGAAGAACCTTGCGTAACGAAGGTAAGAATATAAAAGAATTTCTCCCAGCCCTTACTCATAGTGAACATTTTATGAGAAGCATAACGGTGCAGGAAAAAGGTTTGGCAGAATAATGACAGGAACCAATGTGCAAGAAAGAAGATTATAATAATCATTTTGATATAGTTATTTGCTCGATTTTTTAAAAGTGTGCGAATATAGTCTTTTTACCATTCGGAATAGGTGATTTATTGGGTTCTCTAATAAAAGACGTGGTTTTTATATGAATACCTTATACCGTTTTATTGACTTTCGATAATCAATGAAAATACCAAAGATAAAAAAGTAGTATTGGGGGGGGGCAAAAACCAGATGAATATTATTCTATTTTTGGATAACTATTTTTTTTGTCGAAACGCCCTGTGTTGAGTTGATTTGCAGAAAATAAAGCCCATCCGCTAATCCACTTAAGTCAATTTGTACACTCCAATTATATTGCTGAGGATTTAAAGGTTGTTTATAAACAAGCCTTCCAAGCGCATCGGATACTTCAAAATTATTAAATCCGCTACCTTCAAATCCAAGGGTAATTAACCCATTGCTTGGTACCGGATAAACGGTAACAAAATGGCTCGGGTCAGCAATGTTCCCGGAATTTGTCACAACTATGATGTTGCTATCGCAAACGCTACCGCAACCATAGGGACTGGTAACACAGACCGCATAGGAACCGGAATCGAGATTGGTAAGAGAATCAACATAAGAGCCACCATTGCTCCATAAATACAAATAGTAAGCGCTATCGCCCGGGGGTATCCCTCCCGATACTGTAACGGTTATACTTCCATTATTATAACCCGGGTAAGTAGATTTAGTTACCGTATAACTGTCAATATTTAATGGGGCTGATTGTACAATAACCACGGTATCTTTTGCAGGGCAGCCGTGAGCATCGGTAATAGTACATGTATAAGTTCCGGGGGATACATAATAAATGGTATCGGTGGTGTAGCCATTGCTCCAATTATAAGTGAATGGACTTGTACCCCCAATAATATTAAGAGAAATGCTGTCGTTACGTTTTCCAAAGCAAGGGCTAAAAACATTGAAACTTAGTGTAAACGGAAAGGGTAAAATACTATATGTACAAGAAAGGCTTACTCCTCTTGAATCGGTTATGATGCAATTATAAACTCCCGAAGTAAGATTGTAAATGGAGCTGGTTGTCGCTCCATTGCTCCATAAATATGTATAGGGCGGTTTTCCTCCTCTCAATGTCACAACCAAAGAGCCTGCAGAGTCATTGGAACAAGCATTATTTATAATTGAGGCATCAGCGCTCATAACTTCCAGTAAATCTCCGTAAGGATGTGTTCCGCTGGTATCATTATAACTGTAGAGCGTAGCTTCCCTTTGGGTGGTAAGGTCATAACTAAAAATTGTACCCCAACCATATATTCCGCCGTAACTGGTGTTGCCATAAAGCCGTCCGTCAGATGCCTGGATAACATCACTATAAGGATAATACCCGGTGGTATCATTAAAATTTATCACTACAGTTTCTGAGTCGGCAGTAATATTGTACCTAAATAATATACCTTCTCCATAGGCTCCTGCGTCATGAGTTGTTCCATATAAGTTACCATCACTTGCCTGCATAAGGCTCTATAAGGGTGCCCTCCACCGGCACCATCGTTAAAGTTCAGCAAGTCTATCAAATTATCTGTAATTATATTATAACTATAAAGTACCCCGACGCCGCTATTACCACCTTGCACGGTCAAACCATAGAGCAATCCATTGCTTGCCTGTATCAAAT
>CAVYDB010000017.1:0-90061 GCA_963767125.1 uncultured Bacteroidota bacterium | reverse complement strand
TGAACAATGGTTGAACCCCTTATTTATAAACAGATTATATTTTCAAGCCTCATTTTTTTGAAAGAAATATCTGCTTGTCAAATCAGAGAATTTAAACTCGTTTTATGGGTTCCTTCCTTTGCCTATATTGAGAAAACGGGCTTGAGTATGAATTATTTCGTATGTTTACGCTATGGTTAAAAAAATTACCTTCCTTTTTTTATGTGGTTTTTTGACAATTTGTTCCTGTACCAAAGAGACCTCTGCTGATTATCCTACGGTTCAAATAACGTCGCCCTATTCCGGCGCTTCCTATAATGTACCCGGTACTATTCAAATTACAGGGCATGTGAGCGACTCCAAGCCCCTGACTTCCGTTTCTGTATATATTGCCAATGGTCAAAACACCCCGGTAGAGGAGTCTGTTCAAATCCCAATAACTTCTGATAATATAAACATATCCTGTTCCTATTCCCTGAATGATATTCACATGACTGGCGGGGAATATTATGTTACCATACGGGCATCTAACGGAACGAATATAAGCAGTGCATTCCAGCCGGTATATATTGGGGCTGCCCCAACAGTGAGAACTGCTATTTATGCTATTACCCGGAACAGTTCAAGTGTCAATGTATGGAAATTAGATTCTGTTTTACATAGTTCACTTTGTTATTCAGTTTCCGGCGATTATTCATCTTCCGATATTAATTCTTATTACCAACAGCTTTATATAGCCGGGCATGATTCGGGAAATGTAAATGCGTATTCGGTGCCAGCAGCTACTTTTGATTGGGGTATAACCGCCACCCCATCACCAGCGCCCTATTTTACAAACGTATATTGTAATAACGACGATGAACTTGTTTCCTATTACAACAGTAATTATGGCTATGTAAAATCTTTCAACCACGAAGGCGCCATTCAGGCAGTGTACAATTCCCTTTCAGGGTATTTTCCAGCCAAAACCCTCTTATGGAACGGCTGGCTGCTTGCAGAAGAAAAAAGCGTTTCCCTGACAGGTGAAGAAAACCTATGGACATATTACCAGTCAAGCACAGCAACTTACCAGCAAATTTCGATTACCGGACCTGTTATCGCTATGTATGGATACGATGACACCCACATTCTTATTTTCGGGAATAACAATTCAGGCGGAGCATATTTGCAGCTTTATAACATTCAAACAAATCTTTTTTCTTCGCCTGTTTCATTGCCTCCCGCCCAACTTCTATCTACAGCACAGATGGGCGCAAATACTTATTTGCTGGGTTTCAATAATGGCAGCATTTACCAATACACTTACAGCACGAATAATATTATTCCATACCTGAATGGTATAATGGCATCGAATATTGCTTTTGACAACATTAATAATGAAATCATAGTATCTTCAGGAAATATGGTATCAGAATATGCTTATAATTCAGGGTTTTCATCATTTCTTACTTCCATAACCCTTCCGGATAGTGTTAGGGATGTCAGGATACTCTATAATAAGTAAGGAGTACCGGTAAAAGGCTTATTTTTTCCGCTGCGGGAAGAGCGTATGAATCTTTATCGAAACACTCATAAATAATATTTTAGTATGGGCATTCCGCTCAACGGCATAAAAGGCATTATTAAGCTCTTCCGCAATCAGTGCTCCGTTTTCATAATTAATAAAAGGAGAAAACTTATTCAGAAAATCTTCGTCAGCAGGTTTAATATTGGCAGGATAATTTAACCCGAGTAAAATGCTTTGACGAATTGTTTTTATAGTAAACGCCAAAAATTGCTTTTGTTTTTCTCTTCCAATAGTGGCTATTTCATTAATCCATTCGGAGAGTTTCATTCCATCAAGATTCAGGCAAGTTCTCATCCAAACCTGGAAACGTTGCATATTGAATTCCACATCTTCTTCTCCTTTAATCATCAGTTGTGCAAGGCGGTAATTCCCTTCACAAGACCTGGCTATGGCAGTTGCATTTTCATTGGAAAGCCCATGTCGCTGCATCAATGCTTCGGTCAATTCACTTTCATCACAACGTAAAATTTTAGTGAGTTGTGTTCGCGAAAGTATAGTAGGCAGTATCTGGCTGCTTTCAGTTACAAGAATGAAAAGCGTTTTATCAGGTGGTTCTTCCAGGATTTTCAGCAATTTGTTTGCAGTCGGAAGATTCATTCTTTCCGGCATCCATATTATCATGCACTTGTATTAGCCTTCCATTGCCATCAGGCTTATCTTGTGCAAAATGTCTTTACTTTCTTCAACCGCAATAGTAGGCAGTTTATTTTCCGCACCTAAAAAGTCCATCCAATCGGCAAGCGATAAATAGGGGTCATTTAGGAATGCTTCTGTCCAATCACGGAATACATCAGAACTTTTTGCAATGTCTTTTTCTTTATTTAAGGCAACCGGATAAACAAAATGCACATCGGGATGTGCAAGTTTTGCGATACGGTGGCATTGGCTGCATTTTCCACAGGAATCAGTTTCTGTTTTATTCGCACAGAAAAGATATTGAATATACGCAAGCGCCAATGGCAAAGCCCCACTGCCTTCCGCACCAAGAAATAACTGGGCATGACTTATTCTCCCTTCGTTAATGGTTTTTATCATGGACTGCTTCAATTGTCCGTGCCCTATGATGTCTTTAAATTGCAAAGCAGTTGAAAGTTTGTAAAGTTATAAAGTTCATAAAGTTGTAATACTGCAACAAAGAAATTTCTTCTGCAAGGATAAATAATTTATCGAAACCTTTTTCTAAAAGTTCATTTTAAATACCCGGGCTTTTTACTTTATGAACTCAAATGTTGTTCAATTCATGTCCCATTTTCTCTTTCTTCGTTTGAAGGTAAAAATGGTTATGAGGGTTGGAAGCTATTTCCAACGGAATATTTTCAACAATCTCTAATCCATATCCAAGCAGTCCGGCTCTCTTCTTAGGGTTATTCGTCATCAGCCTGATTTTGGAAATACCGAGGTCTCTCAATATTTGTGCGCCAACTCCGTAATCTCTCTCATCCATTTTAAAGCCAAGCTCCAGGTTTGCTTCTACCGTATCTCTGCCTTCTTCCTGTAATTTATAGGCTCTTAATTTATTAAGCAAGCCGATTCCTCTTCCTTCCTGATTGATATATACAACGGCTCCCTTGCCTTCTTTTTCGATTAGCTCCATCGCTTTATGAAGTTGTGAACCACAATCGCATCGCAGCGAGCCAAAGATATCGCCTGTAACACAGGATGAGTGCATACGAACCATAACGGGTTCATCCTTTTTCCAGCTACCTTTTACTAATGCAAGATGTTCCTGGTCATTAGTAGTTTGGCGGTAAGCTATGAGTTTAAAGTTGCCCCATTTGGTAGGCATTTTAACTTCTATATCGCGGGCAATAATAGTTTCTTTGCTAAGGCGATATTCAATTAAATCTTTTATAGATACAACTTTCAGGTTGAACTTTTTTGCTATTTCAAGTAATTGCGGAAGCCGAGCCATAGTACCATCTTCGTTCATCACTTCAATAAGTGCGCCAACGGGTTCAAACCCTGCAAGGCGGGCAAGGTCAGTGGCAGCTTCGGTATGCCCTGCCCTTCTCAGCACTCCGCCCTTCATAGCTCTTAAAGGGAAAATATGACCAGGGCGACCAAAGTCTGAAGCTTTGGTAGAAATTTTAGAAAGCGCCTGGATGGTTTTTGCCCTGTCTTGCGCTGATATACCTGTAGTACAGCCATGCCCCAATAAATCTACCGATACAGTAAAGGGGGTTTGATGCAGCGAAGTATTTTGCGAAACCATCATGTCAAGTTCCAGTTCACGGCATCGGTCTTCTTCCACAGAGGCACAAAGCAAGCCTCTCCCATGAAGTATCATGAAGTTTATAATTTCAGGAGTAATGTTGCGGGCAGCAGTAATAAAGTCGCCTTCATTTTCCCGGTCTTCATCATCTACTACAATAACTAATTTACCTTTCTTGATATCCTCAATTGCTCCTTCAATACTGGAAAGTTGGTTCTCCATAAATAATATATTAAATACTTAATTCAGATTTTGACTTATAGATTGGGACATTGGAACATGCTTCTCCATACATAATGCTTTTGGCATAGGGTTTCAGTAGCGTTATAGCATCTGAAAAAGCAGATATTGGTAATTCTTTATCCCCACAGCCACGTATCATCACTCTTTTACCGTTAAAATGTTCAGGATGCAATTTCTCCCTGATAGATTCACTGAAAATAATTGCTTCGAGGGTATCAAGGGTTCCTGATACTATTTTTTTGGCATAAGGCTCCAGTTCCGAAGCAAGGAGCATATAAGCCCATTGCGGAATAATGGCATCGGCGGTGGAAGTAATTGCCACCAATTTATTTTGGTACTTTGACCAGTCCTCATTTTTGAGATACTGGCGGAAATCTTTTTCACGTAAAATAAGTCCTTCAAAAAGATGGTCTTTCAAGTCAATAATAACGCGTTCACCTTCGGGATAAAAATCTCCGAGGTTAAGCGGCTCCAGCCCGCTATTGGCTACTTTATTCTTTATTTCTTCTACTTCGTTATCCATAGTGTTTTTCGGGTTGCAAAGATAGGCTATTTGCAGCAAATCACCGATTTTACTATTTTTGCCTGAATATGAACAGTTAGTATGACTTTAAGCGCCTTTCCATTCCTAATTTCTAATTATTAATTCCTAATTAAGTTGATTACACAACAAGCAGTAACGGAGCGCTTTTTGCGCTATGTAAAGATTGACACCCAATCGGACCCCGAATCACCTACTATTCCATCTACGGCAAAGCAAAAAAATCTGGCAAAGGTTTTGCTGGAAGAACTGAAAGCAATAGGCGTGGCTGATGCCGAATTAGATGAATATGGATACATCTATGCCACTATTCCTTCAAACACCAATAAAAATGTGCCTGTAATATGCTTTTGTTCGCACATGGATACTTCACCCGATTGTTCAGGGGCGAATGTAAATCCCATCTTGAACAAAAACTACCAGGGCGGAGATATTCAATTGCCAAATGATAAAACGCAGGTGCTCACTCCCGCTGCCTATCCTGATTTGTTGAATCAGATAGGAAATGATATAATTACTACGGACGGAACTACTTTGCTCGGAGCAGACAATAAAGCAGGTCTCGCGGAAATTATGGCTGCTGCTGAATATTTAATGAATCGTCCCGAAGTGAAACATGGAGCCATCCGCATATTATTTACACCCGATGAGGAAATTGGTAGAGGCGTAGATAAAGTGGATATGAAAAAACTCGGTGCGCAATATGGCTATACCATGGATGGTGAATCGCTGGGACATATTGAATCGGAAAATTTTTCTGCCGATGCAGTTACCATTGTTATCAACGGGGTAAGCGCCCATCCCGGATTTGCCAAAGGCAAAATGGAAAGCGCTATAAAAATTGTTTCTGAAATAGTTGCGGCGTTGCCGAAAGATACCTTATCTCCTGAATCTACCGAGGATATGGAAGGGTTTATTCATGCAACCTCTATTGGTGGCAGCATTGAGCAAGCCACTTTGAAATTTATCATTCGTGATTTTGTTACGGCAGGATTAAAAACGAAAGAAAATCTGCTGGAAGAAATCACAAAAAACGTATTGAAGAATTATCCCCGCTCTACCTATCAATTTACTGTGACTGAACAATACCGCAATATGAAAGAGGTGATCGACAAACATCCCAACGTAATTGAATATGCTGCCGAAGCCATAAGACGTTCAGGTATTGAAGTCCATCATCAAAGCATACGGGGAGGGACTGATGGTTCAAGGCTTTCATTTATGGGGATGCCCTGCCCTAATATTTTTGCCGGAGAACATGCCTTTCACGGCAAGCAGGAGTGGGTTAGCGTGCAGGATATGCAAAAAGCCGCTGAAGTAATTGTGAATATTTGCGGGGTGTGGGAGGAGAGAGGGTGATTACATAAACCCCAACTCCAATTGAGCCACTTCGCTCATCATTTCTTTTTCCCAGGGCGGGTCAAAAGTGAGTTCTATTTTAGCGCTTGATACACCTTCGAGGTCTTTTATCTTTTGTTCCACTTCCACGGGTAATGATTCTGCTACAGGGCAGGAAGGAGAAGTTAATGTCATTACAACCGTCACTTCATTTTTTTCATTCACATTCACCTCGTAAATGAGCCCCAATTCCCAAATATCTACAGGTATTTCAGGGTCATAACAGGTTTTAAGCATATCTATTACTTTGGTGCTTAACTCCTCATTCTTACTATTTATTATTGAGCCCATTATTAATTCTCCATTATTAATTTTTAATTGCATTTAGCGCAAGTGCGTCTAATTTAATTTGTTTTATCATAGCCATCAGTCCATTAGAGCGGGTTGGGGAAAGGTGTTCATGTAACCCGATTTTGTCAATAAAACTCAAATCAGCTTGTATAATTTCTTCGGGCGTATGCCCTGAAAAGACCCGTACCACCATTCCTACCAAGCCTTTGGTAATAATGGCATCGCTGTCTGCCGTGTAAAAAATATGTCCGTCTTTCAATTCTGAATGCAACCAAACTTTACTCTGGCAGCCTTTTATTTCGTGTGTTTCGTCTTTATACTTTTCGTCAATTTTGGGGACAGATTCACCTAACTCTATAATATGCTCATACTTACCCATCCAGTCGGTGAAAAGTTCAAATTCTTCCACAATTTCCTGTTCTGTTTCCTCAATGCTCATATTTTCAATGGTTTCCATACTAACTCAATAGCGCAAAGTTACGCAATATTAAGCCAATAAAGGGAGGGAGGATAGTCAGCTAATCAAGTTGAACCTTAACAAGAACAAGTTTCTTGATATCTTCTGCCATTTGAAGATATTCTTTCGTTTCATCAATGGTTGGAACAAGTGAATCGTCAGGATAACGAATATCCGCAGCATAGTCTTCAAGATTTTTAAAATTGAGATCTTCAAAGTCATAATCGAATTGCATGCATTGCTTTGCCAAAAAATCTAAACTATGTGTCTTTCTAATTGGTTGTCCTTGATAATGGAGGTAAGCCTTCAAATACTTTTCAACTGCTTGCTGACAGTGGAAACAAGCATTATCAAGTATTACAGGATCAATATCAATTAATCTTTTTGCAGTCAGAATATCATGCTCGGCTTTTTCATACCACTGAAGTAGTCGTTTCTTTTTTTTCTCATTCATAGTTCTATCCCTTCAGTAACAACATCATTAATTAGATGACCTGCGATTTTACATTTGCTTTTTAATTCTTCTTCACTATTTAAAAGCACATCTACCGGCGCATCAAGGGCATATACTAGAGCCTTACGAAGCCTACTCTTCCAATCATATTTTTCCCTCATAGGAATTGTATCTGGTATTATTACCAGCACATCGTAATCACTGTCGGCATTCGCATCGCCCCTTGCCATAGAGCCAAATAAAAGCACCCTTGCATCGGGCAGCATGGCTCGAACCGTAGATTTAATAGTGTCTTGTATTGATTGGGCTACCATATTGCAAAGGTAGGGATTTTATCTGTGTAGGCTGAATGAGAGGTTCCGGAAGTGCTATCTCAGCATCCCGATTGCCTTATTCAGAGCGGCAATGAATATATCAATTTCTTCAAAAGTGTTATAAAATGCAAGAGAGGCTCTTACCGTTCCGGGGATTTTATAGAAATCTATTAATGGCTGGGTGCAATGGTGCCCCGTGCGGACTGCTATACCTTGTTTATCCAGCAATATCCCAATATCCGAAGGGTGAATGCTATCCACCACAAAAGATAAAACACTGGTTTTATTTGCTGCCGTTCCAATAATTCTCAGTCCTTTTATTTTTTCCAGTCTTTGGGTAGCATATAACAATAACTCATGTTCTTGTTTTGCAATTTTGTCTAATCCTATTTTATTTATATAATCTATTGCTTTTGCCAAAACTATAGAAGCCTCAATATTGGGTGTTCCGGCTTCAAATCGCAGTGGGGACTCATTATAGGTTGTTTTTTCAAAAGTAACTTCTTTAATCATTTCTCCACCGCCCTGGTATGGGGGCATCTGGTTTAGCCAATGGCTTTTTCCATATAATACACCTATTCCGGTTGGTCCATATACTTTATGCCCGGAGAAACAATAAAAATCAACATCCAGTTTTTTTACATCTATTTTCAGGTGTGGAATAGCTTGTGCTCCATCCAACAAAACAGGAATATTTTTAGCATGGGCAGCTTCAATTATTTCTTCTACAGGGTTAATAGTACCTAATGTATTAGATACATGAGTTACAGCTACCAGCTTGGTTTTAGGGGAAAGTATTTTTTTAAATTCATCTAACTTTAATTCCCCTTCCTGGGTAATTGGAATGACTTTCAATATAGCGTTTTTCCTTTCACAAAGCATTTGCCAGGGCACAATGTTAGAGTGATGCTCCATGTGAGAAATAATTATTTCATCACCACTTTTTATAAATGCTTCGCCATACGAAAATGCTACAAGATTAATTGCCTCGGTAGTTCCACGGGTATAAATAATTTCATCAGTAGAAGCATTCAGGTGCGCCGCAATAGTTTTTCTCGCTTCCTCAAACTGGTTTGTAGCCTTATTACTCAAGTAGTGAATGCCTCGATGCACATTGCTGTTAGTCTCTTTATAATACTCTTGAATAGCGTTAAGAACTGTCAATGGCTTCTGCGAGGTAGCCGCATTATCAAAATACACAAGCGGATACCCATTCACCTTTGTTTGAAGAATTGGAAAATCTTCACGGACAGTTTCCACGTCCAGTATTTCGCTTGCTATTTTTGACTTTATGGCAATATCCATAGTAAGAATTATTGGATATTCTCTTCGATTTTCCGCTCTATATAAGCTCTGAAGGTCTCGTTCTTAATAGTATTGCTTACTTCTTTTGCAAATGCCTGTAATAAAATATTCTTAGCCAGTTTTTCATTCAATCCCCTTGAACGTAGGTAAAATAAAGCTTCTTCATCCATTTTGCCGGTTGAACTGCCATGTGTGCAACGCACATCATCAGCATAAATTTCAAGCTGGGGCTTAGTATTAATGGTTGCTTTATCTCCCAATAAAATATTTTTGTTTGATTGGTAAGAATTAGTTTTTTGGGCATCCCGATAAACCAGTATTTTTCCATTGAATACACCTGTGCCGTTATCGGCAATAACGCCCTTGTAAAGCTCATTACTGAAACAGTTTGGCGCACGGTGTTCCACCATGGTATGGTTATCGGTATGATGATTTTCTTTCACTACAAATAACCCGTTGAGATGCGCTTCTGCATTTTCCCCTTCAATAAAAACGGTAGGGTCATTCCGAACCATGCCTCCATTCACCGAAATGGCAACACTATTCAAGCGGCTATCTGTATTTACTGTAAACTGTCGTATGTCGTTTCGTTGAGATAAAATATCTTCATCCTGCAAGATATAGTTTTCTAAGGAGGAATTATTTTCGATATAAAACTCGGTTGCTGAATTTGTAAATGTTTTTGAGGTTTGCTTAATAGAATGATAGGATTCTATCAACGTAAATCCAGCATTTTTGTGGAGGTACACCAAGTTCCGGGGATTATAGAACCCCTTTTCATCGCCCGTACAAATATTTGCAATATGCACCGGAACCGGACAAGAAAAATCTTCGGGTATGCTTATAAAAATGCCATCGCCCGCAAGGGCTGTATTCAGCATAGCAAGAGGATTCGTAGTTTTCTCTAATCCAGCATTAAATTGTTTTATCGCTAATTCATTCCCTTCTTCCAAGGCTCTAAACAGGCTTTTTATAGTCACTTCTTCCGGAAGTTTTTTCAGGCGGGAGTATTCCGGAATGTATTTGCCATTTATCATTACTACAGAGATAAATTCATCGGTCAGCAAATGTTCAATATCATTTTGCGTCAGGCTTGAAACATGTTGCTTTGCGGAGTAATCTTCGCTAAGGTAGGTGCGTATGTGGGTATATTTAAAGTCCTCGGTTTTTCTGTTTGGTAAACCAACAGCCGCAAAATTTTCTTCTGCTTTCTTTTGCTTGTTTTTTACTTCGGAACTCGCATCACCAAGTAAATCGCTCTTCTCGCTTAGCCACTTATTAAGCAAGTCTTTATTCTTGCTTACTTCAACTTCATTAGGAAAGCTTCGCTTATTATTTGTCTTTGCAGTTACTAATTCCATTTTGTTTTATACTGCGAGTTCAGAAAATTCTTTTTTAATCCAATCGTATCCTTTGTCTTCCAACTCCAGCGCAAGTTCTCGTGTACCTGATTTCACTAATTTGCCATTATAAAGCACATGCACAAAGTCAGGAACAATATAGTCGAGTAACCTTTGATAGTGAGTAATTACCACAAAAGCATTTTCTTTTGAACGCAAGTGATTCACACCCTGGGCAACAATTCGCAAGGCATCAATATCAAGTCCTGAATCTGTTTCATCTAATATTGCCAGCGAAGGTTCGAGCATAGCCATCTGGAAAATTTCATTTCGCTTTTTTTCACCTCCCGAAAAGCCTTCATTTACCGATCGCCCCGTCAGGTTGCTTTCTATCTCCACTAATTTTTGCTTTTCTTTCAGCATTTTCAAGAAATCTTTTGCCTCCATAGACGGAAGTCCCCTGTATTGGCGGATTTCATTAATAGCCGTTTTCAAAAAATTAATAGTGCTGACCCCTGGAATCTCCACAGGATATTGAAATGCAAGAAACATACCTTCCTTGGCTCTCTCATCAGGTGAAAGTTCCAGCATATTTTTTCCATTAAATGTAATTGACCCGTCTTCAACTGTATAATCTTCCCTGCCTGCAATTACAGAGGCGAGTGTGCTTTTACCGGAACCGTTAGGTCCCATAATAGCATGTACTTCTCCCTTATTGATAGTAAGGTCAAGTCCTTTCAGTATTTGTTTCCCTTCTATAGAGACTTTCAGATTTTTTATTTCGAGCATGTTATTTTTTGTTTCTCGCAAAGACGCTAAGCCGCAAAGGTTTATTTTTTAATATTTTTATAGATATATTCATTAATTTATTTATTCATTTTCTGTCATTTCTTCTTTGCGTCTTAGCGTCTTTGCGAGAGGAAGTTACCCCACACTCCCCTCCAAACTTATCGCCAGTAGCTTTTGAGCCTCTACCGCAAACTCCATAGGTAATTTATTTAACACATCTCTGCAATATCCATTAACGATTAGCCCAATTGCTTTTTCTGTATCAATGCCGCGTTGGTTGCAGTAAAATATCTGGTCTTCGCCAATTTTTGAAGTAGTGGCTTCATGTTCCACCTGGGCGGTTTTATTATTAATTTCAATATAAGGAAAAGTATGTGCCCCGCAATTATTTCCCATAAGCAAGGAGTCGCATTGGGAATAATTTCTGGAGTTCGTAGCGCCCCTGTTTACTTTCACTAATCCGCGATAGCTGTTATTACTTTTTCCGGCGGCAATCCCTTTAGATACTATAGTACTTCTGGTATTTTTTCCGAGATGGGTCATCTTAGTACCCGTATCGGCTTGCTGCATGTGATTGGTTACTGCAATGGAATAAAACTCTCCCACTGAATTATCTCCTTTCAGAATAACAGATGGATATTTCCAGGTGATGGCAGAGCCTGTTTCTACCTGTGTCCATGAAATTTTAGAATTATTTTCCAGGCAAATACCTCTTTTGGTTACAAAATTATAGATGCCTCCTTTGCCATCCTTGTCGCCGGGATACCAGTTCTGGACAGTAGAATATTTCACTTCGCCATCTTTATGGGCAACTATTTCCACCACCGCAGCATGAAGCTGGTTTTCATCCCGCATAGGAGCGGTACACCCTTCGAGGTAGCTAACATAAGCCCCTTCATCGGCAATGATTAAAGTGCGTTCAAATTGTCCTGTTCCGGCTGAATTGATACGGAAGTAGGTTGATAATTCCATAGGACATCTAACTCCTTTAGGGATATAACAAAAAGAACCGTCACTAAAAACAGCAGAGTTAAGCGCAGCAAAATAATTATCGGTATAAGGCACTACCGAACCCATGTATTTCTTCACCAAATCAGGGTGTTCTTTTACTGCTTCACTAAAGGAGCAGAAAATAATACCTAATTCGGAAAGGTTTTTCTTGAAGGTGGTCTTTACCGAAACGCTGTCAATTACTGCATCTACCGCAACCCCTGATAATCTTTTTTGCTCCAATAATGAGATACCCAACTTTTCAAAGGTGCGAAGCAACTCTGGATCTACTTCATCGAGGCTGGTTATTTCTTTTTTCTTTTTAGGAGCAGAATAGTAGCTGATATTCTGGTAATTTATTTCAGGGTAGTGCAAGTGAGCCCAATGAGGCTCTTTCATAGTTTGCCAGTAGCGAAAAGCCTTTAACCTCCATTCGAGCATCCATTCCGGCTCTTCTTTCTTAGTAGAAATAAAATGTATTGTTTCCTCGTTGATACCGGGGGGCAATATATCTGAATCAATATCGCTGGTGAAGCCATATTTATACTCACTGGTGGTGAGTTCTTCTAATATTTCGTTTGAATTATTCATTATGGAGTTACAAAGTTCTTAAAGTCTGTAAAGTTCATAAAGTCTCTCGTTTTTTACTTTATAAACTTTTTACTTTATAAACTTTACAAACTGATTTAAACTGCGAAGCTATCTCCGCAGCTACAAGTGCGGCTGGCGTTAGGGTTATTAAAGCTAAATCCTTTTCCGTTCAATCCTCCGCCAAAGTCTAACTCCGTACCTACCAGGTACAGGAAACTTTTACGGTCAACTACTATCTTAACCCCTTTATCTTCAAATAGTTTATCTTCCGGCTTCAAGGTAGTGTCGAAGGTCATTTTATAGGAAAGCCCGGAACAGCCTCCACTCTCTACGCCTACACGTAAGAAGCTGTCAATCGGGGCGTTAGACTCCTTCATCAGGTCTTCTAACTTATGTTTTGCATTATCTGATACTGTTATCATGGGTATGATATGTTAATTATCACTGCAAAGGTACACAAATTTGGGGACTTTTATGTATTTTAGCCCATTATGGAAAAACCTGTTGCGAATATGTTACCGCCTGAAATCCATCTTGCTTCCACCTGGTATGGTCATGAAATGGAGCAAAATAAGGGTGAGTGGATAAAAGAATTAACATCGGCAGAAATAGAAGAGTTAGAGAAAGCTGCTGAACCCCTGCTTGCTTCCAATATGAATATAGCTTCACTAACCGCTACTGATTTTCCCTTAGCTATATTGGGTCCTAAACTTGCCATGCTCCGGAAAGAACTCATCCGGGGTCGCGGCTTTGCTTTATTGCGTGGACTTCCTGCAGCAAAATATACCGAAAAAGAAGCAGGAACTATTTTTTATGGCTTAGGTTGCCATCTGGGGAGTCCTCGCTCACAAAATGCCATGGGTCACATGCTGGGTCATGTCCGCGATTTAGGTAAAAAAAGCAGCGACCCTAATACCCGCATATACCAGACAAACGAACGCCAAACTTTTCATACTGATTCTACCGATGTAGTGGGGCTGCTATGTTTAAAAGCGGCAAAAATAGGCGGAACATCCTTATTGGTAAGCGCTTCAACTATCTTCAACGAGATGTGCAGGCAACGCCCCGACCTGTTGGAACTCCTGCTGCAGCCCATAGCAACTGACCGCCGGGGTGAAGTTCCGGAAGGAATGTTGCCATATCTTTTAATACCCGTTTTCAGCTACTATGAAGGATACCTGACGGTCTTTTACCAGCGACAATACATTGATTCCGCACAGCGTTTTCCTGATGCTCCCCGCCTCACGCCCCTGCATGTAGAAGCGCTAAATATGTTTGATGCCCTTGCCAATGCCCCCCGGCTTTATTTATCCATGGAACTGGAGCCCGGGGACATGCAATTTGTTTACAACCATGCACTTCTGCATGACCGCACCGGTTTTCAGGACTCGGATGACCTTCAGCAAAAACGTCATTTACTCAGACTCTGGCTTTCTGTTCCCGGTGACCGCCCCCTGCCGGAAATTTTTGCATCGCGCTTCGGTACTGTTGAAATCGGTAATAGAGGCGGTATTATAGTTCGGGGGACAACGCCAACTATACCCTGGAATGGATAGTAAGCATAAAATGAAGGGATTTAATTACAAATTGAACATTAAGCCAGCACTGATTGCAAATCAGCGCTTATAAGGGCTTTCCAAAACTTACATAAATTTGTACCCTATATATTATATAGAAAAATGAGAAAAAAAATACTCCCGGCGCTTTCCATTAGTTTCATCTTTTTGATTTATACCGTCAGCTCCTCAGCCCAATGTGGCAATGTGGGTATTTATTATTGGGGTGGTTCGCTGGCAACAGCGGATTCATCCACCATCATTCCCATGGCTAAAAACCTTGCCGACAGCCTCGGCGTAAATTCAATCGCATTCACCCTCGCATGTGATAATGATGAGGTATATAGGGGCATGTCCAATTGCGATACCGGCTCTAACCTTACAGCTATGGCATCGCGGGCTGATTTCAATTCCATTATTACCGACCCGCAGTTTACGACAGAAATTATAACGGCTTACGACTGGGTTTCTTATGGAGATTGTGCGACAGCCAACTTTCTTGATACCGCTTTCTATACTCCTGCCAATACCCTTGCTATTGAAAATGAATATACCGGTTTGGCTAATTATTTAGCAACCTTCCCCACCAAAACTTTTATTATTATGCAGTGGGAAGCTGATAACCAATGCTATTGCGGCTCCGCTTATTCCGACCCTACTTGCCCCTCTGCTCCTGCCAATATTGCAGGGTTCACCAAATGGATGAATGCCCGTGCAACAGGCATCCTTGCGGCGGCGGCTCCCAATGTGAAAGTAGGTATCGAATTTTGTAACATCCATTCCCTTGAAGCAGCAGGGAAACCGGATATTTTAGATACCGTTATTCCTTATATCTATTGCGACTACTACCTGTATTCATCGTATGAATCTATCAATGTTTCACCTGCACAGACCGCCAATGATATTGTATTTATCCGTAAAAAACTGGCAAGTTTCGGCAAAGATTCCAATGCACTGCTTATTGGTGAAATGGGTTTCCCGGGATTGGCTTGGGGACGTGCAAATGCTGCCGATAGCCTCCAACAGATTGTGAATGTGGTGAACCAGTATAATATTCCCATTTCCATTGTATGGACGCTGCTGGATAACCCTACCAGTTTTGCAGCCTACGACAGTCTTGGAAATATAACCCCTATCGGAGCAGTGGTAAAAAATACAGTTTGTCCTATTACCACAGGAGAAAAAACTGAATCCACCACTCCCTTAAAGTTTTCGTTAATGCCCAATCCCAATAAGGGAGAGTTCAGTCTTAATTTTATCTCAAAGTCTCAAGATGATTATACTATTGAAATCCGTGATGTTTTAGGTCAGCTTATTTATATTAAATATTTAGAGGGCTATTCCGGAATAGTAAACAAACAAATCTCCATTCAATCTGCACCGGCAGGAGTATATTTTCTAACTGTAAAAAATGGTTTCTCGGTAGAGACGGAAAAAATGGTAGTGTATTAGTTGATTGATTCGAGAAGCAGAAAAGAGAGTTTATCAATAGCATCGCTTTTCGGGTGGAAGGCTGAAACATTTGATAACAGGCAAATTCCTTTTTTATTGGCTAAATCAATAGCAATACACGACCTATAACCCCCGGTTCCTCCATTATGCCAATAAATAGTCCGGTTGCCTTTTTGAGTAATGAGCCAGGCTAAGCCAATATCGGTATTTTCCTTAATAGAGAATGTTTTCTGTAAAGGAAGCTGCAAAACTTTGTTATCACTAAAATGAGCTTGAATAAAGCGAGCCATATCTACAGAAGTTGATTTTATTGCCCCTCCTCCGGCGGTGGCATTAGTAAAATCCCAGTTTTCAGCTGTAGAACCTAAGGTAGTTAGTCCTTTAATTAGCCCCGATTTTATCCTGGAAAGGTCTGTTGTAGAACTCGTCATATTAAAAGGACCAAAAATATTTTCCTGCAATAACTCTTCATAAGTTTTATTGAATTTCTTACACAAAATATATGCCAGCAAGCCTCCTCCGAGGTTTGAATAACTGAATTTTGTTCCCGGTACAGTATCCAATTTCATCCTGTTTCTCAAATAGTCCTTTAACTTTCCTTCATCATAATCTTTATAAGGATTTTTGATATTAGGTGTTCCCGATAGCATAGCCATATCTATCCTCGGTAGCCCCGAGGTATGGTTAGCCAGGTTTTCAAGGGTTATCTCTTTACCTGACAGGCTACTTTGTTTTAAAGGAAAGTCAAAAAAGTCTTTAATTGGTTCGTCCAATTTAACCGACCCCTCATTAACAAATTTCGACAGCAATACAGATGTGAAAACCTTGGTGACAGAACCAATCTCAAAAATAGAATCCTTGTTCTCAGTATAAACTAATGAATCCTTTTCTTTCCTGACACCTGCAAAAGTTACTTTGTCACCATTCACAAGTGCAATAGATATTTGCGTATTATCCGGAAAAAATTTCAGATACTTTTTTAACGAATCTATTTGAGGGGTGGTAAGTCCCTTATCTGCGGAATATAAGTTTTCTGCTTTAAGGCTTTTTTTGCCCCAAAAAAGGATAGAGAAAAATACAGATACAAAGAGAACGATTAGTTTGCGCATCATAATTTGATTAAGATTTTAATGTGAACCTGTGGGAAAATAATTGTATATTCTTATTTTAATGATACCAAGGTACGTAGTTTTGGGAAATATCTAATACTAAAGGGAAAAGTATTATTTTAATTGATGTGAATAAAACCATTTACGAACTATTCTGTATTTTTATGCCAAATTATCTTATTATGAAAAAGAATATTTTTTTATTTCTACTATTTCTTCTGTATGCCGGACATCAATCAGTATATGCTCAAAAGGCTCCAATGGCTTCACATCCACACCGCGACAGCACCGCATCAAGCAGCAAAAACGATAGTGTTCCTGCACCTGTTGTTACCCATCATCATATTACTATTGATGGGCAAACGATCAACTATACTGCTACCGCAGGCTATATGCCTATAAAAGATGCCACGGATGAGAAACTGATGGCGAAAATATTTTATATCGCCTATACTGCCGATGCCCGCCCGGATGAATCGTTCGGACGGGGAGAACCTGCGGGAAAGCGCCCGGTAACATTTGTGTTTAATGGTGGACCGGGGTCTTCATCTATATGGTTGCACATGGGTGCTATCAGCCCTGTAAGGGTACATTTTGCCGATGACAAAGGCACTGCGCCTGCGCCTCCCTATACGTATGGCGATAATGAAAATTCCTGGATAAGCTTTACTGATTTGGTTTTTATAGACCCTGTATCTACCGGGTTTAGCCGCACCGTGAAAGGTGTAGAGGCTTCCAAATATCATGGCTATTCACAAGATATTGCATCGGTGGGAGATTTTATCAGGATATACACCACGCGCAATGACCGCTGGGGCAGCCCTAAGTTTTTAGCAGGGGAAAGCTATGGAACTACACGTGCATCGGGACTTTCAGGCTATCTGCAAAATGCTTATGGCATGTACCTGAATGGAATAACCCTTGTTTCCTCCGTTCTCAATTTTGAATATATAGATTTTACCAGGGGAAATGATTTGCCCTATACATTGTTCCTCCCAACTTATGCAACCACAGCACAATATCATAAAAAACTTTCTCCGGAACTCGAAAATATGAGTGTAGCAGATTTAGCAAAAAAGACAGAAACCTTTGCTTCTGGTACATATTCCTACTTTTTAATGAAAGGTGATCAGGCCTCCGCTGACCTTACAAATAAGGTGATAGATTCTTTAAGTTATTTCACAGGCTTATCGAAAAACTATATTAAAAACTCCAATGAGCGTATTGTGGAAGAGCGGTTTTTCAAAGAACTATTGAGAGACGAAGGAAAGACTGTTGGCAGGTACGATTCGAGATACATGGGTGAAGATGATGACGATGCCGGCGAAACACCTTCTTACGACCCGAGCTATTCCGCAGTAAGTGGGCTCTTTAATGGAGTCTTTAATGAGTATGTACGTAAAGAATTAAATTATAAAAGCGACCTGCCTTATGAAGCATTAACCAATGTTTGGCCCTGGACCTTACCGGAAAATAGCTACCTTGATGTTTCCGAAACGTTACGGAGAGCCATGACGCAAAATCCTTCTTTAAAAGTGATGGTATGCTGTGGTTATTATGATTTAGCAACACCGTTTTTTAATGCAGAGTATGCGGTCAATCACATGGGTTTGCGAAATGATGTGAGAAATAATATTAGCCTAACATATTACAATGCAGGACACATGATGTATGTTACAAATAGCGACGACGCCAAGCTAAAAACTGATGCAGCAGTGTTTTACAAGAACGCCATAAAATAAACAAGGAAAAGCTTTTAGCTGTTACTGGAACATTCGCTTATCAAACCAATGGTCGTCGAAGGTGAAGCTGAACATTAGCTTAACAAAATTTTGCTGAATAAGATTATTCGCCGTTGTTCCGTATGAACCGACCTGCATACCAATATTTAGAACTGCAGGATGATTGTATGGATTTGAAGGGCCAATAGGAATTCCAACCCCGGCGGAGAAACTTTTTTGTGTTAATTGGGTATTGTAGAGGTCAACATAGCTTTCGCCATATGAAAACCCGATACGGTAGTGAATTCTCTGCATGTACGACTTGGGAAAATCTTTATTGGGGATATATTGTATGCCTACCCCATAAGTATAACTGTTTGAAAGGTCTTGATTCTCCCCGAAATAACTATATTGACTCCAGTTTTGCATTGTGTAGTCGAACGAGATGGTTAAATGGTCACCCTTTTTAATTGTTAGGCCTCCGCCGATCATCAAGGGCATTTTTATTTTGCCATTTGCATTGCTATCTATTACCGTATCAATATTATAAACTGCACCAACTACCTGGTTTGAATATTGTGAAGTGACTAAAATATTATAATTTGAATTAAGGTTTAAAGAAGGTGCAAGAGTAGCGCCAAGTGTAACACTCCAATCACCAAAAGGTTTAAAGGTATACATCATTCCAAAATCGGCATAAAAAGAATGAATAGTTGTCTGCTCTGTTTTAGATGTATTAAAAGCGGTAAGGTTCTCAGGGAAATCAATATATTCTTCATTGTTTAGAGTTCCAAACAAATAAGAAAGGTTAACTCCAAAGGAAATATTTTTAATTGGGGAGTACGCAGCACCGATATATACTTTATTAATTCCTCCGGAACCCTGGTAAATATTTTGAGCAGTAGTTAAAGGGTACCCGGCTTTATTATTACTGTCTATTGTACTCGTACTATTAATACTATATCCTTCTGTGCTAACGGGGGTAAGTCCGGCAGCAAGACCAAAATGCCTGCTGACGGGAATATTTATTGCAATATAGGCTAAGTATGCATTATTGCTGCTCGCAGTTTGTCCCTCGGTAGAAAAATGCAAAATATTATCTATCAAACCTGCCTCGAAAGCAGCCATTTTTAATCCACTGGTACCTGAACTGTCCTGAATGGGAATGAAACCATAAGCATAGGATGCCGGATTCTTTAAGTTTATAAAGAAAGGAGTGCTGCCATCATTGTGATATGCAATGCCCGTGCCACCCATAGAGAAATTTAATGAGCTGCTTTGCTCCTGCAAATCGCCTATGCCATATCTTGAATATGGTGAAAGATCATTCGATTGGGCAAAAGAAACCCCCGTGCTGAATAAAAACAATACGAAAATAAAAGCCGGGGATAGGTGGAGAGCTTTGTTCATTTTTTACTAAAATCTATTAGCTGATGCTACGATTGCTTTGATTGAGAAAAAGCGACAAAATTACATTAAGTCCTGTAAGCACCAAGAAAGGTTCGCCTTTTATTTTGGTTTTAAGACTTTTTAACAACCAGGGCATATCGCCACCGGTGACAATTATTTTTATTTTCGGGTATCTTTGTTGATATTCCCTGATAATCCCTGAAATTTCCTCTATTATTCCTTGTTGAACCCCTGATTTTATGCATTCTTCTGTTGAAGAGCCGGTAAGTTTTTTAAAACTCCCATCAAATTTAATCAACGGCAAACTTCCGGTAAAAGTATGAAGGGCTTTATATCGCATTTTCAAGCCGGGCGAAATGCTTCCACCCTTATAAATCCCTCCATTATCCATAAAATCGTAAACAATACAGGTTCCTGCATTAATTACTAAAATATTGTTTCCTTTATTGATATACCCAGCCCCGCAAATGGCTGCAAGCCTATCCATACCAAGAGTTAAGGGCGTTTTATAAGCGTTTTTTACAGGAACAGGTGTTTGCGGGGTTAACTCAATAAAATGGGAATGCGAGGATAGAAACCTTTTCAATCCACCAGGGCATTTTTTTACACTGCATATTACGGAGTTTTCAATTCCCGGGTTTTCACTAAAAATAGTTTTTATGGTAAATAAACTAAATGTATCATAGGCACTATGTTTAAGTAATTTACCTTTAACAAAGATTCCCGTTTTAACCCTTGTATTGCCAATATCTATAACCAGATTCATTGCTGAAATTTCATCAAAGCTAAGAAATGGAAGTCTATTGGGGAATTATATACTCCCGATTTTTACAGTATTTTAGTAGAGTACGATATATTTCTTATTTTTGCGCCCCGAATTTAAGGTACCGTAGCTCAGTCGGTAGAGCGAAGGACTGAAAATCCTTGCGTCGCTGGTTCGATTCCAGCCGGTACCACCCTGAGAATAAGCACCTTTCGATATTTTTTCAAATAACATCAAATTTCAGGTGCGGTCAGGGTGCGGTTTCAGGTGCGGTTTTGTTTTGAACACAACCTAAAAGTGGTTGCCTGTCAGAACGATAAATAGATTTTAGGTTCTACTCTAAACCTTGACTGATAACAAATAAATATATATTTACTCTTTATTTTGTAAAGTCTTAATGAAAAAAATAAAGGCATCTGATTTGGCTATGATAATACTGACAGCAATGTTAGCGATTGCAAGCATCTTCGCAGATATGTTTACATATAATGGATTAAAAGAAACAGAAAGAATCACCAAAGAAACATTTGAAAGGCAAGACATTGCTTTTCAAATCGAGCACCGAGCCTATATTCAAGTTGAAGGGGCTACCGACGAAAAGATTCGTTTTGATTTACAAACTCTTTCTATTACGGATGTCTTTATAGCAATTAAAAATACAGGTAGTACACCAGCGACAAACATCAACATAGATTATAATACCACAGTAGATTCAGTACTAATGGATACTACAAATTTTAAGCATCATAGTAATGGGGCTTTAATGGGTGCTGGTCAAACATTTGTTCTTTCATTAAAAACAAATGCAATTCAAATAACAGATTTCTTCTTCTCCAAACAGCATATTTTTATTTGTGGTAAAATTACTTATGCTGATTTTTTTAATAAAAGGCATTTTGTAGATTTTTGTTTTAAGGCAATTCCATTTGTTACAAATCCTAATACTAAAAAAGTTTCTTTGAATAGTTTATTCCAAGATATTGCTGATAAAAATGTTCAATTACAATTTGTTGCGGTGAATGAATATAATAAAGGAAATTAATAAAGCCTTACATACTATTCTCGTTATCACCTATTTACGAAAATTATCAGTCAAAGTTTAGAGTAGAAATAGGTTTTAATTAAACTGATAGTTTGTAGTCAGAACTTCCGTTTTTATTTTCATTTTAACCTTTGGATTCCCTGCCATACAGACAGGCATTTTAACCTTTTTCTGATACCATTTATTCCGCTTTGCATACTTGGCAAGCAATTCGGAAGGATAAGAACTTAAAAGGAATTTCCCTTTTATTTCAGATAGCTGGATAAGCAATTTTTCAAAATCTTCTTCCGTATAGCCCTTGTAATGTCCTTGATGGCTTTTGGGATAAGGCGGATCACAATAAAAAAATGATTCTGCGCTATCACGGGACCGAATAGTATATATGGCATCTCTACATTCAATTTGAGTATTCTCTAATCGTTTGGCGTATTCCTCAACTGAAAGAAGTCGTTTGCGATGCACTTTTCTTTCAGGGGAATTGGTGTTTTTACTGAAATTCCAACTGCTTCCTATTATTGACCCGTAGCTTTGCATTGCCAGTGTCCACACAGCCCAAGCACGGGCAACTTCTGTAAAGAGGTCTGGGTATTGGTAGATTACACAAGCCTTTCTGTGAAGTTCTCTACTGCTTAAAGTTATCTTTATTTCCTCCTCCAGTTCTTTGAATTGAGTTTTTACAACTTTGTAAAAGTTTATCAATTCCAAATTAGTATCATTTAATACTTCTATCTCTGACGGCTCTTTGGCAAAGAAGATTGCCCCTCCCCCAAAAAATGGCTCACAGTAGAGTTTGTGGGGTGGAATGAGGGGCAAAATCTCTTTCACCATTTTTACCTTACCGCCGTAATACGTTAATGGAGGTTTCATTCGGTTTGGGGTTCCTCTTCCTCTTTCGGAGCAGTTGGAAATGAAGGATTACTCTCTAACACATAAAACTCCGTAAAGGGTTGGTGGAAAAACCTAATATACATCCGACCATCAGGGGCGGTTTTTAAGATACCTGCCTTATAAAACTGCCTCTTCTTTTCTCCATCTTTCTCATATACCCTGCTTGTGTAAATGCCTAATACTTTCATAATAATATTTTCAAACTACTTACTGATAATGGCTGTGAGACCACACAGCGTTTGAGTTCAGAATATTACAAGGGAAAATTTTTTATAGAACTACTTTTTGAACCGCAGGAAAGATTTTTATTGGTTTGGTTGGCTTTCAATTATCACCTCTCGTAAAAAAACAAATACTATGAAAAAGTAGAGTCATGCTAACGGACGAACAGGTGAAGGAATTTCAGGAAATCTGCAAAAGTGAAACAGGTGTGGAGTTAAGCAAAGAAGAGGCGTATAGACAAGGGCTTGCTCTGGTAGAGTTAATTGAATTGCTGTATCACCCTGTGGGAAAAAAGGATATTGACACTACTTTTAACGGCGAGGTATAATATCCGTATCTACCCGCAGTATGCAAAGGAGTCTTGGTTAGACAACTTATAAGTTATCTTCACAGATGGGCATCCTTGTCCGATTTGCCTTTGCAAACGGGTAGAGCAAGGATGCCCTTTTGTGTCTATATATAAAACTATGAATAATGATTATGCAAAAACTAAATACTTCGAATACTCACGCAAGTCTTCTGAAGGTGAAGACCGACAAGTCCAGTCCATTGAGCGGCAGCACGAGGAAAATAAGAAAACTATTGAACGATTTAATTTACAAGTCGTGGATAGTTTCTCTGAAAGCCGGTCGGCTAAAAAACCGAACAACAGACCAGCATTTAGTGAAATGATTCGAAGGATAGAAAAGGGTGAAGCAAATGGGATAATCTGTTGGCATCTGAATCGTCTTTCTCGCAACCCCCTTGAAAGCGGAATATTGCAACAATTACTTGCTGATGAAAAAATACAATCAATACAAACTAAAGAGAAGGAATACTTGCCGTCTGACAATGCAATTATTTTCAGCGTGGAGAGCGGTATGTCCAGTCAATTCAGTAAAGATTTGGGCAAATCTGTAAAGAGTGGAATTGATAAAAAACTAAGTAAGGGATATGCCCCGATTCTCGCACCACTTGGATACTTAAATACCAAACACCAAGCCCGTGGAGATAATTATATTATCAAAGACCCCGAACGATATGAAGTAATAAAGAAGACCTGGAAGCTTATGCTTAGGGGGAATTACACGATTCCCAAGTTATTGAAAGTTGTTAATGAAGAATGGGGGCTTAGAACTCGTAAAATGAAACATTGTGGAGGAGGACCGCTAAATAAAAGTACGATGTACAGAATTTTTACAAATATTTTTTACACCGGACTTTACAGGTATAGAGGACAACTTGAAACTGGCAAGCATGAGCCAATGATTACTATTGACGAGTTTGATTTGGTACAAAAGCTACTTGGAAGGTACGGAAGACCCTGCCCTAAAAGTCGTGTGTTTGCCTATACGGGTACTATGATCTGTGGGGAATGTGGCAGTGCTATTACCGCCTGCACTAAAACAAAACTTGTGAAAAGCAGAAACATATTTAAAGATTATACTTTCTATTATTGTTCACATCGAAAGAAAGGTACTGAAAACTGTACCCAACGATCCTTTATCCCCCTTGAAAAAATAGACAGCATGATAAAACAAGAGTTGGAAAAATATACCATATCCGATAAATTCTGTTTTTGGGCTCTCAGGATATTACAGGAAAAACACGCTGAAAAAATATCTGTGCAGGAGGCAATTTACAAAACACAATTAAACTCGTTAGAAGCAACTCAAAAAGAACAGGATAATCTTATAACGATGCGCTTGAGGGAGCTAATTAACGACGAACAATACAATTCCAGGAAGAAGGAATTAACGGAAAAAATCACTATAACGGAAAAGAAAATATCCGAAACAGAAAGAAATGCTTATGATTGGGTAAAGCATACTGAAGATGTCTTTGAGTTTGCACACAAGGCAAAAGCAACGTTTGATGACCCTGATACCCCGCTGGAAAAGAAAAAGGCAATCTTCGGCAAGCTCGGTGGGAACTACATGGTAAAAGACAAAAAGCTCTATATTTCAACGCATATTTGGCTAAAACGCATTGCTGAAAAAAGAAATGCCGTTGAAGCTGAAATTGCACGGCTGGAACCGGAGAATAGTGTTGATAATAAAAGACAAAACACCCCTTTCGAGGTGCTTTGTCCCATCTTGCGCGCACTGGTGGACGAGGTGGGAACTGCTATCCGCAACCACAATGCACCTATTTATCTACTTGCCGCATAGAAAAGCTGTAAGAAAACTTATTGACTTTATAACCTAATCGTGTTATAATACCCATTATTTGCATCCAGTGCAAAATCTCCTCCTATTGCTAATGCAACCTCTGTTTTAGGGTTATCACTATGCCCGAAAGCAAGTATTATCTTCCTAACCAGCTCAAAAAACACCGGATGGGAAAACAGTATACACAACAACACGCCGCGCATAAACTAAAGCTGACTTCGTCCAGTGTCCTTTCCCGTTGGGAAAAGGGTGCAACACGTCCAACCCTCGAAGACCTGCTTAAACTTTCCCTTCTATATGACACCACAGTTGATAACCTTTATATTGATCTCAAAAAAACAATCAGTGAAAAAATGCAATTAGAATTTTCAGAGTGCGATTCACCTTGATTCTTTCCGTGGTATTTTTTATTCATTTTAATCTAAGCACTTGAAAATGCAAGTAGAGAAATTTGCTTTAGGTGCATCAACCTAACTATATGAACAAGAAACAATCAAGACAAAGGAAGTTGGCAAGGGAAATTGCAAAGACTTTGAATGACACCGATGCCATGCAAGCCCATTATGAGTTTACTGAAAAGTACACGGCTGTATTTCTTCGTAAGATATTGAAGAAAGTAATGTCTATACCGGAGCGGGACATAAAGAGGAGCAGGGCTGCCTTATTCACCTATCTTCTGAATAAACATGGGAAATAATCATACTATACTCGGCTTAAGCCCCGGCACGAGAACATTTGGTTATGCGATATTTCGGGGTGGTGAGTTGGTAGATTTCGGCATAAAATCATTTAAGGGTAAATGGTCGGAAAAGAAACTTTTGCATATTACTGCTTCACTTTCCAAATTGGTAGAACAATATCGCCCCGATGTAATCACAATAAAAATATCGGGGGCTGGCAAACGGGCAAAGAGTATGCTACGGCTCCTTAATCGAATCGCTTCCTTATTCCGGCGAAAAAAAATAAAGGTTGTTGAATATACCCTGCAAGATATAAAGTACAGCTGTGTGAGTAAATTATCGAATGTTAAAAAACTGCATTTACATCTTATGGAAAAGTATCCTACTCTTTCCTTTGTAAATAACAAGGGGCTTAACCGCCATATATACTATGGAAAAATGTTTGAAGCAATTGGGGCGGTAAAACCCTATTTCTCAGAATTGTAATAGCAAGTAGTTTGCCTAGTATGCAATTTCTCTTTCTATTTCGTCCCGAAGATACCCGGTAGGATTAACGCAAACATTCATTAACAACTAATCCTATTCCCATGAATCAACAAACTGTAACGAGAAAAGTATATTATGCGAACCGCTGTAATTCTGGCAAGCATTATAAACGTCATCCGGTTATCCGGTTGGGTGGTAATTATTTATCAGCTTTAGATTTTAAGATAGGTGATACAATTGCCGTTTCATTAAGCCCTGGAAAAATTGTAATTACAAAAGTGCTATGAGTAAATATAGACCAAAGCCCGGCAGAAATGTTGGGCTTTTATCTTCTATATAAAATAATTGATTATGCTCTTTTATTTTCCTTTATATTTTTTTCGCTACAGACCTCAACAAATTTTGCACCGATCGGGGTAAAAATAAATTTGTCATTATTATATACCCCAACATCAACATCGATATGTGGTCTAGCATCAATGTAATGCCCACTCGTTTCCGCTCTCACCTCAACGTCTGTTTCCCACTTCAGAATACCTAAGGTAGTCAAATTTGAAATCCTAAATTCTAATTTCTCTAGAGATATGTCTAGTTTCTTTGAGAGTTGAAAAATTTCAAAAAGAAAATATTCAAGGGGATGTTCATGTGGCTGTTTTGTCCTTGCCTTATATTCCTCCCCCATTTTTTTATAAGCTTCCCTCATTTCATCTTCTTTTATTAACTCTTTTTCATATTTCTCTTTCCTTTGTTTACTTAAATCATCATATAGATTATCTATGAGTTTTGCATCTTCATTTGAAAGCCTATTCAAAATAGTAATGCAGTTCTGTTGAAATATAACATCGGAGTTATCTTCAAGAATATGAGCAGTTAAATAACTCCATTTTTCCTGCAGATTTTCTTCCTCTTCATAAGATGAATATTCGATTAAAGGCGCTAAGACCTTTAGTGAAACTCTTTGGGGGCTTATCCCATTCTTTTTTAGAATATCTTGAGCCCTTAAAAATATTTTTACTTGATTTTTTAATCTTCTTAGGCGGACCTGGTCGGCAATCAGCTGACCGGCTTCTTCAAAACTTTGCGCAAATAATGTCTTTAGTACTGCTTCGCTCTTGTCAAGTAACTGCTTTGGAAGATTTAAGTTATCGACAATTTTCTCAATGTCCGCCATATCCTACTCTTTATGAGTTGTAAAAGTAATAAATAGCCTTGATATTTAGGAAATTGTTCGGGGTGCAATTTATCCCTCTATACCCTATTACCTCCCTGCCATATACTTACCAAGAATCTATCATTAACAATTTAATACTTAACAGTATGAAAAAAAACAATCGCTCTGTAAAAAAGAAAAGAGCAAAAACTGCTCCTGTAAAAAAGCAATCCGCTACCACAGCAGTTGCATTAATTGAAAAGCCAAATGTGGCAATTATCTCAGCCCAAAGTCCCGTACTTTCGATGCCTGAACCTGAAGTAGATTTCAGCAATTCCTTTGTACTCACCGAAAAAGGCAATCTTTTCCCGGTTAAACTTGAATCTTTTTACTACGGCTCACGCCCGGTAAAAGACAGGTTTAAAAATAGTGAAGAGATGATGGATTTGATTTTTCAAAACAGGCAAACACTCTTCGGAAAAGACAGTGTACTCATTAACGAGAAGAAAGAAAAGCATCTTGAATGGCTTGGTGTCTTTAATTTTGATGCCATTTTGTTTGACTTTGAAAACATTGCAAGCCCTAAGCTATATTTGGCAATCATTACCCTTCCAAATGAAAACTACGTCAATCTGTTTTTTCGTATTACGGACTACTTCGCTTTCTTTAGCCGTACTGATGCCGTCAAAATGCTTGTTGAAGCACTAAGTACTGCATTAGAGGAAAAGGAGGAAGTGAAGAAACAATTGCAGGAGAAAATTGGGGAGAGTGGTATTGCTGAATTCATAGGGGCAATGGTACGGAACAAGCCTAACGTTCTATTAATCATGGAGAATTATTGGCAAGACCTGCCGATTTTTAAAGGGACATATTCGGAAACGTGGGGTGAATCCGTAAAGGGTATGGTATTACAGAAATTTGCACGAAATGGGGATGCTCTTGTTGCTATAGCTCCATCTTTTGAAACCATGCGGAATATGAAAAAGAAGAAATCAGACAAGTTGCAAAGGACAACCGAGCAGGCACATTTGGAAACTGTATCTGCAAATGTGAAAGAGATTTATGGGAAGATTAAGGCAGAGTTATTTAAAGTAGATAACTCCCTGTTCTTTAACGTTCAGCAAAACTACATTTCCCTGAAGAAAGGCAAAAATCTTGCTTACTTTCACCTAAGGAAGCAAAGCATCTATCTTGTGGTAATGTGCCCTGAAAAGGAGGTGCGGAAAATAGTTAAGCATTACGTGATTAAAACCTTACCGCCATCTGTTCAAAAATTTTGGAATGGGGCAAGTACAGGCTTAGTGATAGGAGAGCCCACAAAGATTGTGGAGATTATTAACCTGCTTGAAAAGCTGATTAAAGAACAGCTATAATGGTAACAAAAAAACAAAAACCTGGCAGAAATGTCAGGTTTTTTTACTACCCTATTTACAAAATCGGGTTAAACTATTGGCACAATTTTATTGAGTTCCTGTTCTATATGGTCATCCATGTTCCTGCGGATTAGTAATTCAATATTATCTTTCAGCCTCTTACATTCCTGATTTAGTCTAGTTTGAACCTCATCACTCGTTCTGAAATTTAATGCGTCAATATTTTTAAAGAAATTATAATCAATGTCTTCCGTGTAATCAAAATTGCGTATTACAAATTTTTCGACATCGTAAGTCTCGTAAGGTTTTTCATTCATTACATTCCAATACTTAAAAAGCAAAATGCTATCTATGAGCCCATTTTTATTTTGCCGTGATTGAGAAATCATATTTTTTAACTTCCAGGGATCAGTTTCAATCCAAGATATCGAAGTGCCGCTTCTTTTTGGGATATAATAAGAATCACTGAACCACCCTTTTTCAAAATAACACGGGTTTAGTTCGAACTTTATTTTCGATAGTTCAATGACAATACTTGGATGATCCTGATAATTATTTTTATAATGATTGATATTCTCTGCAAAAGATTTCAATTTGTTAAGGTACGATTGAGCTTCTAATTTCTTATCTTCGAATACTACTAATAAATCTATGTCGGAGTCTTCATAAACTTTCCGAGATAGGAGCGTTTCTCTGTCATAAGAACCGAAAACTAATACTTCTTTCAGGCTATCTTTTTGAAATACATCAATTATTTTCTTCTTTAAAACTTCAGATTGCGAATCTATGGTCGTTTTTTCAGATGTAGTAAGTGCTATACATTCTGCAAGGTGTTGCAAATATTCTCTGGTAATTTCATTTTTCATACTGCAAAATTATAGAATCATTAAGAATCGTGTAAAACCATGCAGTCTAATTTGACAAAAATTACATAATATTCTGCCAAAAAGGTTTGGCATAGTTTTTGCTTAGTATTTATATAAAATTTAAAATAAAATACTATGGCAACACTTTTACAATGCATTGATAAGCTTATTGAGAGCATTTCTGTTACGGATAGGCAAGAAGATAACATCAAAAACTCGCTTAACAACTTGAATGGGTACCTTAAGAATAAGGATAATGATTTAGGAGTTGAACGGACATTCACCACAGGTTCCTGGGAGAGGGACACAATTATTCGACCTTTAAGCGATATTGATCTTTTTGCTGTTCTTGAAAAGGAGAAATGGCAAAATGAGTTTGGAGGGCTTAAATCTCCTCAAAGTGTGCTTACAAAGATTAAGAATTATCTTAATGATATTGAAGATTATAGGGGCAAGGTTACGCAAGATAGACCTTGTGTTACCGTGGAGCTTAGTAACAAAAACTTTGACATCTTGCCAAGTTTTGCAACCGGTTACGGTGGTTATATGATTCCTAATTTTGATTTATCCGGGTGGGTGCAGGCAGATCCTGAAACATTGACTACTAATTTGGACTGGATTCATAAGCACAGAAATTATAGGGTAAAGCAGATAGTTAAGGTAGTACGGTACTGGAATAAGGAGCATGGGAAGCTAATTCCATCCTACCATATTGATGAGGTCGCTTTCAATATTTTTTCAACCTTTGATTTCAAAAATTTTGAAGAAGGCATTCGTACCTGGTTTGATAAGGCAGAATCTTATCTCTGGTCAGAAAAATTTAAGTCAACATCTGATTTTGATGTCATGAGAAAGAAAGTCGTAAAGGTAAAAGATAAACTAAATTTAGCCAAACAAGATGCTGACAATGGTAAGGAAGGGTCTGCAATAAAGATTTGGAAAGATATTTTTGGAAAAGAGTTTCCTACTATTGATATTGATGAGGCAAAAAAAATTTCCGAAGCCTTATCCAAAGGAGGGTTAAAGATCACCCAAGCAGGTACTTTATCAACTACACTCGGTTCTTCAGTAGGTGCATCACAAGGGTTTCATCATGGCAATTTACGGGAGGAAGAAACCCTTTAATATCACAGTGCAAATCGGGGCAATGAAAAGTCATTACCCACAGTTCAAAGCCATAAAGCACTCAGAAGGAAAAATTGAGTTTATTGGCAAGTTAGTGGTTAAGGCAGAATTACCCATTTATACAGTATCAATTACCTACCGGGGCAATTCATCTCCAATTGTCAAGGTAATTGACCCACCACTTGTATCAAATCCGCCGCATTTCTATTCTAATACACATTCCTTATGCCTATTTCACCCTGAAAACTTCCAATGGCGTGGGGATCGGTTGATTTCAAAAGTTATCGTACCTTGGACTGCTTCATGGATTTATTTTTATGAAGTTTGGCTCCAAACTGGAAAGTGGTATGGTCCAGAAGCCCATAATAACGGTCAAAAACTTGAATCATGAGTAAATATGTACCTTTCAATAAGGATTTTAATATTGTAGCTTCTGCAAAAGCTTTTTCCGATTTAATATTATCTGTTTCTGTTGCCGCTTCAATAGGAACACTAATATTTGAACTATCCGACATTGTCCAGGATAAAAATCAAATCATAGAATTTTTTAATACCCTATTGTGCTATTTTGCAATACTTTATTTCATATTAGATATTTTATCGAATTATCTATTTCAAATTGCAGAAACTAAAAGGAGAAATGATTTTTTTGATAATGGGTTAAATACCCAGTTGGAGGATAGCGGATCAATTGATTATTTTTCAAATGATAACCTTAAAGCAGGAATTTTTAAATTAGGGGTAAACTGTTTTGAGAATTCATATTTTACTAAGTATGTTGTAGGTAGAATGTTGAAGCAAATGCTTATTTATACTATAGTTGTTTTCTTAGTCATTTTGGGGATAACATTATTTGCAAAGCATCAAATTGTTATAACAGTACTGCAATGTGCATTACCATTTACAGTAATGCAACAATTAATTCGGCTTTTAGTTTTTAAAAATAAGATTGATGGGGTATTTAAAGAATTTTGTAAAATATTTTCAAATGCAACAAATCCAGAGGAAAAAGAGAAACTAATTATTTATAACATTACTAATTATGAGGCTACGCTAGCTTGGGCATGTATAAGGCTAAATGGAAGAATTTTTAAAAGAAAAAATATTGAGTTATCACAAAAATGGGAAGAGGTTAAAAGGCGATATAATATTTCTAATCCTCAGATAACATAGCTACTAAACTTGAATTTGATTAAGTCATTATTTATTTTAATAAAAAGAAATTAGTATCGTATAATAAACAATTATTTATTTTTTCCATGAATTACCTATACATTTCTCTCAATATGGATATTAACGTAACAAAATGCTATATTTGACCTATCGAATTTCTAACTTTATGACAGAGGAAGACAGAAATAAAAATTTAACAAACTCATGGGAAGATTATACTTATAGCATAGGTAAATTTGACGATCAATCTTTATTAATAAGTAGTGGCGCATTGGGGTTATCTCTAACATTTATTAAGGAAATTGTTCCGCTAAAGACAGCCATTTATCTTGGGTTGTTTTATTGTGCAATTACGCTATTCCTTATGACAATTATTTTAGGTTTTTTTAATCATTGGTATAGTGCAATGACTTCAAGCCATATTCATGAAAAATTAAATAAAAAGGAAGACGAGAAGAAAATTGAAAGCTATAGAAACAATAGATGGGCTTTAATTGGACGTCTTAATACGATTTTAGGAACTTCTTTATTGTTTGGACTTTTATTACTTGTAATTTTTTGCCTAATTAATATTCATTACTATAGGATATTACCTGAGAAAGCAGAATCAAATAACTCAATAAATATAATCCGCAATGACAAACGCTAATCCGTTCCCTATTTCAAATCCTGAGGAAAATGGTGATAATATTATTAAAGGACGACAACCTCATCCTGTAATAATTACTGTGCCTGAAAATGACCAAACTGCACCAATCTCCGTTCCTCAAGAAGATAAGCAAATAGATTCTAAACCGATTCAAAAATAAATTTCATACTATGATTCGCAAACCTTATATATGGAAATGGGATTCTAAAGCAAAAAATGCTTTAGCTCCAAGAGCTTTAATTACTTCCAACGAAAAGCAATCTGAGACTGATACTTTTAATTCAGAAAATAATAACATTCAACCTCCAGTACCCGATGACACTCAAAATAAGGACGAAAACGCTAATATGGGGGATAATGGATTTAGTCAATCTCCTGATATAAGATCTCAAAAAAATGGTAAATAGGCTTACAATCAATATGATACAATTGAATCTTTGAACATAGAGAGATACACTGTTTCTCCTTAATCTTCAATATGAATATTGAAAATTTAAGCTAATTTCTTTAAATTCAATAAAAACATATATCTTTGCACCCCAATTTTAAGGATTGGGCTCTATGGGCATTACGACATACATATCCCCTGTAACGGAAGTACTTGATTTAGTGGCGAAACTACTGAATCAAGAGTTTGGTGTTGAACTTGAAATAGCCATAGCATTAGCAAACTCCGATAAAATTACTGCCCATTTTGACCAATTAAAAGAAAACTGCTATGTTATTGCTGAAACTTTATATGTAGATAAAGTGTACAGGAATAGCTACTATAGTTATTATTCATCAAAGCTAAAGGAACATTATCGCACCTGTATAAAATTATCCTTTTTTGATGGTGAGATACTTGAATCGGATTTTCTTGATTCTTCAAAAATCAAACACTTACAAAAGAAATTTTGGGGCTTTACAATTCTTAGACCTCTTATTCCCTTTATTATCGGAAGGAGTGTCATTTCCCCTAAGGCTTTAAAAGAGGACGGTTTTGATTGTTGTTATTCTACATTTGACACAACAGTTCAGGGGATAAAATTTTTTGCTAAAGGATTCCCTCACTCATCACAGGATACCGAAACAATGAGTTGTGCAGAAACAACTCTTTGGTCAACAATGGAATATTTTAGTAATCATTATCAAGAATATAAATCAATTCTTCCTTCAAAACTTTTAGAGACATTGAGAAATGTTACATCTGAAAGACAACTACCTTCTGGAGGTCTTTACATCCAACAGATGTCATTTGCTTTAAGGGAATATGGATTTGGAACCCAGGTTTATTCAAGAGATATATTTAAAGATGATATATTTGAAAAACTAATAAGCACTTACGTTGAAAGTAAAATACCATTGATTTTCGACCTTGATGACGGACCAAAAGGGAAAATTGGTCATGCACTTTTATGTGTGGGACACGATTGGGTGACGGATGAAGAAATTGATAATTTAAAGCCAAGCACACTTTTTGTTGAAAAATATAAGAACATTGCTCATAATAAGAATGTAAAAATTTATGATTGGCATAGTGCTAATAAGAATTTTGCCTTTGTAGATGACAATAAACCTCCTTATATTAAAGCACCCTTAAGTGATCCGACAAAACACTATTCTGAAGCATGGAAAGACTGTAAAATAAAACATTTCATTGCTCCACTCTATCCAAAAATATATCTTGAAGCATATAAGGCTACAACATTTTTGTATAGCTTACTACTTGAAGGAAGGAGTCAGTTAAATGATAATAGTAACGTGTTAATAAAAATGTTCCTGAGTTCAAGCAGGACATTTAAGGATAACTTAATTTTACATCAAAATATGCAGTCGGATTTAAAGGATATGCTTAAAGAGATGCAAATGCCTAAATTTATATGGATTGCAGAAATTAGTGATAAGTCTTTGATAAAAAATAAGTTAGCTAATGGTATTATAGTTTTGGATGCAACCGAAGCCAACACAAATAATTTTAGACCATTGATTTTAGCTAATTATCAAAACCACTGGCTAAGAGTTACTGAAGGTGGTATACTTTTAAAAACACCTTTTCCCCTATCGCCCTTTGAAATATATAATCATAACATTTCTGAATCATAACCCTATAAAACCAACACTATGATAAAAAGAATCAGTAAAACAGAAGAAATAGAAGCAAGGTTAAAAACTCAAGGCACTACAATTCGCTTTGATAAAAAGGAGGACATTGCTGAAATGCAAAAAGTAAATTCTCACCTTGAGGAGATTAACAGAGATTTCCAGATAAAAGAAGCGAAATCTGAAGTCTCTGCCTCTAAAACTATTTTAAGAGACTAACTATCTCGCAACTAAGAGCCTATAATTTTATTAAAGGCTCTTTTATTTTGGCAATAAAGCATATCAAGTGCATTCACTCACTGCATAAGTGGGTTGAAATTAATTTTTTATCAAAATAAATGCCAATTGACCTCGAAAATTGGATTTTTAATATACAAAATATTAGATTTATTTAGTTTTTCTACCACAAAGTTTAATAGCGATTATAAACAACCCGATACCGTTGAATAGTGCAGAAAATAGCATAATTCCGAAAATAAGTGTATTCGTATTTTTTGTTATTGTCATCTAATCATAACATACTTCTCCCAAAAAGAAAATAGAGGATAGACCGTAATACCTATGATCTGGGTAATGGCTATGTCGTCTGCAGAGGGCTCAATAGCAAGATAGCGAAAAGGAGGGTGAATGCACCCTCCTTTTCGCTATCTTGCGAGAACACCCGGACCCCGTAATAGTCAATGCTTTCTGATATTATTGGAGCCATTGTTTATTATGATAATGGATAATGGCACTTACTATAATTGTTCATCAGGCTTATTATGGTGAAGTTGATAGGTCTCATGGATGTATTATTCAAACTATTAGTGATACTGAACTCACATCGAATTTAATCTCCTTTACTGATAGACCAGGAGCGCTAATACCTGGCGTTGATCTGGCTCCATATATTTCAGGAGAAGCCTTTGGCAAATATTATGTATTCAGTAAAACATTCCCTGACTATACAGCAAAGAGGTCTGGCATGGTATTTACGCATTTGCTAATTATTGGTGCGGAAGATCTCAAACTTATAGACTTGAATAGTATTCTGTCTATTTTTATTACACAAGGGGCATACTTATTGGATTACTATAGAACCTGCAATTCACGGCTTAACAAAAGAGCAAGGTTATATTGCTTATGTAAGTAAGGATGTTAAGCCTGGAGCTCTATTATTGGGTTATGCTGCAAGAGACGGAACTGGCAAAGTCATTTTCTTTATAGACCGATTGACTGCATTAACAAATGCACAAGCAATAATTAGGAGTTACTAGAATTTATAGGTTTTTAAATAAGGACTAAAGGCAACCTCAAAAGGTGAAAGATTAAGAAGGCTGGGACATCCCCCTATCGTAAATCTTTGGCAGTGGTAGATAGTCTGTAGAGGGCTCAATAGCAAGATAGCGTGTTGCCGGACTACACTTTGTTCCGCCCTGCAACACGCCATCTTGCGGGGGACATTCCCCCGACCCCCTAACAGCCAAAAGACACAAAAGAAAAGGAAGTCCAAACATTCCTTTACGCAACCATTTTTATAAAATGAATGCTCCATTCCACTTTATTGGACACCCTTTTCTGAATACAATGGAAGCAAGAGTATCCCCTCTTTTTGTTTTATTTTAGCCGGATACACTTGCAGGAAATAAATGTTGCCACCCCAGGGATCATCTTTCAATACTTCAACGACTCTGACGGAAAAGGATATTGTCGAACTTATCTTTTCCGTACCAATACATTTGGAACGGTTTTTTTCAATAGAGTATTATAGATTGTGTGCCCGCCAATTGCCCATATGTTATCTGTTTCTTGTGAGGGCTTGAAATCTTTCTCATTGCGCATTATATACTCACCGCGAGTTCTCCACTTAGGCTTTACCTGATAAAATTCCGCCCAGCGTTTCAGTCGGACGGCAAACCATTCAGAAGCATAGGATTTTATAATGACAGATTTGATTTGTTTTTCTGAGAAATTTTCTTGTACCCACTTAATCGCATCTTCTGTTCCGAAATTCAAACAATTAAAAATGAGCAGATGTCGATTACCCTTGAGCATTGGATTTATTTTGCTCGTGTCATAAGACCAAAGACACACTTTTACTGATTGGGGCAATTCAAGTTTCATACTTTAATTATAGCTCGGAAAGAGATAAAAATCCACCATATAAAGGTACGATTTTTCAGTCAAATATAAAAGGAAAAGAGCGGTAAGTCGAAGTCGCTTTTGCAATCTCGTAAACAAAGGTATTGGAACTGTAAGACACCCGGGTTTGCCGGTGCGCCCTCTGGGAACGCAAGGATTTTCTCGGCATAAAGCCGCCCATGGCTATTTATTCCAATTTCTCCTTGCCGTTTCTTACTGTTCCTTTAATGACAGGCGTTTACGGATTGCAAAGCGTTTTTATATTGCTACTATTTTTCTCCAAGTTTTTCTAATAATTCGATAACTTTTTTTTGGAGTTTATTAATTTCTTTTTCCTTTTCCCGTAATGTATTTTGCAAATCGCTTTGTTCGGAGGGCTTAGTTGAAAGTGATAGTAATTCAATAACCGTTATTCCAAACACCCCCGCTATTTGATTCATCCTTTTATAACTTACATCTGTAATGTTCCTTTCGATTTTTGAATACGCTGGAAGTGAAATATCAAGTTTATCAGCCATGTCGTCCTGACTCCACCCCTTTAAATTTCTAAAGTATCTGATTTTATCACCTAAAGTTTTCATATATAAACTTTTAGGTAAAACTAAATGAGGTGAGTGGTATATATAGAATACTAAAAAGATATAAATAATTCTTTAAAGTATGTATATATAACTTAATTGTATATATTTGTCCCCATAAACTAATTTCAATAATTGATTATGAAAACAAAACTATTTTTAATCGGAATGCTCACCATCATCGGCATGAATGCAAATGCTCAATACAACTCATGGCCGGGAATAGTGCCACCATATGGTGGAGCAGCGAGAGAAGGCGCAGTCGGGTTTTGCATTGGAAGTAAAATATATATAGGAACAGGCACTTCCGCACACGATTTTTGGGCATACGACACTGCAACAGGAGGACCTTGGATACCCAAAGCCCCATATCCGGGGAGTGCAGGCGGCTGTGGCGTGGGATTTTCCATCGGAAAGTACGGGTATGTTGGGACAGGGAATGACGGAATTCCTGATTTTAATACGCAACATTATTACCAGGATTTTTGGAGATATGATACAGGAGCTAATGCTTGGACACTAATGGCACCTTTCCCAGGCGGTACAAGAGCATTTGCTGTAGGTTTTTCTATTTGTGATAAAGGATATGTCGGTTGCGGTCTTAACGGTTCGGGAAATTATGACGATTTCTATGAATATGACCCGACATTCAACTCATGGACAGTAAAAGCTCCTTTTGGAGGAGGATTACGATATGCGGCAGTTGGTTTTTCTATTGGCGATAAAGGATATGTAGGAACAGGCTACAATTCAGGGTATTTTAATGACTTCTGGCAATATGATCCGTCAGTAGGTACTCTTGGTACGTGGACGTCAAAGGCAACTTTTCCAGGCTTTGCAAGAATGAGCGCTACAGGCTTTTCTATTGGAAATAAAGGATATATAGGCACGGGAACGGATGGCTCATATTTGGCTGATTTTTATGAATGGAATCAGGCAACAAATACATGGTCACTACCCTTAGCAATAACATCATGTCCAACTGCTTGTGATGAAGCGGTAGGAGTTTCAACTGGAAGTATGGGGTATATTTGCACAGGATATAATGGGAGCCCTTTGAATGATTTTGCTCAATACTGGCCGAGTCATGAGCCAGTTGTTGCATTCTTACCAAACAGATCGCCCATATGTGTTAATGATAGTTGCATCAGTTTCAGAGATACGAGCACAACTGCACCAACGACATGGATTTGGTCTTTTCAGGGAGGCTCTCCCGATACTTCCACTGTTCAAAACCCAAGCAATATTTGTTTTTCGAGAGGAACTGACACAATAACTTTAACAGCAGCGAATTGCAATTATTCGAATACAACAAAATTCATATTATCAGTTCAAGTCTGTACAGGTATTGCTCAGGTTTCAACCGAAAATAAAATTACAATTTATCCTAATCCTTTTTCTTCCGAGACCACCATTTCAACAGAAAAAATATTAAAGGATGCCACGTTGAATATTTACAATGTGTTTGGACAGAAAGTAAAACAGATACAAAATATTTCAGGGCAACAAATAAAAATAGACAGGAATGGGTTAAGCAATGGAATTTATTTTATTCGTGTACTTGAGAATAATAAAGCACTATGGACGGAAAAAGTAGTGATAACCGACTAAATCATAATTCAATTTCAGAAGTAAGCTAAATCTAAGATACTCTTTTGACCGATTTAATAATAAAAAAATTACACTTGGTTTGTAATTCGGTAATAATACTTTAATACATTTGTACTCGTTAAAAGGACATATAAAGGTTGCACTTCTAATTTACTTTCTCTAAAAATCTAACGCCATGAAAAAAATCTACTTGCTATTTTTCGTTGTTTCCTGTTTGGGAATATCGGCTGTAAAAGCCCAGTACACGGATTTGCACGACTTTAACAACACGGACGGATTGAATCCCTACGGCTCTTTAATTATGCGAGGAGACACGCTTTATGGCATGTCAGCGTATGGTGGCTACGGAGCAGGAAATGTTTTTTCGGTATGGAAGAATGGAAGCCATTATATAGACCTGTACGATTTTAGCGGCGGAGACGGTGCGTACCCCTACGGCTCATTAACTCTAAGCATAACAGGAGACACATTATATGGTATGACAAGCTATGCAGGAGCATACGGAAATGGTGATATTTTCGCAATGGCTCCCGATGGAAGTTGGTTTACAGACATCTATGACTTCCCCGGATCAAGTGGAGGAGCCGCCCCCTACGGTTCCCTGCTTTTATCAATTACCGGAGATACACTTTGGGGCGAATCTTCTACCGGAGGGACGAGTTCCTACGGCAATGTGTTCTGCATACAGACTAATGGTTCAGGATATTATGATGTTCTTGATTTTAATACTTATAATGGAGCGTATCCTTATGGCTCACTAATTTACTCTAAAGGAAAATTATTTGGAATGGCTTCAGAAGGCGGGTACTATGGGTATGGCAGTATTATCGCAATCAATCCAACAACTCTTTTAAATTCTGACATATATGATTTTGATGGCACAGCAGGTTATCCTTACGGCTCTTTGACCACAGGGCTTACGGGCGACACTTTATTTGGAATGACTTCAGAACAAGGCTTCGCTTCCGGCAATGTCTTTGGCTATATTCTTGGTGGAGGAGGATATATTGATTTATACGATTTTAGCGGAATTGACGGTTATCTTCCAGAGGGAGATTTGACACTTGCCCGTTCAGGCACAGGCAGAGACCTATTTTATGGAATGACAAATCAGGGAGGTATTAACGGATATGGCAACCTCTTTTCGATAAAAACAAATGGAAGTCATTACACGGACTTGTACGATTTTAGCGGTAGCACGACAAGTGGAGCATATCCGTATGGAGATGTAACATTTTTGAACGACACGATGTATGGAATGACAAGCCAGGGAGGTGCAAATAACGATGGAGTTATTTTTGATTATACCATTCTTACCGTAAGTGGATTTAAAGTTGCCAACGTAACGTGTACAAGTATGCGTAGTGGCAGTGCTTCTGCTATTGTCGTAGGTGGTGTTACTCCTTATACCTATTTATGGAGTCCTGGCGGACAAACCACACAGACCATTAACGGACTTTCGGCAGGTTCTTATACTGTCATAGTCACTGATAATGTAGGCTCTCATGCGGCTTCCGTGGCTGTTATATCAGGTGTAACAGTATTTATTAGAAATCTTGTAGAGGTTACTTGCAATGGAGGAAATAACGGAATTATTGTTGCCGGAATATCTCGTGGAACGGCTCCGTATCTTTTTTCTTGGTCGGATGGCACGCTTGGATCAATGGACAGAAGACTTTCAGCAGGTACTTATACTGTAACTGTAACTGATAGTTGCGGTATGACAGCAACGGCTTCAGCTACTATAACTCAGCCACCTTTGTTAAGTGTATTTGCAAGTTTAGTTTCTAATGTATATTGCAGCGGAGGAAGTGATGGCAGTGTTAGCGCAACATCTACAGGGGGCGATAGTCCATACACTTATTTATGGAGCGATGCAAGTAGTCAAACAACTGCTACTGCAACAGGATTAACGGCAGGTATGTATTATGTAACGGTTTCAGATACAAACGGATGTTCGGCAATAGATTCAGTAATTGTAAACCAACCTTCAAAACCACCTCTCGGAGTTACTATTGCGAGAGCGAAGAATGTTGATTGTGAGGGTGGATTTGACGGGATGGCTCTTGCGCTTCCAAGCGGTGGCGAGCCTCCCTATACATATAATTGGAGCCCGGGAGGTCAAACCACTTCGTTAGTATCGGAATTGAGCGCAGGAATTTATACTGTTGAAGTTACAGATTCACGAGGATGCACTGCTTCCATCTCTGCAAACATAACTGAACCGGCAGTGTTGACTGTGTCCGATACAACTATCATGTCCTTAGTTCTTGCCCTACCAGCAGGGGGAACGCCCCCGTATACTTTCACATGGACACCAGGGGGAAGCACCAGTGCCCTAGTAACTGGAATAAGTGCAGGAACATATACGGTGATAGTGACAGATGCCAATTCTTGCCAAGATTCTGCGGTAGTGGATGTTAAATCTCCTTTGGTTCTTCCGCCATACAGTGCACTTCGTAGTCCACGGTGGAGCAAAAGAGGAATGTATGTTGAATGGGCAGCACACTATTACAACCCTAATGATTCATTGACCAATTATGGTACCCCACTTGTCACGTACTGTAAATTGAACAAAATTACCTATGTCCTTTTGGATGGGGTTGATAATGATGCAACTGATAATCCAATTGGACCATTTTATTTGACAAGTGCGGCAGTAAACCCAACTTATGCAGGCTATTTAGCTAACTTTATTGATAGCCTTAAAACACGTGGCGGGGTTGAACAAGTTGGTGTAGTTGTATACAATAGTGCCTTTCATCGAGACGATACCAATTCCTTTTCGGTGAGAAATTACGATGTTGCCAATTATAGTGCCTTGGTAAGTTCCTATAATATAGGTATTCCCTGGGTTCAGAAGATTGACGTAATCAGCTTAGATGAAGAATTCTGGGAAACAGATCAGAATACATTAACAGACACAACTGCCGTAGGATGGCAACAAGATCTTGCAGATTTCGATACAGTACATTTGCCAATGCTCCGCTCAATGTGGAACGCCGCACATTCTTGTGATAAAAATTTTTTAAGAGTTGAGGATTACATTGCACCTGATTTAAACCCAATGGGCGGAGCAGTTTTACACGAAGATTCACTTTACACGAATTGGGTACAGGCAAGAGAAATTGATTCAATAAGTAAATACACGGACAGAATACTTCTATCGTCCTATACTTCTTATCCAGAGGCTCTGTGGAATAGAGGAGATTGGATTCAAGGAGATTCGGAAATTGGAAGAAACCCCATCCATAGCTACTATAAAAAGGAAATCTGGCCTGTTTTTGATCCGGCAAATCTAAGCGATGGAGGTTGCCCGTATTGCGCTGACCAACCAGACCCCGAAGATTTTTTGGGCGGATATATGTGTTCACATCACGTTGGTCCCGTGTACATGGAGCAACGCTATTATGACAGCCTCACAGTAAGCTGGAAAAAGAAAATTTTCACAAATAATTTAGATGGGTATTATGCGCAGGATTCAATGAAAGAAGATACTTGCTTTAAAATATGTGGCTCAATGTGGTTTCAATATGCCTGTTTAAAGAATTGGAAATTTGAAGATGTTTTCGACCCTTCAGACACCGCAATACAATTCGAGGTAACTTTATGGCACGATACGCTATGGACAGGCAGCCCTATTACATTGACCGCAACCCCACATGGTGGCACTCCACCATTTGTTTATATTTGGTACGATGAGGATAACAATGATTTAGTAGTTCGAGGAGCAGATACAAGCAGAACATTCATAGCTACATACCCTTCTAAGTACTCTGTGCTTGCAGTTGATCTTCAGGATTCCGCAGCATACGACTATATTAATGTATATTCCGATACTTGTTTTGTTACTTCAATAACGTCAATCACTCAACCCAACACTGAATTTAAAGTTTATCCTAACCCGGCAAGTTCGTTACTAAACATTAAGATGCTTGGTGAAGAAGGAGACTATTATTTTCGGATGTACGATGTCATGGGACAACTAGTAAAAACCGACAAACTAACAAATTCAACTACAGTGCTTAATATAAGTTCACTTAGTGATGCAATGTATTTTTATCAAATAATAGATTTAGAAGGAAAACCTGTAAAATCAGACAAACTTGTAATAATGCATTAGAAATGAATTATTACTATATTTGAATATTGAATTAGAAGACCATGCAAAGGTATCTTGTCTTTCCAGTATTATTATTTTTCATTTTTGCACAATGCAATGTGCATGCCCAAAATGGAATTATCACAACAATAGCTGGACTACCTGATACCGCTGGTTATAGTGGTGATGGAGGACTTGCGATTGATGCAGAATTAAATTTACCGCAGGGAATTTCTGTAGATAGATACGGCAACCTCTACATTTCAGACACCGAAGATGGTCTTATACGAAAGGTGAATAGTTCGGGAATAATAAATGTGATTGCAGGAAACAAAACATTCGGTTGGGGCTACAGTGGAAATGGAGGACAAGCTACCAATGCCGAGCTCTACTTCCCGACTGCAACTATAATTGACCATTTAGGAAATATATTTATTGCTGATTCATATAATAATGTAATAAGACAAGTGGATACGAACGGTATAATAACCACTATCGCGGGAAATGGCTATGAGGCTGGTATGGGATGGGGTGCATACAGTGGGGACGGAGGGCAAGCTACTGATGCAGAGTTCTATGCTCCTGTATGCATAGCCCAGGATAATTCGAACAATATCTATATAGCAGATTGTGATAATGGGCGAATCCGCAAGATTAATACAGCGGGAATTATTATGACTGTCGCTGGCGGTGGAAGTGGTGGAGATAGCGGACAGGCGACGAATGCATCATTGCTTCTGCCAAACGGAATAGCAATTGATTACTTTGGGAATATATTTATTGCAGAGTCGGGGCATGAGGTAATTCGGAAAGTAAACACATCAGGAATAATCACTACGATTGCAGGTATTCGTTTTGCAGGTTATAGCGGAGATGGAGGACAGGCGACGAATGCGGAGTTATACGATCCAGGTTCAGTCGCTTTAGATAGTCTTGGTAATCTTTACATAAGTGATTGCATAAACCAAGTTATTCGCAAGGTTAATACTTTGGGAATTATTAATACTGTTGTGGGTAATGGATATAAGTTTTGGATGAATCGTACTTATAATGGCGGTTATAGCGGAGATGGAGGACAGGCGACGAATGCAGAGTTATCGCATCCATGCGGAATCACCCTTGATAGATTTGACAATATTTACGTTGCAGATGATGACAACCAAATAATCCGAACGGTAAATAACGTCACTGGCATCGCTGAATTGAAGCAATTTGACAGAATTAGTGTTTTTCCCAATCCCAATAATGGTAATTTTGTTTTATCGCTAGTAAATAGTAATGAAAAATACAGCTTGGAAATTTATAATATTCTTGGTGCGAAAATACTCGCGAAGGATTTACCACAAAGGCAGAATTACAATATAAACCTTGCGGGGCAGCCCAATGGGATTTATTTGTATAGGGTTTTGAAAGAGGACGAAGGTTTGGTTGGAAGTGGAAAAGTTATTATAGCTCATTAAATTAATTTGTTTTGCACTACTGATCTCGTAAATAGCTAATTTAAAGGAAGAATGCATTTTATTTTTATTAAATTATGAAACCAATCCTTACTTTATTGGTGCTGATATCTTTTTCTATAAGTAAGATACATGCACAAGAACAATCACAAAATTCAAAACCAAAATTCTATTTTGAAGCCGATCCTTTAACAAAATTTAATCTATTAACTTTTGACAGCAATGGGCTTGAAACAGTAGGAGAAGAAAAAAGTAATTTTTTTCCTCTTAGATTTAAAATTGTTCATAGTCAACCTGTCACAATTGGTTCAACAAAATACTTTGAAATTTCCTTTTATACCATAAAGGATGAGGGAAATATGGAAGTGCAAAAAAACGATGGCAAAACAAAAGAAGCATTGAAAGGGAATGCACATTTTATTAATTCAAACGATAATAATATTTATTTCCTCATTGATGCAGAAAGGCTCTTGTCGGATTCATCTATTAAAAAATGTATTGTTCCTTCCACTGCATTTGTATATGGTGCAAATATTTCTACCCCTTTTAAATACAGACCATCTGTGGGTACTATAAATTATATTTTCTCTCCAGAAGTTAATCTTGGTGGCTACGTCGGTTGGAAAATACCGATTGATATAAATACAAATAGTTTTATTACTGTAACTTTTTCGCCTTGTTTCTCATCTATAGAAATTAATAATCAAGACATTAATAGTACAGCAGGTACTAGTCCAAGCAATGGGACAGCATGGGGCGTTTCCGAAAGTTTAGGTTTAATACTTCAAACTAAAGACTTTCAAATAGGCGCATTATGGGGACATGACTTTGTTTCAGGTCAAATGGGTAAAAATTGGCTATATAATCAAATGCCTTGGTATTCATTTAGTGTTGGATATAGTTTTTTAGGAGGAAGTAAAGCTCAAACTAATAAGATAAACAAAGAAACGGATGCAGCACAATCTGCTGTTCAGGGGTTGATCAAAAATGCTGACACAAAAGCAAAAGTTGAAAACCCCAAAGATATTCCCATAAAAATTCAATAAGTAAAATTTACTTAATTAACTTTGTTAAAATACTTTTCATAATGCTGAATTCAGTAGATTTACAACTCTATTAACCCTTAAATTAAATTACCATGAACAAATCAGAATTAGTGGAAGCCATTGCCAAAGAAGCAAAGCTCTCCAAAGCCGATGCAGAGAAAGCACTTAACGCATTTACAAACCAAACTACCAAAGCCCTGAAGGGCGGAGGTAAAATTGCTTTAGTAGGCTTTGGAACATTTGCTGTTGTTAAAAGAGCAGCCCGTACTGGCAGGAACCCACAAACAGGAAAAGCACTGAAAATTGCAGCCAAGAAAGTAGCCAAGTTTAAAGCAGGTTCTGAACTTGCAAGCACTGTCAATAAATAGTATAGACTTTACCTTCCCAAAGTATGAGCCTCGCAAATTGTGGGGCTTATTTATTTCTCCTATAGAGAAGAAATATTCTTAGAGTTTTTTACCTTGTCTAAAAACCTCTTTGAAGGTTTGAAGGCAGGAATGTAATGAGCAGGCAATAGAAAGGCTGTGTTCTTAGAAATATTCCTTGCAATTTTCGCAGCCCTTCTTTTGACTGTGAAAACTCCAAATCCCCTAGAATAAATTGATTCCTTTTGAACCACATGTTTTTGAATTGTAGCTATATACGCATCTATGATAATTTCAACTTTTGGCTTTTCAATCCCAGTTCTTTCTGATACCTCTTTAATAATTTCCGCTTTTGTCATAACAGTTAGGTTTAGGCTTGTACATAAATAATAAAATGAAACTATCATGCCAAAGATACATACTGCTTTATTCCCTTCAAATTTTTCACTATCTCGGCGAAGGAGAAGTGGAGAAGAATCTAATTTTCTTTAATAAAGCTTCCCTGGTTTGTACAAGAATTGATTCAGAATTTTTCAATGGCTTGAAACCATATTCCACCGCTAAATCTCGCCAATACGTGAATACAGGTCTAGTATAAACAACCTTTATTCTATTGTATTTTTGTAAAATACCCTGCAAGGTGTATTCAATTGACAAGCATACAATTTTTTTATCTTCATCACCATTTGCAAAAACCCAAGATAGATAAACAGACCTTGCATTCCCATACTTCCTGCAAATATGTTGAAGTTTGAAGTCATCACTTTGAAATATTTTATGTTCCTTGATTAACCTGTCACAAGTTAAAGTCAGCGGATAAATAATAAAAAAACCGAGAATTCTCCCACCAAATTTAGCTTTGATTACATATACGATTTCAGGGTTAACCAAAACCCTACGCATTACCTCTCTCCAGGGAACCCTTAATAGCTTTTGGACCTCAAGGATATTTATGAATTCCTTTAATTTACGCAAATCTGATTTGGTTGCAAAATTTAGGATTTCATATTTAGTTTCTAATTCATCCCACTGATTCTCCATTTCTTCTTTAGTTAAATTTCGTAGTAGTGGATCGGTGGCAATTAATACTGTCTCTTCATTGACCGTCTCTTGAGATTCTACTTTTTTATCACCGTCAGCTAAACTCTTTAACTTTTCAATAATCTTTTTCTTCCATAGTAATGTAATGCCATACAATATGTCTCCAAGGACGTTTAAACTAATCTGGATAACAACTATTAAATCCACTGAGGAACCCCTAAAAATGACATCGTACAAATCATAAATAACATGAAAGAACAGAATAGTGATTAGAAAAATATTTGCAAGCCAATTAAGGGTTTCAATATTTATGACATATTTACTTTTCCGTCTTTTCTGCTCGATATAAAGTACGACAACTAAAAATAGGATAACAGTATTTACAAGATTAAAAGAAAGTTTGTTCCCATATATTTTTCTTATGAAATCAACATTCTTATAAATAAAATCCAACCGGAGGATTCCTATTAGAAATAGGGTAAAATAGAAAACACTGCGGGCTGTAAAATAATTAAGATAGGGTGGTAGAATTTTCTTCATAGCATAAAATTTTTTGAATAATTAATGCGGAAATTTTTGAAGGAAAATTCTGGATGGATGGGAATAGTATGATTACTGTTGAAGAAAGACTAATACTTAGGGTTTTATAGGTTATTTTAATATGGGGGTTAAGTGCGGATAGAGCCAAAAGAAAGGGGTATAGCATCTTGTCAAATAAGGTTGACAGAAGGATGCCATCTTTGTTATTATGGAAATAAAGTTCTTGCTTTTTGAAATATTCTTCTATTTCAATACTTAATAAAATTAAACTTTCAGTCGCGGCTTTCATCCTTCTGAAGGTTTATAAAAAGGGTTGTCCTCTGGACAACTCTTTATTTGTTCATTCAACAAATTAACGCTAAGATAGAAAATTTATTTTACAATTGCAACCTTTTAGGGTTCTATATTCAAAATTTATTCTAAATCCCTGATATTCCTCAGTTTTTCCATATATGATTATCTATTGATTTCAGGGCTTGAATGTTTTTCATGTCCCTTTTCCCGAACCTTTTGTATTTCTTTTCCTCTCTCATTGCCGTTGCTTACAACATTTATTTCTTCATTTGGAGAATGCTCCATTAAATCCAATTCTTTTTCCTCTTTTTTAATATTCAGAATGTAATCCATTGCCTGTTGCGCCCTTGCACTGGCATATACGATAAGCCTTTTATCTTTCTTTAGTCGTCCGAGCCAGTGTTCAATATAGGCTACGTTATTATCAATCTTCTCAATTGGAATACCTGAATACGATTTCAGGTAAGAGGCTCCCATTTCTGCCGTGAGTTCTTCAATAGCATAGTCCTCTGAGTACATACTTTTCATTCCCATTATTTCCTTTCTGTTCAGCCTTTCAGTGTGTCCGGTACTATGCACCAACTCGTGAAAGAGAGTAGCATAATAGCTTTCGCTGTCAATGAAAGTTTTTGATTCCGGCATATTTACAAAATCCTCTTTGGGGTTATAAAATGCCTGATGCTCTTTATGCCTGATGTCAGGACGTTTTGGCATACCTGCAATAATCTCTTCGCAAGATTTTATAGGGTCATTATTACTTTCGATAACCGGAGGTAGTTTATCTTTTGGTATGCCTTCAGTTTGAGAGATATTAAACACATTGTAATATCGAAGGAAAGGTACTTGTTCCTTTTTGCCTGTTTCTTTGTTTTCCTTTTCTACCCAATTCCAGTAGATAACAGGACAGGATTTTTCCCCTTGTTTTACTGAGCCGCCTAATTCTTTAACTTGCTTAAAGGTTAAAAAATAGTTTTGCGAATGGTGCAATGTTGCTAATAGCCAGATATTGATTCCCCGATACTGCCTTTTGGTGATTAAATTTTTAGGTAGTCCTGCTTCAGTCCACGGTTGTCGCCAGGGTATTACACCCTTTTCAAGATGTTCAATAATACGGTCGGTTACGATTGTGTAAACATCCCTGTTTTTATTTTTTGTTTGTGTATCGTTCATATTTTTTGGTGGTTACTGTTAAATATTTCGTTCTATATTTTTGCCTCTCCTCTCCCTTGATTTAATAAGTTCCCTTCCTCTCTCTGTAGATTTATCAAGTTCATCTAATCTTCCTATATCAAACCCAAGTCTGCTAAACCGGAACTTCCTGTTTTTAAAAATCACTCCTGTTATTTTCCCGTTACGGGAATAAGTGGAAACATCAAGCAGAGTAAGCTTTTCAAAAAAGCCAGTTTTTGATAAAGATTTTTTGAATGATGTTTCGAGTATTCCGGTAAGCTGTGACTTGTCCGTTTCTCTGCTGGTTCTGCGTTTGTATTGGTATTCTTTTTCCGTTTGCAGGGATTTTACCTTTTTTCCATGTTGTACTATGGAGTGCGAGAGTTCAGGGTACTTTTCAATTTGGTAGCTCTGAATTCCCCTTTTAACTTTTACAAGTTCAGGCTTTGAAAGCCGGAGAGATTTTCCAGTGCGGTATTCCACGCCCGAGGCGGCAACGTGCAAATGAAAATGTTGTCTATTGAAGTGCGGGGTAACTATGTACATTCCGTTAGGGTTTCTGAGATTGATGTATTCCCTTGCCATATCTTGCATTTTTTCAAGTGATAAATTTTTCGCATCATCCTTGTGCCAGGAAATAATATCGTGAAAAGCAAAAACGCTATCTTTCCTTTTTTGCTTTCGGTATTTTTCATTTTCTATAAATTGCTTTTCCCAATCATTGATGTTTTTCCCTTTAAGATTATGGGTAATGATAAACGACCGGCCCTGTTCATTAAACAGGCGTCCTTCGTGATGGAGTATATACTCAAGCAATTTTCGGCATGACTTTTTATGTGATTTAATTTTTACTATCATTTTTAGAAGCTAAAGGCGGATTACTCAACACTTCCTTGATTTGCGTTTCCAGTTTGATGATGCGCTTTTCAATCGCTTCATATTTCTGTTCCCTCTCCCAGGAATATTTTTCTTTGGTGCGGGTAATGAGTTGTACTTCATTTAAGCATTGGGCAAGCATCTGTTCCATCTTTGCCAACTGAACCCTATCAGGCACGATATAGTATTGGTTGAGGTATGCCAGTGTTGCCGTTTTTAAAAAGGTAGTAATGGACAGGGAATGTTTTTTAGCGGCGTTGGCGACAGTCTCATATTCCCCATTTTCTTTGGACAGCATTACAATAAACTCCGGCTTTTCTTTCCGTTGCTTTTGCTTGAAGGCAAGCAGATAATTCTTGCGATAGGCTCTTTTAGCCGCTTTAATCTGTTCGTCAGTCCCATTTTCAAGAACCCCGGCATTATTAAGATACTGCCAGATATGGCTGCTCGGTTTTAATTTCCTCATTGGGTTTGGGAAGGGTTAAAAGAGGTAATGTTTCAGGGACTGAACTTGAAACAACCGGAGGAGGTATAAGGCTAAAATTTTTATACTTCCTGTTCTTGTAATAGGGAGTAAGTTTTGCTTTTATCGGTGGGTGATGTCCGCAAATGAGTATCGCTCTGATTTGCTTTCATAATGCTGATTTCATCCGAAACCATCAGAGGGCGGACTACCTTGTGTTTTTCCTTATCCTTAATATTCATATTTACCTAAAATCTGTTCCAGTTCTTTTGCAGTTTCCAATGATGCTCCACTGAAATATAGTTTGGCAAAACAGTTGGCCCGGATTGCATCCGCTTCGTGTTTTCCGTAAGAATTAACAAGCTGATTAAAATCCTGAATAATTAACATTATTCCAGCGCTATGCTTACGGACATTGGAAACCGCCAATTGTAAGGTTGGAAGTTTTAAAGAGCTTGCTTCGTCAATTAAAAAGAAAATATCATGCTCTTCAGTTTGAGGGAAACGGGACATTACATAACTAAAAAATTGCTCAAAGAAAATGGAGGTGAGAACGCTATAATATTTTTGGTCTGCTACGGAGTTTTGAATATATAGGGCGGTGGGTCTTTTTCTAAACTCCTCCATATTTAAGTTATCAAATGACGTTACCCTTGCCACTGCCGGGTCGTTGAAAATATTTAGGGCAGCTTTGCAGCTTGCAATAGTTCCGCTGATTACCTTTTCATCGTAAGCGATAAATGATTTGTATTCTGCAAACAGAACATCGTCCGCATATTGGGAAAAGAGAGTATCCACCGCTTCAGTATTACCGCCTAACTGATTGAGCAAGTGCCTTATATTGTAAGATTCTGATACTCTACGTTCTGCTTTTTTAGAATAGTGATTAACATAGTCAAAAGTGATACAGCCATATTTGTCCAAAACGGGTCTTTGTGGCTTCCGCCACCAAACGCATTTTCAATTAACATACTTGATATTTTTTGAATATCAGAATTAGTATTTGCTCTCTGCAGTGGATTATAACCGCATGAAAGTTTAGGGTTAGAAAAATTCAGCACTTTAATTTCATATCCTTTTGCTTTCAGGAAGCCGGAAGATTGTAAGAAATATTTCACCGCTTGGGTCGTGAATACAAAAACTACTATTCATTGAAAACAGGCTCGGTATAAGGACTACAGAGGTTTTGCCCATTCCGGTGGAAGCAATTATTAGAGAATTTTGATAGGAGTTCTTTATGCTAAGGCTTTTATCTCCCGTTAAATTAAAACCGTGATTCCAGGGGGATAATAAACTCCGTGAGGGGGCGAACTTCGCTTTGTACTTTTTATCGTCGAAACTCTCAACAATACTTTCAGCCAAATTAAGAAAAAGCCTGAGTATTTTCTCAATAAGGGTTAATAACAATTCAATTGTTCTAACTATGATGTCCATTACTTTTTTAGCGCATTCCGTCAATCGCATCTTTTAAAATTTTATTGAGTTGTTGAAATATATATTCCAGGATTTTTGAGGCTCCCCATAGAACTATTAAAAATGCTTTCCACAGTATTTTTAAGATTGCTTTTAGTATCGCTCCTATTGTTTGCACCTGCTTTAGTTTTGAAGATTGGGGGTAACTATTACTACGGCTCCTTTGCTTGTGAATAGGTCGGAATAAAACTTAGACACAATTTTAAATTCCTCATCCTGTAAAGAATTTGTCGGCTCATATAAAAGGTATATAGTGATTCCCTGCAAGGAATTAAGTTTAACCTGCGCCTCTAACAAGGTTCTGATGGCATCGGGGTTGTCCCGCATTTCATTTAGAATCTTTTTGGAGTAATAGGAAAGTTCCGGCGTGTGTTCCATAAGATCGGAATAGATAAGAGCATATTTCTTTTCCGCATTGCTTTGGGCTAACTCATTTAAGGCTTCCGCCATAGGATAATAAATAGATGAGTTATTTTCCCCGGCAGGGGCTTGCTCTGCTTGTGAAATAATATCCGTTACTCCACTTTTGAAAGTATCTATTTCATTGCCTCTCAAAAATTGATTAGAGAGGCATAGATTGACCTTCTCTATCTTCACTTCTTGTATTTTATTAAAAGACACCTTCGTTAAGTCTGAGAGTTGAAAGACACCCCCGTTATTCATATTTTGGTCAAAACCGTATAAGTTGAGTATGTCTTTCGCCACCGGACGGGACAGAAATTTATCCGTCTTATCACCTAAAACTAAGATATGGGTTGTGGTTGATGGATTGGCGGTGCAGCCTAACAGCAAGACAGCCAGACTAAGCAGAATAATTACTATTGTCGTTTTCATTGGTTGGTTTTTTATATTTGTTAATGGTTGTATGGAAAGTTATATGCGGAATATCTAACGGAGGAGGTGCATATCCGAAACAGTCTGGGATTCCTTTCCGGCAGAGCATATTGGCATTGATAAAAATTGCCACAGCCTGGGCATATACGCTTTTGATTCTTTCGATGGCATATTCCGCTTCCATCGTTTTGTCCAAATGCCCGTGAATATTTTGGGTACTTGTATTTTCATGTGCCAGTAATTCTTTCACCTTTGCTATTTTTCCTTTCTCCAGTTTCTTCAGGGTTTTATACTTATGCAGGTTTACCCTGTTCTGGTCTAATTCCTCTTTGGTGGGGAAAAGATAAAAGGAAGCAATGGCGGCCATAAGGAAAAAGACTATGTTGAAGATGCAGAAGTATAGCGGGTCAATATCTACTCCGATTCTTTTCAGGAACATAGTCCGCAGGGATGCAATGACAAAAGAGAAGATGCTGATGCCGATAAAAGAAACGGCAAGTACTATTCTTCTTTTAATTTTGGTCTTGGCATCTTTATATTGCCTGCCTGCAAAATGCGCCCCGAAACTTACCGCTAAAGAAACGGAGCAAGCTAAGAGGAGACAGTAGATTAAATTGTCCCCGAATACCTGGAAGGCTTGCGTGTTGAGCACTACTTCGGCAATAAAGATGCCAAAGGAAAGGAGGTTGGATATGCGTTTCCGGTTTTCAATTTCAGCAGGGCTATAACTGGCAATATCGTGCCTGTGCAGATTTATGTGCCTCTCCATTTCCCGGATATCACCGCTTAATCGCTTATGGTGCAAATCCGCCACATCCGCATCTATTTTTCCCTGTGGAAGATGTAAGGCGGGCTTGAGTTTCTGCAAGATTTGTAACGCCAACTGTTCGCATTTGGTTTTTAGGTCTAAGAGATATGGAGCAATAGTATCCCCTTGCACGGAAGGCATGTCCTGTAATCCCCAGTGCCTGCCTTTTGCCTCTGCAACCTTACATATTTTTTCCGCTTCCGTGTTTATCAAAGCATCTATGTACTCATGACTGAAGGCAGATTTTTGTTTTACTAATAGTAATTTCATGTTGTTTAGTTTTAGTTGTTTGTTTTGTTTATTTAAGTTCATTTTGAAATTCCAATGGTTCTGCTGTTCCGACCTTTATGTTCCCGAACAGCACTTACTTCATTTACCCTTGAAGCCACCTCATTTTGCTTTACTTCACGTTTTCTTTCACCATACTGTTTGGCATATCTCTCAAAGGCTTTTTCTACTGCCGTCCAGTCATCGGTGGGAGGGCATACTTCCTCCCCACCCTGTCCGATACAGACATACAACACTGGTGCATCGTCATTATTCCAGTCCTGCAAAACGTGCCCGACTATAGTTTTGGAGCCATCGGGCAAAGTCATTTTAATTAGTATTGGATCTGAAAATGTTTCAGCACGGCTGTATTCTAATTCGATGTTATTGTTGGTTGCTATGTTCATTTTTGGTTAGGTTAGCGTTGTAATCCTCTATTTTTCTGCAATTTTTTGTGCCTGATTTTTTTCAGGTCGCCTTGCCTGTCAATTCCTGTGGTAGCCTGCACCGCAGAATCGGTAAAATGCCCTGCTTCGCTGAGTAACTTCTCACCCATAGCTTTAAATTCTTTCTTTGCTAGTGGTTCCTCTTTCTTTTGGGGTGCTCCTATTACCGGAGCATTTTTTTTGGCAAGGCGGGCTTGCTCCAACAATATTTTGGAGTTTTCCTTGATGTTCTTTTTTACTTCCCATAGCTTGGGAGAACTAAACAGGATATTGCCTTCTGCATCTTTTGCTGTGTAGGTAGCTCCTTTTTTGTCGGGGGAAAATTCCGTAAAGATGCGGGCAGATACCTGACCTCTTTTTTCGCCAGGGTCTTTAATTATTGCGGAGATATTATGTTGCCCAGGCTTCCACCTGTCATACTCCAAAAACATAGTCCGGGGACCGGCTTCTTTGGTTTGTTGGTTTTGGTCATTTTGGTTGCTCTCATTGTTTTGGTCATTTTGGCTTTCGCCATTTTCTGACGTTTCGGTTTCATTGCTTTCAGTTGTTTTCATTTTTGGTAGATTTAATTGTTATTTATTTTTGAATTATTATTTTTCAATTGATATTTCCTCTTTTCCTATTTTTCTTAGCTTATTTAACTCCGCCTGCCTCTCTTCCGATTTGGAGAAAACCGAGAAATTCTTAGCGGTCATTCCTAATACCTGTGTTGAGATGTAATGCTCCTCCAAAACTTTAGTATCGCTATGTTGAGAAACAACACGTGCCGAGGAAATGCCGATTGATGAGGCTAAGGAACTCAGGAACGTTTTGCGCAATATTTTATAACTGGCTTTTTTTGTTTTTGCGTAATCTGTTTTTTCCCAATAATGGCTAAATGCCCTTCCTAAAAATACTTTCATCGTTTGCCTGTCCATTGCTTCGCTATTGCCGATGATATATTCCTCGCTGTCTTTTAATTCTTCATAATTAAGTTCTCTTAATACTTGCTTTAATTCTTCCGTGAGTGGAACATTTATGCGTTTCGGATTGTCCTCCAACCTGTTTTGTTGCCTTGAGACCTTGTAGTCAATCACAGACAGGTTAACCATTTCACCATTTTCGTCTGTTTCTATATCTGAAAACTTACTCCGTAAAATTTCCTCCGCTCTTCTACCCGACATAAGTCCGATTTTGACTGCCGGTAAAACCCATTCCCGATAGTAGTCCTTCGTTTCAGTACCTACATTACGCTTACCCAATTCCGGCTTTTGTAAAACATTTATAAGAGCATCAAATTCTTCCTTTGTTAAAACAGATATTTTGTGAGTTTCAGGTTTTCTGATAATTCCTGAAAATGGATTTGCATTTATTTTTCCATTTCTTTTAAGGTGGTTATAAAATGTCCCCATCGCACCGATCATTTTATTATATGACCTGGGTGAAAGATTGCGGGATAAAATGCTCTTGTGGTATTTACCAATCATATCCTCCGAAACCCCGTTAATCCTTATTTCTTTTACTATATAATCATCTTTTATCGCTTTTATAAATTCAAATAAGTGATTCTCTACACTCTTACAATGGGCTTCACTTCTTGCTCTGCGCTTATGTTCAGGCACGGTGTCTGCGCCACGCAGAAATGCCATATAGGATCCCATTTCATTTATTAAAAGCGGAGTAGTGGCGGTCTGTATTTCTACTTTCGCAGGGACAATTATTTCAGGGGTTTGTATGGATGGTTCCGGTCTTTTATTATTTTTTAATTCATTTTGGAAGAGCGCCGCTTCAACCCTTGCCTCTTTGTATATTTTTGTCTTTAAATTTTTAGTACGTCGTTTCCCGGTTCCTTTTTCGTAGCCAATAATTTTATATGACAAGCACTCAGGATGGGCGCAACAAGCCAATGATTTGCCATTAAGCCTACAGCCTGAAACGAGTGTATCGCAAAAAGAACAATCAACCTTTAAGCCGAAGTCTCCCCTGCTTTGTGGTTTTTCTAATGGTTTTATTTTATTCATTATGACTACCATTATCTTGTAATTTTTTCAACATCAAGGAGAAATTTTTTTTCTACTGCATGTCCGCTATATTCAGATTTTGAGACTGTACTTGCTACAGTAATTTTATTTGAGGTAATCTCCTCAAGCGTCGCTCTGTGTTGTGCGTATAAATTCATTTCTGATTGGATGACTTGAGTCCATCGTGCTCCATACACCCCCTTTAGCTCCTGTATGCGAATCTGAAGAACGGCTCGATATAGTTGGAAAGCCAGGATATGCTTACGGCTTTTTCCCAAGATTGGTATATTATTTTCACGTAAAAAATTTTTAATCGAATTCATACTGGAATAGGGCAGGAGTCCCATACTCTGTATATCTTTTAAGTAAATGACCTTTGTCAGTTCAGGCATGAGTGGCAGGATATATTTCAGCATTTGCTGTTTTCCGCAGTAATAGGTAGCTGGTGTTTTCATGAATATTGCTTTTTCTTTTAAAGAATAGTGCAAAATCTATGCCATATCAAAAAAGAACCTTTTTGAATAGTTTTATTATCAAGATTTGATTTTCACATCAATAATTGACTACTTTTGAGACCTTAAAATGTATGGTATGACTAAAATCCTGATTTCATGGATGGCTTTAGAGTTTGATTTCGTTAAAAGCAATCGGTCGGTAAACCCTGATGGACCGAATTGTACCGTGCATAAATTTTTTTATGATTACGAGTACCATTTACTTTTAACCTCTTCTAAAAATATAATGGACGATATCAAGTATCAGCACTTGGTAACGCATCTGAGGAACACTCATAAGCATGCTGTTCAAGAAAAAGCACTTGGAATATCCGATGTAATTAATTTAGAAGAAATCTGTGGAAAAATTTATCCCCTGCTCCTCGGCTTAAAAACCACGACATTGATATTTTTATTTCCCCTGGCACCCCTACTATGCAAGTTGCATGGTATTTGGCAAATGAATCGTTGGGAATCAAAACAAATCTTTTTCAATTGCGTAAAGCCGAGTACAGCAAGACTGGTAAGCCTGAGCAAATATGGGTGAAGATGGAGAAATCCAGTTACACTTCTTCACTTATAATTAAACAGGAGAAGTTGGACACCCCCATAGAGGAAAAAAGTCTGATTTTAGATTCATTGAAAGGGATTTATAAAAGAGCGGAAAAAATTGCGGGAACAGATCATGTGAGGGTTCTTATTACCGGAGAGACAGGTACAGGCAAAGAAATTTTAGCGCAGTATATTCATACCAATTCCCCAAGAAGGAACGCCAGATTTGAAAGAATCAACTGTTCTGCTTTCGGAAATGAATTATTAGAAAGCAGATTGTTTGGATACGAGAAAGGAGCTTTCACTGGGGCAACTGAAAAGACACCAGGGTTATTCCATGAATTGGACGGCGGAACTATATTACTGGATGAAATTGGTGATATTACTCCGTATATGCAACAATCTCTTTTACGGGTAATTGAAAGTGGAGAGATATTGCGAGTGGGTTCAAGAAAAACAGAAACGGTTGATGTTAGGGTCATTGCAGCTACAAACAAAAACTTGTTGAATCTATGCAAGGAAAACAAATTCCGGTATGACCTTTATTATCGTTTGGCAGTTGCAGAGATTAGAATACCTTCACTAAATGAATATGAGTATGATGAAAAAGAACTGTTGTTTGATTATTTATGGAAGCGGAGCAGAAAAGGGTTTAACAAGAAAGGACCGAAGTTAAGTAAGAAGGTTAAAAAACTAATATTAACATATTCCTTCCCGGGAAATATTCGGGAAATGGAAAATATGATTGATGGAATATTGGCTGAGGCGGATGATGAGGTGCAACTATCACATTTACCAGAGCGCATTGTGACGCCTCCTCGCGAAACATCCTTGAAATTAATTGATGTGGAAAACGCTAATATAAGAAAGGTCTTACAGATGTTCCCTGATAATAAACAACAAGTATGTAAGGTTTTGGGAATTACAATAAATACTTTGAAAGCCAAAATAAAAAATTTGATTTGAATTCTAGCTCTGAGATTTTACTGTTTGAAGTACTCTCAGGATTATCTTTTCAAGAAGTTTCTTCTTATTAAATTCATTCAGTGGGCTCTCATCAATATCTTGATAATGGTGGGATTCTCCAATTAATCTTTCATCCCAAAGTTCGGTTATTATGTTCAAAGTCTCCTCCCTATTTTGAGATGCCAACAATCCATTTACAGCTAAAATAGCAATTTTATCTAATGCTTGATCTTCAAGTTTCTCAACAACCTTAAAAAATTCCTTCCCATCCTGAAAATTATGCTGGCTAACACCATCGGTCACATTTACCAGTCCTTCAATTAAAGCCTCGAATTCCTTTTTAAATTTTTCCTTATTAAATTGACTGTAAATACCCTCAATACTCATACTCGCCATTCTAACTAATTTATTTTAATTTTGCAAGGATTTATTTCTGCATCTAATGACCGAATGGGAAAGAATATCGCTATGGGGAGCTTTCGATAAGTTTATTCGCAAGTTCAGACCAGTTGTTGTTGATTTGCTCAAGTCAAATGGTTATTCTAATTGGTTGGATGAATTTGGATATTCCCTACAGGGTAAGAAAAAGAGCAATTGGAATAAGGCAAGAAAATTGTGTGGGGCAGACCCACCTATCGACTTAATTGATTACCCGTATTTGAAGAGCTTTGCCATTGGAAAGCAAAATTTACTTAAGTCGGTATTTAAGGAGGATGCAGAAAATGTACCTTCTTGGTTTGGCGAGTTATACCTGGTGAGGAATAAGCTAAGCCACTTCGGCACCCCACCATCAAAAAACGCATGTGATAAAGCATGGATTCACTTAGAAATTTTATCAGAGAGATTAAGTTATTGGATGAAGGACAAAAATTTTTTGTCTGAAATCAAGGACTTAAGGGCAGGTAAGGTTTCTGAAGAAGTCAAACAAAAACTGTTTCAGGATTTTAATCAACAAGTTAAGGGTGAGAAAATAAGAATGAGATATATGATCGGAGGCTTACTTATTGTTGTAGTTTCTCTGATTGCCTATTTGCTGTTGCAAAATCAAAAGACCAATTTTGCAGATAACAATTCCGTTAAAACGAATCCACCTCCACTTGTTCCCAACAAAATGGATTCTGCTCAATTTAGACAACCTTCCTCCGGAAAGAAAGCCCCCACCGTCCCTGACCAAAGTCCAAATGGGACAGTGAATAAAACGCCTCAAGTTCTCAGAAAATCATCTCAGGTGTCAGCAAATACAGAGGATTACAGTGCCTATGTGAATACACCTGCAAAAAAATTAGGAGTAATGATTACGATAATAGATAAATACGGCAATATTCTCCCTTTCCTATCTTCCGACATCGCTAAAGTCTATAAGGAAAATGGCTACGAGTCTGGCACCGGCCTGCTGAAAAATAATTTTACAAAAAGCATGAAATTTGAGGATCTCATTGAGGGTAATACAGAACTTATGAAGAATCTTGGGCTAAATAATTACGCAGACTATATAGTGCTTGGACGCACGTCTGACACTAGTTATCCAAACAGTGAAGTAAGCAATAGTATAATTAATAGCATTAGCCTTTCTGTTAGTGTAATCTCGACGCAAGACAATTCTGTAAATAACTTTAAACTCCCAGATTGCAATGGAAATGGTAAAACAGCAGCACTAGCAAAGGAAGATGCACGAAATCGGTTATTAAGATACTATTATCAAAATTATTCAACCCTAAAATAAACCTATCCTACTATGATAAAGAAACTACTTGTGTTCGCAGCAATGGCTTACACATCTTATTGCACTGCGCAAAGAAAAGATTTTGACAGAGCGATTAATTCAGTTAGTTCTGATATCGCTCAAAAATTACAACGTAAAGGCGTGAAAAGAATTGTTGTGCTTTTTATAACCGATATAGATAAAAAGATTACTTCGGCAGGTAAGTATTTGGCGGATGCAGTATCAAACAATTTAGTTAATGATACTGCTAATTTTAGTTTGTTTGATAGGGATAACCTTAATGGGATTGAGGAGGCAAAAAATCTTATTAACGCAGGTTATCTTGACCAACCGGGGGCAGAGGAATTAGGTAGAAAATTGAACGTGGATGTGATTATTATTGGTACTTACACTCTTCTGAGTAATACTATTACGCTAACACTTAAGGCTTTGTCCTCCTCAAATGGATTTGTGATTGCATCTTCCATGCGAGATTTGCCCTTTGATGCTGATGCCGGCGCTTTACTTGGTATAACGGTAATTCCTAATTCACAAGGTGGAAAGTCTAACCCTAATTCTGCTTCAGGCGAAGTGACGGGAAGGACAAGTAATGACCCTGATTGTAAAGAAAAACAGATTGGAGATTATTGTTTCGTTAATAATACGAATAAAAACCTTATTATTTACTTTAGGGCAAGTAATGGAGCGGAAAGTAAATGCTCTATTCAGCCTGGTCAAAAACAGTGCTTTTACAACCTGAATGCAGGAGCGGGACATTACAGCATTGGACAAGCAGATTTCTCAAATGGCGGCGGCTATTATCGTAGCAATCAAACCTCTACTGTTTACCATTCTGAAGGTTCGGTTTATGTTGAAGTTTGTCAGGCAAAAGAATTTGTTATTAGATGAGTTCACAGAAACAGATGATACTGATTCAGGTGCGGTATTTTGACGGTTTTTGATAATAAATGAAAACTTTTGACCATCTTTTACGCTGATTTAGAGTTAAATAAGGACTGAAAATCCTTGCGTCGCTGGTTCGATTCCAGCCGGTACCACAAATCTAATTTCTTTTATAACAATATTAAAGAGAGTTGCAAGGGGTTTCGTATCCATAATAGTATAAGTTTGGTAATGTTTTAGTATTAATTTCAAACGGGAGTTCTTTATGCGCACCATCTTTTAGTTGAGCATCTTTTAGTTGAGCGTAAAACTTGTCTGCGTCAATCAATTCGATTGGATTTATTATTAAGGATGCTTTACTTGCGGCAGAAATAGCACCAGGTTGAAAATATGAGGTGGTTACAAAAAATCCTTTAGTATAACCCCCTAACACCATGGCTCCTATAAATGACCTGATCTGTTCAACCTTTATCTTATTTTTATATCTTTTAACCTGAACGCCAAGTTGATTCTTATCCGTATTTTCCAAAACCACATCTATTCCTCCATCGTTTGAATAGCCTGTTGCAAATGCAGCATAGCCCAAACTCTTAAATACACTTGAAACTACTTTCTCAAATATTAGAGGATTTACATTATAACGTTCGCCATATTTTGCTGTAAGGTAAGCACGAATTTCATTTAAAGGAATATTTATATCCTGTAAATCAAGATTCTTAATAGTTCCAACAATACCAAAATGCACTTCCCAAATTTGCCACTCTTCCGCACAAATCCATATACTTTTCCTTATTCTCCACCATCCACATACCGGACATATATCTCTAAATGGCCCTTCAATAGATGAGCTATCCATTCTTAGATTCAGATAACAATCCTCTAAATCGTGTATCTCCTTATACTCCTTCATGGTATTAGTATGGATTTGTAAAATAGTTGGTTCTGATATTTCCCATAAATCATCAATTACAGAACTCACTAAAGGAGAATTGCAAAATCTGCAATTAAAGTCAAACGGATTATCGTGTAAGAATTCTGGGTTAATATATTCAGGAAATATATGATACATAATAAAATATTAGTGGTACGGTTGTGAAGTTAGAAATTATTACTTATGAGGAACTCGTACTCAATTGGTTATTTCCTCAATATTTTCCAATACCCACCTTTATCAGGACCAACACGTATTAGGGCTTTTTTGTTCTTGAGTTTCTTAATGTTATTTTCGACCGCTGTTGTACTTATACCAACACTCTTTGCTAACTCAGGGATTGTAATATTGGAGTTGAGTCCTAATAAGTTTAAGATTACCCTTTCATTTTCACCCAACCTTTCACCCAACCCTTCACCCAACTTATCCTTGTCTAGTCCCTTTTCCTTTAGCAATCTTGCAAATTCAGGGTGTGCTGGCAAAGTAATAAGGAAGTAAGTTTTGTCTGCATCAGTTTCAAAAATCGGCGGAGGAGAACCATTCTTCGCCATAGCCTTCCTGATTTTGGGAATGCCTGTACTTCTTCCTTCGGTAAGATGTAACTCTTTCAGGAAATCTCCTATTCTTCGGTTTCTATAATTTCTCGCAACTACGATTTGCTTTTTCAATTGTTCATTATCCACCGGAGGAATAGGTCCCGGGAAGGATAAGATTTCAAGCCGGTCATAATGGACATTAATTTCAATGGTACTCTGTTCTTCATAACTCCGGTGATAAATTGCATTCGCTAATCCTTCTTCAATTGCAGAGTAAGGATAATTGAAAAAACGATTTGCTTCCGCCTTACCGGCAATTTTCTTTACCTGTTCTTTAATTACAATATTTTTTATGTACTGAAGCGCATCACGAAGTTGTGTTTGGATTGGTCCCGTAAAAGATTTTTCGGTAAACTTATCTCCTTCCTCGTCTGCATATTCAACCAGTTCAATTTTCGCTCCTCGAAAGAATTTATCCGGATTTTCATTAAAAAGAAGCAAGCCAACATTCAGTGGTTTTATATATTCTATAGGACCTCGGGCAATTTGCATTTGCTCGCAAAGTTCGCTGAATGGAATTGTGTCTGCTGCGTCATATAACTCACTTTTTATTTCAGATAAGAAAGAACGGATCAATGACAATTTAAGGTCTTTTAATTGAGCGTTATGATTAATGCGGTCATCAAACGGAACTTTTGAGGCAAGTTGCATAAGTTGTAGCTCTTCAGAATGATTTGCTTTTACTGTGCTGGAAAAACGCCTTACATAATATATTTGCGGGGATTTTTCACTAAGCACCTGGGGAGATTTGTAAGGACGGGTATCCCCACCCGGACACCATAAAATCAAAATATGCTTCTTTTGAAAGACAAGTGGGACTGCCACTGGAAAATAATGAGGAATAACTTTATGACAGAGTTCTAAAAGTTTTTTCTGCATTGCATCAATTTGGCTTTGATGTAACCCCGAAGGAGGAAATACAGGTTTCCCATTTTTTTCTTTTATACCAATAACAATATATCCCCCTCCCCAGTTATTGATGTCATTTGCAAATGCACACAGGGTGTGCAGAATAGCTTCAGGATTCCATCCTTCCTTAAATTCAATTCTCTCCCATTCAACAATGTGTCCATTTATAAGCTCGTTTATGTTAATAGGTAAAGACATAGTCATTCGCGATGCAAAGTAACAAAAAGGTAGGATAGTTATTAAATAGTCATTGTGAAATGTTGCACAACTCGGAATTTACAAATGTCGCAGACAAAGAAGAGATGTGTCAAAAGGTATAATTTTTTCGAGAAATTTTAAGAATTTTCAGGGTGTGATTTCGGGTGCGGTTTTTGATAGGTTTTGACAGCTTTTGACGAGGATTTCAGGGTTTTTAAGGGTAAACAAGGACTGAGAATCCTTGCGTCGCTGGTTCGATTCCAGCCGGTACCACAAGTAAATTCAAACCTCTTTATAGGGGGTGATCCAAATGTACTTCGATAAAACCAATCACTTTTTATTTCGCAGGAGTAGTGGACATTGCCGGAGTCTGGTCGGAACCTTTTCCGAATGAAAACCTGACCCCGATATTAATGCCAAAAGAGCTGAATGGCAAATATACTTTCGTATTTTGAGAAGGAGAACCGGGGGAAGAAGAGTTTGTAGATGTAAAGGAACTGACGAAATTAGTTTGTTTTTCACTAGTTGTAAGTTGACCTAGTTCATCAACTCCATTTTCAGTATATGTAGTGATTAAAAGTTGACTGGGAGTCCACGTTTGAAAGTCCCCAAAAACTTCTCCAAAAATCCCAATTTTGTCTGATACCATGTAAATAGCGCCTATTGCGCCATGAAATCCTATAATTATTCCACCGCTGTAAGTTGATATTTCATCATCTGTGTTGGTAATAGACCCTGTTTGGGAACTGTTGGTGGAAGTGCTATTTTCTTCTATTGATGCGGAAGGTAAACCAATAATTAATCCGGTAACGGTATAAATTTTTAGTTTATTTTCTCCCGTCATTAAACGGATACCGGGGGTGAATCTAAATAAGCCCCCTTTTGCTGTGTAATTTGTCATATTTGTAAAATCTGTAGTAGAGTTTGAATTGGTAGAAGTCGAATTGTAACTGAATTTATCGGAAATATTAAGTTCTACCCCAAGGTTTCTTGTTATCATATAACCTCCATAGATACCAACGGATACTCCCTGACCATAGGAAACAGATTGACTTGTAAAGGTACTCGTACTCCCGTTAGAAGTATAAGTTGGATAAAAAGTTTGAACCTGTGAAGGAATTCCATATCCTCCTCCTATACCTACGTATAAACCTTGTGCTTTGGAATTAATTTGTGAAATGAAAATTCCGGCAACTGCTGTAATTACTGATAGTTTTTTCATGGCTTTTGTGTTTGGTTATTTAAAAACAAAGATAGTAGGAATTTTGAGATGGTGTAATATACCGTGCTAAAAAGAAAAAGTCCCGTATAATACGGGACTTTTTCACTTCAACAAATGGGTTCTTAGTATCCCATATCATCGCCCATTCCTCCACCCATTGGCGGCATAGCGGGTTTTTCCTTTTCTTTTTCTTCAGCTAACACACATTCGGTAGTGAGAATCATACCGGCAATAGATGCAGCATTTTCAAGTGCTACGCGGGTAACCTTGGTAGGGTCAATTACACCTGCAGCAATTAAATTCTCATACTTTTCGGTGCGGGCATTGAATCCGAAATCACCTTTGCCTTCTTTCACTTTTTGGCAAACTACAGCTCCATCCAATGAACCTGAATTTGCTACAATCTGGCGAAGAGGTTCTTCCAAAGCACGTCTGATAATAGCAATACCGGTGTTTTCATCTTCGTTATCCCCTTTCAGCTTGGTGATGGATTCAACCGCACGGATGTAAGCTACGCCTCCGCCTGCAACAATACCTTCTTCAACAGCAGCACGGGTTGCATGGAAAGCATCGTCAACACGGTCTTTCTTTTCTTTCATTTCCACTTCAGTAGCTGCACCAACATATAACACAGCAACACCGCCTGCTAATTTAGCAAGACGTTCCTGTAGTTTTTCTTTGTCATAATCTGATGTGGTGTTTTCAATCTGAGCTTTAATTTGGTTAACACGGGCTGTGATATCAGCTTTTTTGCCTGCACCACCTACAATGGTAGTGTTATCTTTGTCAATGGTGATTTTTTCAGCTCTGCCGAGATAAGATAGGTCAGCATTTTCCAGTTTGTATCCACCTTCTTCGGAAATAAATATTCCATTGGTGAGGATAGCAATGTCTTCCAACATTGCTTTTCTTCTGTCGCCAAAGCCGGGAGCTTTAACAGCAGCTATTTTCAATGAACCTCTGATTTTGTTTACAACGAGAGTAGCAAGAGCTTCTCCGTCTATATCTTCAGCAATAATGAGAAGAGGACGGCCGGTTTGAACTGATTTTTCAAGTATAGGAAGTAATTCCTTCATGTTGGAAAGTTTCTTTTCATAAATGAGAATGTAAGGATTTTCCAGTACAGCTTCCATTTTTTCAGCATTGGTAACAAAGTAAGGAGAGATATATCCCCTGTCGAATTGCATACCTTCTACCACTTCAACGGTGGTTTCAGTACCTTTAGCTTCTTCCACAGTAATAACACCTTCTTTCTTCACTTTTGCCATTGCGTCGGCAATCAGTTTTCCGATAGCGGAATCGTTATTAGCAGAAATAGTTGCAACTTGTTCAATTTTACTGTTGTCATTTCCAACTGGTTTCGATTGTTTTTTGAGGTCAGCTACAATAGCTTCAACAGCTTTGTCAATTCCTCTTTTCAAATCCATTGGGTTAGCTCCTGCGGTAACGTTTTTCAACCCTGCAGTGATGATTGCCTGGGCAAGTACGGTTGCAGTAGTAGTTCCGTCACCGGCTACGTCAGAGGTTTTAGATGCTACTTCTTTCAGCATTTGCGCACCCATGTTTTGAATAGGGTCTGCGAGTTCAATTTCTTTTGCTACGGTAACCCCGTCTTTAGTAATGATAGGAGCTCCGAATTTTTTGTCAATAATAACGTTACGTCCTTTAGGACCTAAGGTTACTTTTACCGCATCAGCAAGAGCATCAGCTCCTTTTTTTATTGCATCGCGGGCTTTCAGGTCAAAAATTATGTCTTTAGCCATGTCTTTTTAATTTAAGATTTAAAATTTATGATTTACGATTTATTCAAAATACCCCAGAAGGTCATCCTGGCGCATTATTTGGTATTCCTTACCTTCAATGGTAATTTCAGTTCCGGAATATTTGCCATAAAGAACCTTGTCGCCTACTTTTACAGTCATAGGTTCATCTTTCTTTTTGCCGGCACCAACTGCCACTATAACTCCCTTTTGGGGTTTTTCTTTGGCAGAATCAGGGATGATAATCCCGCCTGCTGTTTTTTCCTCTGCCTCAGCAACTTCCACTAATACGCGGTCGCCCTGGGGTACAAAATTTACTTTTTTTGCCATGATTTATTTAATTAGAAATTAGGAATTAAGAATTTGTTTCTATAATCTCCCCTTTATCAATTACCATGCCAAACTTTTTGGAATGACATTTTATGTGTAAAATTTGTCAGGTTTTGATTTTGGGAGTGCGAAGGTAGGAAAAATAGCCGATGGTAAAAAAACGGCATAAAACGGCATAGTTTCACCTATCTATATGGCTGATTGTTAGAGCTTTGCTGGAGACTTGTGTCCCTAAAGGGTTTCAGAGGGTAGTTTTGATTAATCAAAATGCAGTAATAATTACATCATTTTACTAATTTTGGCGGGGTGACATGTTTGTGGAAACCAATAATACACCCCACCCTATTATCGGCAGTAGGTAACCACCCAACATGTACTAACTGTAGTTGGCGGATGGGTTTTCTATGGAATGGATATAAGCTATAAACATGTCACCCTGATGAGGTGCTTTCGTCTCTCTCCAAGTTCTATTTATTTTTCTAATGGTCTGTAAGGATGATAAATAGGATAGTTTTAAATGCTGCTTTTGAAGGATGAATCCAGATTATGAAAAAACTTCTTTCGGCTTTATTCCTTACCTTTAGTTTTTCATTTTTTACTTATTCACAAGAATATATTATCCTCACAATTTGGGGAAATGGAGTTGCATCGTACTCAGGAGACGGAGGAGCGGCAATCTCCGCCGAATTAAATAACCCTTTTGGAGTTTCAGTGGATGCCTTAGGGAATATCTATATCGCTGATAGATATAACAATCGTATTCGTAAATTAAGTAGAATCATTACCGGAACAAATGAAATAAAGAATAGTGATAGCCAATTAAATATTTTTCCCAACCCTTCCACCGGTAAATTCACCATTAATATGGTAAAGGCGTCATGCATGGCGTCTCTAAAGGTTTATAATATAATGGGACAAAAAATATTTGGTGAGACCCTGAAACCCGTCCGACCGATTCATCCGGGTGGGCAAGTTCAGGGTGACAATCTCATTGACCTCAGTTCTCAATCCAACGGAGTTTATTTTTACAGGGTTGTTACTGAAAATGGAGTGATGCTCGGAGAAGGAAAGTTGGTAGTTGAAAAATAGATAGCCTTACTTCCTTATCAATCGTCCGAATTACGAATCCAGAAATAATACGTTGCGATACAACTCTATCATAATCTATTGATACTGCTGGTTATCAAAAAAATCGTTATTTTGCATACTCAAATCAACCCATTATGGAAACCGTAAATATTGGTCTTTACATTTTTATTGCCATCGCATTATTTATTGTTTTCGCAAGTTTTGTGCAAGTGCAGCAGGGGTATATTGCGGTAATTACAGTTTTCGGGAAATATAAACGCCTGCTTCGACCGGGCTTAAATATGAAACTTCCTATTGTTGAAACCATTTACAGGCGAATATCTATTCAAAATAAATCGGTGGAGCTTGAATTCCAGGCAATAACCCAGGACCAGGCCAATGTAAATTTCAAAGCCATGCTGCTGTTTGCAGTTATGGATCAGGAAGAAGCAACTATTATGAATGTTGCTTTCAAATTTATTGATGACAGGAACCTTATGCAGGCTTTAACCCGCACTATTGAAGGGGCAATAAGGAGTTATGTAGCAAATCTTAAGCAGTCTGAAATTCTCGGTTTAAGGAGCGAAATAGTGGTGCATGTAAAAGAACAACTTGACCCTACCCTTGCTTCCTGGGGGTACCACCTGATAGATATGCAGCTTAATGACATTACTTTCGATGAGGTAATTATTAAGTCAATGGCGAAAGTAGTGGCATCAAACAACCTGAAAGCGGCTGCCGAAAATGAAGGTCAGGCTTTACTCATCACTAAAACTAAAACTGCCGAAGCCGAAGGTAATGCTATAAAAATAGCTGCGGAAGCTGAACGCCAGGCAGCCCAATTGCGTGGACAAGGCGTGGCTTTATTTCGCCAGGAAGTAGCACGGGGGATACTGGAAGCTGCCAAGCAAATGGAAACCATCAATGCCGATATGTCAGTCATTATGTTCTCTATGTGGACGGAATCCATTAAAAATTTTGCTGAGGCCGGGCAGGGAAACGTTATTTTCCTCGATGGCTCTACTGATGCCATGCAACGTACCTTGCGCCAACTAATGGCTATAAGCAATAAAGGGCTATTTGAAAATCCCGATAAGGCAAGTCCTGCAAATACCATGCCGACAGCAAAATCATAATAGATGCCGCTCAAAAAAGCTCACTTTATTTTACTATTTGCCCTGTTCTCATTCTGTCTTCAGGGTAGCGCACAACATAAAGGAGACTCAGCTTCATCGGGTTTTTTATTTAAACTTTCTTATGCCGGGCAATTACCGGGAGGAGAACTGGCAAAGCTTTTTGGCTTCAACTCCAATGTGATGGGAGGAGCGGATTATAAAAGCGAATCGAACTGGATAGCCGGGGCAAATTTTAGCTATTTTTTCGGAAACGTAATCAGGGACAATGGCATTTTACAAAACCTTGCCACTTCCAACGGGAACCTGATAGCCAATGATGGAAATTACCCGGGCGTATCCTATTTTGAAAAAGGATTCGAGGTTCAAATCAGCGGAGGCAAATTATTCCCCTTTTCAACTAATCGTAATTCCGGGCTTTTGACTATGATAAGCGTAGGTTATATACAATACCATATAGATATAGAAGCCAACAGCGACTGGACACCACAAATAAGCGGAGACTATCTCCAAGGGTATGAACACCTTACGGCAGGTGCTTGCCTAACCGAATTTATAGGGTACCAATATATCAGCAAAAGGTCATTTCTCGCTGTTTTTGGGGGATTCGAGTTTACTGAAGCCCTTGCCAAAGTGCTGCAATATGATTTTCAAACAAATTCAAAGAACCCTAATTACCGTTTTAATATGTTGGGTGGTATCCGCGTAGGGTGGATACTACCTATACTTACAGGATAACTCTAAAGCGCTGAAGTTTTATACACACTGATTTGCCATGAACATAACCGATTTTTTCAGCGATGAACAAAAGCAGCAGATAAGGGCTGCTATCGAAAGGATGGAACATAAAACCTCCGGTGAAATCAGGCTGCATGTAGAAGGCGATTGCACCGGCGACCCTTACGAGCGGGCTTTACATGTTTTTCACAGGTTACACATGCATAAAACAACACACCGCAATGCAGTTCTTTTCTACCTTGCGGTAAACCATAAAAAGTTTGCCATAGTGGGAGATGAAGGGATACATAAAAATGTTCCTGAAAATTTTTGGATGACCGTGAAAGATCATGTTATTGCACAGTTTAAACAAGGCAAATTTACCGAAGGGATTTGCGAAGGGATTGATATGACAGGCGAAATGCTGAAAACATATTTCCCGCAAAACGGGAATGATAAAAACCAATTATCGGATGAAATATCGTATGGGAAATAAATATTGGCTATTAGCTATTGGCTTTTGGCTGATAGCTTTAACGGGTGCTAAGGCTGCCCCCATGCAGGGTATTCCAAAACGCCCAAACCCGCCTAAGCTGGTAAATAATTTTTCCACCTATCAAATTTTATCGCAAGACCAGGTGGATGCGCTGGAAACGAAATTAGATGCTTTTGCCAATAGTAGCTCGAACCAGATCGCCATCGTGATGGTTGATTCGCTTTATGACCATGACCTTTCAGAATTTGCAACTGAACTTGGGGAAGAGTGGAAAATAGGGCAAAAGAAATTTGATAATGGGGTTGTAATACTTATACAGCCGGGGGCACACAAGGTTTTTATAGCGCCGGGTTATGGGCTTGGAAGGAGCAATACCCGATGCCACCTGCGAAGATATTGTACAGCGGGAAATACTCCCCAATTTTAGGAAAGGAGATTATTATACAGGGCTGAATAATGCTGTGGATGTGATAATAGGGCTTGCCAAAGGAGAATATAATAGTAGCGACTATGCCAAAAAAGGAGACCAGGGCAGCAAAAGCATCGGGCTTATTTTTGCACTGCTGATTATACTTCTTGTTTTTATTTTCGGGAGAAGAGGCGGTAAAGGCGGTATGACTATCGGGGGGCCGGGAATATTTTTTTGGGGTGGGGGTTTAGGTGGTTTTGGAGGTGGTAGCGGCGGCGGATTTGGAGGAGGTGGTGGTGGAGGCTTTGGAGGTTTTGGCGGCGGCGGTTTTGGCGGCGGCGGAGCAGGGGGCAGTTGGTGACGATTTTAAAATTATTTATTCGCCATGGTTTTTGATAAAGACCGAACAGCAAGAATTAGCCCAATAAGAGTAAGAATAGCTCCCATCATAAAAGGCGCCCCGGGGAAATAAGGATGCCCTGGTTTGGTGAAATAAGAAAATAAACTGGTCATTAAAACAGGCCCGACAATAGAGGTAAGGCTAATGAGGCTGGTAAGCCCGCCCTGTAATTCTCCTTGTGCATTAGCAGCTACTTGCCCGGTCATTATTCCCTGTAAAGCGGGTCCTGTTATTCCTCCCAACCCATAAGGAATAATAAAAACAAACATCATCCATGTTTGAGAGGCGAATGCAAATAGGGTAAATCCAACCATATAAAGGGCAAAGCCCACATAAATGGAATTTTTATTCCCTAACCTGGGGTTAATAACCCGTATTAATCCTCCCTGCACTAACCCTACCATAAATCCTACACAAGCCAGGGACCAACCCACAGTAGCCTCACTCCACTTGAATTTAAACATAGTATAATACACCCAGGTAGATTGGGTGGCATGTGCAGCGAGATAAATACAAACAATGGAGCCAATCAGTCCAAGCACAACTGGATACTTGCCCAACTGTGCAAGGGTTCCGATGGGGTTGGCCCTTTTCCATTCAAATTTACGCCGGTGTTCTTTTGCGAGTGATTCAGGGACTACAAAATATCCATAAATAACATTGGCAAGGCTTAGGCAAGCAGAAAAATAAAATGGAACACGCACTCCATATCCTCCTAACATTCCGCCAATAGCTGGACCAACGATAAACCCCAGCCCGAAAGCTGCCCCGATGATACCAAAATTCTGTGCCCTTTTTTCAGGCGGGCTAATATCTGCAATATACGCCGTGGCAGTAGTGAAACTTGCTCCTGCAATACCTGAAAATATACGGATGATGAATAACCAAACTATAGTGGGGGCATTGGCAAGAACCAAATAATCTAACCCGAAGCCTAATAATGAAATAAGTAATACCGGCCGCCTGCCATAGCGGTCGCTTAAACCACCCAGTACAGGAGAAAACAGGAATTGCATAATGGCATAGGTAGCATTGAGCCATCCACCATAAGTGGCGGCATCACTCAGGTTGCCATGTATTAACGAAGTTATCAGTTTTGGCGTAACAGGTATAATGACACCCAGCCCTGTAACATCTACCAGCAGGGTAACAAAAATAAATCCTAAAGCAGCATTGTGTTTTTTATGCATAAATCAAGTGGTGTAAAAGTAATATTTTCAAGTTATTTGCTTATGAAGAAGCCATAAAACACAAAGGCACAAAATATTACCAAGCATATATTACATAATTCTTTAGCTGTTTTAAATTCTACTTATCAAAAGCATATTATGCAGAAATCCTTTTCATCATTCAGTATTTTTACCTTTGCATACTTATCTTGAGTAAGATGAAAACCGGCCCAACCCCGGACAATAAGGCAATAGCGTTTTTATTGTCGGCTATTTTAATACTTTCAGCCATCCTCAGGCTTATTCATCCTTTTGAAATCCCTTTCATGTATGATGAGATGAGCGCCCTTTTGCGCACCCATTATCATTCATTCAGCGAAGAAATAGCCAGGGGCATCCTTATTGATGCGCATCCTGCGGGTGTGCAGCTTTTTTATTTTATTGGACAAAGCTTTTTGGGTATACTGAAATTATAGTGAAACTGCCCTTTATACTATGCGGTATCCTTTCTGTTTATTTTACCTTTCGTATCGGGAAGGAGTGGTTTAACGCCACCACAGGGTTCGTTTCTGCGGCTTATATAGCGACTATAGAGTACACCATAATGTATAGCCAGGTAGCCAGGCCATATATAAGCGGGTTATTCTTCTCACTCGCTATGGTTTGGTATTGGAACAAAATAATTTTCAAGCCGGAAAACAAGTATTATAAAAACTTTTGCCTCTATATTTTATTCAGTGCATGCTGTGCCTATAATCATCATTTCAGCTTGTTATTCGCAACTTTGGTAGGGCTTACAGGATTATTATTTGTCCGGAAACAATATTTTCTGAAATATGCCCTCTCGGGAATTTGCATTTTTGTTTTATATATTCCTCATCTGCATATTTTCTTTTACCAGCTTAATATAGGCGGAGTGGGTAGCTGGCTTGGCAAACCAAAAAACAACTTTATTTTTAAATTCCTGGAGTATGTTTTTCAATTTTCAGTGGTCAGCTATGTTTGTGTTGCCTTGTTATTTTTAACCGGGCTTTTCAGTGCAATATTGCGGAAGAAGATACCCCTGCCCTACTCTATCATTTCATTTTGCTGGTTCTTGATTCCTTTTCTCACCGGGTTCTTTTATTCCCGGTATATAAATCCTGTTTTGCAGTATTCACTTTTAATTTTCTGTTTCCCTTTTCTCTTGTTTTTCTTTTTCGGCTGGCTACCTGAATTAAGTGCAAAAAAACTTGCCATATTATTATTTATTGTATGTTCGGTTAATGTCTATTCACTTGTAAATGTACGTGATTACTACAGTGTATTTTATAAATCGCATACTGAACAACAGGTATTGCTGAACGATTCCATTCTTACTAAAAACGGGAGCAATAGCTGTATTTCCGTTTCCCCTAATTCCCTTGATAGCCTATTGGCATTTTATCAAAAAAAATATCATTCCGATATACATTACTACCCGTTGCCCGATTCGGGCGGGGAGTACCCCTTTATTAATTACCTTGAGCAAAACAAAAAACCGTTTCTTGTGTATGATAATTTCCCCGGTACAAACCCTATTTACCTTGCCATTATTTCAGCGTATTACCCTACCCTTGCCCAACAACGGTTTTATTGGGGCGGCACTGTTTATCTTTTCTCCAATTCACTAGATTCTAAGGCCTCTCCCTATATATATTATTCTGAAAATAATTTTGAACATGCAGTACCCTATTGGTCCGACCCGGATAAAAATTTTATGGATGATTCAATATCTTTCTCGGGCAAACCCTCATACCGTTTTGATTCGATTCATGAATTTGGACCCACTTTTTCCTGTGATTTGAATAAAATAACGTCCTCTAAGAATGATATTATTCTCGTTTCTGTTGAAATTTACCCGCAAGAAAAAATGGATAAAATATATCTTGTTTCCGATATAAAATCGGGGGATAGCACCCTAAACTGGACCGGCTCACCGGTCAATAGTTTTCTGGCTTCTGCAAAGTTAAGGCAATGGCAAAAAGTTTACCTTGCTATTGATTTATCAGGTACAGCAATGGATTTGCCCGATAAAAAAATTAAAATATTTTTATGGAATGAAGGCAGGAGAAAATTTAATGCAACTGGTTTTCAAATTAAAACAATGAAGGGAAACCCTTTTGTTTATGCACTTAGTGATAAAATTTGACCCGCTGCTTTCCTGAAAAAACATCTCTTTTTTCGAGATGAGTATCATGCTTATTGGATAGTTTTAAAAAACGTAAGATGTATTTGTATCTTTACACCATTCATTTTTTCTAATTTCGTATAACAAAAAATACTCCTTTATGACAGAAGATATAATTTTCGGATATATTGAAGAAGAACGTGAGAGGCAAATGCGCGGGCTGGAGCTTATTGCATCTGAAAACTTTGTAAGCCAGAATGTAATGAATGCTATGGGTTCAGTGCTTACCAACAAATATGCCGAAGGGTTGCCCGGAAAGCGGTATTACGGCGGTTGTGAGGTGGTAGATAAAGTGGAACAAACAGCCATTGACCGTGCCAAACAGTTATTCGGCGCTGAATGGGTGAATGTGCAACCCCATTCGGGTGCGCAGGCAAATGCCTCTGTAATGCTTGGGGTATTAAAGCCCGGCGACAAAATTTTAGGGTTCAACCTTTCACATGGGGGGCACCTTACACATGGTTCCCCCGTTAGTTTTTCCGGTAAACTTTACCACCCTGTTTTTTATGGTGTAGAGAAGGAAACAGGCATGGTGAACTATGATTTGATTGTGGAAATTGCCATAAGGGAAAAACCCAGGCTAATTATTTGCGGGGCTTCTGCGTATTCTAGAGACTGGAATTATAAACGGTTCCGGGAAGCTGCTGATGCCTGCGGGGCGCTTCTCATGGCTGATATTGCACATCCTGCCGGGCTTATTGCAAAAAAACTAATGAATGACCCTCTCCCTTACTGCCACATAGTTACTACAACTACCCATAAAACATTGAGGGGGCCAAGAGGCGGAATGATTATGCTGGGTAAAGATTTCCCTAACCCTTTCGGATTAACCACCCCAAAAGGAGAAACCAGAATGATGTCATCGATACTTGATTCCGCTGTATTCCCCGGAACACAGGGAGGTCCGCTGGAACACGTTATAGCAGGCAAAGCAGTCTCTTTCGGTGAAGATTTGTCAGATAAGTTTGAACTATATTGCCGGCAAATAATCGCCAATGCTAAGTTGATGGCAACATGTTTTACTGATAAAGGGTACAATATTGTATCGGGAGGAACCGATAACCATTGCATGCTGATAGACCTTCGCTCTAAGAACCTGACAGGAAAATTAGCCGAAAATACACTTGTGGCGGCAGATATTACTGTAAATAAAAACATGGTGCCTTTCGATGATAAATCACCTATGATAACATCCGGAATACGAATTGGCACCCCTGCTATTACCACAAGAGGAATAACAGAAAAAGAAATTCCGCAAGTAGTTGACTTAATTGACGAAGCGTTAATGAATAACAGCGACGCTCAAAAAATAAAGAACGTGAAAGATAAGGTAAATTCGCTGATGAAAAACTACGAGTTATTTGCATGGTAACAGTATAAATTAACCCTCCTTATTATGGTAAAAAATATCCTTCCAGTTTTTACCTTCTTCCTGATTGCAGGCATACTTTCTGCACAGATAAAAGATAGTACCCATAGCTTAGCCGGCACTAACGATACAGTAAAGGCTATCACCCTGCAACCCGCACAGGGTGCTGAAATAAGCTACAATAAGGGCATAGCTGATCATGGACTAAATGATTTTTCAAAAGCCATTATAGATTTCGACGAGGCCATTTCGCTTAAGCCCGATTTTGAACAGGCTTATTTAAACCGGGGCAATGCTGAGTTTAAACTGAAGGATTATCCGGGTGCATTAAGCGATTATAATAAAGCAACAGCTTTGAATGCTACTGATGATAAAGCATGGTATGGCATAGGTATGGTACAAAATATTTCGGGCACCAAAGAACAAGCTATGGATGCCTTTTCAAAAGCCATTTTAATAAATGCGAAAAATGCAGAATCTTATTTTTACAGGGGAGAAATAAAATTCCTGGCGAAAGAGTATAAGGGAGCGATGGATGACTTTACAAATGCTATTGCAAGCAAGCAAGAATATGCCGATGCATACAATGACCGGGGAAGTTGCAAAACAGAATTGAAAGACTTTAAAGGAGCTATGGAAGACTATAATAAATCTATAGCTATTAATAAATCTGCCTATACTTACAATAACCTCGGCAGTGTGCAGCGTAAAGCAGGAAATAATGACGATGCTATTGCCTCCTATAGCGTTGCCATTGCTCTTAAAGCAGATTATTTTGAGGCGTATAATAACAGGGGTACTGCCAAATTTAATAAGGGAGATTATGATGGCGCCATTAATGATTTCAGTAAAAGTATAGAACTGAACAGCTATTATAGTTTTGCATTTAATAACAGGGCATCGGCAGAATTTAAGCTAAAAAAGTACCAGGAAGCAAAGGATGATTGCGACAAAGCCATTTCCCTTAACCCCAATTACGGATATGCCTATCTTAACCGGGGTATTGCAGAAGAAATGCTAAGGAATGCCGCCGATGCATGTACCGATTGGCACAAAGCCGCATCACTTGGAATTACTGCAGCTGATGACTATTTGCAGACCTGCCAATAATATATTTAATCATACTGTTATGAGAAAATATGTATCCCTCGTTTTTCTTTTGGCTACTATGTTTGGTTATAGTCAGCAGGTGGTACATTTTGAAAAGAAAAATTTTCCCAATAATGTAAAAGGGTTCAAACAGGCTGTTGATTCTATTGATGCAGGAAAAGTTTTTTATAACATGGGGGTATCCAGGTATTACAGGGCAGTGCCTGCTTTCCTTTATGCTGAAAATTTTAACCCCGATAACGACCAGCTGAATTATTTAATAGGGGTTTGTATGCTCTCACATAATTATCCGTTCAAAACGGACGCCCTTCCGTATCTTCAAAAAGCATTTCAACTAAATGCGGCAGTAGCTCCGGACATCCATTATCAGCTTGGCAGGGCTTACCATTTGAATATGGAATGGGAAAGTGCCAAACAGGAATATAGCGCATACTTGCAAACACTTGACCCAAAGAAATTTGCCGACCAGATTGATGATACCAAAAAGAAAATTGAAGAATGTAATAATGGCGAAGAATTAGTACAGCATCCTGTCCGTGTATTTATTGATAACCTTGGAGCCACTATTAATACACAATACCAGGAATACGGAGCGTTAATTTCCGCCGATGAATCGGAAATGATTTTTACCGCCAAAAGACCTACCAATACCGGGGGCAAGATAGATGCTGAAAGCGGGCAATTTACCGAAGACTTGTATATCTCTTATTATAGAAATGGCAAATGGCTTTTAACGGCGAATATGGGGCCGCCCATAAATACTGATGAAAATGATGCTACAGCAGGAATATCTCCCGATGGGCAAACCTTATATATTTACCGGGGAAATGATGGGGGAGATATATATGAAACTCATTTAAAAGGAGACATGTGGACGAAACCTGAGCACATGAGCAGCAAAATAAATACCCCATACCATGAAACGAGTGTAAGCTTAGGTCCGGATGGAAAAACACTTTATTTTGTAAGTGACCGCCCGGGAGGATTTGGAGACAGGGACATTTATAAAACGGTAGCTGACTCAAAAGGCAAGTGGGGCGATGCTGAAAACCTGGGACCCGTAATTAATACTCAATATGGTGAAGAGGGCGTAGATATACAGGCAGATGGCAAAACGCTTTATTTCAGTTCACAGGGGCATAACAGCATGGGGGGCTATGATATTTTTAAATCGGTATATGAAAACGGGCACTGGTCTGTTCCCGAAAATATCGGGTACCCTATAAATACTCCTGATGATGATGTTTTCTTTTCCATTTCAGCCAGCGGAAAACATGCATATTATTCCTCCATCCGCAAGGACGGTAAGGGCGAGAAAGACATATACATGATTACCTTTCTTGGCCCGGAAAAGCCCGTTGTTTTGAGTAATGAAGATGATTTGCTTTCCGGTAATAAAAATGGTGTGGCAGATGTAATGATGACAGCTGCCGTGCCGGTAAATGCCCCTAAAATTACCTTGCTCAAAGGTATGATTACCGATTCCATGACCCATAAACCCCTTGAAGCCTCTATTGATTTGGTAGATAATAAAAAGAATATAGTTATTGCCAGTTTTTTATCCAATAGCTCCACGGGGAGATACCTGGTATCATTGCCTGCTGGCATTAACTACGGTATTGCTGTAAAAGCACAGAATTACCTTTTTTACTCTGCTAACTTTGATTTGCCGGATACATCAAAATATACGGTAGTTGAAAAAAATGTTGCACTTCAGCCGCTTGATATTGGCAGCCGCATTGTACTCCGTAATATTTTCTTTGACTTTGACAAAGCAACCTTGAGGGAAGAATCAACCGCGGAATTAGACCGGCTTATTGACTTGCTTAATACCTATTCAACCTTAAAAATTGAAATCTCCGGATATACTGATAACATAGGTTCGGATGAATATAACCGGAAACTTTCTGCCTCCCGTTCCCAATCGGTGGTAGATTATTTAGTTGCACACGGTATAGCAGCTGCCCGGCTAACCTACAAAGGCTATGGTAAAGACGCCCCCATTGCCACCAACGAAACAGAAGAAGGCAGGCAACTTAACCGCAGAACCGAATTTAAAATTACAGGGAAATAGATACATTGTGAGGGCTGAAATCTACCCGTGACAATGCTTAAAGGAAGTCTAAATTTCTATTTTATCCGATTGTTTTCAGCGCAGGAAGAGAAGGCAATATAAAAGAACAATTCTTTTTATTATCTAACTGGCTGAAATTGGGATATACCATGAAAGATGATTACCTTTGTTAAAGAAAAATGCAGTCGCATGAAGAAGAAGAATACTTTGGCAGGGGTTATTTCAATCATCCTATTTATTTCTCCTCACTTATATGGGCAGCAGAACCTGCAAAACATCTATACCCGAATTCAGCCGGTTAAGTTGCCGAATTCTCAAATTACCTCCCGGCAAACTTCAGGCTATTCCCCTAATATTTCACAATTATTTGAGTTTGAAAAAAAATGCAAATCCATTAATCCCTTACTCCATACTCATATTCTTACCCGGAATATTGAAACTTCTTACCCCGATACTTTGATTGTCGGCGTTAGCCCGTATGATACACTGACTATTACCGGCACCCTTATCCACAACGGACCTATTTTTGTTGCCTTAAACGGCTTACTGATTATTAAAGATGCAAACCTGACTAATCTCGGCGACCTCGATGTTTTTAATAATGGAAAAGTACTTATTGATTCCTCAACAGTTTCTTTCCCGCAAAGCTATTTTTACCAGCGTTCGCTGGTCGCCATTAATAAAGCAAATATTAATATCAGCAATACTGCACTTGGGTATGGGGGGCTATCTCATAATTGCTACGTTGCAGATACTGCTTTGCTTACATTAACTAATGTTACCCAACCCGACTGGATGACTACGGGAATGTCTAACAGCGGCACCATTACTATCAATGGAACTAACCAGGCAGGCGAGTTTATAATAGCCGACTATGTAACGTTAAATATTAAAAACGCCACCAATTGCTTATTGTGGCACCAGTTTCCTGATACATCTGTTATAAATTGGTCTTTTGGTACAAGTGACACTACGTATGGGTATCAATTTAATAACTCACTACCGGGGGTTCAGGGGATAGAATACCATGTGAATGCCGATTCAGTTTATGATATTATGTGGGGCATGATGCCTTCCAGTGGCTCAAATGTAAATATCACCAATTCTAAAATCCGCTCCATTGGGTTGTGGTTTGACAGACCTGCTGATTCTATCTCGGTATCAGGAATAACCGATAATGCGAGTTACACAAGCTTCACTACCCCTCTTTCCGACCGCAATCTTACATTCAGTAATTGCACCGTTGAAACCTGGAGTTTTTATGTTTTTCATAAATCAATTATCAATGTATCCGGCTGCATTGCCGGCGAAATTGGTACAGAAAATTCATCGAAAATGTATGGTACAGATTATGTGGTTGATGGTTCAGGCGGCTATCATTGGTCTGCCGATACTTCCACCATTTTTGCCGACGGGGCAACAGTTTACAGCTATGTCCGTAGCGAAGGAAACAGCATTTTTATTTTTGCTTATGGCTCTGTGGCCGGCTCCGGCATAGCCGAAGCTATAGATAATTCTTTATTGATTCTTGTTCAAAGCCTCGTTTCTTCCGGCCCTACAGCGGTTAACGGAGGCGCAGCAGAATTCGATAACATCAATCAGCCGGGGAATATTTTTGCCGATTCCATTGCTCCTATTAGTGGCTCTGCGTTTATTACCCGTGGGCCTACCAGCCCTTGGATGTATTTTAAAAACCGACAACTATTTTATCATGCCATTGATAGCAACACATGGATTCCTATAAGCTCCATTGATACTAATGCGGTGGATAATAATGTACTTGCCGATTGGGACACGCATACGCTTGCCAGTGGCAACTATCTGCTCGATTTAAGAATTACAGATACCTGGGGCAACCAGCTTGATGCTGAAAGACAGGTTACCCTTTTGCCCTTAATTTTAGGAATAAATCAAGTATCAGCATTTTCAGATATTACGGTATATCCTAATCCCACCCAAAACAACCTAAACATAAGTTTCACTTCTTACAAAAATGAAAATGCAGAAGTAGAACTATCTACCTTACTCGGGCAAATTTTATGGATTGAAAATTTGAGCATCGTACCTGGAAAAAACCTGCTTAGCATGAATACCACCGGATTAAGTGAAGGAACCTACTTATGCCGTATTATTACCAGCGAAGGTAGTTCACAGAAATTAGTGGTGGTGACAAAATAAAAGAACACGGATTGCGTTTTATACCCAGTTGAACATATTTTTTGAGAGGGTGCCATTAATATAGAGTATAAAACTTACTGAATCTAATTTAAAGCAAGTGTGGTACAAATTTTTCTATCTCATTTAAAAATAATTGTATCTTTACTTTTAATTTGGAAAGCATGAAAACAAAAACTACCGTTGTATTTGTAGTTTCACTCTTCACTCTTAGTTTTTCCGTCATTCGCGCTCAAACTATATCTACCGTAACGGGTAATGGATATGATGCCGGTACCAGTAATGGGGGCTACTCCGGGGATGGAGGACCCGCTACTTCCGCCGAGTTGTATGCTCCTACCGGTATGGCTTTTGATGATTCGGGAAATATTTTTGTTGCAGATTATGGAAATCATCGCGTGCGCAAGGTTATTGTTTCTGATGGAATTATTGTTACTGTGGCTGGGGGTGGGATTAGTGGCACTGGAGATGGAGGACAGGCTACAACAGCGGTACTAGGCTTCCCGCAGGGGGTAGCATTTGATCCTTCGGGTGATTTTTACATTGCAGATGAATTGGCTAACAGAATCCGTAAAGTTACAGTAGCCACCGGAGTTATAACTACAGTAGCCGGTACCGGCAATGTTGGCTATTGTCCGGATGGAATACCAGCCACTGATGGGTCCTTAAATAGACCCTACGGGGTTGCGCTAGATGACTCTGGCAATTTTTTCATTGCTGATTGGGGTAATAATGTGGTTCGCAAAGTTTTTGCCTCAACCGGTACCATTCTAACTATAGCCGGAAATAGAACTTCCGGCTATAGTGGGGATGGAGGATCTGCGACGACAGCAGAACTACATGGTCCATCAGGAGTAGCAGTTGATACTGAGGGAAATGTTTATATAGCCGACTTTTTCAATAACGAAGTTCGCAAGGTTACCATGTCCAGAGGTATCATTAATTCGGTTGCAGGTAATTATGCTATCGGTGGAGGTTATAGTGGTGATGGGGGGCAGGCGACAGATGCAGAGATAGAAACAGTAAATATTTTCGTTGACAGGTATGAAAATTTGTACATCCCAAATGGAAATGATATTGTTCGTAAAGTAACCTCATATTCTGGCATTATTACCACAATTGCAGGTACCTATCGCTATGTTGGGTATTCAGGAGACGGCGGACCTGCAACTGCTGCTGAAATGTATGGGCCTGCTGATGCAATTGTTGATAATAATGGCAATATTTATATTGCTGATGAAGTTAACAATGTAATCCGTAAGGTAAGCGGACTAATAACTACAAACACTAATGGAATAAGTAATAACGACAAAGAGCTTACAGTTTATCCCAATCCATGCAACGGGATTTTAACCATAACACTCAATCATGCCCAACTTGCCCGCCCGGTTGAATCGGTCAGACGGGTTTCAGCATCCCAACCACTAATTGAGGTTTATAATGTACTTGGAGAAAAAGTGTATAATGCGACCCTTCGCTATGCTCAGAGTGACAATCAAATTGACATAAGTTCCCAGCCAGGCGGGGTGTATCTCTATCGGGTAGTAAGTGAAAAGGGAAGTTTGGTGGGAGAAGGAAAGATAATTATTGAAAAATAATAGGTATATTGGATAAACTTTTAAATCCCTGTAACTCCCTGAACTGCAACATTTTGCGCCATACGCATTGACAATCAATCACTTAAATAGGGGAGTAATAGCCGTTTTTAGCCGTTCTTTTCAAACCAGTTAAATCACAGTAATAATTCTGCCGTTATCACGCTTGTAACTTATAACTCCTTAAACGTGTTCCCCTTCATCCATCTCACCTTCCTCCATAGGAACGGTTTGAGGAATAAAGTCCACATCTTTTCCGGGCTTGCTGTAATCATAAGCCCAACGGTGAACGACAGGTAATGGACCGGGCCAGTTTCCATGTTCAGGAACAATGGGGGTTGTCCATTCAAGGGTATTGGAATTCCATGGGTTTTGTTCTGATTTAGGTCCTTTGAACATGCTGTAAAAGAAGTTCACAAAGAAGATAACCTGCGACAATACACCAATAATTGCAAATACAGAAATAATAACATTCAGGTGTTGCAGCTTTTCAAATGCAGGATAAATGTCATTATTGAAATACCTTCTCGGAACACCTGCCAATCCTATAAAGTGCATAGGGAGGAATACACCGTAAGCACAAATAAAGGTAAGCCAGAAATGCCAGTAGCCTAATTTTTTATTCATAAACCTGCCGAACATTTTAGGGAACCAGTGGTATACTCCGCCAAACATGGCAAGCACAGCAGAAAGACCCATTACAATATGGAAGTGGGCAACCACAAAATATGTTCCGTGAACAGCTACGTCAAGTGCAGAGTCAGCAAGAATGATACCTGTTAATCCACCGGAAATAAAGGTAGAAACAGCACCAATTACAAACAACATTTGCGGATTGAAATGAATATTCCCTTTCCACAAGGTAGTTATATAGTTAAATGCTTTAATAGCAGATGGTATAGCAATAAGCAGCGTTGTAAATACGAATACCGAACCGAGGAATGGATTCATACCACTTACAAACATGTGGTGACCCCAAACAATAAATGCAAGGAAAGCAATGGCAAGCATAGAGCCTATCATAGCACGGTAACCGAAAATAGGTTTGCGGGCATTTACTGACATTATTTCTGAAATAATACCAAAGGCAGGCATAATAACGATATATACTTCAGGGTGACCGAGGAACCAGAATAAGTGTTCAAATAATACAGGGCTTCCGCCGGTTTGTGATAAAGCTTGTCCGCCAATATAAATATCGGAAAGGTAAAAACTTGTTCCGAAGCTTCTGTCAAAAATAAGAGTATAGCAGCACCGAAAAGAACAGGGAAAGAAAGAACACCCAATACTGCTGTAATTAAGAAGTGCCCAAATAGTAAGCGGCATACGGGTCATTTTCATTCCTTTGGTTCTAAGGTTAAGAATAGTAACAATATAGTTCAAACCACCTAACAGAGAAGAAACAACAAATAAAGATATAGATACAAGCCATAAGGTCATACCCGCTCCTGAACCGGGTATTGCCTGCGGCAAGGCACTTAATGGAGGATATATTGTCCATCCTGCAGATGCCGGTCCTGTTTCAACAAATAAAGAAATAAACATAATAAGAGAAGCAAGAAGGAAAAACCAATAGGAAAGCATATTAAGCAATGGAGATGCCATATCTCTTGCTCCCACCTGGAGTGGAATAAGAAGGTTAGCAAATGTTCCGCTTAATCCTCCTGTTAATAGGAAGAACACCATGATGGTTCCGTGAATGGTAACTAAACCCAAGTACATGTTAGGGTCAAGTATTCCGCCTTTAGCCCATTTGTCGCCTAAGAAATAATGCATTACAGCAAAAGTATGACCGGGCCATGCCAATTGAAGCCTGAAAAGGGTACTCATAATAGCAGCAGCAAGCGCCATAAACATAGCAGTAAAAAGAAATTGCTTACTGATTATTTTATGGTCCATGCTGAACACATACTTTTCAATGAACGACAGCTTGGGGTGTTCATGGTGATGGTGATGATTCGCCTGGTGAGCCATATCGTGGCTGGCAGCGTGAGCGTGGGTTTCCATATCTATATACTGTTTTGGTATTTCAAATTTATTACTATTTCACGACATTATTTCATAGCTGTTGCGCCCGGCTTGCTTATGATGCATATCGTTTATCGGTGCGGAAAAACGGATGTTGTTTTGCCATCCATGCTTTATATTCATCAGGAGAATCTACCACCACTTTCATAGGCATATTATAGTGTCCTGAACCGCAAACCCTGTTGCATAACAAGATATAATCAAATGCTGTATCATGGGTTATTTTCCGCATTCATCGGTAGTGATGGTAGGTATAAAGTGCATTTCGGTAGTAATACCGGGCACACAGTTAATCTGGTCGCGGAAATGAGGAAAATAAACACCATGCATTACCTCCCGTGCATTGCATTTAAACAAAATAGGAGTATTTACCGGAATGTGGAATTCGCCTTTCACCATAATATCATCCCATCCGCTTGGGTCGGTAGAATCCATTCCAACAGTATTATTAGAAGCATCATCAATAAGCCTGTAATCAGATTTACCTAAAATATTATCAGCGCCTGCATAACGGGCAGTCCAGTCAAATTGCTTGGCGTATAACTTGTATCACCATTGACTTTGGGATCGGGTGTACCGGTCATTTTTGCCCATAAGCTCAATCCGTAAATAATAATAACTGCCAATGCAATGGAGGGCACAACTGTCCATATTAATTCCAGCTTATCGTTATGCGGATAAAAGTAGGCTTTGGGATCATTTTTGTTTTTTGTAGCGAAAAGGAAAATAAAAAAGCATGAAAGTAGTAATGAAAAACACGATAAAAATAATTACCCAGTTAAAATAATACACATTATCTGAAGTAACACCTACATCAGAAGCGGCAGGAGGAAGCATTTTGCCTTTTACATCAAAAAGCAGCCAGATTAAACAGACAAAAAATGCAAATACAAACAATAACATCAGAAGCCCTTGTGAACGGTTATCGTTATCATCCGCTTTTCCAACATGCTTTCCTTTTATTTCAGAAGAAAGCTGGTAAATGCGCATAAGCTGGAAAACAAGATATCAGACCAAGAATTATAGCAATGTATACAAGCAATTTAATCATAACTTATTATTTTATTCTTTGTGGCTGTACTTGACTTACAAATGATGGTGAATACTTTCTTCGAGGTAAGGGTGGTTTTTCACCTCAACAGGAACTTTAGCCAAATTAGTTAAGAACTACATACAGAAACAATCCGATAAAACCTAATAAAACACCAATTTCATATAAGCCAAATGCAGGCGTTACACCCAATGTGCCGGGCATTACCCATATATACGCATCAATCCAGTGGGTAACTAAAATAATGCAACCTATACCGATAAGGTACTTGTTATTTCTCTTGGTATCTCTGGTCATTAATATCAAGAGGGGAACCAATAAATTTATACAAAACATAATCCAGAATGGCAAGCGATAATGGTCAATACGAGCCTGGAAGTAAACTACTTCATCAGGTATATTGGTGTACCAGTAAAACATAAACTGGAAGAACCAAAGGTAGCCCCATAATACGCTGAGTGCAAACATCCATAAACCAAGGTTGTGCATGTGGTTTTCATTTACCTTGGGTAAGCAATCCTTTTTTACGAACATGCAGGGTTAAAAGAATAGTTGCAATAACTCCTGTGAGCCACATATCATCAAACAAGTACCATCCGAACAGTGTGCTGTGCCAGTCAGGAGTCAATAGCCATAACCCAATCCCATGCCATCATTTGTTCAGTAATACCGAAAAACACGATAAATATCCCGGCAGTTTTCACATTTTTATAGTGAAGAGGAAGGAAATCATTGGTTAGGTCAGATTCAATAGAACGTTTGCGCATAGTCTTACCATGTAAATCCATAATCCTGCACAAATAATAGTTCTGATAAGTACAAAAGGAATATTGAGATAAGGCGGACCTTTTAACAAGCATTGCATCATATACCGGGCTGTCCGGGAATCGTAGCGCTTTTTTGCATCCATTTGTAAACAATATCCGCTGAATCATTGTGACCGCCAATTACACTTGCAATAATTACAGCAAAAATGGCAAAAAGTCCAAAGGGAAGAAAAGTAGTCACTGCTTCATACATACGTTTTACAACAACCGACCATCCTGCTTGCGCAACATATTGCAATGCCATAAAGAATGATGCACCTAATGAAATAAAGGTAAAAAATAAACCTTCCAGCAAAATATTTGCCCAGAAACGGGTTCCGGAAATATCGTGGTTTAATGCGCCGTAAGCAAGAGCAAGCACACCAATGCCCATTAAGGCAAAGGTGATGTTTCTTGTTTTACCCGATAATGTGTATTGACTCATGTTTTAAAGTAAGATTTGAGATTTAAGAAATAAGATTTTGATGACTTTTATAAATCATAAATCGAACATCATAAATCTTAATTTGTTTCATTTATCCTTTTTTAGTTGAATCTTTTGTTGCGGAAGCAGCTGTTTTTGTGTATCGCTGCTTTGACCTAATTTTTGCAATGTTTGTACATAACGAATAATTTGCATCTCTGGTCAACAGTTAATTGACCGGCGTGTGAACCCATCAGGCTTTTCCGTATTCAAGGGTTTGGTACATTTCTCCTTCGGTAATATTTCTAAGTGCAGCGCCGGAATATGGAGGTGGAGGACCGGGCAAGTTTTGCTGCCTACTTTACCATCGCCCATACCGGTTGCACCATGGCAGTGAATACAATAAATATCAAATATAGCTTTACCCTGTGCTACTATTTCCGGAGTTGCAGGGAATGGGTCTTTCCAATATTGTGCAGCATTTGCCCATCCTTCCGGGTATTTGGGAATGGGTCAGGAGTAAAACCTACAGGAACAGTTCCTTTCACAGGAACCCGGTCAGTCATGCTATCTGCAAACAAAGGATTGAAAGAATTATCTTCATAGGAAGGAGAACGGTACATATCAGGCATATATTCAACACCTGAACTGTCCGGATTGTTTCTTTTGCAGGAAGAAAATAAGCTGAGAGCTAAGAGTGAAGAGCTAAGAGCTAAGAATAAGACACTTTTTAGTTCATGATTCCTGGTTTATTAATTCTTAATGTCTATTTATCCGTTCACTTTTGTTACTTCTACTGCGCCTGTGCTGTGTAGCGGCATTCATAAGGTCAGCAAGTTCCTGGTCGCTATAGGCGGTTGTTATCATTAAAAAATGGTCATCGGTTGTGCGGGGGTCAGGATTTTTTGGGCTTACTCCCGGGAAATAACCAACTTCTCAAAAGGAACGTAATAGCCATACCATGAGCTGCACAAAATACCGTTGATTCAAATAAAATAGGAATCCAGGAAGGCATGTTATGGTAAATAGTAAAGTTTGGTTTTCCGCCAATATCAATAGGCCAATCATATACAAGCATGTAAGAAATCATCCAAAGGGCAAGACTGAAACCTGTTACTCCATAAATAAAACAGCAGATAGAAATACGGGTACGGTTCAAGCCCATGATTTTATCTATTCCGTGAACAGGGAATGGCGAGAATATTTCTTTTATTCCATATCCAAGTTCGCGAACTTTTATAGCCCCTGTTCTTAACTTCTCGTCGTCATCGTATAGTGCGTGTACAAAAACTTTGCTCATGATTCTATCAATTTATGATTTAAAATTTATGATTTAAGATGTATTGCCTTACAACTCGTTGTGTATTCAATTTCTATATGTATAATCTTAAATCTCATTTCTTAAATCTTACTTATTTATTAATGAACGGTTTCAATGGCCGGTTGAGGAGCATGAATTCCATTGCTTTCAAAATCAGTAGATTTCGGGTGGCGCGGTGGATTGTGATACAAATCTCCTGTAGCCTTTAAAGTAGTCTTTAATTCTGCTTGTGCAATAAATGGGAACCACCTTGAGAAAAGCAGGAAGAAAGTAAAGAACATCCCAATAGTTCCTACAAATATTCCTACCTCAACCCAACTCGGTGAATAATAGGTCCAGTCGGAAGGAAGATAATCGCGGTATAAATCTGTTACGATAATATCGAAACGTTCAAACCACATACCAATATTAATAACGATAGAAAGGAATAAAAGTGATGTAGAGATTTCTCCCGCATACTTTTTATCCATAATATCTGGGGAAAAATATTATTACAAATAATAAGCGACCAGAACGCCCAGCCGTAAACACCTTTAGCATTGTTCCAGGAGAGATAGATAAAACTTTCATTAGGGTCGCCGGAATACCATGCCTGAAAGAACTCAGCAAAATAAGCAATACCTACCACCGAACCCATGGTAAGCATAACCTTGTTCATAGTTTCAATATGCTGTATGGTGATATATTCCTCAAGGTCTAATACTTTTCTTCCCACAATAACAAGGGTAAGCACCATTGCCATACCGGAGAAAATGGCTCCTGCAACAAAGTAAGGGGGATACACGGTAGAGTGCCATCCTCTTACCACACCCGTGGCAAAGTCGCTACTTACTATGGAGTGAACTGAGAATACAAGTGGGGTACAAATACCTGCTAAAACAAGCGTTACCTCTTCAAAACGTTGCCAGTCTTTTGCTCTTCCGCTCCATCCAAAACTGAAAAGAGTATAAAGAATTTTCCGGCTTTTTGTTTTTGCACGGTCACGAATCATAGCAAAATCGGGAATAAGACCCAAATACCAGAACACTACTGATACGGTGAAATATGTTGAGATTGCGAACACGTCCCAAAGTAAAGGTGAGTTAAAATTCACCCACAATGAACCAAATTGGTTTGGAAGCGGAAATACAAAATAGGCTAACCAGGGGCGACCCATGTGAAGTACAGGGAAAATGGCAGCGCACATTACCGCAAAAATTGTCATAGCTTCTGCCGAACGGTTAATAGTTAAGTCTCCAGCGTTGGCGGAATAGACATAATACGGCAGAGATAAGTGTTCCTGCATGACCAATACCGATCCACCATACAAAGTTGGTGATATCCCAACCCCAGTCAATAGTTCTGTTTAAATTCCAGGTTCCAATACCTCTTCCCACTGTGTAAGCCATACAGCCTATGCCCCAGGTCCAGGCAATAACTGCAAGGATAAATACAGCCCACCAGGCTTTATTGGCTTTGCTTTCTACAGGGCGGGCAACATCTTCGGTAATCTGGTGATAGGTTTTTTTACCTAAAAGCAGCGGTTCCCTGATGATTGAATCTTGATGCATGTTTTTATTTATGATTTATGATTTAAGATATATGATTTAGGCATAAATACTTAAAATCTCATTTGAATATATTGTTGTTAAAAATCTTAAATCTCATTTCTTAAATCTTAAATTGTTTATTCCAGGATGGCTTTATCTTTATTTCTAATCTTGGTCATATAAAATACATTGGGCTGGGTATCCAGGTCGGCAAGAAGGAGATAGTTTCTTTCATCCTTAATAAGTTCTGCTACCTTGCTTTCCGGGTCATTTACATTACCAAATACCAATGCATCGGTAGGGCATGATTGGGCACAAGCAGGTTTAATTTCACCATCTTTAATAGGACGGCTTTTCAATTTTGCTTTTAATTTGCCTCCCTGGATACGTTGTAAACAGAAGGAGCATTTTTCCATAACCCCTCTTGAACGCACTACTACATCGGGGTTTAGTACCATTCTGCCAAGTTCATTGCTTTCCTGTGCCGGGTTAACAGCTAAAAACTTCTCGTCCCTGTAATAATTAAACCAGTTGAAACGACGTACTTTATAAGGG
>CAVYDB010000016.1:0-6689 GCA_963767125.1 uncultured Bacteroidota bacterium | reverse complement strand
TTAAAGGGATAAGTGACTTTTCGGCGGGTACGAAACCCTTTAGTTTCTGTTTCATATTTGGCATAGTGTCTGATTATAGGATAAAAGCACCATGCTAATATCCTGTGGTAATGACCGTTTTTTCCTATAATTTATATTATGTTAAATAGTATAATTAACTGGTATTAAAACTGTTAACATATATTTAATATCAATTATATATTATTCTTCACTATTTTTGCCATTACTATAAAAATGTATTTAGGTGGAGTATTTTATAGACTTTATCGCAAGGATTTTAATATCCTGCACACCGGTATTGCTTGGGCATATCTTAAAAAAATATAGAAATCGTAAATGGAAAAATCAATAAGCCAAACACATTAGTGCATTGTTCAACCCCTCTGGGCTTGCCATATCTTGCCACTATATATTATACCACCGATTTCATCGGTGGCTACTAACATTGAATCACTAAGGGTTTCCAAGAAAATTACCAGTAAAAAATAAACATATAATGTTCTGATTATATGATAATTATAAATCTACACTTAATTTGGTAGTTTAATATTACATAAATCCATTCAGTTGATACCATCTCCATCGGCGTGTATATTTCCTAAATTTACCGCCTCTACTCCTATTACATAGTAAATTTTACAGGCTACAGCCCGTATAAATTGAGCGAAATTCAGAATTAATACGCTTTTAATCGCAAAAAGATATTAATAAATCAAAGCCTGTATATATTTGCCCCGTGATGTGATTTTCTTTCACTTTAAGACATGTGTTATTATCAATTACTACAGCTAAACTACTGCAACTTGCAGACGGAATTTCTATTAAATCGTTTTAGGAGGCCTTTTAATGGAAATATGATAATGCTAAATAAATATTAACCCCAAACCCACTTGTAAAGCTTTTCTGCTCAACCATTTTATTTTAAATCCTCCACCATGTCAAGACACAGTACACAAAACTTAGTCGATTTTCTCTGCCGCCAATCCTTGGTACAAAGCAGCGTACTACAGGCCTATGTAGGCGGTTTATTGGGGTATATAAAACTGAAAGACCCGGATAACTACCAAACATTGAAAAATGAACTGGATGCCCGCCTCTTTACTACCTATAAGGACAATTTCCAATCCTCCTCCCTCCGGATTGAATATTCAGATAAAGTGGTGAAGGAATTTGTAAAAGGTATCCCCGACGTTAAATTGCAAGAACTCGAAAAGGTATAATTTATCAATCCTAAGAAATAAATTATGGAGTATTTTGACATTTCACCTGAACTAATAGAGCACACAAGCAGAACAATCAATTGGTTTAAAGACAATAAGAAGAATCTTATTGACCACTTATCCGAAGAAAAATTTCCGTTCTCCATAGGGGGGAATTCTTATAGTAGTGCAAAAGACGCTATGACATACCATTTCTGGACATTTAACAGGAAGAATGAATTGCCAAGGGATATTAAAGAGCAATTGATAGAGTTGTGGAAATACAAACAGGTATTTTTCGCCCATTAATTCTATTTTTCATCAATTACCGCCCCTACTCAGTATATATTAGTCCCCTTAACAAGGGTTTTTGGTTTTTCCATCCGCTTTTTTGCATTGTCTGTCTAAATTATAGCTTCATTTCATTTTTTGTGGCTATATTGGTACGGTCAAAAAAAATTGCTTAATGGAATTTAAACGGGCGGTTTTATTAATAGTTATAGTTTTTGTTGGAGTGTCTATCAGCACTGCCCAGTTTATTGATAGTAGCGGGTATAACTACATACGCCCGGTAAAAAGTCAGTCTTCCGGCGTTTTAAATAATTCCCTTTCTCTTGCCTTTGGCGATGGAGGATATTACCCCTATCACGGTGAGTCCTATTTGCAAAGCCCCGGGCTCATAGTCTCATACGAAAACAATACCTTTAAGCATATTGGGCCCGGAACCATTTGCACAGGGGTATTAGTTTCGTATAAACAAATAGGAAGTAATTATACAGATTACAATACAGGGTTTGAATATAAACAGAGGTGGAACTATTATATACTTGGTGCAAGGATAATTTATAGAATAACCGGGTTCCCTTCAGCCATTATAGAGCCTTATGCCGGGGTGATGCTTGGATATTATATCAATAGCTTTAAGTTCATCAGCGACGACCCCCATTATTCCGAGCCTTCCGATCCGGGCTATTACCTGAACTCCAGTAGCTACCCCAATATACTTGAACCGGGTATTTTTGCCGGTATCCGTTCCCGTTTAAGCAGCAGGGGAAGTGTTTGGTTTGAGGCCGGTTATGGCTTTACCTCAATAGCTTTCGGAATCAGCTACAAATTTTAAATCTGCTATTCGCATCAGTAGGTTTCTTTCGGAAGTTTTTTAATTTTGCAAAATGGAATTAAACGAGCAAAATAAGGACGATATTTTTAACTTAATTTCGAAGCCCATGGAGCAGGAAATGCTGATACAGGTGGCTAAAGAACAGTTAGGGGTGAGAAACGGAAATGATATTATTTCATTCTTAGCTTATAATGATAATAAGCTTACAGAGTCGGGCATCCGCGATGGGAAAAAAGTGTGGCACTTATCGGATAAAGGAAGGGATTTTTTGAATAATGGAGGGTTTTCCAATCGCAAAAAAAAAGAGTTTAAAGAGAACCTGGTATTTTACTCCATCATATTTGCAGTATTTGTGCTGGTTGCACTCTTTATATGGACTACATTCAGAATTTTCTAAAAATACCTTAAAACTTGGCTCTCATTTTCAGGCATTCAGCTATTTATTTAGTGTGTTTATCTTTTTTTTATGACAGGTCTTTTAAGGTTTTGTAGTTTTGGAGTCTAATTAGAATTATATGAAGCCACAAAAACTCATTACCCGTTTAGCCGCAGCATACATGCTGTGCTTATCTACAGCCATTTACTCACAAGGAACATCAAATCCTGATTTTGGAAAAGGCACTAATGTGATAAACCTTGGAATCGGGTTGGGTGGAGATTATACCTACGTAGGCTCCGGGGTTTCTTCCACCCCTAACTTTGTAATATCGTATGATAATGGGACTTTTGGTAATGTTGGCCCGGGTACCATCAGCCTGGGGGGACTTTTGTCTTATAAAGGCGCTTCATATAATTATCCAATCCCACCTTATACCATAGACCAAACTTGGTATTATTATATTATCGGGTTCAGGAGCGCATATCATTGGGATTTTACCTCAAACCCACACTTCGACCCCTATGCAGGCTTAATGCTGGGCTACTATGATGTTGGGTATAAATCATCGAGCAACGACCCGTATTATAATGTCCCGGGAAACCCCTATTATTTTTCAGCTACGTATGGCAGTTATTTTGCCTTTAGCCTTTACATTGGCGCCCGTTACTATGTCAGCCCCCACGTTGGGTTTTGGCTTGAATTAGGTTCAGGATACTCTAACCTGGCATTGGGTGTGAGTTTTAAGTTTTAATACTTTTGAGTTCCCCTTTTATCTGATTTTATACCTGTTGTTGTTTATCACTTTATGTTGTTGATAAAATCTAACAACTTCCCTCCTTACAATAAGGGTTAAAATCTATACATTTGCGGGGAATTAAAAACCCGCTAATCTTATGGACTCAATCCGCTTTAAAGCCTTACAGGAAGCCATATCAAGGCAGCCTATAGATGTGGAAGCTCCCATCCAACAAAGTGTCCGATTTTTTCGGAACCAATGTGTTCAGTTATGAAGTAATGCAAAAATATCTTTCGGAAGGTGTTTTGAAAGACATTGAAAGCGGCAGTGAAATTCAAACATCTCAATTGACAGGGCAACAGCCGATGAAGTTGCCATTGCTATGAAAACATGGGCTATGGAAAAAGGCGTTACCCACTACACCCATTGGTTTCAACCACTTACCGGAGCTACAGCTGAAAAGCATGATGTGTTTTTAGATGTAGTGGATGGCAAAGCCATGGAAAAATTCGGAGGAGGACAATTGGTTCAGCAGGAACCCGATGCGTCCAGTTTCCCAAGTGGAGGAATACGCAGTACATTTGAAGCAAGAGGCTATACCGGATGGGATCCTTCCTCCCCTGCTTTTATCTTTGGAAAAACACTTTGCATCCCTACTATTTATATTTCATATACAGGTGAGGCTCTGGACTATAAGACCCCTTTACTTAAAGCTTTACATGCACTTAATAAAGCAGCCGTTCCGGTATGTAATTACTTTGATAATAATGTGAAAAACGTAATAGCAACCCTCGGCTGGGAGCAGGAATATTTTCTGGTTGATGAAGCCCTGTTTAATGTACGCCCCGACCTGGTTCATGCAGGCAGGGCTTTATTCGGCGCCAATCCCGCCAAAGGCCAACAATTGGAAGACCATTATTTCGGTTCTATTCCTGAAAGGGTGAATGAGTTTATGCGCGATTTTGAAACAGAATCTTATAAATTAGGCATTCCTTTAAAGACAAGGCATAATGAAGTTGCCCCTAATCAATATGAAGTTGCCCCTATTTTTGAAGAAGTAAATATTGCCGTTGACCATAACCAATTGCTATTATGGATTTGATGGAAAAAGTAGCCCGCCGCCATCAATTGAGGGTCCTTTTTTATGAAAAACCTTTTGCCGGAGTTAATGGTTCAGGCAAACATAATAACTGGAGCATGGCTACCGATACCGGTAAAAACCTGCTTAGCCCGGGCAAAACACCGGAATCTAACTTACAGTTCCTTACCTTTTTTGTTAATACTATTAAAGCTGTTCACGATTATTCCGATATTCTAAGGGCAAGCATAGCTTCTGCGGGTAATGAACATAGGCTTGGTGCTAATGAAGCCCCGCCGGCTATCATATCCGTATTTATTGGGGAGCAACTTACCCGGGTACTTGATGGGTTTGAAAAGAAACTAAAAACAGGTAAAGGATCTGAAAAGAAATCGCTAAAATTAGATATAGGACATATCCCGGAACTGTTACTCGATAATACTGACCGTAACCGCACTTCTCCTTTTGCTTTTACGGGCAACAAATTTGAATTCCGGGCTGTGGGCTCATCAGCTAACTGTGCCCAATCTATGCTTGCATTAAATACCATTGTAGCTGAACAACTTACCCGTTTCAAAGCAGAAGTGGATAAACTGGTAAGTAAATCTATTACGGTGGAAGAAGCCATTATTCAAACATTACGTACATATATAACAGACTCTGCGAATATCCGCTTTGAAGGAAACAACTATAGCAAGGAATGGGTGAAGGAAGCTGAAAGGCGGGGCTTGCCCAATATCCAAACTACCCCGGAAGCCTTGGAAGCCCTTTTAACTGATAAAACCATGTCCCTCTTTGAAAAACAAGGTATTTTTAATAAGCGCGAACAAGAAGCCCGTCATGAAATACAAGTGGAGATGTACACCAAGAAAATACAGATAGAATCGCGCATTATGGCGGATATGGCCCTTACCCAGATTATTCCTACTGCATTGAGATACCAGAACATGATAATTAGTAATGTGAGAGGTATAAAAGAAATATTCACACCAAGCCATTCATTTGCCGGTGTTGAAATGAAAGATAAAGCCTTAGCAGAAAGCATGAATGAAGGAGGCAGGTACGAGGATATTGCCGATTCACAAATTGCGATGATAAAGGAAATAAGCGAAAGGGTATCTATTATCCGTACACGCACCGAACAAATGATAGAGGAGCGTAAAAAAGCCAATAAAATAGAAAATGCCACCGCAAAAGCCTATGCCTACTGTGAAAACGTAAAACCTTGCTTTGATGAGATAAGGTATCATGCCGATAAGCTGGAACTGCTTATTGATGACTCTATGTGGCCATTTCCGAAATACAGGGAATTGTTGTTCATTAAATAAAATTAATTTTTAAATCCGCGTTGTTTTGTAATTTCTTTATATATTAGCCGCCGAAAAATCAAATGTAATCACTTATGAGAAAATTAAAATCTACTTTCAATTGCTTTCTATTTCTATCTTTTTTCACCCTTTCTGTTTCAGCCCAAAAGGCTGCCGTTAAAGCAGGTGATAATGCATTCCAGGGCAAAGAATATTTCGGCGCCGTAGAATTGTATAAAAAGGCTTTATCTCAAAACCCCAAAAAGGATGAAAAAGCCCGTATCATTTTCCAAATTGCAGAATGCTACCGGATGACCGGTCAGGTGAAACAAGAAGAACAGGAATATGCCAAAGCCGTAAAAGCTAATTATAGCGATGCTATAGCTATTCTTTACCTGGCTGATGCACAAATGATGCAGGCAAAGTATGATGAAGCATTAACTAATTACCAGTTATACCAACAGAAGGTTCCTTCTGACCCGAGGGGTACTAATGGTGTTAAATCATGCCAGGTTGCTCAGCAGCTTAAAAGCGCTCCTACCCGTTATGTTGTTACCGATATGGCTCAGTTAAATACAAAATTCGATGATTTTTCTCCTGCTTACTCAGACAGAAGAATGGATGAAGTAGTATTTACCTCTTCCCGCCAGGGTACTACGGGAGATAAAGTAGATGATGGTGACGGACAAGATTTCTCAGATATATTTATCACCAAGTTAGATAAGAACGGAAAATTCAGCGCCCCTCTTCCCCTCCCGGCTCCGGTTAATAGTGCTGATAACGAAGGCTCGGCTATTTTTGACAAAGCATTTAAGACTATGTATTTCACTCGTTGCACCGTAGTAAAAAATAAACCTGAGAAATGCAAAG
>CAVYDB010000015.1:0-181392 GCA_963767125.1 uncultured Bacteroidota bacterium | reverse complement strand
GACCGAAGAAACGGGCCGTTCAGGGCCCGTCACCCAAGTCTCGGTAATCTTTTCGGACATTGGCATGGAACATCCAGTTACGCGAATCCCTGAGTGCCGTTGAGAAGGCGGAGCAAGGCCCCAAACAGAATTCCTGCTGAGAGCATCTTAGCCCAGAAAGGGGGCTGATGCCATACCTTGGATCAAGTTGATTGGCACGGCACCTGCCATTGCTATCTCGGCTCGGCCTGAAACTTCGCTTCAACCGCCTGGGCCAAGCGGTCCAGGACATCGGAACGCAAGGTCGCGGTACCCTCAAGAAAATCGCAAAGCAGGAACGGCTGGAGTCCCGCCTGTGCTGCGATCTTTTTCAAGGGCCGGCCGCTATGATGGATGGCACGGCGAAGATGGCCGGTTAACGAATCTTCCGAGGCCGCCTCCTTCGAGCCTTTTGCCCCTCGCCTTGAGCTCGGGCAGCTCGGCCTCGATTACCGCCCGATCATTTCGCAGCTGTTCCGACAATTCATCCGGTACGGACTTCGTCGTGGACATTGGTCACCACTTGGAGCCTGGGCCGATGAGTAAGAACGAGCCGGAAGGCGTGCAGCAGCATTGCCCGACGCGCAAGCAAGGGAATGAACGGCTACCCTTGCTTGCGCGGGGCTATCCCTACCCAAACTGGAACAACACGCTCCATGCCAGCGGCCGGGTGAATTGGCAGCCGGCAAACCACCTGCCTTCTTCCTCGGTGACTCGGCAGTGGCGGATCTCGAGTTGGACCCAGGGGAAAACGTCGCCGCTGGCTTCCGAACGAACGAGCACGATGGTGCCGCCGGCAATTTCCTTGGGGAGCATCAAGCCGAGCCCGCCCGTGGAGCGATCAACCACGTAGCCCTTGCAGAGAATTTTGTTCGTGTCGAGATCGGCCAGGCAGACGACGACCGGATTGCCCTCACGCCGGACCGATCGTCGCCGTTCACTATATCCACCCTTCACGAAAGGATCGAGCCGAGAGCTTGGGGCCTGACGGTGAAACATCTTCCAAATGATGACGCTCGTTCGATCGGCCAGATGGGCCATCGGGGCGAGGATCGGCACTTCCTGCCGCTTCACCCAGCCGCGGCCGATCCAGAACACAACCAGCGCGCAAACCAATCCCGCCGCCAGCCCCAACCAGACAGCATAATTGGAGTAATCCAGGTTTGCGAGTATAGCCATAAACATACTTGCTTTATAGGCTCGACGACTTCACTTTACGCAACTTCGCTAAATCCAACGAGCCGGGAGCCCCTTATCTGGCAACAGTTTTTGCCATTATTATGTTAGGCGCTGTGGCATCTGCCTCTAACAGATGGGTTCCCAGGTGAGTTTTTATTAATCAGCGGAGTATTCAAATTTGAAAATATTGCCAGGTGCCGTTGCAGGGCTTACCATTATTATAGGTGCTGTATATATGCTACGCGCTTATCAAAAAAGTATGTTAGGTGAAACATCATTGGAAACAGAAAATTTTACCGACCTCACTGCTGCCGAAAAAGCAGTGCTGATACCTCTCGTCATATTGGTTATTTTAATTGGTGTTTGCCCCAATATGATTTTAAAAGTGAGCGAACCGGCAGTAATGAAATTATTAAGCGGACTATGAGATTTATAAAATACAATGGAACGCTGATGACGCAGATGGTTACGATAAACACTGATATAAAATCTTTTTTAATCTTAAGTAATCCGCGTCATCTGCGTTCCATCACGATGAAATCCGAATGAACACGCTGATAATACTTTCCGCACTTGGAGTGATAGCGCTCTTCGCCGAGATATTCCGGTTCAGGAAAGGCTCTGTTTCCCATTGATACTATTGGGTCTTGCAGGTGCATTTGTTTTCACGATACAGGAATGGAATCATCCGCAGGTGTTTTATAACATGATGAACTTCGATAATTATGCAGTAGCCTTTTCCTGCATTATTCTGATAATAGCTTTTCTCTGGTTTATGATGGCTAAAAATTACTTCTTGCAGGAAACCAGCGTTACCGACCATTTTGCTTTAATACTTTTCTCATTAGTAGGAGCCGTAGTGATGGTTTCTTTCTCCAATCTAACTATGCTTTTCCTTGGAATTGAGATATTATCCGTTTCTGTATATGTGCTTGCCGCAAGTGATAAAGCTAATACAATGTCGAATGAAGCGGGCTTCAAATACTTCCTGATGGGCTCTTTTGCGACAGGATTCCTTTTGTTCGGAATTACTCTAATATACGGCGTTACAGGCTCCTTTGATTTAGCAGTCATTCATAACCAAATGAACACTACCAACGAAACGGGATTAGTTTTAGCAGGAGTATTATTATTATTGGTTGGATTAAGCTTCAAATCATCCTTAGCTCCCTTTCATTTTTGGGCTCCCGACGTGTATGAAGGCGCCCCGACTACGGTAACTACCTATATGGCAACAGTAGTAAAGACTGCCGCATTTGCTGCTTTTTTCCGTTTATTCTCAACCTGCTTTGCCGGGGTTGCCGGGCATTGGACTGATGTTCTCTGGTGGATGGTTGTATTAACTTTATTTATTGGGAATGTTAGCGCTGTGCGCCAGAAAAGCTTGAAGCGTATGCTTGCTTATTCAAGTGTGGCTCATGCCGGATATATTGCCATTGCCATAGTTTCTATTGGAGCATCTTCTGCTTCTGCTATACTCTACTATACTTTCACTTATTCCATCTCGAGTTTAAGTGCATTTACTATTTTATTCATCGTTTCACGGCATAAGGGCAGTAAGGATATTTCGGCTTTTGAAGGCATGGCAAAGGCTAACCCGCTTCTCTCATTTGCCATGACTGTTGCCATGTTATCTCTCGCAGGAATCCCTCCAACGGCTGGCTTTTTCGGGAAATATTATATTTTTCTCACCGCTATAAATGCCGGAAATTTCAACTTGATAATTATTGCCGTAATAGCAGCTTTAGTAGGCATTTACTATTATTTCAGGGTGATAATTGCCATGTACTTTAAGCCCGAACAACAACTTGTTCCTATTCAAGTAGGACCTTTGCACAGAACGGTACTTATCATTACTACAATTCTTACGCTTCTGTTTGGCTTGTTTCCTGATTTGGTTTTACAATGGTTATAGATATATGAACCGTTCCAACATAAAAACCTTACCCGCTATCTATAATACTTATGTAAATAAAGTAGAAGATATTGAATTAATTAATGCTCTTGAAAAATATGGGAAAGCACTTTTTTTTCCGGAAAGAGATAAACTCATTTCTTTAGGAGATAAAGTATATGCTCCTGGTAAGTGGACAGTGAAAGATATGATACAGCATATTATAGATGCGGAAAGAATATTTTCTTACAGGGCGCTTCGCTTCGCAAGGCATGATAAAACGCCTTTACCCAGTTTTGAAGAAAACGAATATGCTGTAACTGCCCAAGCTTCCGACAGAGAATTGAATGATTTGCTGGATGAATTTTACGTTGTAAGAGATTCCACTATCCTGCTTTTTAAAAGTTTCACCGATGAAATGCTAATGCGGGAAGGAACAATGGCAAGTGGGAATATCTCTGTTCTTGGCTTAGGGTTTGTCATAGCAGGGCATGCAATTCACCACGCAGGGATATTAAAAGAAAGGTATTACGGAATAGTCTAATAGGTCTTTCTAACCAATACAAATGGCTAAGATTAACTAAATTAATTTTCGGTTAAGTATATTAATTGATTGAAAAAAAAGACATTTTGCTATTTTTTTATGAAAGCCCTTGTTAATTAACGGAATAGAAGCTCTACTACAAAATTGAGGGGGCTTTCTTTCCCTATTAGGCAATATGAATATGACTAATGTCATGTTTTTTAAGGATAGGGGCTGATTCATATCATGTGATAAGTTATAGGAGTTATATAGGTTTGCAATGAAAATCTATTCTTCGGCGTTTATATCTAGGTTATTGCTTAGACACTTTATTTAAGATTCGACCTGGCCTACTTGATATAAAAGCCATCTCTTTAACAAACAAAAGTTTTTAATAGCCTTCTATTGTTCATTTTGAAGGGTTAATTGTTTAGGTCGAATGAAAAAACACATACTTACTTTTCTGTTGCTCCATTTAGTAGTGCCGGTTTTTCATTGGAATAAACCTACAAAATAAAATTCCATGAAAAAATATTATATATTAATTTGTGTATTCCTTTGCTTAGGTGTACAGTCGTTACCAGGGAACGCACCCTGTAAAAATCTTCTTTATCCTATCTCATCCAATGCATTGCCCCCCCCGGATTCTTTGGTGCCTGTGGGGACTGGTTACATTGGGAATATTATTAACCAGGATAGCTGTTCATTCAGCATCCTTGTAAATATTCTTGCCAATGTAAATTGTTATGGAGACAGTACAGGCGTTGCTATGGCAAATGCAGGGGGAGGGATACCACCCTATACTTATCTATGGAGCGGAACTATGGATACCGGCATGATTGAAAGCGGCCTTAGTGCCGGAACTTATACCTTAACGGTTTCCGATAGTACAGGGTGTTCAAGTTCTGTATTGGTAATCATTACTCAACCCCCTGTTTTAACTCTTTTGGGGAATGTCCTTACAAATATAAGCTGCGCGGGAGGAAATAATGGAAGCGCTGCCGTAAAAGCTATTGGAGGCACAGGCGCTTCTTATTTGTATTCATGGAATACCATCTCCTTACAAACTGATGCAAGTGCCACAGGGCTTTCAGCAGGTGTTTACACAGTAACAGCCACAGATAGCATTGGTTGTTCGGTGAATACAACTATTACTATAACAGAACCATCCCCTCTAACTGCAACCGCAACAATATTAAATAATGTAATTTGTAATGGAGAATCTACGGGACAAGCGGCGGTAAATACTTCGGGTGGTACAAGTCCATATACCTACTCCTGGAGCCCTAACACCAATAACACCCCTACCGCCAACGGGCTTCCGGCAGGAACATATACTATAACTGTGCAGGACAGCAATGGTTGTACCACTTCTGCAAGCGCTACGATAACCGAGCCTGATTTTATCTCCCTGGCAGCAAACGTAGTTAATATTAGCTGCTATGGAGGAACAGGTACTGCAACAGCTATACCTGCCGGGGGAACAGCCCCGTTTTTTTATGAATGGAGTGATGATAGTAATCAAACTAACGCTACAGCCACCGGGCTTAGTGCAGGAACCTATTTTGTAAATGTAACTGATATTTGCGGAGCGGGTACTTACATTTCAGTGAGCATTACCCAACCGGCGTCAGCAGTAGGAATAACAGTAACCTCAATTTCAAATGCTTCATGTAATGGCGAAAACGGAAGTGCAACAGCCATTGCAACAGGCGGCACATCACCTTATTCGTATTCCTGGTCGCCCGGAGGAGAAACAAATACAACTGCCACCCTAAGTGCAGCGATATATACAGTAACCGTAACTGATAACAACGGATGTATAGCCACTTCTTCTGCCACAATTACCCAGCCTTTATCTGCATTAGCTATTAACATTTCGTCAGTATCAAATATACTATGTAATGGAGGGACCGGAAGCCTATTAGCAAATATACCTGCCGGAGGAACCCCACCTTATACTTATTTATGGTCGCCTGGAGGAGAAACCACTTTAGCATTAAATGGGGTGAGTGCCGGGGTTTATACGATATCAGTTATTGATAGCAACGGGTGTTCAGCTTCTGCAACCACTGCCATAACTGAACCATCGCTTTTAACTACTTACGCAACTACAAGTTCCCCTATAAATTGCAATGGAGGAAATAATGGCGTTGCCATTTCTGCCGTAAGCGGAGGTGTAATTCCATATACCTACCTTTGGTCTGGTAATCAAACTACAGCCAACATCAGCGGGTTGAATGCCGGAACATATTCTTTAAATGTAACTGATAATAATGGTTGTATAAGTTCTTCTCAGGTTACCATAACGCAACCTTCCCCGCTAAGCGTTTCAGCCTATTCAAGTTCAACTATTAGCTGTAATGGAAGCAATACCGGTATGGCAGTATCCGCTGTAACGGGGGGAACTTTACCATATTCATACTTATGGTCCGACAACGAGACTGCTGCAAATGCTACCGGGTTGAACGCCGGAACCTATACTTTGAATGTTACTGATAGCAATGGCTGTACTGTCTCATCCCTGGTTACTATAACTCAACCCACGGCTTTGAGCGTTACTGTAAGTTTGAATCAGGGTATTTCATGTAACGGAGGAAATAATGGCATTGCAATATCTACTGTAAGCGGAGGTGTATTACCCTATACATACCAGTGGTCTAATACACAAACTACTGCAACTGCAAGCGGATTGAACGCAGGGACTTATACCCTGACTTTAATGGATAATAACTCTTGTACTTCAACTGTAAGTATAACTGTTACCCAACCTACAACTTTGGCTATTTCTGCTAATGTACAGGCAAATGAAACATGTAATGGAAGTAGTACTGGTATGGCTTCTATAATAGCTTCAGGAGGAACTCCACCTTATAGTTATTTGTGGTCACCTAACGGAGCAAGCAATTCCTCTGTAAGCGGATTAAGCGCGGGAAATTATTCGGTTACAGTAACTGATAATTTCGCTTGCACTTTAACAATTAGTGTTACCATCTCGCAACCTGCCGCCATGACTATTTCAGCTAACACCACTGCGAATGAAGTATGTAACGGGGGCACTACAGGTACTGCATCGTCAATAGTTTCCGGCGGGGTTTTGCCTTATACTTATTCCTGGTCACCCAACGGAGGAAGTAATTCCTCTGCCAGCGGACTAAGCGCTGGAACATATACTATTACTATTACCGATAATCAAGATTGTTCTGCAATTGCGAGTGCTATTATAACACAACCTGCCCTACTAACCATTTCTACAAGTGTAACGGGTAATGAAACATGTAATGGCGGCACTACAGGTGCTGCTTCAGCCACCGTTTCCGGCGGAACATCACCTTATACTTATTCCTGGACGGCAACCGGAGGGACTAACTCTTCTGCAACCGGATTAAGCGCCGGAACTTATACTATCACAGCAAAGGATAACCATGCGTGTAGCGGAACTGCAAGTATCACTATCTCCCAGCCTACCGGCTTAACAACTACAGCAAGCATATCAGCTAACGAAACGTGTAATGGTGGCACTACAGGTGCTGCTTCGTCCACCGTTTCCGGCGGAACATCACCTTATACTTATTCCTGGTCGGCAAACGGAGGGACTAATCCTTCAGCAACCGGATTAAGCGCCGGGACTTATACTATCACAGCAAAGGATAACAACGGGTGTAGCGGAACAGCAAGTATCACTATTACCCAGCCTACCGTTTTAACAATTACTGCCGGCGTAACAGCTAACGAAACCTGCAATGGTGGAATTACAGGTACAGCTTCATCCACTGTTTCCGGCGGGACTTCTCCTTACACCTATTCCTGGACTCCCGGCGGAGGCAGCCTTTCTACTGCGAGTGGACTTAGCGCCGGGACTTATACTATTACTATTAAGGATAACCATGCGTGTAGCGGAACTACAGGTATCACTATCACACAGCCTATTGGTTTTACAATTACGGCAAGTGTAACAGCTAATGAAACCTGCAACGGTGGAGTAATAGGAAAAACTTCAGTCTCAGTTTCTGGCGGCACATTACCTTATACTTATTCATGGACCCCCAATGGAGGGAGCCTTTCCACCACAAGTGGACTTAGTGCGGGAACATATACTATCACAATAAAAGATAACCATGCTTGCAGCGGAACAGCCTCTTTAACCGTTACCCAACCAACTGTCATAACTATCTCTGCAAGTGTAACAGCCAATGAAACCTGCAGCGGTGGGGTAACGGGAAAAACTTCAGTCTCAGTTTCAGGTGGCACATCACCTTATACTTATTCATGGGGTCCCAATGGAGGGAGCCTTTCTACCGCAAGCGGACTTAGCGCGGGAACATATACTATCACAATAAAGGATAACCATGCTTGCAGCGGAACAGCTTCCTTAACTGTTACCCAACCAACTGTCATGACTATCTCTGCAAGTGTAACTGCTAACGAAACCTGTAATGGTGGCAGTACCGGTAGTGCTTCTTCAACGGTTTCAGGCGGGACATCGCCCTATACCTACTCATGGGCCTCCAATGGAGGAAGCCTCTCAACTGCAACTGGGTTAACCGCAGGAACCTATACTTTAACCGTAACGAGTTCCACTGCTTGTTCCGGAACTGCAAGGGTCACTATTACCCAACCTGCCGGAATGACTATTACAGCCAGTGTAACTGCAAATGAAACATGTAATGGAGGGGTGACGGGTAAAGTTTCCGCTACAGCTTCGGGAGGAACTTCCCCATATACTTATTCCTGGTCTCCAAGTGGGGGGAGCCTATCCACAGCCAGCGGACTTAGTGCAGGAACTTATACCATACATGTCACAGGTCACACAGGCTGCTCCTCCACAGCCAGTACAACCATTACACAGCCTGTTAGCATGGCTATTTCATCCAGTGTCACAGCCAACGAAACTTGCAGCGGGGGAATTACCGGAAAGGCTTCTGTTACTGTTTCAGGTGGGACTTCCCCCTATACTTATTCCTGGTCTCCAAGCGGGGGGAGCCTATCCACAGCCAGTGCCCTTAGTGCAGGAACTTACACTGTTCATATTACCGGGCATACCGGGTGCACAGCAACTACAGGCGTAACAATTACCCAGCCTGCTTCCTTAGGTGTTTCATCCAGCGTCACTGCAAATATCAGCTGTAGCGGAGGAAATACAGGTAGCTCATCCTCCATTGCAAGCGGGGGCACTTCTCCTTACACCTATTCGTGGTCGCCAAGCGGAGGTAGCAATTCTGCCGCTACGGGATTGAGCGCAGGGACTTATACTGTGCACGTCACCGACCATAACGGCTGCACGGGTTCGGCCACAACAACAATAACCCAATCTTCTTCTCTGATCGTTACTGCCGGTACCACTGCCAATATAGGCTGTAGCGGTGGAAATACGGGTAGTTTATCTTCCACCGTAAGCGGAGGAACTTCTCCTTACACGTATTCCTGGTCTCCAAGCGGAGGAAGCAATTCTACAGGCACCGGATTAAGTGCAGGGACTTACACCGTACATATTACTGACCATATTGGATGCACAGGTTCTGCCACAGCAACAATTACTCAATCCACTTCTTTAACTGTTTCTGCAAGCGCTACAACTAACAATACTTGTAGCGGAGGAATCACCGGCAGCGCTTCTTCCACTGTAAGCGGGGGAACTTCTCCTTATACCTATTCATGGTCAAACAGCCAGACCAATGCAAATGCAAGTGCATTGAGTGCCGGAACATACACAGTAAAGGTGACTGACCATAATGCCTGTACAGGCTCTGCTACGGCTACAATTACACAACCTACCGCTATTACTGTTACCGCTGCGACAACTGCCAATACTACTTGTAGCGATGGGATCACCGGCAGCGCTTCTTCCACTGTAAGCGGGGGAACTTCTCCCTATACCTATTCATGGTCAAATAGTCAGACCAATGCAAATGCAAGTGCATTGAGTGCCGGAACATACACGGTAAAGGTGACCGACCATGATGCCTGTACAGGCTCTGCTACGGCTACAATTACACAACCTACCGCTATTACTGTTACCGCTACGACAACTGCCAATACTACTTGTAGCGGTGGGATCACCGGGCAGCGCTTCTTCAACTGTAAGCGGGGGAACTTCTCCCTATACCTATTCATGGTCAAATAGTCAGACCAATGCAAATGCAAGTGCATTGAGTGCCGGAACATACACAGTAAAGGTGATTGACCATAATGCCTGTACAGCCTCTGCTACGGCTACAATTACACAGCCTACCGCTATTACTGTTACCGCTACGACAACTGCCAATACTACTTGCAGCGGAGGAAATACGGGTAGCGCTTCCACCACTATAAGCGGAGGAACTTCTCCCTATACCTATTCATGGTCAAATAGTCAGACCACCGCAAGTGCAAGTGCATTGAGTGCCGGAACATACACGGTAAAGGTGACCGACCATAATGCCTGTACAGCCTCTGCTACGGCTACAATTACACAACCTACCGCTATTACTGTTACCGCTACGACAACTGCCAATACTACTTGCAGCGGGGGAAATACGGGTAGTGCTTCTACTACCATAAGCGGAGGAACTTCTCCCTACACTTACTCATGGTCAAACAGCCAGACCAATGCAAATGCTACCGGGCTTAGCGCTGCAACTTATACCGTTACAGTAACTGACCACAGTGGCTGCACAGGAACCGATAATGTTACTATTACCCAGCCATCAACTATTACTGTCACTGCTAATACAACAGCTAATGCCACTTGCAGCGGAGGAAATACGGGTAGTGCTTCTACTACCATAAGCGGGGGAACTTCTCCCTATACCTATTCATGGTCAAATAGTCAGACCAATGCAAATGCAAGTGCATTGAGTGCCGGAACATACACAGTAAAGGTGACTGACCATAATGCCTGTACAGCCTCTGCTACGGCTACAATTACACAACCTACCGCTATTACTGTTACCGCTACGACAACTGCCAATACTACTTGCAGCGGGGGAAATACGGGTAGTGCTTCTACTACCATAAGCGGAGGAACTTCTCCCTACACTTACTCATGGTCAAACAGCCAGACCAATGCAAATGCTACCGGGCTCAGTGCTGCAACTTATACCGTTACAGTAACTGACCACAGTGGTTGCACAGGTACTGATAACGTTACTATTACCCAACCATCAACTATTACTATCACTGCTAATACAACAGCTAATGCTACTTGCAGCGGGGGAAATACAGGTAGCGCTTCTACCACTATAAGCGGAGGAACTTCTCCCTACACTTACTCATGGTCAAACAGCCAGACCAATGCAAATGCTACCGGGCTTAGTGCTGCAACTTATACCGTTACAGTAACTGACCACAGTGGTTGCACAGGTACGGATAATGTCACTATTACGCAACCAACAACTATTACTGTCACTGCTAATACAACAGCTAATGCCACTTGCAGCGGGGGAAATACAGGTAGCGCTTCTACTACCATAAGCGGAGGAACTTCTCCCTATACCTACTCATGGTCAAACAGCCAGACCAATGCAAATGCTACCGGGCTTAGCGCTGCAACTTATACCGTTACAGTAACTGACCACAGTGGCTGCACAGGTACTGATAACGTTACTATTACCCAACCATCAACTATTACTATCACTGCTAATACAACAGCTAATGCTACTTGCAGCGGGGGAAATACAGGTAGCGCTTCTACCACTATAAGCGGAGGAACTTCTCCCTACACTTACTCATGGTCAAACAGCCAGACCAATGCAAATGCTACCGGGCTTAGTGCTGCAACTTATACCGTTACAGTAACTGACCACAGTGGTTGCACAGGTACGGATAATGTCACTATTACGCAACCAACAACTATTACTGTCACTGCTAATACAACAGCTAATGCCACTTGCAGCGGGGGAAATACAGGTAGCGCTTCTACTACCATAAGCGGAGGAACTTCTCCCTATACCTACTCATGGTCAAACAGCCAGACCAATGCAAATGCTACCGGGCTTAGCGCTGCAACTTATACCGTTACAGTAACTGACCACAGTGGCTGCACAGGAACCGATAATGTTACTATTACCCAGCCATCAACTATTACTGTCACTGCTAATACAACAGCTAATGCCACTTGCAGCGGGGGAAATACAGGTAGCGCTTCTACCACTATAAGCGGAGGAACTTCTCCCTACACTTACTCATGGTCAAACAGCCAGACCAATGCAAATGCTACCGGGCTTAGCGCTGCAACTTATACCGTTACAGTAACTGACCATAGTGGCTGCACAGGTACTGATAACGTTACTATTACCCAGCCATCAACTATTACTGTCACTGCTAATACAACAGCTAATGCTACTTGCAGCGGGGGAAATACGGGTAGCGCTTCTACTACCATAAGCGGCGGGACTTCTCCTTATACCTACTCATGGTCGAACAGCCAGACCAATGCCATCGCAACAGGGCTTAGCGCTGCAACCTATACCGTTACAGTAACTGACCACAGTGGCTGCACAGGCACCGATAATGTTACTATTACCCAGCCATCAACTATTACTATCACTGCTAATACAACAGCTAATGCTACTTGCAGCGGGGGAAATACAGGTAGCGCTTCTACTACCATAAGCGGCGGGACTTCTCCTTATACCTACTCATGGTCAAATAGCCAGACCAATGCAAATGCTACCGGGCTTAGCGCTGCAATATATACCGTTACAGTAACTGACCATAGTGGCTGCACAGGCACCGATAATGTTACTATTACCCAGCCATCAACTATTACTATCACTGCTAATACAACAGCTAATGCCACTTGCAGCGGGGAAATACAGGTAGCGCTTCTACCACTATAAGCGGAGGAACTTCTCCCTACACTTACTCATGGTCAAACAGCCAGACCAATGCAAATGCTACCGGGCTTAGTGCTGCAACTTATACCGTTACAGTAACTGACCATAGTGGTTGCACAGGCACGGATAATGTTACTATTACGCAACCAACTTCCATAACGGTTTCATTAACTATAACTGCCAATGTAACTTGCAATGCAGGAATCAATGGTAGTTTGGCAGCAACCCCAAGTGGAGGAACATCACCATACACTTATTCATGGGGTCCGGGCAACCTACATACCCTAAATACTGCAACCGGTCTTTCCGCCGGAACTTATACTTCAACAGTCTCTGACCACAATGGCTGCACAGCTACAGCCATTGCAATCATTACACAACCGACTGTCATAAGCGTTTCTGCAAACGCGACCGCTAATGTTACCTGCAACGGGGGAAGTACCGGTAGCGCTTCTACTACCATAAGCGGCGGGACTTCTCCTTATACCTACTCATGGTCAAATAGCCAGACCAATGCCATCGCAACAGGGCTTAGTGCTGCAACCTATACCGTTACAGTAACTGACCACAGTGGCTGCACAGGCACCGATAATGTTACTATTACCCAGCCATCAACTATTACTGTCACTGCTAATACAACAGCTAATGCTGCTTGCAGCGGGGGGAATACGGGTAGCGCTTCTACTACCGTAAGCGGAGGAACTTCTCCTTACACTTACTCATGGTCAAACAGCCAGACCAATGCAAATGCTACCGGGCTTAGTGCTGCAACTTATACCGTTACAGTAACTGACCATAGCGGCTGTACGGGTACCGATAATGTCACTATTACCCAACCAACTTCTATCGCTGTTACCGCTAACCCTACCGCTAATGCTACATGTAGCGGCGGGAATACGGGTAGCGCTTCTACTACCGTAAGCGGGGGAACTTCTCCTTATACCTACTCATGGTCAAACAGCCAGACCAATGCCAGCGCAACAGGGCTTAGCGCTGCAACTTATACCGTTACAGTAACTGACCACAGTGGTTGCACAGGAACCGATAATGTTACCATTACCCAGCCCAATGCATTAACAACTTCAATAACAGTAACTGCCAATGTAACCTGCAACGGAGGAGCTACCGGAAGCCTGGCAGCAACCCCAGGCGGAGGAACATCGCCTTACACTTATTCATGGGCTCCTGGTAATCTGCATACCTTAAACACTGCAACAGGTCTTTCAGCCGGAACTTATACTTCAACAGTTACTGACCATAACGGCTGCACGATAACTGCAACTGCAGTAATTACCCAACCGTCAGCTATAAGTGTTACAGCCAGTGTAACGGCTAATGTTAGCTGTAATGGTGGAACAACTGGTAGCGCTTCTACAAGCGTTTCGGGCGGAACGTCACCCTATACGTATTCCTGGTCTCCCAATGGAGGTACTAACTCTTCTGGCACCGGGCTTAGCGCTGGGACCTACACTATAAATGTTACCTCCAATACCGGATGTGCCGGAACGGCAACTGTAATCATAACACAAGCTGCTGCCATGACTATTACTGCAAGTGTAACTGCTAATGAAAGTTGTAGCGGAGGAATTACCGGCGCTGTTTCCTCTACAGTTTCAGGAGGAACTTCACCTTACACTTATTCGTGGTCTCTAAGCGGTGGTAGCCTTTCTACGGCAAGTGGATTAAGTGCCGGAACTTACACCGTTCATGTTACAGGTAACACTGGTTGCTCCGGAACGGCAACAGCAACTATAACACAGCCTACAGCTCTGACTATTACGGCTACAGTAACAACTAATGAAAGTTGTAGCGGGGGAACTACCGGCGCAGTTTCTTCCACAGTTTCAGGCGGAACTTCTCCTTACACTTATTCCTGGTCTCCGGCAGGAGGAAGTAATTCTACTGCCAGTGCATTAAGTGCGGGAACATATACTGTACATGTTACGAGCAATACCGGCTGCACCGGAACGGCAACAGCAACTATTACGCAGCCAGCGGCAATGACTATTACCGCTACTGTAACTACTAATGAAACTTGCGGAGGTGGTATTACGGGTAAATTATCATCCACAGTTTCAGGCGGAACTTCACCTTATACTTATTCATGGACTCCAAGCGGTGGCAGTCTTTCTACCGCCACCGGGCTAAGTGCAGGAACATATACTTTAACCGTTACGGGACACACAGGATGTTCAGGTACTACAACTGCTGCTATTACCCAGCCTGCTGCTTTAAGTGTATCCGTAGCAGCAACCATAAGTTGTAGCGGAGGAACGGGAAGCGCCACAGCTACCCCATCCAATGGAACATCTCCTTATACCTATTCATGGTCAGGAAGTGGAACAAGTGCTACTAAAACAGGGCTAAGTGCAGGAACTTATACTATAAAAGTTACTGACCATAACAGTTGCACAATTACAAGTTCAGTAACTATCACCCAACCGGCAGCTCTTGGTATAACTATCTCAACCACAACCAATATACTTTGCAATGGCGGTAAAGGAACTGTGACTGCAGGCACAGCCACCGGAGGAACCTCACCATACACTTACTCATGGTCTTCGGCAGGAGGCACCAATCTTATTGCAACAAACCTTAGTGCAGGCACTTATACCATTACAGTATCTGACAGTCATGGTTGTACAGGAACGGCAAAGGTGACCATTACCCAGCCTGTAGCTATACGGGACAGCGTAACCACCTACGGATTATGCAATACGGCAACAGATAGCGCAAAAGCAGGTGTGAAGGGTGGTACAAGTCCATATACATATTCATGGTCAACCGGGGGAACTAAAGCCGCAGTGAGTGGGCTTGCAGCAGGCACTTATACAGTAACAGTAACAGATCATAATGGTTGTACCTCAACTCTTACAACAATCATTACTATACAGACTCCTCCTGCAACCCCTATAATTGCTGCACTAACTACAGATAGTCTAGCTTTTAGAGTAACTAACCCGAGCAGCACAGCCAACTATGAATGGACCTTATCCGATCTTACCGGGAATTATGCCGGTATAGGCGATACTGCCTATTTACCTGTTTGGCCACGGAAAGCAATTTTAACATTTTATGCAGATTCAGGTACTTCCTGCCAGTCTTCTGCTTCCATCCATATCACCCACAATATTGCCCTGCCGTCACAAAAACCATATCCAAGATGGTCGAATCGGGGAATGTATCTTGAATGGGGCGCTTACTACCTGGATAGCACTTATAAAGTCCATGATAATGAAGTAACCCCTGTTGTTAATTATTGCAAAAATAATCATATCACCTACGTACTTATTGACGGGTTGCAGGCAAACGGACAAAGTGGGGGAATTTTTGGGGTGGATACAGCGGGAGTAGAATCTCAAAATGCTGCTTATCTCCAAAGTTTTATTGATTCATTAAAAACGAGGGGCAATGTTAAGGAAGTTGGAATTGTATGTTATAATAGTCAGCCTTATACTAAACCTGATAGTAATGCTAACAGCATTTTAAATTATAATTTGAATAATTACCTCGAAAATGTAAATGCTACCAATAATGGGTTACCCTGGAATGAGAAAATCGATGTATTAAGTATGGACCAGGAATTTTGGCTTAATGTAAAAGGAACTTCCAGTTCAAGTAAAGACTATATGTATTCTCTGGAAGACTTTCATAAGGTACACATGCCTATGCTCAAGGATATGTATAAAACTGCCCATGAATGTTCTGCCAATAATTTGAGAGTGGAAGACTTCATAGCAACTCCTTTAGATCCATGGGGTCTTGTATCCGATACTGCGCTCTATCAGCTTAAAGCAGGTGCAATGGAATTAGACTCTATTGGTCTTTATACTGATCGGCTCTTATTAGCCTCTTATACAGGCTATCATATTGTATTATGGAATGAAGGAGATTTCGTACAAGTAGATTCAGAAGTTGGGCGTAATCCCTTCCATGCTTATTATAAAAAAGAGATATGGCCTGTGTTTTCAGCAGAAAACTCGGATTCAGGCTCCTGTACCAAATATGCATATTATCCCGGTGATGATTTTTCGGGTTCTAATATCTGTACTGAAAAGAAAACGGATACTGCTGAATGGATTGAGCAGCAATATTTTGATAGCCTCAGTTATAGTGAAAATCATTCCCCATCAAGGGTGTTTACCAATAATTTAGATGGAAGATTCTACCAGACTCCTATGGGAGCAGATACCGATTTCCAAATATTGGGTTGTATGTGGTTTGATTATAAATCACTGGCGAAACAGAATATTGAATTTGACACCAATACAAGCGGTAAAAACAAAGGATATTTAAGGTTCTATGTTTCATTAGGGCACGACACCCAATACGTCCCGCCAAAAACGCCCCCTATTACAATTAAGGCAACAGTGCATGGTGGTAAAGGCCCATATACTTATACCTGGTATAATGTGGATAACGGGAGTATCCTTGCATATTCAACTGCCAGCAATACATACACAGCAGGATATAATCCCTTAACAGGCAGCTACCCTGTATCAAGGTTAGGGGTGGTGGTGAAAGATGCGGGTGATACCAATGCTACCGATTATGTTTGTATTTACAAGGTTTGTAAAAACGGAAATGGGGTAAGGAAGCCGGTCATGCCTCCGGCTGCAGAAAACAGCCAGGTTACTCAGCCAAGCGTTGAAAACAGTATTAAGGTATATCCCAATCCGAATACAGGTCACTTTATCGTGGATGTAACAAGTGAAGATGCCAGTGCAAAAAACATAGAAATTTACACTATGCTTGGACAAAAAATATATAGCGAACCACTCTTAAATCCCCAGGGGAAAAACAATATGTATATGGACACCCGGGCTAGTGGAATATACTTCTATAGGGTTTTGAGTGACTCAGGCAACTTAATTGGAGAAGGAAAATTGATACTCGAGAAATAGAAAGAAGTTCGGAAAATTATTTCAGCGTATCTCTTACTGATTTTACATCAGAAGTGTTAACCGTAAACCCATTGTTTCCAAAAGAGTGGTAAACGTAGTTTAACACTTTTGCCACATCGCTATCATTAAGCTCCTGGGGAGTCATTACCCCTTGAAAGGGAACCCCGTTTACTATTATTTTATTGGAAGAACCCTTCAATACTTGTCTTATTGCCCGGTATTTATCTGCCAATAAATAATCTGAACCCGCTAATGGCGGATAGGTGCCTTCCATGCCTTTTCCATCTGCCTGGTGGCAAGCAATACAAGTCTTTTGGTAAATCATCTTTCCGGTTTGATAAGGTATGGGCATAGCTTGTTGTGTCTCTACCAAGGTAGAATTATTATTGTTCTCTCCGCAGGCAATAAGTCCAAATGTGGAGACAAATACAATACTGAATTTGGTGATTGTGGCGGTCATACTCCATTATCAAATTACCAAACCATCAAATTATCAAATTGGGAATTAGCCCCTGTCATAATCTACAACCACTACCGGGGTAGTAGGGTGAGCCTGGCAGGTAAGGATATATCCTTCCTCCACCTCATCATCGGTAAGGGCATAGTTCATGGTCATGGTGACTTTGCCCTCCATAAGTTTAGCGCGGCAGGTAGCACATACCGCTCCCTTGCAGGAAAATGGGGCATCTACTCCGGCATCTATTGCGGCATCCAATATCGCATCTCCATCTGTGGCAAGCTGAAAGGCAGTTTCTGTGCCATCGGCAATAACAGTAACCTCGCAAATAGCTCCTTTAATGTCGGCAGCATCCTTTTTAGGCTCTTCATTCACCGATACAAAATATTCTATATGGATGAAGTGCTTGTTCACATTATTGTTTTCCAGCACCTCTTTCACGTTGTCCATCATCGGTCCCGGACCGCAAACAAAGTATTCTATTACCGGGTTTCTTTCAATGTATTTGGAAAGAAGTTGCTTCACCTTGTCCTTGGTCATCATTCCAACCAGTTCAGCCGGATGAGCAGGAGCAGAAGGCTTTTCAAAAATATAATAGAGGGTTACTCTCCCCGGGTTCATGGCAACAATTTCGTCCAGTTCTTTTTTAAAAATGGTGGAATCTTCATTGTAGTTTCCATAAAACAAAGTCAGCTTACTTTGAGGCTCAGCAATCAACGTAGTGCGGATAATGGACATCATAGGCGTAATGCCGCTACCGCCTGCAAAAAGCACATAATGCTTGCGGTTGGTGCTTTTCAGTTCGGTATGGAAGTTGCCCATAGGAGTCATCACCTCCAGCACATCTCCTTTCTTAAAAGTATCATTAATGTGGTTTGAGCCCAATCCGCTCTTTACCCGCTTAACAGCCACCCGCATAGGCTCTTTAACCAACGGAGAACTGCACAGCGAGTAGGAGCGCCTTACTTCCTGACCATTAATAAGCAATTTGAGCGTGAGGTGCTGACCATGTATATATTGGTACTCCTTTAGCAGGTCAGAAGGCACTTCAAAGGTAACAGAGACACAGTCAGGTGTCTCGGCCTTTATTTCAGATATGGTAAGCTTATGGAATTTAGACACGGGCTTTTTTGGGTTTTTGAGCGCACAAAATTAGGATTTTTAGGGAAGTACCGCTTTACCCATCTCTTATCTATTCCTTTTCTTTTTGGCATGAATTTTTAAAAACCTCTTATGTCACTTTTTTGCACGATTGTAAAATGGTGATATTTGCTCGTTACTGGTTGATATATTGGCGATTATACACATGTCACACTTTATTTTCAGAGTGCCATATAAAGTGATTTGCAAATGCCTGGCATGTGTGTGGCACTTTTTTGGGAGGTAAGCCACAGATTCACAGATTATAAGGTACGAATTGAAAGTGTAATATATTGATTTACTTTATGTTGCAAATATTTGGAAGATTAAGGTCATTGGGTTTTGGGAAAGAGGACAGGATTTTGATATGGTCACTATTAACATCCCACTACGGCTATTTTTTGATACCATTTGTTTTTTCCTCACCATCTATAATACTGTCTAACGCCGTATTCACTTTCTCACTTTCTGTTTTAAGAATATCATCTGATTTCTTTTCTAAGATAGTTGCAATTTTTGAAAAGCCTGGAATTTTAGCAAGCTTCGTAACAGCATTAGTTAATTTTACACTTTTATCCAAAGCATCCATTAAAGGATGATCAGATTTATTATAATCTGATATGAGTTTACCGGGGTTCTCGGAATTAACCTCTAAAATATTATATAAAAGCTTAACTCTTAAATCCGCAGATGTATTCTTGTCTTCAATATTATTAATTTGTTTGGATAGCCCTTCAAATGTTTTGCTTAAAACTTCTTTATGGGAGTATTCTTCTATTAATCTTTTTGATAAATTCATTTTCCGATTTGAAGAATATGCAACCCATAATACTGGAATATATAACGGTAGTATAGCGAGAACTAATCTTGGAATTCTCAAGATTACTTCTGCTAATGCCGTATGATCATATATTGATTGTAAGCTTATAGCAAAAGGGATAAGTGAAACAAGAATCAACCCCCAAATACCCAAATAAAATGTTTTCGAAAACCTATCGTTCTCCTTTTCCTCAGCAATCTTTTTTTCTGAATAAGCATAGCTTAGTCCTGCAGTTAAAGCATTTGGCAATAGAGCCGAGATTGTACTTTCGATCTTCAAAAATTGATCATTCCAATTTTTTAGGTTTTCATTAAAGGCTATTTCCTTTTCAGCGGCAAACTGTTTATATTTCGATTCTGTGGTGCTTCTTAGTTCAATTAATTGCTTGTCCAGCTCTAAAAGATTGGACTTGACTCTTGTATAAGTATCAGTTAACTCAGCCTTTAAACCAGGGACATCTGTCTCTACTCCATCTTCATCTTTGTCGATATAGCCGATAATCTCAAAGTATAATTTATCAATCTCCTTTCTTCTTTCAGTAATAGCCTTATAAAGATTGCCAAGTTTTGAATCATAATCATCTCCTCTTTTAAAAACTTCACCTAAATCCGCAAGCTTTTTGTCAATTTCGGGTTTAGTTTCAAATATTTCCTTCATTTGGGCAATTTGACTTTGAACTGAATCTGATTTTTTTTCAATGTCATCATATAAGCCCTTAAGGATTTCACTATTTTTCCTAGAAGCATCTGTAATTAGAAGTATCTCACTACTGTATTTTATAAAAGAATCGTATCCTATTTTAATTTCCCCGAGTTTTGAATTAACTTCTTCCAAATTTTGAAGTATAGCATTCTTACCTTCTTCACTTGAACTAATGAACCCGGTGATTTGTTCTTGAAGAGAAACCCTACTCTCCTCACTCTTAAAAAGAGTGTCTGCAAAATCAGATACTTCTTTAGCTTTAATCGAATAATTCTCCAAAGTACTTTCAAGAACCTTTACCAGGCTTTCAATTTTATCTTTTGTTGATTCGCTGCCTTCAGCACCAATTAAAGTCATTTCGAAAAAATGCTGTACTTCAGATTTTATCTTATTTATGCCCTCTAAATCATTTTTGATTGTATCCAGTATGGTATTAATCTGAATACTATATGCAACTTTTTCACCTTCTGTAGTAAATAAATCTTTGTAGAATCCGTCAATAGCGGAAACTTGTGACTGGGCAATTTGAAACTTTTCGGATATTCGAGTCGCAAATTCAAGCAATTCTTCCTTTTTTAGATCTTTGAGTTCACCCATGATTTAAAGTTTGTTATTTTATAAAATAGAAAAAATAATTGTTAAAAATTCATAAATATTACAATCAAATATCGTGCCAAACGTCTTAACGGGAAATTATGGCAGTTACTTTGACATGGAATCCCTTTTAATTTCTTTCTCGTGGGCGAATACTATATCGCACTCAATAAGAAAAATTTACATTAAAAAACTAAATGCCCCTTCTGCTAAACTAACTGCTTAGACTCATACGCAGGAATCCCTAAGGGGTACATTCGCGCAAATAATTTGTGTGTTTCGGTTACGCCGTATGCAAAAAAATCTCTGCGGGTAGTTGAAAATAATCTTTTAGGCGTTGTGCCATTTTCAGCGTTATTTCCCTTCGTCCCGAAAGAATAGATGAAACGTGTCCCTTACTGCCAATAATAGGCTCAAGGTCCTTATTTTTCATGCCTCGCTCTGCCATTTTCAGTTTTATTACTTCAATGGGGTCTATTTCGGGAATTGAAATGTGTTTATCTTCATAGTCCTTTATCAGTATCAATAATATTGCCAACTCATCCGCTTCAGGTGTACCATCCTTAGCCTGAAAAATTGCCATGGTGCGTTTTATAGCCTTTTGATAGGCTGCTTCCGTTTTAATCACTTTTATATTCATCACTTTTTACTTTATAGTTTAAAATCTTGGTATTGAATTCAATAGTCTCAGTATCTATTTTGTCATATTCCTTATGCGTTCCAAACCAAATAATATACGCCGCTAATTGTTTAAAATTTACCGATACTATCAGCCTATAATCATTTCCCTTTATATTGAATATCACTCTGTTATTGGCTACAATACTGGCATTCCCATATACCGCTTTTAGTTCATTGAAGTTATGAAACTCCTCTCTTAAAAACTCATTATACCATGCTAATAAAGGTGTTTTTGCCTGTGGGTAGTTATCCATATAGTACAATACAGCCCTCCTCGCAATAATATTCATAGCGCAAAGATACTAAATTGTTTTCATTTTGCAAACTATCTTATTGCAATTATATAAAATATAATTGAACTCAAATGACGCGGATAATTATGATTAGCACGGATAAAATCACTGGAAATCTATTTTATCCGTTTCATCTGCGTTCCATTTTCTATATTTGCCATGTTACTAATAGCCAAAAACGTATGCCTGAATTATCGCAACAGGAACTGGAAACAAGGTTTCAAAAAAAGATTGATGACAATCTCTATATTGAGCCTAAAGACTGGATGCTTGATAAGTATCGCCAGAATCTTATCCGCCAGATTTCACAACATGCCCATTCCGAAGTGGTGGGTATGCTGCCTGAAGGCAACTGGATTACGCGCGCTCCCAACTTGCGCCGCAAAGCGGCTTTATTAGCCAAAGTGCAGGATGAAGCGGGACATGGCTTATATCTCTATTCGGCTGCCGAAACGCTTGGTATTAGCCGGGAAGAATTACTGAATCAGTTGTTAACAGGCAAGGCAAAATACTCCAATATATTTAACTATCCCACCCTCACCTGGGCAGATATTGGCGCTGTAGGCTGGCTGGTAGATGGGGCAGCCATCATCAACCAGGTGATGCTGCAAAGGGCTTCCTACGGACCTTATGCAAGGGCCATGATACGGATATGCCGGGAAGAAAGTTTTCACCAGCGCCAGGGATTTGAAATTATGGTAACCCTTTCCCAGGGAACACCGGAACAAAAAGCGATGGCTCAGGATGCCCTAAACCGCTGGTGGTGGCCATCACTGATGATGTTCGGTCCTTCCGATAGAGATTCTCCGCATTCCGGCGACATGGCTAAGTGGAGAGTGAAGCGGGAAGGCAATGATGAGCTTCGCCAAAAGTTTATTGACCGTACCGTTCCCCAGGCAGATTTTTTAGGTATCACGATGCCTGATAAAGAGTTGAAATGGAATGAAACCACCCAGCACTATGATTTTGGAGAAATAGACTGGACGGAATTTCACCAGGTTATAAGTGGTCACGGACCTTGCAACCGCGAACGCCTGAATGCCCGTATCAAAGCTCATGAAGATGGCAAATGGGTGCGTGATGCCGCAGCCGCGTATGCCGAAAAAAAACGAAAGAAAGTCGCTTAATTATTATGGAAGAACAAGACAACCAATGGCCCCTGTGGGAGGTTTTTATTCAATCGAAATCAGGACAGCCCTATAAACATGCCGGAAGCGTGCATGCCCCCGACGGTGAAATGGCTTTGCAAAACGCAAGAGATATTTATACCCGCCGCAATGAGGGAACAAGTATTTGGGTGGTGCCTGCTGAGGCTATTATTGCTTCCACACCGGAAGAAGTCGGCTCCTTTTTTGACCCTGCCAACGATAAGGTTTACCGCCATCCTACCTTTTACGCTGTTCCGGAAGGGGTAAAATATATTTAGATAGTAGAGTCCCAAACTCCTAAAGGGGCTAAGAGTATTTACAACCTCGCTTTAATAAACGCTATCGCAGCCTGGTTAGCATCTTCAGCGCTTGCCTTGTTAAAATGAGGATTGCTGGGATTGGCAAAAGCATGGTCAGCAGGGTAGTTTTTAACCGTCAGGCTTTTTCCTGCTGTCTTCATATTATCCTGAAAGGTATTTACGACCGTAGGGTTTATCCATTTATCCTCCGTGCCAAACAAGCCAAGTACATCGCCCTGTAATGATTTTAGTTTACTCATATCTGTTTCAGGCAGACCATAATACATAACACATCCGGCACCCTGCTCTCCCGCAAGTATCGCTGTCTTCAAGGAATACCCCCCACCAAAGCACCAACCCATGGAGAAAATACGGGCATCTTTTCCGGCAAAAGCAATAGCGCCTTTAAGGATGCTTACAATACGGTCGTTGGTGGCTGCTTTCATATATTTTCCGGCAGAATCGGCATTGGTTGCTACCTTTCCGTCATACATATCCACAGCAATAATAGTAATATTTCCCAGGGTTTTTTGCAGTTCATCAGCCCGTTGTTTGATGTAGTCATTCAATCCCCACCATTCATGTGTAATAATGAGAAAGTTTTTAGTCGGAGCAGGCGAGAGTACTTCATACGCTGAGCCTGTTTTTCCATCGGCCGTAGAAAAAGTTATCATTTTTCCCGCTTGCCCCGTATAATTAAAAGGCAGAGGAGCTTCGTGCGATGCCAAAAATTCAGGGTCATCTGCCATCCCTCTCATATCATTGGAGGGGCTGCTGCAACAACTCATTTTTTGAGCCTGAGTTAAAGATGCAGTAATAAGTAAAATGGGGAGTAGTAACTTTTTCATAAGGTTAATTTTAGAAAGACAAAGTTATTATTAAAGGATTTATTGAGCAATACCAACCCCTGTTGCTCCAATAATATTCATGTTCTCCACATTTTGAACATAACAAATAAGTTTGGAATGTGATAGGTTAACATGAGGTACATCTAACATGATTTTTCCGGAAGAAGAATTTAAGTGGATGCTTTTAAATACCCTCGCAACATTATCATGGGTAAGAGTTTTGTGCGCATTTTCTCCTTTTTTTATGGATGTGGTTAAATCCGATTCTACTACTGCAAAATTCAATACATACCCGGAAATATTTCTTGTTAGGGTATAAGTAACTTCTATTTTTGAATTAGCTGCTTTTTTTGCTTCGCAATTAATTACAATGGCAGCCGGGCTTTGCAATTCATTACTCACTTTCGAGTTAATTTGTTCTTCGTCGCTGCCAAGGATTTCAATTTTGCCATTCACAATTGCCTGCGGAGTATAAATGGAATTTAATTTTAAAAAATCTCCGTAATTCTGTTGCCGTTGAGAATATCCGGCGGTAGCGAAAGTATCCTTCCAACCCAGGTAATCCCAATAATCCACATGAAATTCTATAACATAAACAGGGAGAGATTCTGCCTCCACTTTTTGAATAAGTTTGTGCATCACAGCTTCTGCCGGTGGGCAACTGGAACAACCTTCCGAAGTAAATAGCTCAATTAATGCAAACCCTTTAGAAGCCGGCGGAACAATTTCTTTCTTATTACTAAAAGCTAAACAAGTAATGGTTACAAGGGTAACTGATAAAATGAAAACACTTATTTTTTTCATGAATTATTTAAAACAGATACGAAGAATGAAAGGGAACGGTTTTTTATAGTTCTGTCAAACTATCACAAAGCTGCATCATAATCATACCCGCGCTCGTACCAATAATCTTTCGGCTTGGTATCTGAAAAATATATGTATGCTATTCGTTTAATGTTTTTTATGCCATATTTCAGAGGAATAATAAGCCGCAAAGGGTAGCCCTGGTCCATAGGTAAAATGGAATCATTCATTTCATAAGTTAAAATAGTCTGGGGGTGCATAATACTTTTCATATCTATACCCACATAGTAGCTGCTGTCAGGAGTCATCAAACCCATATATTTATACATATCCTCCGGGTGATTGGGGTCAGGCGCTTTGCCGCTATGTGTGCCTAAACGGTAATGGATCAGAAAATCAGAAAACCGCACACCGTCCCAGTTTGATATCTGGCTCCATCCTTCCACACATTTAAAATCAAATGTTATTTCGGTTTTAGGTAATACACTAATCTGGTCCATATTCAGGTATAAAACAGAATCAGGCGAACTACTTTCCGGATGCCTGTTGATAGTCAGTTTCCAGATAGTAGGGTCAAAATCATCTCCCATGCCTATATCTCCGTTTACCCGCACATTTTTTACTGCTTTACTTTTGGGGTATTCTTTTACCAAATGGTTAGAACTGAAAAATACATTATTCACCTTTTCATTGGCATTCAGTACCTTGCGGAGTGGGGTTAATGCACCGTTGTCTGTCTGCTGCCTGTTCAGCCAGAGCCAGCCAAAAATGCCAGTACCGATAAAGAGAAAAAATACCGCAAAAGAAAGTATCATTCTCTTTTTGATATTTTTTGCCGGCATTTCGCCTTCTCTTAATTCTTTCTTTTTCATTTGGGTACATTTTCAGCTTTTTGCTCCACTTCAACTGGCTTGGGCTCTTCAACCGGTAAAGGTTTAATTTTTTTCAATTCAATGCCCGTCACCATTGCCTGGAAATTATTCCAACCTGCAATAATAACCTGTGTTATATGAATGAGAAAGAAAATTACATAGCCTATAGTAAGAGCAAAATGCTCAATACGCGCCCATTCATATCCCCCGAGAATGGCGCATAGCCAGCTAAACTGCACGGGTTTATATATGGAAAGCCCTGTAAGCAAGGAACCAAATCCCATAATAATAATAGAGGTGTAAGCAATTTTTTGTGCAGCATTATATTTTGTATGCGGCGGCTCGATTTTCCGAATATGCAAATCGTGGAGAAGTACCTGCCAGGCTTCTTTAAACGACCTCCGGTTAGGAACGAGAAATCTCCATTCTCCGGAAATAATGGTATAAAGAACATAAATAAAGCCATTGACAAAGAACAGCCACATAAAGAAAAAATGTAATGCCATACCATCGGAAAGGCGACCATCGAGATTGAGGGCGCTGTAAAAAGAATCCGGGAAAAATTTAAGAACTGTTTTATCTCCCCAGCCGATGCGGTAAATATCATTCGCCCAGTAAATCATTATCCCGCTATAGACCATTATTCCCAATACGGGAAAATTAACCCAATGCGCCCATCGGATAACTAAGGGGTGTTTTTTAATGATTGGTTTATTTGTAGGAGCAGGCATAAATTTGAAAAGTTAAAAATAAGAAATGTTTTTAACTATTTCTGTAGTAGAAAAGAAAAGGCAGTCAGGCCTTACTACTGCGGGATTTATGCATGCAGGCTTTATTTACTTCTGAATAACAAATTTGCCTTCCGAAATCTGTTTCGTGAAGTCACTTAGAATTCTGTAAAAATATATTCCGTTTGGCTGGCTACGCATATCTATAACATTATCACTCTGTAATTGGTTCAATGGCGTATAGAGTACCTGCTTCCCCAATAAATCATAGACTTCGATAGAAGTGTGAGGATCGGATATATTGCTTGCAATGTGAAAGATTCCGTTATTGGGATTTGGATAAACATTAATAACATTATCATTTTGCATTGATTGGGATGAAGTAGTTACAGGCTCAATAACATGTAAAACAAATGAGCCGTAGCCCGTGTCATTTAAATTGTTTTTATCATAGCCATAAAACTTCACTGTATGATACCCTAATGTGGCAAGCGGACCAACGGCCTTGAAATAAATACTATCAATATGACCGGGAATATTTGCAATTACACTCAAACCTGAAGGCAAAGCTGATACCGGATTTGCAATTACAGTATCAGGTTGGAAGGAAGTTAAAAACAACATGTGGAAATAAATAGTATCATTAGAATAGAGTATCATCGTGTCACAAGGCGATATCCCGGAAACCATAGGAGGTAATGGTAGACCACAAGTATTATAATAGAACATGTTATTGCTAAGCCATCCCACGCCATCGTAATTAGGTGAAGCAGGAAATTGCCCATAATAGGCGCTCCCGGCTATATCGAATAATCCAAACTGTAAAAAATTTACTCCATCCCCAAAATTAAAACCAACTGTAGCAGGATAGCCACCAAACCCACCGGTTCCTGCTGAGGCATCGCCTGTTGTCCAAGCCATATTCCCGTAGCAAAATTCAACATTGTTTCCACTTGGAATGATAGAATCAGTTCCATTGCTTATAATAAGTTGAAAGGAATTCAGCTCATTGGTATGCCCAGAATAATATCCAACACTATCCCATTGAACAATCAAATGTGTTGGCGTAATTTGGTAATAAACGAGGTCCCAATTTGTGGCAAGGGAAGACCTGGTATCTACATCTGCCCAAAAAGGGGCGATCATAGCAGGCATAACCGATAGAGGTTGAGGAAAAGTATCGGATGTATAATTAGGGAGTGGGGTTCCAATAGTTATGTTTCCGTTATTATTAATATATAGGGAATCTATACTTCGACCTCCATAACAAAAGGTGAAAGGCAGTGTAATTGCATTTGTACTTCCATCATCATTTCTATATAAAGGAGCAGTACCGCTAGTAAATGGTACCGGACGAAAAGTTGTATCTCTTATTTGCCAACAAGCACAATTCTGCGCTTGTCCCATAGCTGTAAACAGTAATGAAATACAAATTCCCAGAGCCAGTTTAATTAATATTTTTAATTTCATAAATTTTGAAATTTATATGTGAAAAACAAAGATAAGAAATTTATTAAACCATAAATATAAGCTACCAAAAGAAATATAATTAGTTACAACATAAAATTAAATAGCGTATTGTTATACAAACTAACACAATATCAATACATTAAATAAATCCCTCAAATTATCTTATCTTTGCAAAAATTTTAAAAATGACAGCCAAACGGCACGACTTTTATTACACAGAGGCTAAAGACATTCATTTCATCCGTCCTATTGAAATAATTAAGGAACACCCGGAAGTCAGAGATTATATTGGTAAGAACCCGGCTACTTTTATTGCGATTACAGGATTGGTACTGATACAGTTCATTGTTGCTTTTGCGGTAAAATCATTGCCCTGGTGGGCAGCTCTGATAGCAGCTTATTTTATCGGAGCTTTTGTGGTTCATGCCCTGTTTGTAATGGTGCATGAATGTTCCCATAACCTTCTTTTCAAAAAGAAACAACTGAATATGCTGGCAGGTATTTTTGCTAATTCCGCTATGTTTTTCCCGAGTTCAGTTTCTTTTCAACGATACCATTTGAAACATCATGCCCATCAGGGTATTCATGAATTAGATGCCGACCTTCCATCTTTTGAAGAAGCAGAAGCTGCCAACAACACTATCCTTGGAAAGGCTTTGTGGTTGCTATTTTACCCTATTATTCAAACGTTGCGCCTTCCCCGCATGAAGGAAGTAAAACACCTTGACAAATGGGTAGTGTTGAATTTTGTAATAGTGGTCGGCGCTGATGTGGCAGTTTGGTTTTTATTAGGGCATATTGCATTTATCTATATCTGCGCTTCTCTTTTCTTTTCGGTTGGATTACATCCGTTGGGTGCGCGCTGGGTGCAGGAGCATTATCTAACTACCGATGAAGTACAGGAGACCCATAGCTATTACGGACCTCTGAACATTGTTGCGTTTAATGTAGGCTATCATAATGAACACCACGATTTTCCTTCTGTTCCGTGGAATAAACTCCCTAAAGTGAGAAAAGCCGGAGAAAAATGGTACAATGGCATAGCCTATCATAACTCCTGGACGTTGCTTTGGTTAAGATTTTTGTTTGACAGGAATATTTCCATCTATTCCCGCATGTTGAGAAAAAGACAGGAAAAACCTGCAAAAGCAAAATAAAGTACAAGCATGCCCGAAGAGAAAATAGGCATACTGGGAGCCGGAAGCTGGGCTACGGCTTTAGTGAAAATACTTTCCAATAATGCGCCTCATATTAATTGGTGGGCAAGGAAACAGGAAACTATTGACTACATTAAAAAGTATCACCACAATCCCAATTATTTAAGTGATATTGAATTGCCAATTGAAAAAATCACGTTTTATTCTAATCTAAAAGATGTCATTACGCATTCGGATAGATTGCTGATTGCGGTTCCCTCTGCATTTATGAGTGAATCTTTCAAGGGCTTGGTTAAAGAAGATTTTAAAGGGAAACAGATTTTCTCACTTATAAAAGGCACTCTTCCGGATAAAAAAATAATGGTGAGCCAATATTTTCATAATCATTTTGATGTGCCCTTAAATTCCTTTGGTATGATTGCCGGACCCTGCCATGCGGAAGAAGTTGCACTGGAGAAACTCTCTTATTTAACGGTGGCTTGTTCCAATCAAACGGAAGCCCAAAAAATGGCGACGCTATTGAACTGCCGCTATATTAAAGCATGTACTTCAAATGATATGCAGGGTATAGAATATACGGCAGCATTAAAAAATATTTATGCAGTTGCAAGCGGCATTTGTCATGGGCTTGGGAACTACGGCGATAATTTCCAGGCGGTGCTGGTGGCAAATGCCATACAAGAAATAAAACGCTTTATTGACGTGGCTTATCCAACTATCCGGGACACTAATCTATCAGCATATCTCGGAGACCTTTTGGTTACAGCCTATTCACAATTCAGCCGTAACCGGATGCTGGGAAGCATGATTGGTAAAGGCTATTCGGTAAAATACGCCCAAATGGAAATGAATATGGTGGCAGAAGGATATTATGCGGTAAAAACAATTTACACGCTCAACCAGGAATATAAAGTAGAAATGCCTATATGTGATGCTGTTTATCGTATCCTTTACGAAAAAATGTCGCCATCGGTAGAAATTCGGTTATTAGCGGAAAGACTCTCCTAATTTAAGAAATAAGATATGAGATTTAAGATTTATGGAAACGCAGCAGTATTATATTTCTTGAATTCCATACCTGAATAACAATATGGAAACCCTTACTGCCTGCCCTATTTGTCAATCTGCTGAACTGAAGCAATTTTTAGAATGTACCGATTATACCGTAAGTAAAGATAAATTCACTATAGTACAATGTGCTTCCTGCGGATTTCATTTTACTAATCCCCGTCCGGAAGAGGCTAAAGTGGGGAAATATTATCAAAGTGAAGATTACGTTTCCCATTCCGATACAAAAAAGGGGCTTATCAATAGTCTCTATCATTATGCACGTAAATTTACATTAAAGAAAAAACTGAAATTGGTAACTTCTGTTTCTACTAAACGACAGGGTACCCTTTTGGATTTGGGTTGCGGAACCGGAGCATTTTTAAATACCTGCAAAGAAGCAGGCTGGAAAGTGCAGGGAATAGAACCTTCTACCGATGCACGGGACATTGCTAAAAAAAATTACGGGCTCGATTTATACGATGTAAATTCATGGGAAAAATTTCCTGATAATTCGATAGACGTGATTACTACCTGGCATGTATTAGAGCATGTATATAAGTTGGAAGAGGAAGTGAAACAGGTGAGAAGAACACTTGTGAGCGGGGGTACTTTTGTAGTTGCCTTGCCCAATTGCAGTTCTGCTGATGCACAATTTTATGGTCACCACTGGGCTGCGTATGATGTGCCACGCCATATATGGCACTTTACTCCTGCCGATGTAAAACGCTTTTTTGAAAAACAGGGTTTTACACTGGAATCTGTTTTACCAATGCCCTGGGATGCCTATTATATTTGCATGTTAAGCGAGAAGTATAAAGCGGGAAATGTTAATTATGGCAGAGCTATGATACATGGATGGTTTTCCAATAGAAGCGCCCGGAAGAATGCCAATACCTGGAGCAGCCAGATATATATATTGAAGCCCGTTAAGTAGAGGATAAAACCTTCGTATCTTTGCACCTTAATTTAATTTTATGCCACTGACAATTGGTATTACTGACTGCAATGAATGGGCTAATTACGAACGCTGGATTAAAAGCGGGACTGAAGATGTGGGAGTTGTTCTGCTTAAAGCCGGAGAAGGCGAAACAAGTTTTGTAAGCCATTGCGATGGTATTATAATTACAGGGGGTGAAGATGTAAACCCTGCGCTATATGGCAAACCGGAATACGTAAAAGAATATAATTTAACCGACGTCAATCCCGAAAGAGATAAATTTGAAATAAGTGTATTAAAAGAAGCGGAAGAAAATAAACTACCCATACTTGGTATATGCAGGGGCTTGCAACTGTGTAATGTGTATCATAAAGGCACATTGATACCTGACCTGCCAGGCATGGGAAAATCAGGTCATTCGGGAGGACCAAAAACCGATACGGTTCATGGTGTAACATTAACAGAAGGCAGCAGGCTTAACCAGATTATCGGGCTTGAAAAAGGAGAAATAAATTCTCACCATCACCAGGCGGCGGATATGCTGGGGAAGGGGCTTATAGCTACCGCTGTTTCTGACAATGGTGTAGTGGAAGGAATCGAAAAATCTAATAAACATGATGCTGAATTTTTTTTGTTAGTGCAATGGCATCCGGAAAGAATGGATGTGAAAAATCCGTTTTCAGGGAAGCTGAGAGATGCCTTTTTAAAAGCTTGTGGAGAATATAATAAATATTCAGACCTCAATCAATATTTAAGTGTTACGCCATAAAATAATAACGCCCCAAACCCCAAAGGGGCTCTGAATAAATGAACTTAATCAAAAAATATAAATGCTTCAAAGCCCTTCTAGGGGTTTGGGAAATGACCTTAATTAAAACCAACTTATGAAAACCAAAACACCGAAAGAAAGTTATACTATATCTACACAAATAGTTCTCCCGAATGATACCAATGTACTTGGTAACCTGATGGGAGGGCGGCTTTTGCACTGGATGGATATTACCGCTGCTATATCTGCTCACCGCCATTGTAAAAGGGTGGTGGTTACTGCTTCTGTAAACCATGTATCCTTTGAACGTGCCATAAAAGTAGGCGATTATGTAACTATTGAAGCCAAAGTCTCCCGTGCTTTTAACACCTCTATGGAAGTGTTTATTGATGTGTTTGTGGAAGATAACAGGACAGGTAAAAAAGTAAAATCGAATGATGCTACATATGTATTTGTAGCGGTTGACCAGCTTGGCAGACCTATTGAAATCCCTCAAATAACTCCTGAAACCCCTGAAGAAAAAGAGCGTTATGACACCGCCCTGAAAAGAAAACAATTAAGTTTACTATTATCCGGTAAACTGAAACCCAGTGAAGCACCGGAATTGAGGGAGATATTTATCGAGAAAAAAACAGCCCCGAACACTTAAAGGGGGTTAAAGAATTTACAGATGGCTCTGAAAATATATACCAAAACAGGAGATAAAGGACAGACCGGGCTGTTGGGTGGTACCCGTGTGCCTAAGCACCATATCCGTATTGAGGCGTATGGTACATTGATGAGCTTAATTCCTGGATTGGTTTGTTAAGAGATTGTATAGCAAGCCAACAGCTAATAGCTGATAGCCAACAGCTAATAGCTATTTTAATAGAAACCCAGGACAGGTTGTTCACTATTGGCTCTTCGCTTGCTTCCGACCCGCAAAAATCGAAAGTTAAAATACCTCATTTAGGAGAAGAGGACATTACCCTTTTTGAAAAAGAAATGGATGCTATGGATGCTGTATTGCCGCCCATGAAAAACTTTGTTCTTCCGGGCGGACATGAGATTGTTTCCAAATGCCATATAGCCCGTTGCGTTTGCCGCAGGGCGGAAAGACGGGTAAATCATTTAGCAGAAATGGAGCCAGTAGATGAACTGGTAATAAAATATCTCAACCGCCTTTCTGATTATCTTTTTATGCTGTCACGTAAATTGGCACACGACCTTAATGCCCCTGAAACTCCCTGGAAACCGAGGATGTAAAACCATTTTCCTTTGAGCAATCGTACTATATATAAATTGGTATTTATACAGCTAATAATTTTAGTGGGTCTTGCTTTCTCTTGTCGCTGTCAGCAATTATATTCTATTCCGAAACAGACATTTGACCCCTTTAAGGTACTTGTTATCAGACATAATATAGGCTATCACTCCATACCTTCGGGCATTCCAAAATCAATGAAACTCGAAATGGAAGAATTTGAGATAAGCAGCCTTATAACTTATGCTGAATACAAAGAATACCTCACAGAGATGAAAAAAGATTCATCTCATAAATTCTATTTGTCCCAGTTAGCTGATACTTCTATGTGCCTGAAGGAAACATACAAGCAATATATTTCGGGTAACGCTTATGATAGCTATCCTGTTATGGGTATAAGCTGGCATGCTGCTATGAATTATTGCAAATGGAAAACCATTCAAAACAGTAAAGAGGGGATAAAATATATTTACAGATTACCTTGTGAATCAGAATGGCTGGACGCATATAATTACTTGAGTGCTACTTCATCTAAAAACGATTTCAGTCAAAATTATTCCGATTGGTTGCTTAATTCTTATGACGAAGATGCTATGAGTTTTGTTGATACCTTAAATAGAAATCATTGGTATAGTTTTGATTATATTTATTTTACAAGTAAAGAAGAACCAAATGAACTGAAGAGAAAATGTGTAATCGGAGATTCTTATCTTTTTAAACTGGAAACTCTCTCTGATTATTCGGAACTTTTCTATTATTCTTATCAAGGATACAGGCAAGTAGGATTTAGATTTATTAGAGAATCCGTTGATACAACTACTATTGTTACGAAGTACAGTAAACCCAAACTTGGCGGAGATATGGGAATTCTAAAAAGTTGGGGATTGAAATGATGCACCAATTATCTTCATATCACCATAAGATTATAAAAATGCCATTTGCATTTTTAATTGTGGGTTTATTTACTGGATCTCTCTTTGCCCAGACTGATTCGCATATTTATAAGGACAGTGCATTCAGTTGTAACTACCAGACCTTATCGGGCATGTTGCATGGCAAGTATGTTTCATTCTATAAAAATGGAGTAAAAAAATCGGAAGGCGATTTTCAATTTAACAATAGGATAGGAGAATGGAGTGTTTGGGATTCCACTGGAAAATTACGGGCGAAACGTATTTACACCAATCCTTATGAATACCAACGTATTTATCCCGAAATTCCATCCGAAGGTCCATTACCTTTACTAAGCGAACCAATCTATACTTTAAAGCGTGATAGCTTAGATGAATGGGAAAAATACTCGATACGCCTAAGAATGGTTGTTTATCAGCAAAGAGATTTTAAGTTTTTCTATGCCAGTCAAAAGCAATTATTTTTTGATAGCAAAACACTATTTGATATTCTTTATGAGAATGCATTAAAAAAGAATTTCAGCATTTATATGGGAAAAGGAGAAGATAATGAGTTTAAATTGAGGGGCGACATTTCGACCATTGATACTTCTAAAGTAAAATTGGTAGGATTCAGGATAAAATCAGATTGGATTATAGACAATACCCGTCTTATTAGCGAAAACCGTGTTCTTTTTTTTACCGTACTCGCGGTAGATAAAATTAATCTGAAAGATACTATTGAGCTATTTAGTGTGTATGCGACGGATGCAAGAAAATATTTTGCAAAGGTCAAGTTAAACTATCCTGATTTGCCGGACTATCTTCAAAACCTGGATGATGTTTTTTTCTTTAGCTGCTTCAGTTTTGAGAAATACGAAATGACCCATAATTATAACGAGGTTCCTAATTCCTATAGTATAGAATCCTGCATTACGAATAAGGTAGAAAAGGAAAATAATACCTGGCTCCAGTTTAATAAATAGGGTGTTTTTCGGGGATATTTCACATTTTGTAAATCGAAAGGATTTATTTCCTATATTTGCAACCCCAAAAAAGATATTATGTCGAGAATATGTCAAATAACAGGTAAAAGAGCAATGGTAGGAAACAATGTTTCCCACTCTAATAGCAAGACTAAGAGAAGATTCAATCCAAATCTCCAGGAGAAACGTTTTTACGTTCCCGAAGAGAAAAAGTGGATAACGTTGAAGGTATCTACCTCAGGTTTAAAGGTAATCAACAAGAGAGGCATCTATGCCTGCCTGAAAGAAGCGAGGGAAAAAGGCTTAATTTTCGACAAACCAGCAAAAAAATCTGAATAATCATGGCAAGGAAAAGAGGCAACAGGATACAGGTAATTTTGGAATGTACCGAACATAAAGCCAGCGGACTGCCAGGCACATCGAGGTATATTACCAAGAAAAACAAGAAGAACACCCCCGAAAGGATGGAGTTGAAAAAATACAATCCAATCCTTAGGAGAATGACCGTTCATAAAGAAATTAAGTAACCATAAATAGCATAAGTCATGGCAAAAAAGACAGTAGCAACATTTAAAACCGGAAAAGGAAAAGATTTTGTTAAAGTGATAAAGATGGTTAAGAATGCCAAAGGCAGCCATTCTTTTAAGCAGGAAATCGTTCATAAAGACCACGTTAAGGATTTTCTGACCTCAAAATAAGATTAAATATCCCTTTTTTGAAAACTTTCTTCCTTAGACCGGGGGAAAGTTTTTTAATTTTATACCTATGAATAACTATTTAGATACCTGCAAAAAGGTTTTTCGCCAGTATAAAAAGCTTGGTGAAGACGCCATGACCCAGCTGGATGAGATGCAACTTAACTGGTCACCTTCCGAAGAATCAAACAGTATTGTATTGATTGTAAAGCATCTGCATGGTAATATGCTATCGCGCTTTACGGATTTCCTTACTACCGATGGTGAAAAAAGCTGGAGAAACCGCGATATTGAATTCGAGTCGGATAAAAGTGTGAGTAAAGCAGAAATTGAAAAAATGTGGGAAGATGGCTGGGCTTTGTTCTTACGTACCTTAGATTCACTGACAGATAACGACCTTGAAAAGAAAGTAAAAATCAGGGGAGAAGAATTCAGTGTGATGGAAGCATTGCAGCGGCAGACAGCCCATTACAGCTACCACATTGGGCAGATAGTATATCTCGCAAAAGCCTGTAAGGATAAGGAATGGATATCATTATCTATTCCGAAAGGCAAATCAAAAGAATTTAACGAGAAGTTATTTGGCAAAACCCAATAAAAGAAATGAATCTGAGGAGCATATTAGGTGGTGGTAAAAAATCTGGTTTTGACTTAGGACTTGAAAAAACCCGTAAGGGGTTTTTCTCCAGGCTTGCCAATGCTATTTTAGGCAAAACTACCATTGATGCCGAAGTGCTTGAAAATATTGAGGAAATCCTTATTTCTTCGGATGTGGGTATAACTACCACCGTCAAGATAATTGAAGGATTACAAAAAAAAGTAGAGGAAACAAAAGGCATAAAGGCTAATGATATTTATGGTCTTCTGAAAGCAGAAATATCAAACTTATTAGCAAGCAGTAATAGCGGCAATTCTGTCGAACTCCCTAAAGAAAAACCTTATGTAATAATGGTTGTAGGAGTGAATGGCGTAGGTAAAACTACAACTATCGGGAAGTTGGCATCTCATTTCAAAAAATCAGGACTTAAAGTAATGCTCGGCGCTGCCGATACCTTCCGTGCTGCGGCAGTTGACCAGTTGCAGATATGGGCAAAACGAGTGGATGTTCCTATTGTTTCAAGAGGTATGAACGCTGACCCATCCGCAGTAGCTTTCGACACTTTGCAATCGGCTGTTGCCCAGAAAATAGATGTGGTAATTATTGATACGGCAGGTAGGCTGCATAATAAAGCGGGACTGATGACGGAGCTTTCTAAAATCCGCCGGGTGATGCAAAAGGTTATTCCTACGGCGCCTCATGAGGTGCTTTTAGTGTTGGACGCATCTACCGGGCAGAATGCAATAGAGCAATGCAAGGAATTCACCAAAGCTACCGAAGTAACTGCCCTCGCCCTTACCAAATTAGACGGTACCGCCAAAGGAGGCGTGGTTATTGGAATATCCGACCAGTTTAAAATCCCGGTAAGATATATTGGTATCGGGGAAAAGATAGACGACCTTCGATTATTTGATAAGGAGGAATTTGTGGAGGGGTTGTTTGCAAAACCTTGACAATACTTGAGAATTTCCTATCTTTACGGGCGATTATTATCAGTAGAAAATGGAAAAGAAACTAAAAATTGTATCATTGAAGGATAAAAATTCTGATGTGAATTTTTGGCTCACTAAAACTCCCCAAGAGAGGTTGGAGGCATTAGAATTTCTCAGACAACAATACATTAAATACTTGGGAGATGTTCAGCAAGGATTTCAAAGAGTTTGTAGAGTTATTAATCAAAAACAACGTTGAATATCTCATTGTAGGAGGATATGCCGTAAGTATTCACGGTTATCCGAGATATACCGGAGACCTTGATATTTGGTTGAACCCTACGAAAGAAAATGCAAAAAGAATTCTGGATTCTGTAAATGCCTTTGGATTTTCTTCTTTTAAACTCACCGGGGAAGATTTTACTAAAGAAGCCAATGTAATTCAATTAGGGCATCCCCCTCTACGTATAGACCTTTTAACTGAAATTGATGGAGTCACATTTGAGGAAGGATTGAAGAACCGTAAAGAAGTAACAATAGAAGGTGTGAAATTCAATTTTATTGGCTATAATGAGCTATTAAAAAACAAAAAACAGACAGGGCGGTTGTCCGACCTTAACGATATTGATAAATTAGAAAATAAATAGTAGATTATAATTGCTACCCATTCTGCCCTCTATGTCTCAAATAATGGTCCATTAAAACTAAAGCAGCCATCGCATCTGCAATAGGCACAGCTCTCGGTAATACACAGGGGTCATGCCTGCCTTCTACCGATACTTTAATTGGTTTTCCGGAGCGGGTCACCGTATTTTGTTCCACCGCAATACTTGCTACGGGCTTAAATGCCACACTAAAATAAATATCCTGCCCGGTACTGATGCCTCCCAAAGTACCACCGGAGTTATTTGTTTTAGTTACTATTTTTTTATTTTTGCTTAGCTCAAATTCGTCATTGTGCTTGCTGCCTCTCATAGTAACTCCATCAAAGCCGGAGCCAAAATCAAAACCTTTCACAGCATTAATGCTTAACATAGCTTTGCCAAGGTCGGCGGGAAGTTTATCAAATACAGGCTCTCCTAATCCTGGTGGCACATTCCGGATTAAGCCCCTGATAATTCCACCAACCGAATCACCTTCTTTTCTTACTTTCTCAATAAGTTTCAGCATTTTTTCTGAAGCAGACTTATCAGGGCATCTTACAAGGCTGGCATCAATCGACTTTGCACTTACTTTCTGCACTTCAATCTCCGTGCGAACATTGCCAATTTGTATCACATGACTAAGAAACTGTGTTCCGCATTTCTGTAATAAATATTTTTTTGCAATAGCTCCTGCGGCTACTCTCGCCAGCGTTTCCCTCGCCGATGCCCTGCCGCTGCCTCTCCAATCGCGTGTTCCGTATTTTAACTCATAGGTATAATCAGCATGAGACGGCCGGTACAGGTCTTTTATTTTTTCGTAATCCGCAGGTTTGGCATCCTTATTATAGGCGATAAGCATAATAGGTGTGCCGGTAGTTTTTCCATTAAATACCCCGGAAAGAATATGAATATTATCTCCCTCTTTTCTCGCTGTAGTAATAGTACTTTGACCGGGTTTGCGCCTGTCAAGGTCGGGTTGAATATCTTTTTCAGATAACTCCAATCCGGGTGGGCAACCGTCCACTACTACTCCAATAGCTTCTCCATGCGATTCGCCGAAAGTGGTAATGCGAAATAATTGTCCGAATGAATTACCGGGCATATTTTTATTTATTAAAATATTTTATAATTGGCTTTAAGTCTTTCTCTGTCAGCATCCCGGGAGCAATATCTTTTTCTCCTTTCATGGTTACATACGCAATATGGCTTCCCATTGGAGGAAAAGTCCGTCTTGTTATTTCGCCTCGTTTACCCATACCAATTACAATTAGCTTTTCATTTTTCTTTTTTTTCTTCAAAAGTGATGTTAAGATAAGTATATCATCATAATCGGCAACAAAGGTGGCTATTTTAATAATTGCCGGACGGAGTTTACGTATCTCATTTAAAAGGTCAACTAAGTCTTCCAAATAAGGTGTCTCTTTATTATTATGGTATGATAAAATAAGCTTTTTTTTATTTTTACTAGTCAACTTATGAATAAGAGAATTACTATGAGCTACATCCGCATACGTAAAATCCAGCTCAAATGCTTCTTTCAAAATTTCTTCTTGTTTTGATAAAGCACCTTTAAATAAACCACCTTCTTTTTTATGCCGGAAAGTGAATATGGATGGCACTTTTATATCTCCTCTTATAATAGCCAAATCATCAAAATTAAAATCCTTTATCGAGTCAGCCCTTAGCTCCACCATACTTGCATAGGTTTGAGCTTTCTTGAGATTCTTCAGAAAAGTTTCCAGGTCTTTTCCCTGGACAACGGTACATATTTTAAAGTCATTCTCCATTTGACAGTGCTTCTCTCATCGCTTTTTCAGGAGCTTTTAGGCCGGTGTATAATTCAAATTGCAATATTCCTTGTTGCAGCAACATTTCCAATCCATCAATAACTACAGCGCTTTTTGATTTGGCTAAATTAATCAATTGTGTGCCTCCTTTTTTATAATTCACATCGAAGATTACATGTTGTTCTGTAATGCCCTCTTCTGAAAATGGTATGGTGTTATTGTCCCTCCCAATAGGGGTTGTATTGATAATTATATCTGAATTAAATGCTTCTTTAGAGTTACCCCAGTCATATATTTTACAACCAAATTTCTTTTCCATTTGTAATGCACTATCCATATTTCTGCTATATAAATTTACAGCACACCATTCCCTGGAAAGCCCATAAACAATGGCGCATGCAGTACCACCCGAACCAAGTATAGCTATTTTTTTGTTTTTTAAAGAAGTACAATTTTGTAAAGCATTTATCGCCCCTTCCCAATCTGTATTGTAGCCTTTTAATATCCCAATATTATTTAAAACGGTATTGACAGCCCCTATTGTTTTTGCAGTTTCATCAATATTATCAAGGTACTTGACTGCAGTCTCTTTATGTGGAATTGTACATGCAAATGCACGGATATTCGCAGAACGTAAATCCTTTTTCATTGCCTTAGCAAGTTCTTCCGGCTTTACTTGCTTTGTAAGGAAAATATATTCAGAATCTATACCCACAGCCTTATACGCAGCATTATGCATAGCGGGGGACAGGGAGTGTGAAACAGGGTCTCCTATCACTAAACATACTTTTTGGTGAGTATTATCTGGCATTTGATACAATTAGTTTTACAATCGATTCTGCAACTTCTTCGGGTGTGAGATTATCCGTTTTAATTACCTCATCGGCATAGTTTTTATAAAGGGGCAACCGCTGAAGACATAGTTTTTTTGCATTTTCCTTATTCTGGAAAAGTGGTCGCGAATGCTGGCCATGTAAGCGTTTAACTATAGTTTCAAAATAAGCGGAAAGATAAATTATTTTGCCATTTTTTTTCAAAGCCTTAATATTAGCGGGATTATTAATTACTCCACCACCGCATGAAATTATATGATTTGATTTTTCAGCAAAACTTAAAATAACCTCGTGTTCAAGTTCGCGGAAAAATGCTTCCCCTTTTTTATTAAAGATTTCATTTACACTTTTGTACCTCGAATGTTTAATAATTTCAGTATCTGTTTCTAATATTCCAAGTTGTAGTTTTTTCGCCAAAAGCTTACCAACAGTAGTTTTTCCAGCACCCATAAAGCCAATCAGAACAATATTAGGTGTTCTCTTCTCTATTTCTACTTTGGTTCCAATCTCCCTGAGTCTATCCCAAAAATTTGGAAAGGATTTCTTAACCACTTTAGGAGATTCGATTTGAAAACCATCTACTCTCGTTCCTGCCATAGCAAACGCCATAGCTATGCGGTGGTCATTATGGGTATGGATAAAAGCTCCCTTTGGATTCCCTCCTTCAATAGTAATTTGTTCTCCATCTGAATGACATCTGATTCCCATCTTAGTCATCTCTTCTTGTAGCACAGACAGTCGCTTTGATTCTTTTAATTCCAGATTTTTTAACCCCCTGATAATGCTTGTGCCTTTTGCAAAAGAAGTCACAACTGCCAATGCAGGTGCGGCATCCGGCATATCTTTCATATCAGCTTCAATCGGTTTTAATTCTTTTACGCCTGTAACTTCCATATAATTTCTATCAGAATCAATTTTTACGTTGCATCCCATTTTCAGCAGCAAATCAGTAAATCGCACATCTCCCTGTAAGGAAAGCGGAGACAAATTCGAAACCCTTACGGTACTTTGGGTAATGGCAGCAATTCCCAAAAAATAAGTAGAGCCGGAAGCATCCGCTTCTATATAATATTGCCCGGCGTTATATCCTTGTTTACCATTCACAATATATTGATGGTGCCTTTCAAGTTTAACTGCTATTCCAAAATTCCGCATAACATTTAATGTCATATCAATATAGGGGCCCGATACCATCTCTCCCTGAATAGTAATATCGAGTCCCGAACTCAGCGCCGGGGCAATCATAAGCAAAGCAGAAACAAACTGGCTGCTTTGCGAAGCATCCATTTTTACTTTTCCTCCTCTTACTTTTCCACCCTTAATTTTTACGGGCGGAAAACCATCTTCTTCCATATAACTTATATCTGCTCCTAACTGAATTAAGGTATCCACAAGCCCTTTGACAGGGCGCTGGTGCATTCTTTTGGTTCCTTTTAATATTATTTCTCCCGGAATAATGCAACATAATGCGATAAAAAACCGCATTACAGTTCCCGCGTCTCTTACATTTATTGTTCCATTAAATCCGTTGAATTTTCCATCAGTTCCATATACTTTTATTTCATTCCCTTCTGATATTATCTTTACTCCTAATTTTTTCAGAAGTTTTGTCATCAGGAGGCTATCATCAGAATCAGAACAGTTAGTCAACGTGCTTACGCCCTTTGCAAGAGTTGCAATAATCAATGCCCTGTTAGTATAGCTTTTAGAGCCTGAAACTTCTACAATCTTGTTAACAGGATTATCTAAGGGATAAATATTTGCCTGCATTTCTGATTTTCTTCCAGGCATTTTATTTCAAAATATAATTCAATCCTTGTTCAATGATTTCAGCAGGCAAAGTCACATCCACCTTTATTTTTCCAATGTCTTCCAGGAATGCCCATCTTACTTTTCTCTCACTATTTTTTTTATCAAATGCAATTTTTCTAAGAATCTCTTTTTTATATGCAGCGCTGACTTTATTGGGCAATTTAGCTTTGCTAATTAAATTCTCTATATCCCTGAATTTAGCTTCTGAAAGATTATCTGATAAAAACGACATCCTTGCTTCTGCTATCATTCCAACTGCTATGGCTTCCCCGTGCAACAAAGGATTTGAGGAATTGTGGTAAGTCATTTCAACTGCATGACCAATAGTATGACCAAAGTTTAATTTCTTGCGTTCATTTTTTTCAAACGGGTCTCTGCGAACGATTTCACATTTAATATTGCAGGATGTTGAGAGTATCTTATTAACCTCCTTTCCTTTAAGCGAATTAAGTTCTTTCTTTAATAAATTATTAAACAAACTATTATCCGCAACGATAGCGTGTTTAATAATCTCAGCAAACCCCGAATAATATTCTTTTTCAGGAAGTGTGGAAAGAAATGACGTGTCACTTATCACAGCCACCGGGACAGAAAAGGTACCGATTGTATTTTTTAGCCCATTAAAATTAAAGCCGGCTTTACCTCCAATTGCTGCATCTGCCTGGGCAAGCAGCGTAGTAGGGACTTGTATAAAAGAGATTCCGCGCATAAAGGTACTGGCGGCAAAAGCTCCAATATCGCAAACCATGCCTCCGCCTATATTTAGAATGAGGGATTTTCTGTCAAATCCTTTTTTTGAAAGTGCCGTCCATATTTTTTCTACGGTGGAAAGTGTTTTATTTTTTTCTCCCGCCTGAATGCTGAGGTAACTGGCAGCTTCGCCAATAACTTTATGTATTCGTTCAGACCAATGATGAGAAACATTTTCATCGGTAAGAACTAAAATAGATGAATAGTTATTAAAGGGAATGAATAATTTTATTTTATCAAATATATTTTCACCTATATATATGGGAACTGTAGTTTTTTTACCAGGAACAGAATATTCTATATGTTCCATTGCAAAAGTTCTCATTTGCTATTGTCTCAATTAATCCCAGCCGGGCGGGGTGCAACTTTTTCTACAGGCAATGCAATATTCCTGAATTTGGAAAGTGAATTAGCAAGTCCCTGCAATTCCATAATACTGATATGTTGCCCCGAATCTGTTTTTGATGTGCCTGCTTCAATGAGTATCCCGTCGTATAAATACTCATCCTCCGAAAGCATCATCTTCATGGCTTCCAATGTGCCATCTACAATTTTATCACGCAATTTTGCGCCAAAGGAATGGCTCGGGTCGAAATACATTTTCGCTCCCGTTATTTGCTTGATTTTTTTAGCCGATTCGTGTAGTGGTAAGTTCCGGTACATACCACTTTCAACAATATTTACTCCCCGGTGGATAAAAATAATTCTTTCTTTGAACCCGGCAACGTAGCTGCTAAGCCCGAGCCATGCTTTCTCCATAGATGAAAGCTCGGTGAGGGTAGCACTGTCATATTTATGTTTCCCCTGCCACTTGGGGTTTTTAAGTCCTACTTTCCATTTTGTGTTTTCAAGAAACTGTGTTATTTCCAGAAAATGCCAGCCTATTTGTGATACAGCGGGGTTCCACAATAACAGATCATTTTCTTTGAGCATACGTTCATAAAGAGGAACCTGTATAAGCGGTGATACAATTTCGGTTGCAATCATCAGCCCTGTTTCGGTTGCAACCCGCTTTGCCATTTCAATTCCCGGCATCATTATAAAGTCGTTTATATTGCCTCCCTGCCGGTAAATAGACAAGTTGTGCATGAAGTAGGAATAATCTATCCCTAAATCTTTGCCTTCAGGTTTATAGTAAGTGCGCGATTTTAATCCAACTACTCTTACACCTGAAATGGCTCTCTGCGCCGTTCCTTGCGGGTTCGTTATCTCCATAGAAGCTAATTGGAATAGCTCGTAAAAATTATCTTCGTTAATGGAGCAGGGGCCTGCTATAATGGAAACCTCCGGGTTCTTTATCTCTTCAATCATAATTACCCCGTAAAATTAGGCAAAAAACGGGAAAGAGGGCATAAATAGGAATGAACACACTAATAAACAGGAGAATATAAGTTTTGGGCTTCCTCATTTATTGCCGGACAAATTCTAAATTTGAACGTTTTTCTAAAAGATGATGGAAATAAAATTAACGGAAGAGTTTGAGCTTGCCTATCGTTTTGTAACAGAGACAAACCAAAATATTTTTCTGACCGGGAAAGCCGGAACGGGCAAAACTACTTTCCTGAAATATTTGCGTCAGAATAGCCGGAAAAATATGGTGGTGGCTGCACCTACAGGAGTGGCTGCCATTAATGCCGGCGGGGTTACGCTGCATTCCTTATTCCAGTTGCCATTTGCCCCGTTTATTCCAAGTAACGATTCAACTAATCCAGATACTGTAAATAAGCATTCCCTTTTATCAAAACTGCATTATAACAAAAGTAAGCTTGATTTATTGCGAAACCTGGAACTGCTTATTATAGATGAAACCAGTATGGTAGCGGCTCATGCAGTTGATGCCATTGATACTATTCTGAAAGGTGTGAGAAGAAGGTACAAAGAACCCTTCGGAGGGGTGCAGGTTTTATTTATCGGCGATTTGCACCAGCTTCCTCCCGTTGTAAAAAGAGAAGAATGGAGTTTTTTGCAAAATTATTATGCGTCTATCTTTTTCTTTGATAGCTTGGTTTTAACGGAGCATATTCCCGTAATGGTAGAATTAAAAAAAATATTCCGGCAACAGGATAATTCATTTATAGAGATACTGAACGGTATCCGTAATAATAGCCTGACACAGGAAAATTATAGCTTGCTTAATTCACGGCTAAAACGAAATTTTTCGCCACCGGACAAAGAAGAATATATTACACTTACCACGCACAATAGCCAGAGTGACGAGATAAATAAACAAAAATTGCATAACCTACATGGACGCAGTTATTCATACAGGGCATCTGTTGAGGGAACTTTTCCCGGGCACATGTATCCTGCGGAAGAATATCTCGAATTGAAAGTGGGTGCCCAGGTGATGTTTCTGAAAAATGATACCGAAGAACGAAAATATTTTAATGGTAAAATAGGTGCCGTTACTGCGCTGGAGGAAGATTTTATACGAGTCCGATGTAAGGGCGAGGACTATGATATAGAAGTTCAAAAGTATGAGTGGAAAAATATGAATTACACGCTCAACCCCGATACACGGCAGATAATGGAGGAAGAATTGGGTAGTTTCCGGCAATATCCCTTGCGGCTTGCATGGGCTATAACCATTCATAAAAGCCAGGGACTTACTTTTGATAAATTAATTATTGATGCCGAAAATGCTTTTGCCAACGGGCAGGTATATGTGGCTTTGAGTCGTTGCACTACATTGGAAGGATTGGTGCTTACAACGCCCGTGAATCAACGATTTCTGGGGGCACACCAAAATCTGAAAGAATGGACTGAAAAAAATCAGGATGAAAAGAATTTAGCGCAACGGTTTGAAGAAACAAGGCAGGAATTTATTCAGCAAGAATTGCAACGGATTTTTACATGGAAAAATTGGGCGTATGAACTTATGGAGCTGAATACTGTAATGAATGAAGTCCCTGAAAGCCTTTCCCCTGAATGTTTTACGTGGATTCAAAAATTAATGAGTGAACAAAAATCTCTGGATGATGTTGCCGGAAAGTTTAACGAATATATGGTTGGAATATTCAGCCAAAATTCGGATGTAGAAAGTAATCAAGCATTGCAAAAGAGAATAAAAGATGCTGCCAATTATTTTTCTAAAGAAATAAGCAAATGGAAAGAAGATTTTATGAAACATCCTTTCACCATTAAGACAAGGAAGGTATCCTATAAAATTGATGCTCCCTTGGAAGAAATTAATATTATAGTACAGGAAATTTTAAAGAAAATAAATTTCTGTAAAGAAGGGTTTATACTTACCAGTTACCTCGAGAACAATAAAAAAGCAAGCGGAGTTATAGAAAAAATACAATCCTCTTATGGGAGCAATAGGGAGGCTATTGGCGGTGACATGGGTTCGGCGCACTTTCCTCTTTATAACCGGATGAATGAGTTGAGAAAAAAACTGGCGAGAGAAAACCGCATTCCAATTTCACGGGTTTTTAGCAACAAGGTGATAGATAAAATTTGTGAAAATATGCCATGTGACAGGGATTCATTATTAAATATTAAAGGTATTAGCAAGGCTAAGATAAGCCCCTATTGCGAGGAAATAGTTAAAATAGTTAATGATTATTGCATCGAAAAAAAGATTGAACCGAATAAAATTACAGATACCGTTGGAGAGACATTACGGATTTTCCGAAGCGGTAAAACCATTGCTGAGGTGGCAATAGAAAGAAAATTTGCGGAGAGTACCATTGAGAGTCATTTGGCTAAGGCAATTACTAACGGGCAAATAAATATGGAAGAAATAATGCCGATGGCGGAAGTACAGAGCATAACTGCCTATTTTACTCCCGGTGGTGGAGAAATTCAACTGGCAGGAATCAAAGAAAGGGTTCCCGCAGATGTTTCGTGGGGAAAGTTGAGAATGGTGCTGGCTTGGCTGCAAAAGAGTGAAAAACTTTCTACTCAATAGTATTTTCCCGGCACCAAATAATTCTGCACATAATCATGTACCCCTTGTTCCAGCCCGTGGAAAGGGATGTCATAACCGATGGAAGCAAGTTTTTCCATATTAGCTTCAGTGAAATACTGGTAATTGTTCCTGATGTCTTTTGGGGTATCAATAAATTTTATGTTCGGTTTTTTATCAAGCGCATAAAAAATATTTTTCGCCAAATCTAAGAATGTGCGGGCTTTGCCTGAGCCGAGGTTGTAAATACCGGAATCATGGCGGTTGTGCATGAGGTAATAACAAACTTCCACAACATCTTTTACATAGACAAAATCACGTTTTTGTTCACCGTCTTTATAATCTTTTCTATGGGAGCGGAATAATTTCATTTCTCCCGATTGCTTTATTTGATTGTACGCATGAAAAATTACCGATGCCATTCTTCCCTTGTGGTACTCATTCGGTCCATAAACATTGAAAAATTTTAACCCCGCCCAGAAATACGGGTATTCTCTTTTCCCTTTTCCCTTTTCCCTTTCTACTTGTTTAATCGCCCATTTATCAAATTCGTTTTTGGAGATTCCGTAAGGATTCAGTGGCTTTAGTTTTTTGATAATGGATTCATCATCATCATAGCCTAATTCGCCTGCACCATAAGTCGCTGCAGAAGACGCATAAACTAAAGGCAACCCGTATTCAACACATAGTTTCCAAACCTTTTTTGTATAATTAAGATTGAGTTTATCGAATATTTCAGTACTCATTTCAGTAGTATCTGTACGCGCCCCGATGTGGAATACAAATTGTACAAAGCGATGATTGGCTTTTAACCAGGTTGCAAATTCATCACGGTGAACTTTGGCAGAAAATCTTTTTCCTTCAAGATTCGGGGACTTGCTCTTGTTAGAGAAATCATCTACCACTACCACATCAAAAAACCGCTCGTCATTCAGTTTCCTGACAAGGCAACTACCAATAAATCCTGCTGCACCGGTTACGACAATCATAGGGGCAAAGATAAGAAAGTGTTAAGAAGAGGTATTAGGGTGTGGGTATCGTGCTGTATCTATGGTCTTACTCTCCATTTATTCCGCCATCTCACTTAGCTCCAGCCAGCGCAATTGCTTTTCGTCAATCAGGCGGGTAATTTCTCCTAATTTAATAGAAATTTCTGAAAGTTCTTTATGGTCATTTATACCGCTGCTCAATTTTTCAGTAAGTTCTGTTTTCTGTTTTTCGAGCAATTCTATTTCCTTGTCTAATTCTTTGAATTCAAATTTTTCCTTGTTGGTCATCTTTAAGCCATTGGTAATTGGCTGATGGCTAACAGCTTTTGATACTTCGGGCTTTGTTTCCGCTTTGGCTTCATTTTTTTTCTTCTCCTTCTCCAATTCCCTGTATTCAGTATAAGAACCGATGAATTTTTTTACTACTCCATTTCCTTCTAATATAAAAAGCTGTTCAGCCAGTTTATCCATAAAATAGCGGTCGTGCGAAACCATTATCAGGCATCCCTGGAAATCGAGTAAAAACTGTTCTAATGTGCTGAGGGTAATAAGGTCAAGGTCGTTGGTTGGCTCATCAAGAATCAGGAAGTTGGGGTTTTTCATAAGTACCGTGAGTAGATAAAGCCGCTTTTTTTCTCCACCGCTAAGTTTAGATATGTATGTATATTGCATTTCGGGCGGGAACTGAAATAATTGCAATAATTGTGATGGTAAAAGTTTGGTTCCGTCACCCATAGGAATATAATCTCCCACTTCCTTCACAACTTCAATTACCCGCTTATCATCCTTTATCACTATTCCTTTCTGGGAATAATAGCCAAATATGATAGTTTCGCCCACATTCACTTTGCCAGAGTCGGCTTGTTCAAGCCCTGTTATAATATTCAGAAAGGTCGTTTTTCCGGCACCGTTTTTTCCCGCAATGCCTATCCGTTCGCCTTTTTTAAAGGTATAATCAAAGCCTTTCAGTATGATATTATTCCCAAATTGCTTGGTTACTTTTTTCAGTTCAAGGATTTTGCCGCCAATGCGGCTCATCTTGACACTAAGTTTTAACTCATCTTGTTTCTTTCTTCCTGAAAGCGATTCATTTAACTTGTCAAACTGGTCAACCCTCGCTTTAGATTTGGTAGTTCTCGCCTTGGGCATCTTACGTACCCATTCTAATTCCCGTCTGTAAAGATTTTTTGCCCTTTCATATTCTTTTCCTTCATTAAATTCACGCTCTGCTTTTTTCTCAATAAAATATTCATAATTACCCCGGTAGCGGTATAATTGCTCATTTTCCAGTTCAAGAATATCGGTACAAACATTATCGAGAAAATAGCGGTCGTGAGTCACCACAAGCAGGGACACATCATTCCGGATAAAATAATTTTCCAGCCACTCTATCATATCCAAATCAAGGTGGTTGGTGGGCTCATCCATAATTAAAAGCTGGGGCTCTTCAATAAGTACACGGGCAAGGGCGAGGCGTTTACGCTCACCCCCTGAAAGAGAATTTACCTTTTGTTCAAGATGGTGAATTTTGAGAGATGAAAGTATTTGCTTTACGGTCGTTTCATAATTCCAGGCATCTTGCGCCTCCATCATTTCCATAGCCTCTCCCAGGCTTTTTTGAGTTTTTTGGGAAGGGTTTTCTGTCGTGATTCTCCAATGCAATTTCATAATCGCTGATAGCACGTTGCATGTCATTCTCAGAATGGAAAAGCGCATGGTAAACCGTATCATCAGGATTAAAGACAGGTTCCTGTTCCAGGAAGGAGATTCTAATGTCGTTTCGGAAGGTAACATTGCCCTTATCGGGTATATCTCCCCCGGCTAAAATTCGTAATAAGGTTGATTTTCCCGCTCCGTTTCTGGCTACAAGAGCCACACGCTGACCCTGTTCTATTCCAAAACTGATACCTGAGAATAATTGCTTATCGCCATACGCTTTGAAAAGGTTTTCTACCGATAAAAGATTCATGAAGCGGCAAAGATAGTGTTTGAATTATTAAGTGCCGTCGCACTCTGAATTTACATGACAAATAATTCTTGGGGTTATTCAAAATTTTGACCGGGTTTCTAAAAAACGGCTAAAAACGGCTATATTTTTCCTATCTATATAATTGATTATGAGAAGTATATGTGCAAAGTGCTGCGAATCAATGACTTACTGTCGTCATTTTATTGTATCAAAACACTCCTAAAAATGATTCAAAATACAATATTAAATGAATTTCTAAGAGGCTACCTGTTGTGAAACAAAAAATAAGAAGCTATTGCACAATAAAATATAAAAACTATCGTTAAAGAGGAAGTTACTTGATAGTCTTTAATATTATTACATGAAAAAAGATACCATTTTAATCGCTTTACTTATCGGGGTAGCCGTTTTCCTGATGCGGTGGATAAGAGCATTTACCTTTATTGGAGACTATGAGGTTCATTTCCTGCCCTTGTTTGCAATTTTTTGGGGAATAAAGTTGTATTTCAGAAAACTCAGAACTTTCGAGCCTGGAAACCTGATAACTTTCGGTCGTGCTTTATGGCTCGGAATGCGAATGAGCTTAATTGCTTCCTTTTGTACCGGTGTACTATGCATGAGTTTTATTGACTATCCTGCTGATGTTCAGCGCATGTTCCCTGCATTATATTTACACGCCATCCCATTTATCAGCACTATGGCATACGGGGTTTTAGTGAGCATACTTTGTTCAGCCTTTTATGTGTACTTCAAACCCATAAAAATCAATCACCTGCCAAATTTCGGGCTGCATACGGGGCATCACTCACTATATTGAAATACCGATAATAAATTCTTCCGGAATAACATCAATAAAGGGCAGCATTCCTATTATGAATATAGGAATGCTGCCTTTTTATAATTAAAAAAATATTTTCTGACTCTTATTCCTTAACTATCTTTTTCACTGTTTTCCCGGTAGCGGTTTCCACAGTCAGGAAATACACACCATTGGTGAAAGATCTTAATGAAACAGTGGTGGGAGAGGAGGTATTAATTTGTGATTGATAAACTTCTCTTCCTAATACGTCTGTTATCTTCAGGGCTGCACGTCCTTTGTATGCGCCTGTATAATTTATATGCAACTCGTTGTCGGTCGGATTAGGATAAACCTGCAGATTAACAGAAAAATTATTTTTTGGAATACCGGTAGTAGTCGCCCTGACATCAAAGGCAAAATTTCCGGGAGCTACATCTACAGCAAATGAATCAATCGGATGACCATACAAATTGTAGATAAATACACTGCCATAAGAAGAATAATCAGTTTGTCCCACATAAACATAGCCATCTGCTGAATCAATACCCATTCCATAAATATATTTACCAATTTGAAGAGAATCCCAAACTGTTAGAGAGGAGAGGCTGAATAATCCAATATTGTCATCATTCCCTGCCTGGAAATAAACATTACCGGAATAATAGGCGGAACCGGTACAGCCGGATGTAAGGTGAAGCGAAGTAGTATTAATAACAGTGGAAGGTGCATTGTATTGCGTAACAGAGGAATTCGACCAATCCTCATCGTTTACAGTATAAATTTTTTGATTAGTTGGTTCAACAAAAACACTATAAGGATTTGTCCCGCCGGTTCCCAAATCAATTTCGCGTCTTTCTCTTTGCGCACTTAAATCAACCACTCCTAATTTCCCTACGCTTCCTGAACCAAAGTCATTTATAGCAATATAGGCGGTATCATTCAATACCTGGATTCCCTCCGTAGCATGGCTTACAGTAGTATCCTGGTATATAAGATTCAGGCTGTTTTTATCGTAAGCCTGAAAATAGGATTTAAGCGGATAAGTGGTCCCCCTGGTTACAAGAATCTGGCTGCCCGAAATAGCCATTTCCCGGATGCCTTGAATGGTTTGCGTGGCTAATTTGGCCTTTGTGTTAAGGTCATATTTTATCAATAATGAATCTGCACCTACATAGATGTATCCGCTGTCAATTAAAACGTGGCAACCGAAACTGGCAGCAAGGGTATCAAAATCCTGGTACACACCTGTGGCGGGGTCATAACTGCCTACAGTGGCATTGGTACCGTTAGCTACCTCAAGGCTGTTTCCGTCGTTCAGCACAATTACCTGGTGAAGGGTATATGCCTGTGCCGATAAGTTCATCGTGCAGACCGTAAACACGAGAGATAGAACTCCGGTAAAACGGAGAAAATGGGTAGAGACAAACGGCAATGTCTTTTTGAAATACTGTTTCATTGTGTTGGTTTTTAAAAGTTTTTGGGACGAAACAGGAAAGGAATAAATCCCGAATTTATTCGCTCTCCGCTTTTCTCCCGAAGCGTTGAATTATTATGTTGCACTGGCAGGTCTTCTGACTCGCTCTGTTTTTGATACCTTCCCATCCCGCAGAATTGCAGAACAGTGGCAACCTGTTTATCAACAGGCAAATAAAAATTCAAAAACATGTTTAAGAGCTCACAGCAGCGGGAACTGTTCCCGATTCTAACGGGATTCCCTTTTCATCCCGAGTTTGACTTCGGAAACCATTGCGGGGCAAATATAATAAATTTTCAAACCACTTAACGTTTTTTAGTAAAATGGGTTCCCACAGCATATATGGAATACCTACCTTTGGACTCTTAACCCATTAAACCACTAAGATTATGAAAAAGATTTTTTTAGCCCTTGCCATCATTGGAATGACGGGCTTTGCTTTCGGACAACAACAAGCAGCTTCCAAGGATAGCAAGGATAGTAAAACATGCACCCATACATGCACTGATAAAAGTTGCAAAAAGGGTGCTTGTGTAAAGAGTGATAAGAAGGCTTCTTCTACATCCTCCTCTACTTCTACCACAACTAAGAGTAGCAGCGACAAGAAATAATTGCGTTAGCAATGAAATAAAAAAGTCCCGGATAGAATATTCGGGACTTTTTTGTTTTACAAAACTAAAGAAAGCTACTTTTTGATAGCAAATGCAATTCCCTTGCGGTGCCGTATTTCAAAGAAATTAAAACTTTCTTTGTTTTTCTCTTTGAATTTATTCCACACACCAATCAAATTATAGCTTTCGGGCATAATATCATCAAAAAGTATAATTCCTCCTTTGTCCACATGCCCTACCACATTATCAAGGTCGGTCATGGCAGTTTTTTCATCATGTCCTCCGTCCACTAAAATATAATCAAATTTTTTACCGGGATGTTGAGCAAAATATTCCGGGACTTTAACGGTAGAGTCGCCTGAAATAAACTGTATCTTTTCCGTTGAAATATTAAACGCAGCAAGGTTTTTACGTACTTTGCCTGTAGAAGCTTTCTCAACATAATTACCCACCCATTTGGTAAACCTTTCAGATATGTTGATATTTCTTTTCTTACCCATCATTTTTGAAAGCAAGGTAGATAAGGGTGTGGTACTCACATACTCTCTCCACATATCAAAACTCAGGACTTCGCTAATATTTTCATAATCGCTTTTAGAATAAACACAAAGCAAAGCGATAAGAGAGCCTCCGGTGCGCGTCCCAATTTCAAGAATGCGTTTAGGTTTCCTTGTAGCCCCTACCCACGATTCAACCATATTGCTTTCCAAAAACATCCCGTTTCTCGATAAAATAGATTCATTAGATAAATTGCGCCAATATTCATCATTGGGGTCAAGCGCAGCAAGCTTTTTGCCATTGGAGAGCAAAAGGTCTTTATAAGTTAAAATATCCTGAAAGTCTTTTTCGTCGAGATTATGAATACTGTCCATTGTTTAAATATTTTTCAAGAGTTTGCAAAGATAAGAAAACAGGAATAGTTCGCTTTCAAGATGCTACTAATCCTATTTTTATCATTAACAATATTTAATATAATCTAATTAATACCCATAAGGTTAAACAGGCATTTATTGTCATATTTGCAGATTATAAGACAGAGCGGATGGGGATTGTTCAGAAAGAAAGCATAAAACTTACAGCGGTTTTTTACCTCGGCTCCGCATTGGGTTATATGAACAGGGTCCTTCTTCTTACTAATTTTTTATCGGCAACACAGGTAGGGCTTACAGGAGTATTAACCAATGTGGCTGTATTATATGCGCAATTTGCTGTTCTGGGAGTCCCCACTATCAGCAACCGGTTTTTCCCGTTTTTTATGAATAAAGAAAAAAAACACAATGATTTCTTTTTCTGGGGAAATGTTTTTGTTTTTGCCGGATTCCTTTTAACAACTATTGCTTTTCTGCTATTTAAACCACTTATTATACGCCAGTATGCAGAGCACTCCCCGCTTATTGCCGATTATTATTATTATCTCATCCCTTTTGCCCTTGCCTCCGTTTATTTCCAGTTTTTTGAATCTTATTTACGCTCCTTGCTGAAAACAGTTGTGCCTACTTTTCTCAATGAAGTATTTTCAAAAATATTATTTACAGTTGATATTGCTCTTTATGCACTTAAACTGGTAGATTTCCAGCAGTTTGTAATAGTTTATATCGGTTGCAGTTTCTTTAACACGTTCGTTTTGCTCGTTTATGTAATCTATCTCAAGCAGTTTTTTATTCTGCCCGGAAAAAGCAGGCTGTATAAACGGCTTCTGAAACCGATATTATTATACGGTACATTTACAATTCTTTCCGTGGTGGGAAGCGGGATACTTGTGAATGTAGATAGCCTGATGATTGCTTCGAAGTTGAGCCTGGCACAAGCAGGTATTTACACTACCATTTTTCTCATAGCAACCGGCTTAACCTTGCCCTACCGTTCAATTCAAAAAATAACCTATCCGCTTGTAGGGAGGTTTTGGAAGAACCGTGAAATGAAAGCGGTGGCTGACTTATACAGCAAAACAACCCTCGTAATGATGATAATTGGCGGAGGGCTTATTTTGCTTTTGTGGGGAAATATAGACTCTATTTTCCGTTTTATCCCAAAAGAATATTCCGTAGGGCGATATTCCTTTTACCTGCTTTGCTTTGCAAAATATATTGATATGATTGCCGGGTTGAACGGCATAATTACCATTACTTCTAAAAAGTATAAGTACGATTTATACTTTTTGTTGTTGCTGGTGATTTTGACTGTAATTCTTAACCTTGTATTCATACCTTTATATGGCATTACCGGGGCTGCTTTAGCCGCTATGATAAGCCTGGTATTTTATAATTTCCTGCGACTGGCTTTTGTATGGTATAACTTCAAGATGCAGCCTTTTACGCTTAATTGCCTTTGGATTTTATTAATAACAATAGGCACTTTAGGTATTGTGCATTTTATTCCTTTTATGTACAATAAGTACGTAAGCATTTGTATTAACTCCGTAGTAACAGGAGTTATTTATTTAGGCTTAATTCTCCTTTTCAGGTTCTCTCCCGAAATTAATAATATGGCATACAAGGTTACCGGCTGGAAATATCTCCATTCAGATAAATCCATGTTTGAATAAAGTGCCCCCAATCCCTCCTTCCCCATGCAGGGAAGGCGCTACATATCACCTTATTAAATAGTCTGAAGCTAAACTTATACCGTGTCCTGTCTCTCTCTGATTGGGGTAATCTCCCCATATTTTAATAATTTTAACTTTTCTACGTTATTCAGCCTATACTTGCAAGTGCGTATTTTCAAACATAAGAGTCTTATCCAGATTTTAGTACTGTCCTGTTCTGTCTATGTACAGGCACAAAAAAAACTATACCTGAAGGTAATCAACATAGATTCTGCTACAACCAAAGGCTTTAAAATGCCGGAGTATGCTAAGGTTTTTGTTTCGGCTAAAGAACGTTTGCAGGAAATCAGTAAATTAGTTGAGGCCGTTCAGGATGAATCATATCTTACCGCTACAGTTGACAGCATGTTGCAGGACAGTAATAAACTTAAGGCATTTCTGAGTCCCGGTAAGCCCTATCAATGGGCAAACCTGCGAGAAGGTAATGTGCAGGAAGTAGCGTTAAATCTATCGGGATTCCGGGAAAAGATATTTCAGAATAAGCCGTTATATTTCAAAGCGGCTGCAAAACTGATGAACCGTATTCTTTCTTATTACGAAAATCACGGATACCCCTTCGCTTCTATAAAATTAGACAGCATCCATATAAATGGGAATACCCTTTCAGCATCACTTAAGATTGATAAGAAAAGTGTTGAAACTATTGACAGCATTGTTATTCGAGGGAACCTTAAACTTTCTGCCAAGTATCTTTATGGATATTTGGGAATTAAACCCGGCGACTTGTATGATGAATCAAAGGTGGCTGCAATCAGCTCCCGTCTAAAAGCATTGCCTTTCCTGTCAGAAACTAAACCCATGCAGGTAGTTTTTATTCAAAGCAAAGCTAAAATATTACTCTATCTATCAAAAAAAAGCGCCAACCAGTTCAACGGTATTCTTGGGATATTGCCCAATAGCAGTGGAAAAATAACCATCACCGGGGATGTCAACCTTCAACTGGAAAATTTATTCCGCCGGGCAGATGAAATAGGTTTTCACTGGCAGCACCTGCAACCGCTTACCGAGAATTTAGCTATCAATTTCAGTTACCCTTATCTTTTTCAAACACCGTTGGGAATTGATGAAAAATTCAAACTATTCAAACAAGACACTACCTATTTACAGTTGGATAATAAATTCGGATTAAAGTACCTGTTTATTGGCGGTAATTATTTAGAGGTGTATTATGAAAGCATTATTACCAGTCTTATATCTACCTCCCAACTTCAATACATCACTTCCCTTCCACCTTATACCGATGGTACTACCGATTTATATGGAATAGAATATAAAATCCGCCATCTTGATTATATCTACAATCCCCGACGGGGATATGAGTTTCTGGGTTCCGTGGCAGTGGGGGAAAATACTATCCGTAAAAACGCTGCTGTTAACCCTTCGGTGTATGAAGGCTTGCAGCTTAGTTCCATTGAGTACCGGGGTAATCTTGTTGTAGATTGCTATTTGCCGGTGGGAAACCGAGCTGCCATAAAATTTGGGGTGAATGGAGGATATATACAAGATCCTTCTCTGCTACTGAATGACCTTTACCGAATTGGAGGATTAGAAATATTACGGGGGTTTAACGAACAATCTATTTATGTTTCACAATACGCTGTGGGTACCGTAGAGTTTCATTACCTCCTGGAACAAAACTCTTTCCTGTTTTTATTTTATGACCAGGGATGGATTCGCCAAACCCTTGCTTCCTCCATTCAATATTTTTATGATACCCCCTCGGGTTTCGGCGCCGGTATGGACTTTCAAACTAAAGCAGGAATATTTTCCCTTTCTTATGCATTGGGTAATGGAAAGGGCAACCCGCTTAATTTTAGCACCGGGAAAATAAATTTCGGGATAGTAAATTATTTCTAAAAGAGAACTTAGTGAGGGGAGTGCTCATTACCATGTTCTTCCTGACCATCATCTTTAATCAGGAAATAAAACCCGGCTAAAAAGCCCACCCCGGTAAAGAAAACCCCAAAAGTACTCCAGCCATGAGCTGCGGAATCTACATCAAGGACGGCATAACGGAACGGGAGTAAAAAAGTGAAAGTAAAAATGGCTAAGGCGATAAGTTTGCTTTTTTTCATGGGTAGGTGGTTTCTTTAAGCCGCCAAAAATAGTAAAAAATAGATATAAGGTATATGAGATAGATTTTCAGCCTGGACAATTTTAGATTAATGAAATTTCTCACCCTTCTCGAGCATCTCAATAATCGCCTTCATTCGTTTTTCCTTTGTCTCAGGCTTTTTAGCTGTTTGTAGCCTCCAGGTTATAGCATAAGTATTGGTTTTGTTGAGCGTGGCAAAAAACTCTTTTGCTTTTTTATTACGTGAAAGTTCTTGTAAAAACTCTTTGGGAACGATAGCATTACCGGGTGAATCATAGGCATTTTCCCAGCGACCGTCATGTTTTGCTTTTTCTATTTCTTTCATGCCCTCAGCCTCTACCTTACCTTCTTTAATAAGCCGTAAGGCATGTTCTATATTTCTTTTCGACCATATACTCTTTGCTCTCCGCGGGGTGAATTTATGTAGCCACGATGTTTCATCATATTTTTGTAATTGCCCGTCAATCCAGCCAAAACACAGTGCCTCATCCAACGCCTCAGCATAAGTAACGGTGGCAATACCCGAACCTTTTTTATAAAACCGTAACCAAATGCCATTGGATGAAGCATGGTTTTTATCAAGCCATGTCCGCCATTCCTTAGAGCTGGCAAATGCCATCACCTCCATATTTTTATGAGTATTCATCGTAACCTGAAAACTTATCACTATCTCTTATAGCTTATATCTCATAGTTCCTCCTCCGCTTCTTCCAGCACCACCTTATCTAAATAAATCAGTTTTAGGATTAGCTCCCTGTATAGTTCTCCTTCATCCATCGAGGTATTTCCCAAGCCTTTCGATTTAAGGTCGTATTCCTTCAAAATGTGGATAGCTCTTTGCAGGGTCCCCATTGAATAAACTTTAGCTGCGCTGATGTAATCTTTTACAAAATAAGGAGATACGCCGAGGCTTGCCGCCACACTGTTTTGAGATTTATCTTTCAGGGTATGATAAATAAGCAGCTTGCTAAAAAACAAGTAAAGCGCTCCCATAGTAAGTACAAAGGGGTTATCTTTGGTATTCGAGGCGAAAATAATTGATAATGCGCATGGCTTTTTGCGCATCCCTAGGTGCCGAGGGCATTATGTAGTTCAAATACATTATAGTCTTTGCTGATGCCAATGTTTTGCTCAATATCATTCACCGTAATTTCAGCCGGGGGAGTAATATTTATCATCAGCTTATTCAGCTCATTGGTTATTTTGCTCAAATCATTCCCCAGGTATTCTGTAAGCAAGGCAAGGGCTTTATGCCCTATAATGAGTCCTTTCTCTTTCAAATAGCTTTCTATCCATGCCGGAATCTGGTTCTCATATATTTTTTTTGATTCAAATAAAACGGCGTCTTTTGCTATTTTTTTGGCAAGCACGTCCGCTTGTCCAGTGTTTTATATTTATAGCAAAAAACCAGTACCGTCGTTTTCTGGGGATTATTAAGATAGGAAACAAGCAAGGGCTCCTTCTCCTCATCTTTTTTCTTTTCTTTACCGCTTGGCATCAGGTCTTTCAGGTCCTGGGCTTCCTTCACAATAATAACCTGGTAGTTTGCCATCATAGGAAAGCGGTAGGCGGCATCTAATATAGTAGCAAGGCTGTTTTCACGCCCGTAAAACACAAACTGGTTAAACTCTCTTTCTGTTTCATCGAGTACCCTCTTTTCAATTTGCTGGCAAAGCATATCAATGTAGTATGGCTCTTCCCCGCAAAAAAAATAGACGGGATGAAACAGCTTTTTCTCTAAATCAGATATAATTTCCTTATAGGTCATAGCCAAAATCTGCCCTCAAATTTAGTTTTCCCCACCATATCTTACAATACCTACATTTGTATTTATCAACATTATGTTCACATTACCCGACTCTGGACTGCCGACCCTTAATTTTCCAACCTACGAATTCCGCATCAGGGAAGGGAAAGGCATATTGCAGATTTTTGACCCGGCACGAAAAAAATATGTAGCTCTTTCACCCGAAGAATGGGTGAGGCAGCATCTTATTCACTACCTGAATAAAAATAAGGGTTACCCGCTCGGGCTGATGAAGGTGGAAAAAGAATTTAAGTATAATAGTCTAAGTAAGCGGGCTGATATTGTGGTGTGCGACCGCAGCGGAACGCCCCTGCTGATGGCGGAATGTAAAAGCGCCGATGTGGAAATAACCCAGGGTGTGTTTGACCAGGCTATGCGCTATAACCTGAAAATGGATGTGAAAATAATGCTGCTTAGCAATGGTATCAACCACTTTTGTTTTCAATTGGATAAAGCAAACAAAACATATATCGCATTGACGGAAATACCGGAATGGAGTGAAATAGGAAAGGGCTAAGAAGAGGAGTTAGGTATATACTGTCATATCCTACTAGGGAAGCTGAATGCATTACATTAATTTACCACCCATTTACCCAGCATTTAGCCATATACAAATTTTTATACCAAAAATCAATGTTTTATATGTTACACTCAGGCTAAAAATGTGGCATAGCTTAAATTACTGTTTATCAGACTATATAACGCCATTGACATATTTCCAAATATTAGTAAAAGGGTGACATATAGCTTCCGAAAATGGAGGGGTAGCCAGGGTATATTTTTTAAGGACAAGTTTCTCCTGATTTCTTAATTTTGTATAACAAGTTTATTTACGGTTTTATGGAATTCAAAGATTATTTTTCTACGCAGGCTAAAACTTATGCAAAGGCACGTCCCACATATCCCGATGAATTATTTCAGTTTTTAGCGTCTCTGTGCCCCGCACATAACTTAGCCTGGGATTGTGCCACCGGCAATGGACAAGCTGCTGTTTCCTTAGCTAACTATTTTAAAAGAGTAATAGCTACTGATGGCAGTGAGTCGCAAATTAAAAATGCAACGCCCCACGAAAATGTACAATACTATGTGGCATTGGCAGATAACAGCCGAATAGAAGATAGCAGCGCTGATTTGATAACTATTGCCACAGCCCTTCACTGGATGGACTTTGAAAAGTTTTATAAAGAAGTTGACCGCGTACTGAAACCGGGAGGAATTTTTGCAGCATGGGCTTACAGCGACCATCATATAGATGAAACTATTGACCCTATAGTTAAATATCTGTCCAGAGAAGTACTACTTGACTATTGGCCTATTGAAACAAAGTATGTGTATAACCATTACCTGGATATTCCTTTCCTATATAAGGTACTGGAAACACCCCCATTCAGAACCTCAGTAATAGCGGATTTGGAGTTCGTAATAAATAATATGTATAGCTGGTCAAGCACGCAGAGGTATATAAAAGCGAATGGTAAAGACCCGGTAGAATTGGTTAAGAAAAAACTGGAAGATGCCTGGGGCGACCCAAAAAGTACGAGGGAAATAAAATGGAAAATCGCATTGAAAGTGGGGCGGAAGGAATAGTCCGTGATTTTAATCGTGGCAATAATAACCACCGTAAATCACAAAGCCATTTTAATGGTTTCAAATTCTTATTTTTGTGACTTACGATAAGTTATGAGCAATTTGAACCGGGAAATATTAGGCATAGAATATAAGTCAGAAGATAATCATTTGAACGAGGCAGAAATAGCGGCTAATCCATTTGTGCAGTTTGAAAAGTGGTTTGCCGAAGCAATGAAAGGGCAACCTAAAAATGCCAATGCATTTGTTCTTTCAACTGCTACAAAAGACGCTAAGCCCTCTGCGAGAATAGTGCTATTAAAAGGAGTAGAAAAAGGGAGTTTTGTATTCTTTACGAATTATGAAAGCCGCAAGGGAAAAGAGTTGCTGGAAAACCCATTTGCTGCTATGACATTTTTTTGGGCATCAATAGAAAAACAGGTGAGAGTGGAAGGAAAAGTGCAAAAGATAAATGGAGAAGAATCGGATGAATATTTTAACACAAGACCTTTGGGAAGCCGTGCCGGAGCATGGATATCGCCTCAAAGTTCTGTTATTTCGGGAAGAGAGGAGTTGGAACAAAAGCATCATGATTTTATGATAGAGCATGAGAATAAAGAAATTGAACGTCCACCTTTTTGGGGAGGGTTTTGCATCATTCCAAGCTCTATCGAATTCTGGCAGGGCAGGACAAGCCGGCTCCACGACCGGATTCTTTATACCGCTGAAAATGATAGCTGGAAAATAGAACGGTTAGCACCATAAATCAGTTTGAGCGTTTATAAAGTTGAAAGCAAAAAGCCGGAATCTTATAAACTTTTAACTTTACAAACTTTATCAACTTTTAACACTTTCATTATGTGGACCGAACAAAACAACAAACTATATAAAAAATTTCTCTTTAAAAATTTCAGAGAAGCATTTGCATTTATGACACAGGTTGCCCTGCTTGCAGAAAAAATGGACCATCACCCCGAATGGAAAAACACTTACAACACGCTTGAAATATGGTTAAACACCCATAGTGCAGGTGATATTGTGACGGAAAAAGACCATAAATTGGCGGCAGCAATTGACAAAATAACATCTTTATAGCAGATAGTTGAAATAGTGTCAAAAACAAAAAATAAAATAAAGTCTGTCAAAAGTAATCCCTCAAAAGGCAGCAAAAAGGGTACGGTGAAGGCTACTCTTTTTATTTCTGTAAAAAATGTGCTGCACCAGGCACAAGGCAGCTCGTACAGAACTGTAAACAGCATTATGGTAGTGGCTTACTGGCATGTAGGTAAGTTGATTGTAGAAGAAGAGCAATCGGGCAAACATAAAGCTGAATACGGGAAGGCTTTGTTGCAAGGCTTATCCGATCGGTTAAACAAGGAGTTTAAAGGCGGTTACAGCATTCAGAACCTGCGGAGCTTCCGGCAGTTTTATTTAACGTTTCCCGAAATTCGCTCTACAGTGTGGAGCGAATTCAAAAACGTGAAAGGCCTTGCTAATAAAGGTGCTCAGGACAATGATAAAAAATTGCTAATTCGCTCCACACTGTGGAGCGAATCTGCCGAAGCTCAAACTCTATCTACTGTATGGAGAGAATTATCATGGTCACATTATAAACTGCTGATGCGTGTAGAGAACCCCGATGCCCGCACTTATTATATGAAAGAAGCAGTTGCGCAAAGTTGGGGTGTGCGGGGATTGGAGCGGCAAATAAACAGCTTTTACTATGAACGCATTTTAAGCAGTAAAAATAAAAAACCTGTTAAAAATGAAGCCGCACAAAAAACAAAAACACTCATACCTCAGATTACCGATTTTATTAAAGACCCTTATGTACTCGAATTCCTGCAAATAAAGCCACACACACCCCTATATGAAAGTGAACTGGAACAGGCTTTGCTTGATAATATACAGCATTTTCTGCTTGAGTTAGGCAAGGGCTTTGCGTTTGTGCAGCGGCAACAATGGATAGATGCCGATACGGAACATTATTTTATAGATTTGGTATTTTATAATTATGTATTGAAATGCTTTGTATTGATTGACCTAAAAACCGGAAAGCTCACACACCAGGATATTGGACAAATGGATATGTATGTGAGAATATATGAAGAAAAATACAAGCAACCTGGTGACAATCCAACCATCGGATTAATATTGTGTTCGGAACAAAATGAGTCTGTGATAAAATATTCAGTACTGAAAGAGAATAAGCAATTATTTTCATCGCGCTACAAATTATATTTGCCTACTGAAAAAGAGTTAAAAACGGAATTAGACAGGGAACGGGCATTAGTAGAATCTGAGTTAAAAGCAAAAAAATAAATAAAAGGTAAGACACTCACATGTATAAATCTTTAAATGAAGTAAAAATCGAAATCAGCTCGGGTAGGCTTGACTGCCATACACTTGTTTCATATTATTTAAAACGTATTGAAGAGAACAAACACTTGAATGCTTTTTTGGAAGTATTTACTGACGAGGCTTTGAAACGCGCCGAAGAAATTGATGAAAAAATAAGGAAAGGGAAAGGCGGCAGGCTTGCAGGAATGGTAATAGCACTGAAAGATAATATTTGCTATAAAGGTCATCGTGTATCCATTGCATCAAAAATATTAGAAGGGTTTGTATCGATCTATCATTCCACCGTAGTGGAGAGATTACTTGCTGAAGATGTTATTATTATAGGGCGTTGCAATTGCGATGAATTTGCCATGGGCAGCTCCAATGAAAAATCGGCTTACGGAAAGGTACTCAATCCTCATGATAATAGTCGTGTTCCGGGCGGTTCATCGGGAGGCTCTGCAGCCGCTGTGGCAGCCGGTCTTTGCCTGGCAGCCCTGGGAAGCGATACAGGAGGCTCTATCCGGCAGCCGGCATCCTTTTGCGGGGTAGTGGGCTTTAAGCCAAGTTACGGAAGAATATCCCGGCATGGGCTATTAGCTTATGCTTCTTCATTTGACCAAATAGGTCCGCTTACTAATACTATAGAGGATGCAACTTTGCTATTGGAAATAATGGCTGGCAAGGATAAATACGATAGTACACTTTCTCAACAAGAAGTTCCAAATTATGCTGAAGAAATTTCAAAAATTGATGCTGGTAAACTCCGTATTGCATATATAAGGGAGTGTTTGGAGCATGAAGGGCTTGACCCGGAAATAAAAGCGCATTTGGATAAAACCATTGCATCACTCAAAGCAAAAGGATACATAGTAGAGCCTGTTTCATTCCCATTTATTGACTACGCTGTGCCAACTTATTATGTATTGACAACTGCTGAGGCATCTTCCAATCTCTCACGATATAATGGCGTTACTTACGGATACAGGGACCCCGAAGCTAAAGACCCCGATGCAGTGTATAAGAAATCTCGCTCTGCCGGATTTGGTAAAGAAGTGAAAAGGCGCATCATGCTTGGGACTTTTGTATTAAGTACGGGTTATTATGATGCCTATTATGCCCGCGGACAAAAAGCAAGAAGGATATTTGTGGAAAAGACCAATGACATATTAAAAAACTACGACCTGATATTATTACCCTCCACCCCGGGGACGGCATTTCCTTTTGGTCAAAACGACCTTGACCCGGTAAAAATGTACCTTGAAGATATCTTTACCGTTCAGGCAAATATAACCGGATTACCAGCTATATCATTGCCTTTGGGGACACATTCCAATGGCTTACCGTTTGGGGTTCAGCTTATGGGGCGTAAATATGATGAAATGAATTTACTGGCATTTTCGGCTAAGTTAATGAACAATCGTTCGTGAATATAATTCGTTAAAATACTTTGGAATAAACATATTTCTTTGTAACATTGCACTTTCCGCAACAAAATCGTCCTTTTTACGTATAAACGCAAAGATGCTTATTAAAAGAGCTAAATTTTTTTCACTTCTCATTGCAGCGCTTATCACTGTTAAAAGTTTTGCCCTGCCTCATGATAGTGTTTCTGTAAAAGATTCTGCCCGGTTTGCCGATGACCCTATTGCAGCTAACCTTGATAGTCTTTCTCACCTCGACTTTTTTGAGAAGGGTTATGATTTTGTAAAATCACCCGTATATCATTTTTCTACTGACTCCATTCCCTGGTATAGCGATAAAGAATTTACCGACCGCATGGCAAAACTTGCCGTTCAGTCCCCTTTTGAATTTCAATATAATGATATAGTAAAACAGTATATTGAACTTTATGCAGTGCGGAAAAGAGCGCTAACCTCACGAATGCTTGCTCTTTCCAAGTTGTACTTCCCTATGATGGAGCAAATTCTGGACCGCTATAAAATGCCGCTTGAATTGAAATACCTTGCTGTAGTGGAATCGGCTATGAACCCAGAAGCCTGCTCACGGGCCGGCGCGCGGGGCTTATGGCAGTTTATTTATACTACCGGTAAATTGTACAATCTCCAGGTTACTTCTTATATAGATGAGCGCAATGACCCGGTAAAATCAACCATTGCCGCCTGTGAGTATTTAAAGTATCTTCATTCCATGTTTAATGACTGGTCGCTGGCATTGGCAGCTTATAATTGCGGACCTATTGAAGTAAGTAAAGCAATACGCCGTTCAGGCGGGAAAATGAATTTCTGGCAAATCCGTCCCTATCTGCCTAAAGAAACGCAAGGCTATGTGCCTGCATTTTTTGCCGTGAACTATGTTATGAATTACGCTACATCACATAATATATACCCCGGGATACCCAATGCAACCTTCTTTGATATAGATACGGTTTGCGTACATGCCCAATTATCCTTTTCTCAAATAGCCACTTATCTCAATGTACCCGTTGCTGAAATCGCCTATTTGAATCCGTGTTATAAGCTTGGAGTAATACCTTATTCCGACCAGGGATGTTATACGGTATGCCTTCCGGTCTCTAAAGTGGGAGCCTTTGTAACGAATGAAAACCTGATTAATGATATGGCAAAGAAAGATACTCTTTCGAGTGGGCAGATACTTGCTTTTCAGAAAAACATGCCGCAAGTGGAGTATCACAGGGTTAGGAGAGGGGAACATTTAAGTTCCATTGCCAACCGTTATCATTGCACTGTGCGCCAGCTAAAGGAATGGAACGGCTTAGCCAGTGCTGATGTACATACCGGGCAGCATTTAATGGTATATATAAACCCGAGGAAATATAATGCTACTTCTACTGTTGCAGGCAAAAAGGATAAACAGGCTATCAATAAAGATTATTATGTAGTTCAAAAGGGTGATACCCTATGGGGTATTTCTGTAAGCACCGGAATATCTATGCTTACGTTACAAAAAATCAACCACTTGCAAGGTAAGGCTGTACTATCTCCCGGCACCAAAATTAAGTTGGCTTCTAATTAGTTTTTGAGGCTACCTCGTATTCTCAACTGCTACCTTGCATTGTGATACACCGCCACCACATCATCATCTTCCTCCATTTTCTCAATTAAAGTAAGTAGCTCGGCTTCCTCTTCATCGGTAAGTTCTTTATGCGTAGTAGGGATGAATGTTTTGGAACTTTCCTTTATCTCAATTTTCTTGTCTTCCAGGGCTTTCTGCATGTGCCCGAATTCGGTAAAAGGAGTTTGAATGATTAATTCATTATGTTCATCATCCCAGGTAAACTCTTCCGCCCCAAAATCTATCAGTTCAAATTCTATTTCTTCCCGGTTTAATCCTGCCGAAGATATTTTAAACAGAGCTTTCCTTTCAAACATAAAACTCACTGAACCATTAGTACCTAAAGACCCTCCATTGCGGGCAAAGTACATACGGATATTGGCCACCGTGCGGGTAGGGTTATTGGTCGTACATTCCACTAATATTGGAACCCCGTGAGGGGCATATCCTTCATAAATTGCTTCTTCATAATTAGCCATGTCTTTATCAGCTGCTCTTTTAATGGCAGCTTCCACATTGGCTTTAGGCATATTTACCGCCCTTGCATTTTGTATACACATCCGCAAGCGGGGGTTGGTGTCGGGGTCAGGTCCCCCTAACTTAACAGCAATAGCAATTTCCCGCCCTATTTTAGTAAAGGCTTTTGCCATTTTGGCAAAGCGGGCAAACATGACATACTTTCTTTTTTCAAATACGCGTCCCATTTATATTAATTTGATAATGAATACTCTCTGCTATCTTAACCAAAGCAAAGGTAAACAGAATCTGGCAACTGAAACTAATATTAGGAGAAGCTGGTATTGAACAATGGAACAAGAATGACACAGATAGTAAGGATTTTCACTGACAAAGCTGGCGAGAATCTTTCTAAACCCGCGTCTGTCCGGTTGTAATTCAATTGTGGTTTATTTCCTCTATTTTATGGAGTAATTTATCATAATCTATTGGCTTCGGAATAAAACTATAGGCACCTAAATCAAGCGATTTATCTACAATATTTTTCTCTTTATAGCCTGACATGAGAATCAGTGGAATTTTACTGAAATAAAAATGTTTCAACATAGTCAGTAATGTGAACCCCGAAATGCAGGGCATCATAATATCACTAATAATCAGGTCTATTTTTTCATCAGCAATTATTCGTAATGCCTCTACCCCATCTGACGAGGTTATTACCTCGTAATGTTTATCCCGTAGCATTTTGACTAATGCTAATACGGTCATCTGTTCATCATCCACTACTAAAATCTTCATTCGTATTTTTCTAAATTTCAACCTCCGGGGTATCAGGCTTGTTATAGAACTTGAAACAGTTTCATGCGTACGTAATATTTATACTACATAACCACTATTGCCACTAAAACACATAATGCGAAGTATAGTACCATATTACATCAATCAGAATGATGGAAACAATTATAATCGCGAGGGAAATATTCCATTTGAAATATTTGTTGTTTTCCCGGTCCGATTTTATATTTTCCATCGCATTTTTGATGGCATTTTGTATTCGTATAAAGGCACTTTCGCTTTTAGCAATATATTCATACGCCCCATTTTTAATAGAATCTATAGCCACCTGCAATTTATCTTGTCCTGAAAGTATGATTACGGTAATATCTTTCGATATGGATTTTATCTGTTTCATTACTTTAATACCATCCATCGCATCGGGGTGGTCTTCATCATTCAGGTAATAATCAAGAATAACTATATCCGGATGGTTATCTATTTCCTGGATACATTCTTCACCGGTAGCAAATTCGAAAACCTTTAATAATGAGCCGAATTGTTGTTGCAAACTATTTCTCAGCGATGTAAGAAACATCTTATCATCATCTACCAGGAAAATGGAATATCCTTGTTGAGCATTCATAAGGGTATAATTTTTATTATTTAAAGATACTATCACCATACCACAATTTCTGGCTTTTTCGATAAGTGATAGTATATTTAGGTTAAATAGGTATTTTGAGAAGGTGAAAAAAACAGACAAAATCCTAAACAGCCCCACTACACACACAAGAGTGGGGACTGTCAGGATTCTTAGCCCTTATTTAACGGCTACAACTAAATACTTGTTTTCACTCCAGAAAGAGGAAGGATTGGTAATTACCAGGGAGTCGGCAGTATTGTTTCCGGTTATTTTGTATGACTCAGTTGGATGGCTGGTAACCAGCTTTTTAAACTTGGCATTAAGGGGGATCACATCCAATTTGGTCAAATCAGATTTGGTAAAGTAAGAACTATTGAAATCCGGTTTCAAGGAAGCATTTCTTCCAATTCCTGCAAAGCCGCCAGATTTATTAATTACCTTATTATCTTTCAACTCTTTCACAGTTCCTACAGCATAATATACCGTATTCATAGTATTAGTCATACTTACTATACGGTTATTCTGGGTTTGCAACTGGATAATGCTATCATTAAACTGATCGGTAACTTCCTTGTAAGAAGTGTTGACCTTTGCCAGGTTGCCTTGCAGTGCACTAATTTCAGTATCCTTTTGTGCTAACTGTGATGTTATGCGGGCAATCATGGTATCCATTTCTGCATCATGTTTGTTCATCTTCCTCATCTTCGAATGTAAAGCAGCTATTTCTTTATTGCTTGTAAGAATCAGGTTATCAAGCGCTTTTATGTCTGCTACTGCTTTGTTGCCGGTTTTATTTTCACCTTCTACAGAGAGTATCTTCTCCCTCGTTTTAATCTCATCGAGGTTACTTTGAATCTCATTCAAATTGTGGATGTATCCTTTTATGGTTGAATCATCTGCCTGCGTCTGTGTCATCAACAACGAATCATGTTCGTGCAAGGTTTTATATTGCTGTACAAGCTGGTCGTTGTTACATGAATACAATACCCCTGCAAATGCGAATGGGGTAAGCCATTTCCACCTTCTCGCAAGTGGATTAATTAATGAAGCCGGATTGTTCCTTTTATTTCCGGCTATATTACCCAAAGATTGATTTTCTTTTGTGGTTGCCTTATTTAACTCCTGTGTTTTCATAATTGAAAGTATTTAAAGGTTAAGAGAGCTTGAGGATTAATCGTTGAATGAACACAATTTAGTGCTGACAGAATTTGTTTAGCCCGTTTTTTCGTTGAATGATAGAAAATGCTTGGTAAACGGATAGATAGAATAGATAGAAATATGCGGCTTTATTTTAATAAAAGGTGACTTCTTTCTATAGAAAATTTATTCTGGTTACCCATTTATTCAATCTACCCTACAATGGGACTCATATCTTTCACAACACTTGAAAACTTAAAATAAGGAATGGAAATAGCAAAAAGTATATTGTACAATCAGGATGAATTTTTTTGGGAAACGGATTTAGGGTGCATTATTAAGCCCTCATGCTAAACTAATAACCTCTTTCAGTTTCGTAAAAACTCTCTTAAAAATGACAATTATCATCTATTCGCGTACAAATTTTCTATTATCGAAAGTTTTTTGAGGAATTTTTTAGAATTCCATAACCTTTCTATAATTGTTCCGTAAGGTGTGGTAATTAAACTCTACAAATCAACCCAATTAAACTATGATGTATGCTTACTGAAATTTCGTTATCCCAGGGAAGCCTGAACAGTGCAGTTCAGCTAATGAACACTAAATCTTTAACACTTGGCTGGGTATTAATGCCCGATGCGATTGTTGGGTTACGGTGTATTTTTGTTATTTGCGCTTTTATTATTGTCGGGAAGTTAATTACCGAAGAATTTGAAAAAAGAAAAGGAAACGCTGAGAAAAGCTCCGGAATTAAACCCTTGGGCGAGATTATTAAAGATGAATGCCAGGAGATAGGGAACAGAGAAGTGAACCTTAATATCTTTTCACACGGGCTTCATTGTATGGTAAATAAGATGTTGCTATATATGAGAGTAGGAAGCGGCGAATGTTTTTTAGTTCTTCATACCGACAACGGATGTTTAGTAGAAACGGCTGATGTGGCACATGCCAATAAAGAATTCTCTTTTATTTGTTATGAAGATGATGCAGCGAAAGAAGGGGTTCCGGTATCTATCAACCTGTTTAATTATACTTTATATGATAAATCGCTGAATAGTGAAATTTATCATTACGAAAGCTAATTTCTAAATTTCTACCCGCTAAAAAAGTTTACTGGAATTTATTTCAGTAAACTTTTTTAGTAAAACAAGGGCGCTTGTTATGCTATACTTTATTTAGTTTTAATCTTTCCAATTCCTCGTGTAATTCTTCCAGAGATTCAGTACACACTCTTTTAATTTTATTTACCAGGGCAGGAATTTTATCCAACTGTATTTCTTCGGCTGCATAATCTTCCAAAAGAGGCACCTCTTTTACAATTTCAGAGAGGCCCACAAACATAATGGAGGGTTTTATTTTATGAACAACCTGCCTCAGTAATTTCCAGTCTTTATTTTTTAAAGCATTTTCCATCCGTTCAAGAGCATGCGGGGTTTGAGTTATAAATATATTCAGCATTTGAATAATAAATGTATCGCTGCCTTTGGCAAGCCCCCGGAGGTAGGTAAGGTCTGTATGTCTTCTTCTAATAGTTTCATCTGCTATCCGGATAGTTTCGCTTTCGGGTAATTTATCCTGATTTGGAATGCTGTTTTTCCTCCGATTTAAGGACGAATTAATATGCAAGGCGGTCACTATTTTTAAATATAGCTTTTCAGGGTCAAAAGGTTTTGAAACATAGCCATCCATCCCAGCTTCAAGGCACTTTTCTTCTTCTCCCATAAGGGCATGTGCCGTCATGGCAATTATGGTAATTGCATTTTTGGGGGCTTCCATTTCATTCCTTATTTTTCGGGTGGTTTCATACCCGTCTATTCCCGGAAGTTGAATATCCATAAGCACCACATCGAAGTCTTTATGCTTTATTTTGTCAAGAGCAATAAACCCATCTCCTGCCACTTCCACTTTCCAATTCCAATCACGAAGCACTTTTTCAGCAAGAATTGCGTTAAGCTCGTTGTCCTCAACAATCAAGGCTTTTATTATCTCCGGTGTTTTTATATTTTCCATTCCCAATAACGTATCAATCAAAAATTACCAAAATATGGAGGAGAATTAGTTACAAACTATAAAGCCCTCAGAAATCCTGTCACGAACCAATATTTTGAACTCTTATAAGTATACCATATAAGTGTAATACAAAGTTACGAAAAACTGAAAACTCATTCCCAGCCATTTAAAGAGATGGAATGTTACTCTTTTTTTATGCCCTGAATTTATCCCTTATTCAGGACTAATAATACCTGGGCATAGAGGAGTTTTTCGCTAATGGGTTTAGATACATAGCCATTCATCCCTGCTTTAATACATTTTGCTTCTTCTGTTTGCAAAGCATGAGCAGTCATGGCAATAATAGGTACAGAGCTTTTAGGTGGCTGAAGGTTTTTCCGGATAAATGCAGTAGCTTCATATCCATTCATTTCTGGCAATTCTATATCCATCAAAACAATATCATATTCATTTTGTTTTATTTTATCAATGGCAATATTACCATCGGCAGCAATCTCAGATGTCCATCCCCAGTCCTGCAGCACTTTTTGAGCAAGCAGTACATTCATTTCATTATCTTCCACCACCAAAACTTTTATCCCGTCAACTAATTTCGCTTTTCCATTATCGCTCATACTGATAAGGGTCTTAATTTTCTGCCTGACAGTTTTTTTGTAAGTTATAGTAAAATAAAAACACGAGCCTTCTCCAAATTTACTTTCTACCCAAACATTTCCGCCTTGTAATTCTGCCAATTGTCTCACTATGGCTAACCCAAGCCCTGTACCGCCATACAATCTTGCTGTATTATCATTAGCCTGTGTAAACTCATCAAATATACTTGCCAGCTTATCTTCTTTAATACCAACACCCGTATCGCGCACTGAAAACTTCAATTCCACTCTACCTTCATTTTCTGATAGTTTCTCTACCTTCACTTCTATACCTCCCTGGTTAGTAAATTTAACAGCATTCGATAACAAGTTAAGCAACATCTGGCTTAGCCGGTTTGAGTCTCCTGCTAATTGGTCGGGTACAGTATCGTCGATATTACTGGAGAGGGTTATTCCTTTTTCGATAGCTTTAGGAAGCATCTGCTCCACACAAATGGACAAGACCTCGGATAGATTGAAGTTTTTTTCTTCAATGGGCATTTTACCTTCTTTTATTCTTGAAAAATCAAGAATATCATTAATTATCACAAGCAAATTATCGCCTGATATTTTTATGGCGCTTAAATATTTTTCTTGTTCCGGGGTGAGTTCAGTTTTTAGTATAATTCTTGTGAATCCAATTATAGCATTCATCGGCGTACGGATTTCATGGCTCATGGTAGCAAGAAACCGTTCACTCACTTTTTTAGATAATTCTGCCCTAACTGCATTTTCTTTTTCTTCCCTGAATTGTTCTTCTAATTTATTTTTTTCTGTTACATCCCTGAATATAGTAACCGATTGTATAAGCCTTGCACGTTGAAGATAATGTGTAGTGAATTCCACATCAATTGATTTCCCGTCTTTGCGCTGAATTTTTGTTTCACCCGAATGCTGCGCCTTCTTTTCAGTCTCATTTTCCCCTTCGCTTTCAACCTTCGGGAACGGTTCGTATTGGGGAAAAAGTTTAATAAAAGAAGGCAGACGCATAATTTCCTCTAAGCTGTACCCGCATATTTTACAGGTAGCCTGGTTCACATATACTATAGAATCATTTTCGGAGATGATAACGCCTTCTCCCATCTCACTCTGGCTTGTCAGCAAGGTTTCGTATAATTCTTTCTGGCTCCTTAAAGCATATTCCGAACGTTTTTCCCTTATCGTTTTTTGTTCCAGGTCACCCACCATTTGATTAAAAGATTCAGCTAAAAACCCTATCTCGTCTTTTGAAAATACGGTTGCCCTTTTACTAAAATCCCCGGTGGATACTTTCCGGGCAATTCGCACAATTCCATTAATGCCTTTGGCTATTGCCCGGCTTACTGAAACAGTGAGGAATAAGCCCGTACATTCAACGGTCAGGGCAATTAAAAATAATAATTTAAGGATAAGGTGTTCCATCCATCGCGAACCTTCGCCAAGTGTAAATGAAAAATTATCTTCCACCTTTGTTATTTCCACATTTAAATTCTGTATTTCTGCGGAGGTCAGATTTATTTCTTCATCTGTTGCTTTACCCGATTGTATCTGGGTATGCAGGGTTGCACCCAAGTTTTGTAAAACAGAAATCATGGAATCACCCCTGGTCCAATAAATTACAGCCCTTTGCAAATAAACGTTGGAATTAAACCTTGTTAAAAGTTTAATAACCCCATCAATATCATCTTTGTAGATTCTTCCTTCCATAAACCCCTGTGCGGCTCCGTTAATATCGGGAGGGGTTTTACTTAATGCAAGCCGTGCTTTATGGTCACCAAACGGCACTGCCAACTCAGTGAGAAAGTGCTGGTAATCATCTTCATCATTGGTGTACCCATATTCCTGCAGGCTAAATATAGCATCCTTTTCGGCTTTAGACCATAGCCCTTCTCCCCCTACAAGCGCCCTGGTGGCAGACAAAGTATGTATGGTAAAACTTAATGCAAAAAGCTCCACCCCGATTAGTGCTGCCATAATGCCGACTACAAAATAGAGTTTTTTTGTAAGGGAAACATTTTTAACCCAACTTAAAAGGGGCATTTCTTTCATACACCTATTGCATATTAGGCCACGTTTTTGGCTAAATGTCTTTTACCCAAGACATTTTTTTACTCCACATACAAAGTTACAAATAATACCTGTTGAATAAACCTAATTATAAAAATATTGAAAGCTTGAATACTCAGGTTTGCCCATTAATAAGTAATGGATAAATATTAAAATGCGAGAGATATTACCCTTTAACCTAAAAGCCCAAGCCGCTTAAAAAAATTATCTTTATATAGTGTACCCAGTGGTATAAGGGTACTTTCAACATAAATGGAGGTTCCTTCCACAGTTTTTATATTATCTAAATGAACATATATGAACGATGTGCCCTGATAAATTTATCTTTTGGCAGTTTGCTTTCAATAGAACGGAGAGTAGAGTGCATAATGAATTTTTTATCTTTCGTATGAATTGTAACATAGTCACCCATGGCTTCAATCCACAATACATCTGCAATAAATACTTTAATTATTACGGAGTCTTTCCGGATAAAAAAATAATCGCGGTCAATACGCTTATCTCCGAAAAATACATTTTCAAAACGTCGCTCTGCTTTTGAAACCGCCTTTAGAAAGCGGGGCATTGTAACTGGTTTTACCAAATAATCTGCCACATCATGTTCATACGCATCCACTGCGTATTCTTTATGCGAAGTTGTAAGAATAACAATAGGTTTAATTTCCAGTTCTGCAAGCATTTCGATGCCACTCATCCCCGGCATTTCAACATCCAGGAAAACGAGATGAGTATCATTGTGTTTTAAGGCGTTTAAAGCTTTTTCTCCGGTTTCAAAGGACCAATGTGCTTAAGGTTATCTACCTGGCCTATTAGCTGCTCAAGCACCACCCTGCAAGCTTCATCATCATCAATTACTATACAATTTAACTACATATTATTTTAAACTGATTTACGATACCCTATATAGCTCTATAAAGGGGGGTACAATTATATACTTTTACAAAGCTACAAATTTATTAACGAGTCAGTTACAAGCAAAAATAAATAAGCCCACCCTTTTAAAAGGGCGGGCTTAAAAAACTACTAATTACTACTATTTTACTAGTATCTTTTTTGTTTCGCTTTGCTTGCCTTGTAGAAGGTTTACAAAATATACGCCGGCATCCAATGAATTTATTAAAATAGTTTTGTTTACCAGGTCCCCTGGATTAGCTACTTTTTCCGTATAAACTATCTTCCCACCCGTATCATAAATATTTATCACGAGCGGCTCGGAACTGGATGCACTGTATGAAATAGTAATGGAAGCAGAGGCCGGATTGGGGTAAATTTTTAGTCCTGTAAACGGAGTATTATCTGCGGGAATACCGGAGCGCGAGTTTAAAATATCTGAATCGGATACATCTTTCACCTCTATTTTCCGGTAAATTAAAATTTTGGTTTCAGCGCTATTTCCATTTTTATCAGAGCTTTTTACTACTACCTCTGTTTTTACCGAATCATTTTCATCATCGGCACTTTTAGTATATGCAAATCCGTTATTTCCCACCACTGTCATATTGCACTTGGCATCTTTGCCCGAAATGACTTTTATTGTTTCATTATCATCACCTTCTTCTTTCCCATCATTTATTACTATTACCTGGCTGGTGGCACTATCGTCAGCATCCACTTCTTTATCTACCACTAAACTCACCGAATCAATGGAGCCATTCACAGTGCGCATATCGGTTATTCCCATTGCGTTTAGCTGTTTGTCAATTTCCGCTTCGCTCATGCCGGTAAAACAGGTATCAATTTTTATACTTTTCCCGTTCATTATTTCCTGTATCTTGATACAGGTTTTTTGGGGCGCCGGTTGCGCAGGGATGCCTATTGCTATTATCACCATTGCAACAACAAGATTCAATTTGTGAAGATTTGTTTTCATATTGTTTTAATTTTATGATGCAAAACTATACTGACAATAAGGCGTTTTTGGTTAATGTGCGGTTAAAAAGAGTTAAAGATGTGTTAAAGTATCTTTGAACTTAACTAACAAACAATAGCTTTGAACAGGTGAAAAACAGGACCATCTATATTTTAACGTCTCTTTTTGCCATCATGCTGATTGGAATTATTGTTATCCAGGCATGGTGGATACGAAGGTCATTACAACTGAACAGCCAGCAGTTTGATGCTGCAACTTACCGCTCCCTCGAAAGCGTGGTAAAACAGACAGAGCAAAAAGAGAACTTTAAATTTGTCCATAATGCCATAGATTTTGACAGCATATTAAACATCAGGGTACTTCATAATCATAAAAATATTAAAATATATGCTACACATCCTCTGGTAGATAGTTTGTCGGTTTGCCTGACCAATAATGTAAGCGTGATAACACAGAATGGCGAGACTATAGTACAGATACAAAGGAGTAAAGACAGTAGCAATAATATAGTACAGAGCGTGGTTTTTAATGAAACCGGCGATAACTCCGGCGAAGAAGATGATTATATAAACGAGAAATTAGAAAATATAGATACCCTGGTTGAAAAAATGTTGCAGATACGGAACCCCGATTCCCTTTCCCTTAAGCCCGATGTTATTCAAAACCTTTTACAAAGCGAGCTGCTTCAAAATGATTTGCCGGGTACATTTAATTTCGCCATGCAGAACTCATCCGGAGAATATGCTTATAGGAGCCCCGGATTTTATGATACCACGGGGTGCTATAGAGTTAGCCTTTACCCAAATGACCTTTTTGGAAGAAAAATAATTCTTTTTTTAGATATTCCCGGAAAATTAAGGCAAATACATTCCGATATATGGTGGGCTTTTTTGCTATCTGTTATGTTTACTGCAAGTCTTTTGTTTCTCTTCTTGTATAGCATCCGGTTGCTGATACGTCATAAAAATTTGTTACTTGCTAAAAATGATTTTATCAATCACATGTCGCATGAAATCAAAACTCCGTTGGCAGGCATATCGCTCGGCGCAGATATGCTGATAGAAAAAAACACTAAAATGACCCCGGAACAAATTGGGAGAGTGGCACATTCCATTAAGGAACAAACCTCGAGGCTGCATAAGGATATGAGCGCTGTTTTGCTTAATTCTTTGGTAGATGAAGTCCCTGCCATGAAATTGAAGCCATTTAATATCATTGATACTATTACTCAATCGCTGGAAGAATTCAGGCTTATTCTTGAAAATAAAAATGTAACAATAGAAACCCATTTTCCGAAGGAAATAATAACCATTTCGGGCAGTGAAATGTTATGGCAAAAGGTATTTTGTAATTTGATTGATAACTCCATAAAATTTTCAACTGATGCTGTACTAATAACTATCCGTGTTTCTTTAATTGATTCTTCTACTTTACTTCTCCAATTTTCTGATAACGGTATCGGAATCAGTAAAGAAGACCTGCCCCATATTTTTGAAAAGTTCTATCGTTCTGATTATTATAAGCAGTCGCATATACAAGGTTTCGGATTGGGATTAAGTTTTGTAAAGAAGGTCGTAGAAATGTATAGCGGCAATGTACAAGCAGAATCAGAGCCCGGAAAAGGAACCACAATAACCATTAAATTACCCACACCCCATGAGTGAGATAAAACGGAAAATACTACTTGCCGAAGATGACAGCAGCTTTGGAGAGCTTCTTAAAAATTATCTCGAATTGAATGATTTTGAAACCTCCTGGTACACTAATGGTATAGAGGCTTTCAAAGGTTTCAATAAGCACCATTTTGATATTTGCCTGCTCGATGTGATGATGCCGGAAATGAATGGGTTTCAATTAGCTTCAGAAATAAAACTCCTGAATCCCGGGATGCCGGTATTGTTTCTAACGGCCAAATCGCTGCGGGAGGATATGCTCACAGGATATAAATCGGGGGCAGATGATTATATAGTAAAGCCCTTTGATTCTGAACTATTGATATTTAAAATCAATGCGGTCTTAAAGCGAGCCAACAATACGTCGAATGGGTTTGGGAATACAACAGAATTTTCAGTTGGAAAATATAAACTGGATAGTAAACTACAGCGCTTAACCGGACCCAAGGGAACAGAACAGTTATCGCCCCGCGAAAATGATTTGCTAAAGCTCCTTTGCGAATACAGAAATAATTTACTGCCAAGAGATGTAGCCTTAAAAAACATCTGGGGAAATGATGATTATTTCACCGGGCGAAGTATGGATGTTTATATAACTAAAATAAGAAAACGCATTAAAGAAGACCCCTCCATTGAAATAATAAATATCCATGGCAAAGGGTATAGGTTGAATACCGATACACTTAAAACACTTTGAACAACTGTTGGCATATTGATTTCAATATGAATTAGTAAGGGTTTTTATTAAACCCCCCGGCATAGCTTTGCATTTTACACACAGAACTTTATCTTTGTATTTAATTCAGTCTTGAAAATAGAGAATGGAATTTTATAATAGTTCAGCTAATGGCTACGCACAGAAGAATAAGTACATTTCTAAAAGCTAATAATGATACGGGGTTTAGCAGTAAAGCCGATATCTCCGATACCCGGTTTGTAAACAAGGACGGGAGTTTCAATCTGCGTAAATCGGGACTTGGGTTTATAAAAAGGTTCAGCATTTTTCAAACCATGTTAACCCTTCCCCGATGGAAATTCATGGGAGTCATTCTTTTATTTTATTTTACGATTAATCTACTGTTCACTTTTTTTTACTTGAGTGTGGGCACAGAGCAGTTGCAGGGAATGATAGGAGATAGTCCCTGGGTAAAGTTTAAAGAAGTTTTCTTTTTCAGCACCCAGACATTTACTACTGTTGGATACGGCAGAGTAAACCCCGTTGGTGACGGCATAAATATTGTGGCTTCGCTTGAATCACTTACCGGGTTATTGTCTTTAGCCATTGCCACGGGGTTAATTTATGGAAGATTTGCCCGGCCAAAAGCATACCTGATCTTTAGTGAGCATGCACTCATCAGCCCCTACAAAGATAAAACAGCGTTAATGTTCCGCTTTGTAAACTACAAGAATAACCACTCTCTCACAGATGTGGAGGTGAAAGTAAATGTAGGGCTACAGATGCAGGAAGAAGGAGAATTAGTTTATAAGTACTACACTCTTGCGCTTGAAAGAGAAAAAGTAGAGAGCCTGCCCATGAATTGGACAGTAGTACACCCTATTGACGAAAACAGTCCCCTGAACGGTTTTACCTACGAGGATATGAAAAATTCCGATTTGGAAATATATACGTTGATTCGTGGTTTTGATGATGTGTTTTCCGACATGGTTCAACAACGCAGTTCTTATACCTACAAGGAAATACTTTACAACCGCAAATTCAGCCGCATGTTTCATGAAAGCGAGGATAAAAAAACAACTATCCTTGAATTGGACAAGCTCAGCCACCATGTTGCCGTGTAAAAATAACAAGTAAATTTACTCAATTCTTTTACCGGGTGATAATTCATCATAAATGCGAATCATGGATGCCAGGTTATTCTCCCAATTATAAAGTCTCGCCACTCTTCGTCTTCCCTCTTTACCAAATTTATTTCTCAGTTCCTTATCTCTTACCAACTTCTCCATAGCTTCTGCCATCTTCTGTACATTTTTCACCGGCACAACCAGCCCGGTTACTCCATCTTCCACTACTTCAGGAAGTCCTCCAACGTCAGTTACAATTACCGGCTTTTCACATGCCATAGCCTCTACCACCGATACGCCGAAACTTTCGCTAATTGAAGGGAAAACTGCTATAGAAAGCATATTCTGATAAAAAGGAACTTCGGCTGGCGGTATGTAACCCGTAAATACGGTATCTCCTTCCACCTGCAAATCTTTTACCTTAGTCCTTAACTGGGTGTCGAGGCTTCCTTTTCCTACAATCATTAGCTTTATACTATATCCTCTAACCCGTTTAAGCAATACGGCAAAAGCCTCAATCAGGTATTCCAGCCCATATTCCTTCTCCATCGCTTTAACTATTCCAATCACGATAGAATCGTCTTTAAAAACATGATGGGCATAAAAAGGCTTATACACATCTAAATCAATACCAAACGGAATTACAGAAATATCCTTAGCGGTATATTTCTTTATTTCTTCTTTCATGGTATGGCTTGTGGAACAAATTTTATCTGCTTTAGCAAGATTAAATTTGAACATCCATTTATTCAGAGGACCCATATTAGGGAAAATAAAAACATCACTGCCCCATACCGAAATAACAAACGGATGAAATTCGGAGAGTGCCCCTAAAAAGCCATAGCTTGAAGCATAGTGGGCATGAACTATATCCGGATTAAATACTTTTATCGCTTTCTTCAAAGCCGGAAGCGCCCTCAGGAATTTAGTTTTTGAGAGTATTTCACTAACTCCTTTACCCTTCCCCGGGCTATGCAAAATCAGGATATTTCTCTTATCCTTGAACCAGTCAGAAACTGTATTATGCAGGCTGAATAATCCTACTTCAATTCCTTTCTCTGCCAGTGAAAGCGCCCATTTTTGAGTATGACTGGAATTAATATCAGATAACAATAAAACCCGGTGAGTATGATTTGTATTTTGAATTTGTTCCTCTTTATTCATTTATCAGCATTGAGATAAAACCCAAAGGTAGCTACTTTATAATATTTTGATGAAAGAGAGTCCAGAGTCTTTCAATCCTCCTATTTTTGTAATCATTTCAATGACTGATAAAAGACTTAAAATAGCCTATATAACTTCTACCGATTCACGCAACAAGAATGCCTGGTCGGGTACCCAGTTTTATATCTGGAAAGCTCTTCAAAAACAGGTAGGTGATATTGATCTTATTAATTCGGTAAAACCTTTTTTTCCTCTTTGGTTCGGGAAAATTATTACTGGTTTATCACAGAAATTATTTCATAAGAGATACAACTACAGGCATAGTAAAATATTGGCAAAAGGATACGCCCGGATAGTACATAAACAGTTACTAAAAAAACAATATGACTTGATTGTGGTACCTGCTACTTCTACTTTTATATCTTACCTTGAAACATCTGTACCTATTGCCTACATTGGAGATTCCACTGTGCAAAACACTATGGATTATTACCCTGCACTTAGCAATTTATATAGCTTTTCAAGAAGTGAAACTTTAACAGTGGAACAGAAAGCGCTAAACAAATCTTCATTCTTAACGTATCCGTCTCAATGGGCAAGCAATTCGGCTATTTATGATTTTGGTATTCCTGATTCAAAAGTTTTTACTATTCCATTTGGCGCGAACTTGGAAAATATCCCGGGCAGGGAACGCGTGTTATTAAGAAAGAGGACCGATTTGTGCAATCTCCTATTCATGGGTGTTGACTGGGATAGAAAGGGGGGCGCTATTGCTTACGATACTCTTATTGAACTTAACAAAATGGGAATTAATGCTCATCTTACAGTATGCGGTTGCATCCCGCCGGAAAAATTTCAGCATCCCAACTTAACCGTAATTCCATTTTTAGACAAAAATAAAGAAGACCAAAAAAAAGCGTTTGAAAACCTCTTTTTGAATTCACACTTTCTCCTTTTACCTACCCGAATGGAATGCTTCGGAATTGTTTTTTGCGAAGCTTCCGCATTTGGGGTTCCTTCGGTCGGTACTGATACCGGTGGGGTTTCATCGGCAATTATTAAAGGTGAAAATGGCTTTCTCCTGCCTCCTTCTGCAAGCGGGAAAGAGTATGCAGACCTTATTGCAAATATTTTTAAGGAAGAAGAAAAATATAGTTCCCTTTCCAGAAAATCGAGAAATTTATTTGAGACCTCATTAAATTGGGATAAATGGGCTGAGGGCTTTAAAGAAGCCTACCTGGAAATTTGTGCAGTACACGAATAATTTCTACATCATTTAAGCAGGCAACTTTTATTAGCAAACTTTCTTACAATTAAGAGCCGCACAATTCCAGAAGTTTTTGCCCTACCCGAATGGTAAAATCCTTATACCTGCCACTCCGTATATAATTATCTTCAATCGCCCATTCCATATTACTATATGTGTTTTCGTTCAAATTGTTGCATGCAGAAATAATTTCATTTACATTATTAACAATTATCATTCCCCCGGTATTAAAATAATCGGCAATATTTGGACAGCCCCAATATATAGGAACGGTTTTGGTCCTGAAACAATCAATCAATTTTTCGGTGAAGTAATATTTCAGCCTGTCATTCTCTATAGCTATATGGAATTGACTATCGAACAAAGGTTCTTTCGAATCCTGAAGCACTGGATATATATCGGATGTATCTCCTGAAAATCTACTCAAAAAAAACTTCTCGGGAACAGATATCCTGTCTTTTCGTTTCCACAAAGTCTTCCTTAGTTTATGGCCCTGCGTAATTTTCTTTTTCCCAACAACAGTGGAAACAGAAAAGCTTTTTTGGGGAAAGCTATACCCTTCCGAAATCCAGGAACTGCCAAATTCAAATAAAACAGCATTCTTACAGTCGTTCAAAATCTGTTCATCATGCGTGAGAATGAAATCAAATTTATACCTATTTCTCCTTGCAACCTTGCGCATGCCCGGCATAATAGACCTGGGCTCACATACCAATAAAACTTTAATGGAATCCCCGTTCTGACTTTCGTGCTTCCATTGATTGTCAATATATAATTCAACTTTCTTTTCCAATTCAAGGTCAAGCTTCAGGTCCCAGTCGCAATATGTAGTTACTTTAAACATCCTATCTACCTGATTAATAAATTGCGATAGGTATTACAAAATTCTTTTTTCGTAAAATTATTCTTTGCATAATTATATGCATTGAGAGAAATAGAACTCAACAATTCCTTACTTTGACAGAGCGTTTTAATATACTCCACCATTTCACTTATTACTACATTCTCCATATTTGATGAGGTAATAAACCCCGTTTTATAGTTTGTAATATGTAAAGAAACATCTCCCACATTGGTAGAGATAAGAGCTAAGCTATTTGCCATAGCTTCCATTCCTGATAAAGGTAATCCTCCTTCCTTGTCAGAAGTAATTACCATAGCATGTGCACCTTTATAAATGGCTTCCAGTTCGTTTTCCTCCGTTATTTCGCCTTTAAATTCTATAAATGGATAGTGCTGTGCATCAGGGATTTTACTTTTGTCACAAATAAATTGAAACACTACTGGGATGTTTTGCTTGTTACATTCCACCGCAATTTTTAAAGCTAACTCAACCCGTTTCTCGGGGGATACACGCCCAACATACAGTACCTTTAAAGGGACAATCATTTTTTTTGGAATATGCTGAGAAGGAATGGCAGTGAAATTTCTTATATGAATTACTCTATCGGAGATATTCCCGGGGATATTATTATTATGGTATAATATTTTCATATTTTCCATTGATTTATTACCAATAAACACTCTTTTGTCCAATCGGGTTATTAATGGTAATAAACTGATTTCTTCTGCATCATCGGTTTCAATAAAAGTATGTTTAATATCAATACAAAAAACAGAAGGCAATAGTTTACTTAATAATTCGAGGTAGAAAATAGAGTTGCTTCCAAGTGCCACAGGCTTAGCTTGCTTATTGATATATCCGGCAATCAGTTTTTTCGATTTTTCTCCAATTATGGGATAATTTAAAACATGGGGGATATTAAAGACTTTCGCATTTGCCGTGAAAAATTTCAAGTAACGGTCATTTGCTGAAAATCCGGTAAAAAATACCAGGGGGTTCCTATCCTTAACACATGATACAATTTCAAAATGCACCCTTTCAGCTCCCCCCACAACCGTATAAGGAAAAAAGAAAATAAGATTATGGGTATGTGTGCTTAGATATTTTTTAAGTCGTATGAATCCCGCATATACTGAAAAAGGATTGGAAGTTGCTATTCGTTTTAGTCCCCGCAAGAAATCAGATATAATATATAGGTTTGAATATCTTGCAACTGCCCGGAGCCATGAGTAAAACACTCTGAAAAAAAACAAGTTTATTTTTAATTTTGAGGCCTGGTATAATAGAAAACTCTGCTTGCATTTTATTGTTTTTTTTTGAGATAACCTACCTGTATTCCGGTGCATTGTTACAGACTCAAAATGTATTCTATACATTAAAAGGACTTCGTTTATTTTTTCTATAATTAAACCGTCAGCAACCATCCTAAGCCATAAGTCCCAGTCTTCAACATTTTTCTGGGCTTTTCGATAAAGGTATTTTGAAATAACCTCTTTCCGAATTACTACAGTGGGATGTGCAATACAATCATATTTAGGCAAAGCCCCGTAAATTTCCGCCCTTGTATTTATTTTTAGCTCATTGTTCCAATAGCCCTTCGCATTTCCGTCGGCATTCATAAACCGGATATGTGACGCAACAGCACTCACTGCAAGATTTGAATTGAGAAATTGCACCTGCTTATCTAATCGGGATGAAAGGCTCATGTCATCGGCATCCATCCGCGCAATATATTCCCCCGATGAAAGCTTTATACCTTTATTCAGGCTATCTACCAACCCTACATTTATTTCATTATGAATAAGCCGGATACGTTTATCCGTAAAAGATTCTATAATTGAAACAGTTCCATCCGTACTCCCGTCATTAATTATCAGGAATTCAAAATCTGTAAAAGTTTGCTGTAAAATACTCTCAATCGAGTCCCGAAGATATTTTTCCCCATTATAAACAGCCATCAATACCGTTACTTTAGGGTTATTTTTAATTTGCTCCATCAGGGAAAACTATCTCTCTATTATTACTTTTAACTTCATTTCAGCTCAGCATCAACATCATATCCCGAATATCTTTAGCTTGAGGATATTTTTATTAAATGAGGTGTTGTATAAATAAACTTTTAATCTTGTCCTGAATTTCTTTTTATTCACATCATCCATTATCATACTGAAATATGGAATTAAAGAATCAGGTATATCGCATATTGACTGAAGCGTCTCTAGGTCGGTTACCTTATATTGGTTGAATAAAAGCCTGAAAAAAAACGAAAAATGTTTTCGGTTGATTTTGGTTGTATTTACTAATTTTTCAAATATACTCACATGTTCCTTAATTTGTATCGCCTTATTTTTTATTACAGCCTGGGTAATTTGTTCTTCTCCGCCATCTATAGTGCATATTAATGGTTCCTCTGTATAAGAGATGGTATGATTCATATTTATAAGGCGCATATAAAACTCAATATCTACCAGCCAAATCAAGGATTCGTCATAGGCCGCCAGTATTTTTCTTCTATATATCGTCGCACTTGGCCCCCCAATTAAATTTCTAAAAAAGAGGTATCCGGGATGTGTTTTTATTTTTTCCAGTTGCATTTTGGAACAACTGTAGTAGGTTATATTATTCCCCGGAATAGTTACAACTTTTCGTGCGGAAAATGCAAAATCAGCTGATGGATTTCTATCGAGAAGTTCAACATATTTGGCAAGACTGTAGGGGGACAGAAAAAAATCATCGCAATGTAAAAGTTTTATATACTCTCCTTCAGCTTTACTAATTGCATAATTCCAGTTAGCCGGTGACCCAAGTGCCGGGGAATTATAAAAATACTTTATGCCCTTATTGATTTTAAGTTCATCTATCAGTTTTTTTACTTCATCATCGGGGGAATCATCTGTAATAATGATTTCATAATCTGCAAAGCTTTGTTCTAAAACAGATTCTAAGGCTTTGCGGAGTAGCGAAACCCTCTTATATGCCGGTATGCAAATGGAAACTTTCGGTGGCATATAAATGTGTCTTCTTCAGAAAATTAATCATTTCCAGCATCTTTTGAAATAATAAGGCAAAGATAAACGGGAGTTTATTCAAAACCCATAAATAGGTCTTATGTCTCCGTAAGTTAGTTACAAGATACAGGCCCTCCGCTTTCAAACGTGCTTCTTCGTTACTTATCCTCTTGGACTCAATAATATTTTTTTCGAGAAAGTTATAATGTAATACTATGCTGCGCCGGAACATTCTTAGGCTTAGATACGGTATATTAACCAGCAATTTGATGGTTTTATTTCGTATCTTCAATCCATTTAAATTCATCAGAAAACCATCCTTGCTCCTGTTGTTTTCATGAATTCTAATAAGTGCCTTTGTACCTGCTGCTCCATCATAAATGAAAACGAGATTATTTATGGCACACCTCAACCATAGATCCCAGTCTTCATTGAACCAGATATCTTCATCAAAAAGCCCCGCTTTAGTGAAAACACTTTTCCTAATAAGGGGCGATTGAACACTCATAATATTTCCATTTAGCAAAGTACCGAGGATATTTTCTCCCTGACCACTCACCTTCTGTTGCCAGGCAGGCAATATATTATCAACTATGATTTTATGCGTATGCACCTCCGCATGAAAAAAAACAGAATCTCCATAAACTAACCCGCAATCCCTATTATTTTCCATGATTTCAACTTGTCTTCTCAGTTTTTCCTTTTCCAGCATATCATCGGCATCTAAAAACTGGATATATTCACCCTTTGCCTGCTCTATTCCATAATTTCTGGCAGCAGAGGGCCCGCCATTTTGCCTGGCGAAATACAAAAATCTTTTGTCCTTTTTTACATATTTCTCTGCCACTTCTTTCGTGTTATCTGTAGAACCATCATCAACCATAAGACATTCCCAGTTGCTATAGGTTTGCTGTAAAATACCGGACAAGGTTTCCCCCAAAAAAACACCAGCATTATAACAAGGTATTATGATCGAAACCATCTCGATATTTTCTTCTTTAAAGAATTTTTTCTTGTTAACTCCTCCTCCATTTCATTTTTTATTTTTTTTTGAATTGATTGCATCATTTCTTTATCGAAATACTGTAATTGAACCTTCTCCCTTTCTGATTTTAATATTTCTGTATTGGATGGATGTGAACTCATTCCGCCAAGCAAAAATACAGCAATTGGAACAGGAATATGGCAGGTAATAACCTTATTAATGAATATATTTTTAAGAAAGAAATCATAGTCCGCGGTAATCTTTAAATCCTCCCGGTAAAGCCCAAATCTTTCAAAGATATCCCGCTTAATAAATGAAACTGGGTGCCAAAGCGTATCTTTTATCATGTGTTCCATTGTAATTTGGTCAGGCATCTTTCCCAACTCTTTTTTACCGGAAGCATATTCAATAATCATATTGCCATACACAATATCTTCCTTTCGTTCTTTAGAAAAAACTTCAGCTAACGTATTTTCTGAATAGAGGTAATCGCCGGAATTCAAAAATAAACAATACTCCCCTCTTGCATGGTGAATTCCCTTATTCATTGCATTGTACACACCGGTATCTCTTTCTGAAATGGAGAAATAGATTTTATCTTCATATTTTCCAATAATTTCAACGCTACCATCTGTTGAATTGCCATCCACTACTATATACTCATAGTCTTTGAACGTTTGATTCACAACACTCTTAATGGTCTTTTCAAGCCCTTCTCTATTATTTAAATTTATGGTTATTATTGAAAGTTTTGGCATCTTAAAACAAATTACTGTTTGCAATAGCAGAAAATACTCTTTCAGGGCTTATGGTATTAATATTATATGTTGCCTCTTTACAACGAACAGAAGCAATCATTTTTTCATCTTGAATAATTTCCTCAAACTGTGCCGGATAGATAGTAAGTAAAGGCATCTTCATTGCTTCGGGATAAGGGCAGAAACGTTCAAAATGGTTGCCATTAGAAATACAAACGGTAGGTATCCGAAGTGCCAATGCCAAATGAAATGGACCGGTATCTCCGGAGATAATAAATTTTGCCTTTTTCACCATATCCGTTGTTTCAAACAAGTTATATTTCCCAATAGAATTAGTAATAAAATATTCCTGTTTTGCAGCAATTTCTTCGCCTAATTTCATTTCATTTTTGGCACCGCAAATAAAGATAGGGAGCTTGTAAAAATCAAACAGTAATTTACTTAGTTTCCTGAAGTTGGAAGTATCCCATCTCCTGCTTTCATGGCCTGCCCCGGGAAATATTACAATGTATTCATGTTTTTCTCCCTGCACTAAAGAAGAAGTTTTAATATAAGGTGAGTCTATATTAATGGTAGCATTTAAAATATCCTCAAAAAAAAATTTATTCCTATAAAATTCAAACATGCACCTGGCTTCTGATTGTACCAATTTAGTGTAAATTAAATCGTATTCAGCCTTACTCCCCTTTGGCATATTGGTTTCATCTCCGCAATACCCGATAAGTTCCCTTGCGCCACTATACTGTACTAATTTATCTGCCTGCATCGTTCTGGAATATGTACCATGTATTAAAGTACCGCAGCCTGCTTTTCTCATTTTTTTATAAACCCAAAACCTGTACCGGTATTCATCGAGCCGGGGTACATCCACCCAAATAAATTCCTTAATAAATTCGCTGTCTAGTTTCTCAGCAAAATCTTTTAATACAATGTTTCCGCAAAAAACTATTCTCCTTGACCCCTTGTAAAAGCGGTTAAGTTCTTCTATAAAATTCCGGAATAAAATGTAATCCCCTAACTTGTCGAGTTTTAGCAGAAGTATCCCATTATCAGTATCCGATACTTTTCCTGAAAACAGGATTTTTTCCATTCTCTTAACTAAGAAACGCTTTATATAAGATATGCGGCGACTTATCATTTATTATGGATTCCCTTTCTGAAAATTTCTGCTGAGTATCTTCTCTTCCACCATTTTATAATCTTCTTGTAACAATGACTTTCTGCGAATCAACTGTTCTCCGGAAGAGGTGATTTTATTTGTCAATTCTTTAAAAAAAGATTCTTTGGGGCGTGGCAAAAATATTTCTGCAAAGCGTTTCTCATTAATTGATGAGTCTGTTACAACATGGAAATTATTGCTATTTGTATATAGTTTCTTGTCAAAAGTTTTTGCAATAAAGGCAAGGGAATCCTTTGTATAAAATGCTATATGCTGCCCTGAATGGGGCGCCCGGTACCACCATGCACCAAACTCTTCCGGATTAGCGGGTGCAAGTGTAGTGGAGCAAAACAATGTACCTCCAAGGTCAAACATTTTTTTTATTTCCTGCAAAGGTTCATCAAGATGTTCCAACACTTCAAATGCTGTAAGAATATCAAATTTATTTACGGGTGAATCCTGTAAATCAAAATACATTGCAAAAATATTTTCACATAAAGGCTCGGACCGGTAAAAGGAGAATCCTTTATCCCTCATCATCCTTACAAACATTCCATACCCTCCTCCATAATCAAGATAGTGTGAAGTTTTGGGAAAGAATGTCAAAATGAGCTTTTCAACCAACCCGGCAAATTGCATATTCCTTTCAATCAAACCTATATCAAGCTGGGCAATTACGCTGTCGTATGCCTCTTTAAGCCAATACGTTTTTTCTGTCTGTATAAAGCCACATGCAGTACATTTAAAATATTCTACGGTGTATTTGTTGAGTATTTGCCCTTTATAAAAAAAGGAAGCAGAAGACTTACAGATTTTGCAGTTCATGTTACAATGCTTATGATAATCCTATACGGGTCGCTATCCTGTTCAATATACTTCGGGGCTTTGTTTGTTTGGCGGGCGAAGTGTAATGACTATAGAAAGTAAATAAATCGGCTTCTGCATTTTGTGTTACGGTTGCAGGGTGAATAATATGCGTAATGGGAATGGTAGGTTGATTAGCCCATTCACTTTCTCCTTTTGTATGAGTGGCTTCTGTTCCGAACCCGATGTTTGAAATTAAATTATGTTGCGGAATAATAGCAAGCCCCCCATAGTTCCATACGGTGAAATGCCATTGATAATCCCAGGTATCTATTTTATGCAATTGCATATTTTTAAATATGCTGTGCCAGTAGTTTTTTACCGTCTCATCTGAAAAATATTTACCGATTTTATCTTGTTTTATAAAGTCATCAGCATCTTTTAAATCAAAATCATAATTCTTCCAAGCCCTTTTCCATGTTGCCCAGCCCCATACATGAACCATAGCCGAAAAGTAATAACTTCCTTCGCCGCGTCGAATACCTTCCTGGAAATTACTTCCGCCAATATGCATAATCCTCTCATCATTCCGGTAATAGGATAAAAGCGTTTGGCAAAAACTAAAAAAAGTATCATCAGGCAAACAATCATCTTCCAGAATGATACCTTCCTCTTCCTGTTCAAAAAACCAATTTATAGCGCTGCTTACTGCTTTCCCACACCCCAGGTTTTCAGTTCTGAATAATTTGAAAACCTTGCATTTCCAATCTATTTTTTCAATGACAGACCTTGCAAGCCTGCAATTTTCTGAATCTTCAACATTATTTGCCCTGGGTCCATCTGCTGCTATATAAAGCTTTGCAGGTTTAAGCAAACGTACTTTTTCAAATACCCTGAAAGTAGTATCGGGGCGATTAAAAATTATGAGTAATATGGGAGTACTAAAAGTCTCCATTACCTCACCTGTCTAATTGAAAATGGAGGCAAGATACTGCCCTGGAACTGGCTGGAATCATTGAATCCATAAGGATTATTATCAGCAATCTCAAACCCTATTTTATTGTTTAACACATCTTGAATCACATCTTCTGTACGTAAAAAAAGAACCATTTGATAACTTCCGGGCTTAAGATTATTTTCTATCTCAAAATGATAGGTACAAGAATCATCTGTATGTGTAAAATTCTCGTTAATAAACCTATTGGTGCAATGAATAATACAGTTATTCCGCTTATCCATAATATTAATTCCCAGGTCAAGGTCAAGGAATTTGCGCTTTGTATCAGAAAGCAGATTTATATCAAATATTATTTTTTCTCCAAAACGGAAAGGTTGGGAATTAAATCGTATCCCCCGGAATATAATATCCTGCTTGTTCTCTGTTCTTTCAATTCCTGTTAAATCAATTTCTTTGCCTTCTATCACTTTGTATCGTGCATAGAGTTCAGCAATCTCTGCCGTTTCGCCTACTCCTGCAAGTTTACCTTTATCAAGTAAAATAGCACGGGTACATAACGCTTCAACGGAAGATAAATTATGAGAAACAAAAAGAATTGTTCTTCCTTCTTTTCCAAAATCGGTCATTCGGTCAAGACATTTTTTCTGGAAGACCGAATCACCTACCGCAAGCACTTCATCAACTATTAATATTTCCGGTTCAAGATGTGCTGCTACTGAAAATGCAAGGCGCACATACATTCCGCTGCTGTAACGCTTTACCGGTGTATCAAGAAATTGTTCTATTTCGGCAAAATCTACAATAGCATCGAACTTGGAAGAAATTTCCTGCTTGCTCATGCCCAAAATTGCCCCGTTCAGAAAAATATTTTCTCTTCCGGTAAGTTCAGGATGAAAGCCTGTACCAACTTCCAATAAACTGGCGACCCTGCCATCTATAGTTACCCTGCCTTTAGTAGGTTCAGTAATGCGGCTGATGATTTTAAGAAGCGTAGATTTTCCACTGCCATTGCGACCTATTATTCCCAAACGATCTCCTTCCTTAATTTCTATCGAAACATTATCAAGCGCTAAAAAAACTTCTTTAAGCGGATATTTTTTCCGTACCTGCATACGGATAAGTGACTTGGTTTTGTTCGCAATTACGTCTCTTAATGCATTATAGCCCATCTCCTGCCGATGATTTATAACATAGCTTTTACTTAAATTCTCTACCGTTATTACTGTTTTTGCCATTATCAATTCACCCTGTATTTACTTGCTCATAGTTTTAATTTTCTTACCAATCCTATCCCATAAGGTCGCCTTGTTATTTATCAATTTGGCATATTCCGTTAAAGCTACAAAGCGTATTTCTTTATTTAAAACCTTATTACTTCCATACGGCATTCCATCTTTCCAACTGATCTTTTTTATCGTTCTGCCATCTGTAGTTACTATCATTTCATACTCATCATTGAAGTAGTTGTCAGGTACAAGGATATTACCATCAAATGCGAGATTATCCTGAACCTTTGACAGCGGATAGAAATTAATATTTTTTGAAAAAAGATAGAGCAAAGTCATATCACAAATGCCTCCGGGAATATTATTTTTAGTATGATACTCCCATTTTTCGTCCAGCGGAGTCTTTTCGCCGGAACTATATATCTGAAGAATAAAGTCACAAAATTTACCAAGCGTTTCCATTTTCCAGTAGGAACAGCAGGCAGAGGCAGCCCAGCGGTAATTTTCCTGCGATTCTGTTTCTACAAATGCAGCATCATAACCAGCGTATTGAAGATATACCCGGCTTACATTATCATATATCATAACATCGGAATCGGAATAATAACAAACTCCGATGTTGTTTTCCTCCATAAAATTCCGAAGAATAAACCAGCGTTGGATACATCTTTTCTCAAACTCTTCAGAGTTGGTACACATGTGCCTGTAAACAGAATCAAACCCATCTAACCCCTTTGCATATTTCTTTATAGGGAAAAATGAGATGGAAGGGTCTTTGAAATTAAACTCCGTTTCTGAAAGAATAATAATATTATTTTTAAAAGCAGATGCAGAGTTAACGGACCTTACAAAATAGTCGGGAATAGTTCCATAATGAATATAAACAACCGGGATAGTTTTCATAAATTCAGCATATCTTATATAACATCAGCAAATGATTTTTCCACTTTCCTGAAATACCAGATACCCAGAAACACAAACAAAAAACATAATGCAAGAGACAGTAAAAAACCCGGTAAATACAAATTTGTTTTACCGCCGAGAATGCACCATCTGAAACCATCTATTACACCAACTAAAGGGTTAAGAGAATAGATAAATTTAAGAGCCCCCGGAATTTTTGTGCTTTGGTAAATAACATTACTGCTATACATAATCGGCGAGATATAAAACCCGAATTGCACGATAAAAGGAACGATAAATTTAAAATCGCGATAGCGGACATTCAATGCTGCAACCAAAATGCCACCTCCCATAGCAATCATAGTTGCCTGCAACAGAAAAACAGGAAGCAGTACTATATTCCAAGCCGGAACAAAACGGTAATAAATCATAAATGCGAATAAAAGCCCAAGCGAAGTAAGAAAATCAATAAGAGAAACTATGATAGTACTTGCCGGTACTATTAAGCGCGGGAAATACACCTTGGTAAGTAAATTGGAATTTGCGAGCAACGAGTTACTTGATTCACTGAAGGCGGTAGAGAAAAACTGCCAGGGAAGTATGGCAACGCATACGAATATAGCCCTCGGGACACCCGGCGGAACAGCAATATGTAATAACCTGCCAACCACCACAAATATGATAATGGAAAGAAACGGCTTTATGACACTCCAGGCAATTCCAATAACTGCCTGTTTGTAACGAACGATAACATCCCTCCATGCAAGGAAGTAAAAAAGCCCGCGAAAACTCCACAAATCTTTCCAATAATTTTTCCGTTTGGCTCCCGGCTCTATGATAACTCTATTTTCCATCCCGGAAGTTAAAGGTATTTGCTTGAAAACGTTCAGGATAGCTACACATTTTTAATGGCTGTAAAACTCAAAATTACTCAAATTTCCCCAATGGGAAGGCTGCTAAATGCTTTATACCCTTCGAGATTAGTTTTATTATCTTGGCAAAAGTTATAGAATATCCTGCTATTTTTACCAAAACTATCTAACCGGATTTATATTTTTCCTGTTTATGCACGATGAGATTAACGAAAAAATAAGAACTTTCAACCGGGGACGTTACCCTGAAACGTTAAGGCTTAAGTATAAATTAATGCGGGAAGATAAATTCAGATTTCTACGGGCTACTACACATTTGTTTTACGAAGATATTCCCAAAGATTCTTTCCTGTTTAGCTCACCTAATTCATGGATTTGCGGTGATTTGCATCTTGAAAACTTAGGCAGCTATAAAGCAGATAACAGGATAGCCTACTTTAATGTAAATGACTTTGATGAGTGCCTCCTGGCTCCCTGCCTCCTCGATGTTTACAGGCTATTGACCAGCGTTTTTGTTACTGCTTCAAACTTAGAATTAAACAGCACTGATGCCCATGCATTATGCAAAATGTATATAGATACTTATTTCAATACGTTGCAACAAGGCTATATAAGGACCCTTGAAAAGCAAACAGCAAGAGGGGTGATAAAACGCTTTTTGAGAAATGTAAGTCAACGGAAACGAAAAGACTTCCTGAAAACCCGCACTTTCAGGAAGAACGATAAGTATAAGTTGATTATCGGGAAGCCGCATACCTTATCCATACCTGATTCAAAAAGAGAACAAGTAATGGAAGTTATTAAAAAATGGGCAAAACAAAAACATGACTCCCAATTTTATAAAGTATTTGATGTGGCTTTCCGTATTGCCGGAACTTCAAGCCTTGGGCTGGAACGGTATGTAATATTAGTGGAAGGCATGGGCGCTCCAAATGGAGCCTTTTTGCTTGATTTAAAGGAAACTGCACCATCTTGTGCTGCAAAATATGTTCCGGTTAAGCAACCCGCCTGGAAAGATGAAGCGCAACGGCTTATCGAGGTGCAAAAACGAATACTTTCCGCACCTCCGGCCCTGCTGGCAGATATTCATTTTGAAAAGAAAGATTTTGTTTTAAAAGAATTACAGCCCTCTGCCGACAGGATAGACTATACCATGTTTAACGGAAACAGCAAAAAACTGAAAAATATGCTGGAGGATATGGCAGAAATAACTGCCTGGGATACCCTTAGAATAGGTGGCAGACAGGGTTCAGCAAGTGTAGATGAGTTTATTTATTTTGCCGGGGAGAGTCAGCCATTAAAGAAAACCCTCCTCAATACCGCTTTTACTTATACTAAAGTGATAGACCTTTATTATAAGTCATATTGTAAGGCGTATGATAAAGGATACTACAAGCTTTAAAATACAAAAGCCCCGGCTTTTGGCCAGAGCTTTTAGTATTAAGAAAAGACTTAAAATTACTTGCTTGGAGTAGCAGTAGTGGTGGACTTGGTATCCTTCTTGTCCATCTTTCCGCTTTTCTTGTCCATCTTTCCGCCTTTCTTGTCCATCTTGCTAGATTTCTTTTCAGTGGTGGTAGATTTCTTTTCGGTAGTAGTGGTTGTGCTACTTTTTTGATCTTGCTTAGGAGAAGCAAAAGAGATTCCACCTAAGAGAAGAGCGCTGGCGAGAACTAAACTTAACTTTTTCATTTGATTTAATTGTTTAATGGTTAATTATGAATGCAAAACTAAAGATGCAAAATGAAGATACTATGAAGAGAATACCATCATTTACTGCCTAACCCCGTTTTAAACCTATTTCAACCTGAAAATCAGCAGAAATAGGGCTTTTTATTTACTTGGCTGTAACAGCTAATTGCTTATCCAGCACATCCATAACCTGGCGCACCGCCTTAGCAGAAGAACTTAAAAGCTCCATTTCGGCATCGTTAAGCTTCAGCTCTATTATTTGCTCAATACCATTTTTACCCAATTTTACAGGTACACCGAGATAAATATCTTTTAAGCCATATTGCCCGTTAAGCATAGCGCAACAAGGGAAAATGCGGTTTTCATTCTTTACAATAGCCTCCACTATTTGAGCAGCAGCAGCACCGGGTGCATACCAGGCTGAAGTACCTAACAGGTTAACTATCTCTCCTCCCCCATTCTTAGTTCTGTCTATAATAGCATTAAGTTTATCGGCAGGAATTAATTCAGTAACCGGAATACCCGCAACAGTGGTGTAACGTGGTAATGGAACCATAGAATCTCCATGACCGCCCAACAGCATACCTTGAATATCTTTAGGTGAAATATTTAATTCATCAGCAAGAAAAGCCCTGTAACGCGCTGTATCCAATATCCCTGCCATACCAAAAACCTTACTGGAATCTACCTTTGCGGTAAGGTAGGCACAATAGGTCATGACATCCAATGGGTTAGAAACCACAATAATTTTGGCATCCGGTGAATATTGCATTACATTCTCAGTAACAGAGCGTACAATACCTGCATTGGTCGCAATAAGGTCATCACGGCTCATGCCGGGCTTACGTGGCAACCCGGAAGTAATAACCACCACTTCGGAATTTTTCGTTTGGGAATAGTCATTGGTATACCCTGCCACCCGGGTGCTATATTCATTCACGGGTGCAGTTTCCCAAATATCGAGGGCTTTGCCTTCGGCAACTCCATCCTTTATATCAAGCAGAACAACTTTATTTACTATGTCTTTTTGTGCTATTACGTTAGCGCATGTAGCCCCTACGTTTCCCGCACCTATTACTGTTACTTTCATGGTATCGTTTTTTGAATTGTGGTCGCAAAATTAGTAAAGAAACAATATTACAGTTCAAAAATTATCAACCATAGAATCGGCTGATTTTGTGTAGGTAATAGTTATTCTCGTAGAATCTACCTATTCCTAATTTATCTCTATAACGTAGAATTAAGCAACTTACCTGAAGCTAAAACTTTGTGCATATACTTTTCGGTAAGTGCTTTTCTCACGGTTGCCAGATGGCGAATATTGTGGCAATCAGTACCAAGGAAACTAATCATGTTATTATCTATCAGCCATTCTGCCGCCTTTTTAGTAGGTGCGCCATATTGGCCCGCTATGGAGTTTATGTTTAATTGCAATAATGTCCCCCTGTTGGCAAGGTCTTCATACACGGCAAAATCATTGTGCCAAAAAGGATAGCGTTCAACATGCGCCAACACAGGCTTGTAGCCATTCATTATCATTTCAAAAATAACTTCATTAATGTTATCAGGCTTATTCATAAAGGACATTTCCCATAAGCAGATAGTTATTTCCAAAAGTCAGTTTGTTTTTTTGGGAAATACTTTTCTCAAAATCATAATCAAAATAATATTCGGCAGCGGCTTCCACTTCTATTTCAATGCCAGCTTCTTTTACAGCCTTTTTAAGTCTCTCCAATCCTTTCAGAATAATTTCGGGTGTATTTCTGTAGCCATCACTCATAATGTGGGGAGTGGTAACTACTTTCCGGTAGCCCAACGCGTGCATCTCGGCGAGCATTTCAAGGGAGTCATCAGTATCTCTGGCTCCGTCATCAATACCCGGAATAAAATGAGAGTGCATATCGGTTTTCAATACAGATAAATCTGCGGGGGGTAAGGGAGCTTTTTTAAACAAACCAAAAAATCCCATTATTCAGGGGTATTTAATTTTTCATTGAACCACTTCCATGTTACTTCTATTCCTTTACTGAAATCTAATTTCAGGGCTATATCCTAATAACGATTTGGCTTTACTTATATCGGCAATGGAATCATGCACATCACCTGCCCTGTATGGTTTATATTCAGGCGTAATGGTTGAATCTGCGCTTTCTGCCAGCATGTTGAATAATTGATTTATACTTGTTCTTTCCCCGCAAGCAATATTAAAAATATTCCCATTGGCTTCATCAGGAGAAAACAGGGCTTTAATATTTGCCTGAACCACATTTTCTACAAAGGTAAAATCGCGGGTCTGGCTTCCATCACCATAAATAACAGGCTGTTTACCTTCACGAAGGGCTGTTATAAATAGTGGAATAGCCGCTGCATAAGGTCCCTCAGGGCTTTGACGCGGGCCGAAAATATTAAAGTACCGCAACCCGATAAGATTCATACCATAATTCCGGGCAAACACAGATGCATATAACTCATTGGTATATTTTGAAACCGCATAAGGTGATAAGGGGGAAACAATATCGGCTTCCCCTTTAGGCAGCTTTTTGCTATCACCATAAACAGAAGAAGAACTGGCATATACGAATCTCTTAACGCCCGCATTTTTTGCAGCTATTAGCATAGTCAGAAATCCGGTAACATTTACCTCATTAGTAGCAACTGGGTTTGCAAGTGAGCGGGGCACAGAGCATAAAGCAGCTTGGTGCATTACAAAATCAATACCTTTTAGGGCTTTTTCACAAGTAGCCATATCGCAAATGTTACCTTCAATAAATTCAAATCCTTTATAGGTTTCAGCCTGTTTAAGATTTTCTTTTGAGCCAGATGAAAGGTCATCTAAAACTACTATCCCGCCTGCATTGTGGGAAATTAAATATTCGAGAAGATGTGAGCCTATGAACCCCGCTCCACCCGTAATAGCAAATGAATATTGGCTTAAATCGCCGGCATGAAATTTTTTACTATACACTCTCTCCTATTGGTTTTGCATAACATAAGAACGGTGCCAGCTCATAGAAAGCGGCACTGTCCAGCTTTTATCAAATTCTTCTTTGGTGGAAACAAGATTATTGAAAACTTCTGTATCGGGAGTAATTTCTCCCTCCTCAATCCGTTGCCCAAGTTCGTCAAGCGTGCAAGCTTCCACTTTGCCATTGTTAATGTAGGCAACCCTGCTTCTTTCTAATAATGAAATAGCATATTTCTTTTCCAGTTCCTTCACAAATCGCACGGAAGCATCTATAGCCCGCCCGCACATATTATCGCCTTCTTCATCGGCAAAGAAAATAATAAACCGGTTATGGAGAAGTTTATAGTGCCCCTTGAGTAATGCGCCATGACTTAGCCAATTCTCAATAAATTGGAGCAATTCACTTGAAATAGCATCATTCTCAGCTACAGACAATTCCCTGTCTGCCTGAAAAATCCACACTCTTGAAAGGGGAGAAAGTTCATTATAGTCTGTCATTAGGTGCTATTATAACGCAAAATTACGCATTATTTCAAAACCGATTTTTAACCTTTATTTTGTCCGTACATTCTTCCAGTAGTTTTACAATATTTTTCCCGAATACGGGATGGATATATTCCGGCGCTATCTCTGCGGTCGGCTCCAATACAAAGCGGCGTTCATGCATGAGAGGATGAGGTACAATTAAAAGAGGTTCATTCATAATCTCATCATTATAAAAAAGCACATCAATATCAATTATTCTCGCCTCATATTTTGTATGCGTACGTACCCTGCCCATTTCAGTCTCTATTTGAATAATCACATCTAATAGCTGAATAGGTGCAAGGGTGGTTTCCAATGAAATTACACGGTTGAAGAAATTAGTTTCATCTATCATTCCCCAGGGAAGGGTTTCATAGGTGGAAGAAGCACAAAGCAACTGCCCTGCTTTTTTTATCAAAAGCTTTTGTGCATTGTCCAGGTTTTCAAGCCTGTCGCCGCGATTGCTGCCAAGCGATAGATATACTTTATTTATTTCCATTTTCGTCTCTTGTAAGATAAACCTGTTCAATACGTGTTGGAGTAGATGATAATATCTTAAAACTAAAATTATTAATTACAATAATTTCTCTCGCTTTGGGTATAGATCCCGTATGGCTCAAAATAAAACCACCCAGGGTAAGATAGTCACCAGATACCGGAATTTGAAGACCGTATTTGCTATTGATATCATCAATTTTAAGCCGGGCGGAAAAAATAAATTCACTGGCAGAAATTTGCTTTTCCACTTGGTCTTCTTTATCATGTTCGTCTTCTATTTCTCCGAATATTTCCTCCAAAATATCTTCTGTAGTAATTATTCCCGATGTCATTCCAAATTCATCTACCACTACAGAAAGGCTTTTGTGTTGCTGCATTAAAATACGCAAGGCATCTTTAGCCGGCATAGATTCGGGTACCAATGGGGCAGGTATTAAAATAGTATTTATATCGACTGTCTTCTTAAACATGGCATGAAAGTGTACATAGCCAATTATATTATCTATAGTATCCTTATAAACCACCATTTTGGAAAAACCCATTTTTTCAAACTGCTGTTTTAACTTTTCAAACCCTTCCGATATTTCCATACCCAAAATATCCATCCGCGGAATCATACAATCGCGCACCCTTACGTCGGGAAAACTTAATGCATTCTGAAATATTTTTACTTCATGCTCCACCTCTCCCTGAGCTTCGGCTGTGGTATTCGAATGGTCTTCTATATAACTGAATAAATCGGTTTTATTAAAGGTGCTTTTATAGCGTACAAGCGTTACTTTCAAAACTCTTTTCATAAGAAAGTTTACAAAAGCAAGAACTGCCAACGTAAATGGCAGCAGCATATAGTAGGCAATTATACAAGGCAACGTAAATAGTTTAAGAACCCTGTTAGGGCTTGCCCTGAAAAGGTTTTTAGGGATAAAATCGGCTACTACTAAAATAATTAATGTAGTTAGTATTGATTGAATAATAAGCATGCCGAGGCTGCTGATATGTAAGCCCGACAACATTTGCGCCAGCACCGATGAAGCAAATACCCCGAACAGAACAAGAGCAAGGGTATTGCCTAATAATAACGTAGCAAGAAAACGCACAGGGCTATTTGTAATGCGCGAAAACAAACGACCGGTGAGGCTTATCTTCCGGCTATCTACATGCATTTGTAATTTGTTGGCAGAAACATACGCAATCTCCAACCCCGAAAAGAAAAAGGAAAGCAGTAGCGATAATATGATGATGAGAGTTGTTAGCATTATTTCTTATCCTTGTCGTCAGGGGTATCAAGCTGTATAGTTCCGCTAATGTTGGTTATTTTATACTGGGAAAAATCTTCATTTGATACTAAACCATCACCGTAAATTATTTGCTTGGCGGTTTTTATAGTAACAAAGCGGTTGGTATAAATTTTGCGTTTAGCTTCATCCCAAAACAGTTGCTCGGTATTCAGTTTTTCCCCTTTGCGGTTTATCACACGCACATTATTATCCGCCTCCATAAGCTTCGTATTTTCATGTCTCACTGCATAGTTCGCATCTATCTGTCCGTTTATATTATCGGAGTCATCATAAAAATCAACATGAATACCTTTAGGAAATAACAATTTCGGGTCTTGTCCTCCATAATTTTCAATACGTGAGGCAGTGAGATGAAATTTTGTTTTTGCCGAGTCTGTATAAACTATTGATGCTGTATCTTCTATATCCAGCGGAGTATTATCTTTCGAGGTTATAAGGGTTACTGTCTTCAAATTGTTTTCGCAGGATGCCAGAAACAATAGGCTACTTATAAAAGACAAATACCGGAAAACATACATACCCTTTCGTGTGAACATAGCGCACTTTACAGACACAAAGGTATAAAATTCATGGGCTTTGCCTGAATTCCCGACATGATGATGCTAATACATCTGAAGCCATTGGTCAATCTACAATTCTATATCTTTCCAAATTATTCGTTTGCAAGGTCATCTGAAATACAAACTTGAATTTTCTTATCCAGCACAAGTTCAGAAACTATGAAATAAGGGTAACTCCTTTGAATTAAGGAAGATACAAGGATATTGGTATCAAGAACGATTTTTTGCATTCTTCCTTATCGCCTTAACTTCTTTATTTATTTCAGCCATTGTCATTTTCGAAAGTCCATATTTTTCAGCAAGCTCAATGCTTTTGTTTAATGTTTGCCTTGCCAGTTCTTTGCTCACTATTTCAACAAAATCAGAAAACTTAAAATTCTTATCCCTTAAACCGAATTTATCATATTCAAGTTCCGAAATAGCTATACTCAGTGTTTTCATGATTCCTCTTTTAGAATTTCAAAGTTATTAAAAAATGGATACTTTAATACGAATTATTACTTTCCTTTCTTCTGCCCCATTCTTTACTTTCCCCAAAAGGGGAAAGCGTACCATTGCCTATTTCTGAATAATTACCTTTCCAGTACCTATCAATGTCCCATTCTCACTAATAACCCTATAAATATATATTCCGTTGGGCTGATTCGTCAAGTCAATGCGATTGTCACCCTGAAGTTGTTTCAGGGTCTCAACATATACTTGTTGCCCCATTACATTATATATTACAATTATTTTTTGCGATGCTGAAACAAGTTCAGCATGACTGAGCGAAACTGAAAATTTACCATTATTCGGATTTGGGTAAATACTCATTTTCTCCGGATTAATAGAGAGATGGTTAACAGCAGTTGTAATGTTATTAGTATCGTAGCCAAAAACAACCCCAGAGGAAATTCCTCCTGCTTCTGTCATTCCGTATAACTTGCTTCCTGAATCAATTAATGAGCCTGCGGGGGTTTCACCATTTGCTCCGTCAAAACTTTGCAGGATTCTATACCCGGTTCCGTCACTGTCTATTGAAAAAATAACCCCAAAGGTATGAGTGCCTCCTTCTGCAGTGAGCCCATAAAGGGTTTTGCCGAGCAGAAGCACATTGCCATAGGGAAGTGTGCCATCGCCGGTGCCGAAATCCATCAGGTCTTTGTAATTCGCCCCTGTAGTATCAATAGAAAAAACATTGCCCCCGGAAAACGCTCCCCCGTCTTCTGTCATTCCAAACAACTTAGCGCCTGAAAGAATTAACGAACCTGCAGGATATGCGCCGTTAGCCCCGGTAAAATACTGTAATACTTTATAATGGGTGCCATCGGTGTGAATGGAAAAAACCACGCCTGCAAAGCCATTCCCGCCAAAAGTCATGCCAAACATCAGCCCTCCCGATAGTATCAAATCCCCGGTGGGAGCATCGCCGGCAGAGCTACTGAAACTATATAAGTTGGTAAATCCGTTTCCGGCGGTATCCACTGAAAAAATATTACCGTAATAATTCCCACTTTCAGTCATTCCATATAATGTATCGCCGGAAACTGAAAGGGTTAAAGAACCTAAAGGTGTTTCGCCAATAGGGGTTAATAGCTGGTTAAAATCAAGCAAAACACGATAATTGTTTCCATTGGTATCCACAGAAAAAAGACAACCCTCATTATTTGCTCCGCCGAAAGCGGTCATTCCAAAAAGTGTTTTTCCCGAACGAACAAGTGACCCTTCTGGCGATTTGCCAGTAGGAGTGATAAAATCATGAAGGTCGGCATACCCTGTACCGTCGGTATGAACCGAAAAAATACAGCCGGAATCGTTTGCTCCGCCTTTATTGGTCATGCCGTACAGTACATTATTGGCACGGATTAAACTACCGAAAGGCTTATTACCATTGGTACCCGTAAAATTGAGAATTACATTTATCTGCGCTACTCCAGCCCCGGCGCATAAGCATAGGGCAAACAATGTGAACAGGTATGTCTTTTTCATAAAAATGATGTATTTATTTTCAAAGGTAGTAAATAAAACCCTGATTCTATTTGATTATTTTTCAATATCAATTTTCCCCTTCTCCTACCCCATTCCTTACTCCCCAAAAGGGGAAAGCCCGTCCGAATGGTTCAGCCGGGCGGACGTATCATTGCCTATTTCTGAATAATCACCTTTCCATCACCACCCCACTCTTTACTCTCCCCAAAGTGGGAGAGCCTGTCTGTTCGGTAGACAGGCATATCTTTTACCTTTCTACCACCACTTTTCCTTCTCCCACTAATGTCCCATTCTCACCAATAACCCTGTAAAGATATATTCCATTGGGCTGATTCGTCAAGTCAATGCTATTGTCACCCTGAGCAGAGCGAAGGGTCTCCGTTAGCACCTTTTCACCAAGAACATCATATATTTCAACTGACAGCTGACCCCTGACAACTGACAACTGAATTGTAAACTCTCCATTATTGGGGTTGGGATAAAGGCTTATTCTATCTGTGCTGAACCTTGCATTATTAACCGTAGTAATACTGTTAGTGGTATCGAAGCCAAAAACGACCCCCATTGACGATGTACCCCCTGTCTCTGTCATTCCATATAAAGTGCTTCCTGAAAAAATCAATGAACCCTGGGGACTATCGCCATCTGCCGCGCTAAAGCTTTTCAGTACCCTAAGCCCGGTTCCATCAGTATCAACTGAAAAAATATCACCCACAGTATTTGCGCCTCCCTGAACCATCATTCCATAAAGGGTTTTGTTAAGAAGAATTAAACTACCATTAGGATAATCACCGCTTGTTGAGTAAAGGTCGTAGAGGTCTTTAAAGTTTGCCCCTGTGGTATCAATAGTAAAGATATTTCCTTCCCCATTTGTTCCACCAATAAAGTTCATTCCAAACAGCTTATCTCCCGAAAGCATTAGTGAGCCGGGGTTTGCACCATCCACACCACTAAAATAATGCAATACCTTGTAATCGGTACCATCCGTATGAACTGAAAAAATCACTCCCAATCCGCCACTACCTCCCATGCCACCCTGGTATGTTGTGCCAAACAGCAGCCCTCCGGATAATACAAGATTCTCGTCGGGAATATCACCCGTAGCGAGGCTAAAAAGGTATAAGTTGGTGAATCCGCTTCCACTGGTATCTACCCTAAAAATATTGCCTTCAACAGCGCTTCCCCCTCGTGAGGTCATGCCGTATAAAGTATCTCCGGAGGGTGAAAGTGTTAACGAACCCCAAGCGTCGGCTCCCATGGGGGCGTTTGCTCCATTAAAATCAATCAAATCACGGTAGTTGTGTCCATTGGTATCTATTGAAAAAATAGAACCTGAATTACTATGCGCCCCGCCATATTGGGTCATTCCAAAAAGTGTTTTTCCAGAACGGGTGAGTGAGCCTTGGGGGAGCCCTCCGGTGCTTCCCCTAAAATCATATAAGTCTACATACCCTGTGCCATCTGTATGTATAGAAAATATACAGCCCGAATCTGGTCCTGCTCCTCCTTTTACTGTCATGCCATACAGCACATTATTGGCTATGATTAAATCGCCTGTGGGTTTGCTGCCATTAGTACCCGTAAAATTAAGAATTACATTATACTGGGCTACTCCAGCCTCGGCGCATAAACATAGGGCAAACAATGTGAACAGGTATGTCTTTTTCATAAAAATGATGTATTTACTTTCAAAGGTAGTAAATAAAACCCTGACTCGATTTGGTTATTTTTCAATATCAATTTTCCCTTCTCAATCCCATTCCTTACTTTCCCAAAAAGGGGAAAGCCCGTCCGAATGGTTCAGCCGGGCGGACGTATCATTGCCTATTTCTGAATAATCACCTTTCCATCACCACCCCACTCTTTACTCTCCCCAAAGTGGGAGAGCCTGTCTGTTCGGTAGACAGGCATATCTTTTACCTTTCTACCACCACTTTTCCTTCTCCCACTAATGTCCCATTCTCACCAATAACCCTGTAAAGATATATTCCATTGGGTTGATTCGTCAAGTCAATGCTATTGTCACCCTGAGCGAAGCGAAGGCTCTCAGTAAACACTTTTTCTCCTAATACATCATAAATTTCAATAATGAGTGGAGATTCTTCACTACGTTCAGAATGACAAAAGACAGTGAACAATCCGCTATTCGGGTTGGGATAAATTTTTACTTCTATATCATCTTTTGGAGGGGGATACACAGATGTAACTATCCCATCACATGCACCCCAGCGGGCAGCAAATGGGAAATAATTCAAGCAAAGATTGAATCAACAGGAACGGAGAATGGGTTTACTGTATCGTCTCCAAATATCATTTCAGTAGCTGTGGTAGCCCCAACATAAACATACTTACCTGATGTGTCAGAGCTAATATAATTCCAAATACGTGCACCTCCCAAAATAATGGAACTGCAAAGCGCGTTACCATTGGAATCAAGTTTATAAATTAAAGATGGTCCATCATAAATTGATGTATCATCCACACTCAATGTATCGTTACTGAATACCACTTTACAATGCCCTTGTCCGCCTCCGGCTGAAAGATAGATGTGATTCTCATTATCTGCGGATATGGAACCAACCCCCCATTGATTATTATCTAACGCCTTAGATGCTTTTGCCCATACTACATTTCCATCAGGGTCATATTTTGCAAGAAAAAAGTTATCGGTATGGCTACCAACTAAAGTATAAGAATCAAGTATCATCGTATCCATAAATATGCCAGCCACATATATATTTCCTATCTTGTCCGTAGCTACAGTCCTTCCTTCACATCCATTATATGGATTCACCAGGTTTGGTATAACAGCCTGTTTCGCCCATAATACATTGCCGAGAGAATCATACTTCACTACAAAAAAATCACCTGCCTCAGTTGGAAAAGCACCCAACTTATATGAACCAAAAGTAATACTATCTACAAACCAGCCACAAATTATAGAGTTTCCATTCCGGTCGGCTGCAACACTTAAAGCTGTCGCCCCATAAATGGTATTACTTGTAGATTGCCTTGCCCATTTTACGTTGCCGCTTGAGTCATATTTAACAAGAAAGGTGAAAACGGGACCCAAAGGAGATGGAGTGGTTAATGTTTGCGAGCCAAACTGAATAGTATCCTCAAAAAGACCTGTAACAAAAGAATTTCCATAGACATCTGTGGAAATAGCTTTGCCAGCTACTCTACTGCTATCGTTAAGAACGTTAGCCTTTTTCGCCCAAACCACGTTTCCGTTTGTATCATATTTCGCAATAAAAGTGGTTAAACTAAAACTGGCTACCATATTGTTAATTAAAGTATCCAAACCCGCCACTAAAGTATCCGGAAAATTGCCCACTAAATAACTATTCCCCGAAGCATCAAGTGATATAAAACACTCATCATCTATAGAACCATAGCCGTTATTCACATTAATGGTCTGTTTAGCCCAAATTAGATTTCCCAATTTGTCGTATTTGACTAAAAACTGCTCATCTTCTTCCCCATTATTTACTCCATTGTTAACCAAATCGTAGCTTCCAAAGTGAATGGTATCATTATTATAAAACATACCGGCAAGGTAGCAGTTTCCATTTTTATCGGAAGCAATTGCATTAACAAATGCATCTCCAATTCCCATTTTGCCCCAAAGCCAACTCTGCCCAATCCCTACCGTAAAACTGAAAACACAACATAAAAAACTTAAAAATAGTTTTGCTATTTTCATTGGGTGGAAAATTGGAGAGTAAAGATAGTTGTTTTTTGCAGGACAAATCAGTAAATTTCCTTATACAAAAAAAGCCTCTGAAACCCTTTAGGGACACAAGTCTTGAGGAATAAGCTCACAACCAGCCACTTGAATAGGTAAGTAATAGCCGTTTTATGCCGTTTCTTTGCATCCTGTAAAATGCCGGGAATAATTCGGTTTGGTACTGCCAGATTTTATTTCACCAAATTCACCATACCGGTATATGAGTGAGGCTTGCCCCTGCTATCGGTTACTTTAATAAGATAGAGGTAGGTGCCTTGCTGGCAGATAGCCCCGGTTCCGTTTACTTCTCCGTTCCATCCGATCTTCATATCGGAGCTATGAAAAATCTGGGCTTCCCAGCGGTCGAAGATATACATATCATAGTCTTTCACATACGTGCCTTTTGGGATAAATACTTCATTCAACCCGTCCTGATTCGGGGTAAATGCATTGGGGATATAAAGTGTAAAGTCAGGTTCTACTACCAGGCAATTGGTAGCGCTGTCAAGACAGCCATTCTGGTTCTCCACTGTCAGGGTTACACAATAGGTTCCGGTATCAGTATAGGTATGTTCCGGGTTTTTAATATAGCTGGTGGAGTCGCTTCCATCTCCGAAAGCCCAGTGCCAGTAAACCAATGGGTACTTGCTCGAATTACCTGTGGAAGCAAACTGCACCGTAGGCGTTGAAATATCTACCGGGTCGGGGGAGTAGGTGAAATTGGCATTGGGTAAAGGATATACTGTAACAATATTTGTTTTTACCAGGGTACTTCTGCAACCGCTGTCTGAAGTAACCGTCAGGCTCACGCTAAAAGTCCCGCTATCCTGGTAGCAATAAATGGGGTCCTTTGAACTGGTCGTATCATTCCTGCCGAAAGACCAGTCCCACTGGGTGATAGCACCTCCTGCCACAGTGGACAGGTCCCTGAATTCTACACAAAGGGGTACACATCCCGAAGGTATTACCGCCTCAAAATTGGTAACCGGATTAGCATTTACATAAATAGTGGCTGTAGCAGTAGCCATAGCCGAACCACAGGCATCGGTCAGTTGTACGGTATATACCGTGGTGGAAGCGGGGACGGCGAAAATAGAGCTGTGGGTATTGTTTCCGGGCAACCAGAGGAAATTATAAATACCATCGCCACCCGAAGCTGATGCAGAAAGCATCCCGGAATCGCCCGGACAGAAAGAGGTAGCCCCGGTGATACTTACATTCAGAGGTGGGTCGGTAGCTACGCTAACGGTAGCGGTAGCGCTACATCCATTTCCATCGGTAACTACAAGGGTATAGGTAGTGGTAGTAGCCGGATTAACGGTAGCAGCAGATGTTGTAGCCCCCGAACTCCAGGAATACGTATAGGGCATCCCTCCGCCCGTTACAGTGGAACTGAGCGACGCACTTGCACCCGAACAAACAGTGGCAGGACCGGAAGCGGAAATACTCAGGGCTGATGGGGCATTGATAGTGGCTGATGCTGTTACGGTGCAGCCATTGGCATCACTGATATTCACTGTATATGAGCCTGCACTCAGGTTCGATGCTGTAGCAGCATTGCCGCCTGAAGGGGACCATGTATAAATATAAGGGGAAGCTCCTCCTGCCGCAGTAGCGGTGATACTGCCACCGGAGGTTCCGGAACAGCCTGCGCCGATAGTGGTAAGGGTAACGGAAAGAACTACAGGTTGGGTAATAGTAACAGTGGCCGAGCTGCTGCATCCATTATTATCGGTAATAGTAACACTATAGGTTCCGGCAGATAACCCCCCGGCTGTGGCAGTACTGCCACCTGTAGGAACCCAGTTGTAAGTATAGGGAACAGAGCCTCCGGCTGTACTTACAGTAGCAGAGCCATTGGTTCCGCCATTACATGCTATATCGGTTGGGGTACCCATCGTAGCAACTACTGGCGGAGGTTCTGTAATGGTAACGGTGGCGGTGGCGGTGCATCCATTGTTGTCTGTAATGGTGACCGTATAAGTTCCCGCACTCAAGTTATTAGCGGTGGCATTAGCTCCTCCTGTGGGAGCCCAGGAATACGTATAAGCAGAAGTACCCCCCGAAGCTGTTACTATAGCAGAACCATTATTAGCTCCGTTGCAGGTAAGGTTGGTTGGGTTACCCATAGCAGCAGTTAGTATAGGTGGTTCTGTAATCGTTACCGAAGCTACTGCCGTACACCCTCCGTTATCGGTAACAGTAACCGTGTAGGTTCCTGCGCCGAGCCCTGTCCCTGTGGCATTGCTTCCCCCTGCCGGAGCCCAGGCATACGTATAAGGTGAGGTTCCCCCGGTGGTATTCACAGTAGCTGAACCATCACTACCTCCGTTGCAGGACACATTAGTGCTTGTTGAGATATTAGCTGCAAGCCCCGAAGTAGATGTAACAATGGCTGTAGCGGTTTGTATGCACCCATTATTATCTGTAACAGTTATGGTATAGATTCCTATACTTAACCCGGTAGCGGTGGCAGTTGCCTGTCCGCCCGTAGCCCACAAATAGGTATAAGGAGAAGTGCCATTGGCAGCAATAACGCCGACAGTTCCATTGTTCACCCCGCAGGTGGCCTGCGTAGAGGAAGTAGTTAAGCTGATAGGAGCAGGCCCGGTAATAGTAACTGATGCTGTTGACATGCATCCGTTATTATCCGTAAGCGTAACCGTATAGGTGCCGGCACTGAATCCTGTTCCTGTGGCATTGCTTCCTCCGGCAGGAGCCCAGGTATAGGTATAGGCAGGGGTTCCTCCGGCAGCAGTTACTGTAGCTGCGCCATTGGTTCCCCCGTTACATAATTCATTCGTCGCGATACCCATTGTGGCTGTTAATACCGGTGGTTCGGTAATGGTAACGGTTGCTATAGCTGTACATCCCCCATTATCGGTTACTGTAATGGTGTACGTGCCTGCACTAAGGCCTGTTCCGGTAGCATTTGTTCCCCCTGCCGGAACCCAGCTATAGGTATAGGGCGAAGTACCACCCGAAGCGTTAACAGTGGCAGAGCCGGTTGTCCCTCCGTTACAGAATTCATTTGTCGAAGCAGATATGGTAGGGGTTATAGGCGGAGGCTCAGTAATAGTAACCGTTGCAATGGCAGTACATCCTCCATTGTCAGTAACTGTAACGGTATAGGTTCCTGCGCTGAGACCAGTTCCCATAGCATTTGTTCCCCCGGCAGAAACCCAGGAATAGGTATAGGGTGAAGTACCGCCCGATGTACTCACGGTCGAGGTTCCATCACTCCCCCCATTACAAGTAGCTCCGGTACTATCGGTAATAGTAACAGTAAGGTTAGAGGTGGAAGATACTGCAACGGTTGACGTTTGTGTGCAGTTATTATTATCCGTTATGGTTATAGTATAGTTTCCGGCAGTTAGGCCCGTAGCGGTAGGATTAGTTTGTCCGCCCGAAGACCATAAATAAGTGTATGGCAGGGTACCACCGGTAGAATTGACAGTAGCAGTTCCATTATTATTTCCACATGTGGCAGTAGTAGAGGTAGTGCTTAGAGAAATAGCCGGAGGTTCGGTAATAGTAACCGAAGCTGTGGCAGTACATAAGTTATTATCTGTAATGGTAACGGTATACGTTCCGGCGCTGAAACCGGTTCCGGTGGCATTTGTACCTCCTATAGAAGCCCATATATAGCTATAAGGAGAAACCCCTCCACCGGCAGTTACGGTAGCAGACCCATTAGTTCCTCCATTACATAATTCATTCGTTATAACGCCAATAGGTGCAGTCAGGGGTGGTGGCTCCGTAATAGTAACCGTTGCAGCAGCAGTACATCCCCCATTATCAGTAACTGTAACTGTATAAGTCCCTGCACTCAAACCTGTTCCAGTAGAACCTGTTCCGCCTGTCGCAGACCATGAATATGTGTAGGGGGAATTACCACTTGCAGCAGAAACAGTAGCCCTGCCATTATCACCTCCGCTGCATAATGCACCCACGCTATCTATTATTGTAGCAGTAAGGCTTGATATAGAAGTAATGTTAGCCGTAATAATTTGGGTACACCCATTATTATCACTTATAGTTACAGTATAAGTCCCTGTACTTAATCCTGTGGCAGTAGCATTCGTTTGTCCAACAGGGCTCCAGGCATAGGTGTATGGAGAAACACCGCCGGAAACAGAAACTGAAGCAGTTCCATTACTGTTTCCGCAAGTGGCTTGAACAGTGGTAATGCCTGAAGTAATAGCTGTAGGTTGAGTAACGGTAACAGTTGCAGTTCCTGTGCAGCCCGAATTATCAGTAACGCTAACAGTATAAGTTCCTGCTGTAAGACCTGTTCCGGTAGCACTGGTGCCCCCGGCGGGGTTCCATGAATAGGTATATGGAGCAATACCCACTGAGGAAGTTATTACCGTAGCCGACCCATTGCTACCACCGTAACATGATACGTTTATACTGGAAGAAATGTTTGCTGTAAAACCAACAGAGTTTGTAATACTGGTGGTATAAGTTCCGGTGCAGCCGTCATTATCAATTACAATAATGGTATATGTTCCTGCACTCATACCTGTAGCAGTCATATTAGTATTCCCCGATGGGTTCCATAAATAAGTATAAGCCGGGGTACCGCCGGAAACGCTGGCAGTTAGTGTACCATTATTATTTCCGCATGTGGCGGGTGTTGATGTGGCAGTAACTGTAATAGCGGTAGGCTGGGTTATGGTGACTGAAGCCGTTGAAACACAGCCCTTGGAATCAGTAACCGTAACCGTATACGTGCCTGCTAAAAACCCTGTTCCGGTAGCGCCGGTTCCTCCGGGAGCAGTCCAGGCATAGGTATATGGAGAAATACCACCGGAAACAATAGCCACTGTAGCCGAGCCATTAATTCCGGAATTGCATGAAACATTGGTGACTGAGCTGATATTAATAGCCTGGCCCTGGCTAACATCTATAACGAAGGAATCAAAAGTAGTATCATGAGGGGCTAAGTTATCGTACCCGTAAAAATTAACCGTACTGTAGCCAAGATTGGACGCATTCCCCACCACTTGTATTACTAAACTATCTAACTGTCCGGCAGAATTGTTATAGCCAATGCTAACTCCCGAAATAACAGGATTAGATAAACCGGAGTTAGCAGTTACCCCTGAAATGGGCGAATACACATTTATCGGGACTTTCAGCGTATCGCCTTCACATACATAAAATGTATCGGTGCCGCATGGCACGAGCCCGGAAATAACCGGCGGAGAATTGCCTGTACACGCATTCATTATAAAATACCTGTTATCGAGCCAGTATGCCCCGTCGTAAGAAAATGGGGGGTATGTGCCTGCATAATTATTATTGGCGTTATTAAATAGTCCATATTGAATGGCATTAGTGCCATCTCCTTTATTTATGCCTACTACCGCCGGATAATCGAATGAGGAAGAAGAAGCAGTGCCAAAGCCTGCTGTGCCACCCGATGCTGTTCCTACCGCCCATTGCTCATCAAGGTAACCAAGCTCTATATTATTATTTCCGGGGACGATAGGGTCTGTCCCATTGGTTATAATTGCTTCAAATGAGTTATCCTGGCTGGAAGAGGAATTGAGATAATAGCCAACTGAATCCCAAATTACAATAACATACGTAGAGGTTATTTTATACCAAACAACTCCGGCACATGGACTCAACGTATAAACATCTCCCCAAAAAGGAGAAATCATAGGAGCATCGGAATTAGGAAAGGGAATAGGATCAAATACCCCATCTACTGACGAGGCATTTGTACCCCAGGTAATGAATCCATTATTATTAATAACAATCTGATTAACCGAAGTACCATAAAAACAAAAACTGAAAGGCAGAGAGATAGGATTGGAGTGCCCATCATCGTTTTTATAATATGGGGCACTGTAACCACTAAAAGGAACAACCTGGAAACTTGCATCAAGGGGCTGCCAGCCACCGCAGGTTGATGGTTGAGCTTTAGCGTTTAGAGAAAACAAAACGAACAATCCGAGAAAACAATATAACGAAATAATTTTACTTTTCATATTGTTTTCAAATACAATTTAACTTCTCAACGTCATTAGGTATCCCTGAAGTGTATGACAAGACAAACAACAAGAAAAGGAGAAAGGTATATTTCACGTATCGCAATTTAATTTTAAAAGTGTGGGAATAGTAAGTATCCTGAATTTTATACTTTCAATAAGTTAAATCTGCCAATTTATAGAAATTTTACCTGAATCTTTCCAAAATGACCCTACGAATTTTACTTTTCATTGTAAATTAATACAGAGTAACCAAAACGACTGACATTTATCACTTTTGGAGCCTGTTAATAAAGAAAATATCATGCCTGTTCTTTCCCCGAAATGTACCTCTCAATTTTATTAATTACCCATTGTTTCTTTTGGCTTTCCGGCCGGACTTTACTTTTTGCATATAAATACCTACTAACGAAATATATTACCTGCCATAATGTGTTTCTCTTTTTCAGTTTGATCAGCCCGTAATAAATTCATATTTATTATTAGTTATCTATTCTTTAGTAGGGTCTTTCATTATTACTACTATTAATTATCTGTAATATTTTACCAATTATTACGTCGTATCCGCTCATATTTATTTAAAAAATATTTTCCCTTTTTGTATTTCGCTCAAAATATCCATTAGTTTTGTCGCTTATAACTAACTAATACACACTTCACATGAAAACAAAAACATTCTTTCTAAGTTTATTGGCTGGGGTATCCCTTTGCTTCAGCAACACATTGTATGCCCAGTACCACCATAGCGGAGGTAGTTCCGGCGGTTCCGGAGACGGAGCCTGGGATGAGGGGGTTAATGCAATTAATCTCGGTGTAGGATTCATCGGCAGCGGAATAGGAGATGTAGTAGGTTCGGGCTATTCCCAAAGCGTTGGTCCGGCTTTTGAACTTTCCTATGAACATGCCCTGGGTGAACATTGGGGCATAGGGGTTTTCATTTCTTATCAGAGCGCTACCGCAACAAATTCTTTCACTACCCAGGACTATGTGTATGACCCTACCACATTCCAATATGTTATAATGAATTATACCACTACTGATAAATATACTCTTTCGTTATTCAACTACGATGCCCGCGGAGCTTATCACTTCAGTGCAGGACCCAAATTTGACCCTTACGTAGGAATTATCCTCGGTTATTGTATGGCTTCTGCTTCAGATAATGAAACATCTAATGACCCTAACAATGTGAATACCGGTGGAGGCTCAAGCTCCATCTCAGGTATTGAATATGGAGGATATGTTGGTGCACGGTATTACTTCAGCAATCATATTGGGGTATGGCTCGAACTGCAATACTCCCACGCTACTTTTACCTACCAGGGATATTCTTCAAGTATCAATACTGCTAATATCCTTAACCTGGGTATCACTTTTAAATTATAAAAAAAGTATAACCAAAATAAAACCCTGCTACATAGCGGGGTTTTTATTTTTTGGCGTTAACTTGTTCTTCGGATAGATTTCAAAACTAATCCATAGTTTTCGATAATGATTAAAGAAATTATTTATACTATTTATGTTATAAAATAATCTTTAGTTTTGTTTCAGATTCATAACCAACTTATTTCCGAAATGAAAACAAGTAGATTATATTCAACTCTGTTAGCTTGTATATTCCTTTGTTTCAATCATATTTCCATAGCACAATATCATCATAATAGCAGCAGTAGCGGAGGGTCGGGAGATGACGCCTTTGACGAGGGCGAAACTATGATTAATGCAGGAGTAGGTTTTGGAAGTACGATAGGCTCGATTTACGGGACGGGCTATTCAGGTAAAGCATCGCCAGGGTATGAAGTATCTTACGAATATGGTTTCGATGAACATTTCGGGGTGGGGGGTAATATTACCTATCAGAATGCTACTTCAACTCAAAGTGGCCTCCAGGGCAATTATTATAACACCAATACTTTTACCTATACTACCTATTTGTACAGCAATACCTATAAAATTTCTTTTTTAACTTTCAGTACAAGGGGTTCCTACCATTTTTCAGCCGGCACTAAATTTGACCCGTATGCCGGGGTAGATTTAGGGTATTGCCTGCTTTCTTCACCCTATTCCACCACTGACATATACAATGGCGGCGCGGGTTCTTCAACAACCAGCGCAGGAGTTGAAATTGGCGCATTTGTGGGCGCACGGTATTTTTTCTCCGACCACGTTGGCATCCGGGTGGAGCTACAGTATTCTGATGCTGCTTCTAATGGAATAAGTGTAAATGCCTCGAATTTGGAAATGTGGGTATTGCGTTTAAATTATAAACTGCCATTAATAAAAATCTGCCTGATAGCGGTTTTTTTATTTATATGTATCTTCAACCTCTAAGTTTAACCCGAAAGGCTTGAAGATACTTGTAATACAAACCGCTTTTATAGGAGACGTGGTGCTTGCTACGCCTGTAATTGAGAAATTGCATACACACTTTCCGCATGCGAAAGTTGATTTTCTCTTGCGGAAAGGAAATGAACCGCTTTTCACTAGGCACCCGTTTCTGAATACGGTACTCATCTGGGATAAAAAAACAAATAAGACAACCAACCTCTTTAGGCTGATCCGGGAAGTGAGGAAAACGAAATATGATATGATAGTCAACCTTCACAGGTTCGCAAGTTCAGGCTTAATAGTGCTATTTTCCGGGGCAAAAAAAAGAATAGGATTCGATAAAAACCCATTTTCTTTTTGTTACACCAAAAAGGTGAAACATATTATCGGAAACAATACACATGAAGTGCAAAGAAACCTGGAACTCATATCATCATTTACAGATAGTGAATTGATGAAACCCCGCCTCCACCCTACCCTTGCAGATTTTGAAATGGTGAAAGAATATAAAACGGTTCCGTATCTCTGTATTGCTCCTTCATCAGTCTGGTTTACAAAGCAATATCCGGCTCATAAGTGGGTTGAGTTTATAGATACGGTTACTTCTTACAAGATTTATCTCTTGGGTTCTCCCTCCGATTCGGGTTTATGTCGGCAGATAGTGGATTTATCATCTCATAAAAATATCGAAATTTTAGCTGGAAAACTTAGCTTTCTTCAGTCTGCTGCATTGATGAAAGATGCCGTTATGAATTATTCCAATGATTCAGCTCCCATGCATATTGCATCTTCTGTGAATGCACCCATTACGGCTGTATTTTGCTCCACAGTTCCCGGTTTTGGTTTTGGACCTTTATCCGATACATCATTTATTGTTGAAATTAAAGAAAAACTGTATTGCCGCCCCTGCGGGTTACATGGGTATAAAGCCTGTCCACAAAAGCATTTTAAATGTGCTGAAGATATAAGCCCTGACCAATTGACGGGGACTTTTAAATCTTAAGACCTGTCAGTCCCAAACCCCAATGAGGCTTAATATATTTTATTTATTTCCCACCGTAAGATACGGCACAATTCTATTGTATGTGCTATCATCTATTGCCGCCATTTGATGGAGTGCAGAGACAGAAGCAAACAAACCATGTTCTTTCCGATAGTTTACAATTGCTTTTGCCAGATAATACCTGATATACGGGTGATATGCCAATTGCTTTTCATCGGCAGTATTGATATTAATTTTAAGCACTAACCCTGTATCTGTCCATGTTTTATCAATTACTCCCTTATAAAGGACGCTATCCATTCCCCACACCTCTTTCAATTGGATTGTACTATAATATCCTCCAAGCTTTTTGCGGTACTTCACTATTTTCCCGGCACAGTAGGGGGTCATTCCCTTAATGGTCATTAAAACAGTTGTATCAGCTGAATTAATATCTATTCCGGATGCAGAAATACGGCTTGAAATTTTTGATGAAGATGTATTTATCCCCGCATTCTCAAGTTCAGCTTTAAAGGCAGAAAAATCAACCGGCTTAGTGGAAGGTGGAAAGTAATCGGTAATGAAAAGAACTACCAGCAATACCGCAACAAGTGAGACAAGGACAAGAATTCCATTTCTTTGGGCTTTATTAAAAGAGAAATAATCTTTCCAGCTATATTTCATCCAAATACCAATTGATGGCAGGGGTAAAAATAAGAAAGGATTGCCAATTGACAATCCTTTCTACATTGAGATTTATTCAGTTCTTACCACATGGTAAATGGATAGTTAACGCCGGCTATGGTTGCAACTGCATTTGCATCACAGTCACCAACATTACCAAAAGCTATATATAGTGTATTTAGTGCTCCGGTACGAATGATTTTGACAGAACCCGATTCAATATATTTACAGCCCCCCGCCCATGATGGAAGAGCCGTAACGTAAAGAGGGCTCGTAATGGTAATTGTATAGCTTACTCCTTTTCTCGATACACCATTGGCACTACCGGTAATTTCATAATAATAAACACCACCTTGTTCTACTAAAGTATTAGTGCGGGTCGAACTCCAGGTAGCAGTTTGTCCGGTATTATAGGTAAGCGTCAGATTAGCTGTAAAATTCCAGTTTTCTTCTGATAATGCATTTCTACCCAAATTGGTTAACATCCGGCTTCCTGCAATACCTATCATATTACTTGCTGCACTACCGGCAGCGTAATTTCTAAATGACATTGTGATGACACTTGTTGAATCAAAATATGCCTCCCAAAGGTTGCCGAACGAATTCTTCCAGTAAACTAATATTTCCCCCTGCCTGTATCTACCATCATTGCATAGAGTAGGAGTATTGGGAAAATTAATGTACAGAGTATCAACAGTACCTATAGATGTATCTATAGACCATGATACAGTACAATGAGAGGAAATACTCTCAACACCACGAACGGCACCATAATTAACCGTACTCCCCTGCATTCCGGCATCAGAAATGTTTTTAGAATCATTCATTGCAGATGAAGCATTCGCTTCGTCCTCTGCCGCTGTATAGTCAGTATCAGGCGTAGTAGAACTTTTATGGCATCCGGTAAGAACAACCCCCGCGAGGGCTATTCCGAGGGTACCGCTTAAAAGAAAATTTCTCGTTTTCATGACAGTTTTTGTTTTTGTTGTTTAGCTTTTGATGTTACAAAGATAAGAAGGTTTAATTAATAAAGTAATTTACAGGTTATCTAATTAGTACCTACATCTTTCGGGGTGCAAAATAATAGATAAACTATGAAGAAAGAGTGAAGATAAAAAGCATAGGAAAGGATTTTGGGTATCTGTCCTTTCCCATGCTGATGTTCATTTTACCACATAGTATAACTGTATCTGTTGCCATTCAAACTGGCAAACATATCAGGCGTACATGTGCCTAATGTACCCAGGTTCACGGTTATCGTCCGGGCTGGCATTGAGGAGGTTAAAACTGTAGTAATGGAAATTGTTCCTGCTTCAGGCCACGGACATCCGCCGGCCCACCAGGGTAGCACTGTAAAATACACGGGGCTTGTTATGGTAAGCGAATATGGATTTCCATTCCTATCTGTACCCTGGGCACTGCCGGTAATTTCATAATACCAGACAGAACTTACATCGGTAATTGCATTATTCCTTGTAGAATTCCATGTGGCTACCTGCCCATCGGGGTAGGTAACTTTTAAATTGGCGGTGAAATTCCAATTTTCATACCCATTTACATTATGCCCTTCATTGGTCCATGTCCTGGTTCCGGCAATACCATTATTCTTTAAGTAATAGTTATTGAATGTTTCGGTAATTGTATTAGCCGAATCAAAATACGCCTGTAGCCATGTTTCACCGGGATGCTGCAGCCCCCAATAAACAATGATAGTACCCTTTCTGTCTCTGCCATCACGACAAAAGCAGGGGGTAAGCCCGAAATTAATATAAACAACGGTGTCTTCCTGGCCGGCTATCATAGTGTCTTTCCCTGATACTATGGCACAGGAACCAAAAATACCGCCTACTCCACCAAGATGCCCATGTCCTAAGGGAGCATCTCCGTTGGAATTCCATGCCATCGCCGCATCAGAAATGCTTTTGGAATCATTGGCGGCAAAAGTGGCATTAGCATCATCCTCTGCAGCTGTTATATCGGCGCTGGTACTCATAGGAGCTGTAGTAGAATCTTTATGGCATCCTGTAAGAATAAGTCCTGATAGGGCTATGCCTACTATGCCGGCTGATAGAAAAATGTGGGTCTTCATAACAATAAGGATTAAAGGTTAAGAGAACTTTGAAAATTAATTGAACTTACAATGAACCGGAATTCTACTCATTTCTTTTAATTTAGGTGTTCTGGTATCCTTTCTGTATGCTAATTACATTCATGTCATGCGATATACTCCATTTTTTCGGCAAAAAGTAAAACCAGCATGGTGAATACCTAAAATTAATAGCCAAATGAAATATCCCCCGGTATGACATTTTGATAATAAGCTATTCATATTTTATATTCTACCGGAATGTTCTATGCCGCATTTCAAAGATTAACAACAGGAATAAGAAAAAAATATCTCGCCCGATCCCCCTAAAATTAAATTTAGAGTCATTTATATCACTGTTCGATAAAATAAAATAACCCCGAAACCCAATAGGAACAAAGTGTTCGGGATACAGACTGAAAACCAGCCGCTTAAATAGGGGATAATAGCCGTTTTTTTCGTCTTAAAGTATAAGATATACGGGAACGCCCTGGGAAACTAAATTTCCCCGACTTCCTAAATCTTCTCCAGGATTCGTTCCATCTGCATCCCCCTCGACCCTTTTAATAGAATAGTAGCATTTTTAATAGGATGTTCTTTTATCCATTTCATAAATTCATCGACAGAAGGAAACAAATTGGCGGATGTGTTTATTTTAGAAAACTCTTTGCCAATTAAATAAACCCCGTACCAATCTTTATGTCTCCCAATCAAGTCAGCTATGGACTGATGTTCCGCAAGGCTCTCTATTCCTAATTCAAACATATCTCCCAATATGATTACCTTCCTATCCATGTTTAGTGAGGCGAGATTTTCTATTGCCATCTTCATACTACTGGGATTAGCATTGTAGGCATCTACCCATATTGTATTACTGTCTTTTTTAACTACCTGGGAACGATTATTGGAAGGGACATAGCCTTCAATAGCCTCTTTAATTTGTTCCGGGCTCACACCAAAATGTTCCCCCATACTTGCTGCAGCTAACATGTTGTAGAAATTATAAGAACCGGCAAGGCCACTGCTTATTTCCAGTTCATTGCCATCTATGCAAAATTCCCCTTTTGCTAAAAAGCTCTTGCTATCCAAAATACCTTTTAAGCCGACGATAACAGATGTCCCATAAGTTATCCTGCTAATTCCTGCTGAGTGTTCCATCAATAAATCATCGTCGGCATTTACAAAAAGTTCGCCTTCATTTGTTTTGATGTATTTATAAAGTTCCGTCTTTGCTTTAATAACTCCTTCATAGCTTCCAAAACCTTCCAGGTGTGCTTTTCCGATATTGGTAATAATTCCATAACCCGGTTCTGCAATGTTGCATAACTGCTCTATTTCACCAACGTGATTAGCGCCCATTTCAATAACAGCCATTCCATGTTCTTTGGTCAGGTTCAGCAGAGTAAGCGGCACCCCGATATGATTATTTAGGTTGCCACGGGTAAATAAGGTATTGTATTTTTTAGAAAGGACGGTAGCCGTAAGTTCTTTAGTGGTTGTTTTCCCATTTGTACCCGTAATTCCAATAACAGGAATAGAAAATTGCCTGCGATGGTGATTAGCCAGATTTTGCAAGGTGTTTAATACGTCATGCACTAAAATACATCCATCAGAATATTGTTTTTCCTCATCAATAATTGCATGGCTGCAACCTTTACTCAATGCTTCCGAAGCAAACGAATTAGCATTGAAGTTAGTTCCTTTCAAAGCGAAGAAAATACTTCCGGGCGAAATGTTACGGGTATCGGTGCATATTACAGGATGCTCAAGAAATAGAGTATATAATTTTTCTATTGAAATGCTTTTCATTTTATATGTTATTAATCAATTTCAGGATCAGCAATTTCATTCTCCTCAAAATATTTAATAATTGCCCTTTTCATTAATTCCTTTTGCTCTCCCGGTTTAAGGGTAGGCAAACTACTTTGCGCCTCCCATTGGGGCCAGCCATCGGTATCTTTGCCTATAAACTTATAATATCCAAATGGTTCAAGCAACTTACAGGTAGCGATATGCAGTAAATCTAACTTTTCATCTTTAGATGGCTTAAAATATCCCTTGCCTAACTCCTGTATCCCGATTAATAACACGATTGCTTCAATTTCAATCCCCTCGCCGAAAGTCAATTCAATCCTTTTAACCAATTCCTTCCACTCATTTTGCAACACTTCATCCATTTATACGTAAGATTAGGGAGTAAAAATAGCCTACATTCCCTTAAATGTAATTGTATATTTGCAAATATTATGCGAAATACCGATATTATTCTAATTGCCCCCCTAATCTGGGGTACTTACAGGGGGTTCTATAAGGGTTTCATTTCCGAACTCACTTCCTTGGCAGCAATGGCTGTAGTATTTTATTTCTCTGTTAAGTTTTATCCGGATGTGGCAGACCTTATTCGCTCAAACTTTCATACGAAAATGACCCCCGGACTCCTTTCCATAGTTGCATTCATTACCCTTTTCCTTGTTTTATATCTCATTGTTTTTCTTATCACATTAAAAATTGAAGGCCTGACCCATGCCCTTCACATTTCTTTAGTGAACCATTTGCTGGGAGGTGTGTTCGGACTTCTTAAATGGGCATTTATGATTAGTATTGTTATCGCACTGCTGGGCGTATTCAGTCGGGGAAATGAGTTCAAACTCATCAAGTTTAACCATAGCTGGTTATATAATCACATTGAAGTTATAGCCCCAACAGTAATGCCTGATTTACTCCAGAAATCTGAACCAGAACCTGAACCGGCTTCAACAGCACCTCCTGTTAAAACAAGAAAACCTAAGTCACACTGATCAGGAAATAGCGCCAACAGAATATTTGGCAAGCAATTCCTCTATTTTTTCCACCATTTCTTTGGACCCTATAAATAATGGTGTCCTTTGGTGAAGTGCATTGGGAGTTAGCTCCATAATACGTTTTGAACCGTTGGTAGCTCTTCCCCCGGCTTGCTCAACAATATAGGAAAGTGGATTGCATTCATATATCAACCTTAACTTACCCTTGGGAGATGCTGAAGTAGTAGGGTATAAGAATACTCCGCCGGTAATAAGGTTACGGTGCACGTCAGCTACAGCAGAGCCGATATAACGGGAAGAATAAGGACGACCGAAGTTGCATCTTCTTCCTGGCAATATTTAATAAATTTCTTCACTCCTTCCGGAAAATGCACATAGTTCCCTTCATTAATAGAATAGGTTTTACCCTTCTTTGACATTTGCATATTAGGATGTGAAAGGCAAAACTCACCTATAGAGGGGTCTAATGTAAAACCATTGACGCCTTTGCCTGTGGTATAAACCATCATAGTCGAGGAACCATAAATAACATATCCTGCTGCAACTTGCTCCGTCCCGGGTTGTAAAAAATCCTCCAATTTACCGGGACCTGAAAGACTTATCCTGCGGTAAATGGAGAAAATAGTACCCACGGAAACATTGACATCAATATTCGAAGAACCGTCCAAAGGGTCTATAGCAACTACATATTTGGCTCCCTTTGAAACAGCATTATTTATAGAAATAATATCTTCATTTTCCTCGGAAGCAATGGCACAACATTCTCCGCCAACACTTAGTGCAGCAATAAATTGTTCATTGGCATAAATGTCCAGTTTTTTTACTTTTTCACCTTGTATATTCTTATCTCCCGTTTCGCCGAGAATACCTGCAAGCCCTGCCTTATTTACTTCGCGGTTAACTATTTTCGCGGCAATGCCAATATCACTCAGAAGCCGGGTAAGTTCTCCTTTCGCATATAAAAAGTCATCTTGTTTCTCGACAATAAATTCTCCTAATGTTTGTACTTTTTCCATAATAATAGCTAATTCAAATTTTTGGGACGGCAAATATAGGTATTTTTGGTGTTCTTGAATATTACCAATCTATGAACTACACCATACGTAAAGCTATTAAAGCAAGATGTTCCAGCTTTGTTAGGGCTTGTAAATGAACTGGCAACTTATGAAAAAGCACCTGAAGCAGTGGAAGTAACTCTTGCCGAAATGGAAGAAGATGGTTTTGGTCCCCATGCCATCTACAGCGCTTATGTTGCTGAAACCGAAGGCAAAATTATAGGTATGGCGCTTTACTATACCAAATACTCTACCTGGAAAGGGAAATCCATTTACCTTGATGATATTATTGTAAATGAAAAATACCGGCGTTATGGTATCGGCGGCAAATTGTTTGAAGAAGTAATTAAAGCAGCCAAAGAAATGGGGGTTCGTAAGATCGATTGGCAGGTACTTGATTGGAACGAGCCGGCAATACAATTTTATAAAAAATACAATACCAGTTTTAGCCGGGAATGGGTAAATTGCACATTATACAAAAACGAAATAAAAAATATTAACGTTTAATAATGCGGGTATTCAAGTTTGGAGGAGCATCCGTAAAGGATATAAAGGGTGTAAAGCAGGTGGCGAAAATATTGGCTTCGACTAAAGGAGATTTAATAGTGGTTGTTTCTGCTATGGGGAAAACCACCAATACGCTTGAGAAATTAGTTCCTAAACTTAGCAGTGATAAGGCTGAAAAACTTATTCTTGAAATAGAAAAATATCATTTTGATATTGCTGCAATAATTAATGCTCCTTACCTTGATTCTGTTCACCAGTTATTAAAAAGAGATTTTAAAGATTTGCGCACTATAGTTAATAAATATCCAACCAAAAATTTTGATGAGCGATACGATTATGTTGTATCTATGGGAGAAATTATATCTACCCATATTATTAGTGCTTTCCTGAATGGAGAAGGGATACCGAATGAATGGATTGATGCCCGCAAGGTTATTCTAACTGATGATACCCACAGAGATGCCAAAGTAGATTTTAATAAAACTGCTAAGCAAGTTAAATCTCTGGTAACTAAAGCAGTTAAACAAAAAAGAATTGTTGTGACCCAGGGGTATATTGGTTTTTCTAACAAAGAAAAACCCGTTACTCTTGGAAGAGAAGGCTCCGACTATACCGCCGCTATCCTGGCTTATTGCACCAATGCAGAATCGGTAACGATATGGAAAGATGTCCCCGGCGTGTTAAATGCTGACCCTAAGAAGTTTAAAAATACCATAAAGATTGACCACCTTTCTTACCAGGATGCTATTGAGCTTGCTTACTATGGCGCAACGGTCATACACCCAAAGACCATTAAGCCCCTTCAAAATAAAAACATACCATTGTTTGTAAAGCCCTTTACTGACCTTTTAGCTACGGGCACTCGCGTTGACAGTGAAACTTCACGCCTGCCTGTTCCCTGTTTTATTTCCAAACCAAACCAGGTACTGCTCTCGCTTTCATCCAAAGATTTTTCATTTATTGCTGAAGAAAACCTGAGCCTTATTTTTGACTGCTTTGCCAAACATACTATGAAGGTAAATATGATGCAGCATTCGGCTATCAACTTCTCTGTTTGCTTAGATAATGATTCCAGTAAACTACCTGCCCTGCTTGCCTCTTTGCATGCTAATTACCGGACACTGTATAACGACAATGTGGAACTCTTCACTATTCGTTACTATGACCAGCCTACTATTGACCGTATTACTAAAGGAAGAAATTTATTACTTGAACAACGAAGCCGCTATACGGTGCAGTTAGTATTACAATAAAACACGGATGGTACGAATTAGAAGGGGTTACACAGATTTCTATCTCCTTAATCATAATTATCTGAGTTCCATTTCTATAAGCAGCAATTTATCTTAATTAAGAATCCTTTTTAACTTTGCCTTTTATACCCATGGTGGAAGAAGAAAAAATAGTAGTGCAAACGATGGCTGAAATGACAGCCAAAGGAGAATCTCCAGAGGTGTTATTTTGGGTAGGTTGTTCCGGCAGTTTTGATGATAGGGCAAAAAAAATAACTGTTTCCATAGTTCGCATATTACACAAAGCAGGAATAAAATTTGCCGTCTTAGGAACCGAAGAATCATGCACGGGTGACCCCGCCAAAAGAGCCGGAAACGAGTTCCTCTTCCAGATGCAGGCAATAAATAATATTAATATACTGAACGGCTACGGAATAAAAAAAATTGTAACAGGTTGCCCCCATTGTTTTAATACCATAAAGAACGAATACCCTGGTTTAGGCGGCATTTACGAGGTAATGCACCATACAGAATTTATACGAAACTTGCTTGACACCGGAAGAATAAAAATTGAAGGCGGCTCATTTAAAGGCAAAAAAATAGTCTTTCATGACCCTTGTTATCTTGGCAGAGGCAATGGTATTTATGAAGCTCCACGGGAAGTGATATTGAAATTAGACGGTATGTTATCGGAAATGCAACGCAATAAAGAAAAAAGTTTTTGTTGCGGAGCCGGGGGAGCGCAGATGTTTAAAGAAGCTGAAAAAGGAAATAAGGAAGTAAATATTGAACGTACCGAAGAAGCTCTTCGCACCTCACCCGAAGTAATTGCTACCGCCTGCCCTTTTTGCATGACTATGATGACCGATGGCATAAAACATTTTAACAAAGAAGATTCGGTTAAAGTGCTGGATGTAGCGGAATTGGTGGCGGAGGGGGTGAAGAATAAGTCGTGACCCGTATCAATGCCGGAATACCACCCAAAGCCCTCAGCGACCAGCATCTATTGGCTGAGCATAGGGAAATAAAACGTCTCCCTGCTGTATTTACCAAAAACCCTAAGCCCATTGATATTCCCAAGGAATTTACATTAGGTACTGGACATGTAAAATTCTTTTTAGATAAAGGAAAATATACGCTTAAACGATATAAGAAGCTATACGATGAATGTATTAATCGGGGGTTTGAAGTTACTGATTACAGTAACAATTGGGAAATATATACACATCACCTCAAATACAATAAGGACTATACGGAAACCGTAAAAGCAAAAGAACTTTTGGTGCAGAGAATAACGGAAAGACTAACTACCAGCAAACAAAAGCCACGGTATTACAAAAAGGAAATTGAGAAACAAGAAGCAACAAAAAAATTATCCGGTTAATTCCTTGTCATTCGATTTTTCACTCTTCCTTTTCACTCGCTACATATTTCCCAAAATAAACTGGTAAGCGCCCCATAAGGTCAGCAGCAAGGCAATATACCAGAGGAATTTTTTCCGGGTGAGCATGGAGATTGCAGAAATGGCAATAGATATTTGAAGTAATGTAACTCCCATGGCGAGGGTTTTATACTTCGTAAGATGCATGGTAGATTCGTCCTCCGCTTCCTTCGCTTCTTTTGAAATATCTGCCTGTTCTTCCTTGTATTTAGCAATTTTTTCTTTCAGCTTTCCTGAATCCGCCGGGGTATTGAGCAACGCCATTTGAACCATATCTGACTTAATTCCTTTAGCCTGGTAGTATGCCCATTTGTCGGAAGCATCTTCCTTATCTATCACAGCTTCATTAGAGTGATGACCTGCCTGTAAACTGCTTATAGCAGCCAATACAGCCATAATAGCAGTAGAGACGGCAAGGAAAAGCGACCACCTGCTTTTTTTCTCATGTTCCCCCTCTTCCAATTTTTCATGAATATGTTCGTGCAAATGTTCAGTAGGTACTTCCGGCTCTTCCATTACAATTTAATTTACCTCAAAGATAGAATTAAATTGGCTATGCAGAACTTTGTTTTTTTCTATGTTTGTACCATAGCTAACAAAGACCCGTAAATGCTTTTCAATACTTTTCCTTTTTTAGTATTCTTTATTGTTGTAACGAGCTTATATTTTGCCCTGCCACATAGGTTCAGATGGGTTTTACTGTTGGCAAGCAGTTGCTATTTTTATATGGCATTTGTCCCCATTTACATCCTGATTTTGGGATTCACTATTGTGATAGATTATTTTGCAGGACAGCTTATTGAACATGCTCAAGGGAGGCGCAGAAAGATATTTCTCATTTGTAGTTTGATTGCCAATATAGGCGTACTCGCCGTTTTCAAATACTATAATTTTATTAATGAAAATTTCAATTTTCTTTTACATGGATTTGGATTAAACAGTCCCCTCCCCTACTTGAAGATTTTGTTGCCCATAGGTTTGTCATTCCATACTTTTCAGGCAATGAGCTACACCATAGAAGTATATCGCGGAAATCAAAAAGCTGAAAAGCATTTTGGGATATATTCTTTATATGTTATGTTTTATCCCCAGTTGGTTGCAGGACCTATTGAGCGCCCGCAAAATCTGCTCCACCAGTTCCGGGAAAAATTTGATTTTGATTATGACCGGGTTACTGACGGCTTGCGCCTGATGGTTTGGGGCTTATTTAAAAAAGCGGTAATCGCTGACCGGCTTGCTATATCTGTTGATTATATATATAAGCATCCCCAACAGCACAATAGCCTGTCCCTGATTATTGCCACTATCTTTTTTGCATTTCAAATATTTTGCGATTTCTCAGGATACTCTGATATGGCTATTGGCGCTGCACGTGTAATGGGTTTCAAGTTGATGAAAAATTTTGATAAGCCTTATCACTCCCAATCGGTGAGTGAGTTTTGGCAACGCTGGCATATTTCGCTTTCATCCTGGTTCAGAGATTATTTATATATTTCCTTGGGCGGCAGTAGGGTAACTATTCCGCGCTGGTATCTTAATCTTTTTATTGTTTTCCTGGTAAGTGGCTTATGGCATGGCGCTAACTGGACATTTGTTATTTGGGGGGCTTTAAATGGCTTCTACCTCATATTTGCCATCATTACAAAAAAATTCAGAGAAAGCATAAACCATACATTATTCCTCGGTAAATTACCCTGGTTATCTACCGTCACCACCTTTGCTTTGGTGTGCTTTGCGTGGATATTTTTTAGAGCCGATAATGTTAAAATTGCTTTTTATATTTCGACACATATCTTCACCGGATTACCTGACTTATTCTCAAAAATCATGCATCACCAAAAAGTTTTTGAAAACCTGGGAAACTCCACCAGTAATATAATTTTATGCTTTTTAATGATTTTTTTATTAGAAGCTATTCATGTTCTTCAGGGGAAAATAAACTTAGTTCAGTATTTCAAAGCAAAACCCGTTTATTTCCGATGGGCAGTATATTTTGGTGTGCTTGGATTTATCTTATTCTTTGGGGTTTTCGATAGCAGGCAGTTTATTTATTTCCAGTTTTAATATGAAACTATTTTTAACTAAAGCTGTCCTTTTCCTGGTCCTGCTATTTAGCATTGCCTTCTTAGTGCAGAGCCTGATTGACCGGGGGTTAAAGAAGGATAATAGCGGAGACTATAGAGAATGGAATGATATTTTTTGGTCGAGGATTAATGCCGATATTCTTATACAAGGTTCATCACGAGCGTATCGCCATATTTCGCCCCGTATAATTGATTCAGCATTTGCTTCAAATTCTTACAATCTTGGGATGGGCGGCTATGGCTTCTTTATGCAATACTATCGTTTCCTTTTTTATCTAGAGCATAATAAGTCACCCAAATATATCCTTCAAAATGTGGATCCAAGTGCATTTGTCAAACAAAAAGATTTATTTGGCTACCTTCAATTTTTACCCTACCTGCATGATTCTCTCATTGCAAAAGCGGTTACTTCTTATAACGGAATAGATTGGAAAGATATTTATATCCCCTTATTCAAATATCGCAGCAATTACCATTTGGTGGCAAAAGGATTGCTTGATAATGTACACACTTCAAAAAAAGGGAATGAAAAATATAAAGGATTTAATTCCCCTGATTCGCATTGGGATACAGCATTTGCAAACTTCAAATTAAAAAACCCAAATGGATACAGAGATAAATTAGATAAAGAAACAATAACCTTATTTGAGAAATTTTTAGATATGTGTAAAACAAAAGGAATTACAGTGGTTTTTATCTATACACCGGAATATTATCAAGCGCAGCAGATGCTACTAAATAGAGACTCTATTATGAATATTTTTAGAAATTATTCTACCGAATATCATATTCCTTTTTTAGATTATTCAAAAGACAGTATTTGTTTTGATACGGCTAATTTTTATAATTCACAACATTTGAACAGATGGGGCGTAAAGAAATTTGATGCCAAATTAGTGTCTGATTTAAAGGGTATAATTAAATAAGTTTCTGCATTGACTAAAGTAATTATATACACAGATGGAGCCTCAAAAGGGAACCCTGGCCCGGGAGGGTTTGGAGTGGTAATGCTTTCCGGAAGCAAACGAAAAGAAATATCGCAGGGATACAGGCTTACTACGAATAATCGTATGGAATTGTTAAGCGTAATTATAGCGCTGGAGGCATTAAAGAAGCCCCAGTTAGAGGTAGCCATTTTTAGCGATTCGCGCTATGTGGTAGATGCTGTAAACAAGGGCTGGGTATTTAATTGGAACCGGAAAAATTTCCACCAGAAAAAAAATGCCGACCTGTGGAAAAGATTTCTGCTTATTTATCCTACCCAAAAAATAAAATTCCATTGGGTAAAAGGCCATAATGAAAATGTAGAAAATGAGCGTTGCGATGAGCTGGCAGTTGCTGCTGCAAAAAGCCCTCCACTAAGCATTGATGAAGGCTATGAAAAAGGAGATGAATCTCAGGGTTTATTCTGAATTTTTAATAGAGAAATATCATATATAACTACTGCTCCGGGTGGAATTTTATTACGGTCGCCTGCAATGCCCTGCGCGAGGAATGAGGGAATAATAAATCGTCCCTTATCGCCGAGGTGCATAAGCTGAACTGCCTGGTGAACCCCACTCTCAACATCATCTTTTCCTACTAAAAACTCACGTGGTCCATCATGCTCGGAATCATAACAGAGTGTACCGTCTAACAGGCTTATGGAATAAGCAATTTGAACATATTCACCTACCCTGGCTACTTCACCCTTTCCATGTTCATAAATCATATAGCGGATACCTGTGCTTGTTGTATCCATGCGGTAGTTATGCGTCTTGATATACTGGTTTATTTCATCGGTCTCTTGCTTTATGTACTTAACCTGGGAAGGTATTAAGTCTTTGTTTACTTCTTGTGCCGAAGGCGGGGGCTGCATATTTTCATCGTCCTGCCGGTTATGGCAAGCACAAAAAAAAGAGCAAAATAATAGTAAGGTAATTTGATGATTGTAAAGCCTGTTTAGCATTTCATTAGCAAATCATCCAATTTTGGTTTTTAGTTCTTCTTTATAAACAGAAAGTAAATTCAGAAATTGCAATATGGTTTCATCCATGGACAAATCGCTTTTACCCCCGGCTGCATTCACATGCCCTCCACCATTAAAATGCTTTCGGGCAAATTGATTCACATCAAACTTATCTTTGGAACGGAAAGAAATTTTTATTTCACCGTCTTTTAATTCGGTAAAAAGGGCAGAGAAGTTGATACCTTTTACAGAAGTAGGCTCATTTACCAAGCCTTCCGTATCGCCTTCTTTATAATCAAATCGTTTCAACTCGCTTTGTGTAAGAGTAATAAATCCGGTAGAAAGCTCCGGTAAAATTTTCATCTTTTCCAATACGGCATAGCCTAATAATCGCAATCGTATATCACGATTATTGTCATCAATGTAACGATGTATTTTATTGGCTTCGGCTCCGTGGCGAATTAATCCTGCAACCACATCGTGAGTATGGGCGGTGGTACTGGCAAAGCGGAAGGAGCCGGTATCGGTCATAATACCTGCATACAGGCAATTGGCAATATCTTTATGTATTTTCTTATTGTCACCCAGCAGGGTAATAAAGTCATACACTAACTCGGCTGTAGATGAAGCTGTTGGGTCGTGAAAAGCAATGTCAGCAAAATTTTCAGGTTGGGGATGATGGTCTATTACCAGCCTGAATGCTTTTGATTTTTTTATTATTTTATCAATGTCCCCTATACGTGAAAGAGAATTGAAATCAAGAAACACAATTACATCTGCACTTTTTATCGCCATGTTGGCAGGTGCAGGAGTTTTTTCAAAGTCAATAACTGAACGAGTACCAGGCATCCATTTAAGAAATTCCGGGTAACTATTAGGAGAAATTACATTTACTTTATGACCTGATTTTTCAAGATAATGCTTAACACCGAGAGAAGAACCTACGGCATCGCCGTCAGGAGATTTATGCATAATAATGGTAACCTTGCAAGGGGTGCCAAGTATCTCTTTTATTTTTATTAATTCTTTATCGGTCACGATGAGGTGGGGTAGGTTTGGAATTGCAAATTTAGCAGGAATGATAAGATAAAGAAATTTATCTTTGCTGCCCCATTAAATAACAGGGAATAATATGACAACAAACAGGACTTTTACAATGATTAAACCGGATGCCTTTTCAGCCGGAAATTCCGGAGCAATTTTGAACATGATAGAGCAGGCTGGTTTTAGGCTTATTGCCATGAAAATCATCAGATTAAATGCTAAAACAGCCGGCGCTTTTTATGCTGTTCACAGCGAACGTCCTTTTTATAAAGAACTAGTGGACTTCATGTCCTCGGGAACCATTATTGCAGGTATCTTGGAAAAAGATAATGCCGTTGCTGATTTCCGCAAACTTATTGGGGCAACTGACCCGGCGAAAGCTGATGAAGGGACTATACGCAAACTATTTGCCAAATCTATCTCTGCCAATGCTGTTCACGGCTCCGATAGCGATGAAAACGCACAAATTGAAGGCGATTTCTTCTTTTCAAAGCTTGAAAGGGTTTAGCTAATGTACTTAGCTAAAAAAAAATTAAAAGAGTTTTTAGCTATTGGATTGGGGTTATTAGCCATTACATCTTTTGCCCAACCTAAGAATGATTCCTCATTTGCAGGTCAATTTTCGTTTGGAATGCGTAATACCATTAGTTTCTTTTCCGATGCTAAAAGTATGGGGATGGGTTCAGGAGGTGAGTTTCGGATTAGGATTGGCAAACATCTTAATACAGAATGGTTTTGGGATTATATAACTACCAATATCCAAAATTTAGGATATAGAAGAGATGCACACATTGGCTGGTCCGTTCTTTTTTATTTGAATAAAAATCCACTTTCTATTGGAACGATAACTCCTTATGTACTTGCCGGAAACTGCTTTGACTATACTAAAGTATTTTCTAATTGGGAAACGGTAAGCCCCGAGGAAAGATGGAGCGGAGCTGTGCAGGCAGGTGGAGGAATCCACTATAATTTCACTAAAAACTTTGATATTTCAATCATCACCCAGTACATGCTGCATTTGGGTACGCATGTGGAAACTTCTGTTTTGTATGATGAAGTTAGCCATCAAAATTATCTGGATGTAACCAAATTGAATGGTGGTGAACTTGATGGGCATCTACTTATTACCCTCAGTGTTAATTATCTTCTCGGAAAGTTATGAGAAAAATAATATTATATCTTTCATGTAGCCTGCTTTTTGCAGGTGGGCTGACAGCCCAGCAAGATACAACCAAAGGGGCTCATAAAGGAATAATGTCGGTTTCTCTTACCATACCTGCCGGCTATCTTTTAAAGCAAAAAAGTTCAATAGTTTACCTTGATGGCAGTCTTGAATATTATACCGATAGCAAGATTTCTATTCGCGGCGAAGGAATAGTGCTTATAAGTGGCGCCGGGAGTGCTGATTTTTTAAAACAAAATAATATTCTTAATGTTGGAGCCTTTTACCATTTTCCAACCCATTCAAACTTTGACCCAATATTTGGTTTTCAGCCCGGAATAGCATTGACTCAGGCAACCCAACAGGATAACACTTTAACTATTAACCCCGTGGCATCTGTGGTTACGGGGTTTAACTTTTTTGCCGAGAAATGGTTTCACATATTGGTTAATGTACGTTACTCTCTCGAAAGAAACGTAGATGCGTATTCTCTCTCTAATCTAAATGAAATCAGCTTCTCTTTTGGCTTAGGCTGGAATCTTGATGTTGTAAAGTAAGCAATACTTTAAAAGAATCATTCTATAATTTTCCTGTCTTTCTGTTAATATCTACCTTTGTTTGCGCTATCTTACCTAATTACTTATAAAACAGATGTGGAACCGGCTGGCTAATTTTATTTTAAAGAACAGGATAGCCCTGTTAATTCTAATTGCGGGTATCACAGTGTTTATGGGATATGAGGCAAAACAGGTTAAGATTGCCTATAACCTTACACAGGTGCTCCCATCTGAAGATAGCGCCTGGGTAGATTATCAAAAATTTCAGGAAAAATTTGGTCCCGATGGTACGGTTATGATAGCGGGTATGCAGTCGGATAGTCTGTTTTCTAACCTGCAACTATTTAATGACTGGTACACACTTGACCATAATATCAGACATACCAGCGGAATTAAAGAAGTAATGTCGGTGGCTTCACTTTACAGAGGGGCAAAAAATGATAGTCTCGATAAAATCATAATAGATACTTTACTCCGTAAAAAACCTTCCACCGTAAAAGAGCTTGACAGTATTAAAACTGCCATTTACCGGCTGCCATTCTTCGAGAATTTTATTTACAATAAGCATACCGGCTCTACCATGATGCTGATTACCTTTAGAGAAAAGGATGTAAATACGGTTAGGAGAATTGCCATTGTAGATTCTGTAAAAGCTCAAATGGAAGCCTTTGGTGCAAAGTATCACATTATTATGCATTATTCTGGGATGCCTTATATAAGAACCATTTATTCCCGCAGGTTATTAAATGAAATGGTATTATTTCTGCTGCTGGCAATTTTGGTTACTTCACTAATACTGCTTTTTATTTTTCGCTCCCTGTACCTGGTTGTTTTTCCGCTCTTAGTGGTAATTATAGGTGGTACATGGGCAATAGGGCTGTTAAACCTTTTTGGGTACCAGATAACTGTACTCAGCGGAATTATTGCTCCGCTTATTATTGTTATAGGAGTACCAAATTGCATATTATTATTAAATAAATACCATACGGAATATCGCCTATATGGTAATAAAACCGAGGCGTTGAAAACTATGGTGGGTAAAATCGGCGTGTCTCTGTTTCTGGCAAATATTACAACAAGTATCGGGTTTGCGGTTTTCTGCTCTACCCGAAGTACAGTATTGGTACAATTTGGTCTGGTAGCTTCCCTCGGCGTGATGTGTACTTTTCTTATTTCACTCTTTCTTATTCCGGTTATTTTCAGTTTTCTTCCCCCTCCTCAAGTAAAACATACCAAGCATTTAGACAGGAAATATACTGTTTCCATTTTACAAACGATTGATAAGCTTGTACACCGGGACAGGAAAATAATTTATGCAATAGTTATTACGACTTTGCTTATTTCTGTTTATGGAATTTTGCACATCAAAGCCATCGGGTATGTAGTGGATGACCTGCCGCAGAATGACCCTATTTTCGCCGATATGAAATATTTTGAAAATTGCCTGGGTGGTGTACTGCCTATGGAAATAGAAATAGACAGCCGACAGCCTAAGGGTGTATTTTCGGAAAGTGGAAAGACATTATATAAAATGGAGCGGTTACAAAGGATGCTAAAGACCTACCCGTTTTTCTCCCGCGCATTATCGGTAGCAGAAGGGCTAAAATATGCCAACCAGGCTTATCACGATGGAGACCCGCGATATTATATTATGCCCTCCCAAAGTGATTTGCAATCTATTTCTCAATCTATGCAGGGCGCAAATCAAAAACAAGATTTGTTCAAAGCATTTCTCGATAGCACCAAACAATATACCTGTATAGATTTATTTATGCAAGACCTGGGTTCTGTAAAAATGAAAAGTGTTCTTGCTTCTATTATCCCCAGGGCCGATAGTATTTTTAATTATTTGCCAGCCACAAAATCATGGCTCCCGGAAGATAAGCGGTATAAAATAACTTTTACCGGAAGCTGCCTTATCTTCTTAAAAGGGAATGACTACCTGGTGAAAAATCTTATTGAGAGCATTTTATTAGCCATTATTTTAGTATCCATTGTCATGTATTTATTATTCATGTCTATGCGAATGGTTATCATTTCCACTATACCAAGCCTTATTCCTTTAGCCATTACTCTCGGGCTGATGGGATTTTTCAATGTTCATCTTAAACCCAGCACCATACTTATTTTTAGCATTGCTTTTGGCATTTCCTCTGATGGTACTATGTATTTTCTTACCAAGTATAAACAGGATATAAGAAAATATAATCTCAGTATTTCTGAAATAGTTTCACTGGTAATAAAAGAAACAGGAGTAAGTATGATTTATACGGCTATTATCCTCGCCTGTGGATTTATGATATTTATATTCTCAGGCTTCGGAGGCACAAGGGCACTGGGCTTGCTTGTTTCCATAACTCTGCTTATGGCATATTCCTCTAACCTTATTGTGCTTCCTTCTTTTTTAATTTCCCTGGAAAAAAGACTTGACAGAAAAAAGGGAGAAAAGCCGTTTATTGAGGTTGAACATGGCAGTTTAGAGGAAGATTCGGAGGAAGAATAGCCTATAGAAACAGGAAAAATGAATTGAAAAACGCATAGAAGGTAGAACCTGCTTCTGTTTCCAGGGTATCCTCGGTGAAAAGGGACAGCATGAAAATCATCCAGAAAACAACATAAAAATAGGCAAATATTTTTTGTGTCTTTATTCCCGGGTAAAGGAGTGAAATTATAAACCATGCTAACCCTATCAAACCAAAGCCGACTGCAATTTCGAGGTATTGTTCATGTGCTCGTAACCTCCACTCCTTATTAAGTACAGAATGGGTGGAATCATAATAATCATCAAACGCTTTTCGCACATCACCTGTACCTGCACCAATAAGAGGATGTTGCCTGATTAGGATAAGGGCTATTCTCCAATATTCAAGACGCATAGTTACAGAATGCCCGTTTATGTCGCCTCCTATTTCATAATTCCTGATTTCCCAAAATACCTGGTAAAAGCGGTAATTCATGCTGGTTAATGAGTTAAAATGATAATTCGGAATACCATGTTCAATGGCGCTTATATCTTTCGCAGAGAGGGCCCAAACTCCTGCCGAGTCTTTTCTCAATCCCATGGAAGTCATATATCTTATTACTGTATATTGAATACTATTACCTTTTAAATCAGGACTATCAATCGGTATTTTGCTTCTCTTATTCCATGCTCTCTTTAATTCCTCCAAACAAACATATTGAGCAACATAATGGCCATTTTCGGTATAAGTATCAGGGTTACCTATACTATAGGGGCTTCCATTTATTGTTGCCCTATCCAATTTTGAAAATTCAATGGTATCGGGCTCCGGAAAATAATGATGATAGAAATAATATACGTAGCCTATTGAGCCAATTAGCCCTATTATGAACAATATTACTACGTATGCACCGATTAGTATTTTTCTAACTCTTATTGCTCTTATTGCAACATATAACAATAACACGAGACATATTATTACTATCATCACTACTGCCGTCAATGATTGCATTACAAAAAGAAAAACCAGCAGCCAGCCAATCCATACACCATAAATAGTTGACCAAATCGAAAATTTATTTTCAACTACATAATACCCCAATAGAAATATAGACAGAGCCATCATCATGGCAAGCCTTACAGGAGCTATATAAGGAGAAATATCATGTATGTCTATTATTTCATGGTTGATGAGTAAGTAGCCTCCAATAAAAGTGGTACAGGTTACTGCAAGCATAAATGAAAATAGTACCAGCCTTTTTTCTTTCTCTGACAGGGCTATTGTTGTTGACAGCACAAAGGGGAAAAGGAAAAGGGGGAGTTTTTTATTAATGTCCTCCATTCCATAGCTAAAATTGGTAGTATATAGCAGTCCCAGCAGGTGCATTACATAAAAAGAGCAAAGCACTATAGCGGGCTTATTCCTGATAAAAGATTTTAATTTGGAAATGTAATTCCCTTCCAGCATCCAATTGATGGCAAGAACTGCCTGGGCTATACTATTGAGACCATTCGATAAAGGCATCCCTATGCAAACACCCATCAGCCCTATTAAAAAGACATAGCGGTGTATGCGCGTTCTTAAAGGAGTATTATCGGTGAGTGATTCGGCAGTTGAAAACAATTCTGTTACTTTATGGATAGATATATAATCTGAACGGGGGATTTGGTTTTCTTTGCACAAAAATAAACGTTACAATGAATCTGTTATTACTTGGCAGCGGAGGAAGGGAACATGCACTGGCATGGAAAATTGCCCAAAGCCCTTTAATTGATACCTTATATATAGCCCCGGGAAACGCTGGCACAGCCCAATGTGGCATAAATATAGATATTGATATACTTGATTTTATGGCCGTAAAAAAAACCGTTCTTGAAAATAATATTTCACTTGTACTTGTAGGGCCTGAAGAACCTTTGGTAAGAGGCATATACGATTTTTTTAAAGCAGATAAAGAACTCTCCTCCATTCCTCTGATAGGACCTTCCAAAAATGCTGCTGCGCTGGAAGGAAGTAAGGATTTTGCTAAGGAGTTTATGATTAGATACGGTATCCCTACAGCGAAATATTCGACATTCACGAAAGATACTGTAAATGAAGGAATAGCTTTTTTAAAAAACCTCTCACCTCCATACGTTTTAAAAGCAGATGGGTTGGCAGCAGGAAAAGGAGTAGTAATACCCGATGAGTTGGATGAAGCGGAAACTATCCTCAAAGAGATGCTATTGGATGAAAAGTTTGGTGCAGCAAGCCGGAAAGTAGTTATTGAAGAATTTTTGAAAGGCATTGAACTTTCCGTTTTTGTTTTGACGGATGGTAATAGCTTCCATATTCTGCCTGAAGCTAAGGACTATAAACGCATTGGTGAAAATGATACAGGTAATAATACTGGGGGAATGGGCGCTATTTCACCCGTTCCTTTTGCTGATACGGATTTTATTGAAAAAGTAAAAACCCAGGTTATTATCCCTACTATTGAAGGACTTAAAAAAGAAAAGCTCGATTATAAAGGTTTTATCTTCATAGGATTAATGAATTGCAACGGAGACCCAAAAGTGATAGAATATAATGTACGAATGGGCGACCCGGAAACTGAAGTAGTAATACCCCGCATAAAAACAGATTTGGTAGAGCTTATGCAGGCGGTAGGAAACCAAACGTTGAACGAAACCACCATAGAATTTGATGACAGAAACGCTGCAACCGTAATGCTCGTCTCTGGTGGTTATCCCGATAAATATGAAAAAGGGAAAGTAATTACAGGCTTGGAAAATGTAAGTGAAAGTATGGTATTTCATGCCGGAACGAGACAAAAAGGGGATGTGGTTGTTAGTAACGGAGGGCGGGTGCTTTCAGTTACATCGTATGGTAAAACACTAAAAGAAGCAGTTGCAGCTTCCTATAAGAGTATTGAAAAAATTGATTTTGAAAAGAAATATTTTAGAAGAGATATAGGGAAAGATATGGGAGCATAAGATGCCATCTCCTTCCTTTCTCTATATTTATAACTTAGATTAGTATTGTCAACTAATATCTTAACTAATGAATAGCAACCCCTGGCACAATGTAACAATCGGAGAAAGCCAACCGGAACTGGTAAATGCCATTATAGAAATCCCAAGAGGAGGAAATGCTAAATACGAAATGGATAAAGCAACCGGGTTGTTAAGACTCGACAGGGTTCTTTACTCATCTATATTCTATCCGGCAAATTATGGATTTATTGCCCAGTCTCTCGGTGAAGACCATGACCCTCTTGATATTTTAGTTTTGTCTCAAGTAGATTTCCAGCCTCTTTGTATAGTTGAGGCAAGGGTAATCGGGGTAATGGGAATGATTGATTCGGGTGAGGCAGATGATAAAATAATTGCCGTTGCAGAGCACGATGTCAGCGTAAATTATATCCACGAAATTTCAGATTTACAAGATTATTTTATTAATGAACTGGAAACTTTTTTTGCAGATTATAAAAAGCTTGAAAAGAAAACTGTTAAGGTCAATAAAATGCAAGACAGGCAAGCCGCCTATAAAATTATTCGAAAAGCAAGAACTAAGTATTTGAAAACGTTTACAAAATAATCTATATTGTTTTTGCCTGAACTGTCATTTAGTCTCCTTATGGGCTTCTAGTTTTTTAACCAACTCATTAGCTGCAGCATCACTATATATACCATAGGAGTTAACTAACAGTCCTTTCAATTTGTGCTTTTCTGAAGAAATGGCATAAACCACACTTTGATCCTCAGGGTCGCTATTACCCTCAAAACGATAAAAAGTATCCACTTTAAAATCATCAGGCGATAATTGGTATTTGCCACCCTGGCAATCAATACAGTTTTCTTTCAGATTAAAATCTTCAGTATAACCTTGGGCTTTTAACCCATTAATGGCTTCTAAAAGGGTTGAGTAGGATTCCATATCGAATAAATATATGTTCTTACAAATATAGGCTAAATTTATGTGTCTGTGTTCTTTAAGAAAAGGAACAATTCATTAACCCGTGTTAAAGTGGGTTTTCCTATTTTTGCAATATGCAAATACAAGTGGATTGAGAGCAGTAATTCGTCATTGGATATCAACCGACAGGAAATTTTCTGGAACCCTTAGAAGCCTGTTGGGGTTTTATCCTACTAATATTGCGCTCTACCGTATGGCTTTCCGCCATAGGTCTGCCGCACAAAATTCCCCGGATGACATAAATGAAAGCAATGAACGGCTTGAATTTTTAGGCGATGCTATATTAGGAGCTATTGTTGCCGAACATATATTTTCTACATTCCCTTTCAAAGACGAAGGGTTTCTCACTAAGCTGCGCTCCAAAGTGGTGAGCAGGCACCAGCTCAATGTAATTGCCCGCAAAATGGGTATCCCTCAAATGATGAGTATGAATAATGATTCCAATTTCGAGGGAAGTTCTATTTATGGAAATGCGCTGGAAGCCCTGATAGGAAGCATTTATTTGGATAAGGGATATAGAAAAACAAAAAAATTTATTTTAGACCGCTTCTTTGGATTATATGTAGATTTACATGAACTGGAAGCTACTGAAACAGATTTTAAAAGCAGGCTCACGGAATGGTCGCAGAAAGAAAAACAGGAACTGGAATTTAGAGTACTCCAAGATCCTCATCATTCCAGGGACAGGGGCTTTCATATAGGCATTTTTGTACAGAAAAACCTTATGTCCGAAGCCAGCCATAATTCTAAAAAAAGAGCCGAACAAATGGCTGCTGAAAAAGCCTGGGGAGTTATAACACAGCAAGCGGAAAATAAATAATCATGTCAAAAACAAAATTGCAGATAGTATATGATTTTGATTTTTGCCTCATTGGTATTGTTTGCGCGGAAAAAGATTTTCGTCTCTGCTGGATGCTGAATAACCAGTTGGGGCTGAAATTGGCAAAAATGGAAGACCACGTTTCTGGCAGTGGAAATCATTCCCTTTTTTCTTTTAATGACGAAGAAGTATTATGGGAATATTCCCTTATTGCCAATAGGGGCGATTCAGGCAGGCTTCTTTTAGAAGAACATCAGCACACGGGTTACTTCTTTATTATTAAAGGAGAAGTAACTACCGAAGAAAAGAAGAACTTTGCAGAACAAATAAAAAAACTTAACAGCGTTTCTACATCTTATTTAATTGATGCTGAAACCCTGAAGTCAAAACATAATTTGATATTTTAATAGAATGAAAACCGGGAATAAAACTAAAATAATTGCAACCATAGGTCCTGCTTCTGCCTCTAAGGAAGTCCTTCGTGAAATGATACTTTCGGGCATGAATATTTGCCGTGTGAATTTTTCGCATGGAAACTATAAAACAGTAAGTGACACTATTAAATCTTTGCGGGAGCTAAACAAAGAAATGGGAACTTTTGTAGGTGTTTTAGCGGATTTGCAGGGTCCCAAACTTCGGATTGGAGAAGTGGAAAACAATGCGGTGGAGCTTATTCCGGGTAAACAATTGACCATTACCACTGTTCCGGCTATTAGTACTGCCGAACGGATTTTTATTACCTATCCGGAGTTTCCCAATGATGTAATAATGGGTGAAAACGTGTTGATAGATGATGGAAAGATTATGCTGACCGTTCTCTCCACAGATAATAGTAAGGAGGTGAAGGCAGTAGTAGTTCAGGGCGGAATATTGAGTTCGCGGAAAGGAGTTAATCTGCCCAATACAAAAATTTCACTCCCCTGTCTTACTGAAAAAGATATTAAGGACCTCGATTTTGCGCTGGAGAATAGAATTGAATGGATTGGACTTTCTTTTGTACGTTCGGTAAACGATATTTTAGATTTACGGGAACGTATAAAAGTTGCCAAATCAACTGCGAGGATTGTTGCAAAAATTGAAAAGCCGGAGGCATTAAATGAAATTGATGCTATCATAGAAGCAGCAGATGCTGTGATGGTGGCGAGAGGCGACCTGGGTGTTGAATTACCCCTGGAACAAGTACCAACCATTCAAAAAATGCTGGTTAAAAAATGTCTTCTATTATCACGCCCGGTAATAATTGCTACCCAAATGATGGAAAGCATGCTAGTCAATCAATCTCCCACCAGGGCGGAGGTGAATGATGTTGCCAATGCAGTTTTAGATGGGGCTGATGCAGTTATGCTCAGTGAAGAAACTTCTGTTGGGGAATACCCGGTAAGGACAGTGCAGTATATGCACCGCATAGTACGCTATATAGAAGAACATGAAAGTGATATTTATTTTCGCGGGCACCACCCTGAACCCCGTGACTATACTTTTATTTCCGATTCCATTTGCTATAATGCCTGCGTAATGGCAAAACATGTAAATGTAACAGCCATATCCACCATGACGAATTCGGGATATACAGCTTTCAAGCTTTCCAGCCAGCGCCCCAAAGCCAATATATTTACGTTTACCGATAACCCTACTTTACTTACAACACTCAGCCTGCTTTGGGGGGTGTATGGCTTTTATTATGACAAATATGAAAGCACGGATGATACTATACAAGACATTCAGAACCTACTCCGGCAGGAAGGGCTTGTGAAGCCGGGAGATTTTGTAATTAATATTGCCAGCATACCCATTAAAGAGCGAGGCAGGGCAAACATGCTCAAGCTGAGTTTAGTGGGGTAAATTCTGAATATCTTTTTAAGCCGGAACCCAAAAAGTATCCTTAGGCTCAAATAAAGCAAAACAGATTGCTATCATCAATCCCACTTTATGGGTTTAGGTCATGGTTCCAAATCTATATTTCACTCCTTTTCGTATATTTACTATCAAAAGAATAGATAGATTTGTAAAAATGAGATAAAAGAAGCATGAATTCCTGCCTGTATTTATCGAATGTAATGCATAACCGTATGGAGCCTAAAAAGCACAGGTTCCATTACAGGCTCTTCATGTTTTACATTGATTTGGATGAATTGGATACTCTTGCAGAAAAGTTTCTGCTCATCGGCCGTAACCGTTTTAATTTTTTCAATTTCCGTGACTCCGACCATCTGCAACTCCCTGCCGATAAACCGGACACCACTAAAAATACAAAGCAGCAATTACTTGATTATTTGGCTTCCAATGGAGTTATTCCGGCTAACCCCCGCATTTTCCTGCTCACTCACTTACGCACATTAGGGCATTTATTTAACCCCGTATCTTTTTATTTTATCTACGATGGAGAAGAGCCATTATGCTGTGTTCCGGAGTTGGGAAATACCTTTGGAGAGATGAAACTTTTCTTGTTAAATAAAGAAACATTACAGGATAATCGTTTTTTATTACGGGCAAAAAAGTATTTTTACGTTTCACCATTTATTGACCATGACGTGTATTTCGATTTTCAACTTTCTATTCCCGATGATAAATTGAATATCCGCATTGATGACTACCGGGAAGACCATCGGTTTTTTATTTCTACTCTCACAGGTGAAAAGAAAGCATTAACCAATTTCCGGTTATTTCTATATTCTATACGATTTCCGTTTATCACCATAAAAGTAATAGGATTGATACATTGGAACGCCATGTTATTATGGTTCAAGAAACTCCATTTCCATAAAAAAGCTGATTTCCCCGAACTGCAGAAGGATGTTTTACGTAAATACCCTCAAGCACAATGAAAATGCAAACTATTACGCTGACACAGAAAAGAACGCTGTATGAAAATATAGTGTTGCGGTTGCTGTCGCAAATGCGCAAAGGGAGCATCCATATTTATTTGCCTTCGGGAGAGAATGTGAAAATAGGCGATGGTGCCGGAAAAATACATGCATCTGTTCATATTCTTGATCCTCGTTTTTTCGAAAAATGTGTACTCTATGGCGATGTGGGTTTTGGTGAGGCATATACCGATGGATATTGGGACACCGATAATATCACCGAAGTGATAAAGTGGTTTTTATTAAATGTAGATTCCGCTCCAACCCTTTCCGGCAGCAGGATGGGCGCTGGTTTTGTAAATATCCTGAAATTTATTAACCGGCTGAAACATGCTTTCCGGAAAAATGATTTGACCAATGCCAAAACCAATATTTCAGAGCATTATGACCTGAATAATGATTTCTTCAAGTTGTTTATGGACCCTACTATGACCTATTCCAGCGCCTATTTTGAGAAGGAGGATATGGAGTTGGCTAAAGCGCAGATTGCAAAATATGAATTCTGTGCAAGAACATGAAAATAAAACCGGGCGACCATGTGCTGGAAATAGGCTCTGGATGGGGTGGAAATGCCATTCACTTGGCAAAGAATCATGATTGCAAGGTTACAACTGTTACCATTTCAGAAGAGCAATTTAATTACGCAAAAGAGCAGGTAGAGAAGGAAAAGCTTGAAGAAAAAATTGAAGTAAAACTGATGGACTACCGCCAAATCAGCGGGCAATTTGATAAAATTATTTCCATAGAAATGCTGGAAGCAGTAGGGCATGAATTTTATGATGTGTTTTTTAAAAAATGTCATGACCTGCTAAAACCCAAAGGGGTACTGGGTTTCCAGGTTATTACCTGCCCCGATTCCCGCTACGATTCCCTTCGCAAAGGTGTTGACTGGATACAAAAACATATTTTTCCCGGCTCCTTGCTTCCTTCGGTAGCAGCCCTGAATGCTTCTATAAACCGCACCGGTGAAATGACCCTGATGAACCTGAAAGAAATGGGCCTGCATTATGCGCAAACATTACTAATTTGGAAAACGAAATTTAATGAAAACTTAGATGAAGTAAGAAAATTAGGCTTTGATGAAAAATTTATCCGCAAATGGAATTACTATTTCAGCTATTGCGAAGCGGCTTTCATTATGCGGAATATAAGTGTAATGCAAATGGTTTATACCCGACCTAATAATACTGATTTTTAACAAAAATAAAATATGGCATTTAAAGTAATAAGTCTCCCGAGTTCTAAAATTCTTAGAGCAGGCGTTAAAGCTCCTGATTTTTCTGTGCCCGACCAGGACGGAAATATAGTGTCTTTAAAAGACTATAAAGGCAAAAAGGTGATTCTTTATTTCTATCCCAAAGATGATACGCCGGGATGCACTGCCGAATCTTGTAATTTGCGGGACAACCGTCCTCTTATCACGAAAAAAAATTATGAGATAATAGGGGTGAGTGCCGACACGTGTGAAATCGCACAAAAAGTTTGCAACTAAATATAAATTACCTTTTAAACTCCTTGCCGATACTGAAAAAGATATTATTACGAAATATGGAGTTTGGGGAGAAAAAATGCTTTTCGGAAGGAAATATATGGGTATTCTACCGTGTTACCTTTTTAATTGATGAAAAAGGAGTTATTGAACAGGTAATCACTGATGTGGACACCAAAAACCATACCCAACAAATACTCGGGTAAGGCAATAACCTGGAATATTGCCCTTTATTTTGTAACTTTGCAAAAGTAAGTACGTTTCACTCTATACACTATGGCAGAAAAAGAAATTATTAAGTGTTCCTTTTGCGGAAAAGATAAAAAGGATGTCTTTGTGATGATTGGGGGCTTGAATGGACATATCTGCGACCAATGTGCTGCCCAGGCCCAACGTATAGTTGACGAAGAATTAAAACACCGCACCGACGATAAAAAAATCCAGTTAGTAAAACCTACCGAGATTAAGAAGATGCTTGATGAATATATTATTGACCAGGACGAAGCCAAGAAAGTAATGTCTGTTGCGGTATATAACCACTATAAAAGGATACTGCAAAAAGGCATTAAGCAAGAAGCAGATGATGTGGAGCTGGAAAAATCTAATATTGTGTTGGTAGGTGAAACCGGAACCGGTAAAACCTTATTGGCCCAAACCATTGCTAAAATATTGAATGTTCCTTTTTGCATTGCCGATGCTACTGCATTTACCGAAGCAGGATATGTAGGTGAAGATGTGGAAAATGTATTGGTAAGGCTTATTGCAGGTTGCCAATTATGATGTTGCGGCGGCCGAAAAAGGAATTGTATTTATTGATGAAATAGATAAAATTGCCCGGAAAGAAGGCGACAGCCCTTCCATTACAAGAGATGTGGGCGGTGAAGGCGTTCAACAGGCATTGCTTAAAATGCTGGAAGGGGCACTGTTAATGTTCCACCGCAGGGAGGACGTAAGCACCCTGAACAAAAAATGATTTCGGTAAATACCAAAGATATTCTATTTATTTGCGGAGGGGCATTCAGCGGAATTGATAAAAAAATTGCCCGCCGTGTACAAGCCCATGCTATGGGTATATGCCACCCCGAACGAACAGGAAGAAATTGACCGCGATAACCTGTTGCAATATATATCTCCGGAAGACCTTAGAAGTTTTGGACTTATACCTGAACTTATTGGAAGGATACCTGTTATTACCTATCTCAATCCGCTTAGTAAAGAGAGTTTGAAACTGGTTCTTACAGAGCCTAAAAATGCACTTATCAAACAATATATCAAGCTATTCAAAATAGATGATGTTAAATTAGTATGGGATAAATCTGTTTATGATTTGATTGTGGAAAAAGCCATTGAATATAAGCTTGGAGCAAGAGGATTAAGCGCCATTTGCGAGGCTATCCTTACCGATGCCATGTTCGAGACTCCTGCCAATGCAGAGATTAAAGAACTTCATATTACACTTGCGTTACGCCAAAGAAAAGATGCAGCGTTCGGCTGCCCTTAACAGGCTGAAAGTAGCGTAAACTGAAATAGCCCCAAACCCCAAAGGGGCTTAGAAATTCACTCAAACAATCATATTACTCCAGCAACTTTGCGCCCTTTGCGGGCTGTTGCGTGAATTCTTTTTCAAAGTGTTTTTGGGGGTTGGGGTTAAAAACTACCTATCCGTCGAGTATCACAATTTCTTTTGCCTCTATCTGACACAAAACATATAAATTTGAAGCCCGATTAAACTTCAACTTATGACTGCTATTAAACAATTCTTTTTTCTTCCATTGGTAAAAAAGTGGTGATGGCTCTCACCGGCTTATTTCTTTGCCTCTTTCTCATTGAGCACATTTATGGAAATATATTGTTATATTCAAGCGACGGGGGAGCAGCCTTCAATGAGTATTCCCACTCCATGTCAACCAGTTTGCTTATTCGGTTAATTGAGATTGTTCTTTTCGCCTCTATTATTATACATGTGTTGCAGGCACTGGTAATTACGGTAGATAACAACAAAGCCCGCCCGGTAAAATATGCTGTTCCAACATCTACCGAAGGCAGCGCCTGGACTTCAAGAAATATGGGTATTACAGGCTCATTGGTGCTTTTTTTTATAGTAGTTCACATTTATAACTTCTTTATTCCATATAGGATAATAGGGCTGGAAGCCAATGAAACTATTGCCATGGAGGTAAAGCAGGCATTTCAGAATCCTTATTATGTGGTGATATATATAGTTGGGGTTACATTTTTATTCTTCCACCTGTTGCACTCTTTCAAATCCGCATTTCATACGCTTGGACTGAACAATAAAAAATATACCCCGGTTTGGAAAATAACCGGAACAATTTTCGCATGGGTAATGTGGTTGGGCTTTATTTCATTCCCCATTTTGTTTTATTTTGGAATTGCAGGAAACAGCATACCTAACTAAAAAGACAATGGAACGCGGATGACGCAGATGGATATGATAAACACTGATAAAATTATGCCGGTTGCTATGAATGAAATCATTCTGAATCATAAGCAATCCGCGTCCTCAGCGTTCTATTTGTACTAACTGAAATTATAAATTATTAACTATAAACTAAATGTTAGATTCTAAAATTCCCCCGGGAGATATAGCAGAAAAATGGACACAATACCGTTCTACGGTAAAGTTGGTGAATCCTGCCAATAAAAGGCATCTTGAAATTATTGTGGTTGGTTCGGGTTTGGCAGGAGCTTCTGCAGCAGCTTCTCTTGCCGAATTGGGATATAAAGTAAAAGTATTTTGTTTTCAGGACAGCCCCCGCCGGGCGCATAGCATTGCTGCACAAGGCGGAATTAATGCAGCTAAAAATTATGCTAATGACGGTGACAGCACCTACCGTCTGTTTTATGATACCGTAAAAGGAGGTGATTTCCGTTCACGTGAAGCTAATGTTTATCGGCTTGCAGAAGTGAGCGCAAATATTATTGACCAATGTGTGGCACAGGGTGTTCCTTTTGCCCGTGAATATGGAGGATTATTAGATACCCGTTCTTTTGGTGGTGTACAGGTATCACGTACTTTTTATGCACGCGGACAAACAGGGCAACAGTTTTTGTTAGGTGCATACAGTGCGCTTAACAGGCAGATTGCTAAAAAGCAAATTACCATGTATAGCCGCCATGAAATGCTGGAACTGGTGATTATTGATGGCAAAGCACGTGGCATTATTGCCCGCGATCTGGTTACCGGAAAATTAGAAAGGCATTTCGGACATGCCGTAGTTCTTGCTTCCGGGGGATATGGCAATGTATTCTATCTATCCACCAATGCGATGGGATGCAATGTTACCGCCAACTGGAAATCGTATAAAAAAGGAGCTTTTTTTGCCAATCCCTGTTTTACCCAAATTCACCCGACCTGTATTCCTATTTCAGGAGACCATCAGAGTAAATTAACACTGATGTCGGAATCTTTACGGAATGATGGGAAGGTATGGGTTCCCAAACAAAAAGATGATACCCGCAAGCCCCAGGATATTCCGGAAGAAGAACGAGATTATTTCCTCGAAAGACGTTACCCTGCTTTTGGAAACTTTGTGCCCCGTGATATTGCTTCAAGGGCTATTAAAGAAAGGTGCGATGCAGGCTATGGAGTAGGCGCTTCCAAACAAGCTGCCTATCTCGATTTTTCCGATGTGATAAAAAGAGTGGGAGAAGCAACGGTGAGCGAAAAGTATGGCAATCTGTTTGAGATGTATGAAAAAATTACCGGGGAAAATCCCTACAAAGTGCCGATGCGTATTTATCCTGCTATTCACTATACCATGGGCGGTTTGTGGGTTGATTATAACCTGATGACCACCGTTCAAGGATTATATGCCATAGGCGAATGTAATTTCTCTGACCACGGCGCTAACCGCCTCGGAGCATCAGCATTGATGCAGGGCTTGGCAGATGGGTATTTTGTACTCCCTTATACCATTGGTGATTATCCTTGCAACTGATATTAAAACCAAGCCCATACCAACAGACCATCCTGCTTTTGCAGAAGCCGAAAAAGCAGTAAGCGATACTATCAACCGGCTGATGTCTGTAAATGGAAAAACTTCGGTAGAGCATTTCCATAAAGCATTGGGCAAAATTATGTGGAACAAATGCGGCATGGCTCGTAATGAAAAAGGATTGACAGAAGCTAAAGCAGATATAAGGGCTTTGCGTGAAGAGTTTTGGAAAGATGTGCGCATATTAGGCAAAGCAGACGAACTTAACCCCGATCTCGAAAAAGCCGGAAGAGTAGCCGACTTTTTAGAGTTAGGCGAATTATTAGTGGACGATGCACTAAACCGCAAAGAATCTTGCGGAGGACATTTTAGGGAAGAATACCAAACCCCCGAAGGAGAAGCCCTTCGCGATGATAAAAACTTTGCCTATGCCGCCGCCTGGGAATACAAAGGACCCAACAGTCCTGCCCAATTAAATAAGGAAGAACTACACTTTGATACGGTGCATTTGGCGCAGAGGAGTTATAAGTAAGAGGGTTAATCATAAATTTATACTTTATGGAGGACCCAGTAGATAGTGAGGTTCGCAGGAAAATAGATGAATTTGGTGAGAACATGAAAAAAATCTTCCCAAATTACAAAGGGATACCAGTTCAGGGAGCAAGGGGAAACTTTAGGATAGACCATTTCGATTCAAATAAGAAATATAAAGGTTCAAAATACTTTTACTCCCCAAAAAAGATTTTGTTTATCCACTATACAAGCATAGATTCAATGCTTTCAATATTAAAATTAAAAAAGATAAGACTTTTCAGCTTATCAGCTATGGATGACGTGAAAGAACTGTCTTATGCTAGAAATATTATTATGGGAGAAAAGGGCATGAGGGAAGAAGAGGAGGAAAAGATGAAAGAGAACCGTTTCGCTTTTTCTTTCTGTGATTATGAAGTTGAGAAAAATGAAAAATCTTTAAGAATGTGGAAGGAATACGGTCATGATGGTTATGGCTGCGGTATCGTCTTTAAAATCGATACTACTCAAATGGAAAATTGGACAAATTTCCATCTTAGTAAAATATACTATGATCCTAAAAAATTAGAACCAATAAAAAATGCTTATAAAGAATACCATGATATGCAAAGAAGCTCAGATGGTACAACTATTAGTGGATTTGAAGATATTATAGTTTCATTATATGGTTTTCACAAGAATCCTATTTTCAATTATGAGAGGGAAATAAGACTTCTTTATGTACATCAAGATTTTTTTAATGAAAAAATATTCCCGTATTTTATAAGGGGAAAGAAAACATCATTTATTGAGTTTGATTTGGGGTATCAAGATGTTCGCAATGAAAAAGCGAATACTATTTCTTCAGATGAGAACAGGAAAAAGCTCATAAGCCTCCCATGTTCAAAACCAAATATTAATATTGCTAATATTGTTTTTGGTTATAGACTTACAGAGTCTGATAGACGTATTCTTACACAACTTCTATTACACTATGATCCTCAAGAAAATACTAATGAAGGAAGAATTGAAGCAAGACAGAGTACATTAACAAAATACTATGAGAAGTTGTAAAATGTATTTCAAATGCCTACCGCCTACTCATCAACACCCCTATACAAAAAGCTTGGACTAAAGCCGGGAATGAACGCAACGTTTATTAATCCCCCTGAAAACTATGTTAGCCGGCTAAAAAAAGATGTTGATATAGCACATTTAGAATCTCCTTTTGATTTTATACAGCTTTTTACGAATTCCAAAAGAGAATTTACAGTCGGGAACCTTTCCCGATTAAAAAATCAGCTAAAAAAGGATGGCATAATTTGGATTTCATGGTATAAAAAGGCATCAGGAAAGAAAACAGAACTTACTGAAGATATAATACGAAACTTTGCGTTGGAGTCTGGCTTGGTGGATGTTAAAGTTTGTTCGGTTGACAAAGACTGGTCTGGCTTAAAATTAGTTTTCCGGTTAAAAGACAGGTAGAAAATAAGACCTACCCGGACGAAGAAATATTACTCTGACCTCAATTATTAACAGGCAGGCTATCCCTCATAATTTTATAGTCAAGTTTCAGAATCGTATTGTCCTTAGCTATATAGGACGGTAGCCTCCCATCATCAAATACTGCTATTTTAATTCCTGATTTTTTAAGATTACTGCAAATTATACTATCGGGAATATAATCGTAGGATGTGATACCTGAATAAAACATGAGTTGAACAGCATTAAAATCTTTACAGTTAAAAATAGTGTAGTCCTTTTGGGGCAGTTTCTTAGCTACATCTCTAAAAATAGCAGCATTGTGAATATACTTTTCCCTTTGATACACCATTAACCCCGTATTGGTATGGTGCCCTTCAATTTCGCCTATGCCTGTATTATAAAACCCTATCAGAACAATACATACAAGCAATATTGGCATTCTGAATCTTTCAATTTTCATGCTGAAATACTCAACTGCCAATAGCAAACCATTTCCCACGCTAAGATATACTACCGGGGCAACTATGATAGTGAACAGTGGCATTTTGGTTTGCGCAAAGGCGTAAAATATCTCTACAAAGAGGAACCAGGACACTAAAAGTATTTTAAAATTATTTCTTTTACCCAGTGTTTTGTAAAAGAAATAAAAGCACAACAATAATACAAAAGGGACAATCCATCCATAGTGCACGCTTAATAAATCGAGATGAAAATACCACCCTCCCGAATGGTTTTCCACTACGGTGAAAAAAGTATCGGAATAGCTTTTAAACGTAGCGACCATTTCGGCAGGAAACCGAATTAAGGCATATACATACCAGGACGCAGAAACAAAAAGAGCAATCAGGAAACTTTTTAGCAAATCTTTATAGGAATGCCATTGCTTCCTCTTTTCACTATCAAGAATAACCGTGAGCAACCAGCAGAAAAAAACAAGAAAACCCATTATCCATTTAGTGTCCACTGCCAACCCTGAAAAAAGACCAATTATTATAATCCAGTATATTTTTCCGGAGCTTTGGTATTCAATCCATGCCCAGAAACTGGCACAGACAAAGAACATAAAAGCGACATCGTTGTGGTCGCTCGGTATTATTCCGGAACACATTTCTAATTGATAGTTCGCAGTTGCAAATAAAAAAGCTGCAAAATATCCCACACTCCTGTTAACAAGTAATTTGCCCATACGGAATAGTAGAACTATCATCAATGTTGACATTATTATAGAGGGTAAGCGGAGGGCAATTTCATTGGCTCCAAAAAATTTAAGGGAAATAGCTATAAGCCACAAAAACACGGGACCCTTATGCAGCCACACGTGATTACAGCACCAATTACTAACCGCATAAGGAAGAACGGGATTAGCATAGAGCATGGGCTTTAAAGGGCCGGTCATCATATTTTTCGCTACGAGTGCATGAAACTCTTCATCCCATGTATAAATAAACGGGTCGAGCTTTATAATAAAGAACCGCAAAATAAATCCACCGACGGAAAGGAAAAGAAGACCAAGCTTTATACGCCCTTTTAGAAATACGAGGATGCTACTGAATATGAACCCAAACCCCAGCAACATGGTTAATATATCGTTTGACCGAAAATGTGTTTCTATCATTTCTATCCGCCTTAGTCAGTAAAGAGTTATATGTAAAAATATAAAAATACGGCAATTTGAGCATCGAATATAGGCAACGCAAAACTACCATCAGATTATCAAGCATCCGCTGCCCAAATCCTCATTTAATGTATTGAATATGTGCCGTTTAGAATTTCTTTGTTTGTGTGAGTTTGCAATAACAAAGTTTTGATTGTATAGTATATAGAGGAAAAATAATGAGATATTAAGATATTGGTATTATTGTTTTTGAGTAAAGTAAAGTAAACCTCTGATTTTTTATACTGTCCTAAAACTATAACTTCATAACTTTGCCTTTGTAATTTTATCAACGTGCAACAGAAAATCAGATTCCATAAAAACTTACTTACCTGGTTTTTGTTATGGTCCACTGTTTTTGCTGGTGTAACAAAAGCCAATCCGATTGACTCCATCACAGCCAAAGCGGTTGGAACTGATTTTTATTCCCGGCATTACAAACTAAAAACCCCTTTGCTTTCATTAGTCTATACCGAAACTTCTTCAAAAGGCGAAGCCGAATATTATATTTATAATTTGAGACCGGATACCGGTTTCGTTATTGTTTCTGCAGAAGATGGCGGTTATCCTATTTTAGGATATTCATCGGAAGGGTATTATAACGCCTCGCATCTTTCACCTGAATTTGCCTATTGGATGCAGCGTTATAAAAAACAGATAGAACAAATTCGCCTCCATAATACCCTCCCAACTTCAGATATCCAAAATGAATGGAGTGGGTATACGAATAATTTGCCTGTAAAAAGTACCCATGCAGTTACGAGCAGTGTCAATCCCCTTGTAACAACCATCTGGGACCAATCGCCCTATTCCAATGCCGATTGCCCGGGCGGTTCATTGGCAGGTTGCGTGGCAACGGCTATGGCACAGATAATGAAATACTGGGCTTATCCACCTCACGGAATAAGCTCCCATTCATACAATGATACCCCTTACGGAACCTTATTTGTTGACTTTGACAGCAGCCACTATGATTGGGCTGATATGCCTGCCAACGTAATCCGCACCAATGCAGCAGTTGCTTCTGTAATGTACGATTGCGGGGTGAGCGTAAATATGTCCTACTCCCCTACTTCCAGCGGCTCTTATATGATACGTTCTGATAACCCCCCTTCGGGCATATCTGCACAAACGGCATTTGTAACTAATTTCGGTTATAATGGTTCATCCATTCAGGGTTTATATATGAGCAACTATAGTAATGCAAGCTGGGTTTCACTGCTTCAAAATGAGTTGAACAATAACCGGCCCCTTTTTTATGCAGGGTCCGGCGATTCAGGCGCCCATGCCTGGGTTTGCGATGGATATAATACAAGCGGAGATTTTCACATGAACTGGGGCTGGCAGGGATATGAAGATGGATATTATACATTAAGTTCCCTGAACCCTGACGGAATTCCGCTTAATACAAATGAGGAAGCACTGATTGGCATTGAACCCAATGTTGCCATAGCAGATTTTAGCGCTAATACTACTATCATCCGTGCCGGAGATACAGTTAACTTTATAGATAATAGCTTTGGGTATGTTCCTATTACAAGCTGGCAATGGTCGCTCCCCGGAGCTTCAGGCAATTCTTCTATCATTCAAAATCCCGAGGTTATATATCCCAATCCGGGTATTTATAATGTATCGGAAACAGTTGCAGGCAGCGAAGGGGGGAATACATTATCATTAAACAAATATATTACGGTCCTTGTAAATAATACCGTTAATGTATATCCGACATTGAGTGACGGAAATTTCACCATTCAGTTGCATGATGCTTCACTTGCGGGAAGTAATCTGGAATTCTCAATCTATAATATGCTTGGACAAAAAATGTATTCCACTACATTAGTTCAATTTAGAACACAAATATCAATAGTTGTTCCGCATGGGATGTACTTTTTCCGGGCTTTTGATATATCAGGAAAGCCCATCTCGACAGGAAGATTAGTGATTAAATAGAATTCTTTTATTAACCTCTCTACTTTATAACATTCAACTCTCTTCCTATCTTGGTAAATGCCGCAATAGCTTTATCTAAATGAGCTTTGGTATGTCCGGCGGAGAATTGCACCCTGATGCGTGCCTGCCCTTTGGCAACCACCGGATAAAAGAACCCGATTACATAAATACCTTCCTGCAAAAGCTTGTCAGCCATAGTTTGAGATAGCTTGGCATCGTATAACATCACAGGAACTATAGGATGAATACCCGGCTTAATATCAAACCCGGCTTTGGTCATTCCTTCCCGGAAATAAAGGGCATTATTCATTACCTTATCACGCAATTCGGTCGTGCTGCTTAAGCAAATCAAGCACTGCAATGCTTGCCCCTGTAATTACAGGAGAAAGGGAATTGGAAAACAAATAAGGGCGTGAACGCTGGCGCATCATATCTATAATTTCTTTTTTGCCGCTGATATAGCCACCCATGGCCCCACCGAGGGCCTTTCCCAAGTGTGCCTGTAATAATATCAATTTTGCCCATCACCTCATTATATTCATGGGTTCCTCTTCCTGTCTTCCCTACAAATCCAACAGCATGGCTATCATCCACCATTACAAGGGCATTGATATTTTTCAGCAAGTACAACAATATCTTTCAGTTTGGCAATATATCCATCCATAGAGAAAACACCATCGGTAACAATAATCTTAAACCTATCAGCTGAAGCGGCTTTTAATTGGGCTTCCAAATCTTCCATATCGGAGTTTTTGTAGCGGTAGCGTTTTGCTTTGCAAAGTCGCACCCCATCAATAATAGAGGCATGGTTCAGTTCATCGGAAATAATGGCATCCTGTTCGCCAAACAAAGGTTCAAAAACCCCGCCATTCGCATCAAAGCAGGCAGCATATAAGAATAGTATCTTCCGTTTGTAAAAAGTTTGGAAATTTTTTCCTCCAATGTTTTATGAATATCCTGTGTACCGCAAATAAAGCGCACCGATGACATTCCATATCCATGTGTATCAAGCACCCTTTTGGCTGCTGCAATTACATCGGGATGGGAAGAAAGCCCTAAATAATTATTAGCGCAAAAGTTAATTACTTCCTGCCCGCCTTTTACTTTAATATCTGCTCCTTGCGGACTAATAATAATACGTTCGCGCTTATATAATCCGGCTTCTTCAATATTTTTTAGCTCCGTTTGGAGATTGGAATAAAATGATTCGTTTGACATAATGATGGGTATTTGAGGGCAAATGTAAAAAGGAATCTAACTCTATTGATTAAAATATAGCATGATTCGCCTTACCACCAAATAAGTCGGTATTAGCATTACTGCTTGAATAACAAATATAGGATATAAAGGGGAATATTGATAAAAACTATATCCAAGACTAATAATGGTAACAGGTAGTGTAAATAATGGCAGAGGAATAAGCCATCCTCGTCCACATAAAAACCCTAATGGGTAACCAGGATAATCCGTCAACAATGAGAAGGTACCTATACCCACATAAAGAAATGAGATAATAAACGCTTTCCTATCAATTCTATTGCTTAAAATATTCATCGTGAAAGGGTTCATATTCTAACAAATATTTTGGTATTAGGATGCAAATGTAACAAGGAATTGTGAATAATTCAGAAACCGCAAAGAACGCCAAGAAACAGCCCGCCAAGTGCGCAAAGATTACCACAAGTAATTATCACTTAACGAACTTAGCGTAACCCTTTGCAAACTTTGCGGTTAATTGAATTACTTACCGCTTAACCTATAATTAACCTGCATCTATACCAAAGCCGGGTAAATTTTCGTACCTTTGCAAACTTTTGTAAAAACCCATAGATGAAATCCATTAGAAACATCGCCATTATTGCCCACGTTGACCATGGTAAAACCACGCTGGTAGATAAGATATTAAAACAATGCAGCCTCTTCAGAAATTCACGAGGAAGTAGGCGAGCTCATTATGGATAGTAATGATCTGGAGAGGGAACGCGGCATTACCATTTTCTCCAAAAACGCTTCGGTAAATTATAAAGACGTTAAAATCAACATCATTGATACCCCTGGTCACTCTGACTTTGGCGGTGAAGTGGAAAGGGTGCTGAACATGGCAGATGGGGTGTTATTGCTTGTAGATGCTTTTGAAGGCCCTATGCCTCAAACCCGTTTTGTATTGCAAAAGGCTTTGGAAAGAGGGCTTAAAGCTATTGTCGTTATTAATAAAGTAGATAAACCAAACTGTACCCCTGACGAAACCCATGAAGCGGTATTTGATTTGTTCTGCAAATTAGATGCTACCGAAGCAACAATTGGGTTTCCCTGTAATATATGGCTCTTCCAAACATGGTTGGATGTCCACCGATTGGAAAGATCCTACAACCGATATCAGTCCCCTGCTCGATGCCATTATTGCTTATTTCCCCGCTGCTCCTGAAAACCTGAAGGCACACTGCAAATGCAAATCACCTCTATTGACTATTCTTCTTACACCGGCAAAAATGCGGTAGGAAGGGTTATACAGAGGCATTATTAAAGAAGGTATGCCAATTTCTATTGTCCGCAGAGATGGTAAGATTGACAAAGCAAGGGTAAAAGAACTTTACACTTTTGAAGGTTTAGGCAGGAAGAGAGCCGAGGAAGTAAAGGCAGGTGATATTTGCGCCGTATTTGGCATTGAAAAGTTTGACATTGGCGATACCATTGCCGATTTTGAAAACCCGGAAGGGCTTAACACCTATTAATGTTGATGAGCCTACCATGAATATGCTTTTCACCATTAACAACTCTCCGTTTTTTGGTAAGGAAGGTAAGTTTGTAACATCAAGACACGTTCGGGAACGCTTGTTCCGCGAAACGGAAAAGAACCTTGCATTGCAGTGTGGAAGAAACCAATTCTCCCGATGCACTTGCTCGTTTACGGGCGTGGAATATTGCACTTTCTATTCTGATAGAAACTATGCGCCGCGAAGGATATGAGATGCAAGTAGGTCAGCCGAAAGTTATTGTAAAAGAAATTGAAGGCGTGAAATGCGAGCCTTATGAAATATTAACTGTTGATACCCCCTTAGATGCAGCCAGCAAAGCCATTAATATAGTTACCCAGCATAAGGGCGAACTGATGGTAATGGAACCTAAAGGAGATTACCAGCACCTTGAATTTAATATTCCTTCACGAGGAATTATTGGCTTGCGTAACCAAATGCTTACTGCTACTGCCGGAGAAGCTATTATAGCTCACCGTTTTAATGAATATGCTCCCTATAAAGGCAATATACCCGGGCGGAATGCAGGGGTGCTTATTGCTATGGAAAGAGGGGTTGCTACTGCCTATTCTATTGATAAATTACAGGACAGGGGACGCTTTTTTATTGAACCCGGAGAAGAAATTTATGCCGGACAAATTATTGGCGAACATATCCGCCCCGACGATCTGGTGATTAATACCACTAAAGCCAAACAACTTACGAATATGCGCGCCAGTGGCAGCGATACGGCTGTAGCATTGGCTCCTAAAATTGTTTTCTCTCTCGAAGAAGCCCTTGAATATATTCAGGAAGACGAATATGTAGAGGTTACACCCGCTAGATATCCGTATGCGTAAAATCATTTTAGATGAAAATGAACGCAAACGCAAGGAGAAAGCGACCGTGGAAATGGAAGCATAAATTAGTTATGAGAGAAAAGCGATTGGCAGTATTATTTGACAATTGCATCCCCTGTTAATAATTTATACCACGTTCAAAAGCATATACCCTGAGGAAATCTGCCTGCGGGGGGCGCAAAGATTAATCTCAAAAACTTTGTGAGTAGGAACCTATTATAAACTTTTTTCTTTTTTATCCTGAAAATAGCGGACCTTCTTTCTGCAAAATGATAAAATCAGGAAGATAGTATATGCTGCGCATACCAATAAAAATGCCCATGCAGGCATTAAAAATCTATTTGAGGTAACCCTTAAAATAATAGCATGAACGAGAATGGTATATATTGGGATACATGCAATAATTAATACCAAAGGGTTTCTCAAAACCCCCTGAAACACAAGCATACATATTCCAGTTATTCCCAATACAAGAACAACGCAATAATAAAACGTGAAAATACTTTGTGTCACAGAGCCAATAGCTCCTGTAATTTGAAATCTTTTCATATACAGTTTTACTTCAGGTCCAACTAAAAACCTGGGCAAACAATAAAAAAAAGGAGCTTTTACGTAATATAGAAATGGTTTTTCTTCTTTTATTGAAGTAGCATACCTACCTAATTTTTCTTCCACCATATTTTGATAGGAATGCCTTTCCTCAGGGCTAAGAATAGAATCATTCAGGGCAATTACCTTATTTTTTATTCTAACCAAGCTGTCCTCATTAAACCGGGAAGTATAGATATAGTCAGGCAATGACCCCTTAAAATCTTTTGGGTTAGGCATCCCCTCTATATGGAAACCAAACCAAAGCAAAGGAGAGTTATTATCTGTATAATCTGCTGAACCTCCCCAGGAACGAATAAAATCATTCAAAGAAATTTCATAAAAGTTAGCTGCACGAGGAGCAAGTTCAGAAGAGGTAAGAAGTATAATTTTTTGGTGTTTATAGTAGTTTCTAACTATCCAAACTGATTCACACAAAAGAAATGGAAGAACAAAAAATACCAACGCAAGCCTTTTTCCGCCGGAAGGAATTATTGACGTTTTCCTTGTGAACAATAAAATAAAAGCGAAAAGAAAAATCAGAGGTAGAAATACAGGCCGCAGAAATATTATCCAGGTGAGTAATATGCCTGATATTAGGAGGTTCCTTACTCTTCCTGATTGAAAATATTTCACAAAAAACCAGGCGGAAAATATCATAGCTGAACTACAAAGACTTTCAGTTAATAGCCAGCCATCATAAAAATTTGAATAGGTACTAAACAGGAAAAGATAAAAGCTGATATAAAATATTTTATCATTTTTAAATATAGCCCTTGCCGTCAATGCGAGGTAATAAACACTTACCCCCGCCAGAATAAATTGTAAAACGAGTAGCATATTGCAGGAATAATCGGGTGAAAAGAGTACCCTGAAAAAAAGATAAATAACCCCATATCCGGGCATGCGGTAATCGGGGAAATAGCTTCCATCTTTTAACAGGTTTTCGATGGGGTCCATATAAGAAAGGGTATCAGGGCTGGTTGCAGCCCAAACTCCCGGCATATCCGACGGAGGTCTGTTATGTAATAAGAAAAAAAATGGTAATCCTTTGATTAATACCCCTAATACTATCCAAAATAAAGGTTTTGAAGGGTCTTTAAGAAATAGAGTTCTAAGCTTTTCCGTTATCAAAATCCGGGCATTATATAAATACAAAGCTAAAGGAAGATTTATTATAGCTTTATCATTCCAAATATGCTTAACTTTGCCCTGTAATTTAGAATGATTTAGTATGAATTCAGCTAACGGACCTATAGACTATCTTCCCATCATCTTAACGGTTTTGGTCGCAGGCGGATTTGTCTCGCTTACTATGTTTGTAACGCATTTTTTAGGACCCAAGCGCAAGACTAAAATAAAGCTGGAAACCTTTGAATGTGGTATAGAATCGCAAGGTAATGCACGTTTTCCGTTCTCGGTAAAATATTTTTTAGCAGCTATTTTATTTGTCCTTTTTGATGTGGAAGTTATTTTCCTTTATCCCTGGGCTGTGGACTTCAAATCTTTAGGTATGGGAGGCTTTTGGGAAATGATGTCGTATATGGCAGTATTGCTGGTAGGATTTTTCTACATCCTGAAAAAAGGTGCACTTAAATGGGATACAGACTAGGAGTTCATAAAGTGAAAAGTTCATAAAGCAGAAAGTAAAAACACCTTTATAGACTTTAATATCTTTACAAACTATATAAACTAAAACATGGAAACAGAAGTGTTGGAAAAAAGCAAAGTATCGCTGGCAGATTCCCCTCCCGGGATTGAGGGTCCGGGCTTCTTCGCCACCAAATTAGATAGGGTAATTGGTATTGCGAGAGCAAACTCTATATGGCCCCTGCCTTTTGCCACTTCCTGTTGCGGTATAGAATTTATGGCTACTATGGCTGCCCATTATGATATGGGTCGTTTTGGAGCCGAGCGCCTGAGCTTCTCTCCCCGCCAGGCTGACCTCCTGATGGTAATGGGTACTATCGCCAAAAAAATGGGACCTATTTTAAAGCAAGTTTATATACAAATGGCAGAGCCTCGCTGGGTACTCTCTATGGGGGCTTGCGCTTCGAGCGGCGGAATATTTGATACATATAGCGTGTTACAGGGCATTGACCGGATTATCCCTGTCGATGTTTATGTTCCCGGTTGTCCTCCACGCCCGGAGCAGGTTTTAGACGGTATTGTTAAAATACAGGAGCTAATTAAATCAGAATCATTAAGAAGAAGGCAACGCCCCGAATATAAGGAGATGCTTGCTAAATATGGTATTGAGTAAGATATGGAAGAGGATATTGACGTCGGTTGAAACTAAATTGCGAGAGAACTTTGGCGATAATATACTTTCTGCTGAAATGATGCGTGATTTTCCGGTGTTCACCATCCAAAGAGATAAGATAGTTGAGGTGATAAAATATCTTTACGATGAACCCGAAATGGAATTCCGCTTTCTTACAGACTTATGCGGCATACATTTTCCTGATAACAAAGGACAGGAGCTTGGTGTTATCTATCACCTGCACAATATGCAAAAAAACTGGAGGATACGCCTTCGCATATTTTTTAGTGTAGATGATGCGAGTAGTTCCAACTGCTCACAACGGTATTTTCGGCGGCTAACTGGATGGAAAGGGAAACCTATGATTTCTTCGGAATTGTGTTTAAAGGTCACCCAAATCTGAAAAGAGTATTGAATGTGGAAGATATGGTAGGGTTTCCGATGCGTAAAGAATTTCCGTTGGAAGACCAGAACCGTGAAGATAAGAATAACGCTATGTTTGGCAGATGATATAATATGGCAGATAGAAATCAACATAATCCGATAGCAGAAACACCTGTAGTTACAGCCGAAAAGCTGGAAGAAAAAGAATATTCCATTCTTAATCTGGGTCCTACACACCCTGCCACACATGGGGTATTTCAGAATATTTTAAAAATGGACGGGGAGATTATTGTTGATTCCGAACCCACCATTGGATATATTCACCGCGCTTTTGAAAAATTGCTGAAAGGCGCCCCTATTACCAAATAACACCTATTACTGACCGCCTGAATTATTGTTCATCACCTATCAATAATATGGGCTGGCACATGACAGTAGAAAAACTTATTGAGGCAAAATTGCCTAAGCGTGTTGAGTATATGCGTATCATCATCATGGAACTTTCACGCATTACCGACCATCTTGTATGTAATAGTGTAATTGGTGTAGATGCCGGAGCCTTGACTGGTTTCGTATATGTTTTTGAAGAACGGGAAAAAATTTATGAAATATACGAGGAGATATGCGGTGCAAGGCTTACCACTAATATTGGAAGAATAGGGGGATTTGAAAGAGATTGGAATGAAGTAGCCTGGGCGAAACTTAAAAAATGGATTGCTGAGTTTCCTAAAGTTTTAAAAGAATTTGAAAAGCTATTGGTTCGCAACCGCATATTCATGGACAGAACCATTGGCGCCGGAAGCATTAGCGCAGAGAGAGCCTTAAACTATGGCTTTACAGGACCTAACCTGCGTGCTGCCGGGGTAGATTATGATGTGCGGGTAATGAATCCTTACTCCAGTTACGAAGATTTTGAATTTACCATTCCTGTCGGAACGAATGGCGATACCTACGACCGCTTTATGGTACGTGAAGAAGAAATATGGCAAAGTTTCAGCATCATAAAACAAGCGATAGAGAAGATTGAAAAGCTTCCTTCGGGCGTTTTCCATGCTGATATACCCGATTTTTATTTACCTCCGAAAGAGGAAGTTTACAATAATATGGAAGCCCTTATATATCACTTTAAAATAGTGATGGGCGAAACTGAAATTCCGAAAGGGGAAGTTTACCACGCTGTAGAAGGTGGCAATGGCGAACTTGGTTTTTACCTGGTGAGTGATGGTGGCAGAACTCCGTATCGCCTGCATTTCCGCAGACCTTGCTTTATTTACTATCAAGCCTATCCTGAGATGATTCGCGGCAACTTACTTTCCGATGCCATAGTTACCATGAGCAGCATGAATGTGATTGCAGGGGAACTGGATGCTTGATACAGCTTTTATTCTATCGTAAACTCATCCGCATCCAAGGCAACCGGAAATTCCTTTCTATAATTCTCTAATTCTTTATAGGAAAGAGTAACCGTTTCTATTGATTCTGCATTCGGTTTAATATTGTTCATTGGCTCACCTTTAGGATTTAAAACAACAGAATATCCTGAGTATTCAATGCCATTGCCATCATTGCCAACCCTATTCACACCCACCACATAAGCCTGGTTTTCTATAGCGCGGGCAATTAACAATTGCCTCCAGGCATAGCTTCTTTTTTCGGGCCAATTGGCTACATAAATAAGGCAATCATATAAGGGGCTGTTGGGTGTATTACGGCTCCAAACCGGGAAACGCAAATCATAACAAACCAAGGGGCAAATTTTCCAGCCTTCTAATTCAACTATTAGTTTGCTATCTCCGCCGGTATAGGTTTCATTTTCTTTTGCCATGCGGAATAAATGCCGCTTATTATAGAGTTCATAGGTGGCATCCGGACGCATCCAGATGAGACGGTTATAAAACTTTCCATTTTCTGTTACAACATAGCTCCCTGTTACAGCACATTTTTTTTGTGCAGAAATTTTTGCCATCCATTTCATTGTCCTGCCATTACTGGGTTCTGCTATGGCTTTAGCATTCATAGTAAAACCTGTATTGAACATTTCAGGCAGCACAATTAAATCGGTAGAGAAAGGTTCAATGGTCTCTAATTTTTGGGAGAATGCAGAAAGATTCGCATCAATATTTTCCCATACAAGCGAAGTTTGGGCGATGGTAATTCTAAAGTCTTTTGTCATTTTACATTACAAAGTTTTTCTGCCGCTTTTTCAAGGGTTTCATCGGTCTTGGCAAAACAGAATCGTAATAACTGATTGGGTTCGGGGTCATGATAAAAGGCAGACATGGGTACGCTCGCCACACCTGCCTCTTTCGTAAGTCTGATAGCATATTCCATGTCTTTTTCCTTCGTTATCTTACTATAATCAAGCATTTGGAAATAGGAACCGGAAGCAGGAATATAGCTGAACTTTGAGCCTTTAATAAGATTGATAAAATAATCTCTTTTGTTTTGATAAAATTTTCCAAGTTCCAGGTATTCATTTTTATTTTTCATATACTCAGCAAGGGCATACTGGAAAGGGGTATTCACGGTGAAAACAATAAACTGGTGTACCCTTCTAAATTCTGTCATCAATTTTGCAGGAGCAAGCACATAGCCTATTTTCCAGCCAGTGGCATGATACGTTTTTCCGAATGAAAACACCACAAAACTTCTTTCAGCGAGTTTTGGAAAGCGGCATACACTCTGATGTTTCAGCCCATCGAAAATAATATGTTCATACACTTCATCGCTCAACACAACTATATCGGTGCCATTGGTAATTTTCTCCAACTCCTTCATATCGCTTTCGGTCATTACAGCCCCGGTAGGGTTATGAGGAGTATTAATCATAATCATCCGGGTTCGGTGCGATATTTTCTTTTTTACCTCTTCCCAATCAATGGAATAATTGGGCGCTTTAAGCTGAACATAAACCGGTATGCCTCCTGAAAGCTCTATTGCCGGAACATAGCAATCATAAGCAGGTTCAAATACAATTACTTCGTCATCTTCATTAATTACGGAAGTAATAGCGGCATAAATGGCTTCGGTTCCGCCGGCAGTAACATTAATTTCTTTTTCAGGATTATACTTTACTCCGTATAAATCCTGCATTTTGGCTGCAATACTTTCCCGCAAAGGCATAATACCCTGCATGGGCGCATATTGGTTATAGCCCTTTTTCATATATTCATTTATCAGGCTGACTAATGCAGGCGAGCATTCAAAATTGGGGAAGCCCTGTGAAAGATTAATAGCATTATGCTCATTGGCAAGATGAGACATTACTGTAAAAATAGTAGTGCCGACATTGGGCAGTTTGCTTCGTATCATTCCATTAAATTCCGGCATAAAAACTCTTTATTATGAACAAAATTAGCAATAAAATCTACCTTACTGGAAGACGTTATTTCATATAGCACCCAAAGGGGGTTCCTATTAAAAGTTCCCGCCTTTTTTTGCAGCTTTTTTATAAATTCCTTACTTCGTCCGTAATGTATTGACAGTTATGGCTTTAAAAGACAAAGCCCTCCGGGTATTACCCCCTGCTAAGCGAGTGGTTTTTCCAGGTGAAATCAATAATACTATCCATAATTTTCAGATGAGAAACAGGCTTTGCAAGCAGTTCCCATTACTGCCTTCTCCATCATTTTTACTACCTTTGAGCCTTATGCGTATAGCTATATACGGGAGACCATCCCCTAACAACCGTTGCGAAGAGGCAAAAAAAATATTCTCACAATTGGATATGCTGGGAATAGATTACGTGGTTCATGAAACCTATTACGATTCCCTGAAAAAGCATATTGGCTTTCCACCAAATTGTGCCACTTATTCTTCTGAATTGGTGGAGAAATCAGTGGATTATTTAGTAAGTATTGGTGGAGATGGTACTTTTTTAGAAAGCCTACCCTATGTTGTTAAAGCCGGTATCCCTATACTGGGTATAAACACTGGCAAATTGGGGTTTCTTTCCCTGGTTCCAAAAGATGATATTGAACCGGCAATTACTGCTTTGAAACAGAAAAGGTTCACTATCCAAAGCCGCACATTACTTAGCCTTGAAACCGAAGGCTCTATTTTCGGGGAGAATAATTATGCCTTGAATGAAGTATGTGTCCAGCGAAAAGACACTACTACCATGATTACCATACATGCCTACATTAATGGTGAACTTCTCAACTCTTATTGGGCTGACGGCTTGATTATAGCCACTCCAACAGGCTCCACTGCCTATTCCCTTAGTTGCAGCGGACCTATTTTATTGCCTGAAGATTCCAGTTTCATCATCACTCCTATAGCGCCACATAACCTGAACGTAAGACCGGTTGTGATACCCGATAGTTGCGAAATAAAACTAAAAGTAGAAGGGAGAATCCCGATGTATTTAGTATCCCTCGATTCCCGTTCCATAGCTATGGACAACTCTAAAGAACTTATTATCCGTAAAGAATCTTTCGGGGTTAAACTGATTGAGTTACCTGATTACAGTTTTGCAAAAACATTGAGGGCTAAGCTTAGTTGGGGCAAGGATTTAAGGAATGAGTAACACCATCTCAGTTGATTTTTCGTAAATTTGTTTCGAAAATGGATAGGCAATGAAAATGGGGCTGTAAATATTGACCCGGAAATTATGGGGGGTACTCCTGTTTTTAATGGAACCCGTGTACCGATAAAAACTCTTTTTGATTATTTAGAAGGAGGGGATACTTTAGCTGAATTTCTTGATGATTTTCCAACTGTTTCAAAAGAACATGCAGTGCAGGTTTTAGAAATGGCGAATCAAACACTATCAACAGAAAGGGTGTTGAATGTAAATTTTACTTGACGAAAATTTACCACGACCCTACTTACCCTTTTTTTATTCCATCAAGGCTAAAGCCAGATAGAAAGGTATTCAATTAACCCCGCCTTTAAAGGCGGGGTTGTAGCATTAAGTTGCGTTGGCTTTAGCCTTGATATTCCGCCAAACGTGCAAGCTATTACTTGGCTTTCACCAGCACCTCATCAATCATGCCATAATCTTTGGCTTCCTGAGCTGTCATCCAGTAATCACGGTCGCTGTCTTTAAAAACCTTATCATACTCTTGACCCGAATGTTTGGCAATGATTTCATAAAGCTCCTTCCTGAGTTTCATAATTTCTTTTGCTGTAATTTCAATGTCCGATGCCTGACCTTCGGCACCACCCATAGGTTGGTGTATCATAATACGGGCATGGGGTAACGCCGTTCTCTTTTTAGGCGCTCCTGCACACATTAACACAGCAGCCATGCTGGCAGCCATACCGGTGCATATCGTAGCCACTTCAGGATTAATATATTGCATAGTATCATATATGCCAAGCCCGGCATATACTGAACCACCGGGGCTATTCAAATAAAGGGATACCGGCTTTTTAGAATCGGCTGACTCCAAAAAAAGCAATTGAGCCTGGATAATATTAGCTACATCATCATTAATAGCAACACCGAGGAATATAATCCTGTCCATCATAAGACGGGAGAATACATCCATCTGTGCTACATTTAACTGGCGCTCTTCAATAATTGTCGGAGAAATATAATCATTCACTATTGAGTTTACTTTTCCATTGAAATGAGAGGTGAAGCGGTCATAATTCGAGCCGCTGATACCCCGATGCTTTATAGCATATTTGCGAAATTCATCTTGTTTAAACATTTTCAATTAATTTGATAATTTGATAATTTGGTAATTTGATGATTAGTTGGATTCAATGTAATTTCATTATCAAATCTCCAAATCATCAAATTTTCTTTATTTAGTTGCTTCTGTAAGTTTATCGTATTCCTCACGTTTCACTTCTTTAGGTTCAATCGTATAGGTTTTCCGCAATAACTCCAATAGCTTCGATTCATAAAGACGCTCATACATACGGTTTACTTCTTTTTCATCCTGCAATAACTTGTTACTGGCAGCATCAATCTGTTCGTGTGGAACACCATGACCCATATACCGGTGCGCCAAATGATGGGCATACTCTTTTACTTCATCCTGGGTAACGGTTATGTTATTGTCCTTATATATTTTATCTTCAATAAGTCTCCATTTCAGCGATTGGGTATAGGCTTCAAATTCTATATTAAACTGGGCTTCACTCATGGGCTCTTTGTTCATGCGGGTAAGCCATTTTCTTAAGAATTCTTCCGGTAAAGTGATGCTGGTATTTTTTATCAAATGTTCCACCATTTCATTATTCAACTTTCTTTCTCCTTTAGGAGCAAAGATGGAAGCGAGTTCATTTTTTAGGTTTTTCCGGAAATCTTCCGAATTATTTACTTTACCCGGACCATAAATTTTATCCCAAAGTTCCTGGTTTACTTCCGCAGGAACAATATGATGTATTTGGGTGATGGTAAATTGGAAAGCATTGGTTAGTTTCTGAGCTTCTTCATTAGTTATGCCAAGCATAGAGGCAGTATCAGCAGGATCCGCACTTAATTCGGAAAGTTTAAGCACAATTTTGTCGTCTTTTTTAAGACTTGTATATTTTGGTTTGAATTCTGCACCAATTTTACGGGTATTAATAACCGATGGCTTATAAAGCCCACCTGCTAATATTTCTCCTTTCTCGTCTAATTCCACAAAATCACCACCCAATAAATCATTATCCTCCGAGGTTTCAGGGTTAGTAACTGTTCCATAGCGATTAGTAAGTTCTTCGGTATATTCCTGCATCAACGACTCCTCAATTTCAGGTTGAAGCAATGTAAATTTATGGTCAGCAGAAAGAGGAACAGAGAAATCGGGAGCTATTCCTATTTCAAAACTGAATTCATGTTCTTGTTCTTTATCTAAATCTACCTTATTTTCCATAGGCAAAGGTTCACCTACCATTTTCAGGTCATTCTCTTTAATATATTTTCCAAGAGAATCGGATAGCAGGGTATTTATTTCTTCCACCAATACTGCCTTTCCATATCTTTTGCTGATTATTGACATTGGAACCATACCCGGTCTGAAACCGGGGATATTGGCAGTTTTGCGGTAGTCCTTCAACGTCTTATCTACCTTAGGTTTCCAGTCTTCGGGCGCTAATTTCACTCGTATTACCGCGTGAGTTGGATTAATTTCTTCTTTTACTATATTCATATTTAGTTCATAATGTTATTTAATTCATACTCTTTGTAAAGTTCATAAAGTTTGTAAAGTCGTCATACTATTATTTTCACTCTATAAACTTTCCCCTTTACAGACTTTTACCGATAGCGAGTGCGGATGAAGGGACTCGAACCCATAAGTCTTGCGACACTGGCTCCTAAGACCAGCGCGTATACCAATTCCGCCACATCCGCTTCATTGTTAAAATTGGGCTGCAAATATAGGTTTTTTACCCTACCCCTAACCCCTCCCCAAAATGGAGTAATGTATTAGTTTCAAATCTCAGTGAACCTCTTCTTATATCTTTTGCATTCCTCCGTGTAAGAATTTCTTGTTACACAGACTAAAAATAAAATAACTGCAATCTCTCCCATTATGGAAGTGAATAAGAAGAAAGGGTCTACTTTTCCGGAGAATATATTCCTTTTGCTATTGCCTCTACTGTATTTTTTGGGAGAAGTCTGCTTGCAAAAGCCCCTATTTTATTAGAGAACCCGGGGATTACTTCTGCTTTGCATTGTAACATGGAATGTATCCCGAATTCTGCTACTTCATCTGCTTGCATGTTAAATCTTTTCGCCTGTTTCACTATTTTTTTCGACTTCTCCATACCCGCTCTCTCCATAAAATTGGTCTCCACTCCGCCGGGGCTCAGGCAGGTTACAAAAACATTAGTGCCTTTCAATTCATGTCTTAATCCTCTTGAAAAAGAAAGCACAAAAGCCTTGGTGGCTGAATAAACGGCGAGATATGCTACAGCCTGGTAAGCTGCCGTACTCGCTATGTTTAGGATGTGGCTTTTACCGGAATGTTGCCTAAGTAATGGCAATGCAAGATGCGTTAATTGAACCGTAGTAGTCATATTAAGAGACATCATATTTAATTGTTCGTCGAGAGATAACTCCTGGAAGGAGCCATGCAAGCCATAGCCTGCATTATTCACTAAAACGCTGATATCATAACTGCCTTTTTTGCACCAGTCAATAATATTTTCGGCAGCTTTGGGAGATGATAAATCAATAGCCTTGTAATGGGCTGTTATCCCATACTTTGTTTGCAATTCAGCAGCGAGTTCCGAGAGTAATTTTTCCGTGCGGGCTACTAAAAGAAGATTGAATTTGCGTTTAGCTAAACTGATTGCTAATTCTTTGCCTATCCCTTTACTTGCCCCTGTAATTAATGCGTATGGCATACCCTATTCGTCGAACTTGGCAAATGCCTGCAAATGGTGATATATCGGGGTTTTCTTTTTGCCGTTAGGCTTGCGTTTTTGTTTGGGTCCGCATAGTACAGGGATATACATGATCCGGCGGCGGCTTACACCATCTTTATGTTCAGAGTGACCTACCCGGTGCCACATGTGCCCGTGATGCACTACTACATCACCAGGATTGGCAACTACCAATACTTCGTTTTTATCTTCTTTGGTATTCCGGTAATACATTTTTGTGAAAAGCATACCAAACAGGTTTTGCTTATGGGTGCCGGGCAATATCCGCAGACCACCATTTATGGCAGAAGAATTATCGAGATAAATACCTATGTTGAGTGTTTCATACACTTTCTTTCCGTAGAATACTTCACGGATGGAATCAGTATGCCAGCCCATTTGTTTAAAACGGCTATGCTTGGAGTTTACATAGTGGTTAAAAACTACTCCATCACGCTCATCCTCGGTTACACGGCTTGTTTTATGGCGAAGCAATCCTTTGAATACCTGTATCCTTTCATCTATTGCCATTTCATGAATACGCTCGCTATAGTGCGAAGTATACGGGAAACGCTGCACTATTCTTTTCCCGTTTTCATCGTGCCCGAAAATGACAGGAATACCCATCACCATCTTTTCTTTTGATTCTATCAGTTTCTTCTGGGCATCCTCATAGCCCTGGATAAATTCCTTTACTTCCTGTTGATTAAAAACATCGGTGAAATGTATGAACCCATGCTTATTAAAAAAGTCTAATTGCTCTTTGGGAAAAGTACTCCCAAGTTTAAATTTGGGATAGTTTTTTAACGAAGATTTATCCATCTAATTGAGTTGCGTGTTTTTGGCTAAGGGATGCAAAAATATATAAAAATTCCTTTGGGGGCTAAATATTTACTTTTTCAGGGGACGATGAGGCTACGAAATTACTATATTCTGATTTGAAACATTCAGGTTTTAAAGGAGTTAAATATTTTTTGGATAGTGTAAAACCTTACCACTGAGGCACGGAAAGCACGGAGATACACGGAGAAGTACAAGGGTTTTATGTATTCCATTTTAAAATCCTTATCTTTACTTTCTAAATTAGGTACTTTGAAAAAAGTTTTCCTTGCTTTTTTACTTTTTACTTTTAGCTGTTTACTTTGTGAAGGACAGAGTTGGGTGTGGGGCGCTGAAGCGCAGGTTCCTAATGGCTCAGAAGGAGGAGATATTATGCAAACCGATCATAGCGTATGTGCTGATAATTTTGGTAACGTATTCTACACTGGTTATTTTACTGATACACTTTCATTTGGGACAGATACATTAGTAAGTCCCAATTGTTACAATATGTTTATTGTAAAACATGACCATTTTGGAAATATACGTTGGGCAAGACAATCAATACCTTTAGTATTTAATAGTACTTATGCTTCGTATGGATATGATGTGGCAACAGACATAAATGGTAATGTAATTGTAATAGGAGGTTTTTCGGGAACAATGACATTTGGATTTGATACGGTTTATTCAGGTTTGTTTATCGTAAAATATGATTCTACAGGTAATGTTTTATGGGCCAAGCAATTAAGTGGTATTAATGGTACATGTACCTCACTTGTGGGGGACAGATTTGGTAATAGTTACTTAGGCGGGTGGTTTGAAGGCACGGGAATATTTGGAAATGACACATTAAATACCATTGGATATAATGCATTTTTGGTCAAATACAATTCAAACGGGATTTTATTATGGGCAAAATCTTCTAAGCAGGTTGACAGTTCTGGTAGTTGTGAGGCTTGGTCTCTTGCTTCAGATAAGAATGGAAATGTTTATTTAACAGGTGGATTTACAGAAGAAAGGTGCTTCGGTAATGATACGATAATAAGTACTTCCTCGAGTGGCGATTTCTTCATTGCAAAATACGACTCACTTGGAAATATTAATTGGGTAAGAACTTCTATTTCTTCAGGTAATTCAAGTACTGCGGTTGCATGGTCACTCGCTGTTGATGGCTCAAACATGTTATATGTAACTGGTCAATTTGTCAATACTCTTTTATTCAATGCAGATTCTTTGATAAGTAAATCTCCCAATGGGGACCTAAACATTTTCCTAGTAAAATACGATAATGAAGGTGATTTTAAATGGGCTCGACAGTCTACAGAGATGATCCCTGTAACCTCACAAATTTATTGGGCAAGCTTTTCAGTTGCTTGCGATACATTGAAAAGAGGTGGCTGTTATTTGGGTTTGTGGTTAGCTAAAGGAAGAGGGGGGAGATATTATATTGGATTCAACGGTGATACACTTAGTATTAATACTTCAAATCCAACTGCAGAATCTATTATGAAATTCGATTCTTCTGGTAATGCATTATGCGGTTCAATTTTCACTGAAGGGATAGAAGACGATGGAGATGGACTTAATGTTGACCCTTCAGGAGAGCATGTTTATTTTGATGGTGATTTGGCGAATACTTGCATTTTTGGAAATGATACTTTGGTTTGTATTCCTTATAGGGAGGAAATCCCATTTGTAGCTTGTTGGCGTCCGTGTGATGCCCTTACCCTCGGAGTAAAAGGTATTGAAAATGATAACCACAGTATTCATGTTTTCCCCAACCCCAGCAATGGCAATTTTACTGTATCATTATCAAATGTTAATGCCCACCTGAATGAATCTTCTGGGCAGGAAAAATGCAACGTTGAAATTTACAATGTTTTTGGAGAAAAGGTATTAACCGAGACCCTTGGCTCCGCTCAGGGTGACAATGCCATTGACCTCAGTTCACAACCAAGCGGAATTTATCTTTATAGGGTAATTTCTGAAACCGGGGCATTGCTTGGAAGCGGAAAAGTTGTGATAACACATTAATACATTTAACCGCAAAGTGCGCAAAGAAACAGCCCGCAAAGATGCTAAGAAAAACCTTTACGGACTTTGTCCGCCCGGATAAACCGTTCGGACGGGCGTAACTCTTTGCGGACTTTGCGGTTTCTGCCTTTTGCAAAACAAAAAGAGGAGGCTGTTAATTGTACGTATATTTTTCATATATTTGCACGTACAACATTTACTATATGGAAACTAAACTCACCCTTAAACTTGATACTACAGTTATTAGCAGGGCTAAGGGATATGCAAAAAAAAGAAAGACCAGCCTTTCAAAATTGGTGGAGAACTACCTGGAAAGTGTAAGCTCCCCATCAAAAACAGATATAAAAATTACCCCTATTGTAAAAAGCTTATCGGGGATAATAGACCTCCCGCCTGATTTTGATTATAAAAAGGAATATTCCAAACACCTCTGGAAGAAGTACGGGAAAGTGTAATGGATAAGGTTTTTATAGATACCGATATTTGTTTTGATTTATTATCCGCCCGTGAGCCCTTTTATAAAGCGGCTGCCAGGCTATTTTCGCTTGCCGAGGAAAAGAAAGTTATCTTATGTATTTCCGCCAATTCATTCGCAACTCTCCATTACCTTTTGAACAGGGTATTTAATGGCTATCAAGCCAGGGCATTGCTTGTCCGGCTGAAGGTGCTGGTTAAAGTGCTTGCCGTCAATGAAAAAATAATTGAATTAGCCCTCACTTCAGATTTTCCGGATTTTGAAGATGCCATTCAGTATTATACTGCAATCGATAACGGTATAAAACTAATTATTACCCGCAATCTTAGAGACTACAAGAAATCTGAAATCCCTGTTATAACTGCCGAAGGATATATAGAAAGCCTCAGAAAACCATAAATAAAAAAGTAAAGTAGTAAGCTCCCTTAGCCCTTAATTGCCTCCGGCAGCATCAACAAAAACTTCTCCGCTTTGGTATAATCTAATGAATCATAAAAAATACCCAAGCGGTTCAAATTTGAGTAATAGGTATTTACGTGTTTATAATAATAGCTTTCCGATGGAAGATACCAGGCTTTTTCTCCCAGTTTTTCTGCGAGAAACCATTTTTCCAACAGGCGAGCCGCCCTGCCGTTTCCATCATTAAAAGGATGGATGTTCACAAAAAGAATATGAATAAACGAAGCAAAATAAAACACCTCCCCAATGCTTAGTTTTTCATTTTTCAATATTTCAATATCTTTCCACAGTTTATTCATTTCTCTATTCACCATGCTATAGGGAGCCGCCTCATATTGTATCTTGTTCTTCTTATGCTCCATTACTACCATTTCATTTTTCCTGTATTTTCCCTGCCATAATCTGGGTAGCAAATGGGTAGAAAGCAGGGCATGGCTTTTCAAGAAATCAATCTTGGTGAGCTTGCTTTTTTGAGCAAATAAGTATGCTTTATATAAATCGTTAGGTTTCTCCACCAATTCTGGTCTATATTCAATATTGAGCATTTTGTGCTTTACATAGCTGTCCACCTCCATTGGTTCACCCTCAATTCTTGATGATGAAATGACAGCTATCGAAGTATAAAAATTAAACGTGGAAGTAGATAATTCAGCATCATGCAGTTTCTCAAAATCACTGGCAAGCGACTTACTAACCTGCTTTTTATAAGCCTCCAGCAAATCTACAGGTATAATATGTAAACTAAACTTATTCATTCAGAGATTATAAAGATACGTACAATCCTCTTATAGATAAGGCGCATTGGGTCAAACCCCAAATTACACTTGCCTGTTATTACTATCTGTGTAATATTTTTTGTTATTTGCTTATATAAATGCACCCCCTGAAACCCAATAGGGACAATGGCTGGCAGCATACGTTCTCACAATCAATCATTTAGATAGGGGAGTAATAGCCGTGCCCGTCCGGTCAGGCGGGCGTTTTTAGCCGTTCCTTTAGCCCCCTCGCATGCAATGATATTAATGAAAATAAAAAAGGCTGCCCTTTTGAGACAGCCTTTCAGTTTTACTATAGATTTACTTTATCTCGCTTCTACTTCTGCCAGCTCTTTCTCTTGCTTGCTCTCCATGAGGCGTTGATATTCCTCCATAGAGCCTACAATAAGCTTTTCGTATTCGCGCAACCCTGTACCGGCAGGTATCAAGTGCCCTACAATTACATTTTCTTTCAAGCCTTGCAAGTAATCTACTTTGCCGCTGATAGCAGCTTCGTTGAGTACCCTTACTGTTTCCTGGAAGGAAGCAGCCGAGATAAAGCTTTCTGTTTGCAATGATGCCCTGGTGATACCTTGCAACACCGGATTAGAAGTAGCTGGAACAGCATCCCTGAACTGAACTTGTGTTTTACCTTCACGTTTCAAACGCATGTTTTCATCTCTCAGCTTACGGGCGCTTTCTATCTGGTGAATTTTATAGCTGGCTGAATCACCTGCATCGGTAATTACTTTCTTACCATACAAATCATCATTCGCTGCCATAAATTCACTCTTGGGTATCAGTTGTCTTTCAAGGAAAACGGAATCTCCCGGGTCTTCAATTTCAACTTTACGCATCATCTGGCGAACTATAACTTCAAAGTGCTTGTCATTAATCTTCACACCTTGCAAACGGTAAACTTCCTGTACTTCATTCACCAAATATTCCTGAACTGCTGTAGGTCCCTTGATAGACAAAATATCGGCCGGCGTAATTGCTCCGTCAGAGAGAGCTTCACCTGTTTTTACAAAGTCATTTTCCTGAACCAAGTATATGTTTGGAAAGTGGAACGAGATAGGTTTTTTTAATGGCCTGTTTTCGATTCTACCATTACTTCACGGTTACCTCTTTTCACTTTACCGAAGGTTACAACACCATCAATTTCAGATACCACAGCAGGGTTAGATGGGTTACGTGCTTCAAATAATTCTGTTACACGTGGCAAACCACCTGTAATATCACCTGATTTACCGGAGATACGAGGTATCTTAACCAAAATCTGTCCTGTTTCAATACTATCGCCATCCGATATAATAACGTGTGAACCTACAGGGATGTTATAAGATTTAAGGGTTTCCTTTTTGCTTACAATCTTAATGATAGGGTTCTTGGTCTTATCTTTTGTTTCAATAATTACCTTTTCTTTAAATCCTGTTTGTTCATCTGATTCTTCGCGGAAAGTAATACCTTCTTCAATAAATTCAAATTCAGCCTTACCGGAGAATTCGGAAATAATAACGGCATTATACGGATCCCAATCGCAAAGCAAGTTGTCCGGCTTTAACCGTTGCTCCATGCTTGGTATAAAGAAAGAACCATAAGGAACATTCGCGGTAGTTAAGCACCAGTCCTGTGTTCTTATCTATTAATCTTTAATTCAGCCGAACGTGAAATAACAACTTCTTTGTCTCCATCAGGTCCTTTGTTGGTAACGGTTCTTACTTCTTCCATTTCAACAATACCATCATATTTGGCTTCAATTTTAGAAGAAGCCATAATGTTAGCTGCTGTACCACCTACGTGGAATGTACGAAGTGTAAGCTGTGTACCCGGCTCACCGATAGATTGAGCTGCAATAACACCTACAGTTTCTCCTCTCTGAACCATTCTGCCGGTAGCAAGGTTACGTCCATAGCATTTTGAACAAACGCCTGTGCGCATTTCGCAAGTTAAGTACCGAACGTATTTCTACGCTTTCAATTGGTGAATTTTTTATTTTTTCAGCATGATATTCGGTTATCTCTTCACCCGGCATCAACAATCAGTTCGCCTGTTGCAGGATTGATGAATATCGTGCAAGCTTACGCGACCCAACACTTTATCATACAAGTGTTTCAACCATTTCGTCATTTTTACGAAGTGTAGCTGCAGTAAGTCCACGGAGTGTTCCGCAATCAACACCGGTAATAATAACATCCTGAGAAACGTCAACCAAACGACGGGTTAAATAACCAGCATCGGCTGTTTTCAACGCTGTATCGGCAAGTCCTTTACGCGCGCCGTGTGTTGAAATGAAATACTCGAGATATGGATAGTCCTTCTTTAAAGTTTGAAATAACCGGGTTTTCCACAATTTCCTGCATGGTAGCACCTGATTTTTGAGGCTTAGCCATAAGTCCACGCATACCTGAAAGCTGGCGGATTTGTTCTTTGGAACCCCTCGCACCGGAGTCAAGCATCATATAGATAGCATTGAAGCCGTTGACGGTGGCTGCTCAATTGGTCCATTACCTTCTTGGTAATTTTCGAGTTGGTATGTGTCCAAATATCAATAACCTGGTTATATCTTTCATTATTGGTAATAAATCCCTGGCTATAGTTATCTCTCACTTCGTCAATCTGAAGTTTAGCATCGGCAATCATCTTCTCTTTGTCTTCAGGAATAACTACATCATCCAAGCGGAATGATAATCCTCCTTTGAAAGCATAATAATAACCTAAGTCCTTAATATCATCCAGGAATTTGGCTGTTTTTGCCATACCGGCAACTTTCAGCACTTCCGATATAATATCACGAAGGTTTTTCTTGGTCAGCAATTCATTGATATATCCCATTTCCTTAGGCACAACCTGGTTGAACAGAATTCTGCCCATGGTGGTTTCAATAAGTCTTATCCTTAATAATATCCTTTTCTTTTACAGAAGCTTTCACCCTGACAATGGCATGAAGTTCAATTTTCTTTTCATTGAAAGCAATAATAGCCTCTTCCGCATGAATAGAACGCTAACCCTTCTCCTTTTACAGGTATTTCTTTAGTGGTCTTTTTAGCCTTGGTCATATAATACAAGCCCAAGTACCATGTCCTGTGAAGGAACGGTGATAGGAGCTCCGTTAGCAGGGTTCAATACATTGTGAGATGCCAGCATAAGCAACTGAGCTTCAATACTGCTGCATTACCTAATGGCAAGTGAACCGCCATTTGGTCACCGTCAAAGTCAGCATTGAATGCTGTACAAGTTAACGGGTGCAACTGGATTGCTTTACCTTCTATAAGTTTAGGCTGGAATGCTTGTATTGATAAACGGTGCAAGGTTGGAGCACGGTTTAACAAAACCGGATGTCCTTTAATTACGTTTTCCAAGTATATCCCAAACAGCTGCAACTTTTTTATCTACTAATTTACGGGCTGATTTTACTGTTTTAACAATACCCCTTTCAATAATTTTACATACTACAAAGGGTTTGAACAATTCCAATGCAACATCTTTTGGAAGTCCGCATTCATGGAGTTTTAATTCAGGACCAACGACAATTACCGAACGGGCTGAATAGTCAACACGTTTACCCAGCAAGTTCTGGCGGAACCGTCCTTGTTTACCCTTTAAGCTATCGGCAAGAGACTTGAGAGCTCGGTTCGATTCAGTTTTAGTAGCAGTAGATTTACGGGAATTATCGAGTAATGCATCCACTGACTCCTGCAACATACGTTTTTCATTACGTAAGATAATTTCAGGAGCTTTAATTTCCATCAACCTTTTCAAACGGTTATTACGGATAATCACACGGCGGTAAAGGTCATTCAAATCAGATGTAGCAAATCTTCCACCATCAAGCAATACAAGAGGGCGTAATTCCGGCGGAATAACAGGCACTACTTTCAACACCATCCATTCCGGACGGTTTTCAACGTGCGTATTTGCTCTGCGGAATGATTCGACAACCTGGAGTCTTTTCAACGCTTCGTTCTTACGTTGTTGAGCGGTTTCTGTATTTGCTTTATGGCGAAGTTCATAAGCGAGTGATTCCAAATCAATCCTCCTCAGGAGGTCGTTCAGGGCATCACCGCCCATCTTTGCAATAAATTTATTCGGGTCATTATCATCTAAATGCTGGTTTTCTTTAGGAAGAGATTCCAGTATTTTGATGTATTCGTCTTCGGTTAAAAAGTCTAAAGGCTTTATGTTTTCCGAAGCTTTTGGTCCGGGTTGAATAACAATGTATTTTTCATAATACACTACCATTTCCAGCTTCTTGGTAGAAAGACCAAGTAAATAACCTATTTTACTTGGTAATGAACGAACATACCAGATATGTGCAACCGGAACAACAAGAGAAATATGCCCCATACGTTCACGACGCACTTTCTTTTCAGTGACTTCAACACCGCAACGGTCGCAAATAATACCTTTATAACGGATACGCTTGTATTTTCCGCAATGACATTCCCAATCCTTGGTAGGACCGAAAATACGTTCGCAGAAAAGCCCGTCACGTTCCGGTTTGTAGGTACGGTAGTTAATAGTTTCAGGCTTTAACACCTCACCATGTGAACGGCTCAGTATCTTCTCGGGAGAAGCTAAGACTGATGGTTACTTTGGTGAAATTACTTCTTTGTTTTTGTTCTTTAGAAGAAGCCATATTTTAATTTATGATTTAAAATTTATGATTTAAGATTTGGGATTCATGAATTTTGATTTTGTTGAGCTTCATTTTATTGAAATCTTAAATCTTAATTCATAAATCCTAAATCTTGTTTAGTCCATTTTTATTTCAAGTCCCAGGCCATGCAACTCATGCAGCAATACATTGAAAGATTCTGGAATTCCCGGTACTGGCGGGTTTTCTCCTTTCACAATTGCTTCATAGCTCTTGGCTCTTCCTATCACATCATCCGCTTTTATGGTTAACATTTCCTGCAGGATATGAGATGCACCGAATGCTTCGAGCGCCCATACTTCCATTTCACCAAAACGCTGGCCGCCAAACTGCGCTTTACCGCCAAGGGGTTGTTGCGTAATAAGTGAGTACGGACCGATGGAACGTGCGTGCATCTTATCATCAACCATGTGGGCAAGTTTAATCACATAAATAATTCCTACAGTAGCCGGTTGGTCAAAACGTTCGCCTGTTCCGCCGTCGTGAAGGTAGGTTGTACCATATGAAGGTACACCTGCTTTTTCAGTCCATTCACTAATCTGTGCAAGGGTGGCACCGTCGAAAATAGGAGTTGAAAATTTAACCCCTAATTTTTCGCCTGCCCATCCGAGAACAGTTTCATAAATCTGACCAAGGTTCATACGCGAAGGCACACCAAGCGGGTTCAGTACAATATCAACCGGTGTTCCGTCTTCGAGGAATGGCATATCTTCTTCTCGTACAATACGTGCCACAACACCTTTGTTACCGTGACGTCCTGCCATCTTATCACCTACTCTCAGTTTACGTTTTTGCGCTAAATAAACTTTTGCAATCTGGTTTACACCTGTTGGTAGTTCATCACCCACGGTAATAGCAAATTTCTTCCGCTTGCTAATACCCAACAATTCATTATAAGCAAGGGTATAGTTGTGGATAATTTGCTCAATGATAAGGTTCTTATCCTTGTCATGTGTCCATCTTCTTGGATTTACTTCAAGGAAATTAACCTTTTCAAGTATCTTTTGAGTGTATTTAGTCCCCTTAGGAATAACTTCTTCCTTCAGGTTATTATATACTCCATTAGATACTTTACCATTCAGGATAACAAACAACTTATCTATCACCTTAGTGTGAAGCTGAGCTGCAGCATGTTCGTGTTCTTTGTCAATTTTATCCACCAACACTTTTTCTTCGGTCTTGGTCTTTTTATCTTTCAGGTATTTAGAGAATAACTTACGGTCAATCAACATACCATCAACACCGGAAGGAACACGCAATGATGCGTCTTTCACGTCTCCTGCTTTGTCGCCGAAGATAGCACGTAAAAGTTTTTCTTCAGGTGAAGGGTCGCTTTCGCCTTTAGGAGTAATTTTTCCGATAAGTATATCGCCTTCTCTTACTTCCACACCTACGCGGATAATACCCATTTCGTCAAGGTTCTTGGTAGCTTCCTCGCTTACGTTTGGGATATCCGGTGTAAGTTCTTCAGGACCACGGCGGGTATCACGAACTTCCAAGTGCGTATTCATCAATGTGGATAGAAGTAAACCAATCTTCTCTAACTACACGTTTCAGAGATAACGATAGCATCCTCGAAGTTATACCCTTTCCATGGCATGAATGCCACTTTCAGGTTTCTTCCAAGCGCCAGTTCTCCGTCTTTGGTAGCATATCCTTCGCAAAGTACTTGTCCTTTAGTAACCTTGTCGCCTTTTCTTACGGTAGGACGAAGGGTAATGGAAGTACTTTGGTTGGTTTTTCTGAACTTGGTGAGTTTGTATGATTTTACATCATCTTCAAAACTCATCAGTTTTTCGTCTTCTGTGCGGCTGTAGCGGATTACTATTTCATTTGCATCTACACGTTCAACAACACCCGGTACCTTCAGCAGTAATTAATACACGGGAGAATTGGGCAACGTCTTCTTCCAACCCTGTTCCAACAATAGGAGCTTCAGGGCGCATAAGCGGAACTGCCTGGCGTTGCATGTTTGAACCCATAAGCGCACGGTTAGCATCATCATGCTCCAGGAAAGGAATAAGCGATGCTGCTATAGATGCAATTTGGTTAGGCAGCCACATCCAGCAGGTTCATCTTGGTTCTTGTCAGTTATTGGGAAATCTCCTTTCAGACGTACTTTTACTTTTTGTTCTTCAAATTGCCCGTTTTCCTTCATAGGAGTATTTGCAGGAGCAATAATTTTATCGTCTTCTTCTTCAGCAGTAAGATAAATCGGCTCTATGTGCAGGGTCTATTTTACCATTTTCCACCATGTGGTAAGGGGTTTCAATAAATCCAAGCGGATTAATTTTAGCGAATACGCAAAGTGATGATATAAGACCGATATTCGGACCTTCAGGTGTTTCAATAGGGCACATTCTGCCATAGTGAGTATAGTGAACGTCACGCACCTCGAAACCTGCTCTTTCTCTTGATAAACCGCCCGGACCTATTGCCGATAGCCTGCGTTTATGGGTAATTTCAGACAATGGGTTTGTCTGGTCCATAAACTGAGATAATTGGTTGGTTCCGAAGAATGAATTAATAACCGAAGTCAATGATTTTGCATTGATAAGGTCAAGCGGAGTAAATACCTCATTATCCCTCACGTTCATACGTTCGCGAATGGTTCTTGCCATACGGGCAAGACCAACACTGAACTGAGCATATAACTGCTCGCCTACTGTCCTTACACGCCTGTTGCTCAAGTGGTCAATATCATCCACATCGGCATTAGAGTTGATAAGTGCAATAAGGTATTTTACAATGGCAATAATATCTTCACGGGTAAGAACTCTTACGGTTTCAGGAGTTGTGAAGATTCAAGTTTCTTATTGATACGGAAACGTCCTACTTCTCCTAAATCATATCTCTTATCAGAGAAGAACAGCTTGTCAATAATACCACGTGCTGTTTCTTCATCCGGTGGTTCAGTGCTTCTTAATAAGTGATAGATAAAGTGAACCGCTTCTTTGGTAGAATTGGTGGTATCCTTTTGTAAGGTGCTATATATAATAGCATAGTCAGCCGATTTTTTGTCTTCTTTATGCAGAATAATATACTCAGCTTTTGCATTCAGAATACGGTCAATATGGGCTTCTTCCAGTATTGTTTCACGTTCCAGAACGATTTCATTACGCTCAATAGATACTACTTCACCGGTTGATTCATCCACAAAATCTTCTACCCAGGTGCGGAGTACCCTTGCAGCTAATTTTCTGCCGATAGCTTTTTCAAGGCTTTGCTTTTGAAACTTTGATTTCATCAGCAAGTCCGAAAAGCTCTAATATTTGTTTATCTGTT
>CAVYDB010000014.1:0-215642 GCA_963767125.1 uncultured Bacteroidota bacterium | reverse complement strand
AAGCACTTATATGAATATTCTATAATCCGTATTTTGCCTGTTGTTGAGCGGGAAGAATTCATTAATGTGGGTATTATTCTTTTTAGTAAAAGGAAGACTTTATTAAAGTCCATTTTAAGTTGGACGAAAAAAAGCTGGAAGTATTCTGTAAAGTATTAGATGTAGAACAAATCCGGTTGAACCTACAATAACTTGAAAAAATAGCGATGGGCGATAAGACTTCCGGTGCTATTGCCGGGCTAGATGTGCCTTCCCGTTTCAGGTGGCTCACGGCTGTAAGAAGCTCTGCTATTCAAACTACCAGACCTCATCCCGGGCTTTGCGATGATTTGGAAGAAACCGCAGCACGCTTATTTAAGGAATTGGTTTTGTAGCATTCTATTGGTGTGAATATTATTCAGCGTAATTTATTTAATTTACCGTCTTTCATTTTTTATTCCCCCTTAATCTTAATTATATATTTATTCTATGAATCCAAGAGAAATTACCATTGCCAGAAAAAGTAAAAGTCCGTTAACTGTTAATCGCTTTGGATATGGCACTATGCGCCTCACAGGAGAAGGAATTTGGGGAGAACCTAAGAACCGTCCGGAAGCTTTACAAATATTAAAACAATGTATTAAACGCGGAATTAATTTTGTGGATACTGCCGATTATTATGGGGAAGATGTAACCAACCGTTTAATAAAAGAAGCCCTTTATCCCTATACTGCTGACCTTGTAATTTGCACCAAAGTAGGTGGGGCAAGGAAACCTGATAAAAGCTGGGTTCCATTTAACCGTCCTGAAAATTTGCGAAGCAGTATAGATAATAACCTCCGCACGCTGAAATTGGAGCAGATTTCTCTCGTGCATTTCAGAATTATTGCCGGGGGCGATGTGCCATTAAAAGAATCTATGGATGCGATGTTTGAATTACAAAAAGAAGGAAAAATTCTGCATGTAGGGATAAGCAACGTGAGTATTGATGAGTTGCATACTGCCATGTCAATGGGACCAATTGCTACGGTTGAAAATATGTTTGGACATGCCCAACGTACTTCTTTAAAGCTACAACATGGCGGAGAAACGAGGGGAGGCGAAGAGTTACTGGCAATATGTGAGAAGAATGAAATACCCCTGATACCTTATTTTTCTTTATTTCAATCAATGCCCAAAAAAGATGTACGGATTTCGGCCATCGCGAAAAAACATAATGCCACCGATGCCCAAATAAACTTAGCGTGGCTAATGCATCACTCCCCCTGGATATTACCCATACCCGGTACTTCATCACTTAAGCATTTTGAAGAAAATTTGAAAGCGGCGGATATTAAATTTGACGAAGAGGATATGAAGTTTCTGAAATAATATGAGCCAGGTAAAATATCTTAAATGCATTAATACTCAATACTATCATCCCTGTGGGATTTTAAATTGTCTAAGCTTTGTCTCTTCTATTAAGATTAAACCCCTACGGGGTGCTCCGTAGGAGCAAAATCTAAATAGAAAATGTTTTACGTTCCTGATTTAAAGCTCCATAGGAGTGAAATATCTTTTCTTATTTTATTGGAAAATTTCCGGTACATACTTATGTTTGCATGTAAATAAAATAAAAAATGTGCCATGAATTTATCAGTGCAAATAGCAAAGCAATTCAGGGAAGTCTATTTTGGAGGTAATTGGACAGGGGTGAATTATAAAGACAGTTTAGCCGATGTAACCTGGCAGCAGGCTACAACAAAGGTGTACTCTTTTAATACCATTGCCACACTCGTTTTCCATACTAATTATTATATAAGCGCTATTATAGAAGTATTTCAGGGAGGACCACTGGATGCACATGACAAATATGCTTTCGACTGCCCTCCCCTTCAATCCCAGAAAGACTGGGAAGAATTATTGAATAGAAGCTGGACAGATGCAGAAACCTTTGCCGGCTTGATTGACCAACTACCGGAAAGTAAACTTCTTGAGAATTTTTCGGATGGAAAATATGGAAATTACTACCGTAATATTACCGGAGTTATTGAACATTGCCACTATCATTTAGGGCAAATTGTAATACTGAAAAAAATACTTGTGCAAGAGGCTAATCAGGCGCGGTGATTATCTTCTCTCCACTTTTTAATTTCTTTCTTAATGTCGTTATTGCTTAAGTTTTCTTTTACAGCACGCTCAGCAAGGGATACAAACTCTTCGTCAGGGGCAAACCGAAGGGCAATTACCTGGCTCATGGTAATGGATTTGTCCAAGAGCTTTCCTGTCAAGGCAAAATGACGTAGGTTTTCTTCTGCTCTAATTGCCCTGTCCTGGGCTTTAAGTGAGAAGGAACGGAATAAAAAATAAGCAGCTACAAGTGATATAGCAACTAATTCCATCAGGAACGCATTAAAGCGCCCACTACCTGCACGGATAGTATCAATTAAGTTAGCAGTTGCAAGTATGAATAAAGCCACTACACTCATATAATAAATAATTTGTGATTTAGTTTCAGGCTTTAGCTTGCGGTGATTTTTATAATTCTGCATGGGAGGGTTTATTTGGCGTTAAATTGTTTATACATATTATGCGGAGGTATTATTCTTTAACAAACTTTACATTGTATGTCTTGTTTCCATCAAAAATAGAAAGGAGATAAACTCCACCGGGTTGAGAAGAAATATTAATTGAAGTTTGAGATTGGAATGTAAAAAACCGAGAATATATTTTTTCGCCATATATATTGTAAATTTCCAATACAGATGGAAATTCTTCACTACGTTCAGAATGACAAGTAGCAGTAAAAATTCCATTGTTCGGATTCGGATAAACACTGATTTTGTTATTCTCACTAATTTCATTTATGGAAGCGGGAGTAGTCCATACGGCAATGTTTTTTGCATATACCCCACCGGCGCTGTCAAAGCCGCCACCCGCATATAGCGAATTATTATATACTCCCATTACATCTACTGAACCTCCCACGTTGATACCCGACCCTGCCGAAGACCATATAACCCCGTTCCATTTTGCTATACAGTTCATTGCCCTGCTATTTACAGTATCAAAAAATCCTCCGGCATAAAGTTCATTATTATAAACTGTTAATGCATTTACACTTGCATATCCGTTTTCACCCCAAATTCCCGAATCTATAGTTGACCAACTAATATTATTCCATCTTGCTATGTTATTTATCGGTAGGGGACCAGCCGTAGTCATCATTCCTCCGGCATAGAGATTGCCGTTATATATAGCAAGTGAATAAACTGACCCTGTTGTGCCACCTCCTACGGCTGATATAACGGAACCATTCCATTTGGCGATATTGGTACCTCCTGTAGTCACAAAATCTCCGGCTAAGTAAAGCTCATCCTCATAAACAGCAAGTGCAAATACCCCATCGTCTTCATCGGCAGCAGAAATTTCTGAAGTTCCCAATGCTGACCAAGTGGAATCATTCCATTGAGCAATGGCATAAGCAAGTACGCCGCCAGCACTATCAAAAGCGCCGCCAACAAATAAGCTACCATTATATACCACCATTGAACAGACACCATACTGACCACCTCTTATGCCTGTACCTACAGGCATCCATTCAGAGCCGTTCCACTTTGCTATATTTAATGCGACCACTCCACCTATAGAGCTAAATTGACCGCCTGCATATAAGTTCCCATTATAGATAGCCATAGCATTAATATGTCCGGCACATCCGTTGCCCAAAGAATCCCAATTTATGCCATCCCATTGGGCTATATTATTTGCTTCTGTCCCACCTGCATTATTAAACCAGCCGCCTGCAAATAACACAGAATCGTAGGCACATAAAGACCAGGTGGTATTAACATCTGTTCCTGTAATACCTGCTCCTACAGGTGCCCAGTTTTGAGAGGTACCAGAAAAAACTGAAGCTGAGAATAATATAAAACAAGCAATTCTGTTTCTCATCGAAACAGGAGTTTATTTTTCAACTACAATTTTATTGCAAGTATTTATTTCAGTCCCTTTTACGGTTAGAAAATAGAAACCATTTGAAATATCGGTTGTGTTAATGACTTTTATATTTTCTCCGGAAACTAATTCGGTACTCTCTTCCTTAACAAGTCTCCCTGTTATATCATAAATACCTAAAGTGGTGTTGGATTTAACAAGCGATGTTATTGTTACGGTTAATTCATCTTTTGCAGGAACCGGTCCTATAGTTACCCTGTTACTTATAGCAGGAGTTGTATTTATACCAGTAGATGTTTTCCAAATAGCAACCGGCATATCAATAGCGCTTGCTGTAGAATCTGAAGAACCACATTCCGGGATGTTATACATATCTTCAATTGTTCTTAATACATCGTAGTGGTTTAAAGTGGTGGAATAGTTACCCCCGTTCACTAATCCACTGGAAACAAGAAGGGCGATATTATTTCCCATTGTCCCATCATCTTCATCCCAGGTAGTTATTACAACTGTATTATTGGCCTCAATTGAAGCCCAGCGAACCAAGGGCATTATATTAGCATGAAACCAATTATCCCCGTTAGGAATAGCCACTGTTGGGTCACTTGGAGGGTCGTGCATATCATCATCTATATCAGGTATTACCCACGAAACTGTTGGAAGAGAAGCATAGTTATTGGAATCCGGAAATGATGTATAAGGCAAATCAGACAGTACTGGAATACTGTCGTCATTCCCCGCATTTATCCAGTTTATCCAAGGAGAATGCTTCGTATAATATGGTGGATCATCGGCAGAATACCATCCGATAGAAGGCTGGCTTTCAGAATACCCAATAAAAGTGTACCCATTTTGAATAAGTGAAGCTCCCAGATTACAGTCGGTAAAAGGGGCGCCATCCTGTCCGCTGATGTCGCCAGTTACTCCTTGTTGTGAACCCGAAAATAAACAAAGATAATTGGGTTCGCTGGGATGAGTAATGGCATAATCTTGTGTGAAATTTGCCGTATATGAAGCGCCTGATAATGCGGTAAGTGTTGGTGCCAGAGATGAGCCAATTATTTCACTATAGGCGTAGTTTTCCTCCATTACAATAATAACATGAGCAGGTCTTACGGGCACCTGGGCAACTATAGTAAAGCTGCTTAGCACCGAGAGTAAGTAGAAAAGAAAAGTAAGTTTTTTCATTTTACAAGGGTTTTGTGGTTTAATGTTCAGCGAGCAAGAGTAATAGGATTAGATATTCTAAGTGTTATTGAATTGTTATGTTTCATGACTTTTTAATAGAGATCCTTTTAAATGCAGTGAAAGAATCAATTACAAACTCATTGTTATATAGTAACTTTGATTTTAACCGAGCAAAGATATAGTTTTTCGGGGAACTTATGAACATACCATGTTGTTTTATAATGTCCAAATTTACAGATGGTTATGGTAACGCTGTTTTAGTAATTGATGAATTAGGGAGGTGATTTTGGAAACAAAATAAAGGGTGCTGCCGTACAATGTCCCACGATTCAAATTTGAAGGCGCACTAAAAATAAAAAGACGCAAATAAATAAAATAGTATCTCAAATCACAACACAATCAAAAACCAAACAAAATGAAAAAGTTAGCATGTTTCTTCCTCGTCATCTTCATCTCCCTCTCATCGTTTGCTAAAAGCAGCGGAAGGAGATATGTAGCATCACTCGACAACAGTTCTGTTGTAAAATCCCAAAAGGATCAGCACAGAGCGGCAAAGAATTTTGGCAGCGGCAGGCACTATTCTGCTGTTACCAGGGGACACGGTCTCCATCTCTTCAGAAGGAGAAGTGGCGGTGGCGGCGCTTCCCGTCCGGAGAGCGGACTTGGACTCTAAGATAGTTTGAAGGATGTTTTTAAGGTGTGTGAGTTCCGGGCAGTGGTGCCCGGAACTTTTTTTATTGCTGAAAACCAAATTTCAAATTAGGAAAGTGGTAATTTCGCAAAATTTAACGGGAGACAATGAGTAAACGGGAAAATGCCAATCGCTTAATTAATGAAAACAGCCCTTACCTGTTGCAGCATGCCCATAATCCTGTAGACTGGCATCCCTGGGGTAAAGAAGCTTTTCAAAAAGCGACCCATGAAAATAAATTAGTCCTGGTAAGTATTGGGTATTCTTCCTGCCACTGGTGCCATGTTATGGAGAAGGAATGTTTTGAGGACGATGAAGTGGCTAAGATGATGAATGAAAAATATGTATGTATAAAAGTAGATAGAGAAGAGCATCCCGAAGTAGATATGCTGTATATGGATGCCATCACAATTCTTTCAGGGCGGGGTGGCTGGCCACTCAACTGTTTTACATTACCAAACGGCAAACCTATTTATGGGGGCACTTATTTCCCAAAGGAAGACTGGTTGGCTTTATTGACTAACCTCTCAAATCTTTTCAAAAATGAGCCTGAAAAAGTAAAGGAACTTTCAGAGGAAATAGAGAAAGGGATACTTTCCATTGCTTTCTCACCTGAATTGAAAAAGGGAAAGATAGAAAAGAACTTAAAATTTTTGGAAGAATTCACAGGTAAAATTGCTTCTTCATTCGATACAGCTTTTGGAGGATATAATTATGTTCCCAAGTTTCCAATGCCCAATAATTATGAATTTTTGCTCTATTATTCATACGTACTTAAGAATATAAATAAGGTAGAGGAAGCAAAAGCCATAGAAAACCACGTATATCTAACCCTTGATAAAATGGCAATGGGTGGTATTTACGACCAGGTAGGTGGTGGCTTCTCACGATATTCTACCGATTCCTTCTGGAAAGTGCCGCATTTTGAAAAAATGTTGTACGACAATGGTCAGTTGATGTCGCTATACTCTAATGCATACAGAAATCAATCTAAGGAATTATATAAAGAGGTGGTGTATGGTATGTATAAATTTATTTCCACCAAAATGACATCGCCCGAAGGGGCTTTCTATTGTTCATTAGATGCAGATTCTGAAGGAAAGGAAGGGGAATATTATGTATGGACAAAAGATGAATTAGAAGAAATTTTAGGGGATGGATTCACCTTGTTTTCACATTACTTCAGTATCAATAGCAAAGATGTTTGGGAAGATGGAAAGCATATTTTGCAATTGAAAAAATCAGATGCAGAATTTTGTGATGAGAAAGCTATTGCCCTGAATGATTTAATTTCCCGGAAAAAGAGCTGGTTTAAAACGTTAAATGAAAGACGCGAACAAAGGCCTCCCCCTTCCCTTGATGATAAGATCCTTGCCTCCTGGAATGGGCTGATGTTAAAGGGACTTATAGATGCCTACAAGGCATTTAAGGAACCAATGTTTCTTGACAGTGCTATTAATAATGCCCATTTTATTAAAGATAACTTAATTACTTCGGGTAGAGCATTGTGGCATAGCTTTAAAAATGGTAAAGGATATATTGAAGGCTTTTTAGATGATTACGCCTTTGTAGCAAGCGCTTACATATCTCTATATGAGGCAACCTTTAATGAAAGATGGTTGATATTAGCGAGGAGTCTTACGGAATATGCTATCGAGAATTTTTACGATGCGGAGAAAAACATATTTTACTACACGCATGGCAAGCACGATGCCATTATTGTCCGGAAAGCAGAAATATCTGATAATGTAATACCCGCCTCTAATTCTGAAATGGCAATTGTACTCTACAAACTTGGTCACATCAATAGCGATAAAGAATACCTGGTTATGGCTGAAGCCATGCTATCCGGGGTTAAAGAGAATATGGTAAAATATCCACAGGGATATACCAATTGGGGAATATTAATGCTGCATCATCAAATCCGGTTTTGCGAAGTAGCGGTAACCGGTCCGCTTGCCTTCGCATTCCGCGATAAAATTAACAAAGAGTACCTGCCCAATATGGCTTTGCTTGGAGCCGAGAAAGTATCGGACATGGAATTATTGAGGAATAAATTTACGTCAGACAGAACCCTCGTATATGTTTGTGAAAACCAAACCTGCCAGCTTCCTGTTAGTTCGGCACCCGAAGCAATTAATGCGGTTAAAGAATTAAAATAGAATGCAAAGGGGTAAATATCTCCTGGTATTTATTTTCTTATGTGTTACGTATGAAAAAGCCCTATGCCAGTTGGCGGTTTTCCAGGATGAGGATGCCATAATAACCCCCGGTTTCATCGGGGATATAATCCATACTAAAAAAATCTCTCAAGTTATACTGCACTATTTCACCAAGCCCGATGGCGGGGGTATAGTTAATAACCATACTGAACAGCAGTATTTTTTTGATACTGCCGGAAAAATGACTGAATCGGCTTACACTGTGCAGGCAGGTAATGGCGAAACTGACACCATGAAATGCAGGTACTATTACGATAGTGCCCGAAACATTACAATTAAGCGTGCAGATATTGATGGTGTTTTTGATACCCACTATTATAAGTGGTATAATAATCACCGGGTGGAAAAAGAAACTCATGTACATGAAATAAATGTTTTAAATCCGGATGGAACCTATAAACTGACGACTCAAATGGTAATTTCTACAGATAGTTTTTCTTACATATCTTACCCTAAAGAATTGCAGCAATATGAATATAATGAAGATAATAAGTTTTTTAAAAAAATAATTACCGGATATGACGATAAAAACCGCCTTATAAGCCGAAATTGCCAATATGTGGTGGGGTCACTTTTCTCACAAGTGAATATTAAATATGACACGCTTGGAAAAATAACGAGGTATATAAACACGGGTAATATAAATGGAGAAATCAATCAAAACATTGCCATTCAATATAGCGTTACGGGTAAAATAGATGAAGAGAATATTACGGAGAAGGATAAACCCAAACATAAAATTGAATTTATGTACGATAATGATACCGGGTTAATCTCAAATAAATTAGACAGGGATTTTGATAAAGCCCAAATAGATATTGTGCGGTTCAGCTATGAGATGTATGGAACTAAAAAGGGGCTGTCTGCGGCAAATAAATAGAACCGTTTGATAGTCATGTATCAGTTAATGGGAGGATGGACTCTTTCTATTGCCCTGGTCCGCTGCTTGCAGAGAATAACTCGCTCTTATCTACCTTTTTAACGACAGACCCATCAAACAAAGCCTGTGATACTGCTGTAAATGGTCCACTGACAATTTCGTCTCCTTCTTTAAGCCCGGTTTTTATTTCAATATTATCAGCGTCTTGTATGCCTGTGGTTACTTTTTCCATTTTGCATTTTCCATTAGCATAAATAAATACGCATTCGTGGGAGCTGTCTGCCGCCGCCGTTTGTCCTTTTATATTTTTATTTCCTCCTGAGCCGGTATCCGCCAATGTGCCTTTGCCTTTGCGGGTGGTAACAGCTCCAATGGGAACAGTCAATATATGCTTGCCCTCTTTCACCTGTATATCTGCTGTGGCTGACATGCCGGGCTTAAATGGGGAATCATTCGTTCCGGCAGGCATAAGGTCAGTATATGAGGAAGGAAGGATATGAATTTTTACCGTAAAGTTAGTAACCTGGTCAACCGATGAACTGGCATTGGCAGATACATTCGCCGAATTGGAAACATTCATAACCACTCCCTTAAACTTGCGGTTAATAAAAGCATCTACTTCAATGAGGGCGGTATCACCTACTTTTACATTTACTATATCGTTTTCATTTACGTTTACATCTGCTTCCATATTTGAAAGGTCTGCCACACTCATCATTTCTGTACCTGCAAATTGGTCGGTACCAACCACCCGTTCGCCCTGTTTTACCAATAAACCAACAATAACCCCATCAATAGGGGAGAGTACGCTGGTCTTTACCAAATTATCGCTGGCTTCCTTCATAGTAGCTTCGGCACTTTTGCTATTGAAAGTGGCAGCATCTATATTGTCCTGTGCTGATTTAAGGTTGGCTTCCGCCGTTTGAAAAGCAGCTTTAGAAGCATCAAAATCGGCCTGAGCTATTGCCCCTTGTTTAAAAAGCTTGGTATTTCTGTCAAAAATGGTTTTCTGGTTTTCATCCTGCGCCTGAGAACTTACAAGTTGTGCCTGGGCATTTGATAACGCAGCCTTGCTACTGTTATAAGTTGCTTCAGCCTGGTCAACAGCCGAACGGTAGGTATCCGGAAAAATCTTAGCAATAAGGTCATTTTTTTTCACACGCTGTCCTTCCATCACAGGTAATTCTATAATCTGTCCTGGTACGTCAGGGCTAATCTTTACAATAGTGGTTGGCTGTATATTTCCATCGGCAGAAACAGTTTCCAAAATATTTCGGTACTGGGCTTTTTCGGTGGTTACTTTCAATGTTTTATCACTTGAGCAGGATTTAAGAGAGAGAGCCAAAGCAAAAAGCAAGCTGCCGCCAAGGATATATATAAATATTTTCTTCATAGAATTAAAGTTTCAGAGGTTTGCCTTCGTAAAAGTCCAGCACTTTTAATTTGAATATGTAGGTGTATTTGGCTTGCAGCATATCCGATTGGGCTTTTTCAAGGTTAGTTTTAGCAGTATTGTAATCAAGTGAGGTAGCAGCTCCCACATCAAATTTTGATTTTGTATAGCCAAATGATTCATTTAAAGACTCAACTGATTTTTCTTCGGCGTGAAACCTTTTCAGGGAAGCATAGGCATCTGCATAAGCCTGCTGTATGGTCTTACGCAGGTTAAGTTGGGCGGTAACATAATTATAGTAAGAGTTTTGTTCATTAAGTTTTGCATTCTGATAACCAATATTTGCCTGGAGCCCGTTAAAGATAGGGATAGTAAGACGAAATCCAAAGGATTCATTACGGTTGCTTTTCCATTGCTGGCTGAAGGGTATTACCCCCCCCTCCTCGTACGACGGAAAGGAAAGAAAGAACTGACTCCCTAAATAAGTTTCAGGTATATACTCAGTAGTTGCTATTTCATTGTAATTTCCGGTAGAGTATCCGGTTCCTACACTTCCGGTAAGTGAAAGCTTCGGGTATAAAGCGCCGGCGCTAAAAGCTTGTCCGTGTTCTGCAGCCTGCCATTTCAGTTGTGCGCTTTGAATATCCGGTTGATTGGTAAGTGCAGTGGAGAATATAGCATCAGGAGTAGCAATAGCAGGATTATCGGGAATATTTATTTCCGGGTGAACTATATTAAAGTTTTGTGTCGAATCCAAATCTAAAAGCTGAACGAGGTTCAGCATGGCAATATCAAAATTGTTTTGGGCTGTTACTGCATTAACCTCATCATTTGCTTCCTGTGATTCTATATCAAACAGGTTGCTTTTAGCAAGGCTACCTGCATCTACCAATATTTTAGTATGTTCCACTTCCTGAAGTGATACTTCATGTTGTCCTTTAGCTTCTGCAAGTAATTCTTTGTCCAACAGTATTTGCAGGTAAGCCTGAGCAACATTAAGAGCAAGGGTGTTTTTATTGGATTGCAGGTCATATCCACTTGCATTATAGTTAGCTACATTCTGCTTAATAGCATTTATATTCTGAAGTCCCCCGAAAATGGTTAAACTGCCGCTTAATGCGAAATCATCAGCAGTAACTTCCGAATTAGCAAATGTATTGGTAAAAGGGTTAATGGTGAGCCCGTAGTTATATGTTTGAGAGACAAAGCCGTTTACAGTAGGCAATACATTTGCCTTACTTTCAGTTACATTGTTTTTTGCAATTCGTTGGGTTATTTCCGCTTGTTTAACCTGTATATTATGGCTCCAGGCATAGCTTATACATTGCTCCAAACTCCATTGCTCACCGGGAGCAGGTGTTACATTATCATTTTTCTGTGCATCAATATTTGCAACAAAGAAAGTTAAGATAAATAAAAAAGGGAGGTTTTTCAGGGATTTCGGGGTCACAAAAATTATTCTTTTAGTTCTTCTGAATTTAGATGAGCGACAAATATACAAATTTATGAGATGCTCAATTTCTATGGAGTTGATTGCGGTGAGATAAATACAATTAGTTCAATCTCAAAAATTGAAAGCAATAAATTGTTAATGGTATTCCTTTTTTTACTTATTTTGACGCTTTAACTTACTCGAAAAAAAACCACTATGAATAAACTAAAACTTTTTTCAACCACTTTTTTATCGCTCGTAGTAACTGGGGTATCTTATGCTCAGTTTGGAGAGGTAAATCCAAATGATATTGACCAGTTTCACGACCGGACCCTGATAGTGATAGTTGAAAAGCCTTCGGATATGGTTACTGCAAAGCTTAACCAAAAGAAAAAATCAGACCAGGTGGATGTTTATAATAAAGCAGTGGATGACTACAATAAAAATTTTTCAGATGCCATAGCCCAATACTGGAAGGTGAGCGGGGGAGATGTTCAATATAAAACCCTTGATGAGGTGAATGACATTAGTAATAAAAAGAGCTACGCACTTTTATACTGCCGTTCAGCAACCCAGGCTGAAATTTTTTCTTCTCTTGTGGCAAAAAACGGGCTTTTGTGGTGGACTGATTATAAAGAAGTTTCGCATGATAAAGATTTTGCAAATAAAATGACTGTGATGGGAATGGTTTTGCTGGATAAGGTAAATAAAGCGCCTATGTATGAAATTCCTTTGCCTGATTTGTTTCCTTCGAAAGCCGACCTTGACTATGCTGTGAATGTAGCAAATTTTTATATTAATTACCGTGTAAATCATCGGAAAGATGCGACCAAAAAGATGGATGAGGACATGGTGCGGGACAACCAGGGCGCTTTAAGGGATAAAACCTTACTTATTCGCCGTGACTGGCTTGATAAAAGGTTAACTAAAGCAGAAATGGACAAAGCTTATCCATTTCCTTACTTGGTTGCCGGAAAGGATACCGTTGAAAGAGCTATTGATTCTGCTAATGGCAGTTATGCTGTTGCTATGGCGGTGCCTTATGATCTGGAGGCAGCCCCCAATGGCGGGCTGCAATATGTGCAATATGCTTATAGTATTGAAGATGGCGCTATACTTGCATCTTCCGGCAATCCGGATATGCCCTCAGACCCTAAAGCCGGACCTGTAAACCCCGCTTCTGCAACAAAGCAATTAATTAATAAAAGGGCTTTGCTTGACTTCGGTTTGTTTATTAGAGATTCCGGTGATGATTCAGATAAGGGCAAAAAGAAAGGCAAAAGGTAAATTTTCCTAATGCCATTTTTTTTAATGGTTGGTAGCCCAATAGAGGAAAAAAATACATTTTTCTTACCTGGAGACAACGAGTTTCTTTACCATCCTGCTTCCGTCTTTTAGTTTTAATTCAAGAATATATATGCCGGGCAGGCAAATCAGTAACAGGGATGGTCGTTAGATTTGAAATTGTAATGCCTTGATTACTCCATACCCTTTGCCCGGTTGATGTATATAGGTTAACAGCTACATCTTCTATAGTTTTGTTAGTTTGCAGAAAAACATCTTTTTTTGCCGGAATGGGAAACAAATTTATTGATGGTTTATCTGAGAGTGAAGGAGGGATTCCCGTAATTATATATTCATAGCCGCAGGAATCAGGGCCTTTTTTATAATATATAAGATTGAACTGAGCTTCATCAGGGACCTGATGGGTCGAATGAGGTGAAATAGCCCCCTCCGCAACCCTCAATTATCCATGAAGATGAAGTAACTGGTTCAAATGCCGTATCAGGACAAACTGGGTATTTTTCCCACATTCTTCTGCTGCAAAATCCAGAATCTATTAGGGTATCCTTAACGGGACATGAATTACCATATAAAAAGCTAAAATCCGTAGAAGCAGAATCTAAATTAGTAACAGAAAAGTAATTTCTGCGGGTACTAAATGTAGGGTTACATATCATGCAGCCGGGTAGTGTATAAAAAACGAGGCTGTCAATGTAAAAAATAGTGTCTCGGGCGGTTGAATAGGTTTTTGACAGAATAATTGTCAATTCATATGTTGGGGGAGAGCTACAATCTTCGGAACAATTTTTAGTTTCAAATATATCTCCAACATTATAATCATACTCTTGTCTAAACGTTAGGTAGTTTTGAGCATTTAAGTTCGAATTGTACAAAAAGCTAATCGACGAAAAGAATAGCAAAACAATAGCTTTCATATAATTTTTTACTGAATAATGTAAAAATCGAAAAATATATGTAAAAATACAAAAAACCCGTAAACTGACTGATTTATATTTTTTTTGGTTAATCGGAGTTAGGTATAAATTTAGGTGTATATCTTAATTCAGGTTAAGAGTACCTGCTTTAAATGGTCATATCTTTGCGAGATGACCTCCAGGAGAGATTTTATCAGAACACTATCCCTTTTACCTTTAACCGCAGCCGCTATGAAGTTAAATACACTTAATAAATTGACAGAGAACTACAGCATTACCGAAATAATGCCTGTTTTATTTTTGGGTCATGGTACCCCTATGAATGCTATAGAAGAAAATGAATTTACCAAAGGCTGGGCTGATGCGGGGGATACCATAACGAAACCCAATGCCATATTGTGTATTTCAGCGCACTGGGAAACGAAGGGTACGTATGTAACGGCAATGGATAAGCCCCAAACCATACATGATTTTGGAGGATTCCCAAAGCAATTATTTGATGTGCAATACCCTGCTCCCGGTGATTTGGAACTGGCACAAAATACCAAAGCCGGAATAACCAAAACCCCTGTAGGCTTTAATTATGACTGGGGGCTCGACCATGGCTGCTGGGTAGTGGTTTCGCGCTTGTACCCAAAAGCGGATGTGCCGGTTATACAGCTAAGTATTGATTACACCAAGCCTGCCCAGTGGCATTTTGAGTTGGCTAAAGAGTTGGCTTTTCTTCGCAAAAAGGGAGTGCTTATTATTGGCAGCGGCAATATGGTGCACAACCTCGGTTTATTAAACTGGAAAGACGGCAAGCCTTTCGATTGGGCTTTGGAAGCTAATGATATCGTAAAAAAGCTGATTAATGCCCACGATTACCAAAGCCTCGCAAAATATGATTCGTTGGGAAAAGCTATGGCTTTGGCGGTGCCTACCCCGGAACACTATTTGCCCTTGTTATATACCCTTGCTCTTAAAAATGAGAATGAAAACCTCTCATATTTTAATGACAAAACCGTGATGGGTTCCATATCTATGACCTCGTTAAAAATTGGCTAAAGAAAAGTTAAGAATTAACAATTTCTGGTTATTGGTGCCCCTTATCATATTCTCCAATCCAGTCGCTTATATTTTTGAAATTATCTACCCATTTATTAATATCTATTTCTTCTATTCCTATCTTTTTCATTTTTGCAACCAGGTCGGGCGAGTCAGCTAAGAAACTGCTTAAATTATCGAGGGAGGCTTTAATCATATCACCGTCTGGTCCTATTGAAAACCAAAATACATCCGAAAATTTAGTTCCTCTTACAGCATGGGCCCTCAGACTTTTGAGGTCACCATACTTATCCACTTCAATTTCAAGTTCTGTACCGGCATAAAACCATATTTTTCCTTGCGTCATTATCCGGTCTGCAACGTTTGCTTTTTTATTCACCCGGTATGTAATTTCATTATCATCTTTTATTCCCCAAAAGCTGGCATCTTTATATTGGGTGGAAGGCACTTTTTGCCCTTTAAGAATCCCTTTAAAACTATTGTATTTTACAGTGATTTCATCATACAACGTAATGTGATGTTTCAAATAGTCATCAGAGGTGTTATACACCCCCGGACCATTGTTCGGTATTATATTGGAAACAGAAACAAAGAAAGAAGAATTGAGTAAAATGCTTCCTGCCAGGATAGTAAGGAAGAATATTCTTTTAATTGTTTTCATAACTTATTTTAATTTAATGGTATTACAAATATACCAAAATCTAATGGCTCATTTCAATTTAGAAATATCCGGCTCTCCCGCATTTACCCATGCAGTGTACCAAAAGCTTGCCACATCTAAAGCAGAGGAGTGGAGTTGTTTTTCCACCATGCCATTTAAGGCTTTGTTGTAGGCTGCAATATAGGCCGGAGTATATTTTATTTTTTTATCTCCATCATGATGTGATAAATACTTTTCGCTATTGGTGAAATGGTCTGATACCATTTTCTCATCAGCCAATACTACCGGGGCCTCTACATAGCTATGCTCTATTATATTCCATACTGTTGCAGGAGGGTCTTTCAGGTAAACTGCTCCTCCATTAATATGAGCATAGGTGTCTCCAAAAGCCTCCGGTATAGCAGCCTCCCAAAGCGCATGAACGCCTTGCTGGTTAGTTTCCTGCCCGTTGAAATTTGCGACTGTATGCAAGGGCACATGAGCATCGGCAATATAGTGCCCGATAAAAGCAGAAGCCTTCAGTATGGCGGGAACATCTTTATTTTTAAAGGCTTCTGTCAGTTTATATTCCCAGTAAATTATTTCCCAGGGCAATGTGCCATATTTATTTAATGAGTCTTGAGTATATTTCTTCACGGCATCTTTCCAATATTTGGGCAGCATATTGAATTTTGACATGCCATAATGGTCAACATCTATATAGTGATGGAACGGTTCAGTGGAATCAACAAATTTGAGTTTATCAGGGTCAACGGCATGTTCGGTAATATATTCCATGTTTCTTTTATAGAAAGCCGATAGAGGAGGGGGAACCCCATAAATAGCCATCCTGTTGATTTTTTTATGGGCATAAAACCCCCAGGCAGATATATGCGCAGAAGGAATGATGATAAGAAGAAGAGAAATTAAAAAGGAACTCGTTGTGTTACTCACCCCCTGCCCCCTCTCTACAGGTAGATAGGGGGAAAGGCAGAGTAACAGCTTAATTATTTTCTGCAAGGATGGTACTAAACTTTTCATGTGCTTACCCGATTTTTGAACTACCCCCCTCTCTATTTGATTGAGAGGGGTTGGGGGAGAGTACTTAGCGCTGTTTTCATTTCGCTTTAAAAGGGACAAGATAATTCCCTTCCAATATAGGGACTACAGGAGCCAGGTCGGGTGTGAGGCAATACTTTACATCCTCTGCTAAGTTCAGTTTTTCAAGGCGTTTAAAGTGGGAAGAATTTTCCATGAACCCGGTTATGTCTTTATGGGCAAGCTCATAGAGCGCTTTAGATGCAAGAGTGGAATCGTAATTTGTCTCAAAAAGATTGGTTTGGTCTAACTTATGGGCGATGGCCCCTGCGCAAAGGGTATCTTCTAAATTGAAAAAATCTTTCCATCCGGCACAAAGCAATATAATGTTTTTGTGCTGGTGCGATAGCCATTCACAAAGAACAGTAAGGTTTACAAATGACCCGATGACAATGCGGTATGCCTCCCTGGCGGCACGTATAGCCTGGGTTCCATTCGTGGTGGTAAATACAATAATCTTACCTTTCAGTTTAGGGTTTATATACTCCGATGGAGAGTTGCCTAAATCAAACCCTTCCACTCTTTTGGGCATGTCGTTCTGCCGCACACAGAAAGCCTTTTGACTGGAAATTTCTTGCTTCTACTACCGATGCAACCGGCAAAATTCGTTCCACACCAAAATGTAATGCAGCACAAATGGACGAGGTAGCCCTCAATACATCTATTACCACAACTATACTATCCTGGTGGGGGTATAGAGGAAAAGAATGGGGCGAGAAACACACTTCAATAGTATTCTTTTCATTCCTGGCTTGCATGATCTTTGGTTATGCAGGTTGAGTATAGAACGGTGTTTTAACTACTTCGGCTTTAATAAGCTTATCGCGGATTTTAATATATATTTCTGTAGCTTGTTTTGAAGATTCTGTTTTTACATAGCCCAACCCTATAGCCTGTTGTAATGACGGCGACTGTGTGCCCGAAGTTACAATGCCAATAGCATTTCCACTCGCATCGGTAATTTCATAGCCATGTCTTGGAATGCCTTTATCAATCATTTTAAAGCCAACTAATTTGCGGGAAGTTCCTTTTTGCTTTTGTTCCAACAAAGCTTCAGAGTTAGTGAACTTTTTGGTGAACTTGGTAATCCATCCTAATCCGGCTTCAATTGGGGAGGTAGTATCATCAATATCATTACCGTAGAGGCAAAAAGCCATTTCGAGGCGTAAAGTATCTCTTGCCCCAAGCCCCGCCGGCTTTATTCCTTCTTCTTTTCCCGCTTCCAGAATAGCATCCCAAAATTTTGCGGCGTCTTCATTTTTGCAATAAATTTCAAATCCGCCTGCGCCAGTGTAACCCGTATTGGAAATAATAACATTGTCGACCCCGCAAAACTTATCTATTACAAAATGATAATATGGAATCTTAGTTAAATCAACCGGTGTAAGTTTACTGAAATGGCTGTAGCTTTTGGTCCCTGAATTGCAATCAATGAATTTTCATCGGATATATTTTTCATTTCTACTCCGGTATCATTATGAGATGAAATCCAGTTCCAGTCCTTATCCATATTCGAAGCATTAACTACAAGCATATAATTTTCATCGTGATTTTAGTACACCAATAGGTCATCCACAATTCCTCCTATATCATTTGGCAGGCAAGAGTATTGAACCTTTCCTGGGACAAGAACCGAGGCATCATTGCTGGTGACTTTTTGTATTAACTCTAAAGCTCCTTTGCCTTTTATAAAAAATTCACCCATGTGGGAAACATCAAAAATGCCTGCCTTAGTGCGAACAGTAATATGTTCATCATTTAAGCCGGTATAAGAAACAGGCATATTATACCCCGCGAACTCCACCATTTTAGCTCCTAATGCAATGTGCTTATCCGTTAGCGCTGTCTGTTTCATTTAATTTCAAATATATTATTAACTCCAAATATTTTTCGTTGGGTCATAAATCCTTCGGCGTATTTTACCCCTATACTAAATCCCAAATAAGATGCTCTGTCAACTATAGAACCCAAAAAATCAGGTTGAGAAAGCAGAGTTTCCGGCTCTTTAGAATCTTCTGAATGAAATTGGGAACCGAAGGCTTTTATGGCTTCCATTTTTTGCTCCATTTCATCGCTTATATCTACCACAAAAGATGGTTCATGGTTAAAATGCTGCATAAAATAAAACAATCGTGAGGGACGATGTGGCTCTTGCTTTTTACCTTCCCATTCGGTTTCTATTTTTTGTAATCCGGCATAAAACCAGGCTTCGGTAACCATAGCAGATGCTCTTCCGTGGTCGGGGTGGCGGTCGCTAGGCGGATTGGTAATTAGTATATCGGGTTTATACTGCCGTATTTTCTGAATTATTTTATGCCTGTTTTCATGAGTATTTTCAAAATACCCATCCATTAAATGCAGGTTATCTCGCACCGAAGCCCCAATTATTGTAGCAGCATCGGCAGCCTCTCGCAGCCTTAGTTCATTGCTTCCCCGGGTGCCCAGCTGACCTTCAGTAAGGTCTATCATTCCCACTTTTTTACCTGCTTTAATGGCTTTAATAATAGTACCGACGCAGGAAAGTTCAACATCATCGGGGTGGGCGGCTATAGTAAGTATATCCAATTTCATGCGCCTAAAATAGTGATAAGTTATGAAATGGTCATGCTGAACTTGTTGTGGTATAACAAAAACAGAAAGTATTATTGGGAGATAAATTCAATATTATCCAGAAACCGCTCTTTTACATTCCCCTCCGGAATCATACATTGGTCTCTTTTGCCAAAAACTTTGTACCTGTTTCTTGCTACTAAGCGATATATCCAATTTCGAATAAAACGTGGGACAAGTTTAAATATTACAGTAGTTTTCCAAATTCCGTTTAAAGAACCTGCTATTTTAAGCACAGCATCAGATTCTGTAAGGATTTTTTTCCCATCAAACAACACTATTGTTTCAGGCTTGACAGTTGGGAGATTAAAATGGACTGAAAGCCCTGTTCCGTATTCCGATTGAAGAGATGCGAATTGAAAGATTTTATGCTTATCTCTTTTCAAAACAAACTGGACAAAGCCATTACATAAATTACAAACCCCGTCAAACAAGATTACCATGTGATTGAGTTAGAAAGTTTGTAAAGTTCGTAAAGTTTATAAAGTAAAAACAGTGCCGGAAGCTTAAAACTCAATATGTACTCTGACCGAATAAATACTCACAGGTCCCCGGTCGGCATTGTAGGCAGGATTACTTACAAACTGGTAATCAGCAGCAAAATATAAATGTTCAAAGAATTTGAACTGGTAGTAAGTTTCCAGCACTTCTTCAGGTGCGTAATTCGGGAGTTTACCATCGCCAATGATAAATTGATACCCACCTGCATTTTCAAAATCCCGATGTTCTTTAGAAAGACCATTGGCGATTAAAGCTATCCCGAAATTATCGCCTTTTCGTTTCCATATAGAGCCATCAAAAACTAATCCCGGGGTGATAGTTTGGTCAACCTCAGCAAAAGCCCAGTCCCCTGTTTTGCCATCATTCCAGCCAGCTCGTATAAAAAATCCAATGTTTTGACATATTGGATAATTGAAATTTATCCCAACACCATATTTTTTGTCCCCATTGTAAACAGAGTCATTATCAATATTAAGTGCGCCGGGAACACCTTCTTTGGCTGCCTCAACAGCCTGTTCATAATATGGAGCCCTATTTTGATTCATATACAATAACAAACTCACTCCTCCTGTTTTTCCATGTGCTTTAAATGTAAATCCTGACTCCCAGCTTAATCCAAACGCTTTGGTGAAATTAGGGTCCATTATAGGTCCATTGGCTTGCAGAGGCTCCAGCGCATCGGATAGTTGGGTGTACCAGGTCGGCTCTATAAGTTGTACAACAAGCCCGTAAGTGTATCCTCTTGTATTAGCAGGGTAATCCCATGCGCCATTATCCATCAATACCCAGTTCATAAATTGGGTGCGTGGATCATGGGAGTAGGGGTTATTATCATAAAAATCTGCCAAAGAAAATTTCCCTGCGCTAAAAGTTATTCTTTTAGTGGGTAGATATTGGCTTACCTGGTTAGCATCGTCCGTAAGTAACGTATCATGGCTACCCTTCAAAGCAATAGATTGCTGGAAATATCCCCTTGCAATATAGGCTTGCGTTACGGGATTCCCAACCCTGTATATTTCGCCATTAGGAAACCCCGCGATTCCTGTTGTGCCACTAAAGCCCTTGCCTCCCGATATTTCCGGGTTACAATAAATTGCTCCGTACTTCCATAATCGATAACCAAGAAAAATGGTGGAGGTAACCGACATATCATTTTCGGTAGTGTCTTGTAAACTATTTTGCCCTGAATAAGGCGCTTTAAATTTTCCGTGATATTGGTCTATAACTGTTGCCTGGTAATGAAAAGACCAGCGACTGCCGGTATCTTTGCGTATAGTATCTTTTGCAGAGCAGTATGCAGAAAACGGCAAAAGAAAAAATACTAATCTTACGATTGTTTGAATATGATTTATATATTTTTTCACCATAAAGGTAACGTACTTATATCAATGAAAAAATGTGGCATATATTAAATATAAATTCAAGAGCAAGATTAATACCGCAACAATCCATGCGGTATATTTTAAAAGGTTACTGTTTGCAAAGGAATCCATTTTATGTTTACTATTTGTGAATATAACAAGAGGAATTACAGCAAAGCTTAATTGCATGGATAGAATGACCTGGCTAAATACCAATAAATTAGCGATGCCGTTTTCTCCATAAATAAAGGTAACTATAAATGCAGGAATAATAGCAATCATCCTTGTGATAAGCCTGCGTAGCCAGGGTTTTAGACGGATATGAAGGAACCCCTCCATCACTATTTGCCCTGCCAATGTGCCGGTTAATGTAGAATTTTGTCCCGATGCCAGCAGGGCAACTGCAAACAAGGTGCTGGCAAGGGTTGTGCCAAGCAAGGGAGCAAGTAATTTGTGGGCATCCATAATATCTGCCACTTCTTTATGCCCGCTTGTATGGAAAGTTGCTGCCGATACAATCAATATGGCTGCATTTATAAAGAATGCTGCCATCAGAGAGACGGTGCTATCAATTCCTGCAAATTTTATGGCCATTTTCTTACCTTCCTCTGTCCGGGGATAATCACGGGTTTGCACAATACTTGAATGGAGGTAAAGATTATGCGGCATAACGGTAGCGCCTAAAATGCCTATGGAAATATAGAGCATAGGTGGATTAGTGACGATTTCAGCATGAGGCAATAGTCCGCTCAACAAAGGAAATATCTGCGGATGTGAGACAATTAATTCAAAACTAAAAGCTCCTATGATGGTGAAAATAAGCGCAGCCACCAACGCTTCAATAAACCGGAATCCTTTATATTGAAAGAAAAGGATTATCAATACATCAAGGGCGGTTACTGCAACACCCCAGGTGAGCGGCAGTTTGAATAATAGGTTTAAGGCAATGGCAGAGCCTATTACTTCGGCAAGGTCGCAGGCGGCAATGGCAATTTCACAAAGCACCCAAAGGCTGAAACTTACTGCCGGGCTATAATGGTCGCGGCAAGCCTGGGCAAGGTCGCGCTCGGTGGCTATACCCAATTTCAGGGCGAGATATTGCAACAGGATAGCGAATAAATTAGAAATAAATATAACAGACATTAAGGTGTACCCAAAACTCGCTCCTCCCGCTATATCGGTTGCCCAATTACCGGGGTCCATATAACCTACAGCAACCATTAACCCCGGCCCTGTGAAGGCAAACAGCTTTTTCCAGAAATTGGCATTATGAGGTACTTTGATGGTTGAAAATACCTCCGGCAAGAGAGTCTCCGGACTTGGCTTTGCGCCAGCCTTTATGGGCTATTATATTTTCAATCTGCTTAATCATTACCTGTCATGCTGCAAATGTACAAATAATATTTTACATAACTAATAAAAAATATTAGGTAAGCCAAATTATTTTAATTTAATGATACGCTATAAAATATAAAATAATTTAATACTATCTTTGCGGTATGCCTAATTATAATGTTGTATGAATTCCTTTTCAGAAGAAAACTATCTTAAAACGATTTATCACCTCGGAGCGGATGGCGGGAAGATTAGCCTTACTGCTATTGCAGACGCTTTACATAACAATCCGGCATCTGTAATAGATATGCTGAAAAAGCTGACCGAAAAGAAGCTTATCAGTTATGATAAAAAGAAAGGGGCGAGGTTAACATCTGGCGGTATCAAAGCAGCCATGGAGGTAATAAGAAAGCACCGTCTTTGGGAAGTTTTTTTATTGGATAAGTTAGGATATAAATGGGATGAAGTCCATAATATAGCTGAACAATTGGAGCATGTTGGAGGGAGTGATTTAGCAGAACGGCTGGAAAAATTTCTCGGTTACCCTGACTATGACCCGCATGGAGACCCCATTCCCAAAGCAGATGGACATATTGCCGATACCGTAAGAACTATGCTGATTAAAATAGAGGCGGGCAACCAATGCAGGGTGGTTGCGGTTAAAGACACTTCAGCAGAATTTCTGCATTACCTTCAAAAACTGGGAATAGGGATTGGTACGAAGCTAAAAGTGATTGAAAAAATTGCTTTTGATGGCTCATTGGTTGTACAGATTGGGAAGAATGCTAACACAACCATCTCCAATAAATTTGCAGAGAATGTGCTGGTGGGGTAGGTACTGTTAAGATTTCTTAGAACCGAGCATCGCCCTAACCTTCCCCAACAATTCTTTCGCCTGCTCATCACCGGGATATTTTTTTAGAACGATTTCCAGGTACTCTTCTGTTTTGTTGTATTGTTTTTCAAAAACATACCAGCCGGCAGTATTCATTAACGCCTGTCGGTCATCGGGGTTGTATGAAAGGGCTTTATCATAGTATTGTTTGGCTAAATCGGTATTTCCTTTAGTCAATTCCAAAAACCCTTTATTGGTAAGAGCAGAGACAAACTCCGGGTTTTGAGCAAGAATAAAATCATATACTTTTTCCGCTTCATCGTTTTTGTGCAGTGAGGCTAAGGTTACTCCCAATTTATTTTGAAATTCCAGCACATAAGGGGCAAGAGAAGTAGCTCTTTTGTAAAAGGAATAGGCTTTTTCTAACTCATTGGTATGATAGTATGCTTCGCCTATTCTGTATGCTATCCAGGCATCGGCATTGGTAAAATCAGTATGGGTAAGTAAACTGTCCAGTAAATATTCAGGTGTTACGATGCTTACATAATAAAGCATTTTCTGGTAATCATTTTTATAAAAACTAATGTCAATAAGGGAAGAGAAATTTTTCTTAATTTCTGTCGGAGATATATCCGGGAAATAATGTTTGGCAGAATCTAATAATATAGGCCGGTCAGATTGGAAACTGGCGAATTGCTGTATAAATGCCCTGCCAATAGTGGCTGGTGAAGGGGTTGGGTTATTTACATCATAAAGTGTTATGAATTTTTTTACCTTCTCTTTTTCTTCTTTTTTTACAGGGATTCTTATAAAGTGATCAGTAGTAATAACATGGGGAATATCAATGGTATTACCCTTAGGCATGTGGCAGCTAATGCAATTGTCATTTACTTTTTCACGTACCACCATTTTTTCTGTACATGCAACTGTTGAGGGTTTGCCGCCATGACAATTCTGACAAATGGTATTAAATGTATTGTCATTTACCGAGCGGACATCTATATGAGGATTGTGACAGGTAACACAAGTTAGCCCGTCTTTGTATGGTTTAAATGCTTTTGAATTCTCCCCTCTATTCAGGCTTTGCAGAAAGCATTGGCTCATTTTCAACCTTGCAATGTGCGATGCCATAATATATTCATTTTCCATGCCTTCATACTTCGGCATAAACACATCTTCAATATCAGAAAGCTTCATCCCCGGTCTGAAATCAAAAAATGATTTTCCGGATTTAAGTACTGAGTTGCCTTGCAAGTGGCATCGTTGGCATACATCAATCTGTAAGTCAACTGAAAGTTTGGCGGGGTTTACAATAGTGTAATCTATGGCTTTGGTGGTATCTACTTCATGCCCCAACTGAATCGCCTGAACATGCAATTCACCTGCTCCATGACAGCGTTCACAAGAAATTCCTTCAGGCACCTCCGAATATTTATTATTAGAGCCCTGAACAAATTGCGGGTAGGAATTGTGGCAGTTCATACACTCCAGGCCTACTTCGCGGGAGAAGCGGGAATTAAACCCGTCGGAGAAACCGGGAGCCAAATCCCACTTGCCTTCCTGGGTATAAAAGGTAATAGGAGCCTGGTACAAGTATCCATTTACATTGTAAATATGTGAATTGGTGTGTTGCCCTGAGCCTATTATATAATTGATTTGTTGCTCGCGTTTGTAAATAGTGTCTTTCCCTTTTAAGCGGAATTCAAGTACGTACAGACTGTCATTTTTCCAAAAGGGATGATAATAAAAATCTTTAGCAGTATCGTGAACAACAATATGAGGACCAAATTTGGCAGAGCTTTTTGTTTTGCTTGCCACATCAAACGATTTGCCCATGCCTGTGTGGATAAAGGAATTATAAATATCCTGGTGGCAAAGCATGCAGGTATGGGCACCGACATACTTTACCGTATCATTGATATTCAGATAATGGTGTGCAGTATCGAGTATGGAGAGTAATGTAGCTTTTTGGGGTTTTTCGGGACTGTGACACCGGGTAACAGATAAGGCTACTAATGCAAAAATGCAAATAATAAACAGGAATCTTATTCTGGATATTTTACTAATCACTCCGGTTTTTTTTCTTTGTCATTCTTCCTATTTTCTTTTATGATTAAGCGGATGAGACCAAAAAATCCTATAATTACAAGTAAGACTATCGGAGAAAATAAAAAAAGAAAAGCATAAGATACAGGATTAAATAGAAGCATAATAGTGTTGAAGAATATTATAAAATTAGCAAATTACCGGATAATGATAAATTTTTTAGTTATCATTTCTTCTTCGGAATTCATCGTCAGGAAATAAACACCCGAACTAAGACTACTAACATCCAATTGATAAGCGTTTGTTTTTTTATCAGGATGGTTAATATTAAGTATAACTTGTCCAACTAAATTAGTGATTTGAATATCATCGGCTATATAGGATGTAGCAACGGTCAATTCATCGTCGGCTGGATTTGGGAAGAGTTGTAAATCAGGATTAGACTTAATAGGATTTATTCCCGTAGAAACGTTTACAACAACTGTAACATCTTTACGGGCATATAGGGTGCGGTCAACCGCTGTAAGCGTAAAAACATAAGTTCCCGCAATATTCATATTGTGTAAGCCTGTAATGCGTTCACCTTGCTCATCAAAAGCGGGGAATGCGCCTACGGGAGCGGATTTAACAGACCACCAATGCGTGATAATATCCCCATCAGGGTCATGTGTGTTTGCAGATAAAATAGTGGTGTCTGATGGTAAATATACAATCGCAGGGGAAGCCCAGATACTGTCGATTACAGGTCTATTATTTAATGGATAAACCGTAACCAATATATTACGTGTTACGGGAGTATGCATGCCATCGGTAACTGAAAACTGAAAAGTATAATCCCCCGCTATCGTCATGTTTCTTACAGTTGTATTAATTGCCACAGGGGTAACAAACAAAGCAGCCGCGCCAACTGGCTGGCTGACGATAGAATATTGGTAGGTGAGGGCATCTCCTTCCAAATCTTGTGCAAATGCTTTTAATACCGTGGTATCAATAGGTAAGGTAATAATAGTAGGAATCCTGCTTTGCAACTCAACAATTTCCGGAGCTTGATTACCAGAGAAAGCCATTACAGTAAGTGTTTTTTTTGTTGAATCGGCACCATCGCTCATGCTAATGGCAAACACATAGTCGCCGGGTATAGTCATTCCTGTTACTGTCGGGTTGCTGATATTCGGGTTAGATAATACTACAGTTGCTCCTGTTGGAAAACTATCTACCGACCAATGATAATAAACTGTACTTAGTTCAGGGTCCATAGCGCTGGCAGAAAGTGCAACGCTGGTTGTGGGAGTTTCAATATAGGTAGGATTAGCCGCCCAGCTAATTGCCACAGGTGGAAGATTAACAGTATGAGGATACAAAGTAACTACCGAGTTTTGCGCAACAGGAACAGTTACAATGCCTGAACTTACTGTAAAAAGCCCCAGTTCAGAAGGAGTGCCGCTGGTAAGGGTTTGGCATGCTCCATATATTCCGTTGGGCAACCCGCTAACCGTTATATTCTCAGTTATACTGCCTGTTTTATCGTTCAAAATAGTAGCCGTTATTTTCCCTCCGCTATCAAATGCCAACGGTTTTAATCTGGCGGTATCATTTGACACAGCGCTAATTCTAACTGAACCGGGAGGGTTATAATGGATTACATTCCTGGTTGTCCAATATTTTGCACCATACGTAAACCAAGTATCGTTTGTATTTAAGGGCATGTAATCACCATTACCGTAAAAATCCCAATAAGAAACTCCACCCCAAGTCAAATCCTGATATAATAAATCTATTCCAAGTCCGATATATTCTGTTTGTGCAGTAGGTATGCCTTTCACTTGTGCAAAACTATCAATCATGCTACGGTAGGGGTCATTAGTTCCATACAGGTGATAAGAAAGGCATTTTACTTTAGACCAGATGGCGGTGTCAGTTGCCAATGCAGAAATATAATTCCAACTGGTTTGAGCGCTTACACATTCCGGAAACTGTATAGTGGTAGTTAGTCCTGCTTGTGCTAATCTTACTCCAACTGTTTTTATCATGGTATCTACAAGACCGGAGGTAAACTCATTATTATTACCCGCTTCATTACATATTGTCGTATAATCGGCAACCAATCCATATTTTCTTTTCAGGTATTCCAAATTGGAAATAAGATATTCTGAGTATTCTCCTGGGCTGTAGCGTAAAAAGGCCGGTATATCACCCGTACTTCCATCAATGTACCAGGAAGGGTCGACATAAAATGTAAAAGGCATACCATCTGCCACCACCTGGTTTTTCCAGGGGATAAATAGATTTTGCATATAATTATCAACGGGTACGGTATCGAATGCACTCCACACCGTAGTATCAGGGCTGCCATCATCATTGGTCCATTCCCATGTTCTGCACATGCCATAGCTTTGGGCATCGCTTCCCTGGTAGCATTCATACCGCAAGTTCGTCAAGCCTAAATCATCTACCGATTCGTTAATAATTTGCGTAATCAGGTAGCCGGGAGTATTCTCAAATTGGGTATTTTGTCCCCCTTCACCACCCCAACCTTTAATGGTTTGGTACTTAACTGCGGAGTTTACATACATGGTATCTTGCGCATCCGATAAGATTGGAAAAGATAAAGCTAAAAATAAAAATATAGATTTTTTCATGATAATCGGGTATGTTTATCAAGGCATTACTTTAAGGCTATATTTTTGAGAAAGGATGGATATCTTCTCAAATACATCGTTTGATGTATACTTACGTAACGAAATATCGATAGTTTTAGTGTTTATAACATTTTTACAAAACATATAGAGGCATTTATTTAACAACTCTTTCTTTTCTGCCAAAGCAAGTAATTCAAAAACATAATTTACACTTGAAAAATCACGAGAAAAATATTCCGCAAAAAATTCTTTGATAGGGGAGAGGCAGGTATTTTCAGTATTACCCAAAGGCCGTAACTCCTTATAAATAGTGTGGAGTAAGGAACTTATTTTTTCTGTACTATCCTTTGATTCAATATGAATAAACAAGCTTGGAATATTTTTCCTTGAAAGCATACTTATTAATTTTTCAACCGAGCTTCCACAATCTACTTTGCGGACGGAAAGAGAAAAATATTTACCATCATTCACCAATATAATATGGGGGGGAGTTTCATTTATTCCAATTAAAACTAACCACAACCCGCAATAAAGTACTTTCTCTGATTTTACCGGAATTGTTTCGAGAGAAAAAGTAGCTGGGTCTTCCCGGAAACTCATCCTTTAATTTCACCTTTAAACACTTCTTTCACCGGACCTTCCAGCCAGATATTGGTGAAACTTTTATCTTTTTGAGTGAACCAAACCTTTAGCATACCACCCATAGTTTGTATATCGCAATGGTCTTTGGCGGTAGATAGTTTCTTAGTGGCAACTACTAAAGCAGTTGCCACTGTACCGGTGCCGCAGGAAAGTGTTTCATCCTCTACACCACGCTCGTATGTTCTGAGAAGGGGAACTTTATTGGGCAGTATTTCTACGAAATTTACGTTGATGCCTTCTTTTTTGAATGGCTCGCGGTTTCTGATAGTTCGACCATCTATTTTAACAGGCAAGCCCAATAAATTTTTTACGAACGTAACAAAATGTGGAGAGCCGGTATCTAAAATATAAAACGATTCAAAGTCGCTAACGGTATCAACATCATTCATTTTTAATTTAACAGTATCTTTATTAATAAAAACCGCTTCATGTTCTCCATCAATAGCATTGAATTTAACTGTTTTACCCTTTACTATACCCAATTTCTTTGCTAAATGTGCAATACATCTGCCGCCGTTGCCACACATGGAGCTTATATTCCCATCAGCATTGAAATAGACCATTTCAAAGTCAGTTTCCTCATGGTCTTGCAATAACATTAACCCGTCTGCTCCAATGCCAAAGTGGCGGTCGCAAAGCTTTTTCCATAATGCAGAATTATCTGCTTTCAATTTATTATCGCGATTATCAACTATGATGAAATCATTGCCAGTACCTTCGTATTTATAAAACTCAATTATCATATCCCCATTTTTTTAATAACATTTTATCCGTTACCCTTTCAAAAGGCTTATAATCATCTGTAAAATCAATTTTATAAGCGCTTTGGTTCACCAGTATATAGTAGTTGCCTTGAAGAGAAACAAGGCTTACCGGGGTAACAGGGCTTATGCCATACAAAATTATTTTACCCGTGGACATTTTATACCCTTTATAATTCAGCGGTGATTTCCAAAACTCTATCCGGTAGTCCTCGTTATCTGTTTTATTATTCACATTACTCATGGCGGCAATAGTAGAATCTATTTTTGCTGTTTTTTTATTTTCCCTGGCTGTATCATCAGTCTTAACTTTAACCGAAAGAACTGAAACGAGTTGGTTAGTCATTACAATAATATCACTATCATCAACATCAGCGTTTGCCAGTTCATCTGTAGAATTGGAATCCTGGCTCCCGTTATTCTCATTTGCCTCGGAGGCCCTTGACGTAGCAGACGCCACACTTTTGGGGCTTTGGGAGGTGGTTTTATTATCCTGTTTCTTTGTTTCCGGCAAAAGCTTGCCCTGGATACTATCTAACCTTTGTGATAACTGGTTTTGCTGAAGATTAATTTTATTCAGGCTGATATGAACTTCTTTAACCTGGGATATTAGTGCCTTAATGGCGACACTGAACAATACCCCTATAGTTAATCCGGCGAATAAACCGGCTACAAAAATTAGTATCTTATTTTTCATTTTTGAAATGCTCCCTCACGAAATCCGGGTGCAAAGTTAACATTTTTTTGCAGTTAATTATTGTTAAAGAGTTGAGTATTTGTAGGGCTTTCCACGTTATTTGCAATGTATCAACAACTAAATATTTTTAAAATGAAAGCAATCAGAAAATTTTTATCCGTATTTGCCATCGCCCTCATAGGAGGGTGTGCTGCATTAACTATTGACCATTACTATTTGAATCAAAGTACCAGCTATTATTCCGAATCATCTATCCGGAACCCTTTGCCGGTAAAGCTGGCAGGGTTGAAAGCTGCCCTACCTGAAAGTAATGTAGATTTTGTGAACGCCGCCGAAAAGACGGTTCCTGCAGTAGTGTATATTGAATCGAAAGTAAAGATGGAAGGCGAAAGGACTTATAATTCCATTTGGGATTACTTTTATGGACATTCTCAGCCTAATGTTATGGAGGGTGAGGTAAGCGGTTCCGGAGTAATAGTTTCTGCTGACGGTTATATTGTAACCAATAATCACGTGGTGGACGAAGCCGGCAAAATAAACGTCATTTTGAGTGACCGGAAGAAATACGTAGCAAAAGTTATTGGGAAAGACCCCGAAACAGATATAGCCCTGCTTAAAATAGATGCCACTAATTTGCCCTATGTAGATTATGGCAATTCCGACGATTTGCGGGTTGGGCAATGGGTGCTGGCCGTTGGGAACCCTTATAATCTGACCTCAACCGTTACAGCGGGTATAGTAAGTGCCAAAGGCAGAAATATTGACATACTCCCGAGGGAAGTAGCTTCTCATAAAATTTACCCTATAGAATCTTATATACAAACTGATGCTGCCGTTAATCCCGGTAATAGTGGGGGAGCATTGGTAAATACCAACGGACAACTGGTTGGAATTAATTCTGCTATTGCATCATCCACAGGGTCATATACCGGATATTCGTTTGCTATACCGGTAAACCTGGTGAGAAAAGTAGTTGCAGATATGCTTCAATATGGAAATGTGCAGAGGGCTTTTATTGGAGTTAGTATAAGAGATATAGATGAAGACATGGCAAAAACAGCAGGATTAAGTAACATGAATGGCGTATATGTTGATTCTGTTCTTCCCGGAGGTTCTGCCCAATATGCCGGAATAAGGCAGGGCGACATTATTTTGAAAGTGAGTGACCAACCCGTAAATGATGTATCAAGTTTAGAAGAACAGGTGGGAAGGTATCGTCCGGGCGATAAGGTGGATGTATCATTGGTAAGGAATGGAAAATCAATGGAAGTTCCTGTAACATTCCGCAACCTTGATGGCAATACCTCTGTTGTAAAGCCTGAAACAACCACTAATATGGTGGCAGCGTTGGGTGCTTCACTTGCTCCATTAACCGACGAAGAAAAGCAGAGCTTGAATTTGAAAGGAGGGGCTGAAGTTACACAGTTAAATGACGGCACCCTTAAAGAAATTGGAATAAAAAGAGGGTTTATAATTACCAAAATAGACCACCAAAATATTAATTCCCCTGAGGATGTCAGTTCCATTCTGAATGAAAAAACAGGTGGGGTATTGGTAGAAGGGGTTTACCCTAATGGTATGAGAGCTTATTATGCTTTTGGTATATAAGAAAGTAGTAGGGTGTGTAGTTTAGTGTAGGAGCCCCGGCATAATGCCGGGGCTTTTTTTATTAGTACAATGGAATACTGATTGAACAGATTTTTCCGGATTTTATCTGTGCAAATCATAATTATCTTCGTCATCTGTGTTGTATTGTTTTTACAATTTCAATAGTAAAAAATATGCGTTAAGTCAGCGTTATATAGCCGCAAATTCTTTTGATAACCAATATTTTATATATTATTTTTATAAAACAGGAGGAAAAAATGGTTTTTGGCATATATTTGCAAAACAAGAAAGTAAGCAGCCCCTAAAATCTCAACCTCCACACATAGATGAGACAGCTAAAAATTACCAAATCAATTACTAACCGGGAAAGCGCTTCATTAGACAAGTATTTGCAGGAAATTGGTCGTGAAGAGCTTATATACCGCTGAAGAAGAAGTAATACTTAGCCAAAAAAATTCAGGAAGGATGTGAAAAGTCCCTTGAAAAACTCACACGGGCAAACCTGCGGTTTGTGGTATCTGTTGCCAAACAATACCAAAACCAGGGACTCAGCCTGCCCGACCTGATTAATGAAGGCAATTTGGGGCTTATTAAAGCCGCCAAGCGTTTTGACCCCACCCGGGGGTTTAAATTCATTTCGTATGCTGTGTGGTGGATTCGCCAGTCTATTTTACAGGCTTTGGCTGAACAATCGCGTATTGTGCGCCTCCCTTTAAACCAGGTGGGCTCTCTCAATAAATTAAATAAAACCTTTTCCCGCTTGGAGCAGCAGTTTGAAAGAGAACCTCTTCCCGAGGAGCTTTCCGAAATACTGGAGTTGCCTATGGATAAGGTGAAAGATACCATGCAACTTTCCGGTAAACACGTATCGGTAGATGCGCCCTTTGCCAATGGAGACGATAACAACAGCCTGCTCGACGTATTGGTGAACCACGATTCGCCGCGTGCCGACAGCATGCTGATTAAAGAATCACTGAAAAGAGAAATAGAGCGCTCACTCTCTACCCTGAATGAAAAAGAAAAGGAAGTAGTAAAACTATTTTTCGGGTTGGATGTGCCACACCCGCTTAACACTAGAGGAAATAGGAGCCAAGTTTAGCCTTACCCGTGAAAGGGTAAGGCAAATTAAGGAAAAAGCCATACGCAGGCTACGCCATACTTCCCGCAGTAAATTATTAAAGGCTTATTTGGGATAATCCCGCGTTGCTGCGGAATTGTCATGTGTTGAAGCCCCGACGGTAAAATGTCGGGGTTGTTTTTTTGTTGCCCCTACCCGTCCTCCCCCGAGGTGAATCTGTGGCGGAATGCTTTAATAAAAACCTTTATAAGTTTCACTTTTCTGTTATCTCTTTGTACTTCTCATAGCTCAATTCCCATTGGTTAACATCCTGATTAAAGCATATATTGCTGGGTATGGTTTTGTATTTTTTTATAAAAGTGAACCCTACTTTTTCCAATGTCTTATTAGGGGCAGGGTTCAAGGCATACGGCTCACAATACAACCGTTTCAGCCTGAATTTCTCAAAGAAATAGGGTAAAGTCATTTTTACCAATTTCATCCCAAGTCCTTTTTTTCGTGTTGACGGTTTCCACATGTGGAGGTGCATATAGGCTTCTTCACACCGTATAATTTTATTGACGTTGGAATGCCCGATAGGTTCACCGTCAACCAGCCAAATGATAGCATACGATTTCTTTTCCTCTATGGGCTGACTCAATTGTTCCATGAGCATCTCAGTCCATTCTTCTTTTGTACGTAATTTGGTTAAGTCCACGCCCATTCCTACCATATATGCCGGGTCTGAATCAAGCCAATAGTTCACAATGGATTCAATATCTTTTTGCTCGATTTCCCTTACCGAAAGAATAGTTTCACTCATGTTTTTATTCTCTTTTTCCGTAGCAAATTAAGTAACTCAATAGCGAACGCAATACCAAATGCAGCGTACATATATTCCTTAGGAATATCAAAATGTAAAGCCTGAACTATAAGTGATAACCCTACTGCAATAATAAACCATAATGCTATTGTTTTTACGGTAGGGTTTTTCTCCATAAAAGAGGTTGTTTTTCCTGATAAGAATACCATAAAGAGCATACCAAAGCCAATTGCAAGCGACATTATAAACAGGTTTTGGATGAGCCCTATGGCAGTAAAAATAGAATCAAATGAAAAGAGGATATCAATCATTACTACTTGGAGAATGGCCGAACTGAAGCTGATTTGATAATTTGCTGATTTGGCTATTGGATGATGAACTGCTGCTAATTCTTTAATAGTGTTATAGGCAAGATAAGCCCCACCTATGAAAAACAAAATATCGCGCAGGCTTGCCTGGAAACCCGAAACAGTGAAAAGAGTAGTGGTGATATTGGATAGCCAAACAAGTGCGAAGAGCATGACGAGCCGCATTACAAAAGCAAGAGAGAGGGCTGTTACCCTTGCTGTGAAACGTTTTCCTTCTGGGAGTTTGGTTAAAAGAAGGGAAATGAAAATAATATTATCAACGCCTAAAATAAGTTCAAGAAGCGATAATATAATGAGGCTCGACAGACCATGAAGGGAAAACAGAGCCATTTAGGATTTAAAGTATAAGATGTAAGATTTACTATGTCCTATCATAAACTGAAATATATGTTTCGTGTCTTTAACAAATCTTAAGTCTTATATTTTAAATCTTAAATCACTTTCCTTCTTCCTGTAACAGCAAATTAATATCCACCACCATTTTGTTTACCTCAGTGGTATCAGTACCGCTATATATTCCCCTGATATGCCCCTGCATATCAACCAATGCCATATTTTGGGTGTGTACAAAGCTCGAGCCGGCGCTGTCATCCACGGCTGCGTAGTAAGATTTACGGGCTAAGTTGTAAATTTCATTTTTATCTCCCGTCAGGAAATACCATTGGTAAGGAACAGCATCGTGCAAGTTGGCATAGTTGAGCAGCACGGGGACAGAATCCCTCAAAGGGTCAACGGTATAAGAGACAAACTTAACAGTTGAATTGCCTTTAAATTTTTGGGTGGCGGTTTCCAACAGGCTATTCATCCGCTTGCATATTCCGGGGCATTGAGCGAAGAAAAAGTTAGCCACAAAAATTTTATTCTTAAAAGTATCAAGAGTAACAGGCTGCCCAAACTGGTCCTGAAGTTTAAAGTCATGTACCTTATGGTAAACCGTATCTGATTTATATTTTCCATCAACCAGGGAAGAGTCAATTTTATTTACACCGATATAAGGCAGGCTGCGCAAAGGCTTTTTGCTTTTCGATACCATGAATGCAATGCCTAAAGCTGATACAGCACAAGCAAGCAAAACAATATTTATGGTGATGGATTTACCGGAGATAGACATAAGCTATATTGATAATGATGTGGCAAAGTTATGCATTGGAGACGACAATAGATAAATGAAGGATTAGGCTGCTGTTTTCTCCTTCTCAGGAAGCAACACCGCAAAAAGAAGCGAAAACCCTACAACCAGCAGTACACCGATAGGGTTATACCAAAGATAGGATAGTTTTTTATCAGTGAGATAAAGCAGGATAATAATGGCTTCGGAAATTAAAGCAGCGAGAAACACGGCTTTTCCTTTAATAAATTTGAAAAAGAAAGCCACTACAAACACACCGAGAATGGTTCCATAAAACAGGGACCCGAGTATATTCACCGCTTGAATAAGGTTCTCGAATAAGTGCACATAAATGGCAAATAAAATGGTAATTACTCCCCATAATACGTTTGCAGCCTTGCTTGCATTTACATAGTGTTTATCTGACCCATTTTTATGGATGGAGCGTTTATAATAATCTACCACTGTGGTGGAACCTAAGGAGCTAATTTGCCCGGCAATAGAAGACATGGCAGCACAAAACATGACTGCCAATAAAAGCCCAATTAGCCCGACGGGCATGTGATTCAGGATAAAGGTGAGGAAGACATAATCGGTATCGCGGGTTTCAATATCGGGGGCATTTTTCTTAATGATTCGCTTTACATCGGCACGTATGGCTGTGTCTTGTTGTTCAAAGTTTCTAAGCGAATCTGTATAAGCTGCTTCTTGTGGAGTATTCCGGGCATGCACTAAACTTATAGCTGCTTTATTCCGCTGAATTTCTACCTGCTCATGCTGTTTTTCTTTATCTGCTAATTGTTGCTTTACTTCTGTAGAAAATGCAGCTTTTTCAAGCACTTTATTATTGAAGAAAACGGGAGAAGAATGGAACATGAAAAATATGTATGTCATCACTCCGATAAAGAGAATAAAAAACTGCATGGGTATTTTCACTATTCCATTAAAGAATAACCCCAACTTGCTTTCACTTACTGAAGAACCGCCCAAATAGCGGGATACCTGAGATTGGTCAGTTCCAAAATAAGAGAGAGAAAGAAAGAACCCACCCAATATCCCTGACCAGATATTATACCGCCCCTCTGATGAAAAGTGGGTATCTACTACTTTCATCCTTCCCATTTTGCCTGCTAGAAAAGCAGCATCTTTCAGAGATACTCCCGTTGGCAGGTATTTAATAAGCATAACCAAAGCCATTGCCATCCCGGAGAGGATTACCGCCATTTGCAGCATTTGGGTTTGATTCACTGCTTTTTCACCTCCTACATAAATATAGAGGATTACCGCAATACCGATACCTATGCACAATACGTTAAGATTCCAGCCAAGAATGGTAGAAAGAATAATAGCTGGAGCATAAAGTGTCAAGCCACTTCCCAACCCTCTTGAAATAAGAAAAAGTAAGGCTATAAATTGACGGGTAGCAAGGTTGAAACGCCCTTCAAGATATTCATACGCAGTATATACATTCAGTTTATAAAAAACAGGAATAAATACTGCTGAAATAACAATCATCGCAATAGGCAAGCCGAAATAAATCTGTAAAAACCCCATTCCCGATTCATACGCCTGTCCCGGTGTGGAGATAAAAGTAATAGCGCTTGCCTGTGTCGCCATAATAGATAATACAATTACCCACCATTTTTTTTCTCCACTGCTTCGCAGGTAGCCGTGAATATCTTTATGTTCACGGGTCTTTACAGCTCCATAAATAACTATGAAACCAAGAGTGCCTAATAATACTATAAGGTCAAGCGGGTGCATGAGGCAAACTTACGGTTTAATGAAGAATGAATAATGAAGAATTGAAAGTAAGTAATATATTTATTACCTTTGTGGGATGAAATCCAGTGAACTTATCAGGCTGCTACGAAAAGACGGTTGGTTTGTAGTTCGACAAAAAGGAAGCCACATGACAATGAGACATCCAAATAAAAATGCACAGATTTTGGTTCCGAACCATGGGAATAGTGAAGTGGGTAAAGGCTTAGCAAATAAAATCATGAAAAGCGCCGGATTAAAATAAAAAAAAATGAAACAGATTGAAATTATTGTAGAAAAAACCCGTACCGGGTACTCTGTATATACCTCAAAATACCCTATTGCAACTACGGGTAAAAATTTACAAATCTTGAGAAACAATATGGTAGAGGCATTGAATCTATATTTCGAAGAACAAGGTAAAACTTTTACTGAAGCTGATTTGAAAGTGACACTTGACTTACCACAGTTTTTTGAATTTTATAAAGTGATAAATGCAACCGCACTTTCCGAAAGAATTGGGATGAACCAAAGCCTACTGGCACAATACATTCATGGTAATAAAAAGCCCTCCGCAAGCCAGACTAACAGAATCGTAAAAGGTATTCATAATCTTGGTAAGGAACTTGCGGAGATTAATTTTTTATTGTAAGTTGGAAAATTAATTACAGCCGAGATAGTTTCATTGCTCTCTGACCAACATTATATTTTATAGATATATAATTGAATTAAATACAATGACGAACAAGGAGAATTTTGCTGGATGGATGACGAATAAATGGGCGCTGAGTACTATTAGTGCTTATTCCGGAAAAATAGACAAACTATCCAAAGACTTAAAGTCAAAGGCTATGCTGTCAGTTGACTCATTGTATCAAATAGAAAATCCAGAAATCCTGAATGAAATCTATAAGAATTGGTTGGCAGTTCCTGAATTTAAACAAAGTAATAATGCCGCCCATAATCAGGATTCAAATGCATTTAAAAGATATATTGATTTTCGTATTCATGAGCAAAAACTGGGGCATACCAATGTGCAAGAAACAATTTCTACAAAGACATCTATCGATGCCGCAATAGAAAGGGAGTCGTATTTATTTGCTTTTGAAGAGCATTTACAGGATTTTTTAATTCAGAATTTGACAACGATAAAAGAACATAATTTAAAATTATTTGAAGACGGAGAAAGAAGAGGGAAAGAATATCCGACAGAAGTTGGACCAATTGACATTTTGACCACAGACGAAAATGGTGACTATTATGTATTTGAAACTAAATTATCGAAAGGAATGGACAAAGCTCTTGGACAGCTTTTACGGTATATGGGGTGGGTTAAAATTAATCTCGCAAAAGATAAGAAAGTTTATGGAATTATTGTTGCAAATAAAATGGATGAAAAAATTAGATATGCAGTTGAAATGACACCAAATGTAAATCTATGCGAATATGAAATGAAATTTGAAATTAATTGGCTTGATAAAATGTAATGCAAAAACTATTTTTACCTAAGAATCACGCTCATCCACCAATAAATCCCAATTTGCACCACCAGCCATACCGCAAGTATAATGTAGTAAGGTTTCCAGTTCCTGCCTTCCGAATATGTATCATTATCTGCGCTCATCATAAGCAATCTGCGTCATCAGCGCTCCATTGTATTTGAATCCTCAGTGTTTTTCAAGCTCAATAAGGTTAGCCATTAAGCGATAGGCTCCAGGTACTCCGGCAGGCAGCTCACGAAAGAAAACCAAGCCTGTGTAAACGAAATTTCCTTTGCCATAAGGGGCTACAAGCAACGCTCCTTTTGTGGGCGGCTCTCCGGCATCATTCATTTCCAGTAAAGGTACATAGTGAGCGGTATCCCACTTATCGGGATAATACAAGCCACGTTCCTGAATCCAACCATCAAAATCTTTTTGGGTGATTTTGTTGGGGGTATTCAAAGCAGGATTATCCGTATTTAGAATGGTTATCTTGCAATCTTCTTCGGTAGTTCGTGTGTTGGATGGATGCAAATAATAGGGTCCTATACTATCAGTAACCAAGCGGAAATTATTATTGTATTGAACGATATAATTTCCTCCATTTTTTACATAATCCATCAACCTTGCATTATCATATTTAAGCCTCTCAACAGTATTGTATGCACGTACACCTGCTATAATGGCGTCATACTTACTTAGGTTTGCTGTGGCAAGTTGGGCAGGGGGAATAATCTCTACTTTATAGCCAGCTTCACCTAACAACTTTGGAATATCATCGCCCGCTCCATTGATGTAGCCAATCAGTTTGGGATGAGTTACAATATCCATCTTCACCACTTTTACCCTACTTTTGGGTAATAACATTTGTTCGGGGATATGGTCGTAGTTGATATCCTCTAATGAACGGTTATATGTTTTACCATCTTTTTCTATCGTAATATCAATGGTCGCAGTTTGAGCGTTAACAGGGGGCGTTACACTGAAAGTCAGGGGAATTTCTGAACCATCTCCTTTTAATGTAATGGCCTTTAATGAAGGAGTAATAGACCATCCAGTAGGGGCATTCAATTTTATGGTTGCCTGACCTTTTCCGAACGATTTAATTTTTACACTCAATTCTTTAGACTCATTCTCGGCAAAAACCAATAATTTGGTTTCGGGATTGGCAACCGCAGGTGGCACTATTCTTGCTAATGAATAAATCTCTCCTTTTACCGGGTCAGTATTTTTATAAAAAACAGGAATATCCTTTTCAAATGTTACAGGTTCATGGGTGGGAACAGGCAAATGGAGTTTTTTATTTTCCGCTGTTTCCCCAATAGTATAAGTTAAGTGAACGCTGATTTGCGGTGGGTTTTGGGGAAGCCCGCGCAGTAATTGGTCATCTACCCGGTACATGCCAACTGTAGGGTCATTTTCCAGCCAATAAGGTCCTGTAATTGTTGTATTTTCAGGAACAACACCTTTTAAATTAATAGTCTTAAGCAAATTAGGAGTAAGCGTGGAAGCAACATCCATTTTAGAAACCTCTTTACCATCAATCATAAGGGAAGCAGATACTGTAACTGAAGCGTCGGGCGAGATAGCACCCAAGCCTACATTAATGCTGTCATTCAATGTAAGATATTGTTTCGTGCTAATAGCTTCGGTATATACTCCTGCGCATTGCAAAATAATTTCCTGCAATTGTTTAATCTTTGCTGCTACAAGGTAGTTGTCGGAATAGTTGGATAAGTTAGCATAAAGTTTGCATAAATGCTCGAGAGCATAAGATGGGGGAGCAAGAGCAGCGTTAAATTGATGTTCAATTGAGCTTATACTTGCAGAATCCACATTACAGCCTTTAATCCTGCTCCAATTAAAATCTGCTATACTAAAAATATCCTTTCCTTTAGGCTTTACACCTTTTAACGAAACGAAATATTCCACATTATCGCCTCTTTTGGCAGAAACCCCGAAACCCTGGCTCTTATGCATACTGCGGCTTTCGGCTGCCATTTCGCCAACCCATTTGCCTAACAAAGGCATATAAATCCCGATGTTAGTATGATATAATCCGGCTGTATCAAACTTATTATCTTGAAAAAAGAAAGTAGAAGTATTCCAATAGAGCGATTTGGCTTGCCAGGTACTTACATATTTCAATTGTTCAGGAAATTTTGTAGGGTCAGCAGCATCATCAAAAGCAACTTGTGCCAGCATAGCTGATGCCTGGTGATGCCCGTGGGTTTTGGTGTAAGTAGGGGAGAAGCGGGTAATAATAATATCGGGTTTAAATTTACGTATTACCCAAACAATATCCGAAAGAACTTCGTTGCTATCCCAGATATGCAAGGTTTCTTTAGCTGTTTTTGAAAACCCAAAATCATTGGCACGGCTGAAAAACTGCTCTCCTCCATCAATTGACCTTGCCATAAGCAATTCCTGGGTACGCATTACACCTAATTCTTCCCTCACTTCAGGTCCAATCAAATCCTGTCCGCCATCTCCTCGTCGTAATGACATATAGGCTGTTTCAATGCCTTTTACATTCACCAGATAGGATATTAAGCTGGGTATTTTCATCATCCGGATGAGCGGCTATATATAGCACCCTGCCCACATGCTTCATTTTATCTAATTCATGCAGTATGCGGGCACGAACTCCAGTTTTTTTCGGGAGATTTTTGGGCAATTCCTAAATCACCTAAAAAAAGTAAAAAGCAAATAAAAATCTTCTTCATAAGTTATTTTAGGATATAAATTCTTAGCGTCTTTGCGAGAACATTTTTTCACGCAAAGACTCTAAGACGCAAAGTTAGAAAGCACTTTATTTCTTCTCTCCGCCGCAATCAGCAATTAGTTTCGAAACTCTGTCTTTATATTCAGAATAAAAATCATCGTTCGCTTTTTCGCCTATAGTTTTTGCTTCCATAGCATATTTCAAAGCATCCTTATCGTTTCCCTGAGCATGTAGAACTTTAGCCAATACAAAGCGATTATAAAAATGTTCTTTCATAGATACTGACATCATAGCCCAATCGTGGGCTTTTGTCAAATCAAAATGATTATCTGCATAATAATTGGCAGCATTGGCATACGTGCGCCACATATTATCAAACCCTTTTTCAATCATGGTATTAGTGCGGGCGGTTACATCAAAACTTATCTTGAGTTTCTCCCAGCAAAGTGTAATCCTTCCAACACTGTCTGAAGCGGCATCAATCATAAAGGTCATTCTTTCCTTCATATCAGTAGGTTGCGGGGTAACTGTAAATCGGACGACATCCATTGATTTTTTATACCCATAAGCGCCCCATTGGTCGGCATCTGAGTTTAAGATGACAGTCCATGAATTCCTTCCGGGAATCGTGAACAGGCCATATTTACCGGCTTTTACTTTCATACCTCCAACAGATACATCGGTGCTGAAAGTAATATCCGTACACTTGTTTGCACCGGTGCGCCAAACGGAATCATAAGGAACCAGGGCTCCCCATATCAACCTGCCTTTTACAGCAGGTGAGGAATAGTTTATATCTACTTTGGTAATACCAAAGGTCTGGCTTACACTGGCTGCCGGGCTGGCTGCCGGAAGAGTAGGAGCCTGTGAATTTGCAACAAGACTCGATAGTCCGATAATAGTTCCGAATACGAATGTTTTAATGTTTTTCATTGGTGTTATTTTTTTATGGTTCAAAAGTAGATAAATTTAAAGTTGAAGACAGGGAGTTGAAAGTTAAAATCTGTTAAGCGGCGCCACTTAACAATTTCTTAACCATATCAGAGATAGCTTTTCCTTCGGCTTTTCCGGCAAGTTGTTTGGTCGCGACTCCCATTACCTTACCCATATCAGCCATAGAAGAAGCCCCTACGGATGCCATAATTTCTTTAATTGCAGCCTGCATTTCTTCTGTGTTCATTTGCTTAGGTAAAAAGCTCTCTATTACATTTGCCTGGAAAATTTCTGCTTCGGCAAGTTCGGGGCGGTTTTGAGAAGTATATATATCAGCTACTTCTTTGCGTTGTTTTACCATTTTCAGCATGGCTTTATTTTCGGCATCTTCGCTGCTTCCTTTTTCAGAAGATTTAAGCAGTAGTATTTCAGCTTTGATAGCTCGTAATGCTTCCAAGCGCTTGCTGTCCTTAGCCAGCATGGCAGTTTTAATTTCTCCGTTTACTTTTTCTTCTAAATTCATAGTTTGTAAATTTGTCTGTTAAAGTGTCTTTCCTCATTGGAGGAACGAAGCAATCTCTTCTACTGCTGAGATTAATTCGCAGAGCCTCGCAATGACGTGAATTTAAATCTTAAATCGCATATCTAAAATCGTATATCTAAAGCGGGTCTTTCAGAAATTTAATAGCTTCCTTAGGGTTAGGGGAGGAGAATACCGTGTTACCTGCAACCAGTATATCGGCACCGGCACGGATAAGGGGAAGAGCATTATCAAGGTCTACGCCACCATCTATTTCAATTTTGGCTTTGGAACTGTTGTCCATAATGAGTTGTTTCAATCGTAACACCTTATCAAACGTATGCTGAATAAATTTTTGAGCCGCAAATCCGGGATTGACAGACATAACCAGTACTACATCAACGTCTGAAATTATGTCCTCCAATGCGCTTATTGGGGTATGAGGATTAATAGCTACACCCGCTTTCATTCCATGATGCTTTATGGCGTGAATGGTGCGGTGCAGATGGGTACAGGCTTCATAATGAACAGAAAGAACACCGGCTCCGGCTTTTTTAAACTCTTCTATATATCTGTCAGGCTCAACTATCATCAGATGGACATCGAGCAGCTTTTGGGCATGTTTTTGTAATGCCTTCATCACAGGAAAGCCAAAAGAAATATTAGGGACAAATACCCCATCCATTACATCTACATGAAACCAGTCTGCTTCGCTCTCATTTATCATATCTATAGCCGCTTTCAGTTGGCTGAAATCAGCAGATAAAATAGAAGGAGAAACCATTGCAGGCATAAGGAGAGTTTTAATGAGAGAACAAAAGTAGTGAATTTAGGGAAGTAATGAATATAAGGTATTGAGTAATGGGAGGCTACTTTAAAAAAAGCATTCTACTCATCAAACACTTTTCCTTAGTCTCCTATTCTTAGCAAGAAATATTTTCTGAATCTGTAATAATATCTACCAAACAAGAAATATTTTCTGTGTTTGCTAATGCCCCAACCCTTATAACAAATCACTTTTCAAGTACTGTTAATATCTAATAGTTTTTTATGACGATAATAGAATTTGGAGGGACGGTCATTTATATACGGTGATAATTCATGTCTGTTTACAGTTGTCGGATGGCTTATTTTGTAGAGATGAAAGCCACCTGAATCACTTGAACCTACTGTTTTATATATTGTATCTTTCAAGTAGTAATCTATAGTGTCGAATTTAGAAGGCTGATAGGATAATAAAACAGTATCGTCAATAATTTTAAATTTTCCAATTGCCCTATCATGAGACAAATCACCTCCCCATTCATAAGTAAAAGTAAAGTTTTCATTTAGCTGGATACGAGTCCTATAAAAACAATTCAATAAAAAATTTGAAGTATAAAATCCAAAAACTTTAGTATCCTGTGCTTTGGATGGTGTAATTATTTGTAAAAGAATAATACCGATGAATATTGTCGTAATAAGGGGCTTCATTTTCATTTAACAAATATACATATTACTAGAAAATTCTTTTACGTTTCATTTGGCAAAATGCTGTTTTAAACATCAACACCATAAAATACCTATTTTTGTCCCTATGGCAACTAAGAAAATTATCCCCAAAGTAGTGATTAAGGAAATAATCAGTGTTAAAACTGCCTTGATTGCTATTGTTGTTGTAACCTTTATTGCCTTTCTCCCGGTTTTCGGTAATAGTTTTGTTTATTGGGATGACCCCCAATATGTGCTTCATAATCCATTGATGGATGCACCTCTTAAAGTAATTTTCGGCATTCCGTCCGGATATTATATGTGGAATTATCATCCTTTGACTATCCTTGTTTATACCTTTGAACATAAGTTTTTTGGTGTTGATATGGCAGGGTACCATGCTGTAAGCCTTTTATTGCATTTATTTAACAGTGTACTTGTGTTCTTTTTTGTTTACATTCTTCTGGGTAAAAAGAATGTGCTGATTGCCTTTATCACTGCCTTGCTTTTTGGCATACATCCCATGCATGTGGAGTCTGTTGCCTGGGCTGCTGAACTGAAAGATGTACTATATACTTTTTTCTATCTTTCTTCTTTGATTTGTTATGTGTTTTACATGCAAAATAACAGGTCCATAAAGTACCTTGTATATGCCCTAATTCTTTATATATTGTCTATTATTTCCAAAGGGCAGGCAGTTACATTGCCTTTGAGTTTTCTATTGGTAGATTATTTTCTAAAAAGAAAACCCGGCATTGGCATCTTGACGGATAAAATTCCTTTCTTTATTCTTTCACTCATTTTTGGAATTGTAGCAATAAAAGCCCAGGACAATTCTATCGTCTTGCAACATAATTCACAAGTATTACAAAACTTTTTCTTTGGCTTTTACGGGCTCACACTATACATCTATAAATTCATATTGCCTATCAATTTATCGGGCTTATATCCCTATCCTAACCCGGTAGATACGCATGATACTGTTCCTGTCATGGTCTATGCAGCGCCTGTGATTGTTTTTGGATTATTGTTTGTTGTTTTCAAGTTGTTCCGGCGCGACAGGTATGTAGTATTCGGCGTGCTTTTTTTTCTTGCCAATATTTTTACTGTGCTGAAATTTATCCCGGTGAGTGAGGCTATTGCAGCAGACAGATATAGCTACATCCCCTATATCGGTCTTTTCTTTGCGTTGGGATATGGGTTCAATAAATTATTGAATAATCCGGCGTATAAACCCAATAAAAAGGTTATTCAATACAGTGGCATTGGTTTATTAGTAGTGCTCTCATCTCTAACATTTGCAAGAACGCTGGTGTGGAAGGATAGTTTTTCCTTTTGGAACGATGTCATTAAAAAAGACCCTACTTATTGGCATCCTTATGAATGCCTTGGGGAAGCAAGCCTGGATAAAGGCGATTATCTTATGGCAATACAGTATTTTAAGGAAAGCATAGAAAAAGATAAAGCTAACCAGAACAGTAACCATAGCAGCCGGTTGAACTTAGGTCTTTGCTATTATCGCAAGGGGATGTATGATGATGCCATGAAAACTTATACTGACTTGATAGCTATAGCCCCAGGTGAGCCTAAAGCCTATGACCAGAGGGGCCTTGTTTACCAGTTTCAATCTCACCCGGAAGCAGAAAAGGCGCTTGCCGATTACTCTAAAGCCATAGAAATAGACCCTAACTATGCCGATGCTTATATAAGCCGGGGGTCGCTGTATGTAGATTTGTTAGGTAAATATGACCTGGGAATTGCCGATTTCAATAAAACCCTTGAGTTAGCCCCGGGCAATTTAGATGCAATAATCAATAAGGGAATAGCCTATTACAAGGAAGGAAATTTTAATGAATCCCTGAATATTTTTAACCAGGTTATCGGAAACGTTCAGGACAAAGGCAGGATTTATTTCCTGGAGGCGCTTGCTTATGCCGGTAAGACCAATTATGCCAAAGCCATTGAAAATGCAGAACAGGCACAAAAATTGGGGACGAATGTGGACGCAGGGTTGCTTAGTGACTGGAAAACTAAAGCAGGGGCTAAGTAGGTCAGGAGGGGTTAATAAACGGGCGGCTTATCTCCGTTTGTTGTAATTACAAACTTATCAAGGTCTATTGCTCCCTCAAGAATACTTAATCTTAGGGTATTAGTGCCTTCAAAATTATAGGTATTGGGAAGGGCAATCTTCATCCATTTCCAATTTTGTGTTTTTGATACACCTGCCCTCTGGAAAATTTTGTTGTGGCTGTCGGTGTTCATTTTAACTGAGAGAATCCCATTTCCTTCATAATAAATCCATAAAAAGTGGTCAGAGTTTTCAGGTACTCTGTCACCGAAATGATAAATACATTCTTTATTTTTATCCAGATGAACATAAGAAATAAAATTTGTGTAGTCGCCCTCTTTTCCGGTTGCAGTAGTGTTGATATCTCCTGAGCCAATGCCTGAATCTGCCAGTTCAGCTTCAAAATTGAAGTCTTTTGACCAGCGTTCCGGATGTTTATTTTCATGCCATTTGTCAAGTTGGTAAAAGATGGTGCGGTTGTCGGGAGTTTTTTCATAAATGTAAACGCTGCCCTGTCTCCTTATTTCAAAAGAAAGACTATGCCCATTGATAGAGACACTCACATTTGTTTTTTCAGGTATCTCATCCGAATCATTTGAAAAAGGTTGATATGTGCCGCATATCACATACTTTTCTTTACCGTTTTGTTTACGGGCAGTAATTAAGACATGCTTATCATCAGTAGGATAGCTGATAATGGGTTGTTTGTTTTCATCAAACAACACATTTCCTTCTTTCAGTACATCTTCAAAACGACTGGTTATTGCCTGTGCGTAAGCCGGCATAGCTGCCTGCCATATATAATCGGAGGGATTGTTGAACGGAGCTTTAAGATTAAAATATCCCACATAATAAAACTCTGCCCCGGCAACAGATAAGCATTTCAGTAAACCAAGCCATTGCCCGGGGGTAATATTGTCGGTATTCGTATTTGACCAGCCAGCCGAAACAAAGGGACTGAATAAATAATCTCCATCTGCTATTTCAGTTTTTCTCCCGGTTTCAATCCATCTCCAACCATGCCATGCACCGGTCCAGTCTTTCCAGTTTTTTGGCCAGCGAACATAAAAATCAGGTGTGGAATAGTAAATACCATTTATTGGGGTCATACACTTTTTCATAATAGACCATTTAAAGCGGTCTATCGGTCCGCCTTCCACGGTGTAAAAGGTAAAAAGGGTGTTTTGCAACTCCGGTAACCCTTTCATAAAGGTAGAAGAGAAAACATTACGCATTTGTAATTTGCGAGTAGCAATAAAATCTTGCCACGAATCTATTTTCATCCCGTCTTTCATCTTAATCATATCCGGGTCATTGGGAATATTGACAAGTGAGGTACCTGGAGGCTCTTCCCCATTTTCATTAATCCTGTTAATAGGGCGCTTTAAGCATGTTAAAATTTTTGAGAGATAAAATTTTTGCACTTCTCCATCAACCCGGATAAGTGAATCGGGGAAATTAAATTTAAGCTCGCTAACTTTTTTATTATCCTTATTTATGGTATTTATTGAATACGCTGAATCAACAGCCCGGTTTAATACCATAGGCTTATTACTTGCATACCCTAATACACTTGGTTTTCCTTGTGTCCATAAAGTTATAATATCTAAAGGCACATTGGGATAGGCATTGGCTAACTTTATCACCGCAGGGCAGCTGGTATCTCTAACGCCCTTAAAAACAGCACCTGCATTAGATATTACAATGCCATAATTCCAGTTGGTAATGAGTTCCTTTTGAATAATACAGCCATTATTTATCGCATCACTTTGTTTAATGCCAGGCTGACCTTGTGAGCCAAGATAATTTGGGTCCATCCAATTAAAGAGCCTTAACAAATGATTCCCGGGATAATAACGGGGTAATGGATAGTCTTGCAATTGCTGCAATGCCCCGGCTTCAGCGGCAGGATAGCCAACAGGATACTGTAACATGCTGGGATGAGGGGGGCTATCCTGGCAGCTGGCAGAAGAAGCGAGAAGCATAAGAAACAGGCACGACCGATAATATTTCATGTTTCAAAGGTACATATAAAGCAGAAAGCGATGGTTTTAATTATGTATAGAATAATATAATTTTCTTCGTGCAGAAAAACTTAATTAAAGCGTCTGCTAAATGGTTCTTTATAAATACCTATTTTTGAGGCAATGCCAGTTAAAGAAATACCAAAACAGTTAATAAGCTTCCGTAAGGCGCTTATAGCAATTGTAGCTATCACTGTAATTGCTTTTCTGCCTACTTTCAAAAATGGGTATGTGTTTTGGGATGACCCCGAATATATACTTCACAACCCGCTGATGACTGCCCCGCTAAAGGTTGTATTTTTTTCAAGTTCCAGTTATTACCTGGCAAATTACCACCCTCTTACTATCCTTGTATATACATTTGAACATAGTTTTTTTGGTTCGGATATGATGGGTTACCATGCTGTCAGTTTACTCTTGCATATATTTAATAGCCTCTTCACATTCTTTTTTGTGTATTATCTTTTAGGCAGAAAGAATACTATGATACCCTTTATAACTGCATTGCTTTTCGCGGTACATCCCATGCATGTGGAATCGGTTGCCTGGGCTTCTGAATTAAAAGATGTGTTATATACTTTTTTCTTTCTTGCCTCTCTTGTTTGTTATGTATTCTATATGCAAAATGGAAGGCAAATAAAATATATAATCTACGCCCTTGTTCTTTATTTGTTTTCGCTTATTTCCAAAGGACAGGCTGTAACACTTCCCTTATGTTTTTTCCTGGTAGATTTTTTTCTGAAAAGAAAGTGGTCTTTCAGCCTGATTTCAGATAAAATCCCATTCTTAATTTTATCTGTGGCTTTTGGAATTATTGCCATCAAAGCCCAGGCCTCTTCTATTACCAGCAATGTTTCAGAAATTTTTCAAACCTTTTTCTGGGGCTGTTATGGGCTATGCTTATATCTTTTTAAATTTATTTTGCCCGTCAATTTATCAGGTTTATATCCGTATCCTATAAATCCGGACAGGTCATTGCCGTTAATAGTGTACATAGCCCCGGTAATAATTGTGGTATTATTATTTGTAGTACTTAGAATGCTTAGACATAACAGGTTTGTAATTTTTGGTATCCTCTTTTTCCTCGCTAATATTTTTACAGTGCTGAAATTTATACCCGTTGGTGATGCCATCATTGCAGACAGGTACACGTATATTCCCTATATCGGGCTTTTTTTTGCAGCCGGGTATGGGTTTAATAAACTGCTGACAAATCCCCTTTATAAGCCTTACAAAAAAGCTGTTCAATATGGGGGAATAGCAGTGTTAGTTACTCTTTCATCACTCACCTTCGCAAGAACGATGGTTTGGAAAGACAGTTTTTCATTTTGGGGAGATGCTATTCAAAAAAATAAAACATACTGGCGCCCCTACTACTGCATTGGACAGGAATACTATGACCGGGGCGACTATGCGTCAGCCATAAAATATTTTACGGAGGGGATAGAAAATGATAAATACTGTCCGCCAACCGTATATATGTGGAGAGGTACTACCTACCTTGAAAAAGTAAATAAGGTAGATTCCGCGATAGCCGATTTTAAAACGGTACTTGATTTTGGCAATAAGTCTGACCCATCTCAAATAGATGGAAGGTTCAACCTTGGATTAGCTTATTACCGGAAGGGAATGTTTGATGATGCCCTGAAAATTTATACGGAATTAATAACTATGGTTCCCGGAGAAACACCCGCATATCTTCAACGGGGGCTTGTTTACCAGTATGGGAACCAACCTCAGCCGCAATTGGCCCTTGCCGATTATAATAAAGCCATTGGAATGGATCCCAATTATACGTCTGCTTATTTGAACAGGGGCTCCCTATATGTGGATAAATTAGGCAATTATGATGCAGGCATTGCCGATTTTAATAAGACGTTGGAATTAGACCCAACTAATACTGATGCAGTCATTGATAAAGGCATAGCGTACTACAAAAAGAATGATTTTGATGAAGCCCTGAATAATTACAATTCATTAGGCGCCAAGATACATGGTAACGGGAGGGTATATTATCTTAAAGCCCTTGCCTATGCCGGAAAGAAAGACTATGCAGATGCAGAACAAAATGCGGTGCAGGCGCAGTCACTTGGTATTACAGTAGATGCTGCACTTTTGCAGGAGTGGAAATCTAAGCAAGCTGCAAAATAATGCCAACGTATATTGAATAAATCCATTAGTGAGAGGCACGTTTTGCCTATTTTGATATGCCCTGTCAGGTTTGAAACCCATAGTTTGGGTGCTTCATTTTTTGTATATTTGTACCCAATCAATAAAAAAACGCCATGAGAATAAACGAATTTAAACGGATACTTGTTCCCACCGATTTTACGGAAACAAGTTACCATGCTTTGGAAGAAGCATGTGGTGTAGCATCTAAGTTTGATGCAAAAATATTTATCATTCATGTAATGGAGGAATCGCCTTATAAGTTGGTGGAGTCTGAAGAAGAATCCAATCAAAAGGAGAAAATTGTTCTACAGAAAAAGGTGATGGATCAGCTTGAAAAGCTCAGTAAAAGTATAACTGAACGGTATGGACTTGAAGTGAATACATTATTGGGAGAAGCTAAGGTAATCCAGGTAATTGATGATTCAGTGAAGGATAATGACATTGACCTGATAATAATGGGTACACACGGCACAAGTGGAATAAAAGAATTTTTAATCGGGAGTAATGCCCAGAATGTTACCCACGGCGCTGCATGTCCTGTAATTACCTTTAAAACAGCATCTGAAAACAAGGGGTTCAGCACTATTGTATTGCCTATTGAAAGTTGGAACAGTTCTATTGAAAAATTGGACTATGTTTCTGCCATAGCAGAGAAGTACAAATCAAAGGTGCATATACTTGGAATTATGGCAAATAACAAGAAAAAGGAAACAGATGCGGTATTGTCACTAGTTGAGACAGCAGAGAAATATCTAAAAGAATCTAATATATCCTGCGAAAAGAAAATGATTACAGGCCATCCTGTGGGGAAAGAGGCCTTACAGTATGCAAGGGAAATAAAAGCAGACCTTATTATGGTTATGACGGAGCATGAATCGCGCCTCGGTGCAATGTTCTCCCTTGATTTCGTAAAACATATTATCAATCATTCTGAAATCCCTGTTATGAGTATCAAGCCTGCTATGTACAGGTCAGAAAAGGTATCTATCCATAAAGAGCCGGTTCATCGTATAGAGCATACTAACCCAAGCTAATACATAAGAAACAGCAACGTAAATTTAGCAGGTTCACATATTGGTAAACAAGCCGTTGCTAACTGTTATGCTTCCTGCACTGGTGCTGGGGTTATAGGCTGTAAAGTAAAAATTACCATTGTATAACCCCGCTGAGCTGCCGGCACTTATATTTAGTTGTCCCAAATTGGTGGATGTAGTTGTAAAAGTTCCGGAAATATTACTGATAGTGGCATAAGGGTAGCTCGGGGGACCTGTAATCATGTAGCTCGCCGGTCCAGAAATTTGGGCATAAATGGTGATAGTATAGAGGTTATTGCTTCCTTGTAAAACCGTAACGCCCCCGCTATTTGTAAAACTGGCAGAAAAGGTTACCGTACTACCATTTACATTAGCGCTCATGGTGGAGCTGCCAGTGGTTGCACTATTGCTTTTATTACAGGATAACTGAACCCCACCTGATAATAATACGAGTATAAAAATTTTCAAAACTTTCATGAGTCAAAACTATATCTTGCAAAGTTAGGAAAAAGAAGGCTAATTGAAAAATATAGAGTAAACTGAAAAGAGTTATTGATCCTTTACCTGGAACTTGAACATGCAATTGCCTTCGCAGCCGGTGCAATCTCCAAACTGCTTGTTATTGGCTTTCCATTCTGTTCCCGATGGATTGGTGCAATACTTATTCTGAGATGGGTCATAGGCTTTATGCAATTTTTCATGCTCTCCAAATTTGGTCACGATAAAAACAAATTTGGTCTGGTCTGTTTTGGCAGTTTGAACAAAAATATATTCAAAATCTTCATTATCTGGTAATCAACGCATTTAGTTTGCTGAGGTTCAATAGGGAAGCCAGTTTCTCCACTTTATCTTTTCTTCCGCAAATATGAATAGATACCACCTGAACTTTGTTACTGAGAACTTTTTTGGGTGATGTAGAATTGGTATTCTCGCGGTTTGTTGCAAACACCGCTTTATATCCATTATACTTATCACGCTGGGGCTGAAAATCCCCCAATAATATTTCCTCAATATTAGGAAAGGTACCAAAGTACCAGTCATTTCCTTTCGGGTCAGGATGCGGGTTGCTGAAGAGGCAAACCTCGGTAGCTCCCGGGAGTGATGAAGTTTTTACCAGATTCTTTAATCCTACTCCTACCTCTTTATTGCACTGGACAAATACCTGCACAATACAGGCATTTTTAAATTGCAGCATCATTTTATCATGCTCATTTAGCAAGGCTGTTTGATTAGCATAATAATTGGGTTGAGATGCCTTTGCCTGCTTATCTATTTTATCAGAAACGGCGGAGCTTTTAGAATTAAAATAAGCCATCTGCTTATTCCATTTTTCAATGTAAGCCTGGTTGTTGTTGCTAATGGCATTCTGGTATTCTTGTGAATGGGCTACCACGTAGTCCGATTGTTGTTTGGCATAATAGGCAATCGAATCAGCCATATTCTGGGTATTTGCCGAAACATCATTTACAGCCTTTTCATCGGCAGGTTTGGCAGATTGCACTTCGGACATAACCCTGCTGTTATAGTTCTCGAGCCACTTTCTCCATAGTTTTAGCGAATCTTCATTTACTATTACCTGGAAAGCAATAGAAAATACATGAGGGGGACGGAGGTTATCGGGCACTATATTGTCGTCAGATTGTTTTGCTATCACCTGGAACAGTTCGCCAAACTCCTCCATCTTCCAGTTTTCTTTTGCCGTAGTTTCTTTCAGCATATCCTCCACCGCACTGCGCATGGTATTCTGCATAGCAAACTCAGCCTTGGTAATACCGTTATCGGTGCAGCATATCTCTTTACTCTGGGCATTATTTATAGACTCAGCATCGGGGCAATTTGCCGGATACGCTTCACAAGGTGGCTGTAGCTGGGCAAATACAGGATTTACATAAAGTGAAAAGATAATACTGGCAATCCGGAAAAACCTACTCATAAACAGGGGAAGTGGTTTAGAGAACGACTTATATTTTTACAAACTCTACTCTTCTGTTGTTAGCCTTTCCTTCAGGTGTGCCGTTATCGCTGATGGGTTTGGAATCCCCGAATCCTTTGGTGGTAAGCCGAGATGAATTTATACCCATACTTATCAACTGGTTTTTTACGGCATCGGCCCGTTGTTGCGAAAGTTCCATGTTATGCTGGGAGTTTCCGCTATTATCGGTATGTCCGTCCACTTCAAATTTCAAGTCAGGATTATTGGTCAATACCTTAATAATCATATTAAGAGTTCCCATACTTTCGGGCTTTAGGGTAGCCTTATCCACATCGAAATTGATACCATGAGTAACAATTTTTGATTCGGTAAACTTTTCATGAACCGTGTTCATATTACCACCCGATGCAATGCGAACATCTTTAAAAAGGACAGGATTTGTCATATCGCCTATGCCGCCAAACTTTACGGACACAGGAACTTCAGCAACATTCGGCATTACCAATATGCGGTATTGGTCAATGTAGCATTTTATCTGCCCGTTTTTATAAATAAAGGCTGCATGGTGCCATTTGCCCCTGAAACTATTCTCATCGCCGGGGTATGGTGCGCTGAAATCTTTTGCAAAATAACCTGAACTTACATTGCCGTTTGTTTCATAATGCATATCCGCATTATTTCCGTTTGAGCAGCTAAACCGCAGCATAGGTCCATATCCTTCATTGGCCAAGTAATCAAACTCTAAAGTAAATGTATTGGTGAGATAATTTGGGTTTTTCATTCGGGGAGAAACCAGCACATAATTGCCTTCGGTGAGAGAAAATGCTTCAAAATTATCAACCTTATTAATGAGACCTTGTCCGGCATCGAGGTCCCAGTGGGCAGGGAATTCCCCATCCTGGTCACTGGCAAAATCATCGGCAAAAATAATGGTGTCGCCAGGTACAAAGTCATAATTGGAATATGCTTTATATGTAATTGCTTTAGGAGTTGATGAACCGTTACCTTGATCACTCGATACACCTGAGGGCTGTGAATTTGCCTGGGATGGGGCTTTCGAAGGTTGGCTGGTAGTTTGTGCGCTATCTTTCTTTTTATCTTTTTTCTTGGAGCCAAACATCCCTTTCAGCGTATTATTTACGGCATTGCTACCGGCGTTTTCGGCTGCGTTATTAGATGCGTTCGTTGCCCCGTTTTGGGCGCTGTTTAATGGGTTAAACTGGGCATTTAGATAAGCCGTGCAGGAAAATGCAAGGCAAATAAGAAGGGGTAATTTCTTTTTCATAACAAGCATTAGTTTTTTAGTTTAATAATTGGTAATAAATCCGTATAAGCAATATTCATAACAACTATTTTGTATAATTATCAATGCAAATGTAAAAAAAATGGAGGTAGATTAAACAAGAAAAGATAAATTAAAACAGGAATACAAATGTGAGCCAGGAATTGCCTGATTTACAATCGCGCCTTTTTCTCAGAGCAGGCCGTGGAAAGAATAAAATACTCCAATCCATATTGCCACACCCAGGCATAAAATAACCCCTGTTCCTATATCTTCGGCTATATTCACTTTTGATGTCATGTGTGTAATATCCGTTATATCTGCTTTTTTTAGTACCAGCCACTTGGGTTATCTTTGATTTCGGCCTTGGTGAATATGTTAAGGTCGTGCTGGTGCTTTTTTAATTGTTTACGTGTGCGCGGATGTTTTATTTCTGCCACTGTAGCCGAATCTAAAATAGGGTTCAGGTCACCTTTAACCCCGGCCGGCGAAAGATTAGGTTTACCAACCTGGTAGGTAAGGTTTTTATCATGCAGATAAACATTATACTTATCAGCTTCGCCCCCTACTTTATCAATCTCATCTTTATTATAATGTGTCACCTTGTAGGAACGGCATGAAGAGAAAATAAGCAAGCCAAGGATGAATAGAAGGGCTGATTTTACAATGGTTTTCATCTATATAGTAAGATATTTACAAAAAATACTTTATACAATACCAAAGCCCGAAAGTAAGAAATATATAAAGATGTGCTGTCCATTGCTTAAAATTAAAGCCCTGTTAATACAGGGCTTTATAACTCAATTTAGTAGCGGGGGCTGGATTCGAACCAACGACTTTTGGGTTATGAGCCCAACGAGCTACCTCTGCTCTACCCCGCAGTATTTTTTTTTAAGGGTTGCAAAGATACGATTATTTTCCCTGTGGAACTTTTATTTTATTTTCGGGTGATAATAAAAAAAACATTCTATTTTTTCTTCTGCATTGAATATATTGCCTGTGGCTGCACTTACAACTTCCCACATGATATGGAATTATTATTTATCTTCGCCGCCCATAAAGATATTAGCTGCAAGTAATGATAGAACAAAAGTATACCAAACTAAATACCATCGTCGGGTGGTGCGTTTTTTTAATTGCCGTATTTGTTTTCTGGAGTACGGTTGAACCTACTGCCAGTTTTTGGGATTGCAGCGAGAACCTATCAGTGTATTATAAACTGGAAGTAGGTCACCCGCCGGGCGAGCCTTTTCTCCAATTGTTTCAGCATGTGGTTTCATTATTAAGTTTTGGAGATGTTCACAAAGTCGCTCCTATTGTTAATCGTAGCTGCGGGGTGCTTAGTTCTTTAACCATATTATTCCTGTTTTGGTGTATCAGCTTCTTCGCAAAAAAAGCTATGACAACCAAGGGGGAATTAACAGAAGCCACTATGTATGCTGTGCTTGGCAGCGCATTTGTCGGAGCTGTCAGTTTTATTTTTGCCGATTCGTTTTGGTTTTCTGCTGTCGAGGCATCTGTTTGGTCAGCTTCTTTATGCTTTTCAACTTTAATGTTTTGGTGCGCCACAAAAATGTACCGGTCAAGCGAGCCTGAGCGCTGGGTTATACTTATCAGTTTTTTAATAGGTTTATCAATAGGTGTCCACATGCTTTGCATATTGGTAATTCCGGCAGTTGTTTTCCTTTATTTTTACCGCGAGCATCAAAACAACACTACCCCGAAGTGGGCTGCCGGTTTGTTGAAAATGGTGACTAAAGATGCTGACCGCCAAAAACTTTTGGCAGCATCTGTGGCGGCAATAGTATTATTAGGCGCTGTAAAATCAATTGTTATTCCGGGTTTAATTAGCGCCGCTACCTGGTTTGAACTTTTCTTTGTCAACTCTATCGGGTTACCCTTCAATTCCGGTGTGGTTATTTATGGATTAACAATTGCTGCATTAATAATTTGGGGACTTGTGTACAGTAAGAAGAATAATAAACCCGCTACACAAACGGCATTTATGTCAATTGCAGTATTGGTTATAGGATATTGTTCTTATATGCTGGTTGTTATCCGTGCCAATGCAGACCCGCCTTTGAATGAAGGGAACCCAAGCAATACCATGACCCTTCATGATTACTTAGACCGTAAACAATATGGGGATTTCCCTGTTTTATATGGTCCCTATTACACAGCGCCATTAATTGGCTACAATGATGAAGGCCCTATGTATATAGAAGATAAGAAAAAGGGAAAGTATATTGTTTCAAATGAAATGGAGTCTGGCAAATATGCCCCTGAATTTTGTACTGTTTTTACCCGGGAATGGGACCCCAATGAAAGCCATCCACGTGGCTATAGAAGCTGGGGAGGTACTAGTTTCGATAAAGTATCTTATACCGATCCGGAGGGAAAAGCACAGGTGGTTGACCGCCCTAAATTTTTCACTAACAATTTGAGGTATTTCTTCCGTTACCAGTTAGGCTTTATGTATTTCCGTTACCTTTTGTGGGATTTTTGCGGAAGGCAAAATGATATACAGGGATATGACCCACCCGATGCCTTACATGGAAATTGGATAACCGGAATACCTTTTATTGACGGGCTAAGTTACCCTCAGGATAATGTGCCAGGCGAAATTGACAATAGGGCGCACAATGTAATGTATGGGTTACCTCTGTTGTTGGGACTATTAGGCTTTTTTTACCAGGCAAGGAAAGACACCAAGAGGTTTACTATTGTATTAGTAATGTTTTTTTTCACAGGGATAGCCATTATACTGTTTCTTAATCAAAAGCCTTATTAGCCAAGGGAAAGAGACTACTCTTACGTAGGCTCGTTTTTTACCTTTTCAATATGGATAGGGTTGGGGGCGCTTGCCTTGTTCGATATTATTTCGGAAAAACTTAAAGCAGATGATGCCCGGAAAAAGATGCTGGCAATTATTACTACTGCCGGATGCCTTATTGTTCCTGCTATAATGGCACATGCTGAATGGAATGATCATGACCGTTCAAAACGCACTACTACCCGCGACTTAGCTATTGACTATCTGGAATCTTGTCCACCTAATGCTATTTTGTTTGCCAATGGCGATAATGATACCTTCCCGCTTTGGTATGCCCAGGAGGTAGAAGGAATACGGACAGATGTCAGGGTTTGCAATTTGGAACTTCTTGGAATGAGTTGGTATGTTGATGAAATGAATCATAAAGCATATACGTCGGAACGTATGCCTTTCTCTCTTACACCCAATGAATATAGGGATGGTACACGAGATTATCTTGTATATTACGATAACCCGGAAGGACGGTTGCATAAACCCGGGGAACATATTGACCTATCTGCCGTTATGGACTTTATAAAAAGCGACAACCAGGCCGATAAAATTGAGCTTATGAATGGTCAAATGGATAATTATCTTCCTACCAGGAAATTTAAAATATCGGTAAATAAGGACGAAGTTATTAAAAACGGACTTGTATCTAAAAAATTATACGACAGTATCCCATCCGAAATTTCCTGGGAGTTACCCGGAAATAATATTGGTAAAAGTACCATGATGGTACTTGATGCTATTGCACACGACGATTGGAAAAGACCATTGTGTTTTGCTGTAACTTCCGGTTCCGAAGCTTATATGGGGCTTGAAAAATACTTTCAATTACGGGGACTTGTATTTTTACTTACGCCTATAAAAAATACGGAACACAATGTTCGTGAAAACCCAATGGTAGGAACCGATGAAATGTATGATAACATTATGCACAAGTTCCGTTGGGGAAATATGGGTGGTGGTATATACCTGGACGAAAACTGCCGCCGCATGGCAACTGAATTAAGATACCAGGCAGGAAGTCTTGCTGAAGGATTGTTAAACGAAAATAAAAAAGATTCAGCAATTAAGGTTTTGAATCTTTGCATGGATTCTATTTCCGACCAAAGCTGCCCCTATAGTTACGATGGGGCGCTAATCATGTTTGACCGATGCTATTTTGATGCAGATGATTTTCCTAAGGCTGATACCCTTGCAGAAAAACTTTTTACTTCTTTTGAGAAAGACCTTATTTATTATAGTACATTAACAGGTTCGCCTGCTACTTATTATGAAAATGAGACCCAGCAATCGGAATTAATACTGGAGCAATTAGCATATTTTGCACAGCAATACAAGCAAACAGCGCTATTGAAGGATTTTCAAATAAGACTCGACAAACTTAATAGACTGGGTCTGCTAAAGTCCCAGGCAAGACAGTAGATATTCAAATAAATGCATCCTATTATATAGGATGCATTTATTTATTCCGAATAAACTACTAATAAAAAAACTTAACTCTTTTTAACATGGGCGCCTCTCCTGTGTCTTCAATGTTCGTGCATATTTTATTTCATTCATTTAAAAAAGTGACTAAAAGCATAAAAAAAGCATCTGGTTGCTAAATGTTAATATTAAATTAACAAAAAAAAACATACAAAGCTTTGTGTATTGTAAAGTTTTTATACATTTGACGCCATGATTCATTTATTAACATTTATTAACCAAAACACTAACCTCTATGAAAAAAAGACTACGCCTTTTGGCGACAATTGCTTCCCTGCTATGGTTTGGGATGGCAAACGCACAATCCCGCGTCATCCAGGGAACAGTTAAAGACGAGAGCGGTAAATCCGTTCCTTTTATGGCTGTTCAAGTAAAAGGAACCACTTTCGGTACTTATACTGACACGGCCGGAAAATTTTCCATGGCTGTTGACAGTTCTGCTAAAACCCTTGTACTTAGTTACCCCGGAATGAAAAGCCAGGAAGTTGCTATTAGCGACATGATGCTCATTACGATGAAAAATGATGCCCTGGGCTTATCGGAAGTAGTAGTCACCGCCATAGGGATACCTGTTGAAAAGAAACAACTTGGGTATGCCACCCAAAGTGTTGGTGGCGACCAGTTGAATACCAAAGGAGCCAGTAACGTAATGGATGAATTAGATGGTAAAGTGGCTGGTTTACAGGTAATAAATTCTTCCGGAGACCCTGGTTCTGGAACTTATATTAACCTTCGCGGACCAACATCTCTTACCGGAAATAATCAACCCCTTATAGTAATAGATGGTATTCCGGTAGATAACTCCATTAATACATATGACCCTACTTTCGTTGGGTTTAATGCAGGGGGTGCAAGCGGTCAATTGAACGGTAATGTTCAACCAACCAACCGCGGCTTAGATATTAACCCCTCCGACATTGCATCAGTAACAGTATTAAAAGGTCCGGCAGCAACTGCTTTATATGGTATTTCTGCAGCAAACGGGGCTCTTATTATAACTACTAAAAAAGGCTCAAAAAATTCTGAAGGGCTTGGTATAGAATTAAACACTTCCCTTACCTGGAGTACCGTAAGTAACCTTCCTCCTTACCAGGAAGAATATGCACAAGGGGAATGGTCAGATCCTAACGGGTTGATTCCTTCAACGGCTACTTATTATGGTCCTACCACGGGCGAACGTACATCGTGGGGACCTGCTATAAGCACATTAGCATATAATGGGGTGCCTAATGCATACAGTCAATATGGCGCACTTGTTCCTGCTGCAGCTGGCTTAAAACCTGCTATGTCCTATGACCCTTATGATTTTTTCCAAACTGGTATTGCCAATGATAATAATATATCTTTTCAAGGTGGTAACGACCAATCTAATTTTAGAGTGGGGCTTGGCTACTTAGACCAAACCGGGGTTATTCCGCTTTCATCATATAACAAAGGAAATGTGAATTTAACCGGATCAACTGCTCTTTCAAAGAGACTGAAACTTACAGCAGGTATCAACTATGTAAATTCCGTAAATGATAAAGTGCAACAAGGTAACAATACTTCCGGTGTAATGTTTCTGGTCCGTACCCCACCTTCATTTGATAACTCAAATGGAAATGGAAAAAATGCTGCAAACGTTCCTTCTACCTATTTATTACCCAGTGATTCCGAAAGAGACTATAGAGGCGGAACCCCAGGGTATGATAATCCATACTGGTCAGTAAATGAAAACACATTTGTTTCCACACTTAACCGTGTATATGGATACAGCCAATTGGATTATAATCTAAGTAATTCCATTACATTGACGTATCGTTTAGGTGGTGACATTTATTCACAAGACGACAAAAACTACATCAATCCTTTATCAAACACCCTGAACTATGAAGGCGGAGGTTTATTTATTGCAGATTATATAAATAGTTTATTAAACTCCGATATCATTGCCAATTTTGACCGTAAGCTGAGTGACAAATTTGACCTGAAAGTTATGGTAGGCCAAAACTACTATACTACTTATGATGTTACCCGGCTTGCCGGAGGAACAGGGTTAACTTTACCTAACTTCCCTGATTTGGCAAATGCTTCTTCCTTTGTAGGTACTACCGAAGAAGAAGTGCAATACCGCCGTTCAGCCTGGTATGGACAGGCTATTTTGGGCTATGCAAGCCAATTATACCTGACGGTTACGGGCAGAGATGAAACAACATCTACCCTGGCTGCAAACAACGATAATTTTTTCTATCCTTCTGTGGACCTTGCATGGGTATTTACCCAAACCCTTAAAATGGATAAAAACAAGGTGCTGCAATTTGGAAAACTACGCATATCGTATGCTAATGTAGGACAAGATGCCCCTCCGCAATCATTAACGAGTGCATATCACGTGGCAACAGTTGCCGATGGATATAGCACGGGCGTTACATTCCCATTCAACGGGATACCGGGCTATGCTATTTCCGGGCCTACTACTACATTGGGTAATCCGGGGCTCTTACCTCAGAATACCGGTTCTTTTGAAGTAGGAGCCGATTTGGGTTTCTGGCAAAACAAAATCAGTTTGAGCGCTACTTACTATAATGAAACTACCAATAATGAAATATTGACGGTTCCCATTCCATTATCAAGTGGTTTTGCTGCTGAAGAACTCAATGCCGGAGAAATAACAAATAATGGTGTTGAAATAACATTGAATACAGTACCTGTAAAGACCAAGAATTTTGAATGGGATTTGGGCTTAAACTGGAGCAAGAACAACAATAAAGTTGTTAAACTGGCTACTGTAGGTAACGATACTATTAAGAGTTTGCTGCTCGATGCACTTGGAACATTATATGATGTACCAGGCTATTCAACCAGCCAGATTTATGGTACAGATTATGTAAGGACCGGCGCTTACGACCCTGCAAACCCTACCCAGGGGATTGTATTGAATGACCAGGGCAGCCCTAACCCTAATGCAAGTAATTTCAACCCGGGTTATGGATTGCCAATGGCTTCTCCAAATGCTGCTAAGCCTCTTGCAAATACACAACCAAACTGGATCGGAGGTGTAACTACTTCTATCAGATTCAAGAGCCTTACATTAGGTGCTGTAATGAGTATTCGTGAAGGTGGTTACATGTGGGATGGAACCATTGGAGCTATGGATTATTATGGTACTGCTGGACCTACCTCGAACCGTGGTCAAGCTTATCAAGTCCCTGCAGGCGCAGTTTGGGGGCACTTAGGTGGAGCTAATGGTACTACCGTTATTAAAGATGCTGCCCCAGCAGGTGGGGATCCCGCAACTTATAGCGAATATTACTACCAGAACTTAACCAGCATCTATGATGGATTGACCACCCCTAATACCTATCCTTCCGGTTATGTTCGTATCAGCCAACTTAACTTGACTTGGGAATTGCCTAAAAAATGGGTTAATAGAGCAAAATTTACACACGTATCTTTGACTGTTTTTGCCAACAATCCATTCCTATGGACAAACTATCCGGGTATAGATCCGGAAACAAGTTTTGCCGGTGCTTCCAATGCGCAAGGAGAAGACTGGTTTAACAACCCGGGGACCAGAAGTTACGGAGTACGTTTAAATATTGGTCTATAATTTTTTCTTAATCTTATTAAAAACCAGAACAATGAAAACTAATAAAATAATTCTTTCAGCATTAGCGGCTACAACTATGTTGTTTTTTACAACATCTTGCAGCAAAGAATTTTATACCAAGGTGAACGTAAATACTAACCAACCTACTGCTGTGCCCCCAAATACCCTGCTACCGGGCATAGAAGTGTCACTTGCCTATGCTCAAGGCGGAGATGCATCGCGGTACTCCAGTTTGTTTGTACAACAGGGGTTTGGCGCTGCCCGTGAAGCTGCTGCATATTATGACTTCGAGTTTGCGGGTACAAACAACCCTGAACAATTATGGGATAATATGTATGCTACAGACATGGAAAATGACTATACCCTTTTAGGGCTGGCAAAATCAGGCGGATATAATGAATATGCCGGAATAGCCAGTGTTTTAATGGCGTACTCTTTACAAGTTACCGTAGATTTTTGGGGTAATATCCCATACTCACAGGCTTTTATGGGTACTGCAAATCCTGAACCATCGTATGATATAGATAAAACCATTTATGGCAATATCCTAACTTTATTGGATGCAGGAATAGCTGACCTTAGCAATGCAAACAAAGGCAATTTATACCCAACAACCGATGATATCATGTATGGAGGGAATGAAGCCAGTTGGATTAATTTTGCAAATGCTATTAAAGCACGTGTATATATACATCAGTGTAAAGGCAATAGTGTAACCATGTGCGATAGCGCTTTAGCTTGTGCTACCCGTGCCCTGGGTGATGGATTTGCAATTGCGCAATTATATTTCGTATCTTCACCTAACAGTGCCCCACAATATCAATACAATACGGATTGGGGCGATATCAGTTATGTAGATGGCGGTGGAGTAACTCCAACTATGTATGACAGCATGTATGCACTTTCCGACCCCCGTATCAATGTTTTCTTTGATACAGCCGGTTCGGCTGGAGCTTCAACTCCAATTGTCGGAATGGACCCTACCTGCTATTATGGACAACAAACTTCTCCGGTAGAGTTTATTTCTAAAGAAGAGTTGGACTTTATCCAGGCTGAAGCAACGCTGAGACTTGGTGGTACTGTTGCCGCTGCTTCAGTGTTCTATAACAATGCAATAACCGATAACTTCACCAAGTTAGGATTGGCAGGTGCTGCCGCAGGATATGAAGCTAATACATCAGTTATGCTTCCTTCAACCAATGCGGGCGCTCAGTATGAGGTTGCCAAACAAGAATGGATTGCCCTTTTCCTTAATCCGGAAGCTTGGGCTTGCTGGAGACGGACTGGTTCTCCTGCGCTTGTAGCTCCTGTAGGTGCAGTTTCCACAGAAATCCCCCGCCGTATGGTTCTGCCTAATAGCGAGGTTACAGAAAACAGCCATGCCCCCGCAGGTGAAACTATGTGGACCCCACAGATTTTCTGGGATGCTTTATAAGTAATTTTTTAAAGATTTTATATAGCCCCATTTACATATTGTAAATGGGGCTTTTTATTTGTCAGTTCAAAGTAGTTATATTTACCGCATAAAGCACCCCCATTTTGAACCTGAAGGGAATACCGGAAGATGATTTAGTTGCTTCACTGAAACGTGGTGACCCGAAGGGTTTGAATATACTTTACGATAATTATTCGGCTGCTTTATTCGGGGTAATAGTAAGAATAACCGGGTCGCAGGAAAATGCGGAAGATGTATTACAGGAGACTTTTGTTAAAATATGGAAGAATATTTCATACTATGACAGGTCGAAAGGAAAACTATATACCTGGCTTATCAATATTGCCCGAAACACTGCCATTGACAGCCTAAGGGTGAAAGGACATAAGGTAAAAAGCCAAATCCAGAGCCTCGATAATTCCGTACGTACCATAAACAAACAATATTTTGTTTCGACCCAACCTGACCATATTGGGTTGAAGGAATTGGTTGAAAAAATGAAACCGGAATATAAGCTACTTATTGATAAGCTTTACTTTGAAGGATACACACAGGAAGAAGCGGCAAAAGAATTGGATATTCCGCTCGGTACAATAAAAACCCGAATAAGGGCGGCTATCAGCCAGTTGCGTGAAATATTTATGGTAGAAGAGAAAATAAAATGAATGTAGAGGAATACATATTATCCGGTATATTGGAAACCTATGTATTAGGTATAGCTACTCCTGAAGAACAAAAGGAGATAGAGAACCTTGCAAACAGGTACCCTGAAATAAGAGCAGAGTTGGCAGAATTAGAAAAGACTGTGAATTCATACGCCGCCGAATATACTATGGCTCCGCCTGCTTTTTTGAAAGAAAAAATAATTGCAAAAGTTACCGGAAAAGAAAGTAGGGTTTCTGAGATTGAAAATAATGTATTAAAAATAGTAGCCCCAAGTATAGAACAAGAAGTTCCTTCCCACTCATATTGGGCTATAGCTGCTTCCATTTTATTGCTGATAAGTGTGGTTGGTAATGTTTATTTTATGATGGAATCAAGAGTATCAAAAGAGTCGCTTTCCTCCATAAATAAAGTAAATAATGATATGAAAGATAGCCTTGAAGTTGTGGGAGCTAATTACCGCCAAGCAGCGGGTGATCTGGCAATACTGAAAGACCCAATGTATAAAATGGTGGAATTAAAAGGAATGAAGGCTGCGCCAGATGCAAAAGCAATGGTTTGCTGGTGCCCGATGGAGAAAAAAGTATATGTGGAAGTAGACAAGCTGCCTGCGCCACCGCAGGGGATGCAATACCAGTTATGGGCTATGGTAGATGGTAAGCCAGTGAGTGAAGGAATGATTACTATTGGCAGTGGACTACACCGTATGCCGGATATTGGCAACGCACAGGCATTTGCTGTGACCCTTGAAAAGCAAGGTGGCAACCCTACACCGCAAGGGGAAATGTATGTGATGGGAACTATTTGATACCCCCGGAAACCTTAACATACTGTAACAAATCCAATATGTTGGTTTATTCGTAACTTACTACATAATATTAAAATAAACGCTATGACAAACCGCCTCTTTCTAACCGTCGCGACATTATTATGTACCTTTGCAGGCAGCCTATATGGTTGCGGAAACTCAATGAAAAATGAACCACCTAACACTAATTCTAACACCCCGGAAAATATGAATCAGCCCACCTCGTCAGACACCAGCAAGCATCTTGAAACAGCCATTTTTGCAGGAGGCTGTTTTTGGGGTGTACAATATTATTTTGAAAAAGCAAAAGGTGTAACTAACACCGTTGTAGGTTATATTGGCGGTCATGTTGTAAACCCTACTTACGAGGATGTTTGCAGCCATACCTCAGGGCATTATGAAGCCATTAAAGTTACCTATGACCCAAGCATTACCAACTATGAGAGCATGGCAAGGTTATTCTTTAATATTCACGACCCTACCCAAACTGATGGACAAGGACCGGATATTGGGGAACAATATATGTCTGTTATATTTTACCAGGACGATAACCAAAGGCAGATAGCCCAGAAACTGATTGATATGCTTTCCAAAAAAGGGATTAGGGTAGCTACACAGTTAAAAAAGGCTACTGTTTTTTATCCTGCAGAGAGCTATCACCAGCACCATTATGACCATGAAGGCACGATGCCCTATTGCCACCGCTTTATTGATAAGTTCAACTGATAAGAAAGGGAGAAGAAATTCTCCCTTTCTTATTTTATCATTTCCATTGCCACCCGAAACACTCTTTCGTTAGAAATAGTGGGGGGACTTATCGGGTTCCTGCGCCAAAATTTGATGTTGACAAAAATGCATGAAATAGCCGAAAAAAAGTAGAAGCTATTTCATAAAAGGCAAATTTTGGTTTGAAGAATTAACGAGAGATGAAATTAAGGCAGTTTCTATTATAAGATATAATCTTATTAACTTTGTTTATTCTTGGATTTCTTATATGCAAAACAATATGGAGAGAGAATTTACTAAACATTACAGCAATGGTGAAATAACTATTGTGTGGAAACCTTATATGTGTCACCATTCAGGTATATGTTTCAAGGGATTGCCCGAAGTGTTCGACCCACGCCGTCGGCCCTGGATTGAACAACATAGTGGTGCCACAGAAAAAATAGTGGAACAGGTGATGCAATGTCCGAGCAGGGCTTTGAGTTTTATATATAATACTGATGGGAAGTAACTGGGGCGCGTTCCCTTAAGCCCGTTAAAGGGCAGCCTGACGATGCAAAGGGCAAATCAGCTTAAATGGCTGTCGGGAAAGGTGTAAGTAAAAGGTTTATCCTTATATTTAATAGAAACAATATAATTATTCTGAATATTTTCTGCCCCCTCAAAAAACATATTTAAAGGCGTTCTGGCAGTGATAAAATATGAGGCTATCACTACATACTTTTCCTCTCGCGTATGAGGCGCTTTTCCATTAATTGTTGCATGCCCGTCTGAAATGGCTGAAATAGCTTCGTTTATTAACGCAAGGTCAACTCCCCTGACGGTGTTTTTTACTTTTTTAGGCAGATCCTCAACAAATTCTTTTCTTAACATTGGGTCTGGGCTGGTAGTTGATAGAGTTGTATAGCTGTTCATATTTTTCGTATCAGGTTAGTTGTATGGTTTATTGTGTGCAATATACAACTAATTGGGATATAATCAAGAGCAGGAAGATAAAATCAAGTTTAAATTAAAAGTATTTGTTGCATATCTTCTGTAGAAATGATTTATATCACTTCCGGCAACGTAAAAAGGGCGGAATCACTATGTTTTCTGATTGTAAGTAAAATGAAGCGGCAGCTATAGAAAGGAGGGACACTTGATTAATAAAAAACGTACGGCAGCAATATTTTAATGAAATGCTTATTTTAAAGCAACTACCAGGTATTTACTCTCGCACCAGAATACAAAGGGGTTTGTTATAGCAATAGAATCTGAATTGCCTTTTTGAATAACCGAATAAGCACTGCTTGGATGGACAGTAAGCAATCCTTTGAATTTTCCATTCAGTTCAATGCCTTTCAGGTTAGTAAGGTCCATCTTTTCAAACGTGGAATTATCAATATCAGGATTTTGATCAAGGGCTTTTCTAGTTCTTGTAAAACCACCTTCTTTATTGATAATGCCTTTGTCCTGTAGATATTTCACTGTACCTGTAGCAAAATACCCGGCATTTAGTTCTGTTTTGACAGTCGAAGAGGGAGGACGTACTTTTTTAATTTCACAGATACTGTCATTTAAGCGAACGGTTAAAAGTTGGAATGAGTTATCAATCTTATATAGTTTAGTTTGAAGGTCAATTACTTCTTCCGTCTTCTCATCCAGTTCATACGCCAGGTGAGATGCTAAACTCGTCAGGTTTTCATTTTTAACTGCAATTTTCCTCAATTTTATTTGAAGCCTGTTCATTTTCTTCTCATTCACTATAATCAGTGCATCTAATTCTTTCACTTTTGCCAATACGAAATCTTTATTTGCGCGTTTTATGTCGGATAATTGAAGTGCAATTGCTTTTTCATCCGACGTAATAAGGTCTAAATTTTCTCCTGTTTCTCTTAGTTCCATCAAGTAGGAAACCATTTCCGAATCATCCCGGCTACCCGCAGTAAGTAGAAGTGAATCTTTGCTTGCGGTTTCTTTAAGCCTCTCTGTTTGTTCTTTATTGATGTTTGTACATCCAGCAAAGGCAAAGATCGAAATAATGAGGTAAATTTTAATTTTCATTTGGTAGAGTTCTTTGAATTATAAAACTTTAATTCAACTAATTTTAGCTTTGGAAAAGTAGCTTCGTATCACTCTTACTACTATGATATAAATCATAAATCAAAGAATATAAGATAATAAAGGTCATTTTTCCGGCAGTATGCCGGGTTCTGCCATATAATAATATGGTCTAAAGTATAAAAGTATCTACCCGTTCCGGTATTCGATAACAAGAATTTTATACGGAATTCTGTGAAAGCTATTCTACCGAGCGATAAATAAATAAAAGCTGTGGGGAGAAAATAGATGTGCCCACCACTTAAAAGCAATGACCGGTGAAAGGCTTATATTAAACCTCGTTGGTGCAACCTTTGCATCCGGACATTAAAGTCTTTGTATAAATTATTTTGTCCGCTTATTTGGGCCAGGTATGTCAGGTTTTCTAAAATTTGAATGTCTTCTTGAATATCACCGCTATAGTATTTTTGATTTTCCGGTTCAAGGGTTTTATAATATTCAACCCAATTTTCAAATGCATCAAATAGTTTTTTAGCAAGCAAATTCGCTTGGGTAAAGTCATGGGCATTGTAGTAATCTTGCACTATAAAGGTTTCATAGTATCCAAAGGGCCTGCTTTTTTCTGATATGGAATCGGTAACCAGGTTGAGTAGTTTTACAGCAGAATCCTTTTTATTTTCCCGCACCAACTGCGCCCCCAGCAGACCCGATTCTATTCGGAGGTCAGCTGCCATTCTGCGGATATTATCATCCAGGTAAAGCCCCGATCCCATGTTGCCCCAGCGAAATTTGTGCATGATATTATCGTACATTTCACTGCTGGCTATTCTTCGCCCTTCTATACTATTGGTAGCATTATTGGCAATGGGGACTAACTGGTAAACCAAGCCATCAATTTGAAAATACTTTTCCAACCCCAGGTAACTGTCTTGCGGAAGGGTAGTTGCAAAACAAATAGGTCTTTTCCAATCATTGTGAGCAATCGCATCGAGTACCATAATTTTGTTTCGCTCAAATAAGGTTACAGGTACTTTCCAGTCTAATTCAGGAATGATACTATCGGCCAGCGAAGCAGGTACCACCCCATTTTTCAGCACTTGTTCTTTATTTACTTTCAAAGAAAAGTTGGTGGTAGGAAAATAATTGTGTTCTTTTCCATCATTCAATCCTATCATATTGGCAGGATCGCTGCTTTTAATAAAATCAATAATTCCCTTTAAGTCATAATAGGTATTTTGCTTATAGTTAGAATTGGCAGCAGCAATCAGATAATCGCGTGTTCCTTCCCTATATTCGTTATGGGTGAGAGAGAAAGGCATCCTGTCAGATTCGTATGCCTTCCGGTTCATCTGGTCAACATACCATGCCATTCCAAGCAGTTCCAGGTTACACACCCTTACATCAGTCCTGATTCCTTCCACCTCCTGGGCATACCACAGAGGGAAAGTATCGCAATCACCATCGGTAAATAAAATGGCATCGGGTGGGCACGATTGTAAAAAGTCTATGGCAAGGTCGCGGCAAGTATATCTTCCGCTGCGGTCATGGTCGTCCCATTCGGCATGGGCCATAACTACGGGTACCACCAACGCGATACCTGTGGCAGCTATAGCAAGGGTGATCCCCCTCAACTTGTGCTTCCCCCATTTTGAGAAAAACTCAAATAAGCCGGGCACCCCAAGCCCTATCCAAATAGCAAATGCAAAAAAAGAACCTACATAGGAGTAGTCTCTCTCCCTCGGCTGGTAAGGTGGTTGGTTAAGGTAAAGGATAATAGCAAAGCCGGTAAAAAAGAAAAGGGTAGCCACCACAATAGCATTCCGTTTATCTCTGTAAAAATGAAAACACATTCCTACTAATCCAAGTAATAGTGGTAACCCGTATAGGGCGTTCCTGGCTTTATTATTGGCAAGCTCCGGTGGCATATTCTCTTGTGGTGCCCGCATATTATCAATAAACGATATACCGGTTATCCAATTGCCATGCAGGTTATCAGGAGGGTCCAGACCCGGAATATCATTTTGTCTTCCACAAAAATTCCACATAAAATACCGTAGAAACATAAAATCTACCTGGTAGCGGATAAAAAAAGTAACATTATCTCCAAAGGTAGGTTTGTCTACCGCTACAGGCTGCCCGTCGGTGCCGGTAGTTGTTACCTTGGTCACATCATCGCCGCCCCAGTTTTTATATCCTCCCGGACGTCCCTGCGAGGGGTCGAACATTCTGGGGAAATAGGTACACATGGCAGGGTCATATTCCGGAATTCCTGTTTTTGTAATTTCAATGTATTTTCCTTTTTTTTCATCTTTTGCATATACAGCGCTACCCTCTTTGGTACTAATTAACGATGCATTATAATAAGGGCCATAAAGCTGTGGCCAGGAACCATATTGCTTCCTGTCAAGATAATCATTCAGGCTCATGGGGTCGCTGGGCCTGTCCTCATTCAATGGGGTGAAAGCATTAGCACGGACTACCAGCAATACAAATGAGCAATAGCCTATTATTAATGTAGCCACACTAAGGATAACAGTATTCCAACCCGGTTTGTTTTTATCTTTGGTGTATTTAAGCCCCCAGGCAATTAGCCCAGCAAGAACTATCCCATAGATTAATACACCTGAGTTAAATGGCAACCCGATGGTATTGACAAAGAATAGTTCAAACCAGCTTGCCAACCCTACTATGCCCGGAATTATTATGGCTTTAACGCCGCCCAATAGTATTACCCCGGCAAAAAAACCCGCCATGCCGACTTGTTTGCTCTTATTTTTAGTAATTCTCGAAAGTATCCCTGTCACCCATTTTACGCGTAATCCATCGGGGTAGTTTTTCAAAAAATAAAGCAATACAGCAGTTGGTATAAATAATAAGCAAAGGAAGTGGACCCCTATGGCAAGTCCCACCATAAAGGAAAGCAAGATGAGCCAGCGTTCGCTATGGTCGGTTGCGCGCGCATATTTAGTGGAACACCAAACCATAAGCGAGGTAAAGCAGGCTGACATGGCCCATACCGAGGCTTCGGTAGCTGAAAACCATAAAGAATCGGAAAAAGTGAAAGAGGTGGCAGCTATAAACCCGGCTCCCAGTACGGCATACATCCTCCCTTCGGTTAATTGCCCATAGCGGGAATACAATCTTTTGGCAAAAAAAGTGGTTATCCAGAAAAGGAATAAAATGGTGAATGCACTGAATGTGGCACAGGCCCTGTTTAATATAAGGGCTACTTTATGAACATCCCCAAAACTAAGAAGCGAAATACAATGCTGGATTAGTTGTAGGAAAGGCTCGCCAGGGGGATGCCCTATTTCCAGTTTATAATAAATAGAAATATTCTCGCTGCAATCCCAAAAACTGGCTGTTGGTTCTACCGTGCTCCAGTAAACAAAACTTGCTATAATAAAAACACACCATCCTACAATGTTATTAAGCTTGGTGAATTTGGTTTCAGGGGGATTGATTTCGCCAATTGACATTTAAATAAAAATAAAAATTTAGAAACAGGATAAAACTACCCCCTGATTTGCTTTTTAGTTACCCATGTATCTTTTGCTGTTTTTTTAATGGGCGTAAAACTATACATTAAAAATATGCCGCCAAATTAATATTAAGATTTTTTAACTACTTTTTTTACGAAGAAATTTGCCAGGTAAAAATACGGGATTCATTTCAATATATTCTATGCTTTTCAGGCTCTCTTTTTTCATTAAATGAATGGGTTTATATAATAGAAAACCTGGTGGTTATAACTTATTGCTCAATCGTCACTTTCACAGATTAAGATAGCAGTGACGTTATGTTATCATTTTTCTCTTGATTTTTCTGTCTCAATAACTCCCTCCAATTACACTACCGCACTCCCCTCAATCAATACCCTGCTGTCTGAAAAATGCAGATAGTAAAAGCACCTGCCCGGTTATTTTAATTCATCTTTTCGGTGTTTTCTTTATGTAAAGATTTTGGTACAAAACAGCGTTGGCGCTGTCGCCCATAGACTGATATACCCCTGAAAGGGCATGGTATGGCTGAAGAAAGGCAGAATCCATAGAAATTGCTTTTTTTAGTAATATGATACAATCGGGGTAATCGTTATATTCTTTTAAAACTACAAATCCCAGGTTAAATACGGCAATATTATTGCTGGGGTGTTTTGCAATTTCAATGTTTAATTCCTTTTCAGCTTCAGGATACATCTTCATATCAATATATATTCCGGCAACGTCGTTATACATTCCTATGGAAGTTGAATCTCTTTTCAACGCTTCCATGCAAACAGCTATGGCAGCTTTATAATCTCCTGCCAATACATATTGGTCTGAAAGCTTTTTGCAAGGCAGGGTAGTGGTCGGAGATGTCTCCATGGCGCTTTTGTAAAAATTAAACCTGTTCTGAAAGATAGGTAGCCGGGATGACGATACAATATAAAATACTACAAACACGGCCAATAGCATTATAACCCCTGCCAAACCTTTAGCATCGGCAGAAGCTATTTCAGCTTTTTTAACCATATCAAATTGCGATACCACAATTACAATACCAATCATGGGAAGATAAGCCCTGTGTTCAAGGCCAGTGAGGTAAGAGAAAAAAGTCAGCACAAAAAAGAGCAGGTACCAGGCAGTGCCAAACAATAAAAGCCCCTTATTCTTTTCTTTACTGATAAATATAAAAATGCAAAAGAGTGCAAGAGCAAGCAAAGCCACAACATAATTTGTATCTGCCGCTGTTGACATCACTGAAAGGTTAAAAGGAAATAATGCTTTTCCCACATACTGTAATAAATAAGGGGTGTTTATTAAGAAATCGTGCAAAGCCTGTAAAGGCCCGCTTCCTATCCTGTTATACCTAAGTGCATAGTGTCTGATGAGAAGCCAGGGAATAACGCAGATTAGGTAACTTATTCCAAGTTTTTTATAATTACCCTTAGAGAAAGGCTCTTTAAGTACAAACTGAAGCAAGATAAAAGCAAGGGGAATCAACATAATGGCATTTTCCTTAGTGAAAAGTGCGAATACAAAGAACAGAATATGAAGAATGAACTGATTGGTTTTTTTTGATTGGAGATATTTTAAAAGAAATAAGAATGAAAGTAGAATGAAAACGGCGAGTAAGGAGTCATTTCGACCGGGTATCCAGGCCACAGCCTGATTTAGCAGGGGGTGAACTGTGAAAATCAGTGTGAGTAAAAGAGAAGCGATAGGGGGTATATTTAATTCTATCAAAAGTAAAAGCAAAAGGATGCATGCCCCTGTATGATAAAAAATATTGGCAGTAAAAAAGGGTTTCAGACTTGGATGTTTAGGCGGTGATGGTGAAATTTGGGCATCCATCATAAAAGAAAGAATCATCATGGGGCGATAAAACGATACAGCTGTGTCATTTTCTCCTTGTACGTGAAAAACACTTTGGGTAAATACTTTTGGGGCGTTTGAAATATCTGTCAGGAAGGGATAGTTTGCAATGTTTATTACTACATCATCTAAATCAAGCGCTTCATTATCTATAGCCTTGTGATAAAGTGAAAAGGAGGAAACGCAGATAAGCGCCATAGAAATCACCCAAAACCATTTGCCGGTGATAGGTTCTTTTTTTAATTTTTTTCTCTTGCCGTTTTTCATTTCCCGAAAGGCTATTTAGGTGTTTTTTCAAAAAATAGATTCCGGTATAAAAGGGCATCGGTTGTGTCCTTTTTTATCTGATATAGCTGGGATAGTACCTTATAAGGCTCCGTAAAAGCAGAATCGAGAGAAATAGATTTCTTTAGTAATGCAATGCATTGCTGGGTATCACCTTTTTCTCCCAGCACAACATATCCGAGGTTGAAAAGCGCTTCGTGGTTTTTGGGATACTTTGAAAGCTCTAATCGCAGCTCTTTTTCTGCTTCCGGATACATTCTCATACGGATGTATTCTGTTGCTATATTATTATGGGCCATTACCAGGGTAGAATCTCTTTTTAGCGCTTCCCGGTATGCAGCTATGGAATTAGTATAGTTCTCAAATGCTTTCTGCCGGGCAGCAGCGGATGCAGTATTATCAATAGATGCTTCCTGCCTGGCTAAAGCATAGTCGCTATCTGCGTCTGTTTTATATTCATCGCCAAGGTTCTGGCAAGGAAAGGCATAGCCGGGGGAAGTTTGCATGGCGCTTTTATCAAAAGTATATCTATCCCGGAAGATATATAAACGGGATGCCGATAATGCATAAAACAAAGCAATAAACAGCATAAGTATGAATAACCCTGCTATATGTTTTTTACCAATAGTTTTTGGTTGATTATTTTTTTCTCTTTTTTTAATTATATCAAGTTGAGATGCTATAATTATTACTCCCATCAGGGGTAGGTACGCCCTATGTTCCAGCCCGCTGAAGCCCGAAGAAAAAGTGGGAGTAATGAAAAGGAAAAACCAGGATATTCCTGTAAATATATAAGCCCTGTTTTTTTCTTTGCTTAGAACAATAGGAATAGCAAGAAGGGCAATAGCGAATAATCCAATAAAGTAATTCGTATCTGCCGGTGTGGACATTACCGATAGATGGAAGGGTAATATAGCTTTTCCTGCATATTGAATAAAATATGGACTATTCACTATCAGGTTATGCATGGCCAGGGAAGGTGAGCTAACACTTCTATTAGACGATAATGCATATTGGCGTATTAAAAGCCAGGGTATAATGCATAGGATATATGCTATGCCAAGTTTTTTATAATCGGCGCCTGAGAAAGGTTCTTTGAAAATAACCCGGAGAAAAATGAAAACAAGGGGAATAAACATAACCGCATTTTCTTTAGTAAACAAGGCAAGAAGGAAGAATAAAATATGCAGGAAGAATTGTGTGTTTTTTTTTGTTTTATGATACCGGAATAAAAATAGGAGGGAAAGAAGTATAAAAATTGACAACAAAGGGTCATTTCGGCCAGGTATCCATGCCACAGCCTGGTTTAACAAAGGATGGACCGTAAAGACTAATGCCAGCAGAAGCGAATAAATGGCAGAGATGTTTAATTCCAGTAATAAAAACAATAATAGTACACAGCAAAAGGTATGGTAAAGAATATTGGCTGTCAAAAATGGTTTAGGGCTTGGGTTGCCTATTGATGCAGATGGAGAAATTTGGGCATCAATCATAAACGATACGATTAACATAGGCCGGTAATAAGACCCTGTTGTATCTTTTGCCTCTGTGCCCTGGAATACCCCTTGTGTAAAAGCTTTAGGGGCATTTGAAATATCCTTAATAAAAGGGTAGTCTTTAACGAAAAAAACCAAATCATCTAAATTCAGATAGGAATTATTTACTGACTTGTGATAAAGCGAAAAAGAGGTAACAAAAATGACTAAAACAGAAAGGGGAAGAACCCATTTTTTTAGCAGGCCTTTTAAATGCTGTATTTTGTCATCTATTACCATTAATAACCGGAATTCTTTATTTGAGATGTTTTTTGTAATAGAGGTCCAAGTATAAAGCCATGTTTGCACTATCTCCCGTTGCCTGGTAAACCTGGGACAGCGCCTGGTATGGCTGCCAAAAAGAGGAATCCATTGAAATTGATTTTTTCAATAAAGCTATACACCGGTTATAATCCCTGTATTCTTTGAAAATAACGAAGCCCAAATTAAATACGGCTACGTGATTTTTGGGATGCTTTTCAAGTTCAATATTCAGCTCTTTTTCAGCTTCCGGATATAGTTGCATCCGGATATATTCCCCTGCTATATCATTATGTGTCATTTCAAGGGTGGAATCCCTCTTCAGGGCTTCCCGGTATGCAGCTATCGAATTAGTATAGTTTTCTATCGCCTCCCTGTGGGTAGCTGAAGCGGCATTATAATCTGTTGCTGCTTCCCGCAACGATATGGCATTATCGCTATCTGCCACTATTTCATATTCCTTCCCGAGGTGTTGGCAGGGTACGGCATAGTTAGGAGAAGTTTGCATGGCGCTTTTATCAAATGAAAACCTGTCTTGAAAAATATTCAATCGGGATGAGGATATTGAATAGAATAAAATAAAAATGAGAAAGAGGGCTGCAAATCCTATTAAATGCTTTTGACTTGGGCTGTCTGTTCGGGGAGTGCCCCAAGAGCCTTTTTTTACAATATCAAGCTGAGACGCTAAAACCATTACCCCCATCAAGGGCAAATATGTTCGATGTTCAAGCCCACTGAAACCCGATGAAAAAGTAGGGGTAATAAATAAGGTAAACCATGCAATTCCCAGTATCAAAAGTGCATTATTCCGTTCCTTACTGAGATAAAGTGGGATACCCAGCAATGCAATGGCAAATAAAGCGAGCAGATAATTTGTATCAGCGGGAGTTGACATTACCGATAAATTGAATGGCAATATTGCCTTTCCAGCATACTGAATAAAATAAGGGCTGTTTATTAAAAGATTATGGAAGGCTTGAAAAGGGGTACTGATGCTTTTATCTGAAGCAAGAGAATATTGGCGGATAAACAACCAGGGAATAATACAGAGAATATAGGCAATTCCAAGCTTTTTGTAATCCCCGGTAGCGAAAGGTTCCTTATAAACAAACCGGAGTACTATAAAGACAAGGGGAATGAACATAATTGCATTTTCTTTGGTGAAAAGTGCGAGAACAAAAAATAAAATATGGAGAGAAAGGAAGGACGTTTTTTTCTCTTTTTTTTGATACTTAAATAGAAACAGAAGGGAGAGTAAAATAAAAATAGATAATAAGGGGTCATTCCGGCCCGGTATCCATGCCACCGCTTGATTTAGCAGGGGGTGAACCGTAAAGATTAAAGTAAGGAGAAGGGCTGACAGGGGAAAAAGTGATAGTTCTAATAATAGAACCAATAAAAGGACACAAGCTAAAGAGTGATAAAAAATATTGGCTTTCAGGAATGGCTTTGGGCTTGGATATTCGGGGGTGGGGGATGGTGAAATTTGGGCATCAATCATAAAGGAAAGGATGAGAATAGGGCGGTAATACGACTCTCCGGTGTCTTTCACATCAGCGCCCTGAAATACCCCCTGGGTAAAGGCCTTTGGTGCATTTGATATATCCTTCAAAAAAGAATAGTCTTTCACAAAAAAAGTCATATCATCCAAATCGAGGAAAGCATTGTTTACCGATTTGTGATAAAGTAGAACCGAAGTAATAAAAATCAGGAAGATAGATACGGGGAGGAACCACTTAGGTTTTCCTGTTGTGGTTATGTTTTGTTTTTTGTTACCCTTGAGTGCCATTGGGTTTCAAAGATACAATATATAAAGGGAGTTCTTTTAGCTGACTCCCGCAGACATTATTTGGGCTCATCTGCGGAAAATACTTTTCTTACTTTTGAAAACTCAGCGTACCAGTGAAGGCATTACCGGTCCATTGAAGGAGCATAATATTACCCGCAAGCCATTTTTCATCTTTATCTGATTCAAGAACAATATAAGACATGATTTTGTCAGTGGCTCCCATATCCAAATCAAAAGAACATAGGGAGGTTCTCTTTATATAGGTTTTAACAGAATCAGGGGTGTTTTTTTTTAGAAAAACAGAGTAATCTAACTTACGGGGAAGAAAATCCTCTTTACTTTCTATTAATGAAGTGTCTGAAATAGTAAAAGCCTTCAAATCAAATTTATTGGCAGTTGATTTGGTATCGCTGTTCTTTGAAAAAAGCAAAATATTTTTTCCGCCTGTAGTTCTAAATCTCTTTATTTCATAATCAGCATGTGAACCTTCTCCTTTGTTATTGCTATACTCGTAGGCTAAATAATTATCAGTAACGGTATCAATAGAATAATCCATGGCTGTTTTTTTAGCGTGTGGGAGATGCTCGGCAACTACCAATTCATGCTGCTTTACTAATACTTTTCTTTCGTTTTTCTTTAATCCCGGTGTGCAATCTTCCGGAAGCCTGGTAAACAGGCTCGTCATTGATTGGGCGTTAGTATTAATAGAACAGGTACCGAGGAATAGAAAAGACAGAAGGGTATAGGCAAGTAGTCTCATTATCAGTTTGTTTTTGAAAACCGGAAAAATTAAAGTGTGCGAAGATAAGAAATTTTTGGAAAGAGAAGGGAGTATTCCTATGTCGTTTTCCTGTAATTAAGAACTGCCCAAATATTTAACACAAGCCCAATAAGAAATACAAATAATATATGGAAACGTATATCATGCAAACCACTGCCTTTAATAACCACCATGCGCATTACATCAATAAAGTAACTGATGGGAAAGAGGTGCGTTACAAACTGCGCCCAGTTGGGCATACTGTCAATAGGTGTGTACAAACCGCTCATCATGTTAAATATCATCATAAAGAGGAACATAATGGAATTGGCTTGTTGCTGAGTTTGAGAATAGGTGGAAATAAGAAGCCCGAAACCAAGTATGGCAAATAAAAATACATACATAAAGAGATAAAGAACTGCAATATTTCCCAAGGGCTGAATACCGTAAATTATCCACGAAAATAGTAAGCCAAAGCTGAAAACAACCGTGCCTACCGCCAGGAAGGGGAGGAGCTTGCCCAAAATAAACTCGTATTTTTTTATAGGGGTTACGTTAATCTGCTCAATGGTGCCCATTTCTTTTTCCTTTACAATATTAAATGCCGCGGAAAGTCCTGCAATTCCAGTTATGAGCGATACCAATATGGCAGGAACCATGTATATATAATAGGTCAACGTGGGATTATACCAATAGGAAGGAACCACATCAATAGTAGGTGTGGGATTTGTTTTTTGGGGTGCTATCCAATCCAAACGAAGGTCGTTATTATAGTCGGTTATAATACCGCTCAGGTAACCAAAGCCAATACTGGCTTTAACACCGTTTATGGCATTTACTTCTATCCCTATTTTCTGCGTGTTTTCCCGGATAAGATTCCTTTCAAACCCTTGTGGAATTTCAAGCACCAAATCTGCTTTATCATTTTCTATAAGTGCGTTCGCTTTAGAATCAAAATCGGTATAGTCGGCAAGTTTAAAATATCCGGAAGACAATATTTTATTGGAAAGCTTTTGAGATACTGAAGAGTGGTCATGGTCTACTATCGCAATATTAATGTTCTTAATAGTGTAGTTAGCAGCCATAGGTAATAATATAAGCTGAATGGCAGGCGCTATGAACAACCTCCCGGTAAAGCCTTTATCCCGGAACATTTGCCGGAATTCTTTCTGCATTAAAAATCGTAAGGCTCTCATTACTCCAATCGTATTTTAAAGTTTCTAAGACTCAATGCTGTAAAACCAAATGCCATAAATGCAAGAATCAATGTTTCCTTCCAAACGGAAGAGAAGCCAAGCCCTTTAAGCATAACAGCTTTTACTATCACATAATACCACCGGGCAGGAACAATGTTTGAAATAACCTGCAATACAACAGGCATATTTTCAATGGGGAATAAATAGCCGCTCAATAACATAGTAGGCAACATCATGCCGAGCATGGATGCAAACATGGCCGATTGCTGAGATGAGGTGATGGTGGAAATAAGCAACCCCAGCGCAAGTGCAGTTACAATTAACAAGATGCTTTCAAAGACAAGCAGCAAAATGCTGCCTTTTATAGGCACGTCGAGCGCATATACACTCAATACCAGTATAACTGCCAGATTGATAATGGATAATACGAGATAAGGTAGCGCCTTGGCAATAATTACCATTAAGGGTTTTACCGGAGATACAAGCAATATTTCCATAGTTCCCATTTCCTTTTCACGCACTATGGATACGGAGGTCATCATTACACAAACCAGCAATAATACCATTGCCATTACCCCGGGAACAAAATTAGGAGCGCCTTTCAGGTCGGGGTTATAAAGCATTCGTACTTCGGGTTGAATGGTATAGGGCTGCGGCGTATTGGGGGATAGCTGAGCTTGGTAGTCGGTAACAATGGAGGTAAGGTAATTGGTAAGGGTTACCGCCGTATTAGGGTCGGAAGCATCAGCAATAACCTGGATGGATGTTTTATTCAAATGCAGTAAATCGGTATTAAAATTAGCCGGAAACACAACGGCCAGTTTTACTTTTCCTTCCTTAAAAGCAGCATCAATACCGGAAGGAGTTAATAATTCTTGCTTTACGCTAAAAAAATTACTGCCTTGCAGCTTATCTATAATTTGTTGTGATGCTAAATCTTTGGCATTATCTACCACTACAATATTGGCATTTTTAATTTCGTTGGTAAGAGCAAAACCAAAAAGAACAATTTGCACAATCGGGAACCCGAACAGCATAAGAAGGGTTTTCCGGTCCCTGAATACGTGTGCAAATTCCTTTTTTATAAATGACAAAAATTGTTTCATATATCTGGCTGTTAGCTATTAGCTGATGGCTGTTGGCTGTTGATTATTGTTCGTATAAATGCTTGTATCATCTTAATTTCCTCTTCTAATAGTTTTTGCGTCACTATTAATTCATCAACCTTTATCCATTCCATTTCTGCTATAATTATAAAATAAGTCTGTAGCTCAAAGGCTGAGCCCAAAGCAATTTGAAGGAACCTGACATAATCTTTATCACTGTCACGGCTGTTGCCTCCAGCAATATTGGCAGGTATGGAAACAGAAGCTCTTGTCATTTGAGAAACGATGCCAAATTTTTCATGTTCGGGCATCAATTTGGATAACCGATAAGTGATTTTAACTAATTCAATCCCATTTTTCCAAATATTTAATTCTCTATAATTTTTCATCCTTTCAGTTTTAAGCTATCAGCCATCGGCTAATAGCTATTAGCTATTTATTATTCCGACCGTTTCGCTTTCCGTGCAAGCTTGTAAAAAACTTCTTCCATTGTAGCAGCAGAATATGTTTTCCTCAACCCTGCCGGCGAATCAAGGGCTTCAATTTTGCCATCTACCATAATAGACACCCGGTTGCAATATTCTGCTTCATCGAGGTAGTGCGTGGTAACGAATATAGTAATGCCCCTGTCGGCAGCGCCATAAATCAAGTCCCAAAACTGTCTGCGCATCGAAGGGTCAACACCGCCGGTGGGTTCATCTAAAAAAACAATTTTAGGCTGGTGTACCACGGCAACTGAAAAGGAAAGCTTCTGTTTCCATCCTAATGGAAGGGACGATACCAGCTTATTCGCTTCATTATGAAGACCGAGTGTTTCAATTAGCTCCTCACTCTTATCTTTTATCTGCTTGTTCGTAAGTCCATAAATTCCCCCGTAAAACTGTATATTCTCTTTTACCGTCAAATCTTCGTACAATGAAAACTTCTGGCTCATATATCCAATGTTCTTTTTAATTTCATCGGGCTCTTTAAATACATCAAAGCCAGCCACCATAGCCTCTCCCGAGGTAGGTATGGAAAGACCGCAAAGCATACGCATGGCAGTAGTTTTGCCGGCGCCGTTTGCCCCTAAAAAACCAAATATTTCACCCTTGTGAACCTCGAATGTTATTCCATCCACAGCTACAAAGTCGTCAAAACGTTTGGTTAATTTATTGGTCTTTATTACTGTTTCGCTCATTTTGTTGTTTTAATAAAAGTATAAAGCAATCCTCCACGGTCGGAGTTACTGCTTTAAATTCAATACTGAGTGTGGCCTTTTTCCTCTAAATATTTTCTTACTTCCTGTTCATTGGTTGATATGGAAAGGTGCAGATATTCGCCAAAAGTGTAGCAGTTCTTGGTGCCACTGTATGCCCGCAAATCAAGAAGCAGGTGGTAGATGGAATCCGCTTTAACGGCATAGAGTTGTTCAGGGTAGGCTTTAATAGTATCCTCCGGCGAGGCAATGGATAATATTTTACCGTTCAGTATAAGCGCAATGCGGTCGCATAAGGTGGCTTCATCCATATAGGAAGTGGAAACTAAAATGGTAATTCCCTGTGATTTCAGGCGTTTAAGCATATCCCAAAACTCTTTTCGCGATACCACGTCAACCCCTGTGGTAGGCTCATCTAAAAATAATACTTCCGGTTTGTGGATTAATGCACAGCACAGGGCAAGTTTCTGTTTCATGCCACCCGATAATTTTCCGGCGCGGCGGTCTTTAAATGGCTCCAACTGTACGTAAATATCTTTAATCAGGTTGTAGTTCTCCTCAATTGTTGTATTAAATACAGTGGCGAAAAAGGTAAGGTTTTCTTCCACTGTTAAATCCGGGTACAAAGAGAACCTGCCGGGCATATATCCCACTATTCCGCGGATGGCTTTAAAATCTTTTACTACATCAAACCCGCCTACCGTTGCGCTGCCCTTGTCGGGAAGTAACAGTGTGGTGAGCATGCGGAATATGGTGCTTTTCCCCGCCCCGTCAGGACCGATAAGCCCGAATATTTCCCCTTTTTCAACGGAAAATGAAACATCATCTACTGCAAGTGTAGCGCTCTTGTTGTAGGTTTTGGTAATATTATTAAGTGTTATGGCGCTCATATCAGCAAGATGGAAACAGATAAAATAAGATGGTTATTATAATAGCAAACACAATTCCTGTAATAATCATTTTCCAGGCTTTTGCCTGGTCCTGGTGGAAATGTTCCTTTTGCTCAACGGAAAAGGTTTTGCCCATTTCCCCAAAATTAAATAAGCCCCGTAATCCAAAGTTTACACAAAACTTATAATACCACTGCTGGAAACCGATTCCGAAAGATGCTGCCGGGATAAATTCAAACAGCCTCCACATTTTTCCGGCATGAGATAAGAGCAAAAAAGCAATCAGTGCGACACCCAATGCAGCAGAAAAAATAGCAAAGTTTTTCCTGCTTTTTATTTCATGAGGTCCAATGTTGCAGGTGCCCGGTATATAATCAGGATGGTGGCTCATATCCTTTAGTTTGCAGGAGTGTTATTGAATGTAACTTCTCCGTACATTCCTATTTTTAAAAAACCGTCATTCACTACTCTTACTTTTATGGCATACACCAGGTCGGCTCTTTCATCTTTGGTGGGAATAGTTTTTGGGGTGAATTCCGATTTATCCGAAATCCAATAAATGGTTCCGGTATAGTATTTGTATTTCTTCTCCCCCAAATCGGTGCGTACTTTTACCACCTGTCCCAATTTAACCTGGTCAAGTTGTACTCCGGATATATAGGCACGAAGAATCAGGGTATCGGTTTCAGCTATTTTGTAAAGGGCTTTTCCAGGCTCTACCACTTCATGGTTTTCGGCATACTTGGTGAGCACCGTTCCATGTATGGGATTGATTATTTTGCATTTCTCCAACTGGTCATTCACCTGCTCTATCTGGCGCACTAAGGGAGTTACATCTTTTTCGATAGTGTTGCTGGTTATTCCAAGCGCATTTTTTTGGGCATCAATTTGCTTGTTTATAACATCCACCTGTGTATTGGCATCATCTAATTGTTGCTTGGTGGCTGCATTGGCATTCACCAGGTTTTCCATTCTTTTCTGGTTTATCTGTGCTTCTGCAAGTTGTGAATACAGGGAAGCAACCTGGACAGATATATCAGGCTTCTGACTGATAGTGGACGCTATTTGCGCCTGCAATTGCTGTTTATGGAAATAAAGCTGGGTGCTGTCAACGTAGCCAATCCAGTCGCCCGCATTGTGAGTTTGCCCTTCTTCAATGTTGAATTGCATAAGGGTTCCGGAGGCTTCCGTAGAAACAATTGTTTCCACTGATTCAAATGCTCCTGCCGCATCCCAGTCATTCTCGCTGTTATGGCAAGAAGCGAACAGGGCTGCAAATGCCAATATTCCCAAAGATGTTCTATTTATCATAGTAAGCTGTTTTTAGATTTTTAATTTTTAATTATAAATTTCCTGTTGTATTTTGATACGTATATTCAGCCAATAATAATTGTACTTCATGGAGTAGCAGGCTTTGCTTTGCCTGGTCTTCAGCATCCAGTTCGCCCAAATACTCATGTATGGTTGTTGTTCCATTTTCCATCTGGGCTTTGGAAGCATCTTTCACCGATGTTCTTTTGGTAATAATTTCATTATCCTTATCAATCAGGCTGCGTAGCTTAACAATATCAGCGCCCTCCTGTTTCATACTGATGGTAGTATTGAAAAGGAAAGTTTCTCTTTGCACATCTATATTTTGCCTGTCAAGTTCCAAAATTTGTTTTTGATTTTTCAACGTATAATAGCCGCCCAGGCTCCAGCTAAGGCGAATACCTGTGATATAATAGAGGGCAGGGTTAATGTCAAACGCATCTAAGCCGGGCAGGGCATACCCCCCCTGGAAGAAAAGAGAGAATTTAGGACGGTTGGAAGCATTCAAAATATCTTCCTGTACTTCATCATTCTTCTTTTGGAAATCGTATAGCGCCAGTTCCGGTCTTTTAATACTGTCGGCGGGTGTGATACCGGCAGGAATAGTAAGGGTAGTGGATGTATCGTAATGTTGGGCTGTGAAAACGCTCAGCATATCAAGATATGCACCGCGGGAAGCCTGCAACTGGATTTTATTTTGCTGCTCCTGTATCAGTTCAGCATCCAATTCATCTACCGAACTGCTGGTGGAAGTGCCATTATTAACCCCCTGTTGCATTTTATCTATGCTGTTTTGAAGATCTTTTTGGGTAATATTATTTTGTATTACTTGTTCATCTATCACCAGCACCCCAAAATAAATCTGGTTAATCCTGTCTTTTAAAGCATACAGTTGCACTTCGAGGTTTTGCTGTTGTATATCGGCACTGGCAGCATCCGAGAGTTTTTGCTGTTTAATTACTCCTCCATCATAAATGGTCTGGTCAACTTCACCATGCACATTAAACTGGTCTAACGGCGGCACCGGAATATTTATATCATTAAAAGGTTTGGGAAGTCCGTTCAGGGGTATAGAAGTAACTGCAGACTGGTAGGTTGCCTGCCCGTTTATATTAAATTGAGGATAATAGCCTTTCGAGGCATTTTCTATATTGAAATCTTTGGTCTTTGCTATCAGGTCGCTCTGTTTAAGTTGGGGGTAATTTTGCCTTGCCAGTTTGTAACACTCTTCCAGGGTAATGCCGCTCACAGGTGCAGGTTTTTTTGCGCCAGGTTGGCAGTAACCCGTTCCTGTCATTGAAAGTAAACTAAAAAGGATAACTATATTTTTCATGGGTGAATAATATTGGAGTGTCGTTGTCATACCATTTACTTTATTAATTCTTATAAAACTTTTATGGCTTTAAATCTTGAAGTATGAGCGCTAAAATAACCCAACGCATTATTTGAAATATTGGAAACAGGATTAGATGGGGTTACATTAGTAGAGCCGGAAGCTTCATTAAAAGTGCTTAAATAGTTATATGTCCCTTCATCTATGCACTGCATTTCCAGTTTCACGCTATCCCCAATAGCCAAAAGAGTATCTTGCCTTAATCTGTAATTGATATAACGTCCCCTCGAATACTCATCATCAATAGTAAATATTTTTGAAAGCAACGTATCGTTGCGGGTTTCTATAAAGCGGTAATAATTAGATGAGTTGCCTGGGTCCTGAAACCCCGCTTCCGGAAACCTATTGGTATCGCTGGTTTTAAAAGGATTAGCCAATGCTTGTATTTCAAGCGTATCAAAGGTAACTGGCTGGGGCATAGTGCTTGACGATGTATATGTTTTTCCATTTGCCACCACTGTCAAGTAATAAGTTCTGCCGGGCGTACCTATTATTTTCGTAGTATGATAAGTGCCCGCTATGGTTTGAACCAATGTATCGGTATTGCCCTCGTTATCGGCTATAGATACAAAAGCATTGCTAATAGGGGGGAATGTATTAGGCTGACTAAAATTAATTGTTTGACTAAGGGTGACAGTATAAGGTCCCGGCTGGTCATTCACATTGCCTATTATAACCATTGCAGGAGATGCAGAATTCAAATCAATGTTAATTACTTTTTGACAAGATGTAACCAGCATTGCCAGTCCTGTGATTACTATATATATTCTGTTTTTTCTCACCATTTTAAAATTTAAAATTATAAGAAACAGAGGGGATTATTCCAAAAAGAGAAGTAAGCACTGCTTGTGTTTCCTGCGTGTTATTAGGATTTTGCTGGAATGTAATGGTGTAAGCGTTCCATCGGTCGTACACATTATATATGGAAAATGACCATTCGGCCTGATAGTGAGGGTGTTTTTTGCATTTATAGGTGGCTCCCACATCCATACGGTCGTATGCCGGCATTCTGTAACCATTGCGGGAAGTATAGTAGTAAAGAACATTCCCATTTACATCATACTTTCCGCTCGGAAATGTAACCGGATACCCTGTATTATATACAAACGCCGCCGAAAATGACCACTTTTCATTCAGGGTATAAATTGCAACAACATCAACAGCATTGGTGATATCCTGGGTTGCCGGATACCAGCTGCCATTATTGATTCCCGGGATTTGAAATTCGGTTTTCGAAAGGGTGTAGCCTACCCACCCTGTTAATTTTCCATACTTCCTTTTTAGGAAAAATTCGGTTCCATAGGACCTGCCATGCCCAAAGAGCAACTCACTTTCTACATTTTCACTGAGGATAAGTTGCGCGCCATTTTTATAGTCAATCTGGTTCTGCATGAGTTTATAATAGGTCTCTACTGAAAACTCATATTTATTATCTAAAAAGTTTCGGTAATAACCTGCTGAAAATTGGTCGGCTATTTCAGGTTTAACGTTGTTACTGCTTGGAATCCACAGGTCGGTAGGGTTGGTGGAGGTGGAGTTGGAAAGCAAGTGCAGGTTCTGAACATTTCTGTCATAGGAAATTTTTATAGATGAAATTTCATTGAGCAGATACGTTGCATTAAAACGCGGTTCAGGATTAATATATGTTTTAACAAATTGTCCGCCGGAATAGTTGGCAGAATCAATGGCAGTACCTTCCTGATTATAGGTGTAAAATGTACCGGGGCCCAGTAAACTGAATGAAGTAAGCCTTATACCGGCTACAAATTTTATTCGCTCGCTCAACTTATACTCATCGGAGGCGAATAGTGCATTTTCCCATGCATAGCGGGTTTGGATATTTGTACTGTTAACATTAGAATCTAACGACACGATATTGCCGGGTACTATGGTATGGTGTATGCTGCTGAAACCAAAAACTATTTTATTTTTTGAATCAGGGTAGAACTGAAACTCTTCTTTCAGATTCCAATCGCGTATAGTTGATTGAATACCCAGGTTTATACCTGTAGCAGTTAAATCAATATTATAGTCGTAGTTACTGAATATTAAAGAGGTATTGGAAAATAACTTAGCCCCGAAAATATGATTCCAGCGCAGCGTTCCTGTTGCATTTCCCCAGTTGATTCCAAAAATATTATCGGCACCTAATACATCCTTACCCAAATATCCCGAAATATAAATCCGGTCATTTTCGCCCAGTGTATAATTGCCTTTAGCGTTGAAATCATAAAAATAGAGACTGCTATTGCGGAGGGCTGAGTTATTGGAAAGCTTCAAAAATAAATCGGCATAAGTTCTTCTGCCGGCAACTAAAAAGGAGCCTTTATTTTTCTTTACCGGCCCTTCAAAACATAAGCGGGATGAAATTAATCCGATACCCCCGCTTACATGGTAGGTTTGGTCGTTGCCATCATTCATCCGTATATCTTCCACCGATGAAAGACGACCGCCATATTCTACAGGCATTCCGCTTTTATATAAGGTAACATCTTTTAACGCATCGGAATTAAATACAGAAAAAAAACCAAGCAGGTGATACGCATTATATACCGTTGCTTCGTCTAATAATATCAGATTCTGGTCGGTAGCGCCGCCACGCACATAAAAGCCGCTATTACCTTCACCTGCTGATATAACACCGGGTATTAATTCCACCGTTTTTAATACATCCTTTTCCCCGAAAAATACCGGTATTTTACTTATCTCTTTTACATCCAGCGTTACCATCCCCGTTTGGGTGCTGGTTACATTCTCATTCGATTTGGTGCCTTGCACCTGCACTTCTTGTAATGATGAACCCATCGCTGCCAGGTTTTCATTATGTTTTACATTACTATGAAGGGAGACTTTTAACGAATCAGTTTTATACCCCATATAATTATATATAATCGTATAATCGCCCTCATTCAAGGTTATAGAATAAAACCCATATTTATTTGTGTACTCACCGGTTGTAGGTAATTCTTTTATACCAACTATTACCCCAATTAATTGCTCGCCCGATGCCGAATCTTTTATGGTGCCGCTTATGGTAAACTTTTGTTGGGCTTGTGCAAAAAACATAGTACTCAATATTATAAAAATAAATATGCATATTTTTTTTATTCCCATTATATCCCCCTTGTTTCAAGCATTGCTTTTATCCATTGGGGTATAAGTTTTCTTCTTTCATTCATCATCTTATGAAAATCCTCATCGTTTATATGTCTTATTCGTTGTATCATAGGGCGTGCAGCAAAAGGAAATACGGTTAATCCCAGCATATTCATCATCAGGTGAGCGGGGTTCAGCTGCTGAACCCTTCCATCCTTAATTTCTGCCTCAAATTGCTTGATGAAGCGCGTATCTAAAAGGTTAATTTGCAGGGGCAGTTTTTCAGGATTATTCCTTGCTTCATTCAGTACAAACAGGGGTACATCAGGGTTATCAGTCAGGCGGGAAATATAAAAGTCAACTAACAGTTCAATTTTTTTATAAAAATCTGTTTTTTCATCATTCAGAATAGCAGTAATACCTTCAAAGAAATGTCCTATATTCTCGAGCATAATTATTTCAAACAGCTTTTCCTTGCTACGGAAATAATAATTGAGTAAGGCTAAATTAATGCCGGCTTCCTGCGCTATGTCCCTTGTCTTTACTGCTTCAAATCCCTCTTTGGTAAAGAGTTTTCGGGCGGCTTCTTTTATTTTCTCTTCGGCGCTGGCAAGCGAATTAGCGCGCCGTTTGCGGAGCGAAGCCCTGATTTCTTTTGCTTCAGTACGTACCTGCCTTTTGAATTCTCTTTTTAAGTCTTTCATTTTGTAAATGAGGGGACAAAATTAGAAAGAATTGGTTGATTTAAACAAATGATTAAAACAAAATATTAAATCATTTGAGTAAACGCGTTGAAACAGAGGGGAATAATTTTTTTGGGGAAGGAAAAATATGTGGGAAATATTTATTTAGATAGACAGGGGATGTATCCCGTCTCTACAATAACGAGGTCAGTTGTTGTAGAGACATCATGCATGGCGTCTCTACGGTGTTTATATTCCAATAAATTCTCAGGAGGTATTTTTATTGAATAATAAATTTCCCCGTACCTAAAAGATTCCCATTTAAAGAACTTACTCTATATAAATAAATGCCGCTTGACTCATTAGAAAGGTTAATGAGATTGTCACCCTGAACTTGTTTCAGGGTCTCAAAATATATTCTCTCACCAAGAACATTATATATTTCAATGTTTGGTTGGGACGCTGAAACAAGTTCAGCATGACTTAGGGCTATCGTGAAAATTCCGTTATTGGGGTTGGGGTAAACTACTGCCTCTCCTTTTTTGCTACTAATCTTACCTGCGCCAGTAACTAAAGTATCGGGCACAAGAAGCAATGTGCCAAATGGATTAGCTCCGTTTGTTCCATCGAAATTGAGCAATACACTGTCTCTTCTTGTTATAAGGTTATAGCTAAAAATGACCCCATTATTATATGTGCCACCATACATGGTCATACCATAAAGTATTTTGTTTATAGTATCTTCAATTAGAGCATCCCCACCAAATGAACCATTTATACTATCGAAATTAACAACCACCGAATATGTACTCGTATTTACATTATAGCTAAAAAGAACTCCATCATTATTAGTTCCGCCTTCAGCTGTCATTCCGTATAATAAACTGTCCGTCGCCAAAAAAAGACAGCCATAAGGATATAGACCACGTCCGCTGTCAAAACTAATTAAATCAGTTTCAATTCCTGTCAAAGGATCAAAACTGATTAGATATCCTCCTCCTCCTGTTCCCAAAAAGGCTGTCATTCCATAAAGTAAACCGTTAGAATCCTTTATGAAGGCTCCTTGAGCATTCTCTCCATCTGTGCTACTATTAAAATTGAAAAGCACCGTTTCCTTATCTGTCGAGGGATTAAATTGATAAATTACCCCTGAATTGTAAAGACCGCCTTCGCTCGTCATACCATAAAATGAACTATCGTTTAAAGGGAATAGGCCTCCATAAGGAATTGTCCCGTCCGTATCATTAAAATTAAAAAGAACGGTATCTTGATTGGAATTTGGATTATACCTAAAAATAACGCCACCATCATATTGACCTCCATTTCCTGCTGTGCCGTATAAAAAGCCAAAAGATGCAGGAGTAATTTCACTGCCCGAATTGGCTCCATTAGAACCTATAAAACCGATAATCGTGTTTTCGATACCGGTACTTAGATTATAACTAAATATAACACCATCATTATTAATTCCCCCAAACTCACATACTCCATACATAATTCCGTTTTGTGCCAAATATAAAGCCTGAATCGGAGTATTTCCATTTATACCATTAAAATTAAATATTACCGTATCCATTTGAGTAAAGGGGTCAAAACGAAATATCACTCCATCACCATATCTACCACCCAAAGATGCCTCGCCATATAAAAAATAGCCTTGTGCATTTGTAATACTGCCGCAGCTAAAACTTAGGCGGTCGAAGGAAGAATAAAAAATACAGAATAATAAAATAGCTTTCTTCATTCTGCAAAGTTAAAAAATAAAATAGGTATAAACTTTTGTCAGGTATTTGTATTATGGTTACCGGAATTACATAAATATACCCCCTGAAACCCAACACGGACAATAGCTGGAAGCATATATATTCACAACCAGCTACTTAACTATGGGGGCAATAGCCGTTTTTAGCCGTTTTTTTAGTTTGGGTGCAATGCCTGTAAAAACTCCTGCTAAATCCAAAATAAACACAATACTCAATACTCAATACCCAATACTCACTATTTAGCATTCCCCAACATCAATTCCCGTATTTCCTTCACCGGGGCAGAACCATAACTCAGAAAATCCTCATGGAATTTTTTCAGGTCGAATTTATCGCCTAATTTCTTTTTCATTTCTTCCCTGAGTTCATAAATTTCCGTTTGCCCGGTAAAGTAGCAAGCTAACTGCACCTGTGAAAGTGTGGCGCGCTTCCACTTTTCCTGTGCTTCGGCGTTCTGCTGGAATGCTTCGCGAACCAGCAAATCCATCATCTGGTCTTTAGTCCAGTTCTCACATTGAATGTTATGGTCAATAAGGAAATTGCAGACCTCCCGTAGATTCCATTTATCATAGAATAGCTGCATTTCAGGAGAAGCATTGTAGCCTTGTTCCATCATCATTCTTTCTACATAGCAAGCCCAGCCTTCTATCATAGCATTATTGCCAAACAACGCTTTAATAATACTTGGGGAGCGGTTAGCATAAATCAACTGGGTGTAATGCCCGGGAATAGCCTCATGTATATTGAGGATTTGCAGCACATAGTGGTTATATTCCCGCAAATAACTTTCGGCATCGGCGGCAGAGTAGGAGGTAAGGGGAGTTACATTATAATAAGTAGGCGCATCTTTATCATAAGGACCGGGCGCATTAATTCCGGCTCCGGCAATGCCCGCCTGGTATTCCGGTGTTTTCCGTACCTGTAAGGGCTTTGTTGAATCAAGGTCAATAATGTGGTGGGCATTGATAAAGGCAGTCAATTCCGGTAATTGTTTTTCAATGGTTTCCATAAACGCATCACGGCTGCAATGGTTTACAGAGATGGTATCAATGAGCATTTTAATTTTTACGAGAGTGTCATCAGGGGCTTTAACTGTAGGCAGGTACTTGCTCCAAAGCTGGTCAGCAAGGGCATTCATTTCCTTGTGTAAAACATTTTTCCTGTTCAGCGCTTTATGATAAATTTCATCGGCTGTGTAGCGGGAGTCAATATCTATCAGGAATTTTTTATCGTACAATTCTTTCCCGATTCTAAAACTGCGGAAGTAAGTGGAATCGTGATTCATCACTTCATTCTTTAGCCAATCTACATATCCCTCAATAGCTTTTTGAGCAGCCTTAGCATTGCGGTTGAATTGCGCTACTTCCGCTTCACTCAGTTTAGATTTTTTCAATGAATCGGGGAAAATAGAATTGAAAAAATAGAGGGAACCGCTGCCCTGGTCAATGGCAAGCTGGGTATGCTCTTTAGTTGGCCGTTGTATATTTTTTTTGGCAGCCTCAAAGTAAGCAGGTACCTGGGCAAGGCGCTGGGAAATATTCTTTAAGCGCTCTTCCAAAGGCGCTTTTTTATTATCCATAATATAGAAAAGGGCATCGCCTACATTATACAGAGAAGGGTCCCACTGGAAAGATTTAAACTCATTTATATTAAAACGGATACCATCAATAAAATTAATTATCATGCGGTAGTCGGTCTTATTATTCGCATCTAATGAATCGAATTTAAACGTCTTCAGGCTGTCTTCCGTTTGCTGTGCAAAAGTCAATTCGCTTTGCCTGGAAGCAGCATCAGGCACCCCTAAAATAGAGTCGTATTTATGATATCCCACCGAAGTAGCCCACACGGGGTAAACCTTCCACATGCTCTCTACAAAACGGTTTTTAAATTGATTGAAGGTATCGTTTAACATAGCAGTGTTATTTTTATTCCCATTGTTGTTACAAGCCTGAAATAGGCAAATCATGGAAACCAGTGTAATAATTTTTTTCATAAAGGTAGATTTAAGTCAATGTTGGATACATTTAATAAACAGGCGCAAATATGTGAAATTCCTTTATGTCATAAACTTGAAGAGCTAAAAATGTATATTTGCCTAATGGAGTATGAAATTATACCCCACCAGAAACTAAACCTGGGGTTGAAAGAGATTTGGCAGTATAGGGAAATGCTTTTTTTCTTTGCATGGCGTGATATAAAGGTTAAATACAAACAGACAGTATTGGGCTTTGCCTGGGCAGTAATACAGCCTCTTATGTTAATGGCTATATTTTCATTGGCAGGAAGTGCGTTGGATATTCCTTCAGAATCTCTGCCGCATCCACTCTTTACCTATTCAGCCCTTACCCTTTGGATGATATTTTCTACCGGTATTACGAATGCGGGTAACAGCATGATTTCAAATGCAAATATCATCCGTAAAATTTATTTCCCACGGCTCATTATTCCAATTGCATCTGTTTTTACTGCTCTTTTTGATTTTCTGATGGCGTTTATCATCCTTATCGGAATGCTGATTTTTTATCACAACCGAATTATATTCGAGCCGCTGAAGGTTATTTTATTCTTCCCATTAAGTGTCATAATTACGGTAATCTCAACCTTTGGTATTGGCTCTTTTCTTGCTGCATTAACTATAAAATACCGCGATTTCCGTTATGTAACGCCTTTCCTGGTACAATTTTTTATGTTTGTAACCCCCGTAATTTATCCTACCTCAGTATTTCATTTTGCAGGGGCTAAGTATTTACTTGCTATTAACCCGATGTATAGTGCGGTTGAGCTTTTTAGGTCAGGATTTAACGGTCAAACGCTTGAATTGCCTTTAGTCGCCATCAGTTTATTTTTTTCTATGCTACTGTTTATTTTAGGAATTTATTATTTCCGTAAAACGGAAGCCTATTTTGCCGATCTCGCTTGATATGAAACCGATACTTGAAATAAAAAACATATCTAAAAAATTCCTGATACAACACAACAGGCAGCCATACCTGAGTATGCGCGATTCCATAGCTTCTATTTTTAAAAGGAATAATTCAATAACCGAAGATTTTTATGCGCTGAAGGATATTAGTTTCCAGGTTGAACAGGGCGAGTGTATTGGAATAATCGGTAAAAACGGGGCTGGAAAATCAACCCTGCTAAAAATACTTTCAAGGATAACTCCGCCCACTAAAGGGAGTATTATTTCCCGGGGAAGAATAGCCAGCCTGTTGGAAGTAGGAACCGGGTTTCACCCGGAACTAACAGGCAGAGAGAATGTATTTCTCAATGGTTCACTTTTAGGAATGACAAGAAAGGAAATCCAGGCTAAATTTGATGAGATAATAGACTTCAGCGGAACCGAGAAATTTTTAGATACTCCGCTCAAGTTTTATAGCAGCGGTATGCAATTGAGACTGGCTTTTTCTGTCGCTGCATTCCTTGAACCTGAAATAATGGTAATTGATGAAGTGCTTGCGGTGGGCGATGCTGAATTTCAAAAGAAGTGCATGGGCAAAATGGAGGATGTGAATAAACGCGGGCGCACTATTTTATTTGTAAGCCACGATTTGAATGCTGTTCAGAATCTTTGTAAAACAGCTATCCTTTTAAAAGATGGTAAAATAATGATGGGAGGAGAATCGGGCGAAGTCATTAATCACTATCTTCATGCAGGCAACTTTGCAACTAACACCTGGGTACAAACCAAGGAATTATCATTTCCTCATTTCCAAAAGATTGATTCAAGAATGGAAGGAAAGCAACCTCATTTAAGGTTGATTATTCAATCGTCGATAAAATGCTTTGCTGGAATGAAGCCTTCTTTTATTTCGTATGATATTTTTAGTAAAATGGGTACCCCGGTGGGACAGGCAATACCCATGCTCGAACCATTTATTCAACCAGACAACAAGACAATTGAACTAACTACTGAAATTGAAATTAATGGATTTGTACCCGGTGATTATTATATAGATGCATGGCTGGGACCTCATTTCAATGAAACTTACGATTGGCCAAAAGAATGTAAAGAATTCTCCATAATTGAGAGCCCCCAGAAGAACAGGACCTATCCTCATCATCCGGCTCATGGCTTTTTGGTGCCCGATTCGAAAATAATTTAATTGATATAGAACTGACAGTCAGGCTAAAATAAATAAATGCAACCCAAAGATTATAAAGATAATTTTTTTGAATACCATTTGCATGGCGCTATTTCCTCTGCAGAAGTAATTATTCCTTTAGTAGAGAAATATCTGCAGCCTGTTTCGGTTATAGATATTGGGTGTGGGATAGGCGCCTGGCTCAGCATTTGGGAGAAGAGAGGACTAAAAGAAATAATGGGAGTTGACGGGTTACATGTTGATAAAAAACAACTACGGATTAAAGCGGAAAACTTCACACAGTTTAACCTTGAAGAAGGCTTTAAGAGTAATAAAAAATATGAATTGGTCACTTGTCTCGAAGTGGCTGAACACTTGCCCGAAAAATCTGCCGGGGTGCTTATTAAATCTTTGTGCATGCTTGGAGATGTAATTTTATTTTCAGCGGCAATACCGGGACAAGAGGGCACTTTGCACATCAATGAGCAATATCCCGAATACTGGATAAATTTATTCAATAAAAATGGCTACATCCCGATAGATTGCTTAAGGCTGCAAATATGGAATGACAAAAGAATTCAATGGTGGTACAGGCAAAATATTCTTTTTTTTGTAAAGGAAGGTTCTCTTGCTGATTATCCCAAACTAAAGCAAGCTTACGAGAATAATGAGAACAGTGTAGTGCCATTAGTTCACCCTGAATTATTTGAATACAAGAGAAAGAAAGCAGACTATTTTGAATCTGTTCTCCATTCAAACAAAGCAGTTTTGAAATATTTCTTTACTAATTTTTGGAAGAAGAAAAACGGATGAGGGAAGAAAGCATAGATAGGTTTAAGGATTATACTAAAGTTGATATAGCAGACCGGTATTATCTTGTTTATAAACCATTGATACGTGATTTGGGATATGCGGTACAAAAACACGCTGGTGAAATAGTACTCGATATTGGCTGCGGTAATAAACCTTATGAAGCAATGTTTAATGGAATTTCCAAAGAGTATGTAGGTTGTGATGTTGTTCAGTCAAGCATGAATAAAGTTGACGTTATTTGTGAAGCAACCAAAATCCCTCTCGATGATTCGAGTTTCGATACCGTGTTTTCCACTCAGGTAATTGAACATGTTGAAGACCACCAGGGACTTTTAAATGAAGCTTACAGGCTATTAAAACCGGGAGGGCATATAATAATTTCAGGACCTATGTATTGGCACTTACATGAAGAACCCTACGATTATTTTCGTTTTACAAAGCATGGCTTTAAATATATACTTGAAAAAAGCGGGTTTTCTGTTCTTGAAATATTTTCGAATGGAGGGAAATGGGCATTATTAGGCCAGGTTATCATACATACTATTCCAGCAAGATTATCGCAATCAAGTTTGTTTATCACAATTATTAACAAGGTATTTTCCTATCTTGATAGAAAACATTACAATGATTTCAATACAATGAATTATGTGGTTGTTGGTAAGAAATAAATAAATGACACCAATTGTTTCTATAATTATTCCATGCTATAACCAGGGTATCTTTCTTCAGGAAGCTTTAGAAAGTGTTTCCCGATATAAGGATAAAGCTGTTTATGAAATAATAATTGTAAATGATGGTTCAACAGATACGGAAACACTGGCAATATTAAAACAGCTTGCTGCTAAGGGGCTTCATATAGTAAATCAGCGCAATAAAGGATTGGGCGCTGCACGGAATGCGGCTATTAAAGCAGCAACAGGGAAATATATTTTGCCTCTTGATTGTGATAATAAAATAAAACCTGAATATATTTCAGAGAGCATAGTTCTTATGGATAATGATAAAAATATAGATGTAGTATATGGAAATGCAGAGTATTTTGGAGAAAGAACAGGTACATGGGAAACGGGGGAATTTAACCTGCAACGATTAATGATTCAAAACTACATTGATGCCTGTGCGGTTTTTAGAAAATCAATAATGGAAAAAATTGGCGGGTATGATGAAAATATGCCTGTAATGGGACATGAAGACTGGGATTTTTGGTTACGAATAGCATTTCAGAATGGCAAATTCCACTATGTAAACAAAGTGCTGTTCGAGTATAGGTATTCCGGAAAATCTATGGTGCACACCATCCCGAAAGATAAGCTATTACTGGTGCTTAATTATATGGAGAAAAAACATAGCAGCTATTTAAACCGGGCTTATTTGAACAATACAATTTTTTTCAGATTATCTCAACATAAGGGACTTGCGCTGTATTTGTTATTCAAAACATATTTCCCCAGGGTTAGCAATCTTTTTCGTAAAGCAGGTATAGTGAAAAGTAAAAATATTATTTAGGTTTTGATAGAACAGATAGACAACCGGGACCTTCAATGTCAGAGTTCCTCTTAAATGAATATGCAGAATGATATTACAAACACAATGCCCCGGAAATATTTCAGCAAGCTTAGTTAAATGATATCAATAGTAATTTGCCATAGAAATTTAGATTGCCTGGTAAAAATTAAGGGCAATATAGAGAAAACTATTGGCGTTCCTTATGAATTGCAGGTTATTGACAATCATGATGGTCAATACTCCATATTTGAAGCCTATAATGAGGGTGCTTCTAAAAGCCAATACCCCATTATTTGTTTTACCCATGAAGATATTTTATTTCATACGGAAAACTGGGGGCAAAAAGTGATGGAACACTTTAAAGATAAAAGCATTGGAATGATTGGTGTAGCGGGCGGTAATGTTTTTCCTAAGAGTCCTTCTCCCTGGTGGAGCAATAACATAGTAAATGATATCCTTATAAATAATATTCAACACTGGAAAAATGCTTATCCCGATACCGTGTCGCAGCAATTAATTTCAAGCAACCCTAACGATGTAGTGACAAAGCAATACAACAACCCTGCAAAACAAGGGATAGCGGAAGCTGCTGTAGTAGATGGTTTCTGGTTTTGTATAAGGAATGATTTATTTAAAAATGAAGGCATAAAATTTGATACTGTAACATTTCAAGGGTTCCATAATTACGACTGCGACATTTCTCTCCAGGTAAAAGAGCATGCAAGGGTATGTGTGGTTTTCGATATTATAGTTGAACATTTTAGCCAGGGAATAATTAACAAGGAATGGATAGATAGCACACTGAAGTTAAACAGGAAATGGCGAAGTAAATTGCCGCTATTTGCCAAGGAAATAGATATCAATAAATACCCTGTTTATGAATGGGAGACGTTGAAACTATTTATTTATTGGGCGTCAGAAGCAGGATATTCTAACCAGGAATTAGCGATTATAATTTCAGAAGTGGCTCCCCTTTTACCTCTTGATAAAGCAAGCAAAAGAATATTTATTGAGCTCTCAACGATGGTTAAATTTGGGAAAAGAATATCAACATTTGTTCCCTTATTTTATAAATTAACATAATGACTTCAATAACTACAGCTAACAGTATTTAACCTTTAGAGTAAATGGATGTATCGGTAATTATTCTAAACTATAATACTTTCAAAATTACAAGCAATTGTATTAGGTCAATTTATAAGTTTACCTCCGGTATTGAATTTGAAGTGATACTTGTTGATAACGGTTCTGTAGAATGCAATCCTGTTTTATTTAAAGAGGAATTTCCAAATATTATATTAGTGAGCAGCGAAGAAAATCTGGGATTTTCCAAAGGGAATAACCTCGGAATAAAATATGCCAAAGGAAAGCATGTGCTATTATTGAATAGCGATACATTGCTGGTTGAAAACTCTATTTTGAAATGTGTGGATAAACTTGAAACCCTGCCAGCGGATGTTGCAGTTATAACCTGTAAATTAATTTATCCGGACGGGAAAATACAACATCAATGCAACCCATTCCCAAGTATTACCAATGAATTTATTCAGCTTACAAGGATTCATAAACTACTTTCAGCTAAAAGAAGGGCAAAACTGTTTTTAAGCTCATTTTTTAACCATAAGACCGATATTTATTCTGACTGGGTTTGGGGTACATTTTTTTTGTTCAAGAAGCAATTTCTATCCGATCTGCCCGGGAATAGACTTAATGATAAATATTTCATGTATTGCGAAGATATGAAGTGGTGCTATGATTTTAAGAAGGCAGGAAAACGGATTTATTATTTTGCAGGAACTAAATTAATACATATTGGGGGGCAATCTTATTTAGACAAATCCTTTAGAGGAGAAAATATTGCCAGAAATGAATACGATTTTACAGTAAGTACGAGAGGAAGGCTATATATTATAATCTATCGGATTGTATATTCCCTTAATGTTTTTTTTTCATCCTCTATTTTTTTTCATAAGGTAAACCTCAAAAAGTAAGTAAAATGAAACAACCGGGAGTTAATAGTTTATTAAGTATGTTCAAAATTATTAAATTTGGATACTTTTGTCACTATATCCCTAATTGTTTATTTCTTTAGAAAAGGAGTTCAAAAGAAGAAGATTACCCTGAAGCCCAAGGCGAAAGCAAATTGAAAACAAGCCTGATTATACCAAGTTATAACCCCTTGCTTAAGTTATCACAAACACTCGATGCACTGGTGAAACAGAATGAGCTGATTGATGAGTTGATTGTGGTGGCTGATAACAAAAACTATTCTGAAGAAGCTACTTTGATGTTGGAAGAATACTCTCAAAAATTCAAAATGAAAATTATTCCCCAGTATATTTCAGGGAGGGGTAGGAGCCGGAATACAGGTGCGGAAGCCGCAAGCGGCGACCTACTTATTTTTTTGGATGACGATATGCTGGCGGAAAAAGATTTAATTAAAAACCATATTAAATACCATAATACCTATCCTGATATTATTGTTTCTGGTAATGGATACAGAAACCCCCGAGATGCAAATTATGACTTCGGGAAGTTCCTTATTAATATGGAGAGCAAGTGGATAAGCGATGACGAAGGTATGCATGACATGACATTTAAGAATTTTAATTTTACGGCTCAGAATATGTCCTTACCGAATAAAATATTCCAACAACTTAACGGATTTGACATCCGATTTTCAGATGGCGAAGATTTTGATTTTGGTATCAGGGCAATTAATAGCAGTATTCGTGTTATTTATGATATTAAACTACTTGCCTGGCATAATGATTGGCCAAAAATAGATAGGTTTATTAATCGCCAGAATGAATATACAGAGGCAAAACGGGAAATGATAAAAATCCATCCTGATTATATACGGCTTTTTCCACATTTAAAAATTACCCAAGGAAGCCCGGTAAAAAAGATAATTGCCTTTATTATTAGAAAAACAGTAGCTCAATGGATTATTTCCAGGGGCTTTTTAAAATATACTCCCTTAAAAATAAAATATTTTTTTTACCAGCTTGTTATTTTTTCAAACTCAAGTACAAACAGATAATAAAAAATTGGAAAAAAATATCATTCATGTAGTTCATGTAATTGCTAATAATTCGTCGGTACCATATCTCAACTGGTTTGCGGAGCGATTAGACAAATACCCGGATATAAAATTTACTGTAATCGCTTTATATCCCGAGAAACCCCGGCTGATATATGAAATGAATCAATATGGATGCAGCGCTTATTGGATAAAATATGATCAGGCAAAGCGTAAGTCAGGAATGATTTATACATTCTTCAAATTGGTTGCGCTTTTATCCAAATTGAAGCCGGATGTTATAAATACCCATCTTTTTGATGACTCTTTACCAGCCCTAATGGCTGCAAGGTTGGTAGGCATTAAAAAAAGAGTTATCCGTAAACAGGAAACAGCTTTTCATTGGTATTATACCCCATATTGGGTTTGGGCAGACAGGCTAAACAATTTTAACTCTACACACATTATTGCCATAAGTGAAGACTCAAAGAAATTTTTGCTCGAAAAAGAAAGGGCGCCCTTCCATAAAGTACATATGATTCATAATGGGATACCCGTTGATAAAGTGACTACCCAGGTAAATTCAGATAAAGAGTTTTTCAGGAAAAAATATATGTTACAAGGGAAAATTGTACTCGGAACTGTTGCCCGATATATAGAATGGAAAGGCTATAAATATATTATTGAGGCAGCCAGGATTCTTATACACAAAAACAAGAATTTCAGGTTTCTATTTATCGGCTCGGGCGAACAACAAGGGGAATTAGAAGAATTGGTTAATAAATATGGACTTTCAGAATATGTGATTTTTACTAATTGGATTGAGAGTAAATACATGCCATCTGTCTATGGACTTATGGATATATATGTGCATGCTGCAATTAAGGAGCCTTTTGGATTTGTTTTGATTGAGGCCATGGCTAATGGAGTTCCTATCATCACTTCTAAAACGGGAGTAGCTGCGGATGTTTTAGAACACAAAGTAACCTGCTATTATACAGCTGATAAGGACCCTGAAGGAATTGCCGATGGGGTAGAGTGGCTATTTGCCAATCCATTAATAAAAAAGGCAATGGGTGAAAAAAGTAAACAAATAGTTAAAGACAAGTTTACGATAGAACGTATGTTTGATGAGCACGTAAAAATATATTACAACAGTTAATTTCGTATTTTTAACTCCTGTAAACGTAAAGTGCTTGGGAAATATGCATCGGAAAGAAATTATTCAAAAAATTGCAGTTGCAAATAATGCTTGCACGTATGTTGAGATAGGTGTAAATGCCGGGGAGGTTTTTTTTTCTATAAAGGCTCCCCGTAAGCTGGGTATAGATCCGTGTTTTATGTTTAAAGGAAAGGATAAAATAAGAAAATGGCGATTAGTGAATATCCTTTTTCGAAAGAACTCCGAGTTTTTTTTCCGGGAAAGCAGTGATGATTTTTTTAGAACCCACCAGGATTTATTTAAGAAGAAAAAAATTGATGTTGCTTTTGTAGATGGGCTGCATACGTATTTGCAAACCTACACCGATATTAGTAATTGCTTAAGTTTTTTGGATGAAAATGGAGTTATTGTAGTGCATGATTGCAGCCCCCCGACTAAAGCAGCTGAAACTCCGGCAATTCATTCTATGGCTGAAATTTATGAAAAGGCTGAAAAAGGTGAAATACCTGGATGGGAGGGAAAATGGAATGGCGATGTGTGGAAATCAATTGTGAGGTTACGCTCTGAAAGGGATGACCTGAATATTACTACGCTCGATACAGATTGGGGCGTTGCTATAATATTTAAAGAGGCAAATAATAAGAAGTTGTCTTATTCTGCTGAGGATGTTGCCCATTTAAAATATGAAGACTTAGATGGCGACAGGGTGGGATTGATAAATTTAAAAGATACTGGCTATTTAGAGGTTATATTAGAAAAACTAAAGAGGAAAATAAACTGTAATAATGGAAAAAATTCTTAATAACTGAATGGGGACTTTAAATATAACCGGAGGAACCGGGCTTACATCTTGTTTAACCGTGAGATTAGATGAGACATTAAAATTTATGCGGGTGAAAGGTAAGATGCCTGAATTGATTAACAGTTCGCAGCAATTTGGAATATACCGGGATACCGACAACCAGGATGTTTCTTCTGAATTATTGGGTGAATATAAGCCCGGCAAAAAAAAATCACCCGTAGAGTTTAGCAGGGCATGGCAATTCAAATGGTATAATGAAATTGATATTGATACTATCGGTAAACTATCCAAGGTTATATGCCCTTTATCGCAGCAAGTTGAGGATAAAGCTATGGCTATTAGGGAGCTTATTGGTGACCGGATTGCAATTCTTTTGCGGGGAAATGATAAAAGCTATGAAATACCCCGTATGCCTTACGATGGAATGATACAAATAGCAAAAGATACCGGCGGGAGTAAATTTTTTATTCAAACCGATGAGCAAGACTTCTACGATTATTTTAAAGAGAGATTTCCTGACACTATTGCGTTTGACGAAATCCCCCGGATTAAAAAAGACCCAGATGCCCATGTAATGCCAGGCAAGGGCAAGAGAGTAGAATTTGCCGTGAATTTCCTTGCAGCGCTAAAAGCTATGTCAGATGCAGAAAAACTTATTATCACAACCGGGAATACAGGGCTTTGGACGTTGCTATTCCGGGGAAACATTAATAATGTGTGGCAATACCATGGAGAGTTTCAAAAATGGCAAAAAATTGGAAACTTTTGGAGCAAAAGCAATTTTGTAAACTATTGATAATATGTTAATTAATACCTGAGTTTGAATATGCGGTTTCTCAAAAAATCAAAATATTTTCTTTTAGGTAGAGGAGTTCGGATATAGAGCCTTCTTAAAAGATATTGGAATTTTGTTTCCACTTCCCTTTTGCCAATATTTACATTGATACCTTCTTTTCGGCAAAGCTCAAGAGCATCAAGCATCCAAACACCTTTACTCAGAGCAGTGCATAAGTATGTTATCGGACCATGAACATAGTTCTTTTTCGGGTCTTCAACAATGCAAAGGCAAGGATTAGGAATTCCATTGGAGCGCTTTGAACCATTTAGTTCAAATTGCCAGGGGGTTTCTCCTGTATTTATAAGGCTGCTCAGCATTTTTCTGTTCCATACTCCAAGTTGGAGATTAATGCGGTACTCCTGTCCATCCCATATCTTTCCCATAAAAGGTGCCTCTTTTAATATATCGTATTGCCATAGGGAACGGTGACTGACTGGAAAGCAACTAAGTTTTAAAAACATAGCATCCAATTTTTTCATAATTTTCAGGGAGTTTAACAGCGTGGGCATATCTACAGGCTGATAAATAAAATAGTCGTCGAGAATAAGTATTATGTACTTTTCTTTAATTTGCTCCAGTATTATTTTTGCTTCTGAAGACCAATCCGAAACTATTTCTGAATGTATATTATTTACCCTGGGATGGTCAAAACTTAAATAATTGCTTCCATGGTATATTTTGAAAGGGCAATCATTCCAGTATTTGAAAAAGAAAGTATAAAAAGTGGACCAGATATCAGAATATTTGTCACATGATAAAACCAATATGGCAGTATCATTTCCGGCTGATTTATAATCATCTGAGGTCATACAGGTTTTTCAGCTTTAATAAATAAATACCCTTTCAGCCATCCGGGAAGAGTAAGTAAAAACACATACGTAAAATAGGCGAAAATATACCAGTTTAATAATTCCTCGATAGTAGTGTAAATAAAAAAGTAAAATAGTTTACTGAATAAGATGACAGACCAGCACGAAATCAAGATTGATACTAATGCAAAAAGTGTAAGTCCCCTGATTTGTTCATTATTTTTAAGCCATGACAATAATTGAGGAATTGTAAAAATAAACATAATAAACTTATAATCAAAATTTTGTCCGCACATAAATGAGCCTGCATAAAGTAGTGCACCCACCCTGAAAGCAAACAGATAATTGGTATCGAGAATAAAATTGTTTTTTTTTGAATAGAAGTAAACCAATACCAGTAATAATATCACTACAGCGAGGGCAATCAACTGGTAGGGAAAAAAGTTAAAAATATGATTAAAAACAGGATAAGTATTCAATAGCTTAAATATGACGAGGTATCCATGACAAAAGGCAACGGAAGAACCGAAAAAGAGGCTTTGGATATTAAGTACACTTATTTTAATAGTATCGTAAGTCAAGATTATATAGACTATACTGATAATCAATAAAACTGATGACAACCATAATGATTTCTTCTTGTCGTCCTTTAGAAATGAAATAATTGTTGTAAATGGGTAGAGCTTTAAAAAGCCGCAAATTAATAGCAGGCTTGCTGCAACAAAAGGTGAGTATTTTTTTTTCATTACCCAGATTGCAATCCCGCATAAAATAAAAATAATCAAGTCGGGATTCCCCCTTTCAACGGCTAACATCAATGGGGGTGAGCAGAGTAATAATCCATAATAAATTCCTTCGTTTATACTTGTTCTCTGTAGAATAATAAATGCAACAAAATAATATAGGGAGACAAGGACAATAGCTAAAAAGCCATTGTTTTCAGGCTTTACCCATATAGGAGACAAATAGAGCCATAATTTCGGATAGCAATATAGTGATGCGCTGCAAGGTGTACTTTTATAAATATCAAGCCCCAACTGGTGGCAATTGAGGATTTTAGTGATGAAAAATAAATCGCCAAATAATGGTCTTGCAGAAGGTACGCCTAATATTCTCCAGTATCGGGTATAGTCCATAAAATAGGAGGAGAGGAAGATAGAAGCAAAGTAAATACTTAAAAAACCGAAGATGATTACACGCCCATCAACCCTTGAGGGTTTAATGAGGAATTGATATAATAAAAGACAGGTATTATTAAAGATATTTTTTGCAGGACTATTCTCCATCGGCTATTTGATTCTTGATCATAAACTTAGCTTTATTTTTTAGTAGGTATTAAGAAACGAGATTTTTTAATAAACCTCAAAATTATGGGAGGGTATATCAGCATTGCTTTTAGTGCAAATTTAATAGCGCGCATAGTTCTGCCTCCATCACGATACCAACTGCCTGAGATTATAAAATACATGTTGGCAATGACTTTCCGCCTGAATTTACCCGGTGGAAGTATTTTTTCAGCGATGATTTTTTTTGCAATATATAGTTCATCATGCTCCAGCAACTCTACTTTTTTGCTCATACTACCCGGGGTATTCCGGTATTTCACTAGGGCTTTGGGTATATATCCTGCTACCGTCTCTTTTGAAAGTTGTATTTTCATAAACCGGTCGGCACAATTTGAAAGCTGTTCGTCAAATAAATATTTTCCCTTCATTAAAGATGCCTTCACTACAATATTTGAAGGTAAGGTGGGTATCGTTTCTCCCTGCCATTGTAATACTTTTGTAAAAAGGTTTTCAGGTTGAAGCCCTTTTTCAATTTTCACATCATTTAATTTCTCATCACACTGCATAACGTCACAATAGACAAAATCAATAGCATTATCCTGCATAAGCAAATTATATTTCTCTTCAAGGTTAAGGGGTAAATAATAATCATCAGCATCGAGAAAAGCTATGAACTTCCCTTTTGCAGTTTTAATCCCTGTATTTCGGGCTGCCGATACCCCTTTGTTAGCTTGTCTTACCAGGATAATTCTTGTATCTGTATAAAACCTTTTTATAATTTCGACCGTACTATCTGTAGAACCATCATCAACTATTATTAATTCCCATAAATTAAACGTTTGATTGATTACAGATAATACACTTTCTGCAATGTACTTCTCTGCATTATATGCAGGTATTACAACGCTTATTTCGGGGGTAGTCATCTGTCTATTTATATACAAAACTATTAATTCAGCAGTCATTGTTCAGTATAATCATGGATATTTGTAGATAAATCACGTATAATACCAATTGAAAACCAGTCATAATAGGATATTATTTATAACTCAATGGCAGTTTGGAGACCCTTTGGTGCAAACTTATACATTGCCTTATGTGCAAATTATTAAAAGAATTACTTCCAGTTATGCTTATGTTGTTACAATTAGTAAAAGAAGGAATTCTATTGTTGTCCAAAAAAGAGGGGAAATAATTTCTATTGAAATTCCCTCCGGTAATCGTTTCTTGTTTTTAGGCTGGATAGCAAATATATTAGGACTCCAAAAAATAATAAAGAAGAAAAGTATTAAAATAGTTCACCCCTGGTGTACTACGGCAGGGGCTATTGGAGCTATTCTTAAAATTCTGAATAATAATCTAACGTTAAATATCGACAGTTTTGAGCCTCACGCCGAAGCTATGGTTGAAAATAAAACATGGAAAAAATCAGGGTTGAAATATAAGATTTTGTTTTACTTTGAACGGATAGAAACTATGGCAGCCGACTATTTGATTTTTGCTGCACCCGGTATGGAAAAATATATTTATGAGAAATATAGAATCCATATTACCGAATATTCTGTAAAGCCTGCCTGTATTGACCTTGAAGCATTTTCATTCAATTACATTAAAAATATTGAACTGATTGAAAAGCACAGCTTAAAAGATAAAATTGTGTGCGTATATGCAGGCAAATTAGGAGGGATTTACCTGGAAGATGAAGTATTTGAATTTATTAAGGCATGTGAGCAATTTTGGGGCAAAGATAAATTCACTTTTTTATTATTGAGCAATATTTCAGATGAATACCTTAATCAAAAAAATGTTGCATTTAATATTCCGGATTCAACGGTGCTTAAACTTTTCATTCCCCATGAGCAAATGCCGCTTTATCTCGGCTTGGCAGATTTTGCTATTTGCCCTGTGAAGTCTGTCCCTACAAAAAAATATTGTACGCCAATTAAGGATGGAGAATACTGGGCTATGGGCCTACCAGTGGTAATAACCCCTGATATTTCTATTGATTCTCAAATAGTAAAGGAAAATAATGCAGGCGCTATATTAGAAAGCCTTGATGAAAAAGGATATACAACAGCTATCAGGCAAATAGATGAAATAATAAATAGGAAGAGCAGGACAGAAGTTTATTTTAAGATACGCCCTTTGGCTGAGAAATACAGGAACTTTGAAATTGCCGATGGAATCTACCAAAAAATATATGCTTCAAGTTAGGTTTTTTATATCTCAATGGAAAGTCCAACAGTGAGCTGGAGGATGTTTATTACCATTGTTTTAGGAATATTATAATTGGAGGATTGGACATTACTTCCGGTATAATTAGTTATGCTGTAGCCCGGGTATGTAACAGTTGAACCTTCATAATTCAGGTTCAGGTGCGCCCCTAATCCTATTGGTCCAATTACAGCTCCATAATTGAAGCCTCCTCCAATATTATACCCGAATGCACTCCCCTTTTGGAATATATAATTGGTATAGTTTGCAACTTGTAAATTAGGCTCAATAATATATGATATACCTGGATAATTGGCAGTAGTGAGACCCACTAAAACCTTTAGCTCAAAATGTAAGTTTCCTACTATACGGGGATTTAGATAGGGGCCAATGAGATATTGCACTATGTAGTAATTATCACCTGTTGTGGCAAGGCGGGTATTTGGGGCAAAAAAACTATAGTATTGTGTAGCCAGGGTATTTATATCGTAATTGCTTTGATCGCCGGATACAGCCAGCATGGCACTTAAATGAGGGATAAATTCATAGGTGAAATAAATATCGTAGTGAAAACCCGTTTTAGCATACCCGTTTAATTCAGTTGTATCTTGTTTCGTAAGCCGACTTATAGGCAGTTTGGATGTATTATTCATTCCATAAGCACCTTTCGCTATGCTACTCCCATAATTATATCCGAAACTGAATCGTTTGCCATACTGGTCATTATCCTGGGCAACACTAAGATAAGGAAGAAAAAAAAAACCGATAGCTAAAATAATGATATTCTTCATTAAATTAGCCTTTAATATATATTTCTGCTATGTACATTACAGTATCTTGAGCATTTCAAAGATACTGTTTAATTTGCAAATTAAACTACAATTCAAAAATTCTCATGACAATCCTGCTTAGTCCATCCTGTGGCGCGGATGGTAAACCATGTAATAAATTATAGGTAATATAAGCAATACCAATATGGTTGCCGATACCAGTCCCCCAATCATTACTATGGCAAGCGGTTTTTGAGCTTCAGAACCGATTCCCATGCTGATGGCGGCGGGAAATAATCCCACCATATCAATCAAAGCTGTCATTACTACCGGGCGTACCCTTTCACGTACCCCGTTGTGGATAGACTCGATAAGGGTTTGTTTTTGATGCAGGTTACGCTTAAACTGGACAATAAGTATAACTCCATTTTGAATACATACCCCGAACAAGGCAATAAAACCTATACCCGCCGATATGCTGAAATTAGTATTGGTAACTAACAAGGCAAAAATGCCGCCTATCAATGCAAAGGGAACATTAAGAAGAATGATGGTAGAATCACGAAAATTACCGAATGTCATAAAAAGGATAATAAAAATTAATAACAGGCTAATTGGAACAACCTGTTTCAGCCTATTAACAGCTCTTACCTGGCTCTCAAACTCTCCTATCCAGTCGATTTTATAGCCTTTGGGAACCTTCACTTCTTCAGTTCTTCTTCTTGCCTCAGCAATAGCGCCTCCCATATCCCTGTCCCGAACTGAGAATTTTACAGCAATTACGCGTTGGTTACCTGCCCTGTAAATTGAACTGATACCTGTTTGTTGAGTAATGGTTGAAATTTCCTTGAGGGGTACTTTGCCTCCGTTTAACGTTGGAACCATCAGGTTCCCTAACTCTTCTGAACTTTGCCTGAATGCATCCAAATACCGCACTCTCAGGTCGAATAATCGTTCACCTTCAAAAACCTGGGTTGCTGCCTGTCCTCCAATTGCCATTTGGACTATTGCATTGGCGTTAACCGTATTAACCCCATATAGGGCCATCTTATTCTGTTCCAGATCAATTTTTAGCTCCGGCTGCCCCAGGTTTTTCAATATTCCAAGGTCTTCTATACCTTTTATTTTGGAAAGAGTATCATAAATTTGTTGCGCGGTTTCATTAAGCACAGCAAAATCATCTCCCGAAATTTGGCACCCAAGTGCCGCATTCATACCTGATACTGCTTGTTCTACATTATCGCGTATAGGCTGGGAAAAATTAAAAACCACTCCTTCGTGTTTTTCAACCAACAAAGCGTTCATCGCATCTATCAGTGAATCTTTGCTGATATTTCGTTTCCACTCCTCTTTGGGATATAGTATAACATCGCATTGAATATCAGAGAAAGCTTCGGGGTCAGACCCATCGTCAGGTCTTCCCGTTTGTGAAACTACGGTTTTTACTTCCGCGAAGGTGCCAAGTTCCTTACGTAAACTATCAGCCAGTGCAGAGGATTTGGCAAGGGTTATGCCTAATGGGGTTTGTGCTTTTACCCATAATGCGCCTTCATCCAGATGTGGTAAAAATTCTGAACCTAAAAAAGTTGCGATATATAAACTCCCGCCAAGTAATGCGATAGCAAGGGCAAGGCTAAGGCGCTTATGGCGGAATGTATAAGCGAATAATTTAACATATCCTTTTTCCAGTCCTGAAACAAGCGGATTATGCTTTTCATACACATTCTTATTCAGCAGGAGATGGAATAAAACCGGCACCAGTGTAAGCGTAAAAATCAGTGCTCCAAGCAATGCAAAGCCTAACGTGAAGGCAAGGGGAGAGAATATTTTTCCTTCTACATTTTCAAAAGAGAAAATGGGTATTAATGCAGTGATAATAATTAGTTTGGCAAAAAGGATAGCCTTGCCCATATCTATGCTGGTATTTTTTATCCAGCCCATTTTTGCCCGCTTGTTAAATTTTTCTTTGCCTAATTCCTTATACTTTCTGTCGAAAACTACAAAACAACCTTCTACCAATACTACCGCCCCATCTATTATTATTCCAAAATCTACAGCACCTAGGGAAAGGAGATTAACGGGCATCCCTTTTATTTTCATGCATATAAAAGCAAATAAAAGTGAAAGTGGAACGATAATAGCAACTATAAGAGTTGCCCTCCAGTCTGCCATAAACACCAACACAAGACCAATAACCAATATAATTCCTTCAACCAGGTTATGTAAAACAGTATCGGTGCAATAGGTAATTAGTGTGTTGCGGTCGTAAAAAGGAACAATTTTAACATCGGAAGGAAGGATAGAAGTGTTTAGTTCATTCACCTTGGTGCGGAGTGCTTTCAATACTTCCTGGGGGTTTTTACCTTTTCGCATAACCACTACACCTTCCACCACATCGCCGGCAGTGTCCATACCCACCCTTCCTAACCGGGGTAAATTATTCACTTTTACATCAGCTACATTTTTTACCAACAGAGGTACTCCATTCATGTTTTTAATGATGACATTTTTTATCTCATCAATATTGTTCAATAGGCCAATACCTCTTACTACAAATGATTCTTCTCCCTGGTTTATCACATCACCTCCGGCATTAATGTTGCTATTGCTTATGGCAGTATATACATCAAGGGCGGTAATACCATATTTATTCAAAAGGTTCGGGTCAACATCCACTTCGTAGTCTTTAGTGGGTCCTCCATAAGTATTTACATCGGCTACCCCTTCAATGGACTTTAGTTTACGCTCAATAATCCAGTTTTCTATGGTTTTCAATTCCAGTGCCGATTTGGTTTTGCTTTGTACCGTAAACCGGTATATCTCATCTGTAGGTCCGTAAGGTGGCTCCACTTCCGGCTGAACAGTAGGGGGAAGTTGCACATCTCCCAGCAAGTTCATTACCTGTGCACGGGCATGGTAGTCATCCACTCCGTCATTAAAAATGATAGTGATTTGGGAAAGCCCAAACATTGTGGTAGAATGAATGGATGTTTTTTCCTGCACCGAATTCATAGCAAGTTCAATAGGGATGGTTACCTGCCTTTCAACCTCTTCTGCTCCTCTTCCCTGCCACTGGGTAATGATAATAATTTGTGTATTGGTAATATCGGGATACGCTTCAATGGGAGTCTGGCTGTAAGAAATAGCCCCCAGTATACCGATAACAATGGTGGAGAAAAGAATAAATATTTTATTCTTTAACGAAAAGGCTACTATTTGCTTAACAAACTTATTCATAAATAAATATATGATTTAAGAAATAAGATTTCCTGAGTCCCATAAATCATAAATCATAAATCTAAAATCATAAATCTTAAATACTATCATTGTCCGTACACATAAAGGCTGTTTTTACTCACCACTACTTCATTGGGCTGTAATCCTTTTGTTACGTACGCAGTAGCTTCACTTGTCCCGTCAATGGATATTTTTCTTTTTTCAAATTTTTTATCGCCTTTCGATACCATTACATAATAATCGTTGTCATAAAATATCAGGGATTCTTTTGGAACGCCTATCGCTTTCTTATGTTTGTCTATATGTACATTTACTGTGGCAAACATCCCCGGTTTCAAAAGACCGGCTGAATTATTGAGAGCTATTCTTGCCTGCATGGTGCTGGCTGAAGAGTCGAGCATATTCGATATTTTTGAAATTATCCCTTTCAGTTTATTATCAGGATAAGCTACTGTACTTATGTCTGCGGAATCGCCTATCGCAATTTGAGGAATATCGTTTTCATATACATTGGCTTCTACCCATACGGTTGATAAATTTGAAATAGTGAACAAAGGATTCGTATTGTCGGCACGGATGTTCATTCCCTCATTGACAGATTTGGACATTATATATCCATCGATAGGGGAGGAGATGGAGTAAGAAGCATTGCTATCAGAACTACTAACCTTATAGGTTTTCAGATAAGTCTCCACTGTTTGAAGTGTAACTATAGCTGATTTATAATCGTTTTGGGCTTGCATGACATCTTTTTCCGAATATACTTTTGTTTTATACAGTTCATTGGCAATATCAAGGTTTCGTTGGGCGGTTTTTAATTGGTTTTGAGCCACTGTGTATTGACCCTGATAGTTACTTACATCTCCGCTTCTAAGTATTGCCAAAGGCTCTCCTTTGCTAACTTTGTCTCCCAATGAAACATTTACCTTCAGCACAATTCCACTTACAAAACTGTAAACCGGTGACATATAATCTTTATTAAATGAAACTTTGCCGCTCAATACAAGGTCGGTTCTTTCTTCTTCCATTTTTGCTGTATCTACAGTAATTTGCTGCAATTGAATCGAATTAAGTTCTACGAGATTAGAATCGGTATTCGCTTCTTCCGTCGGCTGTTCCGCCCTTTTGCATCCCGGTATAAGGAGGAGGATAATTATTAATAGTGAAAATATTTTATGTAACATGGCTTATTTAATTATATCTATTCCGGTGGTGTAATTAATAGAATGAATGGCATTAAAGTATTGTACTTTCATATTGATGAGATTGGTTTTCCCATCAACATAAGTGCCTATTTGACTCAATAAATCAAGAAGGTTTATATACCGCTTGTCATAATTATTCACTGCGTTATTCATCATTTCGTCAAGGTCGCTTTCAAAATGCGGATCAATTTGGCTATACTGATTATTAATGCGGTATAAATTGGTGTACGCAGCAGTTACCTGGTTTAATACGGAATAAAAAGCAAGGCTGTCATTTAACTCTGCTTGTTTTTCAGCTTCTCTGGCAGATTTTACATTTCCCTGGTTGCGGTTAAAAACAGGAAGGTCAATATTGGCTGTAATACCCCAATAATCGGGTATTACAGAACCCGCTCCTACATTGGCTACACCTAAAGTAAGGTCAGGAATGGAGGTAGAATGTTGCAGTTTCAGGTTTTGTTCGCTGTATTGCACTCCGGCATAAGCCAGTTTCAAATCGGGTCGGTTATTTTTAGCGCTGTCTAATATAGACTGGTAAGCAGGTATTTCTCCTTTGGAAATTCCAATATCTTTTACAACTATGTAAGTGTTTCCGGGGTAAACCAGCAGTATTCCCAAATCTTGTTCATCATTTGAAATAGCCTGGCGCGCAGTTATTTCTTGTGCCACTATATCCTGTAATTGTGCCTGCAGGCGAATTACATCGTTACCCGATGCATTACCCAACTTATACTCAGCTTGTGTGCTTTCCACTAAATGTTTTATTTTTCCTTCTTCAGAAACGTACATGCTTACGAGGGACTGGCTATTATATAAGTCAGAAATATCGGTGTACAACTGGTATTTCAGGCTTCTTAATAAATCTGCCAGTTGAAATTCACTTTGTTTAACCCCCATTTTAGCCAGGTTGGCGGTGGCGCTGTGTCTGCCGCCTATAGTTAGTAATTGCTGTAGCTGGAAAGTGTGGTCAACCTCTCCCTGGGAAGGATAGTTATTATCAAAAAACTTTTTACTATCCTCATTGTAAAGAGTTTGTCCATAAGTAAGATTAGGATTATACCAGAGTTTAGCCTGTAGATAATTAGCTTGTGCTATCTGAACATCATATTGCTTAGTAAGCAGGGATAGGTTCTTACTTACAAATCTTTGTTCTGCCCGGGGAATATCCATATAAACGGTATCTTCTTTTATAGGCAATATCTTTTGTGCAGAAGAAATCACTGTCAAAAAAGATATAACGATAAAACAGACTATTTTAGCAAAGTTTTCCTTTTTCATACTACCTTTAAAGAGGCAAATGGGCAAGCGAAATTACCCCGGATATATCTATACATTATTAATGATCTGTTAATTATTGTTAATAAAAAATCCCTGCTCTTACAGCCAGGGATTTTTCGGTTTTAGGTGCGGAAAACTATTATTTTGTATTTGCAGGGGCAGTAGTAGAATTATTATTACCGGACTTACCACTAGCCGGCTTTTGGGTTACCGTTTTTCGGGCGGGAACTTTCTTTACTTCTTTTTTATCTGCTTTTTTAACAATCTTCTTATCTGTTTTTGGCTTTTGCTGGGTGGTTTGCGCAGCAGGTGTTTGTAATGAAGTAGCCAATGAAATACCTGTAAATAATAAGATGGAAGCTAATATAGTGCCGGTTTTTTTCATACTCGTAGAGTTATTAATCTGTAATTTCAGATTACTCAAAGTAACTGTCATTTTATGAAGATAAAATGAAGAGCATACTATTATTCTTTAATTAATTTTCCTGAACCACCTTCGGGATAGTATTGGATGGATGGAGTACCGTTATAAAAAACATTGCCCTGTCCATATATTTCCACATCAAGAGTTCCATTGCAATTTATATAACAATCTCCGGTAGTATTGGAAGATACAAAAGCATACCCCGTAATAATTAGGTTATTATTGTAAATATACCCTGTTCCTCCAAAAAAGTTAGTCAAAAATGTTTGGCATTGCCCAGTCAAAGTAAGGTCGGCAGTACCAAACATGTGTGCATTAATGAACCTCACATTAACAGAAAGGTCTATATCACCCGATGAGTTAGTGGTATTCAATACTAAAGAATCAATACTGATAGTTCCCTTGCTTTCCACGGTTCCGTACCCCGAATTGGTTATGGTGTTCAGATCAGGCATGGTAATATAGACATTAATGCCACTTTTCTTGTAACTTCTTAGCCAGTTACAAATATTATTATTTTTTAATGTTAAAACTCCATTACTTACATTCGCTCCTATATTAGGAACAAGGTTGCCACCACCTTCAATTATTACCTTTTCAGGATTACCAATGGTTATATATACGTTCACGTTATCTTTTGCAATAATTTGATTAAAATAAGGAACATCCCGTACCTGTGAAGATTGTGAACCTGCGCTATCAAAGCAATCGCAAACGGGTGCTTTATTGCAGGAACAAAAGCCAATAGCTAAAAGCCAATAACGGACGGCTAACCTATGGCATATGGCTGATAGCCCATATTTTCTCTTATAACTCATGCTAATTCTTAAATCTCATATCTTAAATCTTATATCCTACTCCCCATTCAATAAAATCAGCTTTAACAAAATGAGTGAGCAAGGTAAGATTGGCAATAAAATGCTTGCCGGCATAATAACGTACACCCAAACGGTTATAGAAATATCCGTTTCCGGTAAACTTTGTATACACATACCCTCCCATTTCTAAGGGTAAGGATAAATTGCCAAGACATAGCTCATATGCTGCTTTCAAGCCAAATTGGGTTACCTCAAGCTTGTTTTTTAAAAATATACTGTCAACTCTAAGCCTAGCAATGTTGGCTTCATTATAAAATATGTCGGCCCCGTAGCCTAATTTACTTTTCTTGGTCAATCTGTAGAAATGAATATAAGATAAAGATATGTCGGTATATTTTTGTCCCCCTGGCGGCTCAACCTCTGAAAGCCCAGTTACTGCATAAAAAGTGTTCTCGATTTTTTTTGTCGGTAAAGTATCAATAAAAGGTTTTTCACTTGATTTTCCTGCATTTGTGATACAATATGAAATACCTGTATTTACGGTAATAATATTGATGCCAAGATCCGGAGTTTGAAAAGCCCCGTTGGAGCAATGTGTAAGCCCTACACCAGCTTCCAGGCGGATTTTATCTGAAAGATAAAAATGGTAATTAAGCTTTAGGTTGACAATGGCATTTAACCGTGTGCCTATCACATCGTTTTTGTGGTTATCAAGCGGGTCAAACCTCAGGGGCATATATCCAAGCCCGATACCAACCCTGAAATAGAGCCGTTCTTTAAAACTCCTCTTCAAATGAAAATCAATGAATGGATACACTCCGTACATATTTCCCAGTTGAGCCGGATTGCTCAAGTATGCCGAGAAAAAGGCTATTCCTGTCTCAGGGCAATGGTAGGTATTCAGCCAGTTGTTTGCATTGTTCGGTTTGTATATATAATCCAGTTCTAATGCAGGTACATGCCCTTGTATCAGTATGTTCATACTGCTGTTGTACAGGGGCAAAATAAAGCCATAATGTACGTTCAGTGAAAGCCACGAGCCAGTGCGTGCGCTATCCTGCCCCTTCAGATTAACCTGCAATAAAAAAAGGATACTTGCGGTAATAAAAGAAATCCTTATTTTTTTTAATCGTTCACATTTCATTCTTGCGGGTTTTCCACCGGAAAGTTTCTATCAAATGATTTATGTCTCCCTTCACAAAATTAAGTACCGGGGCCAGGGAGTCTTTATTGGGGACAGCATAGAAATATAAAGCCCCTCTTACAAAATTGCGGGTGCTGTCTGTCAGATAAAACTGCATGTTAGAGGCTGCATTGCCCTCAATATCATAAATCATTCCGTAAATTTTATCCTTTCTATTCGTCACCTCCCGTTCGTTTATTGAAGACGCCTTCACTTCATGCTCAACTACAAACTTGCGGCACTCTTCAACATAAGCAGACAGGTTAGTATCTACCGTGAGATAACTCATATAAATATTGCATTTAAAACGGGAAAATACTATATTGAGCCAGCACGAATGAGAACCTGAATCCCGCAGAACAGTGGCATATTGGGGATAGTCAAAAGTAAAGGGACAATCTGCAGTATAAGATACATATTTTTTTTCCGGTAAAGCAATACGCATGTAGCCTGTTCTTTTGGGAGCATAGTCCGGATTGCTATTGCATGCAAATGAACAAGAAGCAAGTACTAAACTTAGTATAGTATAGGTACGCATATTTTGATGGGTCGCAAAAGTAATTATTGCCGGCAAATAAAATTCAGGGCAGATTGAATTTAACTTCGGCATAGAATTATGCTACTCTGGGAGGGTCAAAAGCAATTGAAAAATACGGCTAAAAACGGCTATTACTCCCCTATTTAAGCGCCTGGTTATTAGTTGTTTACTGGAGACCTGTGTCCCTACTGGGGTTTCAGGAGTTATTTTAATATATCAAATAGAAATAATAGGTGCTTCAAAATACAATATGGAAAGAATGTATAAGCAGCATTCTTAAAAAAGGTGAAACAGGTAAACCCCCTATAATAAACAGTTTTCCTACTATTTTAATGATTCAGTATATTGATAATCAGCAAGAAGGATATAAAGCGCCGACAATATACAAGAACAAGGAAATTATGTAAGAATTTTATGTAGCATAATGAGAAAATCATTATATTTGCACCCAATTATCTGAAAACGGAAAGCAGCATTGACGAAAAAAACTATACAAAACGTTAGGTGCTTTTAGTTTCAGGTTAGAATTTTTTATTTATTAATTTTATTTTTTTATTATGAACATTTTTGTATCAAACCTGAATTTCAAAGTTCGCAGCGAAGACCTGAAAAACCTTTTCCAACAGTATGGTGAAGTATTATCTACCAAAGTTATCACCGACAAATTCTCCGGAAAATCCAGAGGATTTGGTTTTGTAGAAATGAAAAATGATGATGAAGGACAAAGAGCCATCGGAGAACTTGACCAAAAGGATTTCGAAGGTCGTAACATTACCGTTTCAGTTGCAAAACCAAGGTCTGAAAGCCCAGGTGGAGGCAATGGCGGCGGCGGCGGAAGAAACAATTACCGTAGCAGAGGAAACGACAACAGGGAATAAGTATTTATATCAAATCACTTTAAGGGGGACAGGTAATTATCTGTTCCCCTTTTTTTTAAATCAATTTTTGGGATAATGACAATTTGCAGTTTTAAAAATTTCGAACTCTGACAAATGTAAGGATCAAAGTACTATGGGGAACTCTTTAGAAAACTTGTTCCATGCCTGCAAACCCTTTTTGAGGGTATATACCAGTGAAAAGGGTAATTCCGTACTTTCCTTATTTTTGTCGAAATTACATAGCCATTTGTTCCGTATAGAGAGAAATATCATAATAGTATTTATTTTCCTATTGCCCTGGGCTACATATTGTCAAAGCCGCCAAGAGGATTCATTAGTGCGTATAGTTAATAAAGTTAGGGAAGATACCGCTAGTATTAATCTGCTTTTAAGTATTTGTAACAAAATTAGCAATGAAAATCCAGATAGAGCTTTAAAAATAGGGCAGGAAGCTTTGGTTATTTCTCGCAAAGTTCAATGGAAAAAAGGAATTGCCAGGTCAAAAGAGTGTATAGGAAGGATATATTTATATAAAGCAGATTATAACAATGCACTCCAAAATCTTGACGAGGCCCTTACTATTTATAAGGATTTGGAAGATAATATAAGCATTGCTTCCGCTCTGGGATGGAAAGGAACTATTTATTATTATAAAGCTAATTATCCAAAAGCATTAGATTACTATAATGAGGAATTAAGTTTAGGTAACCACTTAAATAATAAGAATATCATTTCTCAAGCTCTTTTCTATAAGGGAAATATATTTTCATTATTAACAGATTATCCCCAGGCCCTGGATTATTACCAGCAATCATTACTTTATGCAGAACAGTCTGGAAATCAAGATATAAGTGAGGAATCATTGAATAATATGGGAGATGTTTATTGTTCAATTGGAAATTACACTAAATCGAAAGAATGTTACGAACAGTCTTACGAAATAAATAGTAAACTGGATGACAAGCCTGACATAATGTTCAACCTCCAGGGGCTTGGAGAGGTGTATTTCGCATTATGTGAATATCGGAAATCTATCGGATATTATTTACAATCGGAGCATATAAGCCAGGAAATTGACGATAAAGTGACACAAGCAGAGTGTATTAGAGAGATTGCTTCATGTTATAATAGCTTGAAACTTTATGATAGTGCCTTTGTCAGCGGAAAGCAAGCCCTTGAATTAGAAAATAAGGTTACCTATAAACTCGGGGTAGCTAAATCATTTCTTCTATTAGGCGAAATTTCAGATAACACGGGCAGTTATCTGCTGTCAGACTCTTGTTATCTTCAAAGCGTCAGTATGGCTAATGAAATTGGGGCAAAAGATGTTGAAAGAGATGCCTGGAAAGGATTAAGTGACGTATATGAAAAAAACCATGAACCTGCTAAATCATTAAAAGCTTATAAAAACTATGTCGCTCTGAAAGATACTATATCGAACAGTGAAAAGACAAAATTAATAGTGCAGGAAGAAATTAAATTTGATGAGATTAAGAAAAAGATGGCGGATGAAGCAATTGCAAAGAAAAATGAGTGGAAGCGAAACCTGCAAATGATAGCTATAGCCATATTTATTTTCTCCTTTATTATTGCTGTATTAATGCTCAGCCGTATAAAAGCAAAGCCAAATGTGATTAAGGTACTGGGAATGGTAGGGTTACTTTTAGTTTTTGAGTTTATTAGCTTGTTAATGGAGCCGGTAATTGCAAAATGGACCAATGATACTCCATTATACTCTCTCTTATTACTGGTAATTATAGCAGCAGTTCTTATTCCAACTCACCACAGGCTGGAACACTGGGTGAAAGAAAAGCTTGCCCATAAGCACCACCCTAAAACTCAATAATCACTTTTACAGTTTTATTCCAAGTTGCTTAAGCATTTGTATGTCAACAGTCGCATCCCTCGCCGGAGGTATATAAAGAGTGGATAAGGGAGATACATCTTTGAATTTAATTTTTGAAAGCTTTTTTTTACTGATAAGGGCTTTTTGAAATACCATTCGGGCTGCTTCATAAATAGTAACAGCATGGTCGGGAGAGTAGAACTTTAAAAGGTAATCAATTAAAACTCTAAAGTTTTCTTCGCGAGGCTGAACTTGATTATATTTCAAATTTCCAACAATTCCTACTTGCCAGATGATAACATGTGAACAAATATCAAAGTTCCTTTTATAGACAAGGAAATCAGTCGCTTCATAGGACTGGCACCCAATATCTCCCGGATCTAAGCCAATGTCGGCAAAGAGCCAATCTTCAGCAGAAACACCCGGAAGCATCTCAGCTTGGTATCCCTCCTCTTTAGCCTGCTTAATAGCAATATGGGATGGAGTTACAAAAATGCCCGGATGGCCATATAATGCTACACATACTTTATAACCCTGCCTTACGTACTCCATCATTCTATCTACCATTGCCAAGTAAGAATCAATCCTATTCTTATTTTCAGAATAATAATCTACCAATGATTCAGCATTAGGGTTTAACTCTTTAATCCAATACTCAGTTAATTCATCAGCGACCAGGTACAATAGTTTTTCAGCATTTTCAAGATATGATTTGGAAAGAAGACCCAAATCGCCAGCCTGGATACCGGTACCAATAATTATCAGAGAGCCTCTTTTCTTCATGCCCTTAAAGACGATTTAATTTATTAAAACAGATTATTATGAGAAGCATGGTGAAACATACTTTGTAAAATATAAAAAAATTATTTGGCGTCAGAACCACTAAAATTTGTTATTCCAATAGGATTTTTAAGCGCCCCAATAGGATGTTTATTTTCCTATCTGGGTTTTTACTATGATATTGACTCTTACATTTTGAGAGATGGGAATATTAGGTTTTCCCCCATCCAGTGCACCGGAAAGTATATGCACAATATCAGCATCTGACAATTTGGCGGCTTTCATAACTTTAATCGGGCTTTTTTTAAAAGCTTCTCTTTCTTTCGAATCTATACTTAATTTAAGTAAGAAGGAATTTAATTTTGTTGTCATAGTAGTATATTTAGTTGCGGCGAAAATACGGTTTTTACAATATAAAATCTTTAAAATATTGTTTTTCTCATTTTATCTCTTTTCATAAGATATTTACCGGGAGCTAAAAGCCGCCTCTACTGTAAAGCTGGTCTTTTCCTTTTTCCGGTTAATGGATTCGCCCGTAAATTACAACTTTAAGGTGGTAGTTGGCAGCCCGGGGATATAAATCGTTTCTTTGGGTGAAAAACAACGACTATTTATTCAAAAAGGTATAATATATAAAGATTTCTTGAAAAAAAATGCAAAAGGATGATGTAAACCGTTGGGAATTGGGAAAATTGTTTTTATATTTGCGGAACAAGCCAAGTGAAAATGTTTTCTACAGTGGACATACAGGGTGAACTCATAAAGACAAGACAGAAGCATGAGGAGTTGCATGGAGCCCTGATGCGAGAAGTTCAGGCGGCCCTAAAACAGGGTAAACAAGCTGACGAATATATATTAAGCCGGCTGCGTAATGCCCCCAAGCCAGGAAAGTCAAATATTAACCCTGATTTGCTTGAAAAGAACCGTATTTTTTCCATTGACGATATTAGAACTATTTGTATTGAATATCGCCTGAGGTTTCTCGACAGTAAATACTTTAAGATGGACCAATTGCCCTATGATGCTGTTATGGCAATAAAAAACCTTGAAAAACATTTGGGTGAAGAAGTAAAACACCTGAAAATTGTTGGAGCTGCAAAATTCTTCAAGTTAGAAGACAGGAATCGAGACCCTCTTTTATTTGCACGTATTGATGAGACAAACTATTACCTTGTGCATAAATGGGGGCAAGACTTTGCCTGGTATAATAAAATTGTTGCCTATCCGTTTAGGAGTATAGTTTCTTTATTGTTTACTATGATAGTGATTGGGTTACCTTCTGTTTTTTTTATACCTTTTTTAGTATTTCACACCCTAAAAGATATTGAATATTATCAAATGCTTTTTCTTGCTGCCTTTATTGTTTATGTTGTTTTTGTTGTTGTCTTTGGCGGCTTCACTTTCTACAAAAAATTCAGCAAAATATGCTGGAACAGCCCTTATTTTAATTAATGTAACAAATAAACCTATACTTTCGTACCACCCAAAACACTCTAAAATTAATTTATACTTATGAAATATTTACACCGGATTTTGAAAGTTAAGAAAGGTGCCCACATTAAGGTTCATTTTAGTGAACCGTCAAAAGTTTTACTGCTTGGTGACTATCAGTATAAAAATTATAAAGAACACCGGACGTATGATTACAGGGGTGGAGAATTGGAGAATAGCCCGCATCAGTTTGAAATTCCTACCGATGGTTTGTGGCATGTAGTAGTAGAGAGGGGAGGTTATTTTAATCCTAAAAATATTGTTGCTACAGTTGAATTAGTGTAATATCTAAGTAAGTTGTAGCTTTTTAACAATTGCTGGAGCTTGAATTAAAATAGCTTCAATCTTTAAAGTGTAATGCGTTCCTTTTATGATAACGGCTATAATGCGTCTTAGAAAAGGGCCATAGGGTTATTCTTCAAGTTTGGGTTGTGTAGTTTGAAGGAAGTACTGGGCGAATTCTTTTTTTATATTTTCAATAGCCATAGAAGTAGGAAATTTCCCAATTTGGTTAGTAATTTCAAGTATCCTTTCTGCCATATCGGTGGCGGAAGCATTAGCTGAAACTTTAGTTCCGGCTACATTTACTAACCTTACAGTCTCTTCGGTTGCAGTTTTCACCATTGACCAGGCCGAAAGGGATATATATATTTGTTGTGAAATATTATGCTCGTATTCGCTTCTTATAGTAGATATTAAATCAGCCTGGAATGATCTTGCTGATGTGCTTCCTTTTAAAACCCGGCGTACTAAGTTCTCGGGCTGGATGCGCTCCAATAAAAGAATAATCCTTTCATACGCCTGCATTCGGGCAGGCACTACTATTTCGAGCCTCGCCCGGTCAATTCCAAGTTTTTCCTTGGTTTCTTCATAATTCAGGTATTTGGAAATAATAAAGTAAGCAATTGCCCCTACAATCATTGAAGGGAATAGTATTTCTAATAAGTTGATGTAGTTATCCATGTTTAAAATTTGGAATTTAAAAGTACATTTTTTTTATAAATGCAACCTGAAAAATCTCTTCGGGTAATATTTTATTGTATGCCCAACGTTTATTACACACAACACGTTATATAACTGTAAAGGGCATAAAATTTAATTATCCTTTAATAATAATATTAAATTTCCATGTTAATAAGTTAGAACAATAAAAACCAATCCTATGTTAGATAATCTTACTATATTTGCAATCGTCAATTTTTCGACCGACCAAATAAAACAAATGATGAAGAAGAAAATTACTGCTCTTTGTGCCTGTTTTTTTGTGCTTATAATCACTGCTCGCGCTCAATCTCCCACTGTTACATTTACTGCTACCCCAAGCACCCCGATTTGTGCAGGTACTACGGTGAGTTTTAGTAACTCTTCGACCGGTAGTCCAACCTCATGGACATGGTACTTTCCAGGTGCAATACCCTCTGATACAGTAATAAACGGGGCGCCGGGCAACCCTGCATCTATTTTATACCCTACTGCCGGAACATATTATGTAACTTGTGTTGTAAAAAATAGTTCGGGTACCGATAGTGTAACTGTTCAAACACTGTGTTATTGTTGATCCTCTGCCAGTGTTCTCCATTAATCCCCCATCAGCAGGAATTTGCGATGCCGCAGGGGGCAGCGCTTTCGATACTATATACTTTACCGCCACCGGAACTACCGGGAATACTTATAGCTGGGCCCCCGCGGGTAGCCTTTCATGTACCAGTTGTCCAAATCCGAGGGCATATCCCGGTTCTAATACCGTTTATACTATCACTGTAACCGGAACCAATAGCTGCACAGCTACATATTACGACAGTGTTACGGTGGGCAGCATAACAGCCAAAATTTTTGGTAAAGATTCCATTTGTTCGGGAGATTCGGATGTGCTTACTGTTGCCGGAGGAGCTAACAACGTGGGGTCAACCACTACTTACGCCTGGAGTACAGGGCAAACCACCACCCAGATTACTGTGAGACCCGTTGCTTCAGTCACCTATAGCTGCTACGTAGTAAGCGGAAGTACACCATGTACAAGCACTGCTGTTTTCCCTGTAGTTGTGTTTCCTAAGCCCAGGTTTACCCTTACCGGCGCCGATAGCATTTGTTATCCGGGAAGTACAATAATTTCAGCTACTTCATTGGGTGGAAACTTTCAATATTCCTGGGCAGGTCCTTTTGGAATAAATTATGGTACCAGTGATACAATTTCGCCTAATGTTACCACTACCTATACTTTACACGTTACTGATTTTGGCTGTCATTTAGATTCGATGATAACAGTGAAAGTTACACAAAGACCGATTATTACTTTCAGTGGGGCATCTAATTTATGCCAGGGGAGTTCAACTATTATATGTGCTTCGGGTGGCTCACAATACCATTGGAGTACCGGAAGTACTTCCTCTTGTATTAATGTACAGCCCTTTGCCAGTATCACCTATACGGTAGGGGTACGTAAAAGTGCCTGCTTGGTTGATACAACTTTCTCCCTTACTGTGGACTCAATACCAGTGGTGAAATTCACCGGGGATACTTCAATATGTACCGGTGACAGCACAATTATTTACGTGAAAGGGGGATATGGGTATTCCTTTTTATGGAACACAGGTTCAACAGCCGATAGCATAGCGGGCGCTTATACAGCCGGCGAAACCTTTTATGTCACCGTAACAAAAGGGTCTTGCTCTAAAGATTCCAGTAGAGTTAGTATAAAAGTATATCCTCACCCACATCCCTCAGTTTTCCCAATTGATACTACTGTTTGTCAGTATGATTCTGTTCAGCTTACTGCTGCCGGAGGAAACTATTACACATGGCTTCCTAAAAACTCGGGATTAAACCATTATTTAGCCTATGGTGATACTGACAGAGATAACGTAGCCCCTAAGACTGCAGGCACTACAAAATATACAGTAAATATTTGCACCTGGGGTTGTTGTATAGATACTTCAATATATGTAAACGTAACCCCCGGTGTACTTGATTATTCAGTTTGTTGTAGCCAAACCGTTGCGGGAGGAACCCCGGTGAATTTAACTGCCTCGTATGCCTCTGGCCCTTTTTCAGTGGAATATTGGACTCCGACTGCGGGATTAAGTTGTTCCAATTGTAATAATCCAACAGCAACTGTTTATAATAATACAACCTACACGGCTACTTTTCTTGACCAGATTACTGGGTGTACTGTTAGTGATTCAGTTACGATTGATATTTTTAATTGCAATGTTTTTATTCCTGATGTATTTTCGCCGGGGGAAACTACTAATAATAAGCTGTATGTCAGGAGTCTTTGTATGCAAAGCATGAATTTTGCAGTGTACGATCGCTTTGGGAATAAGATTTTTCAAACTGCTGACCAGGATAAAGGATGGGATGGCACTTATAATGGAAAACCTATGAATATCGGGACTTATGTTTGGTATCTCCAGGGCTTGGAATATGATGGCACACGTATAGAAAAAAGTGGAAATGTGGTACTAATAAGATAAGCGGCCCTTATTTTAAATAAATTAATCACCAAAAAACTGTTATAATTGTAACCTCAAAGCAGCACTAAAATGAGAAAATTTAAATATGTGTTTTTATTAGCCGCTTCAGTTTGCCTTTATATTGGATGTACTAAGGGGACACAAACTATCGGACCGGCTGGAAAGGCCGGCTCTGCAGGTTCACCGGGAGGTGGATTTACGGGTACGGTGAATGCTGAAGATGGATTATTTCTAAATGAAAATTCCTTTAACAGGGGTACGTCCCCTAATAAGTATTTTTTATATCAAACTATTACTAATCCGAATTTGACATATATGCTTACCGTATATGTTTCAAATATAACAAGCCCCAAGATTTGGCATAAATTACCTGCAAGAGACTTCTTTATTTCCGGTGACCAGTTGTATGCTACACTTGGGTATGACTCAGTTAAAATTTATTATAATGGCAGCGGTCTCCTTGCCGATTCAGGGATGAACTGTAATATTATTATAGTTCCCCAACAATAAACGAGAAAAACCTATAAATATAAAACGATGAAGGCAATAAACTATTTAGTAATACTATCAGCTTCCTTATGCATATTTAATTCTTGTACGAAAGATGTTGCAGGTCCTGCAGGTCCTACTGGCCCTCCAGGGGCACAAGGAGCTTCCGCCTCGTATTATGTAACTATTGATAGTGTTGCAGCCACTATCTGGCAACCGGATGGTACAGGTACTTTTTATGATGCCCAAATTTCAGTTCCTTCATTAACATCTCCGAACAACAGTATTGTGGAAGTTTACTTTTCACAAACGTATAATGCTCATTCTACATGGTATGCGCTGCCCGCATATAACACTCCGGTTGGGGGAAGTGGTGATGAATTTCAATTTTATTATTATCTCTATAATGTAGTGATTGAGTACTCTCCTTCCGCTCCTCTCCAGCAATTGTATTTTAAAGTAGTTGTAATTACGAACCCATAATTACCCGTTGTTTTTATTTTTTTAATCCCGCATTAGCGGGATTTTTTTTGATTGTAGAAAGGATGAATAAGGTTTCCCATATTTGGAATAAATTTATTATGTATTTTTACGTGGTTAAATTCAGTGTAAAATGAAATATATACTATTTATGATTTGCATTTTGGGAAGTGCTATAAAGGCAAATAGCCAAAATGCCCCCAAAGTTTATGACCCTTGTGAGAAACTGGATACGAATACTATCAAACAGCTAATAATAGGTACCTGGGTGGATATGAAGGACACATCTCATGTAATGGTAATTACAGTAGATTCATTAACCGAGAGCATATTAGTATTAGAGGGTAGTACAAAAAAGATACATACATCTTATTGGAGCTATAAATTCACCGATAATATTTTTTCCTCAGATGAAGTTACTTGCTATTCTTTGTATGAATATAAAGCAGGATTTGCTCACCATATTGATTATGCCATTAATGCTATAGATCAAAATTATTTATTATTGGGAGCCGAGGGAAAGGCAGGTTTTAAGCGGAAGAATTAACACATTTTTTTAATAATAGTATGATAAAATATATCGCGATTGCCCCAATAGTATGCCTGATAGCAATGGGATGCAATCAATCCTGTAAGGAAACATCCACAAATATGGGACTCAACAAGGATAGCTTGAAAGCCGTATTGATAAATACTGATAAAACCTGGAGTGATTTAGCCCAAAAGATAGGGTTCAATCATTCCCGCTTGAATTTTATTGGTGAAAATGCAGTTGATATAGGTTCCGGTTCCATGCCGCTTGAGGGTAAAAAAGCAATTGAAGATTATTGCAATAGCCATCCTGATAGCACTATTAAAATTGAATGGAAGGCAATAAGGGCAGAAGTTGCAGCTTCCGGGGAAATAGGTTATACTTTCGGGGGATGGACTATAAGAACTAAAACCAAAGCCAAGAAAGACACCATCTTGTATGGCAATTATGTCACAATTTGGCACAAACAGACTGATGGTTCATGGAAATATATCCTTGACGGCGGCGGTGATACACCGAAGCCAGTAACAGAATAGAAGCCATTCAAGAATTACAGGAATAAGTAGTTCTACTGTTCAAAAATAATGATAAATAAACAGGGTATATTATAGTTACAGAGCGTAAATTTGCCTGTTTAATCCTTATTCTATATTTCCATGAAGGTTACTTATTACGGACATTCCAGCTTTGGAATTGAGATACAGGGAAAATACCTTCTTTTCGACCCGTTTATAAGTCCTAATCCATTAGCTTCCATGATAAATGTGAATGAAATTAAGGCAGATTATATTCTTTTATCCCACGCTCACCAAGACCACGTGTTTGATGCGTATGGTATTGCTAAAAGAACAGGAGCTATGCTTATCTCTAATTTTGAAATTTGCATGTATTATGCTAAAAAGGGCATCCATGCTTTTCACCCGATGAACATCGGCGGAAACTTTTTTACTCCTGAATTTTCTGTTAAAAGCGTAAATGCCGTACATTCCAGTAGCTTTGATGATGGCTCGAACGGTGGAAATCCGGGAGGCTTTGTAATTGAATCGGGACAGGGAAATTTTTATTATGCTGGAGATACAGCATTGACAATGGATATGAAACAAATAGGGGAAGGGAGTCCACTTTCTTTTACCTTATTACCTATTGGAGATAATTTTACCATGGGATACATGGATGCTTTAAAGTCTTCTGATATTATTAAATGCAATAATATTATAGCCATGCATTATGATACATTCGACCTAATTAAAATTGACGCTCAAAAAATAAGAGACAGCATTTGAAAAAGCAGGAAAGACAATTACATTCATGAAAATAGGCGATAGTAAAGAATTTTAGTAAATATAAAAACGAAAATGGGAAAAATAATTGCAGTTGCAAATCAAAAAGGAGGAGTAGGTAAAACTACTACCGCTATTAACCTGGCAGCTGCCCTGGCGGTGCTTGAACATAAAACCTTATTGGTGGATGCCGACCCTCAGGCTAATGCTACCTCAGGTGTTGGGTTTGACTTGAAAAAAATAAAATCGGGCTTATACGAATGTATTATTGACAGTGTTGAACCAAAAGATGTAATTCTGACTACTGAAACCCCTAATCTTGATTTACTTCCATCGCATATTGATTTGGTGGGTGCCGAAATAGAAATGATAAACCTTCCGAACAGGGAAAAAATGATGAAAGCGGCTTTAGCCAAAATTAAAGACGAATATGAATTTATCATTTTAGATTGCTCGCCTTCTTTAGGCTTAATAACCCTTAATGCATTAACAGCAGCCGATTCAGTAATCATTCCTATCCAATGCGAATACTTTGCCCTTGAAGGGCTTGGTAAGCTACTGCAAACAGTTAAGTTTGTGGAAGAGCGTCTTAATCCCGAACTTGAAATGGAAGGTATCTTGCTCACCATGTACGATGGTCGTTTGAACCTGTGTACCCAAGTGGTGGAAGAGGTAAAGACCTATTTCCAGCAAATAGTATTTGACACAATTGTACATCGCAATATTAAATTGAGTGAAGCCCCAAGTTTTGGGAAAACCATTATTATGCATGATGCTGCTTCTCGCGGAGCGCTTAATTACCTTCATCTGGCAAGGGAAGTGCTGCAAAAGAATAAAATGACCCGGTTGAAACAATCGGAGAAGATTATTAATATTGAAGAAAACTAATAATGAACGAAAACCCTAAAAAAAAATCATCTCTTGGAAGGGGATTAAGCGCCTTGCTTGACTCCGATGAAGCAATAGAAACCGTTACGCATTCTGCCATGCATACTGCCCAACATGGCGGGATTTCTCAAATTTTGATAGAGCAGATAGAAGTAAACCCCTTTCAACCACGTACCCGTTTCGATGAACAGGCCTTACATGAACTTACAGATTCTATTACCCACTATGGCTTGATACAGCCTATTACGGTAAGAAGGGTAAGTAAAGATAAGTACCAACTTAATTTCGGGGGAAAGAAGGCTAAAAGCCTCACAGATTGCTAAATTAAAAGAAATCCCGGTGTATATCCGTTTGGCTGACGATAAGGCTATGCTGGAAATGGCGCTTATTGAAAACACCCACAGGGAAGATTTAGATGCTATTGAAATAGCATTGGGCTATCGGCGCCTGATAGATGAGTTAGGACTGACCCAGGAGGACCTATCTGAGAAAATAGGAAAAGACCGTTCTACAGTAACCAATTATCTACGTTTACTTAAGCTCCCACCCGTTATTCAGCTTGCTATCCGCGAGAAAAAAATAAGTATGGGACATGCCAGGGCGCTTATTAATATTGATAACCCTATAAATCAATTAAGTGTATTTGATAAAATATTGGATGAGTCACTTAGTGTAAGGGGTACAGAAGAAAAAGCAAGAAGCGTAAAAAGTAAATTACCTACTACAAATCAAAACAATAATAACGAAGGTGATACGGAGATTAAAGATATCGAAAAGAATTTATCAGGGGTTCTTTCATCAAAAGTGAGAGTATCACGTTCAGGAGATAAGGGTAAAATAGTAATTCCTTTTTCATCGGCTGAACAATTCCGCCAGATAGTAGAATTATTGAATGCCGGGCTATAAATTATTGACAGAAAAAACTATTCAAAGTCTTCTTACAGGAGCATTTTGCCTGTTCATGTTTCTTTCTGTGTCTGCACAAAATGCCGATTCAGTAAAAGCCAAAAAGCAAGTGCATCCATATCCTAACCCATCTAAAGCTATGCTCTATTCGGCCGTATTGCCGGGCTTAGGACAAGCTTATAATAAAAGATACTGGAAGATGCCTATCATATATGCCGGGTTAGGAGTTGCCATTTATTTCATTGGGTTCAACCAGCATTATTATAATAACTTTATTAATGCTGAAACAGATACAAAAAACCCTTATTACGGACTTTATTCAGAGGCTGAACTTTCAAACATTATAACCTTTTACCACCGTGATAGGGACCTATCGGTTATTATTACCGCCGGAATTTGGGTTATAAATATTATAGATGCTAACGTAGATGCCCAATTACACGGGTTTAATGTATCCGATGATATTTCCCTGAATTTCTCTCCTAATCTTATTCCAAACCCTCTAACGGGTTCGATGGTATTTGCACCGGGTTTTCTATTGGTGAAAAAGCTTTAGCTTATAGAAAGGCGAGAAGCCGCAAGTAGGAATGTGGCTAAATTTCCAAGAAATAAGGTATTTGGGTATCCTAATACAGGTAGTTATTAAAGCCTTATTTATTATCTGCAAAAGAGTGATCAAATTATACCGTACATTTTTTAAGCCTTAGCGGGGGTGGGATATAGATCCTCAAAGCAATTTTCTTTATATCGAAGCTGTTTGTAAATCATGCTTCTATTAAGCTGGGATAGCTCAGTACAGCCTGAAGCCGCAAAAATATCAAGAAAATCATTAAGGGTTTCATGGTGGTAATTAACTACCCGTTTCCATTTTTCCTCAACCACCAAACCTTTCATCAATCTTTTATTATGAGAAGTAACACCCGTAGGGCAGGTGTTTTTATGGCATTCCAACGCTTGTATGCAGCCGAGGGCAATCATCATTCCCCTTGCCGAGTTACATATATCAGCACCCATACTCAAAGCTTTGAGTATATCGAACCCGGTAATAATTTTAGTGGAAGTAATTATTTTAATTTGATCTTTAAGTCCATATTTAATTAGTGTATCAGCCACAAAAATCAGGGCGTTTTCCCAGGGCATCCCTACGTGATCAGAAAAAACAATGGGAGCAGCACCGGTTCCTCCTTCTGCCCCATCAACAGTAATAAAATCGGGCATAATTCCAGTTTTTATCATGGCTTCACATACATCTATAAACTCTTTTTTATCGCCTATGCAAATTTTAAACCCAACCGGTTTCCCGCCCGATAAATCCCGTAGCTGTTTGATAAATTGTATAAACTCTACGGGATTTGAAAAGGCAGAATGCCCGGGTGGAGAGAATACGGTTGTATGAGGCTTTACACCACGGATAGCAGCAATAGCCTCTGTGTTTTTAATGGCAGGTAATATACCTCCATGACCGGGTTTTGCACCCTGGGAAATCTTTAATTCTACCATTTTAATTTCTTCATTGGAAACACTTTTCCGGAATACTTCCGGCGAAAAATTACCTTCCTCGTCCCTGCACCCAAAATAGCCTGTACCTATTTGGTACACCACATCTCCACCTTGCAAGTGATATGGAGAAATTCCCCCTTCCCCTGTATTGTGATAGAACTTACCGTTTTTAGCCGCTACATTCAGCGCTGTTACCGCATTAGCGCTTAGGGCGCCGTAACTCATTGCCGAAATATTCAGCAGTGATGCGGTATAAGGTTTCTTGCAGTCTTTACCTCCTATGCGGACAGTTGGAAATCCGGTTAACCTGGGTGCAGGATAAATAGAGTGTTTCATCCACGCTGCATGGTCTTCCTGGAGGTCTAACTCTGTACCAAAGGGATGTGTTTCATTTACCAGTTTGGCCCGTTGATATATATAATCTCTATTATTGCGATTAATAGGCTTGCCGTCCAAATCATCTTCTACAAAGTATTGGTGTATTTCGGGGGCAATTGATTCAAGCAGATAGCGTAAATGCCCTATAACAGGATAATTTCTAAGTATTGTATGCTTGGTTTGGATAATGTCATATATCCCTACTATAAATAAAATTCCGATGCCGGTGAATAGAGCATACCAACGGAACCATATATGGCATAGTATAATTCCAATGAGTAAAGTGACAGAAATAAATAGCCTGATAGCGGATGACATGGGATAATTTTATTTAAATTTTTAAGTTGTAGTTTAGCCCTGCAAATATAAATAACCTCTACTTCTATCATTAAAACCTAAGTATAAAGGTACGATATGTAAAAAATACTTATTTTTGCCGCTCTTAAAAAAATCAGGCCCGTTCGTCTAGGGGTTAGGACGCCAGGTTTTCATCCTGGAAACAGGGGTTCGATTCCCCTACGGGCTACCAAAAATTAGTATTAAAGCCTTGTAATACAATTAATTGCAAGGTTTTTTAGTTTTTGGCCATTTATATTTTTTCTTTCCCATTCAACATAAATAATATCTATGAAATTTTAAAGATGGAGATTTTTAAGATATGTGCATAATAACATAGGGTTTATTTTGAATCCTGAAAAAAAACACTATGCAGAGGAATCCGGATACTCATTACTTTAGAGGTTGCTTGTTCCGGGAACGGACTTAAACATTCAATAAATTTTTTATTACTTCCTTTATTGGTTTTTTATGGTTGAAATAGCAAAGATATTGGATTAATTCATCTTTCAATTCGGAAATTCAAGCGTAGTTGGGCTCTTTCGAATTGGCTGTGGCTTTATTCTAAGCGCCCCAATATTCTTCGTTTGCATTTTCACCTTTTCTGTGTTTGTTTAATGTCAGCATTATCGCATCCACTTTAAATAACGTAGTTCATTTTCTAGTCTTCAGCTATTGAGAAAAAGTTATATTTGAGAAATTTTTAACATAAAAATTCAACAATATTATGGATTCAATATTACTTGATGGTGTGACATATTGGCTTCCTGCAGACCAGAACGATATTAAAATATTACTGTTAGATGCCAAAACAAACAATGAAATAATATGTCTTCGTGGGGCAGCCCATTCTTTTCCTTTAATACCTACGCTCGAAAACGGGTCAACTTCGGGTAGGGCATATAAATATGTTATGTTGTCGAAAATGTATGCCGTTTCCATTGACCAGGCAAGTGCAACTGTAACAGCGCAGGCAGGCTGCCATTTAGGGCTTGATCCCTGGGACCCTACCGGAATATCAACACTTGAAAACTCCCTTACATACATTATGGATCAGGCAGGGTATGCTTTTAATGATTTAGGTGGTATATCGCACCAAACCGTGGGTGGTTTTCTTTCAACTTCTTCTTCGGGTGGTTCAACCCAATTCGCTTTTGAAGATTCCCTGTTAAGCATAGATATTATGTATTACGATGCTACCGGTGTAAACACCAGGACGTTCACAAGACCTTCTGACAATAACCCTAACGACCCGTTTTTTGGTGCGGGTGTTGCTACTATGGGGCTTTTTGGTATCATTGTTTCTGCTACTTTTAAGTGCTTTCCAAAGTTTTATATTGAAGGTTCTGAAGCATCGGAAGTGGTGAACGAGACCGTGAATAACTGTGAGATTGACCTTTTTGGTGATGGTAGCTCCGGGAAACCAAGTATGCAGCAATTCCTCGAGCAAAAACAAACTTCTATTTCCGACTCAGCGCATTTCCCCTATTCACGAATGTTATGGTGGCCACAAAATAATGTGAACACTACAGTACTTTGGAAAGCCCAGCAAACAAGCCAGACAGGGGCACAAGCCTGGGCTCAAAATGCGTATGCCACATTTAACCCGGCAAATAACCCACCACCTACTACACCGCCCAAACCCTGGCCCCTATTAAAGCCATACCAGGAAGTTCAATGGATAATGGGAAGTACGACACCATTGACCCTTGCCGCTGACCTCCTTTTCTCTGCTATTGGTAATTGGCCAACTTGGTTGCAGAATTTATTAGGTACGAATACGGCCGAATATGCTTTTGTAAAAAGTGCTGCTGAAGCTGCTTATCCTCAATTATACTCCTGGATTTTTAATAATCTTTTTTTAACTGCGGGTAAAACCCAGTTTTTTTCAGATGATTGGTACTCCGGGTTGCCAATGGATAACCAGATGAGCGACCGGCTATTCCCGGTGTGGTTTACAGAGCTTTGGATTCCAATAAGTTCTGCACAGTCTGTAATGAATGAGTTGAAAACCTTTTATGCAGGAACTACTGGTAATTGCCAGAATACCGGACCTTTTTGTGTGGAGATATATGCTGCAAGAAGCAGCCTATTCTGGCTATGCCCGGCCTATAATACCGATGTAATCCGGATTGACCTTTTTTGGTTTGGCAATAATAACGGAGACCCTGTTTCATTTTATCAAAAATTCTGGGATTTATTAGCCAAGTACAATTTCCGACCTCATTGGGGGAAATATTTACCTGATGGAAGCAGTACCCTCGGGGTAAGTTATCTTCAAAATCAATACCCCAAATGGAACGACTGGATGACCCTGAGAAACCAGATGGACCCATACCAATTATTTGTAAATGATTACTGGCGTTCTCATTTGGGAATACCCGGGCTATTATAAATAAATAATGAAATGTATAATGGATTAACTATTTTGAAAAACAATTAATATAAGAGTTATGATTACACCTGATTCACATGGACTATATCATCCCGTAAGCGAGCAGGATATAATAGATTTAATTACATACGCCAATAGCAATCATTTGCAGGTTCGGGTACGCGGAGCAGCTCAATCATTTTCTGCTGCGGTATATACCGATAACTATAATCCTGCTGGAAGTGCAGGGGTGAATATAAATATGGAACTTGACCAACTGCGGTCTGTTTCATACAATGATTCTATGATGCAGCTAACCGTTGGTGCTGGTTGCAACCTTGGGTTTGACCCTTACGACCCTTCAGCCACTTCTGCTGAAGACAATTCAAATAACCTTTTTTATCAGTTAAATAAAAAAAGCTGGTCAATACCAAATGTCACCAATGCGATACACCAAACCGTAGCCGGATTTATTTCCACCGGATCTGCCGCAGGCTCCATGATGCATTCCTTTGATGAAAATATAGTATCAATTACACTTATTGATGGTACAGGCACAAAACAGGTATTTAATAGGTCCGGTAATACTGATGACCCATTTTATGCAGCAGGTTTATCAATGGGTTTATTTGGTATTATTACATCGGTAACTCTCAAGTGCATAGTGTCATTTGATATTATAGGGCAGGAAAAAGTGACGGTTGATACCAATTGCGAATTTGATTTTTATGGACCCGGTAATGCTACAACTCCATCCTTACAGGAGTATATTTCTACAGCTGAATTCAGCCGCACACTGTGGTGGCCTATTAAAACCCTGAAGCGTGTTATAGCCTGGAAAGCAAAAACCATGCAGTCGTCTGATTACAATAATCAAACTGGGATACCGCCTAATTTTATTCCAAAACCATACGATCCTTTGTTTCATAAAATTTTAGGAACAAGGCGCCCTGCTGAAATAATGGCCGCAACAGGCTTTACCCTAATTAATAATTGGCCCAACTGGATTCAGGATGTCCTGGGGCATAGCGCTGCCGAAAACACCGTGGAAGATAACGCCGCAATAGCTGCCATTAATACATTTTCTCCTTATCTCTATCCGTTTATGGTAGATATGTTTTTCCCTCTTAATACAGATGCAAAGCCACCACAGCAGTTTTGGGACAACTGGCTGGGGAGTTTGCCTATGGATTCTTTTGAATACAGTAATAATCTTTTTGACCTTTCGTATGCTGAACTGTGGTTCCCTATTGGGAAAACCCAGCAAGTAATAGATACACTTAGCACATATTTTACTAATACCGGATATTCTGCAACCGGGTTTTATGCTTTTGAAATATTGGCTGCCAAGAGTAGTTCATTTTGGTTAAGCCCGGGATTTGGGCAAGACTCAATGAGATTTAATATTATGTTTTTTAATTCGGGGGCAACTATCATGCCTCAAGATTTTTTTACCCAATTCTGGAATTTATTCAAGCAAAATAATATTGACTTCCGGCCTAATTGGGGGAAAAGCCTGCCATTGCCTTCCGGTAATACGGGTTCAGCCTATATACAAAGCCAATTTCCAAAATGGAATGATTTTATGGCACTCCGCAATAAGTACGACCCGAATAATATTTTTTTAACCACTTACTGGAAAACACAATTAGGGATTTAAAATTATCTTCGCATAGATATGGCAGAAAATGTAATAGCCTCTCCCGGAATTGTCAACCGGATTCTATCCGCGCTAAAGAAGTATTGGGACCGGATAATTAATATCGGAATAACTGACTCCACAGTTCTTTTTGACCGAAAAAGAGTAAGGCTTCTTAATGGAATTTGTTTCGTTGCAACCTTCATTTATTTCATCTATGTAGTAACCTTCCTTGCGATGATTATTGCCCAGGGGGGCAGCCGGTATTTATTTTTTGAATTTTCGGTATCATGTGCAGGGACTTTATTTGCCGGTATTCCCCTGTTATTGAATAATAAAAAGCATTATGGTTTTGCCTGCCATTTTTTTAATATATCAAATATTATTTTGTATTCCTATTCAACTATCATAGCCGGAGGGCTTGATGGAATTGAAGTTATTTTTGTTCCGAGCAGTGTTGCATCCATGTTGTTTTTTCGTGAAACACGAACTGTAGTTATTTATTTTACGTTAAATTTTTTAAGCTTTGAAGTTGTTAAATACCTTACCACTATTATACCTCCAGCCTATAGTTGGGGTGGCCAGCAATCTGAAGTAGTTGCCAATTATGTAATTCTTTTTGTTGTGCTCTTTTTCATTGTTTTCTATTTTAAATCGGAAAATGCAAGGCAGGAAAGTTTACTGCAAGTAAGGAACCAGAAATTACAAGCAGAAAAAAAGCGGAGCGATGACCTTTTGTTAAATATTCTTCCTGCTGAAACAGCCGAGGAACTAAAGGAGAAAGGAAGTACCCAGGCAAAAGATTATGAAATGGTGACGGTGATGTTTACCGATTTTAAAAACTTTACCAAGGCAAGTGAAGCTATGAGTGCCCAGGAATTGGTGAATCAAATTCATTATTGCTATAGTGAGTTTGATAGGATACTTTCAATGCATGGGATAGAGAAAATTAAAACCATAGGTGATGGGTATATGGCTGCCGGAGGGCTTCCGGTTAAAAATAGAACTAACCCTTTTGATACAGTTAAAGCTGCTTTAAGTATAAGAGATTTTATGGAAGCCGAAAAACAAAAAAGAGGGAAACACGAGAGCCAGTTTTTTGATATACGAATAGGCTTGCACACGGGATATGTGGTGGCAGGAATAGTAGGTATTAAAAAGTTTGCCTATGATATTTGGGGCGATACCGTAAATATTGCTTCGCGTATGGAATCGAGCGGTGAAGTAGGAAAAGTAAATATTTCCGGTACTACTTTTGATATGGTAAAAGACAAATTTACCTGCACCTATAGAGGCAAAATACATGCCAAAAATAAGGGGGAGATAGATATGTACTTTGTGGAGGGATAGTGTATAAATAGTTATCTTTACTGCGCCATGAGAATAATTCGTTTAGTTTTCCCCATTCTTTTTTTTCTCTCAATAGCTCGATTGAGTTATTCTCAACAACACCAAGTGGATTCCTTGGCAAATGTGTTAAAAACAGCAAAAGAGGATAGCAATAAAGTAAAGACGCTTAACGAGCTAAGCCGGGAAATTATTCTTGCAGGTAATTATTTAAAAGCAGACTCTTTAAGCCGGCTTGCTATTCAGATATCGGAGAAAATAAATTACGGAAAAGGGGAGGCAATTGCGTATTTAAATATAGGTAAAATTGGTCGAAATAAGGGCAATTACCTGGATGCGCTGACTAATTACCGGGAAGCATTGAAGATTTATGAGGAGTTAGGGAATAAAAAAGGTATGGATCAAATTTACCGGAATATCGGGGTTGTGTATGAAGAACAGGGGAATTACCCTGACGCCCTTAAGGAATACCTCCAGGCTTTAAAAATAGATGAAGATATAGGTTCTAAAGGTGGCATTGCACAGGCTTCTTTGAATATCGGCAGCATATACTATTTTCAAAACAACGCAGAAGAAGCATTAAAGTACTATAAGCAAGGCTTGTCCTTATATAGGGAGTTGAAAGATAACCAGGGAATAAGTGATGCCTATAGTGAAATGGGTGGATTTTATTGGCAACAACATGAATATCCGCAAGCATTAGAGTTCATGCTGCAATATTTAAAATTAGCTCAGCAATCGGACGATAAAGAAAATTTGGGATATGCGTATGCAAATGTAGGAGTGGTTTATGAAGCCATGAACAATTTTGATGAAGCTATGAAAAGTTTTTTGCAGGCGATGAAAATTGCCGAACAGGTAGGGGATAAGGAAGGGGTAGCAGGTTCGTATGTAAACATAGGTGATAATTTAACTAAACAAAAGAAATATACTGAAGCAAAAGAATGGCTAAATAAAGGCCTTAAGATAGCAAAGGGCATAGGCTCGAAGGATATAATAAAAATAGAATATAGTAACCTTGCCAAAGTAGATAGCTTGACAGGGAATTATAAGGCTGCTTATTTAGAGTATAGGATGTACATAGCGTATAGGGATAGCTTAAAAAATGAGCAGAATACGAAGAAGATTATAAGCGAGCAAATGACTTATGAGTTTTCGAGAAAAGAAGATTCGATTAAGGCCGTGCAGGAAAAAAGGGAGACACTGATGCAAACTGCTGAAGATAAGAAAGAACAGAAGCAAAAACTTTTCAGAGATGCATTGAGTGTTGGACTTGTATTTGCCCTTTTGTTTGCATTGGTATTTTTCCTTCAAAGACAAAGAATAACCCGGGAAAAAAAGCGCAGTGATGAACTGTTGTTGAATATTTTACCTTCTGAAACTGCGGAAGAACTCAAATTAACAGGGAAAACAAAAGCCAAAAACTATGAAACAGTTACGGTAATGTTTACAGACTTTGTAAATTTCACTAAAACAATAGAAAACCTGAATGCAGAAGAATTGGTGAATAGCATCCACCATTACTACAGTGAAATTGATACGATAATTGCCAGGCACGGCATTGAAAAAATAAAAACTATTGGTGATGGGTATATGGCTGCCGGAGGCTTACCAATTCCGAATGAAACGAATCCGGTGGATGTTGTTAAAGCCACAATTGAAATCAGGGAGTTTATTGAACAGCAGAAATCTATAAGACAACGAGAAGGAAAGATAGTTTTTGATGTTAGAATTGGTGTTCATACGGGTTCAGTAATTGCAGGAATTGTTGGAATAAAAAAGTTTGCGTATGATATTTGGGGAGATACGGTTAATACTGCTGCCCGCATGGAGCAACACAGTGAAGCAGGGAAGATTAATATTTCCGGGAGTACTTATTTATTGGTGAAAGATAAATTCAAATGCGTTCACCGTGGCAAAGTTCATGCCAAGAATAAAGGGGAAATAGATATGTATTTTGTCGAAAGAGAGAATGCAGAAGATACAGATAAGAGTTAAGGTTTTTTGGGGAGTATTTTCACTCTTAGCTCATCGCTCTTAACTTCTTATATTTTCTCTATTACAACTGCCGTGCCATAAGCCAACACCTCGTTAATAGCTCCAGCCACTTCGTTAGTATCGTAGCGCATCCCTATAACTGCATTGGCACCCATTTTTCCAGCATTTTCCATCATAAGGTCATAAGCATCTAACCTTGCTTTTTCACACATAGCCGTATAGATGGTGATATTTCCACCTACTAAAGCCTGAAACCCTGCCCCAATATTGCCTACTATGCTGCGGGAGCGCACTATAAGCCCCCTTGTCACACCAAGATACTTGGTAATACGGTATCCCTGGAAGTCAAAGCCTGTGGTAACGAGTTGTTTATCCATAATTTTTGATTGATGTTCTGAAAAAAAATACTTTTGTAAATATAAATCTAATTTCATTACCATGAAAAAATCAACAGTTATCTTAATTTGGGCAGCTATTACTGGTATTGTTTCGGTAATTTTCTACCGGATACTATATGCTACCGGCCAAGAAGATTCGGCTCTGCGAAATTTTAACTACCTGATAATCTTTCTCGGTCTGTTTATAGGTACTATCCAATATCGTAATAAAGCAAATGGAGGGTTTCTTACCTTTGGAGAAGGCTACAAGGCTGGTATCTTAATGACTTTGATAATTACAGTGATAGTTTCCGTCGCTTTTTTTGTTGACTTACAAATACATCCGGACCTTGTTGATAAAATAAGGGATAAAGCACAAACTGATATGATAAATAATGGGGTTTCTGCCGATCAAATAGAGATGAGGATGAAATACACCAGGATGTTTACTACCCCTGCCGTTTTATTATCATTTGCAGTAGTTGGAACCATTATAACCGGAGCTATTTTCAGCTTAATAACCGCAGGCATATCTACTAAGAAGAAACCCATTTTTGATGATGATATTGTAGTGCCGGGTAACGAAACCACAACAAATAGCTAAATTTGTACGCTGTAATTCAAACCTTTCTCATTTAGCCCTTCACTTTTCATTTGATGGATATATCCGTAGTTGTCCCTTTATTTAACGAAGAAGAATCGCTTCCCGAACTTTGTCAGTGGATTGACAAGGTGATGAAGGAAAATAAGTTTTCGTATGAAGTATTGCTTACCGATGATGGCAGTACCGATAGTTCCTGGAAAGTGATAGAAGCCATAGGCTTAAGAAACAGTTCAATAAAAGGAATAAGGTTACGCAGAAACTATGGTAAATCAGCCGCTTTAAATGTTGCATTTCAACGTGCGCAGGGAGATGTAGTAATTACAATGGATGCCGATTTGCAGGATTCGCCAGATGAAATTCCGGCTCTCTATAATTTAATAATGAAGGATGAGTTTGACCTGATTTCGGGCTGGAAAAAGAAGCGCCATGACCCGCTCTCTAAAACTATTCCTACAAAATTGTTTAATTGGGCTACCCGTAAAATGTCCGGCATTTATTTGCACGATTTTAATTGCGGACTAAAAGCCTATAAGAACATAGTTGTAAAAAACATTCAAGTGCATGGGGAGATGCACCGATATATACCGGTAATTGCCAAATATTCAGGCTTTACTAAAATAGGGGAGAAGGTAGTTGAACACCGTAGCCGCAAGTATGGCACGAGCAAATTCGGGTTAAGTCGCTTTATTAATGGCTTTCTCGACTTGATTTCCATTGCTTTTATCAGTAAATTCAGCAAGAGACCCATGCACCTGTTTGGTATTATTGGTACTGTTTTATTTCTCATTGGTTTTGTAATAGCCCTGAAGCTGGCGTATGATAAATTTTTCCTCAGTATATTTAAAATGACTGACCGCCCCATATTTTATTTCGGAATCCTTGCCATGATACTCGGAACACAGTTTTTCCTGGCAGGTTTTTTAGGTGAACTTATTTCACAGGGAAATAATGACAAAACTGTTTACCAAATTGCAAAGACAGTAAATTAGGCTATGGATATTAAAGCGGTGAAATTTGATTGCAGGTATTTCAGGACAGATATACCTTGTAAGCCTAATAAACTAAGGGGTAAAAAATGCACCTGTGATGAATATATTGCCATTTCACACCAAATACTCATTATCAAATTAGGGGCTTTGGGCGATGTAATACGTTCAACGGCTTTATTGGTGAGTTACCGCAAGCTTTATCCCAATGCTCATATTACCTGGATTACGCACTCTCCCGAAATACTTCCCCATGACGGAAGTATTGACCTCATTGCGAAATTTGAATATAAAACTATATCGCCTATATTAGATAAGCAATTTGATATTGCTATAAACCTTGATAAGGATACAGAAGCATGCACTCTTCTTTCACAAGTCAATTCAAAAATTAAATATGGCTTTACATGGGTGGATGGGCATATTGCAGGTTGCAATTCAGCTGCAGACCGGAAATTAGTCACTGGTTTTTTTGACGATGAATCAAAAGCCAATACTAAAAGCTACCCACAAGAGATATTTGATATTTGCGAATTAAATTTTCAAAAAGAAGAACCTGTGTTAAATGTAAATAGTGCCTTAGTACATAAATGGAACTTGCTTAAAGAAAAATCTGGAGGCAAAAAAATAATAGGCCTTAATACGGGCTGTGGTAAACGTTGGCTTACTCGCTTATGGGCTGATGAAAATTGGGAAAAACTTATTTTTGCATTGGAGCAGGATGGTTATTACCCTGTATTATTGGGAGGACTTGGATGAAGATGAAAAGAACAAATCTTTCGCTAAAATAACGGGGGCATATTATCCCGGAACATATTCTTTGGAGGAATTTATTGCTATTACTGCCAATTGCGATGTTGTGGTATCTGCCGTAAGTATGATGATGCACATTGCCATTGGGCTGAAACGCCCCCTTGTACTATTCAATAATATATTCAATAAGTGCGAATTTGAAATGTATGGCAGAGGCATTATCGTAGAGCCAACCTCAGGGTGTGACTGTTATTATGGAAACACCTGCACCCGCGAACGCCATTGTATGCTTGATTTGCCGATTGATTCCGTTTATAATGCTATTAAGAAGTTGTCGGTTGTCAATTATCAGTCATCAGTTAGTAGCAACAGTTAATGAAGATTGCCTATTTATCTACATTTTACCCATTTAGGGGGGGGATAGCTCAATTCAATGCTGCGCTTTATAATGCGTTAGGAAAAAGGCACGAAATGAAAGCCTTTACTTTCACAAGGCAATATCCCGAATTGTTATTCCCCGGTAAAACCCAGTATGCTGAAGAAGGCGATAAAGATGGAGATGTTGGAGCAGTAAGGGTATTAGATACCGTTAATCCTTTAACGTATGCTAAAACCGCAAAAGCTATCCTGCAATTTAAGCCTGACATAATGATTACCAAATACTGGCTCCCTTTTCTTGCTCCTTCGCTTGGTACGGTTGCGGGAATACTCAAAAAGAAAGGAGTATTTAATATCAGTATCTTAGATAATGTGATTCCTCACGAAAAAAAGTTTTATGATAAAGTATTGACACAATACTTTGTAAACCGCAATAACGCATTTATGGTTATGAGCCAAAGTGTGGCTGATGATTTACTTACCTTTAATCCCCAGGCTAAATATGCGTTGCATCCGCATCCTATTTTTGATTTTGGAGAAAAAATAAATAAGCAGGAAGCAAAAGCAAAATTGGGCTTAAATTCCGGTGATTCATATATGCTTTTCTTCGGATTTATAAGACGATACAAAGGCTTGGATTTGCTATTGGAAGCAATGAAGGACGAACGGATTAAAAACAGAAATGTAAAACTTATTGTAGCCGGAGAGTATTATGAAGATGCAAGTTTTTACAATGATAAAATAAAAGAATACGGAATAGGGGAAAAGGTGGTTTTGCGAACAGACTATATTCCCTCTGATATAGTTAAGTATTATTTCTGTGCCGCAGACATGATTGTTCAACCATATCGTAGTGCGACCCAAAGTGGGGTCACTCAAATTGCGTATCATTTTGAAAAACCTATGCTGGTAACAGATGTGGGTGGTCTCTCAGAAATTGTACCTGATGGAAAAGTAGGGTACGTAGTGCAACCAGATGCACCTGCTATAGCCAATGCCATCAACGATTTTTATGAAAATTCCCGCGAAACGCAATTTACCGCGAATATGAAAGAAGAGAAAAAGAGATTTCAATGGGAATCTTTTGCAGAAGCGATAGAGCAGTTGAAAATGTAAAATTTAGTTTTGCAAATTTTACACCCTCCATTCTCAGCATCTACTCTATCACAAACTTGCCAATCCAAATTACATCTCCTGTTTCGGAAATAATCTTGTATAAATATATTCCTGTTGCCTGCTTGTTCATGTCCAGCTGAGTGGTGGATGGATTAAGTGTTGTTCTTAAAACTTCCTTTCCAAGCACATTAAACACTTCAACTGATGACTGACCACTGACCACTGACCACTCTATTGTAAACCTTCCATTATTAGGATTAGGATAAAGATTAACACCGATATTAGTGGGTGAGATGCTTGCAACGCCTGTTAAAACTGAGGTAACCTTTCTTACCCGGTTATTAAAAACATCTCCAAACCAAAAATCCCCATTAATATCTGCTGTTACTGAGAAAGCATAATCAAGCTCTGCCGCGGTAGCCGGTCCTCCATCTCCACTATAATTTGCTACTCCGTTTCCGGCGACCGTATTAATAATTCCAGAAGTATTTATCATACGGACACGATAATAGTCTCCAATATAGATGTCCCCTAATCCATCTACACAAACTCCGGTAACTTCAGACGATAACTCTGCAGCAGTCGCCTGCCCACCATCCCCGCTAAATCCAAATATTCCGGCAATACCTGCCACTGTAGAAATAACACCCGAAGTGTTTACTTTCCGTATGACATCATTCCCTAAATCTGCTATATAAATGTTTTGATTGGCATCAATTGCAACTCCTGTTATGTTATCTATCTCTGCATCTGTAGCCTGACCTCCATCACCACTATATGCCCCAGTTCCATTACCGGCAAAAGTGTTGATTATACCCGAAGTATTTATCATTCGTATGCGGTTGTTGGCTTCGTCGGCAATATACACGTTGCCCAGGGTGTCGGTAACTACTCCTGAAGGAGCATTTAGTTCAGCTACAGAGGCAGGTCCACCATCACCACTGTAAGAATTTACGCCGAGTCCGGCAAGGGTATTAATAACGCCCGAAGTATTGATTTCCCTAACCCTGTTATTAAAGAAATCGGTGAAAAAGATATTTCCAAACCTGTCTGCAAATATACCCTGGGGTGAACTTATTTCGGCAGCTGTAGCTTGTCCCCCATCCCCACTAAATCCTCCATTATTATTACCTCCTACAGTTGAAATTATTCCTGAACTATTTACTTTTCTAATGCAATTATTACCTTGGTCGGCAAAATATAAGTTCCCCGCACCATCTACATAAACCCCGGCAGGGTTCTGTATTTCAGCAGCCGTAGCCTGCCCACCGTCTCCATAATATGCAGGTGTTCCATTTCCAGCAACAGTAATTATACTTTGAGCCGGCAAAAATAAAAAGTGAAAAATGGCAACAGTGGAGAGGGCAATAGTTTTTGATAATGTGTTTGGAAAAGTAGAGTTTTTCATATCAGGATAACTTTGAAGGTTAGATAAATCGGTGTGGTTTATGCAAAACTAAAGAAAAAGTCAGGGATAGGCATACTAATCGTCCTGAAAATAATGGAGTTAATAAATAAATAGCTTCGATTTTTCCATCCCTGTTGCTAATTAAGCAGGATATATTAATTTTGCAGCCGCTTTAAAAAAAGCAGTCACTCCCCGATAGCTCAGTTGGTTAGAGCATCTGACTGTTAATCAGAGGGTCACTGGTTCAAGTCCAGTTCGGGGAGCAGGGTGTAAGGCATACTATAAAATGCTGCTAACACTTTTTAGCATACATTTTTTAATTAACCCCTGAATTAGCTGCAAGGAGAAATAGGTATTGCTTTACAAATATTTGGAGCTAAAACTTTGCCACAATAGGCATCCTTCTGCCGACACCAAAAGATTTAGGAGAGATACGCAGGATAGGTGCAAACTGCTGCCTTTTAAATTCGTTTTTGTTTACCATACCGACAACCTTTTTAATTAGGGATTGGTCTGCTCCTTTTACCTTTATCTCATCTGGTGATTGGTGCATTTCAATATAACGGCAAAGGATTTTATCTAATATTTCAAATTCAGGGAGTGTATCTGTATCTTTCTGATTCGGTTTGAGTTCTGCTGTTGGTGCTTTTTTGAGGATGTTTTCAGGTATAAGCCCAGATGAAAGCTCATTCACATAATCTGCCAGCCTGTACACCTGGGTTTTATATACATCTCCCAAGACAGACAAGGCTCCTCCCATATCCCCATACAAGGTTCCATAGCCGGTTGACAGTTCACTTTTATTGGAAGTGTTGAGCATCAGCGCACCTTTTTTATTGGAAATTGCCATAATCAGTAATCCGCGAATACGGGCTTGTATGTTTTCTTCTGTAATATCAGGTTTCAAGCCCTTGAAAATATCTGCCAACGATTCATTTATGGCGTTGACTCCCAGTTCAATAGATATAAGTTGATACTCGCTGCCTGTATTTTTCAATAACTGCATGGCATCTTTCATTGTTTCTTCAGAAGTGATAACCGATGGAAGCACCAAACTCAATACATTTTCTTTACCAAGAGCTTTTATAGCTAATGCCAATACCAGAGCCGAATCAATACCACCGCTAACGCCAATAACCGCTTTATTTACCCCTGTTTTATAAAAATAATCATGGATTCCGAGAACTAATGCCTGATATACTGAATCTGTAATTCGTTTGTCGTCATCATCATCAGAACAATACCAAACCAAGTTCTTTTTCTTTTTTGCAATCTTTAAAGGAGCCGTTTTATTCTCTATTGGGATGGTTAACACTTTCTTTTTATTCAATTCAAAAATCTGCATATCCTCTTTGAATCCTGCCAACTCGGTAATTACGTTCCCTTTTTTATCTACCACAAAGGAATGCCCATCAAAAGTAAGGTCTGTATTAGTTCCAATATTATTGGTATAAAATAAGGGTGTCTTATAGTAGTTGGCAACGGCACAAGCCACTTTTCTGCGTTCTTCCCAATGTGTGTAAGAAAAAGGCGAAGCAGAAATATTAATTATGCAATCTGCCTTTCCAGCCTTCATTTCTTTTAAAGGAAACCGCTTATGTAGGTAATGCCCTGACTTATCAGGATATTGGTTCCATATATCCTCGCAAATGGTTACAGCCAGTTTAACTCCTTTATATGTTATAAGTTTATTCTCTTTTGACGGTTCAAAATATCGGTATTCATCAAATACATCATAAAAAGGCAAAAGCGATTTATGGATTTGAGTTTTCACCTTGCCATCAGCCATAAAATAGGCTGCATTGAAAACCCGCCTCCCTTTTTTTGCGTGATTGTATGAAGGTCCGCCTATTATAGCTGCTATTCCTGTGCATTCATGAGCTATTAAGGCGGCGGCATCTTCGCAGCGTTGCACGAAACCATTTTGTAGTAGCAAGTCTTTGGGAGGATAGCCACAAATGGCTAACTCAGCAAAAATAGCAAGGTCTGCACCCTTTACTTTTGCTTCTTTTATGCCAGTAATTATTTTAGCAACATTCGATTCGATATTGCCAACATGGTAATTAAGTTGTATTAGGGCTATTTTCATTTCTAAAAAAGCAACCCGAACATTAGTTCAATACCTTTTACATTCACTGCATTGCTACTGGAACTATTCATGTTGGTAAAGCAATTATTATAAGTTATACAGGCTTGCAGGGCGGTGCTCCCGGCAAGGGTATATTCTGCTCCAATTCCAAAGACTAATGAAAGCCGGAAAAAATCAGTCTTACTATAAATGTCAGCATTATTACCGGAATAATTAAATTCAAGTGGACCGCCAACATATATGCTATTAGGGTTTCGTATGGCAGTTGACGTGAAATCGTCGGTAGCTTTTAAGAGAAAACCTGCCTGAAGTCCTACTACACCATAGTAGCGGATTTTCCCAAACGGGTTGGTTTTCATTTTCAGCATCAAAGGTATTTCAAGATACTGCAATGATTCATTATGAGTAACAGTGGTATCAAGGGTATTGCTGGAGTTTGAATTAATGTATTTGGCGCCCATATCGGCAATCTCAAAACCGAACAGAAATCCATAATTTCGGGTAAAATAAAATTCCAGGTTTACGCCATATCCAAAGCCCGCAGAAGCTCCATTTGAAGTATTGTTATTGGTAGTAGGGCTTACCCAATATATTCCGGGGGTAACATTCAACCCAAAATGAAAATAACGCTCTCCCCAAGCATCACGCACATTCATTCCGGTTGGTGGGGGTGGGGGAGGCGGGGCATAAGGATTAACCTGCGCAAAAGTGGAAAAGGTGATAAGGCTAAAAAAAAGCAATGCTGATAATTTCATAGTGCCTAATATATAAATTTGCAAGGCAAATTTAGCAAATGGTTTATTCTCTGGAGAAAATACAGCTTCTGACAAAGGCTTTGAAGGGTGACAAAAAGATTTTTTCATTTCTGATGAAAGACTCACCCGAATATGCTGCATTGGGTTCAGCTTTAGTAGGTAGCGGGGAGGCTATGAACTGGCTTTTAAAGCATGATAAAACCCTTGCTATTTTTGCCGATGCAGTAGATGGTAATAAGACCGCCTTACAGCTACTATTAAGTGAAAAGCAATATGAATTGGCTGCCGTAGCCAATATGTTAAATGACGATGAAGATGCTGAACTATGGCTGGAGCAGCATAATTTAAAACCCTATATTTATTTTGCGGTTGCCATACAACATGCTCTGGATAAGGATGCCGAACAGGATTTAGGAAGATATTTTACGCTTTACGGCTAACAATTCCTTCAAATGGTAATCTTTTTTGCTGTGAATGCCCTAACAGGGTACCAGGAAGCTAAGAAGCCTATTATAAGTACGCAAGCTAAAATGCTGATATAGTCAGAAAGTAATAAGGATACTGGATATGCATCCACTACAAAGCCTTCGGACATAGGCACTATTTTATATTTTATTTGTATTATACAAATCAGGGTGCCTAAGACCAAGCCAATAGTTGCACCGATTACTGTAATAAGTATTCCTTCATACATAAATATTCTTTGTATGGTTTTAATTTCAGCGCCCATATCCTGGAGTATGGCAATATCTTTTTGCTTATCAATAATGAGCATGGAAAGCGACCCTACAATATTGAAGGTTGCTATAACGAGTATAAATGCCAGTATAATAAAAGTCCACAGTTTCTCCGATTTAAGGGTTTTAAAGAGTAATTCATTTTGCTCAAACCGGTCTTTTACTACAAAGTTATTTCCGAGAATAGATTTTATCTGTTCTTTAATTTTCGCAGCAGAGTTAGGATCAGACAAGCCTATTTCTATAGAGGTTACTGACTTATCATGAAAATCAAAAAGTTCTCTGGCAAAATCAACAGAGACAATTACGTAACGGCTGTCAAAATCATCATTAATGGAGAAAATACCTGAGCGGTAAAGGTGCATTTGTGTAATGGCATCTTCCGGATTTACAGAACTATTTTCAAGCCCTCTTTTGGGAGCATAACATGACACTGAATTATATCCTTGATCAGAAGAATTAACCCCAAGCTGGTCTGCTACTCCTCTGCCAAATTCACCAAAATAAGCTCCATTATCTTTTAAATAATATTTGCCTTCCCTGATAAGGGTATCAAAGTGGGTCATAGGAGCAAAATCAGTCCCAACCCCTTTTATATAGGCGAGACATTGCCTGTCTCCATATTTCAAAAGGGCTTTATCCTGCATTGTTTCAGTCAAAGTAGCGTACTCCTTTCAGGTGGCGGACACTGTCAAAGAGAACTCCTGTTGGTAGAAAAGTCTTGCCTTTTGCTACCGTAATTTCAATATCCCCTCCGGCCGAATTATAAAGGGTTTTAACCAAATCGGATATGCCATTAAACGCCGATAATATGATAATAAGTGAAAGGGTTATAATGGCTATCCCCCCCAATGCTACACCTGAAATTATATTAATAGCATTGTGCGACTTTTTTGATACGAGATAACGCCGCGCTATAAAGAGGGAGAGATTCATTTTACAAAAGTAGCTATACTTAGTTATGAGTTATAAGTTATGAGTTATTTCCGAATGGAATCCACCATATCACCTACTGTCAATGGGATATAACTTATAACTCATAACCCATAACTCACTTCCACGCTTTCACAATAAGTCCTGTGCCGGTGGTGTGGGTCCCGTTTGTATCTAATTGATTAAGAATTAATGAAAAGGGAAAAGTAATTAAATAATAAAAAGGCAAAATAATGAGCAGTGCTTTGCTGGCGGAGAGCATTTTCATGGGGTATTTCATAGATAATACCCAGGAAATATGCCCCGGTTTTCCGTAGGAATAAGTAGCTTCAATTTTGGAGAACCCTGCTGTTTTCAGCTTATCCTGTATTTCGTTTATGTTGTATCCGTTCCTAACGTGTTCCCCGATAAATGACTCCCCGCTGGCATCTTCCACATCAGAGCCTCCCTGGTCGGATGGCGTGGAGATAAGCAGCATCCCGCCCTTGTGCAAAGAAGCATATATGTTTTTGAAAACTGTAACATCTTCCAAAATATGTTCCATCACATCTACCGATAGAGCAAAATCGTATGTATCAGGATGAGAGAATGCTGTAAGGTCAGCATATACAAAGGAAGCATTTGTCAGCCCGGCTTTTTTGAAGAACTGATTGCAGTCTGCTATTTGTTCATCTTTTACATCCACCCCTAAGATACTCCAGTTACGGTGTCTTTGAGCAATCCAGTAAGAATATTGCCCGAAGCCCATTCCGGCATCTAATATTTTGGCGTTTTTCGGAGCCGTTTTCTCCCAAATTCTTACTTGTTTGTGTATATGCCAGGTACGGAGTAATAACAAGTCAAGCAGGTTATAAAATACCTTTCGTAAAAAAGGAGATTTATTAAAAAAGCCACCTAACTTATTTTTGATTGGGTCGTATTCCACGGTAGTTAAAAGTGTAAAAGTTTGTAAAGTTATAAAGGTTATAAAGTTCTTGAATTTTATTGAGAAAATACTTTGCGCTATTACAATTGGGGTGTTCAGCGGCTTTTAGGATTGAAAAATTGTTTTTTACCGCCATCAGTTTTGCTAAAATTATTTTATCGTCAACTCCCTTGTTCGATCTTGCTAAACGGCTATTCTTAATTTCAGTGAAAGGTTCAGCTATACTTTCCGGAAATTCGCAATAATAAGAGGAATCTCTTAAAAAACTCCCCATAGCTTTGGAGTCAGCTAAAAACCACGCTTCTATTTTTTTTACACTTATTATTAAAATTTGTTCGGCTAATGGTTTAATTCTGTCTTTTGTAATTGTAATGCAAGCGTCATCATCTAAATCTGCAAGTATTAATATTTTGGTCGCACCCTTCTTTTTTAGTCGGTTGGTGTATTCTGTAATATTATGAGGCAATAAATTACCGCTCCCGCCCGCATCAATCACTTCATTAATAAAATCAATATTGATAGAGCGTAAGTACTCAAAAAAATCAGACTTTTCAAGAATGATTGTTTCTGTTGCACCTTCAACAATAAACCCTAACTTTACCATGGGTTGCCTCCACCTATCATATTCGTATAAAGGGCTTCATCCATCCGTACTCCAAATAAATCTTCTCCCTGAATTTGTTTGATTTTGGTAAGCCCATCTATTTTCTCAACAATAATTATTTCCTCTGTTGTTAATTGAGAAACCAGCGTTTGAGAATGAGTATTTAACCAAATATAATGCCCTTTTTCCTTGCATCTGTTTCGCATAATGGTAGCCAATTCCTTCACCACAAAAGGATTTATTCCGTTTTCAGGCTCTTCAATGCATAAAAACTGGGGAGTGTCGCTTTGATAAAGAGCGGCAATGATTGCTATAATATTATAAGTGCCATCAGAAATAAGCTCCTTAGTTAAAGGCTTTTTTAATGCTTCTTCATAAACAATCAAAGTATCAGTGCCGCTTAATTCAGATGATACTATTTCAACCCTATCAAATCCTGGGATTAAAATTGCAGTATCTCAAATATTTCTTCCCTTATCATTTTCGTCTTTTAAAATTCGTTTTAATACTTTTTCGAGGTTGGATGATTTATATCCGTACGTACATATTCTTGAATCATCAATTTTTTTGAGGCGGGAAGGTTGACTTATAAAGAGTCTAGTGAAGTTGAGAAAATGTTTACAGTCAATATTTTCTCTTGCCGGAATGTTCATATCAGTAAGTGTATCACTTATCCCGTAAAATGGCAAATAAGGGAACTCATTCGGCAAATCTAGATGTAAATGAATATTAGCGTAATTTAGTGGAGGGCTGAAATTTGATATAAGACCAGCAACTATTCCTATTTTCCTATACTCATTTGACTTAGTTGTGCAAAATAAATCACTGCTATTCCCAAAAAGTTTTATTGCTTCTGTGGGATTCATAATATCACATAATTCAATGAACTCCAACGCCTCAAATATATTTGACTTTCCCGAAGCATTAGGTCCCACAAAAACGGTAAAGGGGTTAGGGTTGGAAATTTCAATATTCCCAATGGACTTATAGCCCTCTATTTTTATGCTTTTAATTTCCACAATGCAAAAATAATTCTTTATTTCTTCAACAGTTCTTCAATCCTTGCCACCGCATCATACGAATCATCTATATAAAAACGCAAATCAGGTACTATGCGCATCTGGTGTTTTACGCGGCTTGAAAGCTCCTTACGGATTTGGGTTTTATTATCCATCAGTATTTCCAGTGATTCAGCCGGTTTCATTTTACCTAACACGGTAAAATATATCTTTACAATACCGAGGTCAGGGCTTACCTCTGCTCCGGTAACAGTAATTAATGTACCGGGTAGCAACCCTTTGAATTCTCTTTCAAAAAGCTCACCCATCTCCTTTTGGAGCAGGCGGGCGACTTTATTCTGGCGAATGGGTTTCATATCAGCGCAAAATTACAAATTAAACGGAAGTGGTAAGGGGTATGGGATAAGTGTTAAGGGATAGGTGTTGGAGGCGAAATAACTATAATTATGAAATTGACATTCAAATTAAGGCCTTACCACTTATCTCATATCCTTACCACTAATTCCCCTATCTTTGCCACACAAAAACCTTGATAAATGGCGGACAGAGCAGTAAGAGTAAGATTTGCACCAAGCCCAACCGGACCCTTGCATATAGGTGGGGTTAGGACGGCTTTATATAATTATCTTTTTGCAAAAAAGCATAATGGAACATTCATTTTACGTATTGAAGATACCGACCAAAACCGTTTTGTACCCGGTGCCGAGCAATATATAGCTGAATCCCTTGCCTGGCTTGGAATTAGCGCCGACTGAAGGTGTTGTAAATGGCGGACCTCATGCCCCTTATCGCCAGTCGGAGCGGAAAATGATGTACCACGAGTTTGCCCAAAGGCTTGTAGATAGCGGCAATGCCTATTATGCTTTTGATACTACCGAAGAACTGGAGGCTATGCGCAAACGGCTGGAAGCGGCTAAGGTGGCGGCTCCGCAGTATAATGCCATTTCACGGGGTTCCATGAAAAACTCACTGACCTTATCGGAAGATGAAACCAAAAAGAAACTGGAAGCCGGAGAACCTTATGTAATACGGATTAAGATACCCCGCAATGAAGAAGTCCGTTTTCATGATATAATACGGGGATGGGTAGTGGTTCATACCAGTTCGCTGGATGATAAAGTGCTTATTTAAATCAGATGGAATGCCCACCTACCACCTTGCCAATGTGGTGGATGACTATCTTGATGAATATAAGCCATGTGATAAGAGGGAGAGGAATGGCTGCCTTCGGCACCTTTGCATGTGCTGCTTTATCGCTATCTGGGCTGGGAAAATGTTATGCCTCAATTTGCACATTTGCCTTTGTTATTGCGCCCTGACGGGAATGGTAAACTTAGCAAACGCGATGGCGACCGACTGGGATTCCCGGTCTTCCCGCTTGACTGGAAAGACCCTGAAAGCGGTGAACAATCATCCGGCTACAGGGAAAGAGGATATTTCCCTGATGCGGTGGTAAACCTATTAGCATTGCTTGGATGGCATCCCGGCAATAACCAGGAGATATTTACTAAAGAAGAATTGATTGAAGCATTTTCACTTAGAAAAGGTAAATAAATCGGGTGCTAAATTCGACCCTGATAAAGCTAAATGGTTCAACCAGCAATACCTTAGAAAGACCAGTAATGCAGACTTAGCGATACTTATTCAAAGCAGATATTGATAGAAGGATAGGAAATGATACGCTTCCCCCTTTGAGGGGAAATCAGGATAGAGGTTATACTCGAAAGCATCTGCCACCTCATCAAAGAAAAAGCCCACTTTGTAAATCGAGTTTTGGGATATTGGCAGTTTCTTTTTTATTGCTCCCGAAAAGTATGATGAAGGAGTTATTCAAAAACGCTGGAAAGACGGAGCCCCTGAGTTTTTTGCTAAATTGAAAGAAGTATTTTCAAATACTGCTGATTTTACTGCTCATAATATAGAAACGGTTTTTAAAAAGACTGCCGAAGAAAATGGTATTCAACCTGGCGGCATGATGCAGCTTTTCAGGGTGCTTATTACAGGCACTGCTGTTGGTCCAGTGTTGTTTGAGACCGTGGAATTACTTGGGAAAGATGAAGTAATTAATAGGATTGATACGGCGCGAAAAAAACTTACCTGAATATTTAGCCGGCTTTAAACTGTAATAAATTATTATTACTTATATTAATATATTATTGTATTTTTGTATGGTAAATAGTACCTATGAAAAAAATAGTAGCATATTCTTTATTTTTTCTTCTCTGTCCTATCGTAATATTTTCTCAGGGCGTTTGGTCTGCCTGCGAGGCTCTGCCTTCTGCCAACGACGCAATGGTACAGGGCATACCGGGGTTTTCTGTAGGTAATTTTGGATACGGAGGATTAGGTGAAAATGGAAGTGGTCAAAATTTAAGTTCCTTTTGGCAATTTGATCCTTCGACAAACTCTTGGCTAAGTAGAGCTATCTTTCCCGGAAGTGCAAGAATTGCCCCTGCTTGCTTTGTTGTTGGAAATAGCGCTTATATAGTTACGGGGGCTACCTATAATGGTGGACCTTGTGTAAACGAATGTTGGAAATACGATGCCATTACTGACACATGGATACAAAAAGCTAATTTCCCCGGGAGTGTCCGTGCTTATGCTGTGGGATTTACTATTGACAGCCTTGGATATGTGGGTACAGGAGCCGATGAGTTGGCGGACTTTTGCAAGGACTTTTATGCGTATCACCCCTCAACTGATACATGGACAAGAATAGCTGATTTTGGTGGATTTGCAAGATCAGCTGCATCTGGCTTCTCGGTTAATAAAATGGGATATGTTTGCTTTGGATGGGATAGTACCAAGAGATATTATGGAGACATGTGGGAATACAATCCAATTGTAAACACCTGGACAAAAAAAAGCAATATACCTACTTTTAATTCGCCCCACGCCGGAGCAAGCGGATTTGTAATGTGTAATAATATCTATGTGGGTAGTGGAGTTGATACTTTTGGGGTACTTAACCCCACATTTTGGAGGTATAATCCTACAGGAGATATTTGGACACAACTTACAAGTGTTCCCGGGCTAACGAAAATTGAAGGGGCTGCTTTTGCTATTGCTGACACGGGATATTATGGATTTGGAGGGGGTGATGGAGGAACCATTTACAATATATTTAATAAGTTCAATGCTCCTGATAGCTGTAATTCCTTCACCGGTATCAATTCTATTTCCGATAAATCGACGTTAAAGGTTTACCCAAACCCAAACAATGGAATCTTTAAACTTGCTTTTAGTCCATACAAGCCTTATTCAAAATCCTTACTAGTAAAGGTTGAAATATTTAATGAACTTGGAGACAAAGTTTATACTGAAAATCTCCCGGATATTGAAGGTTGCTTTAATATTAATATTTCTACTCAACCTGATGGTATTTACCTGTATAGGGTTACCACACTTATGGGAACTCTTGTAGGAACCGGTAAATTCAGTATTCAATAAATCTTACAATTTTCAGCTTTTCTTCTGTTTCGGCATAAACTGCTTAAAGGTGTCACCCCTAAGCCCCAGTCTCAATGTTTCAAGAGGAATAACATCTTCGGGACCGATGTTGCCAAGGTTTACGTTGGCTCCCTGCAACCCAATAAACCAAGCCTGTTGAGACTTTTTTGGTGCTTCCCAAATAATTTTATCCTTAGGTACTTTATTCAATATCTTATTTATCAGGGTTACGTGGGCATTACCGTTCGGGCGGTAAATACCAACTGTTCCGCTTTCCCTTGACTCTGCGATTACTTTCCAGGCGCCACATTCCAGTTCTTTGTTCATCATGGAAATCCAGAGGTTAGGATGAATAATTACCCCGGCTTCCTTAGTTCCCACTTCCGATAGAACGGTGAAGTCCTTCGCCAATTCCTTTATATAATTGCACTTATCTTCATGGTTCATTTTAACTGAACCATCTGAAACTTCTACATACTCAATTTCATACTTATTCAAAAGGCGGCGGTAATCGTCAAACATATCGCGTACTATGAAAGCCTCAAATAAAGTTCCCCCGAAATAGGTTTTGATGCCTGCATCCCTGTAAAGCCCGAGTTTTTTATTCAGGTCTTTAGTGAGGAGAGAAGTTCCGAAACCCAGTTTAACTAAGTCAGTATAGTCTCCGGAGACACTTACCAGGTCTAAGGTTTGCCGGAGGCTCAATCCCTTATCCATTACCATAGTTATACCACCTTCTCTTGGTTTTTCAGTCCTATCGGGTAAGCCGGGCAGTTTAAAATTCCTCATCCTTTATCAATTATTTGCCTTTTGAAAGACAGGCAGGGAACAAATGTAATAAATAGTAAAGCTATGTGAAGGGTAAATTAAAAAATAGTGTTAAATGATGTTAAGGGTTTATTGCCTCAAACCCCTAAAGGAGCTTTAAATAGCACTGTTCAGAGCCCCTTTAGTAGTTTGGGGCAATTTGGCGGTGCATTTCTCAGTAGGCATTCAGCCTCTGGGCAATCTCAGGCTTAAAAATATTTCTAAGGATTTTGTAGGTAAAAGATGCATGGTAAGTATGATAATAAGGCAGCAGGCTTGCCGGAAGAATACAATCAAAATAAACAATCACTTCTTTATCAGTTAAAATAAAATCTTCGGGGTAATGATGCCTGAAATCAGCAAGGTTATTATTAACTTGCTGTATAATATCGCTGTATTTGGGATTGTTTTTATCAATATTAACCTCAAAAATCCGCACACTGTCTGTAATCCGGGGAATAACCCCCTGAAAGAATGATATACTATCATTTCTCGATTTGATAAAAGTGCGAATGGTGACAAGATTTCCGGTTTTTAAATCAAAATTAAGATAGACCGGGGCTTTTCTATCCTCCTTAGATGGTGTAGAGTATATAGTTATTGAAAGAAATCCATTTTTATTACTGTTTACAGTATAAAACATTTTTAAAGCCTTGTCATTCTTATAAGCTGCTTGCAGCAATTTCCCCGCAGATTGTGTGGTATCGTATTTTTTAGCATCAAATACCATAGCTTTAATAGTTCGGTTTATCTTATCCGCAAATATTTTAGTTTTATACGAAACAATAGGATAAGAAATAGATTTTATACTGTCCTTCTTTTGCAGGTTTTCAATTACAAGATAGGTGTTTTTTACTATTGCATTTTGTGAAAATGAAATCAGTGGAAGCAACAGGAATAGAAATAAATAATTCGCTCTTTTCATTTGGCAAGCATTATATCAGCTTTCAAGCCCAGGGCTTGCTTTACAAACCGGTTGTAATTAGCGGTTGAGTCCGGTGATATGGTAATAGGTGGCAACATTCCCGAAGGTGGCAGGGGAGAAACTGTAATAACCATAGTATCGTTTTTCTTAGCAGATAGTTCTTTCATCATTGTATCGTATGCAAGAGCATATTTATTAGTAATACCAAATTGCTGAACCATATTAAAGATGTTCAACAGCAAGCATAATACCAGCGAAAATACAGCGATTTTTTTTACCACACTTTCCGGTACCCCTGATTTATATCCAACATAGAAAAATACAAAAGCAAATACGACACAAGTCAGGAAGGAGACGGATGTAAGCGCCCTTGCTGGACCTATTCCTACTAAAAGGTAAGTAATAGGATAATTCAGGATAAATATCAGCATTATATAAAATAATACTGTCATAAATAATTTTTTCCTGATGGAGATTGCATTTTTCGGAGGAACTTGATTCTTCTGAGATAGAATCTTGCCCCCATATAAAGCCGGGAGTGTAATGAGGAGAATAGAAGGCAATACTTCTATAATCCAATGTATTCCTATCCACCGCGTCGTTTTGATATTCAAAAGTAGCCCATTCAATAGGGTTGTTTCACCCAAAAGGCTACGCCTGACTATATTTCCATGCCCAACATATAAGATGATGAGTGAGCTGAGGCAGAACAAGAAAGCTACAACTAATCGTGATAAATATATTTTCCTGTCGGATAAGTCCAGTTTAAATAGAATTAGATAAAATACTATAGAGGCTAATAGCAATAATACCACCGCTGCAAAAGTTTCAGCCGAGCCGCCGATATATATAAATGAGAGAGCTAAAATGAAATACTTTAGCAGTGGAAACCGCTTGCTGCTAATTATAATACTACAGCCCAGGGTGAAAAATATAATACTCCAGATATAAGTAGGCGCAGCACTGAGCCAAAACCAGGTGGTTCCTACATCAAAAGTAGAATAGAAAAAAGCATTTCCAGAAAAATGGTTATGTTCAACAACCATACTTTCTCGGGCTGGTAGTTAAAGAAAACGGAAAGAATATTTTTGAATAAGTAATAAAATGAAAAAACAATAGCGCCGATGGTGAATAAACCAAACATAAAGAGAACATAGCTTTGAGGAAAATAATTTAAAACGGTATGGACGAATAACACTGACGCCCAACGGGTGCAGTAGGCATTGTACATAACTTTGGTTCCTTCCAGAATACCATACTGGTGCAGGTTAGCTATGGAGCAGAAATCATCATTCACAAACCGGTTATTCCAGGCAAGAACAAAGTAAAGCAAAAGAAAAGTAAGATTGCTTACATAAAATAATTTCTTTATCATTATGCCCGGAACTAAATTTATCTGTGAATCTGTGGCAAACTTATATAAATCCGCCTGATGCGATTAAAAATACAATGGAACGCAGATGACGCGGATTGTTTATGATTCAGAGGGGTTTGAAATCTTAAATTACCTTATGAAATCTGTGTCATCTGCGTTCCATTGTGTTTTACAAACCTATATGTTGTAACTTTGCATATCGAACAACACACTATGAACGAAAACCTGAAAAAAGCCCTTTTTGATTACCTCCTTTGGATGGGAGATACAACTCTTGTACTTGGACACCGCCTTTCTGAATGGTGCGGACACGGACCAATTTTAGAAGAGGATATTGCCTTAACTAATATAGCCCTTGATGTATTGGGGCAAGCCAGATTCTATTTTACGTATGCCGGAGAAGTGGAAGGCAAAGGACGTACGGAAGATGATCTCGCTTATTTCAGAGATGTGATGGCTTACCGCAACTCTTTGCTGGTAGAGCAAGCTAAATGGTGACTTTGCGGTTACCATGATAAGGCAGTTTTTATACACTGCCTTCAGTTATCATTTGCAAGATGCCTTGCTTTCCAGTTCCGATGAACGGATTCGCTCCATAGCTGAAAAGGCAATAAAGGAAGTTACGTATCACCTTCGCCATTCATCTGATTGGATAATCAGGTTGGGAGATGGTACCGAAGAAAGCCATAATAAAGTGCAGGATGCCTTGAATAACGCATGGATGTTTGTTGGGTGATTTATTTTTAATGCTCACCGGTGATAAATTATTATTGGACGAAAAGATAATTCCCGATATGTCTGATATTCGTGCTAAATGGAATGATACTGTTAAAGGAGTGCTGGAAGAAGCAAGCTTAAAAATGCCGGAAAATTCCTTTATGATGATGGGTGGAAGAAAGGGTAAACACTCTGAACACTTAGGATTTATTTTAGCAGAACTGCAATTTTTGCCCCGTGCTTACCCCGATGCTAAATGGTAAAGTGAGTTAAAAGTGAAAAGTTTATAAAGGGAAAAGTGAAAACCAAACAACAAATATGGGATTATTTAGAAGAGGTGAAAGACCCCGAAATACCTGTATTAAGCGTACTTGACCTGGGCATTGTGCGTAATGTGGAAGTGAATGCAGAAGGCGCTTTAGTAACCATTACCCCTACCTACACGGGGTGCCCGGCTACTCACATTATTGAAGAAGATATACGTACCAAACTAACAGAAAAAGGGGTCAATAATTTCAATATAAAAACCATACTCTCCCCTGCCTGGTCAACGGATTGGATAAGCGAAGAGGGCAGAAAAAAGTTAAAGGAGTATGGAATAGCTCCTCCTGAATCAGGTACACCTGACAAAAGCCTGCTGAGCAATAAACCTAAAGTGGTGCATTGCCCGCAATGCCATTCCATTAATACAGAAATGAGAAGTTTTTTTGGCTCTACGCCTTGCAAAGCCCTTTATGTTTGCAAGGATTGTAAAGAGCCGTTTGATTATTTTAAATGTTTGTAAAATTTAGTAAATGTTAAAACTCTGCACTAAAGACACGCTTTCCCACTTGGGGGAAAGTAAGGAATGGGGCAGAAATAAGTAAAATTAATTATGAGCGACATTCTATTTTCCATTCAAGACAACATAGGTAAAATTACCCTCAACCGCCCTGATGTGTTGAACAGTTTTACTATGCCTATGGCAAAAGAAATGCAGGCAGCATTAGAGGAATGCACTACCAATAAAGATATTCGTTGTGTGCTGATAACAGCGGAGGGTAGAGCCTTTTCAGCCGGGCAGGACTTATCGGCTGCTATTATCCCCGGTGTTGAGATAAGACAGATTGTAAGGGAACAATATAATCCCATCATTTTAAAACTGCGCCAATTAGAGAAGCCTGTGGTTTGTGCCGTTAATGGGGTGGCTGCCGGAGCCGGGGCTAATATTGCCTTTGCCTGTGATATTGTGCTGGCAACAGCATCAGCTACATTTATACAGGCATTCAGTAAAATAGGCTTGATACCCGATAGCGGGGGGACATTCTTTTTGCCTCGCTTAATTGGACTGCAACGAGCTACTGCCCTTACCATGTTGGGTGATAAACTCACCGCCCAACAAGCTATGGAATATGGATTAATCTATAAGGTTTTTCCCGACGAATTGTTTGTTGAAGAGACGCAACGCATTGCGTCTCTGCTTGCCAATATGCCAACCAAAGGGCTTGGATATACCAAGCGCCTGTTAAATGCTTCCCTCTCCAATACCCTTGAACAGCAACTGCAAATGGAAGAAGATATGCAGGATGCAGCCGCCAAAACTTACGACAACCAGGAAGGTGTAAAAGCATTTTTGGAAAAAAGAAAGCCGGTTTTTAGGGGGGAATGAACCAAACTGGGGTCTTCAGGGGCATAATGCAAGTTTTTTAATTTATTGTGATTTGTTGGTTATACTCTGCTTTTTATAAAAAACAAGTAAAATGATATGAATAATACAAATTATGTGCCTCCATGGTGGGAGTATCCTGTTGCAATAGGGTATATCATTTGTGGTATTTTTCTACTTAAATTGTGGACAAAATCTATAGACCCTAAAGCAACACCTTGGGAGAGGGCAATTACTGAACGAAATTATCTAATAGGAGGAATGGGATTGATAATAGGTGGAGTTGTAATCATTATTATATCAATTTATAAAACCTATGCAGTTAGGGTTGGAAAATAAAATACTATTCTCTAAACTGTCCTCGTTCAGCGAAGGCTATGCCGTTTTATGCCGTTTCATTGCTATTTAATTTTTTACTTGCCGTCTGTTTTAGCGGAGAGTTAAAGTACCAAAAGCTATTGGGGGAAATCCGTGAAAATCTGTTTAATCTGTGTCATCTGTGTTCTATTTTCTAATAAGTGGTACCTTAGATTTATTAAGTGTCTACTATTATACTCTAATTTGCTTATACAATATAGCCGCTGTAAGTCCCTGAACTGCAATGCTTTTCTTGTTTTATGCTGATAACCAGTCATCTATACTGCAAACTCTATGCCGTTTTATGCCGTTTTTCGTTACTTCATTATTCGATATTCGATGTTTGGCATTCGATAGTTGTTTTTCAAGCCAGAATAATGAGTATCGAAGTTTGAATACAACACCCCTTTTCCCAAATGAATATCTTTGCGCCTTCTAAAAAAGGCATAAAATGTGCGGAATATGTGGAATAATTGGGTCAAACAATAATTTAGGGACATCAAATTGGATGTCCTTAAAAGCCACCTCCCTTATGAATACTGCTATTGCTCGCCAGAGACCGGATGACGAAGGAACTTTTATAGATAATGGTATCGGTATCGTCTTTGTGCACGGCCGCCTGTCTATTATTAAGTTTTCTAAAAATAGGCATGAATAACTAAGCTGCCATTTCAGCCACTTTTAATATGCTCCGGGAGGTGGTGGCGGAGGCGGTGGAGGATATTGCCCAAATCGTTCCCTGCGTGGAACGCGGTTTTTAGATGGACCAAAGTTATAGCCCAGCGTAAATATCACGTGGGAAACATTTGTTTTCAAATTTGAAACAGGTGCTTCGGTGTACAATTGATATACTTCATTATACTGCATCAGGGTATAGGCTAAATCAAGAAACACATTATTGATTTTCAATCCTATACCGGCAGAATATGTGTTACGCATGGAAGAAAAACCTACCGTGGAAGAATTATAAGGGTTTCCATAAATGGCATAACCAGCTCTTAAGCTAATGGGATAAAGTACCCATTCAAAACCAAACCTAAGATTGTTAGCTTGTATAAAATCTTGCCCGATGGCTGAATTAAGGGCTGATGTATATGCTCCGCCCAAATCAGGTGAACTAATATTGATGGTAGAATAATCTACATATTCGTAGTCAGCGCTAATTATACCCTGCTTATTTATAATGGCAGATACCCCACCTATTGCTTTTAGGGGAGTAGTTAAGTTATAATTATAGGAAGTTTGAGCCCCTAAAATATTACCATATTGGTCTGTCGTAACCTGTCCCCCGTTCCCTGAATAGGGAGAAATACTGTATTGTGCCGTCCAACTGGTAGAAAAATTATCACTCATGCTAAAGAAAGTAGGAGAATTAATAGCCCCTCCAATTCTTAACCAATCCATAATACGGTATATGAAACCTAATTTGAAATTATAACCTGTACCGCTTGTATTCAAATTCTGAGTTAAGGAAAAGTTTTGGAAACCATAAGTAGCATCAGTATATTCTGCTGTTTCGGTATAAACATCACTCAGGTTATAGTTAGCATTTACAATTCCGATAGTAGCCCCAATATAAAGTTTGTCATTATAGTTCCCCCCAAAAGAGAAATCAAATTCCCCCATAGAGCCTGTTGTAGCTATGTTTTCAGTCTGTTGTATATAATCCTGGTTTCCGCTCGCAAGGGAAGGATGAATGATATTAAAGTATTGGGAGGCGTTACTTCCTGCAACTGTATCAAGCAGCCCAGCCTGAAAAGCAGGTCCTGTAAAAAACTGGTCCAGGTTTTGGTAATTTGTTCCCTGCGCTTGAGACGTTATAGCATCTAAAAGGGTGCTGGTGTGGCTATAACCCTGTATGGTTACATTGTCATTAAAGTTATTTAGCCGGTTATAGGCAAATGCAAAATCGTAGCTTTTCCATCCTCCCGCATCATCCTTATCTTTTTTCCGTACTTTATGTGAGCCAACAAGCCCTATGCTTTGTAATGTAGCAGCATTGGCTTCATTTGTGGATGAAGCGCCATTGTTGCTGGCATTCGTACTTTGCAGCGTAAACCCGGGAGATATTTCAATCTGGTTTTTATTAAAAACAGCAACGCCGGCAGGGTTGTAGGAAAGGGTGCTTAAATCGCCACCTACGGCGCAAAAAGCCCCGCCCATAGCAGCAAACCTGGCAGTACCCCCTAAAATGTCCTGGGAGTACCGCAACGCATCTGATTCGCCTACCTGTGCATTCATGTCCAGAGGAGCGACTGCCGAAAAAAGGCAAGCCACGTATATGAACCTTCTCATTTATTAATAGGTTTTAATTAGTTAGAATTAACTTTTATTGTTGGAATTATCTTCTTCCGCCCCCTCCGCCTGAATGTCCGCCGCCGCCGCCACCGCCACCGGAATGACCGCCGCCGAAACTACTTCCGCCAGAGTGACCGCCCCCGCTGTAGCCACCGGAATGACCGCTACCATAGCTGGAATTGGAATGGCTATACCCTCCACCTCTGTATGCACTGTTGTAGCTTCTTTGACTGCTGCCGCTGCTACGAGAATATACCCGTTGGGAATTGCTGTAATTACTGCTTTGTCTATTGGACGACCTGTTAGAAGCATTGTAACCGTTATTCCTGGAATAATTACTATTGCTGTAACTACGGTAGTTAGTACCTGTATTTGAACGTTGGTAATTGGTATTGGAAACTCTTGAATAATTCGAGCCGGTACTTGCTCTTCCTCCCGCATTTGCACTAATGCTGGAACCTTTACTGACATTAGAGAAATTATTGCCGGCGCTCTTCATCATGGTGGAGGAAGAGGGAGCCTTTGTTTCGGTGGCTACATTGGATACCGCTGAAGTGCGGGTTGAAGAGGAACCAGGGGCAACATGTAAAACTGAATTAGAAGCTGCAATTGAACTTCCGTTTTTCATGCTTGAGGTAGAAGTTAAAAAACCTTTTGAATTTGTAGCTGCCTGGGAATGAATAGATTGTTGATACATTTCACCAAAACTTGTCGTCTTAGCTTCACCTGCAGTGGTTGATCTTGAAATTCCAAAACTGGAAGTTGATTTTACTGTTCTTGGACCGGGGAAAGAACCAACACCTGAAGTGGTTTCATAACTGTTATAATAGTAATTGCCGAAGCCATAGCCCCCCCAACCATAGCCACCATAAGGGTATCCCCAGCCATATCCGAAACCACAGCCCCACCAGGGCGAGCCTAAACCCCAACAAAAGGAAGGGGCAAATGCATAACAGGAGTAAGGATAACCCCACCAGGGCGAGCCCAAATAAATACTCATCCCATATTGATAGGGATCGTAGCTGTAATAATATGAATTGGTATAAACATCATCATAATAACCCCAATTTCCGCCCCAGTCCTGGTCATACCTTTTTATTTGTGAAGAATAATCATAATCGGAATAATCGTCGGAATAATAATTGTTTTGATTTTTTCCGGAGTCAGGAACCGCGGCGTAATCATTCGCCTGTGGTTGATTATTTGGCTGGTTGGAAGTTGCAGGTACATTTGTATTTGAAGGAGCAGAAGCAGATGCCGTTTCGGTATTATTATGCGAAGCATAGATACCGTCATCATTATGTTTCGCAACACTTTGCTGGGAACTGCATGAAGCAAGGCCTACTGCAATTAGTCCTGCTGCCGATAGTACAAACAAGTTTTTCATAGCTGGTTACTCGTATTTTGAAGATTAGACGTTGTGATTGTTCAAAGGTTTATTGTTTACTTTTGCCTTCATCGGAAATATTTTTCTTTCCGGATTTATTTAAACAGCACGAAGATATGAATTTTAAATGAATTTTAGGTGAAGAATACAAGGATAAATCTTTTTAACATTTTTTAAACATCATGAGTAAAGTAATTGTATCGAGGGAAAAGGATTACTCCCAATGGTATAACGACATCGTAATAAAAGCTGGTCTGGCCGATTATTCGGCAGTTAAAGGTTGTATGATTATTAAACCTTATGGCTATGCTATATGGGAACGAATGCAACGCGTATTAGATGATATGTTCAAAGAAACAGGGCACTCCAATGCCTATTTTCCGTTGTTTATACCTAAGTCATTCTTTTCAAAAGAGGCAGCACACGTAGAGGGTTTCGCCAAAGAATGTGCTGTAGTAACCCACTACCGGCTCAAGAATTCCCCGGAAGGGATAGTGGTGGATGAAACCGCAAAATTAGAAGAAGAACTTATAGTGCGTCCTACATCAGAAACTATTATATGGAACACCTATAAGGGCTGGATACAATCATACCGCGATTTGCCTATATTGGTGAATCAATGGGCAAACGTAGTGAGATGGGAAATGCGCACCCGGCTTTTTTTGCGTACTACAGAATTTTTATGGCAAGAGGGACACACAGCTCACTCCACAGCCGAAGAAGCTATTGAAGAGACCCTCCGTATCCTTGGTATTTATACAGAGTTTGCTGAAAAGTGGATGTCCATGCCGGTAATTAAAGGTGTGAAGACAGCCAATGAGAGGTTTGCAGGGGCTGTGGATACTTATTGCATTGAAACTTTAATGCAGGATGGCAAAGCCCTTCAGGCAGGTACTTCTCATTTTCTTGGACAGAATTTTGCTAAAGCATTTGATGTTAAATATCTTAATAAAGAAGGTAAATCAGAATTTGTTTGGGCTACCTCCTGGGGGGTCACTACTCGTTTGATTGGGGCCCTTGTAATGACCCATTCCGATGATGAGGGGTTGATACTGCCACCTATGCTTGCGCCACACCAGGTGGTAATTATTCCTATATACAGGGAGGAGGAGCAACATATAAAGATTAATGAAGTAGTAGAGAAAATAAAAAAAGAATTTGTTGCCGAAGGAATCAGGACGCTGTATGTGGATGGCGATAACCACAGCCCCGGCTGGAAATTTGCCGAATATGAATTAAAAGGGGTTCCCGTGAGGCTTGCTATTGGACCTAAAGATTTGGAAAAAGGAACGGTGGAAGTTTATCGCCGCGATAAAAGGGAAAAGCAATTTATCCCGATTAAAGGTATAACGGCGTATGTAAAAAGCTTATTGGAAGAAATCCAAAAAAGCATGTATGAAAAAGCATTGAACTTCCGGAACGAAAGCATGTTGAAAGTAGATGACTATGCCACCTTTAAAGAAAAACTGGATAAAAACGGAGGCTTTCTTTTAGCACACTGGGACGGAACACCTGAAACAGAGGAAAAAATAAAAGAAGAAACAAAAGCTACCATCCGTTGCATTCCCATGAATGCAGAAATGGAAGAGGGGAAATGTATCTACTCCGGAAAACCTTCAAAACAAAGGGTTATATTTGCTAAAGCGTATTAGTGAATAGGTTTACGGACTTGCAAACTAAAAAACATGGCAGAAAAAATCAGCGCGGAGGAATTGATATTAAAGCTGTTTAAAGAAAAGACCAGTCTGCAGCTTGATGTTCGGAAAAACATGGCTACTGCTTTTGTAATGATGAAGGAAGCCCTCGTGGAAACAGCAAAAAACCTTTCACATAAGGCAGTAACAATAGATAAAAGAATAGCCATAACATACAAAGAAAAAAGCGAGTTTGAAGCTGATCTGACAGTTGCCGAGGACCTCCTGGTTTTTTACATGCAGACCAACGTTTATGAGTTTGATCAAAGCCACCAGGTGTGGCAAAACTCGTATGTGAAAAATAATGAGGGCAATGCTTATTGCGGCACTATCAGCATTTACAATTTTCTTTCCGATTCCTTTACCTATAACCGCACCAATGATTTCGGCTACCTGATAGCCCGTATTTTTGTAAACCACGAAATGCACTATTTTGTAGAGGGCAAGCGGCAGCTTGGATTTTTGTATAATGATTTTGGGAATGCGGTGCTTGATAAAGGAGCGATAACAGAGATAATTAATTCGGCTATCATTTATACGCTGTCCTTTAACCTTTTTGTTCCTCCTTTTGATAATATTAAAGAAGTAAGTGTTTCCGCTATGGAAGAAGAAACCAACCGTATGCAGTTCCAGGCGGGTAAACGCCTCGGTTTCCGTTTCAATGCTGACAGCGATCAAGTCAAGTGATTTAAGATTTAGGAGGTGAGATTTAAAATTTGAGTACGAAAAAACATATTAACCAAAGCAGCATTGCTACCAGGCACGAAAGCTCTAAAAACCTTATCGAATTTATTTAGTGGGATTTATTGCTTTTGTGTTTTAATGACGGAGTTCATTTATGAAAGTAAAAGCTATAATTACAGGAGCTACCGGAATGGTAGGTGAAGGTGTATTACACGAATGCCTTTTGCACCCGAATGTGGAACTGGTGTTGGTTATTAACCGCAAACCCTGCGGAGTTACTCACCCTAAATTGAAAGAAATTATTCACGGTAACTTTTTTAACCTTTCGCCTGTTAAAGAATCTTTAACAGGTTATAATGCCTGCTTCTTTTGCCTCGGCGTTTCTTCGGTGGGAATGAAAGAACCGGAATATACCCGCCTCACGTATGACCTTACCATGCACCTTGCACAAGTTCTATCGAACCAAAATAAGGATATGGTGTTTTGCTATGTATCGGGTGCATCTACAGACAGCACCGAGAAAGGCAAAATGATGTGGGCAAGGGTGAAAGGAAAAACAGAAAATGACTTGATGAAACTGCCATTTAAAAAGGCTTATATGTTCCGACCGGGATTAATGAAACCCACGCCGGGATTGAAAAACACCTTGAAAATTTACAAATACCTGGGCTGGATGTATCCCATTTTACGCCTTATCTCTCCAAATTCTGCCTGCACCCTGAAAGACTTAGGAGTTGCCATGATTCATACCGTTACCTTAGGGTGCGATAAGCAGGTATTAGAGGTGAAGGATATTATCGGGTTAGCGAAGGGGTGATTGAGGATTGACTCATTGTATGAATTAGATTTTTATATATTACTAAGATATAATTCATCTACTACATCAACAAGACATTGGTACATAACATACGCTCGCAACAGAAACTCTTTTTTGCTAATTTTGCCTCCTTAACAGATATTTTTAAAAAATTAATAATGAAAATAACTCCTATTTTATTTATCCCGGCAATAGCAATACTATCTTCCTGCGGAAATAACAGCAAACAAATGACAGCAACCAAAAGCACCATTTCTCCCAACAATCCCTTTTTAAAAGCAAGTACCCTGCCATACCAGGCAGCAGATTTTAATGCTATTAAAGATAGTGATTTCAAACCAGCTATAGAAGAGGGTATCAGGCAGCAATTAGCTGAAACAGATTCCATCGCCAACAATTCAGAAGCACCTACTTTTGAAAATACATTGGTGGCAATGGAAAAAAGCGGGCAGATGCTGAACCGGGTAAATTTAGTATTCGGTCTGTTGAGCGGCGCCAATACAAACCCTATATTGGAGAAGGTTTCGGAAGACGTAGCCCCCGATTTAGCCGCAGCCAATGACGCTATTTTTCTGAATACAAACTTATTAAAACGTGTACAAGCGATATATACCCAGCGAGAGCAGCTGAATCTCGACCCCGAATCAAAACGGCTGGTGGAATATTATTACCAGAAGTTTACTTTGTCGGGAGCCAATCTTTCTGATAAAGATAAGGATAGCCTGAAAAAACTGAATGCAGAAGATGCCGGTCTTGAGGCTAAATTTACGAATCAATTATTGGCTGCTGCCAAAGCCGGCGCTTTAGTGGTAAGCGATAAGACAGAGTTGGCAGGTCTCACAGACGGAGAACTGGCATCGGCAGCCGATGCTGCCAAAGCCGCTAACATGCCCGGTAAATGGTTGATACCATTGCAAAATACTACCCAGCAGCCATACTTGCAAGTCCTCACCAACAGGGCTACCCGCCAGAAACTTTTTGAAGCATCCTGGAACAGGGCAGAAAAAGGTGATTCCAATGATACCCGCGCCAACATTTCACGTATTGCATGGCTTCGCGCAAAGAAAGCCAAGCTGATAGGTTACCCCAACTTATGCTGCGCTGACACTGGTGGACCAAATGGCTAAAACGCCGGAAACCGTGGAGAAATTTCTTCAGCAATTTATTCCTGCTGCAACTACTAAAGCGAAGGAGGAAGCAGCTGTGATACAACAATTAATTGACAAGCAAAAAGGCGGGTTCCAGGTGCAACCCTGGGATTGGAACTTCTATTCAGAACAAGTGCGCAAGGCAAAATATGACTTGGATGAAAGCCAGGAAAAACCCTATTTTGAATTAAACAGCGTATTGCAAAATGGTGTGTTTTATGCCGCCAACCAACTTTATGGCCTTACTTTTAAAGAGCGTAAAGACCTGCCCGTATATAACAAAGATGTCAGGGTATTTGAAGTATTTGATAAAGATGGCACTTCCCTTGCCTTGTTTTACTGCGACTATTTTAAGCGGGATAATAAGAGCGGTGGCGCCTGGATGAGCAATATGGTTAATCAGTCGAAATTACTAGGTACGAAACCGGTTATTTACAATATATGCAATTTCACCAAACCAGCCGATGGGCAACCTGCGTTAATCAGTTTTGCTGATGTAACCACTATGTTCCATGAGTTTGGGCATGGCTTGCATGGTATGTTTGCCAGCCAGCAATATCCCAGCCTTTCGGGCACAGCTACAGCGCGAGATTTTGTGGAGTTTCCTTCCCAGTTCAATGAGCATTGGGCATCTGACCCGCAAGTGTTTAAAAACTATGCTAGACATTATAAAACAGGCGAGCCTATGCCACAGGAACTGGTAGATAAAATAAAAAAAGCTGCTAACTTTAACCAGGGATATAAACTAACGGAAATTTTTGCCGCCTCGGAACTTGATATGCAATGGCATTCTATTACTGCCGATATGCCATTACAGAATCCCGACACATTTGAAGTGCAAGCTTTACGCAGGACCCATCTTGATTTGCCACAAGTGCCATCGCGTTACCGTTCCAGCTATTTCCTCCATATCTGGAGTAACGGATATGCTGCGGGATATTATGCATACTCATGGACTGTAATGCTTGACGATGATGCCTTTGCCTGGTTCATGCAACATGGGGGGCTTACCCGAGAAAATGGTCAGCGTTTCCGCGATATGATTCTCTCACGCGGCAATACCGAAGATTTGGCTACCCTGTTCCGTGCCTTTTATGGCAAAGACCCCGATATTCAGCCTATGCTGGAAGACCTGGGGCTGGCAGATGAGAAAAAATGATAATTAAAGACACTAAGGAATAGCAACTTCGGTAGCTGTTGCATTAAAAAGTTTTTTTCTTTTTAACACTATCTTTAGCTCTTTCAAGGGCTTTGTTCCTCAGGTTTGCCCCTTTCCCCGTATCACTTTTGGGGCTTCTGAGGCTGTCTGTCTTTGTTCCGTCTCCCGTTTTGCCCGAGTTATTCCCGGGGTTCTGATAACCTGCACAGGATACTATTCCTGATATGACAATGATCATGCATAACCGTAATAGCTGTCCTTTTTTGTTTTTCATTTTATTTTGGGTGTGTAGCGGTATCAATCCCCTGGGGAGGCTGGCTGATAACCGGCTGTGAAGTACCCGGAGAGGAAGGCGAAGATAGGGAAGGGGTTATAGGGGAGGGCTGTTGTATTACAGGCGGCGTGGTGTATGGGGTAGCAGAGCCCGGAGTTGGATTCGTGAAAGGGGACGATGGCGTGGTTGTCGTAGTGGGGGAAATAGATGGCGTGGTGATAGTTGGCGGGGTACCGGGTGTATTAGGCGTGGTTTGTGTTTGACACCAGGCACCTGAACCAATTAGTACCATCATTAGCGATATATAAATTGTTTTGAAAAACATGGCATTTTAATTTTGAAAAAATAGAATTGGTTTATTAATTCAATGTTCTTTAAGAAGATTAATACCCTTTTTGAAATGTTTTATTAATTACAACTTTAGACGAACTTCCAAGGCAAAGTTAGAGATGAAAAAAGGATTTCTACAATATATTCGTTAAGCTACGGTTTTTAAAGGGCGAATTAGGATTATACCAGAATGAATAGCTCCCTTTTAAAGTACTTTAGTATCTTTGACGTCTAACAAAATTGACACAATATAGTTCACCCATCAATAGTAAAATTGCATGAAAATAATAAGAGTAACCTATACCGCAAAACCCGAATATGTAGAGCAAAATCAGGAGAACATCCGTAATGTGATGGCTGAGTTACAAAAGCTGAATCATGCCGGTATTAACTATAATTGTTGCTTGGGTCCCGACGGTAAATCATTTACCCACACCGCTTTTTTTAATACCGATGAGGATAATAAGATGCTGCTGAATTTGCCTGCATTTCAACATTTCCAGGAGCAACTTAAAGCCCATGGACTTGAAACTCCTCCCAAACAAGAGATGCTTAGTTTAGTGGGGTCGTCAAGAAATATTTTGTAGGTACCTGCCAGTTAGAAGAGCAATCAGTTTTCTTTACTGGAATCTTACTTGCCTTTAAGATGTATAGTTGGTTTATCAGTTAATTTAATTTCATAGGATTCCAGGTTCTCAGATTCAAATTTTCCGCTAACCGGGTTACCCTTAGAAGTGTAATTTACGGTTCCTTGTATTTTAATCAATTTACCGGTTTTGTTATACTCCAGTTTTGTGAATTGCAAATCAATTCCATCTTTTTTCCATGCAGCCACTACACTATCCAGAGAATGTTTTTTAGAGTCAGGTGTAATAAATAAAGACCATTTGTGAGCGGCGGTTTGCGACCATCCCGTGGTAATTGCAAATAGAAATAATACGGTGCCTGTCAATAGTTTTTTCATAATATTATTTTTTGTTCTGACTGGTATCTATTTTGCAAAGATAACAATATTATCAAACCGGGTGTGTGATATTTTGACTTTAAGAGAGAATGAAATTGTTTGAGTTTAGATAACAGATACGTCCGCCCGGCTGAACCATTCGGACGGGCTTTCCCTTCTGGGGAAAGTAAGGAATGGGGCAAAGATGAACAATGCCGTTTTGTGCCGTTTCTAAATAGTGTATCAGTTTGAAAACTCAGTGTACCTCTTCTTAAATCTCCTGTATTCCTCTGTGAAAGAATTTCTTGTTACACAGAGGTTCACGGAGAAGACACAGAGGAAAAATAAAATACATTTCAAACTGAAGGCTGTTCAAATTCCATTTGGCAATAAGTATCTCGCATCCTGAATTCAGATTGCATTTAGCTCCATTGGAGCGGCCTGTTTGTAGCGTAGAATATTACGCCGCTATACAATAGCTCCATCGGAGCGACCTGCAATGGCATTTAATGGGATAAAACAGGTCGCTCCTATGGAGCTCTAAAGCCTATTTTTCTTTGTTTCTACAAACAGGTCGCCCATACCGGGCTTTGTAATTTTAAATGGTCTATCAGTTCCCCCAACATAAAAATCCTTATCTTCGATTGCAATTTGATGCGATGAAAAGACAAATAATTTTTATAGTTTTCAGTTTAAACTTTTTATTTTTGATTCATTGCAATGCTCAAATCATCAGCACTATTGCAGGAAATGGGGTAGGTGGTTTTACAGGAAATGGAGGACCCGCTACTGCTGCGGAAGTTGGCGTTAATGGAATTGCGGTGGATATTATTGGCAATGTTTACATATCTGATGCGGCTATGTATGTCCGAAAAGCAAACACTTCAGGTATTATAAGCACTTTTGCTGGCAATGGAGATTGGGGATATTATGGGGACGGAGGACCCGCTACGGCTGCAGAGCTTTATGGTCCTTCTGGTATGGTAACAGATGATACGGGGAATATTTATATTGCAGATACTTACAATAATAGAATCCGGGAAGTGAATATTTCCGGCATAATAAGCACTTTTGCTGGCAATGGATTCAATGCTATAGGGGGATATGGTGGTTATAGTGGAGACGGAGGTCCCGCTATCACAGCGGAGCTTGATTCCCCAACGGGTCTTGCAATAGATAAATTAGGAAATATTTATATAGCAGATACTCATAATCAAGTCGTACGGAAAGTGAACACTTTCGGCATAATAAGCACTTTTGCTGGCAATGGATATGGTGCAGGCTCGATAAGTGGGAATGGGGGGTATTCCGGAGATGGAGGACCTGCGACTGCTGCGGAGTTTTTTCTTCCGGATGGTGTAGCAGTAGATAATTCTGGTAATGTTTATATTGGAGAGTATGATAACCACCGTGTCCGGATAGTTAATACCTCAGGTATTATTAACACCTTTGCAGGTGACAGCGTTGAAGGCTATTCTGGTGACGGGGGACCAGCGACGGATGCAGAGCTTTGGGAAGTTACTTGGGTAGCTGTCAATGATAGTGGAGTCTATATAGCGAATGAAGGCAATCGTATTCGAAAAATTAATACTTCAGGTATCATTAGTACCATTGTGGGTAATGGTGTTAATGGTTTCTCCGGGGACGGAGGACCTGCTACCGATGCGGAACTTTATTATGCAATTAGTGTAGCTGTAGATACTTCCGGAAACCTGTATATAGGAGATGATGCTAATAATCGTGTACGGAAAATATGGATGGTTTTAAATGTTTCTGCTAATATAACAACAAATGTAAGTTGTAATGGAGGTAACAACGGCAGTGTAATAGCCCTTGCGAACGAAGGCACAAACCCATATACCTACTCATGGTCTCCTTTGGGAGGAACTAACTCCACCGCTACCGGGCTAAGTGCGGGAACCTATACTGTATTTGTAACAGATAATTTGGGTTTGACAGGCTCTACTGTTGTTACTATTACCCAACCTCTTGCTGCATTGGGTATTTCAACTGTTATAATAGCCAATCCGCATTGCAACGGAGAAGAAAGCGGTACTGCCTGTGTCAATACAAGTGGAGGCACCCCTCCTTATACTTACTTTTGGCAGGGGATAGGAGGAACCGGTTCTTCTGATACTCTTACAGGAGTAGGTTCGGGGACATATGGAGTTCAGGTAACTGACAAATACGGTTGTTGGGTAGTTGATTCTGCCATCCTTACCCAGCCCCCGGCTATATTGGTATCTACTACAATTATCAGCAATATAAGTAATTGTAGCGTGACAAATTCCGGGATAATAGATGCCTCGGTAACGGGGGAATTTCCTCCTTTTACGTATCTATGGAGTGATCCGAGCCATCAAAATACAGATACAGCCATAGGACTAAGCGCTGGCAATTATACCATCACTGTAACTGACAGTACCGGCTGTACAGGGTGGGTGTCGAATACTTTTACTATGCCAAATACATTGGGCGATTCGGCTACTATTATTTCAAATATCAGTTGCTATGGGGCTAATAATGGTAGTGCAACCATTATGGTTCCCCCATCGAGGACTATTGTCCAAAATTATTCTTTTGAATCGGCTGTTCAGCATTTTACCATTCCGGCGGGTATCAATACGATATTGATTAATATAGGTGGAGCACAGGGCGGAGATACCCTTGGAGGATATGGAGCATACTTTTCCGGATTATGTCCTGTAATATCGGGACATATTCTTTCTGTTGCAGTTGGACAAAAGGGAGGCACTCTTGATTGGGCTGGTGGCGGTGGTGGGGCAAGTTGGGTATATGATTCTAATATTGTTCTTTATGCTCCATCCGGAACCACAGGACTTATTGCAGCAGCAGCAGGTGGAGGCGGTGCATGTATCACCCAGGATTTAACTATTATTACAGGTGAGCCGGGAGGTACCAATCTCGCCACCAATGCTACTGTAACTAATTATTCATACTCAGGTCTTATGTCGGGAGCCGGTGGTGCGGGAGGCCATGGTGGAAATATTAACCCTTTTGGTCTCAATGAGGGCTGTGGAGGCGGAGGTGGGTGGCTTAGCGATGGTGAGAGATTTGGCGATACAACTAATACTGGTTTTGGTGGTTACGACGAGGCAAATCATTTTGTACAGGATCCGGAATTTGATGGGGGATATGGAGGATTTGGAGGCGGTGGCGTTGGTGGATATGCCGGAGATGGAGTAAACATCAATGGTGTAGGCGGCGGAGGTGGGGGGTATAATGGAGGTGGTGGTTCTAATGGTGGGGGCGGTTCCTATTTTATTAATACCGCACCTATTGTTGCTGCAACCGATACAGGCAATGGGTTTGTAACTATTTCATATACTGTAGGAGGTGTCTCCCCTTATACGTATTTATGGTCCAATGGAGAAACGAAAGATACTGCCGCAGGTTTAAGCGCAGGGGTATATACTGTTACTGTTAGTGACAGTAACGGTTGTCTACTAACTGCATCTGTTACTATAACCCAACCCTCTGCTATTATTTCAACCATTACTGAATATTCCGGCGTAAAGTGCAATGGAGATTCCGATGCTGTTTTATTTGCGAGTGCTTCGGGCGGCTCAGGTTTCTATGCCTATTCGTGGAGCGATGTTTCAAGCCAAAGCAATGCACTTGCTACAGGGCTTTCCATAGGAACTTATACTGTAACCTTGAGCGACAATAACGGATGCACGGGGACTGCCAGCACTATCATTACCCAACCTCCGGCAATTAGTTTATTAGTAGATTCCATAAGCGCCTCCGGAACCTGCAATGGCTCTGCTTATGCGTTGGTAAATGGAGGCTCTCCGCCCTATAATTATATTTGGACAGATGGATTAACAACCGACACCATCACCAACCAATGCGCCGGAGATTATTGTTGCATAGTTACCGATGCCAATGGGTGTATTGATAGCTTTTGCACTACCATTGAAACAGCGACGGAAATTAATGAGGTAAAAGGGGAAAGTGAAAAGGTGAAAGTATATCCCAATCCATGCGATGGGATGTTTATAGTAGCGCTCGTCGGTGATCCCGAACTTGCCCGCCCGGATGAATCGGTCGGACGGGTTTCAGCATCGCAAACTACCATTAGAATTTATAACATATTAGGGGAACAAATCTATTTTGCGACCCTTCGCTTTGCTCAGGGTAACAATCTCATTGACCTGAGCGATAAACCCGATGGGCTTTATTTTTACAGGGTCTTGAGAGAGGATGGTGAATTAGTGGGGGAAGGGAAAGTGGTGATAGATAGGTAAATGATACGCTTCCCCACTTGGGGGAAGTTGGTTAGAGGTAAATATATTACCATTTAGTTATAATTATCCATCAACATAACTCACTGACCCGCAATAGATTACGCGCAATTACTTATGTGTCAATTACTTATAAGGCAAACGTATAGCCGTTTTTAGCCGTTTCTCATTTTTCATGAAAGAAATAGAAATTGAAAATTCTATTTTATCCAACACGGGTTTATGTTATACCAGCCGTTCACTTATAACTCATAACTAAACCCTATCTTCGCACCTCCAAAAAAACAGACCCCTTATGATTACTGTCAGCAACCTGTCACTCCGATATGGTAAAAGATTACTCTTCGATGAAGTGAATTTAAAATTCATGCATGGCAACTGCTATGGCATCATCGGGGCTAATGGCGCGGGTAAATCAACCTTTCTGAAAATACTTGCAGGTGAGGTGGATGCCAATACCGGAACCGTTAGCATTACTCCCGGTGAACGTATGAGCGTTTTAAGCCAAAACCACTTTGCCTTTGATGCATACCCGGTTTTGCAAACGGTAATAATGGGTAATTCAAAACTTTGGAATATCATACAAGAGAAAGATGCCCTTTATGCCAAGCCCGACTTCAATGATAAAGACGGGGTGAAAGTAAGCGAACTGGAAACGTTGTTTGCCGAAATGGAAGGCTGGAATGCAGAAAGCGATGCTGCCAACTTGCTGAGCGATTTAGGTGTGAAAGAAGAACTCCATAACACACTAATGGGTGAATTGAGCGGAAAAGAAAAGGTGCGAGTACTATTGGCGCAAGCTCTTTATGGCAATCCCGATATTTTACTGCTAGATGAGCCAACCAATGATCTAGATGTGGATACTATTTCATGGCTTGAAAACTTCCTTGCTGATTTTCAAAATATAGTAATTGTAGTATCCCACGACCGGCACTTTTTAGATGCTGTTTGCACCCACATAGCCGATATAGATTTTAACAAGATTAAACTCTACACAGGTAACTATACCTTTTGGTATGAATCGAGCCAGCTTGCCTTGCGCCAGCGTGCCGACCAAAACAAAAAGACGGAAGATAAGCGTAAGGAACTACAATCTTTTATTGAGCGGTTTAGCGCCAATGCGTCCAAATCGAGACAAGCGACAAGCCGTAAAAAACTATTGGAAAAATTAACCACAGACGAAATACCACCCTCCACCCGAAAATATCCCGGCATTATTTTTAAAGCCGACCGCGATTGCGGAGACCAGATACTAAGTGTAAAAGGACTCTCCAAATTATCGCCCGACGGTATCCCCTGGTTTTCGGATGTTACGTTTACATTGGATAAAGGAGATAAAGTGGCGATTCTTTCTAAGGAGCATCTTGCCATTACTGCTTTTTTTGAAATTATAATGGGATTGCAACAAGCCGATTCAGGAGAATTTTTATGGGGAAGCACCATTACCAAATCTTATCTGCCTAATGAAAATGCTTCTTTCTTTAAGAATGACGATAACCTGGTAGATTGGCTACGTGAATATTCTGCTGATAAGCTGGAAACACATATACGCGGCTTCCTCGGCAGGATGCTATTCTCAGGAGAAGAAGCATTGAAAAAAGCCAATGTATTATCCGGGGGTGAAAAAGTGCGTTGCATGATTTCACGCATGATGCTTACCAATGCCAACTGCCTGATACTTGATGAACCTACCAACCACCTTGACCTGGAAACTATTACAGCGTTCAACAATTCCCTGAAAGACTGGAAGCATGTTGCTTTATTTACTTCCCATGACCATGAGTTTACTCAAACCGTTGCTAACCGTATTATAGAAATTACCCCATCGGGCGCAATTGATAAGCGAATGCCTTACGATGAATATATTGTAGATGATAAGATAAAAGCGATGAGGGAAAAGATGTGGGGAAAGGTGGTGGCGTAAAACGCCCAAATGAACAGTTGAACCCTCACTCTTTTTTGCTAACTTCGCGTTCCTTAAAACTAATAAGCTATGAGCCACTTACCGCTCATAACTTATAACTCATAACCTATAACTATTTCTATGCGCCCCAGTTTCGACGATATATATATGGACCTTGCTAATACCCTGTCTAAACGCTCCCATTGTGTAAAGATGCAGGTAGGGGCAGTGCTTGCCAAAGACACCCGGATTATATCTTTAGGATATAATGGTCCTCCGGGAGGAACCCATAACTGCGATAAAGAATGGCCTGAACATGGATGCCCCCGCGATAGTAAAGGTGGCTGTTCACTTGCGATTCATGCCGAACAGAATGCTATTTTATATGCTGCTAAAAACAAAGCATCTATAGAAGGTGCAACTATGTACGTTACCCTTTCACCTTGCCTTGCCTGTGCCCGAATTATTTATACCGCAGGAATTAAACATGTATTTTATATGCACTCTTATGGCGAATATAAAAAAATTGCTTCTGATGAAGGAGTTGATTTTTTACAGAAATTTGGTGTAACAGTTCAACGATTAATCCCCAAAGAAGAAAATATTAGATTTTAAACATTGAGTTGAATTTCAATGCTTTTTCATTCAATATATAGCATCCAACATTCAAAAATAGATTTATGGCGCCTCCAACAACTCCAACCCCGTCCTCCTCTTCAAAGTCAATAACCATAGGTATTTCACAAGGTGATATAAATGGAATAGGCTTAGAAGTAATTCTGAAAACCTTTGCTGAACCTGCTATGCTAGAGCTTTGTACTCCGGTGCTATTCAGTTCAGGCAAAACCATTTCATATCACAAAAAAACCTTGCAACTGGAGAATTTCAATTACAATACAGTTAATGGAGTAGAATCTATTGTGCCTCGTAAATTCAATCTGGTGAATATATATACCGAAGAAGTAAATATTGAACTTGGCAGACTTACTTCAAGCGGTGGGGCGTATGCCATTAAATCCTTTCAGGCAGCTTGTGAAGCTCTTTCCAAAAATAAGATAGATGCCCTGGTTACTGCGCCAATCCATAAACATAACACCCACTCCGATAGTTTCCCTTATGCTGGACATACTTCTTATTTAGATGATAAATTTGGCAAAGGCAATGCCCTTATGATGCTGGTGGCAGATGGGTTGAGGGTAGCGCTCTGTACGGAACATCTCCCCATTGCTTCTGTGGCTGCCAGTATTACTACAGAAAGAATTTTGAAGAAAATAAAGATATTAGCTAACTCCCTGAAACAGGATTTTAGTATCAATAAACCCCGTATTGCTGTTCTGGGACTTAATCCTCATGCGGGTGATTCGGGTACGATAGGGGAGGAGGAAGAAAAAATAATCGCTCCTGCTATCAAAACGCTTGTACAGGAAGGAATGCTGGTGTATGGTCCTTATCCGTCAGATGCTTTCTTCGGGGCGATGATGTTTAAAAAGTTTGATGCCGTATTGGCTATGTATCATGACCAGGGTTTGATTCCATTCAAGTACATGGCTTTCGATTCAGGGGTAAACTATACAGCCGGATTGCCCATCATCCGCACTTCTCCTGACCACGGCACCGCTTTTGATATTGCCGGGAAAAATATGGCTAATGAAGAATCTTTCCGCAATGCCGTGTATTTGGCTTGTGATTTGGTTCGTACCCGGAAAAACTATAAAAACGCCACCGCTAATCCCCTTAAGGTCTCCACTGCCAGTATGAATCAAAGGGATGAATAAAAGAAAACTGAAATCTAAATAATTAATATATCATGACATTCAGAACTGAAAAAGATACCATGGGACCGGTAGAAATTCCAGCAGAAAAATACTGGGGCGCACAAACCGAACGCTCGCGCAATAACTTTAAAATCGGGGGAAATAAAATGCCCATTGAGGTTATTTATGCCTTTGCCATACTCAAAAAAGCTGCCGCACAAGCCAATTTTGAGTTGAATGTTTTACCGAAAGAGAAATGCGATATTATATCCAAAGTATGCGATGAAATACTTACCGGGAAGTTAGATGATGAGTTCCCATTAGTGGTATGGCAGACCGGTTCAGGCACACAAAGTAATATGAATGTGAATGAGGTTATTGCAAACCGCGCTCATGTGGTGTTAGGCGGAAATCTGATGGATGAAAAAAAGGAAATCCACCCGAATGATGATGTGAATAAATCGCAATCATCTAATGATACTTTCCCGACTGCCATGAGTATTGCAGCATATAAGATGATAGTGGAGCATACCATTCCCAATATTGAACTATTGAAAAATACTCTTGATAGCGAAAGCCAAAGCCTTTAAAGATGTGGTAAAGATAGGTCGCACGCACCTGATGGATGCTACACCTCTTACACTCGGGCAGGAGTTTTCAGGCTATGTATCGCAATTGGAGCATGGCATTAAAGCCCTGAAGAATACACTTGCCCATCTCTCTGAACTTGGCTCTTGGTGGCTCTGCGGTTGGTACTGGATTAAATACCCCTAAAGGCTATTCCGTATTGGTTGCTAAAAAGATTTCTGATATTTCGGGCCTGCCTTTTGTTACAGCCGACAATAAATTTGAATCCCTTGCTTCACATGATTCTATGGTGGAAACATCGGGAGCATTGAAACAAGTTGCTGTTTCGTTATGAAAATAGCCAATGATATACGATTGCTTGCATCTGGTCCTCGTTGCGGGATAGGAGAGATACTCATCCCTGAAAATGAACCCGGCTCAAGCATTATGCCCGGCAAAGTAAACCCTACCCAATGCGAAGCTATGACTATGGTCTGCGCACAGGTGGTGGGTAATGACACAGCAATATCTATTGGCGGAATGAACGGGCATTTTGAACTGAATGTATTTAAGCCCGTCATTATTTTTAATTTGCTCAACTCTGCCCGGCTGATAGGCGATGCCTGCAACTCCTTTAATGAGCATTGCGCCGTTGGCATTGAGCCTAACTATCCTTATATAGAAAAGAATTTAGAGAACTCACTGATGCTGGTTACTGCACTTAATACTCATATTGGGTACGAAAACGCTGCTAAAATTGCCAAGAAAGCACATAAGGAAAATAAATCTCTCCGGGAGGCTGCTATTGAATTAGGGCTTCTGACTAATGAACAGTTTGACCAGTGGGTTGTTCCCTCTAAAATGATTGGAGAACTTTAGAAGTGAAAAGTTAAAAGTGAATAGTGAAAAGTATTGGGCGAAAAACCCAAAGTGAAAAAAACGGCTAAAAACGGCTATTACTTTTGGTTGTAAATGGCTGATTATTAGTTTGTTAATCGTAATACTGTAAGGGTCAGGGGGTTATGACGGGCTGTTTTATATAGCAAAAAAGAGGATATAATTTAATTAAGCGTAAGCTGCTGGTTGTGTTGAAGGCATACTCCTATAAATTTGACCATTCAGATGGCAGCCTCCTTTTGCATGGTTTTTGTGTTCAGTATTTATTGTTGGATCTTCGGGATCAATATTGAAACTCGGTTTTCCCCATTGTTTGAAGAAAAATGAGACCCCGGCATTATCGCACTGATTTTTTATATCAATTATCCATTCTCCCCTTACTGGACGGGCTTTATGTCCAGATTCTCCACCTACAATTGCCCAGTCAATACCTGTTAGATTTAGATTTCGCAAAGGACCTATAAGAGGTTCGAGGGAAAGAAATTTAATTTGTGCACCCGTATTTCTAAGATAATCAATTCGTTCAATAACTTTTTCATTTTCTACAGAAACTCCCATCCAGATATTGCTCGACCATTCGAGTTGCCTATTATATTTTGCGAGAATATCTGCCCGCTTGGTAAGCACTTGGAAAGTATGCATTGGATTATCTTTCATTACAGCAAATACTTTTTGAATATACTTTAGAGGGACATCCTTATGAAATAGGTCGCTCATAGAGTTTACAAATACCTTTTTGGGCTTCTTCCATGTATAAGGGGCATTTAAAGAATCAGGGTGAAGTGTCAGTTTGAATCCATTTTTATATTTTTCTTGACCCATTCCTTTTAATCGTTTTGACATAACCTCTGCGTAGCAGAACTTGCAACCTGCTGAAAGTTTGTTGCATCCTGTTGTAGGATTCCATGTCATTTCTGTCCATTCTATGCTTGATTGCGCCATCTCAAGTAAATTTTAATATACATTTATCGATAAGTAGAACAGTTACTTTATGGTCTACATTGTCAGTATATATAGCTTTCAATAATCCCCGCTTTGCCATATCACGCAGAGTTACAAGGTAATGTGAACCACAATATTTTGTTGTAGGATTATGTTCTTTAAATAAATCATACGCATTAACTTCTCTTCCTTTATACTTTTCATAAAGTAAGTTAGAAAGAGCTTCTATATTTTGGTTGCCAAAACTCAAACCCGAAGATTCTCCCATTTTTTTTGCATCAAAAGTATAAACACCATCCTTCTCCAATACTGCTCCAATATTATCAAAGTCATGATAGACCTGTTTTACTAATTCAAACCCTGATTGATGTTTACAGAAATGAATAATGTAATGACTAGTTGCAGAACTATCTTCTTCTTGAAATCTAAATTCACAATGATGTAACTTTTCCTTGACATTGACAGCCTTCTGAAATTCTTTTGCAAGATTATCCATTATAAGTGTAAGCCGTTCGGTGGGGGAAGATTTATATTTCCTATCGGTTTTTAATTGCTCTATACTTGTAGGGAAAAGAGTTTGCATGTACTCATCAAATTTGTGATTTTCTATTGCAGCGTGAATACGTTTAATATTTACAAATAAGAATATTTCGTTTCCCCAGTTATTAAGAAATTTAGCCAATACTAAAGTATTAATCGTTTTATACCCAAAAGGGTCAAAAAAAAGCAATGTAGGGTGTGGGTTAGGTATGACAGGCTCTTTACTTAAATAATTTTGAATTTTATCATCTTCGCCAACAGTCTTATTTCCAAATATTGGTTCTAATTTAAATATCCCTTTAGGAAAGCATTCATAAAAATTTGCCTCCAATTCATCGGAATATTTTTTATTTGTATCATTAAATATAAGACGAACCTTTTGAGACAAGATAGTATCATTAGCACAAGATTTAGCTATCAATAATGGTGTAGAATGATTTTTATCTTCGTATTTACCAGGACCTGCAAAAAGATCTAGGTACCTGATTTCTTGTTGAGGTTTTCTAAGCAGAATTCTACAGTATTGTGGGAAATATTCAGAAACAATACTTGCTTTAACCCTTGAAGATGGAGTTTGTTCATTAAAAAAATCTTTTTCTGGAGAAGTCATAGGCTATCCATAGCAATAGGAAGCAAAGATAAAAAATTAATTGTGTAATGCTGCAAATATTAAGTATAATTATGTAAAATGAAATTATTATGTATTTATTATCCAGATAGTGTTCTCTGGGCAACGCATAATCTAAACCTCAATGCTGTATAATTTTTATAGACAGATAAACGATAGGGAGATATTCCTGAATACTACCAGTCACCTTTAAGATAGCATTGAGGTCTGCGAACAATGAATTGTATTGGGCTAAGTTTTCCAAACTAACAATATTACTTCGGGGCTAAAAGATAGTATTTATTAACCCTCAACCTTCAACTGTGTTCTTCCAGTCATTGACTTTTCCAGTACACACTTTCTGATGCTCTATTTTTGCAATATAAACTTCAAAAAAACAAAACTATGCGCAAAGATGAAAGCATGAACGAATTGAAGGAGAGCGGTGAAATCTCTCAAGTATCGGCGGAGAACCAACCTCCGGCCGAATTGAAAAGATTAGGCTGGGTGAGAAAGAAATTGCTGCGAGAGGTGTTGGGATGCCGTATAGGCGGTGCCAATAAATGGGAAGTGGCTAAGTTAGCCAAGCTATTTGAATTAACTCCCCGGCAACTGACGATAGAGCTTACCATGAACCTGGCTCAAATTGATAAGGCTATAATGGGAGACACTTCCGCATACAAGGCTGTAATGGGAAGAGCTTATGGGCAGCCCGTAGCCCCACCATTACCGGTTAATACCGATCCCGCTAAAATTGAAATAGTGTATGGAGACAAACCTATACCGGTTAAAAGTGAATAATACCCGCAAGTATGACTCATTAAGATGCCCGCCTGACTATGTCCTTCCGGCAGGGGCTTGGCAAAGCATCTCAATGACGATATTACTCTGTATTACTGCACCATATTATAGCCAATTATTTAAATCCTGTATTATAATTCTTATTTGTCTTTACAATCTCTCAAATAGAAGGTGTATAGGCCAAGGAATCCATTACGTTGTCTTTTATAGTCATTCAGGTTGTCAAACTGCCTATAATCCGGTTTAATATTTTGAAAATAAAAATATACAATAATATTATTTCCCGGGAACATAACAAAAGAACCAAGAATATACCCTTCCTCAATACTTTTGCGGCTTAATCCATAAATAATGTACCCGTTATACCTCTGTTGAATCAGGTCTGTTGTTTCCATATCTTTCTCATCCTTGTGATTAAGATATTTCAAATTACTTAAAATATTGGCAGTATCTTTTCCATACGAACCAGGATCAGATAGTTCAACTTTCAGGTTAACAAATGTGGCATTCTTCTTGTTGTTATACAATATTCTATATCCATCAAGGCGCGATATGGTTGCATCTCCATTTTCGGTAGAAACCTTCCGGAATTTATCTGAATTTTCAGGAAGCCTGTTAGTTGCAGACAGTTTCAAATCCGTTGCATTATCAAAGGAGATATAGCATTTCCCAATTTCATGCTTGCCGGAGAAACTGAATAAAAAGATAGTTCCGGCCAAGAGTAAAAGTGTAGTTATTTTAGGTTTCATAGGGTAGGGTTATTTATTTCGGGGCTAACTATTTAGTAATGTTTGCAATATACAAATGTTAAAAGGTTATAAAGGGAACTACGAATAGGTTTTCATCGGTAATCCTTTTTAATTCTTTCAATTTATCGCTATTGAAACTTTGGCGTGAAACAATAATTAGTATCTTTGTGTAATAATAGTCTATTATGGAAACAGCCAATATAGGAACAGAGCAAGAAGCTCTTGCAGTTTACGATAAATGCCTGAGTAAGGCTTTTGAGGACTTATCGAAAGATGAACTATCAATGGTTTATCCGGAAATTCCGGGAAAGCCATCCATTGAACCGAATAAAGTTGTTGCTTTTATTGAGGAGGTGGAGAAATTCACTAAACATCTTCTTCGGGCCCAACTTGAGACCGACCACACAATCTCACCGCCTGCAGTAAAGTATCTGCAAGATATTTTGGAGAAAAAATAGGTTTTTTCCATTATTGTTTTTACCTGAATTTGACTTCGCTTTTTAACATTCAAAAATCAGGGGGATTTGTGCAAAGGATAAATGATTGAAATCATTTCCAAATATACCCTAATATTATAGTGGGCCATAATATTATAGGAGTTTTGGAAACCATTTTTAATGGTTTAAATAAGCTATTGACCCCCTACAGGGCTCCAAAGTCAATGTCGCCATATACACGGAGTTTCACCCCGAGTTACTCATATTAAGCCCTTTAAGGGCTTAATACTGCCAACATTGTCCCGTAGGTACAAAATATGAGTAGCGTAGGGTGAAACCCTACGGAAAGGAAAATAAAAAGAAAAGAAACCCCGTAGGGGGTGAATTTAGGTAATTGATAATACAAAAATTCTATATAGTTAAGACTTTTGAAACTACCCTGCCTGGTTCAGGTAATTTAAAAGTTTCTGGCTCAAGGTTCTTAATTTCGTATGGAGGATATACAACTATTCGAAATTCCAGGTCATCCTTATAAGAAGATGACTTAGAAAAATATAATGGTTGTTCATCATGTGTAAATCCGTTATTAATATCATCAATGTATGAAACTGGTCCAAAGAATATCGGTAGTTTTCTTCCAAATTTATTTTCGATGGAATATTCTAGTTGCCCTAGAAAATCAAAAACGGGATTAATTCTAACAGTATATTGTTTCTTCGCTTTGCGTATTATTGAGCAACTGCCGCACAAAACCCAAACATCGGGAATTTTTCTTTTTCTCAAGGTTTGTGAGGTAATTACCTTGGCCAAGGTCCTGCCCCAACATTATACATTGGTGTTTGAATTTTGAATGTGTGTCCACCTTCATCGAAGTCGCTATATTGAGGGTTCTCTAGTTTGCTTAAAGCACTAATTGTATTGAATCGGAACTAAACCATTATTTACCATTGAGTCCGCATAAATTTCTTGATCAAGAAATCTATACATTGGTATGGGGAAGTGTAATAACATTTTGTTTTTCTTCTACCTCTCCTCGTACTGCCCCTTGTAATATTTCTGGTATTCGCCGGAGGTAACATCGTTCAGCCATTTTTCATTGGCAAGGTACCAGTCCACGGTTTTTTCAAGCCCCTGTTCAAAAACAAGGGATGGCTTCCAACCCAGTTCCTGTTGTATTTTAGAGGAGTCAATGGCATAGCGCAGGTCATGCCCGGCACGGTCTTTCACAAAGGTTATCAAGCTTAGCTGAAGTTCCTGTAGGGCGGTTTAATTTCCTGTCCATTATTTCGCAAAGCAGGCGTATCAGGTCAATATTTTTCCATTCGTTGTTCCCACCGACGTTATATGTCTCGCCAAGTCTCCCGTTATGAAAAGCAAGGTCAATGGCGGTGGCATGGTCTTCAACATAAAGCCAGTCGCGCACGTTTTCGCCTTTACCATAAACAGGTACAGGTTTGCTTTCTTTTATGTTATGTATAGCAAGCGGGATAAGCTTTTCAGGGAAATGGTTAGGGCCATAATTATTGGAGCAGTTGGAAATCATCAACCGGCAAATAGTAGGTGTGATAGTAAGCCATTACAAAATGGTCGGAACTCGCTTTTGAAGCGGAGTAGGGGCTACGCGGGTCATACGGGGTTTCTTCCGTAAATATGCCCGGTAGCACCGAGAGAGCCATATACCTCATCGGTAGAAACATGGTAAAATAAACAATTTTCGTATTTATCAGCCCAATATTTTTTAGCAGCATTCAGTAAGTTAATAGTGCCAATTACATTCGTCATAGCAAACTCCGTAGGGTTGGATGATTGACCTGTCTACATGCGATTCGGCAGCCAAGTGAATCACCCCGTCAAAAGAATGTTTTTTGAAAAGCTCGTCTATAAAAACGGCATCCATAATATCTCCCTTTACAAAAGTATAGTTGGGTTTATTCTCAACATCGGTAAGGTTTTCAAGGTTACCTGCATACGTAAGTTTATCGAGATTGACAATTTTAGAATCCGGATAATTATTGACAAAACGTCGCACCACATGAGAGCCAATAAACCCTGCTCCCCCGGTGATAAGTATATTTTTTAGATTTCTCATGTTATTGATTATAAACTCCAATAGCCAAATTTCTTAATTTTTCCTCTGTAAATACCTTTTACATCGGTTATTATTCCCTGTGGAGTAAGTATGGTTGCAAAAAATTCTTCCGTATAGCCTATGTATTCCTTATGGTTTACCGCTATTATCACCGCATCGTAATCATTAGCAAGTTTGCTGCACAGCTCAAAACCGTATTCCTCTTTCACTTCATGCGATTCTGCCAATGGGTCCGTTACATCCACCTTCACAGAAAATGATTTTAACTCCTTCACCACATCAGCAATACGGGAATTGCGGATGTCTTTCACATTCTCCTTAAATGTTGCTCCCATCACTAATACTTTGGCTTTGGAAATGTCTTTTCCGGTAGCAATAATTTTCTTCACCGTATTTTTTGCCACATAAAAACCCATAGAGTCATTTACATATCTGCCTGAATTTATAACGTGTGTATGGTAGCCTAATGCCTCCGCTTTATGAATGAGGTAATAGGGGTCAACACCAATGCAATGGCCGCCCACAAGACCAGGTGAAAATTTCAAAAAATTCCATTTCGTTCCTGCAGCTTCCAGCACTTCGTAGGTATTAATATCCATGCGACTAAAGATTAAGTGAGAGTTCATTCATCAACGCAATATTCACATCGCGTTGGGTGTTCTCAATAATTTTAGCAGCCTCAGCTACTTTTATAGATGAAGCCTTATGCACACCCGGCTCTACAATGATAGAATAGACTTTGGCAATATTATCCAATGCTTCTGCATCGCAGCCCGACACTATCTTCAATATTTTGGTAATGGTATGTACCTTGTCTCCGGGATTAATGCGTTCGGGGGAATAGCCCACTTTAAAGTCTTTTCCAACCGTAAGTCCTGAAAGTCTTTCCAATACAGGAACACAATCATCCTCTGTACAACCGGGATAACTGTAGATTCATACACCACATAATCTCCTTTCTTCAATACTTTGCCAATGCTTTCGCTGGCTTTTAGCACGGGGTTAAGGTCGGGCTGGTTAGCCTGGTCAACAGGGGTAGGCACAGCTACAATATGAAAAGAAGCTTTTTTTAATACGTCGAGAGAATCTGTAAATTCAATATCACATCCGTTAAATTCATCGGGTCTAAGTTCTGCCACTAGGGTCCATACCCTTTTTCATCATTTCTATGCGTCCTTTGTTGATGTCGAAACCAATTACAGAAACTTTTTTTGCAAAGGCAAGGGCAATAGGCAATCCTACATACCCTAATCCGATGATAGAAACTTTCGCTTTTTTGTCAATAATATCCTGGTACATGCTATACTTTTTTTGATGCGTAAATTCTTTCAATTATTTCAACCACCTTCATTCCCTCCAAGGCATTGGTAGAAGCGGTAGAGCCATTCTTTAACGTATTAACTACATTTTCAATTATATAATGATGATTGGCAGCCGAACCCTTGTATGCCCCATATTCATTGGCAGGATTGGTAGGAGGAAGATTGGGCTTTTCCATATTTTTAACATGGCAATATTCTATCATATCCATGTATTGCCCGCCCAATTTTACCGTGCCATTTTCAGCAATAATGGTTAGGCTGCTTTCAAAATTGCGGTCCCACACTGAGGTAGAAAAATTAAGGCTGCCCATTCCTTCTTTCAGAAATTTAAAACTAACTGTACCACTATCATCAAACTCGGTATTTTTTGTATGCGTAAAATTATTGAATTGCCCTTTTATATCATAAATATCGCCAAAGAGCCAATACATCATATCAATAAAATGGGAGAACTGGGTAAATAAAACGCCGCCATCCATAGCTAATTTTCCTTTCCAGCTATTGGCTTTATAGTAGCGCTCATCGCGGTTCCAGTAGCAATCAAGTTGCACCATAAATATATCCCCCAATGCTTTCGATTCTACCAATTCTTTTAGCCATTCCGCCGGGGGGAATAACGGTTTTGCATCACGCAAAAAACCTGCTTGTGCACTTGCAGGGCTTTAAAAATGATGGCTTCGCAATCTGATTTTTTTAATGCCATAGGCTTTTCACATAACACATGCTTTTTGGCTTCCAGAGACTTTTAGTGCATGTTCGGCATGAAGCCCGTTGGGGGTACAAACACTCACAATATCTATATCGCAGGCAGCAAGCATATCATCAACCGTAGAGAAATATGGCACTTCAAATCTCTCAGCCCCGGTTTGTTCCTGGGGCAATATATCACAAAGAGCTACCAGTTCAGTATCCTTGTTCCTGCTTATCATTTCGGCATGTCGCTTTCCAATATGCCCGCAACCTACCACCGCAAATTTTATCTTCTGTTCGCTCATTTCAGGCAGATGTTAATTTATGTACTTGCCCCGCTTCCAACTTATACTTTTCTTTACTTTCAGGACATTCAGCAATACCTTCACTATCAAAATTCAGGCGATGCCCGTATTCACTCATCCAGCCTATTTGTTTGGCAGGATTACCTACCATCAAAGCGTAGGGTTTTACATGCTTGGTAACCACCGCTCCTGCCCCTATAAAGGCATATTCCCCAATATCATGCCCGCATACTATGGTAGCATTAGCGCCTATGGTAGTTCCTTTGTGTACTGTCGTTTTCGCATACTGCCCCCGCCTGATAATTGCACTTCGCGGGTTGGTTATATTCGTAAATACCATGGATGGTCCTAAGAAAACATCATCTTCACAAACTACCCCTTCGTAAATAGATACATTGTTCTGCACCTTTACATTATTGCCAAGAACTACTCCCGGAGCTACCATCACGTTTTGCCCCAGGTTGCATTTATTGCCAATAACAGCGCCGCTCATAAGATGGCAAAAATGCCATATTTTACTGCCTTCTCCAATAGTGCAGCCATTGTCAACAATAGCGCTGGGATGTATGTATATATCCGTTTCTGAACCCAATTTTCTTAAATAAAGGCTGCAAAAGTAATGAAAAAGGGGGGAATGTTACTCTTTAAGACTCCGGGCTGAATAGCGGGTATAAATTTTCTCAAGAAACCAAGCCGAGCATAGAATCAAAAGGGGGAAAGCAGGCATTAGGAAACGGTTATCGAAAAAGCGGAATAGAAAGGGATGTACTAAAATGGTGTAAAGGGGAATGAAAGGAATTATTAAGGAATAAGATAAATGCTTTATTCCTAATATTAGTAAACCGATACTTCCTGCTAATCCGGATAGAAGTATAAAAATATAAAGCACGTTATTGAAAATAATTATTAGTTTCCCTATAATAGGTACGTTTTGTCCTCTTTCAAGATAATTGCTGGTAACAGGACCGTACAGCATTACTCCTATCATTTTAAGCGGAGCCTGTATGTAATATACAAAAGGTTTTTCTCTTTTCACGGAAAGCTTGTAATCATTCAGTTTTTTCCTCAATTCATGTTGGTAAGTCGAGGCGACATTCGTATCTATACCTGGGTTTTGCAACCAGATTATCATTTTCTTTAACCTCATTAAACTATCCTTATTGAAAGCTGAAGTATAAATATTATCAGGCAATGAATCGAAGTGTAAAATGGGTTTCAAACCCGGATAATGATATTGAAACCAATCTACATCTACAGGTTCATTTTTAAAGGAACAAGCCCCACCCCAGGACTGTGCAAATTCAAAAAGAGGCTCTAAATAAGTAGTGGCTGAGTTGGGGTAAAAAGCCCCGGTAGTAGTAAAGGGGATGAATTTTTTATGAATATTAAAATTACGGAAAACCCAATAGCCTTCGCATAAAAGGAAAGGGAGTAAAAGTATAAGAATATGCTTGAACTTTAAGCTGAAAGGTTTTGTTTTATGAAGAAAAATTAAAAAACAACATGCTGCCAAAATCCCTCCAAATACCGGGCGGATGAACATAACCCAGGTTGCCAGAAGCCCTGCATAAAGCAGGTATTTGTTCTTTTGCACAGTGAAATATTTTGTAAAAAAATAAATACTGAATATCAGTAACGAGGTACATAAACTCTCGGTACATATATATGCATCAAAAAAATCGGGATATGAGCAAAAAAGAAAAAGATAAAATGTAAGATAAAAGACCGGCTCTCTTTTAAATACATTTAACGCAGTTAAAGCTAAATAATAAACACTGGCGGAAGACAATATTATCTGCAAAACAATAAGTGCATTACACGCGCCTGCTTGCGCAAAAGCAAACCTGAAAAAGAAATAGGGTAAGCCATAACCGGGCATCCGGAAATCGGGGCTGTAAATTCCATGTTGCAATAAATTATCAATAGGAACCAAGTAGGAGGAGTCATCGGACTGAGTAGCGCCCCAGATACCTGCAATATCCCGGTAAGGATGGTTGAATATTACCGCCAAAAATTGCACCCCTTTTATAGCAAATGCGAGCCAGAGCCAAAAAGCAGGTGCGTTGGGGCTTTTCAGCAATATTTTTTTAAAACTAAACATTCTAATCCGTAATGGTATCTATCGCTTAGAAATATGATTTTAATTTACAGGCTAACCAGGCTCAAAGGTAAATTTTCCTGAACTTATAAACCCGGTTTTATGAAGCTGATAATATGGGATAAACATTAAGTTGTTTATTTTGCGGTTCCTGAATGAGTAAAAAGACCCTGCATATTGTTGACCTTGATGTTCCTTTCCCCGCTAATTATGGGGCAGCCATAGATATGTACTGCAGGCTGAAAAGTTTGAATGCGCTTGGCATACGAATAATACTGCATTGCTTTGAATACGGACGCGGGAAATCAGGCAGACTGAATAATTTTTGCGATGAGGTTTATTACTATCCCCGTCGAAGTATTTTTGAATTTCCATTCCGGTCAGAACCATATATTGTTTATAGCCGTAGAAATGAACAACTGCTTGAAAGGCTATTTGCAGATGATTACCCGGTTTTGCTGGAAGGTGTGCACACCTGTGCAAGCCTGATGGATGAACGATATGTAAAGAAACCGTTTTATGTGCGTATGCATAATGTGGAGCATGAGTATTATGAATACCTCGCAAAAGCGACTGACAACCCATTTAAAAAATATTATTACAAAAAAGAATCAGCGAGGCTGAAAATATTTGAAAAAAATTTGGACCGTGCCCAATGTCTTTTTTCTGTTTCTGAGCGCGACCATGCTTTTTTATCTGCTCAATACCGGAAGGTAGAATATATCCCCCCTTTTATATATAATGATGAGGTAGATTGTAAACCCGGAAGGGGCAGTTATGCCATATATCATGGAAACCTTGGGGTGGAAGAAAACCGGAAAGCTGCGGAATTCCTTATTAATGATGTCTTTCCGGGGCTCAATGTCCCCCTCCTAATTGTGGGTACTAAAGCGCATTCACTTGCCCGCACCACTATGTCGCCTAATATCGAATTTATAAGTTCCCCCACTTCATCCGATCTGAATGAATTAATCCGGAATGCCCAAATGAATGTGTTGCCAACATTCCAGCCAACAGGTATCAAACATAAACTTATTAACTCCTTATTTGCCGGGCGGTTTTGTGTGGTTAACCCGCCCATGGTGGAAGATAATGGGTTGGCACAATTTTGCCATGTGGCAAGAGATGCCGCTGAAATGAAAAAGATAATACTCGAACTTTATAAAAAAGATTTTACCCGGGAAGAGATAGACCACAGAAAGCAAGTTTTACAACCTATTTATTCCAAACGGAAAAATGGGGAAAAATTGGTAGCTATTATTTTTGGAGATATATCTTTGTAAAAGATTTCAGAAGAAAACTTAAAAAGAACATTTAAAAATAAAACAACATGGGAAACTTACTTTACATTATTGCGGTCATATTAATTATACTGTGGATATTAGGCTTTTTCGTTTTCAACCTTGGGCACCTTATCCATATTTTGCTTGTTATAGCAGTAATTGCTATCCTGCTGAAAGTTATCAGGAAGATGGCGGAATAATAAAGGCCCTGGCTATTTTATAAAGCCGCAGGATTTTATTTCTGTTTTCCTCTTTCCCATTAAATTACGGGTTTCGCCTTGTTTTTTAATGGGATATTTATTGTCAATACCACGATAATAAGTAATTCATTTGGTGGTTCTTAAATACCTTTAACCATAAACCCTTGTCCCTACCAAAAGGTAGATTCTGGCCGAGATAAAACCCCTAAAAGGCTGTTTCCCTTCTGAAATCACTCCCTTTTAACTCTTAAATTATGTTAACCCCAGTGAATTGAACGCTTATCGCTTACCCATTATCGCCTTCCCCTGTCCCCTTATCCCCCTATTTTGCTATTTTTGCCTCTTCACTATTTAGATTATGAGATTAGCACAGCACTATAGAAAGTATATTTTTTGTTTGGAAGGGGACTGGCAAAAAGATTTGCGGGATAATTCAAGCGTAAGGGCAGCGCTGAATTTTTTGCAGCAAAATTGTAAAATCAACTATATCTACAAGCAGTGCGGTACCCGGGAAAATCTCGAATATTACCTTGCTCTTTGGCAGCAGAAAAAATACCAGGATTATTCTATCTGTTATTTTGCCTTTCATGGACACCCGGAAAGCATACAGGTAGGTAAGGAGTTTGTAACTCTTGATGAGTTAGCTGATATACTGCAAGGCAGTTGCCACGATAAAATAATACATTTCGGCAGTTGCAAAACCCTTAACACTGATTCAAAAAACATTAAGCGGTTTTTAGAGCATACCGGGGCATTATGTGTTTGCGGTTTTGAAACAGAAATTAATTTTGTTGAAAGTTCAGCATTCGATATGATTCTAATTGAAATGTTCCAGCAATATAAAGACATCCGAATGCTTGACCGTAATATCCGGAAAAATTATAGAGGTACAGTGAAAAGGTTGCAGTTTAAACTTCTTTATTTGTAATGGCGAATAGCAAACCCCTACAAAAGCAAGTTTCTAAAGTGAGGATGCAACAAGCTGTTCCTACAGCACCTGTAACACCCGTTTTTCCTTTCGATTTTAAGATAAAACTGGTTATACTGGCTGTTCTAAGTTTCATTCTTTATGCCGATACCCTGGGTAATCAGTATTGCCTGGATGACGGTATAGTAATTGAGAAAAACCAATATGTGCAACATGGGTTTTCAGGTATTGGTAAAATAATGACTACCGATGCCTACGATAGCTACTATAAAGAAATGAATGCGGGGCAACAGTTATCCGGAGGAAGGTACCGTCCTCTTTCGGAGGTGATTTTTGCCATTGAACATGCATTGTTTGGTGAAACGGCAGATAACAGCATTGCCTTTTGGCGTCACCTTTTCAGTGTCATTTGTTATGCGGTGGCTGTAATGGCTATTTTTTATTTCCTGAGTAAATATTTATTGGTAAAAATGAGGTACGGGGAAGATATGGCATTCTTTGCTACGGTTCTTTTTGCTATTCATCCTATACATACAGAGGCTGTAGCCAATGTAAAAAGTCTTGATGAAATTCTATCCATACTATTTATTTGCCTTACCTTTATTTTCAGCTTACGATATATTGACTCTAAAAAGTTGCTCGACCTTGGAATAGGTCTTGTTTCTTTCTTTCTTTCGTTGCTTTCCAAAGAATATGCAATTACCCTGATAATACTCCTGCCGATGTTATTTTACCTGGTGAGAAATAAAAAATTGGGAGAAGCAGTGATAAGTAGCCTTCCCTATTTTGGAGTATTAGTAGTTTACCTCTTACTGCGTAAAGCTGCCGTTGGGTTTAATGGTCACATTGCAACTAACGAAATACTGGATAATCCCTATTTACTCGCTACAAACAGTCAAAAATTCGCCACCGAATTATTTGTTTTGGGTAAATATCTGTTTATGCTTTTTGTTCCCTACCCGCTTATTAGTGACTATTCCTACAATATGATACCTTATGAAAACTTATTCAGCTTGCCGGTAATATTAACGGTGCTTGTATATACGGCTGCTGTAGTATGGGGGATATGGCTTTTAGCAAAAAGGAATGTGCTCGCATTCCCTATATTCTTTTACCTGTTTTGCCTTGCTCTTGTATCAAACTTATTTATGGATATTGGCGCCACTATGGGAGAACGATTGATTTTCCATTCATCACTGGGGTTTGTAATTCTACTTTCGTATGGCATTTTTGAACTCCTTAAAAAAGCCAGTTTACAGAAAAAAAGAAACTGGCTTATTGGTGTATCATCGGTATTGGTAATAATTTGCGGGAGTGAAACGATGGCAAGAAACCTGGACTGGAAAAATGATGTCAGACTTTTTATCCACGATGTGAAAATAGGGACCAACAGTATTATGCTGAATGGAAATGCCGGAGCCCGTTATATTGATTTGGCTCAACACGCCAAAGATAGTATTGACAGGGTAGGTAAGCTGGATACAGCCATTATATACTTACGCAAATCTATTTATCTGCATAAAAGATCGGCGTATGTCAGCAGCTACCTCAATCTTGGCGATGCTTATTATGCCTTGCAAATGCCCGATAGTGCGTTGCTTTACTGGAACATAGTAAAAATAAACTATCCTAACTATCCTGATTTGCCCCGTTATTTTTTCATCTTGGGCAGATTATATCTTAATGTTGCGATAGTGTTAGGGAAAAAGCAAAAATATGCTGAATCGGTTGCAGAAATATATAAAGCCATAAAAATAAACCCTAAAGATGCCGATTTATGGTATAACCTCGGTGGGGCTTATTTTACCTGGAAGCGTTATGATTCGGCATATTATTCATGGCAAAAAACATTGCAGATAGACCCTAATAATGCTGATGCTAAAAAAGGATTATCTGCCCTAACCCCCATAAGTAAAAAGCAAAACTAAAGGTGGAAGCTACATCAAAAAAACAAGCTAAAGCCGGTGGGGTCACTAAACAACCTTCTTTATTCCCCTTTTCACATAAGGTAAAGTATATTATACTTTGTTCGGTTTGTTTTTTGTTTTATGCTAATGCCATGCTGGATAAATATGCGCTGGATGATAATATTACTATTGTAAGAAACTCTTATGTACAAATGGGGTTTTCGGGGATACCCAAAATACTATCGAATGATTCTTATGCAAGTTATTATACGGGCATGGGCGGTGACCCTACTCAGCAATTATCCGGCGGCAGGTTCCGCCCTCTATCCGAAGTTATTTTTGCCATAGAACAGCAGCTTTTTGGCGATTCTGCCATACTGCCTTATTTCCGGCACCTGCTGAATATTATTGCGTATATGGCTTGTGCCATAGCTATATTTTATTTTCTTGAGAAGTTGCTATTTAAAAAAATACCCTGGGGGGGTGATATGGCTTTTGTTGCCACGTTGCTATTTGTTATTCATCCGTTGCATACTGAAGTAGTAGCCAATATTAAAAGTCTCGATGAAATTTTGTCCATGATTTTTATAATGCTTACATTTATATATGGGCATAGGTATCTGCATAGTAAACAAACCAAACACCTCGTAATAAGTGTTAGTATGTACCTTCTTGCACTATTATCAAAAGAATATGCTTTAACATTGTTATTCTTTATTCCATTATTGTTTTACCTGCTGGAAGATAAGAAGCCAATACCCGCATTTATAGCAAGTTTTCCTTATTACGGGGCATTTGTTATTTACTTGATTTTGCGGTATAATGCGGTAGGTTTTCATAGCCCTCCCCCAAGTACCGACTTGTTATCAAACCCATATTTGTACGCTACACATCTTCAAAAAATAGCTACCGAGTGGTTTGTTCTTGGCAAATATGTAGGATTACTGCTTTTTCCATACCCCCTGTCGAGTGATTATTCCTATTACCAAATAACATACCATAGCTTTTCTGATATTTCTGTACTTATTTCTGTCCTGATTTATATCACTATTCTTATTTGGGGCGTTGGGTTATTATTGAAGAGAAGCATACTTTCTTTTGCCGTTTTTTTCTTTCTTTTTAATGTTCTTATGGTTTCCAATTTTATATTGCCAATTGGGGCTACTATGGGAGAACGGTTGGTATTTCATTCTTCCTTAGGGCTCGTAGCAATACTATCGTTTTACCTTTTTCAGCTAATTTCAAAAATGCCTTTACAAACTAAAAAGAGCATTGTAATTGGAGTAATGTCAGTAGTTGGCTTAGTTTGTTTTGGAGAAACAGTAATACGTAATGCCCAATGGTATGATGATACTTCCTTATTTATTCATGATGCGGGCATAGTTCCCCGTAGTTGTTTGGCGAATAATAATGCAGGGTGGGGGTATCTTTCACTTTCTGAAAATAAGGAAAATACTGTTGATCAGGCTAAGGCGTTTCTTGATTCCTCCCACAAATATTGCTTGCGGGCTCTTCAGTATGATAAGAAGTACGAAGCAGCATACCTTAATTTAGGCGGGGTATATCTTCATCTGTTGAAACTTGACAGTGCCAAATATTGCTGGGATATGGTTGCCCAGCTTCATCCCAATCATCCCTCATTGAAGTCGAAATATATCTTGCTTTCCCAGTTTTATTATAATCAGGGTATGGACCTGGGAAAAAGCGGGAATACCCAGAAAGGTATCCACTATTTAAAAAATGCCCTATTGTACGATTCAGCCAATTCTGATATATGGTATAATTTGGGAGGAGCTTACTTCACGGTGCAGAGATATGATTCAGCCAGGTATGCGTGGCTGAAGGCAGTGCAATATAAACCTGATAACGAACAGGCTAAAAGAGGGCTTTCGGCACTTGTTCAGGTTGGAAATAAATAAAACGGGGGATGGGTATAGTGCCTAAAGAGAGACTAAAAACTGTTCCGGTTGCAAAGCCGCTTATTTTTCCTTTTTCATATAAAGTAAAGTGCCTTATTCTTTGTTTGGTTTGTTTCATATTTTATGCCAATTCTATTCCAAATAAATATGCATTTGACGATAATATAACTATCGAAACAAATGCTTATGTTCAAATGGGATTTTCCGGCATACCTAAGATAATGACCAATGATTCGTATGCCAGTTTTTATACTTACCTGGGTGGAGACCCTTCCAGGCAATTGTCGGGTGGCAGGTTCCGTCCTTTATCTGAAATAATATTTGCTATTGAACAACAACTGTTCGGCGATTCAACTCTTTTGCCTCATTTCCGACATTTTATCAATATTGTTGCCTATATGGCTTGCATAATAGCCCTGTTTTATTTCCTGGAAAGGATACTGTTAAAAAAAGTTCCCGGTGGAAGTGATATGGCATTTGTTGCAGCCTTGCTATTTGCCATTCATCCTTTGCATACCGAAGTGGTGGCTAATATTAAAAGCCTCGATGAAATTTTATCTATGTTTTTCATTATGCTCACATTTATTTTCAGTTTTAAATATCTGAAAAGCTATAAAACCAAAGACATGATAATTGGTGCTGGCTCTTTCCTGCTTGCCATGCTATCTAAAGAATACGCTGTAACACTGATATTTTTTATTCCTTTTTTATTTTATTTACTGGAAGGAAAAAACCCCGTTTCGGCAATATTAGCAGCAGTTCCCTATTATATAGCTTTTATTGTATATCTGGTTTTACGATATAACGCTGTAGGGTTTCATAACAATGCTTCAAGCGCCGATTTAGTATCAAACCCTTACTTTCATGCTACTCATATTCAAAAAGCGGCAACCGAATGGTTTGTACTTGGCAAGTATATTGGATTGCTGTTTCTGCCTTATCCCCTTTCCGCCGATTATTCATATAATCAAATATCCAACCATAATTTCTCAGATATATCGGTAATGCTATCCATAGTAATTTATATAACTATTTTGATTTGGGGCATCAGCTTATTACAAAAAAAGAGTGTTCTTTCTTTTGCTGTTTTCTTCTTTCTGTTAAATATTTTTATGATTTCAAATTTTGTACTCGACATTGGAGCTACAATGGGTGAACGGCTAGTATTTCATTCTTCATTGGGATTAGTAATCGTATTATCCTATTATTTGGTAAAAGCTATTTCTACCATGTCACTTCCGGCTAAACGAAGTATTATAATCGGGGTTATGTCTGTTATTACTTTAATTTGTTTTGGTGAAACAGTTATACGCAATGTCCAATGGATGGACGACACCTCCCTGTTTATTCACGATGCAGGGGTAGTACCCCGCAGTTTTTTAGTAAATAGTAATGCGGGTGTAGGCTATATGAGGCTCTATGACCAAAAAGAAAATTCAAAGGAGCAGTCAAGAGCAGACCTTGATTCAGCGCGTAAATATCTGAAACGAGCTTTGCAACATAAGCCCGATTGGATGATGTTACCACAGGTAGTGATATATATTAACTTAGGCGATGTATATCTCTACCAGGGTTTCCCCGACAGCGCACAATATTGTTGGGATATGGCTGAAAAGCTGAAACCGGATTATCCGGGGTTAAGGGCAAAATATAATTTATTGCCTCCTTTATATTCCTCGTTGGCATTGAGCTTAGGTATAAAGAACGGCAAACCTCTCGAAGCTATTGTCTATTTCAGAAAAGCCCTGCTGATTGATTCAACCAATGGAGCTATGTGGGATAATATCGGGGGAGCATATTTCACAGTAAAACAATATGATTCTGCCCGGTATGCTTGGATGAAAGCCCTGCAATACCAACCCGGCAATTCCGATGCTAAAAGTGGGCTACAGGCTTTGTCGCAAATAAAATAGGGTTGAGGACGATGAGATTTAAAAGCGTGAATGGCTAAAAAAATTATCACTCCCCATAATCCTACGCATCTCCGCCCAAGCAGGCTGGTTTTCGACCTTTCTGTAAAGACCAAATATTTTATACTGGCAGTTGTTGGGTTTGTTTTTTATGCCAACAGTATTCTCAATAAGTATGTTTTTGATGATAATATGACTATTGTGAAAAACTCCTATGTGAAAATCGGGTTGGCCGGCATACCAAAAATTCTTACTAACGACGCTTTGGCAAGCTACTATACAAATTCCGGGGCAAGCCCGGCAGAACAGCAGCTATCAGGCGGAAGATACCGGCCGCTTTCTGAAATTGTTTTTGCCATTGAACAACAATTATTTGGAAACTCAGTCATACTGCCTTATTTCCGGCACCTGATAAATGTACTGGCTTATGTAGCCTGCATCATTGCCGTGTTTTATTTCCTTGAAAAGTTTATTTTGAAAAAGGTGACTTGGGGAAGTGATATTTCATTTGTGGCAGCTCTTTTATTTGCAATTCATCCCATTCATACAGAGGTAGTTGCAAATATCAAGAGCCTTGATGAGATATTGTCCTTGCTTTTTATCATGCTTACTTTTATTAACGGACTTAGATACCTGCAAGGCAAGCACACTAAACACCTTATATATGGTGTGGGTTCATTTCTTTTTGCTTTGCTTTCAAAGGAATATGCCGTAACCTTGTTATTTTTCATTCCTTTTTTGTTTTATCTACAGGAAGGCAAAAAACCCCTATCAGCAATACAATCGGGAATTCCCTATTATGTAATATTTGTGGCGTACCTGCTTTTACGCTATAACGCTGTTGGTTTTCATAGTAATATCCAAACCTCTATAGTAAATAATCCGTATATCTTCGCTACATATACCCAAAAAGTAGCTACCGAATGGTTTGTACTTGTCAAATACCTGGGACTATTACTATTCCCTTACCCCCTGGCATGTGATTACTCCTATTATCAAATAACATACCATAATTTTTCAGATATAACTGTGCTGCTTTCTATAGTAATATATGCCGGTATTTTTGCCATGGGAATTATACTGATGAGGAAAAAGAACGTGCTTTCATTTGCTGTCTTTTTCTTTCTTCTTACTATTTTTATGGTTTCAAATTTTGCAATAGATATTGGCGCTACTATGGGCGAGCGGCTGGTATTCCATTCCTCTTTGGGCTTGGTAATTATTCTCTCTTATTATTTATTTGCCCTGATTTCTGAAGTGCCGGTTCAAACGAAAAGGAAGATTGTTATCGGGAGTTTGTCGGTCATGGGTGTAGTCTGTTTTGGAGAAACGATAGTACGTAATGCCCAATGGAAGGATGAAACGACTTTATTTATTCATGATGTGAAGATAGTGCCAAATAGCTGCCTTGTAAATGCCAATGCCGGATGGGCTTACCTGGGCTATGCACAACGTGAAAAGAGCGAAACCGAAGCTAAGTCTTATCTTGATTCTGCTCATAAATACTTATTGAGAGCATTATATTTTAACTCCCGGTATGAAGCTGCCTACCTTGATTTGGGAGTTGTGTATCTTCACCTGGAACAGCCTGACAGCGCTCAATATTGTTGGGATAAAGTTAAGGCCTTACTTCCTAACCAGCCGATGTTGGATTCAAACTATGCCATGCTTTCTCAATATTATTTTGAGAAAGGTATCGAGTTTGGTAAGGATGGTAATCTTTCAAAGTGTATTTCCTTTATCCGGAAAGCCATTTTGAATGACTCTACCAATGCTAATAAATGGTATAATTTGGGTATAGCTTATTTTCGGGCGCAAGAATATGATTCCGCCAGGTACACCTTTATAAAAACCTTAGAATCTAAACCAAATGCTACTGATGAGGCAAATGCTAAAAGTGGCTTACAGGCCCTGGAGGAAATGAAAGTGAAATGAACAGATAAAAAGATAGTTGAATGACAAAAAGATAATGGATAAAAAAATCATCAAACAAAAAGGGACTGCATCGGTTGCCCCAAAGGCAGTTTTTGATTTTCCTTTGCGTTTAAAATATATTTTCCTCGCCATAACCGCGTTACTTTTCTATGCCAACAGCATATTTAATAAATACGCATTGGATGATAACCTTATTATTTTAAAGAATACTTATGTCCAAATGGGGGTTAAGGGCATACCGAAAATTCTTACACATGACTCCTACACCAGCTTTTACTCTCACTCAGCCGGTGAGTCATCAGGGCTTTTGTCAGCAGGTAGATTTCGGCCCTTATCTCAAATTGTTTTTGCTATGGCAGAGCAATTATTCGGCAGGTCAGCCATGTTGCCGTATTTTCTTCACCTGGTAAATGTGCTGGCATATATGGCCTGTATAATAGCAATATTTTTCTTCCTTGAAAAGTTCCTTCTCAAAAACATACCATCCGGAAGTGACATTGCATTTTTTGCGACTTTTTTGTTTACTATTCACCCGTTACATACTGAGATAGTAGCAAATATCAAAAGCCTCGATGAAATTCTTTCTGTTTTTTTTATCATGCTTACGTTTATCTATAGCTTTAAATACCTAAATAACAACCAAATAAAAAACCTTGTAATTGGAACTGGTTCTTTCTTTTTTGCCCTTCTTTCAAAAGAATATGCAGTAACCATGATATTCTTTATTCCATTTTTATTTTATTTATTAAAAGATAAAACCCCATTAGAGGCAATTAAAGCCGCTATTCCTTATTATGGAATATTAGTAGTGTACCTCGGTTTACGATATAATGCCGTGGGCTTTCATAGCAGCGTCATGGGAACCAGTCTTTTGAGTAACCCCTATGTATATGCTACACCTGTTCAGAAAATAGCTACAGAGTTTTTTGTGCTTGGAAAATATCTGGGTTTGTTAATATTCCCTTATCCGCTTGCAAGTGACTATTCCTATAACCAAATACCCTACCATAGTTTTTCAGATTTATCGGTGCTGCTCTCCCTATTGATCTATGTAGGGATTCTGGTGTGGGGTATTGTGTTAGCCCGGAAAAAGGATATGCTTTCTTTTGCCGTTTTTTTCTATTTGCTGAATATTTTAATGATTTCAAATTTTGTATTAGATATTGGGGCTACTATGGGCGAAAGACTTGTGTTTCATTCATCTTTGGGCTTTCTTATTGCTGTCTCTTATTATTTATTTGGAACAATTTCAAAAATATCCGTTCAAACGAAGAAGAAGATTATATTGGGAAGTATGTCACTAATTGGCATTGCATGTTTTGGGGAAACGGTGATACGTAATGCCCAATGGAAGGACGATAGTACCCTGTTTATACATGATGCGGGAGTGGTACCCAATAGTTTTTTAGTAAATAACAATGCCGGTTCTGGGTATCTCTTACTTGCAGAGAAAAAGGATAATACCAGTGAACAAACCAACTCCTATCTTGATTCCGCACATAAATACCTATTACGTGCTCTTTATTTTAATCCGCAATATACTAATTCATATCTTAATTTGGCGGGAGTATATGTCCAGCAAGGAATGCCTGATAGCGCCCAATATTGTCTTGACAAGGTTCAGAAACTTCATCCGGAATATTTTTCTTTAGATTCAAATTACACATTGCTTTCTAAAGTTTATCTTGCTGAAGGTCTCCAGTTAGGTAAGAATGGCAGGCTAACGGAATGTATCGGCTTTATGAAAAAAGCCCTGTTAATAGATTCTAATAATGCAGATATATGGTATAATTTAGGTGTGGCATACTATCGTATGCAATTGTATGATTCAACCCAATATGCCTGGCTTAAAACGTTGCAAGACAAACCTACGATTAATGATGAGACCAATGCTGAAAGAGGGTTAGAGGCATTGGCACAAAGAAAGGACCGCTGAGAAAAGGACACTACATTTACGAAATCAAGGATTATTAATGGCAAAAAGAGCTTTAAAAGTTACGCAGAAAGATTCGGGGTTGCTTCAGCCGGTTTTCCAGTTTTCTTTAACTGTAAAATATTTTGTATTGGCTTTGATAGGATTGATTTTTTATGGTAATACATTGCGTAACGAATATGCTCTTGATGATAATGCCGTGATACTTGGTAATGCCTATGTGCAGAAGGGAATCAGCGGCATACCAAAAATAATGACAACTGATGCCTGGAATAGTTATCTGCAAAAATCAAATAGTGCAGATATGTTAAACGGGGGAAGGTACCGTCCGCTTTCTTTAGTGTTTTTTGCCATTGAACAAAGTCTTTTCGGAGGCTCTGCCTTTATGAGGCATTTAGTAAATATCGTTTTTTTTGTGGTGACTATTTTACTCATCTTTTATTTTCTTTCCAATTTTCTGTTAATAAAAAGCCCTTACGGAGCTGATTCGGCTTTTGTGGCAGCTATTTTGTTTGCCGTTCATCCCATTCATACTGAAGTAGTGGCAAATTGTAAAAGCCTTGATGAAATACTTTCACTATTTTTTATACTGCTCACCTTTATTTTTAGCCTTGAGTACACTAATCAAAAAAGGATAAAGTTTTTATGTTTCGCATCGGGTAGTTTTTTTCTTGCTCTCTTATCTAAGGAATATGCAATAGTGCTGGTTATATTGCTTCCTATGTTATTTTATCTTTATAAAGGAGATGATAAGAAAAGAATAATTTCACTTACTATCCCCTATCTTATAATTGCATTTATATATATCGCATTAAGGGTTTCTGCAGTTGGGCTTCCGCATTCCGATACCGGCATTGTATATTTAAGTATAAATAATCAGTTACGGTCAGACCCATACTACCTGGCAAGGGGTGTTCAAAAATTTGCTACGGAATGGTATTCTCTTGGAAAATATATCTTAATGCTATTTGTACCTTACCCTTTGTCGTGCGATTACTCTTATAACCAAATTCCTTACCATGATTTTTCTAACATATTGGTTTGGCTTTCCATTTTTGCTTATGAAAGTATTATTTATTGGGGCTATAAGCTATTAAGGAAGAGGGATTTAATGGCTTTTCCCACTTTCCTTTTTTTGCTTATGCTTTTGCCGGTTTCCAATTTCTTTATTAATGTAGGTGCCATGTTTGGAGAGCGGTTTGATTACCATGCTTCATTAGGGTTTGTGATAATAGTGTCCTGTTTTGCTTTTCGCTCAATTAGTAAAGTTTCTTTTGAGTTGCGTAGAATGGGTACACTGGTTGGTGTAGTAGTTTTGATATTGGTTTGTGCCATAGAAACTACGGGTCGCAATGCCGATTGGAAAAATAACTTTAGCTTATTTATGCATGATGTAAAAGTAGTTCCGAATAGTGAATTTATAGATGACGGTGCATCGGTTGCCTACATAAATCTCGCCGTGAAAAATGGAAATGAAAGCCGGAAAACTGAAATGCTGGATACGGCCATAATGTTTTGCCAAAGAGCTATTAAAATCGATAAAACTTTTCCTGACCTTTTTATGAATGCCGGCTTGGCGTATTACAATCTTTCCAAGTATGATTCTGCAAAATATTATTGGGATATTTTAGGGCATAGCGGCAGCCGAAACCCCCAGATAAAACAGTATCAAACTCTGTTGGCAAATACATATCTTGATGAAGCGAAGACATTGGATAATCCATTGATTGCTATCCGGGAAATAAGAAAAGGTATTAGTGAGGATTCCACCATTGCGGAATTATGGTTTACCCTTGCAGGCGCTTATTACACCATAAAACAGTTTGATTCGGCAGAATATTCTTGGGTAAAGGGTACAGAATATAAGGCAGATAGCAGCAAGGGTAAATGAAAATAACAATCAGATCGTAATAAAGGGAAGTAAATCAATATATGTCTATTTGAAATTTAGAAGAATCTTATGCCTAATAAAGCAATAAAGTCAGCCGATAGTATCCAGGTCCAGGCATTTTTTAATTTCTCTTTACGAAACTGCTATATTTTACTTGCTGCAATAGGGTTTGTTTTTTATGCCAATACCCTGTTTAATAAATATGCCTTTGACGATAACCTCGTAATAGAAGAAAATCCTTATGTTCAAGTGGGGTTTTCAGGCATACCCAAAATTCTCACCAGTGATTCTTATGCAGGCTATTTCACCTTTTTAGGTTCTGATTTATCGAAAGGGCTGTCGGGTGGCAGGTACCGCCCTTTGTCTGAAATTACTTTTGCTATTGAACAGCAAATAGTTGGTAATTCCACCCTATTGCCATTTATCCGGCACCTGGTAAATATATTAGCTTATATAGGTTGTCTCTCAGCTCTTTTTTATTTCCTTGAAAATTTTCTGTTAAAAAATATACCACATGGAAAGGATATTGCATTTATAGCTATGTTGTTATTCGCCGTGCATCCTTTACATACTGAGGTGGTTGCCAATATCAAAAGCCTTGATGAAATTTTATCCCTTTTATTTATTATGCTCACATTTATATATAGCCTGAAATATCAACAAAGCAAGCGGTCCAAATACCTCATTATTGGAATTGTTTCATTTTTTCTGGCTTTACTTTCAAAAGAATATGCTGTAACATTATTGTTTTTTATTCCCTTTTTATTTTATCTGTTAGGAGGAAGGAAAACAATACCGGCAATTTTTGCGGCCATCCCCTATTATGGGGTGTTTGCAGTTTATCTTATGTTGCGTTATAATGCAGTTGGTTTTCATGCAGATACTCAAAGTTCTACCATGCTGCTTCTTTTCAATAATCCGTATTTGTATGCCACCCATACACAGAAAATAGCTACGGAATGGTTTGTATTAGGGAAGTATATTGGGTTGCTTTTCTTCCCTTATCCGCTTTCGTGCGATTATTCCTATTATCAGATCCCTTATCGCAATTTGGCAGATATATCTGTGCTTCTTTCCATAGCAATATATATAGCCGTTTTTGTTTGGGGGATTCTGCTGGCGTTCAGGAAAAACGTACTTTCTTTTGCTGTCTTTTTCTTCCTTATTAATGGTTTTATGGTTTCTAATTTTCTACTGGATATAGGTGCCACTATGGGTGAAAGATTGGTATTCCATTCTTCACTGGGCTTCGTCATTATCTTGTCATATTTCTTTATTAATGCAATTACTAAAATGTCCCTCCAATCGAAAAAGCAGGTAGTAATAGGAATAATGTCAGTTATTGGGATAGTTTGTTTTGGAGAAACAGTTATTCGTAATACCCAATGGAAGGATGCTAATTCTTTGTTTATTCATGATGTGGAGGTATCACCCAACAGCGCTTTAATGAATAGCAATGCGGGAGGGTGTTACTTATCGCTTTATGAAAAAGGTGATAATAGCCCCTTACAATCAGAAGCATATCTTGATTCAGCCCGGAAATGCTTATTCAGGGCGCTTCACTTTAATCCCAAAAATGAATTTACATATTGCACATTGGGAGTTGTTTATGTAGATATGGGCTTGCTTGACAGCGCAAAATACTGCTATGATATGGTGGAAAAATTACATCCTAAGCTGCCTGTATTAAAATCAAACTATACAATACTTAGTCAGCGATATTTTAAAAAGGGACTCAGCTTAGCAAAAGATAATAACCCATTAGAGGGAATTGCTAATATGCGGAAAGCCTTAATAATTGATTCTACAAATGAAAGTATATGGTACGATCTGGGAGTAGCCTATTATCATGTTCAGCGGTATGATTCTGAAAGATATGCCATGATGCAAACCTTACGAAATAAGCCTGACAGTTTTGATGCTGCGGGGGCTAAAAAATATTTGCAGGAGTTGGAACAAATGAAGAGACAATAGTGTATGGCGAAGAAAGCCATAAAGCCTGCAAGCATTGCCCCTTCTCCAATTCAGGAGATATTTAATTTCCCCTTGCGAAAGAAATATATTTTTTTGGCAGTCATCGGACTTGTATTTTATGCCAATACTATTTTCAATAAATATGCTTTTGATGATAATTTAGCCATTGAGCAAAATGCATATGTACAGATGGGTGTGTCCGGGATACCCAAAATTCTGGGCAATGATGCGTATTCCAGTTATTATATTTTTTGGGGTGCAGACCCTGCAAAACAGCTATCGGGAGGGAGGTACCGTCCTTTATCAGAAATTGTGTTTGCTATTGAACAGCAATTAATTGGCAACTCGTCTATTATGCCGTATTTCCGGCACCTGGTAAATGTGCTGGCTTATGTGGCTGGTATATTGGCTATGTTCTATTTCCTTGAAAAATATCTGCTTAAGAAGATAGCCTTTGGTGGTGACATGGCATTTATTGCTACTTTTTTGTTCACTATCCACCCTTTACATACGGAGGTAGTTGCAAACCTTAAAAGTCTTGATGAAATCTTATCTCTTCTGTTTATTCTGCTGACATTTATATGCAGCCTGGAATATATACAAAATAAAAAGACCAAATATCTTATAGGGGGAACCATTTCATTTTTTCTTGCCCTGCTTTCAAAAGAATATGCAGTTACATTACTGTTCTTTATCCCATTTTTGTTTTATTTGCTGAAAGAGAAAAGCCCGTTTTCTGCATTTAAAGCCGGGGCACCCTATTATGTTGTTTTTGTTGCGTATTTTATTTTACGATATTACGCTGTAGGCTTTCCAAATAGCGCTGCAAGTTCTGCAATACTTGGGAGTAACCCCTATCTATATGCAACCCACGCTCAAAAAATAGCTACCGAATGGTTTGTAATGGGGAAATATTTAGGATTGCTCTTTTTCCCTTACCCTCTTTCTTATGATTACTCCTATCAGCAAATTCCTTATCATAGTTTTTCAGATATTACGGTGTTACTCTCACTGTTAGTTTACACAGGTATTTTTATCTGGGGGGTACGCGTGGTTATTAAGAAGAGCATATTTTCTTTTGCTATCCTATTCTTTCTATTGAATATCTTCATGATTTCAAACTTTGTGATGGATATTGGGGCAACTATGGGCGAGCGTTTGGTTTTTCATTCTTCTTTAGGGTTTTCCATAATTTTATCCTCGTTTTTGTTGGATGCAATTCCGAATAGGATGAAGATGACCTTGCAAACAAAAAAACGAGTTGTTATAAGCTTTTTATCAATAATTGGAGTGGTGTGTTTCGGAGAAACCGTTATTCGTAATGCACAATGGAAGGATGATACTTCCCTCGATATTCACGATGTAAGTGTTGCTCCGAATAGTTTCATAGCCAATAATAATGCCGGTAGATGCTATGTATTGCTTTCCGAAAGAAAGGAAAATTCATTAAACGAAACTATAACATATCGTGATTCTGCCCGGAAGTGTTTAAGCAGGTCTCTGCAACTAAATCCCAAGAATGAATTTACATGGCTTAACTTGGCATTTATATATAATGACGAAGAAGTCTATGACAGTTCAAGATATTGCTATGACATGGTCAGAAAGATGAACCCTAATTTACCTCTAAAATCATATTACGCATTGTTGGCAAAATTATACTTTACCAAAGGCTTTAACTTAGCCAAAGAACGCAATAAGCCGCGTGAGGGTATAATTTACATGAGGAAAGCATTGCTGATTGACTCCACCAATGAAAGTATATGGTATGATTTAGGCATAGCCTATTATCATACCCAACAATATGATTCAGAAAGATATGCGTTAATGAAAACATTGCAATTTAAACCTGATAGTTTTGATGCTGCCGGAGCGAAAAACTATTTGCAGGAGCTATCGCAAATGAAAAAGCAGTAAGGCAATAATAGTATATTTGAACCGCTGAAGAATAAGCAATGGCTAAGAAAGTAGTAAAACCAACCAATTCTGCACAGGCTGCTCCCCAGCCTTTATTTGATTTTCCGTTGCGTGCGAAATATATTTTTCTGGCAATAATCGGGCTTATTTTCTATGGGAATACATTGCTCAATGAATATGCCCTTGATGACAGCGGGGTAATACTTGGAAATGCTTATGTACAAAAAGGTATTGGGGGCATTTTTCAAATTATGGGGCATGATGCCTACGCCAGTTACCTGGAACAACTGCATGCTGCCCAGAATTTTGTAGGAGGAAGGTATCGCCCCCTTTCCATAGTGTTTTTTGCCATTGAGCAAAGCATTTTCGGGAATTCTTCCGTAGTGAGGCATTTTGTAAATATTGCCTTTTACCTTGCCACTATCTTACTTGTTTTCTATTTCCTTTCTAATTTCTTATTAAAGAAAATTCCCCGTGGAGAGGATTGTGCGCTTATTGCTGCTACCTTGTTTGCCATACATCCCATCCATACGGAAGTAGTGGCTAACGTTAAAAGTTTTGATGAAATCCTTTCTCTTTTCTTTATTCTCCTTACCCTCATATTCAGTCTTGAATTTATAAATCAAAAAAAGAATAAGTTTTTATATATTGCAGCAGGAAGTTTTTTTCTTGCTCTTTTATCCAAGGAATACGCCATTACATTGGTGGTTTTGCTTCCAATGCTTTTCTACCTGTACCCGGCAGAGAATAAGAAAAGTATCATGTCCTACAGCATTCCCTATTTTATTACTGCTTTTGTTTATCTCATTCTCCGGATTTCTGTCGTTGGGATTCCCCATTCCAATGGAGCAGTTAAGTACATAAACAACCAGTTGCGAATGGACCCTTATTATCTTGCCACTCCTATCCAAAAATTTGCTACAGAATGGTATGCCCTCGGAAAATATTTATTTATGTTATTTATCCCGTATCCTCTTTCTTCCGACTACTCCTACAACCAGATTCCTTATCACAACTTTGCAGATATTACAGTATGGCTCTCCATTTTTGCTCTTGGCGCTATAGCCTATTGGGGTTATAAATTACTGAAGAGGAAAGACATCATGGCTTTTCCTGTTTTTTTCTTCTTGATTATGCTTATTCCGGTCTCTAATTTCTTTATCAATTTGGGCGCTGTTTATGGAGAGCGGTTTGACTATCATGCATCGCTGGGGTTTGTTGTAGTAATTGCCTTTCTTGCTTTGCGATATACCAAAAAGATGCCCTTACCCTCACGTAGATCTTCATTAACCGGTGCAATGGTTGCAATAGGGTTGGTTTGTGCTTGGGTAACCATAGGACGTAATGCCGATTGGAAAAATGATAATACTTTATTCATGCACGATGTAAGGGTAGTTCCCAATAGTGAGTTTGCCGATTGCAATGCCTCGGTAGGATATATTAACCTATCTCTCGAAAAGGGATATGAAAGCCGGAAAACAAATATGCTGGATTCTGCTGTGATGTTTTGCCGCAGGGCAATTAATATGGATGCAAGTTTTCCCGACCCATTTATTAATGTGGGGTTGGCATATTATTATCTTTCCAATCTCGATTCGGCAAAATATTTTTGGGATATTGTGCAGCAAGGTCTTTACCCAAACCACCCAAAAGTGTTATTTTACCAGTCTTTGTTAGCGAGAACATACCTTAACGAGGCAAAGGCGGTGAGCGGAAATAATCATTATATTTTTATCAGGGAGGTTAGAAAAGGGATATATGAAGATTCAACTTATGCAGATTTGTGGTATAATTTAGGCGGGGCTTACTATACCATAGGACGATTTGATTCAGCCCGCTATGCATGGACTAAAACCCTGCAACTTAAACACGATACAGGAGTTATTGCCAACGAAGCAAAAAGCGGGCTAAATGCTCTTGCCGGAATGGGTAAATAGGAAAATCATCTTAAAACTTGTTTCGAGGTTTTAAATAATGTCCTATGTGTTAATAGCCTTGTGATATTCCGGTTCACTGAATTTTATTTAGTCTGGTTTTTTCATTTTTATGCCAAAACGAATTGCTTACTTTTGTATGCAATAAAAACCACCTATGAAATTTGACCTGGATAAATCCATAGAAATTTTAGAACAAACTCCATCGGTAATTGAAGTTATGCTAAAAGGTCTTTCTGATGAATGGATAATGAATAATGAAGGACCCGATACCTGGAGCCCGTATGATATTGTGGGGCATTTGGTTCATGGCGAAAAAACAGACTGGATAATGCGAATGAATGTTATTCTATCCGATAAAGGCGATAGAAAGTTTACAACATTTGACCGTTTTGCTCAGTTCAGAGAAAGTGAAGGAAAGACTTTACAGATGCTAATAGATGAGTTTAAGACCTTGAGAAAAAAGAATATCATAAAACTGAGGCTAAAAAAAATTGAGCTTTCTGACTTATCCAAAAAGGGAATTCATCCCGCCTTTGGTAAGGTAACATTGCGCCAATTGCTTGCCACCTGGACAGTACATGACATGAATCATATTGCGCAAATAGCAAGGGTGATGTCAAAACAATATAAAGCGGAGGTTGGTCCCTGGGTAGAGTATCTGCCGATTTTAACCAGGTAGTAAATAAAACCTGATCTTAGGATATTTTCGTATATTTGGAGAAGAGAAATTATAACATAATGATGAGGCATTTATTTTTCTTAGTAATGAGCTTTATCTTTATAAGTTCTATTGTTGAAGGGCAACAACTAAAGCCCTTAAATATTGAATATTTTCAAGATAACAGAAATGGTTTTCAACAAAATATTTATGTGCAGAATATACTGAAAGAAAAACCTATTGTCGCCTCCAATACTTATTACCCTCTGGTATATTCCCCTACATATAGCCTGAAATGTACTCTGCCCAAAGGAGCGGTTTTTTGTCGTATGGAAGACGCTATTTATAACCGTCTAAATTTTTGGATTAAATTCAGGATGGGTACTGATGACAGGTATAGCAACTAATTTTAAATTCTATGCTGAGTTATGGATGGTCATAACTCATAACCTTTACACGTCCTTCCTTGTCAAATGGTGCTTGTGTTTTCCTTTGATAAGAAAACCCACAGACATATAATACAAAGCGCTTTTTTCGGGAGTATATGTAACCTGGTAATCGCCAATATTTAGTACTGAAGTCTTATCCACTAAAAAGTCGAGTAAATAATACTTAAAACGTATGTATGCCCCGCTATGGAAGCGGAGTTCTCCAAACAATGAAGGATTAAATGTATTTACATTATTGGAAAACCAGGCAGATGAAATAGTTTTGTTTCCGTTATAAATTATTTTTTGTTTGTAAGCAAACATACACTCTGCTTCTGCGCCAAATGCAAGGTAATCTCCCGAAGGCATATTACCAAACTTTAGCCCAAGTGGAATACCCGCGCTGTATGAGCGCTGTTTGAGTGTAGCAGATGAACCATCAGGAACGGGAATTTCATTAATGAAGCCAACATTTATAATAGAAAAACCGGTATATATCCCCATAAACCTTCCAAAGTCATAATGAAACTGGTATTGTGCATGAAAAAAGGCTGAAAAACGCAGATTATCAGGAATATAAAAACCATTGTCCAATACCCTCCCTTTGGAGAAAATAAGCTGGAACCCTTTCATACCATACCACTTATGCAGTGGAGCTTCATTTAGGTTTGCAGGAGGTGGTGCATCTTGTGCTTGTAAGCTAATCGCTGGTAGCTGATAGCAAATAACCAATGACAATAATATTTTTTTAATACTCATATTATACAAAATTCATTAGCTCAAATTTTTTACCCAGCACTTTTTCCGAATCTGTATCTAACACTTTTTCAAGCATAGTGGCATAAACCTGCCTGAAATCTATATTGAATATTAAATCTCCTTCATCAAGGTTTTGCAGGTCGGGCATGGGATTGTAAATGCCCGGCTTTGCCAGCTTACCCCCTATAACATAAATATTATTGGCAGTGCCGTGGTCGGTGCCATTGCTGGCATTTTGAGCAACTCTTCTGCCAAACTCTGAGAAAGTCATAATCACGGTATCGTTAAATTTATCGTTCGCTTTCAAATCTTCGCAAAAAACACTCAGCCCGTCAGAAAGGGTTTTCAATGCTTTGTTGTGTCTTCCTTTTTGAAAGGCATGGGTATCGAAGCCTGGCAATGAAATATAATAAACAGAAGAATCACAACCTGAACATATCAATTCTGCAATAGTTTTTAATCGGTTCTCCAAAAATATTGGCTGGGTATGTGCGTTGTGACTTAAAAGTTTTGGAATGCTCATAAATATAATCGGCAGATTCCATTGTTTCTGCCAATGTTTTTTGAAGATACTCTACTTCTGGATGCTCGTTATTGGGTTTGTAGTTATTTGCAACACCCCTGATGATTGGGTTTTGAGCCATGGAATGCAAAAGCCCCGGGCGGCTGAATGCAAGCCCTTTCATTACATCTCCTTTTAAGGAAAGACTTAGAGTATCATCAATTTCAACGGCTGTGTAAGGCTTGGCACAGGTTCCATCGCAGGTTGCATCAAGGTATCGGCCCACCCATCCGGAATATAAATATTTATTTTCATCGCTGGCAGATTGCCAAATATCCATGCTGCGGAAGTGAGAACGGTTGGGATTAGGATAGCCTACCGAATTTAGAATAGCCATATTGCCATTGTTAAATAAATCTGCCAAACCTTGCAGATTGCTATTTAAAGCTACTTCATCGGTAATCTTTATAAGCTCATCATCTTTTAAACCCAGCGAAGGACGGGCTTTGTAATACAAGTCATTGCGGAAAGGCACCACGCAATTTAATCCGTCATTTCCACCTGATAGTTGTATGATTACTAATCTTTTCCCCGTTGTGTTAGCGGGGGGAATATAAAGCCCGTTTTTGCCTATCCCGAAAGCTTTTAAAAAGCCAGGTACCATCATAGATGCCGAAGCAAGCGCAGAGTTCCGTATAAAATCTCTTCTTTCCATATTTCAGATAAGTTGAAATTCAGGTAAAGACATAATGGCTGCCATACTCAATGTTAAATTATCCTTGTCCGTATTTCCCCAGTTTATTTTTAAATTATTCCTATCTATTCTTGATGTATCACATTGTATAAAATAATCCAGCATTTTTTCCATTTGAGTATCCGGGGGCATATTTTTGAACGCATTTCCCAGGGCAGTCCAATCGGAATCTATTTTGCCTCTTTCTGATTCTTCTGTAGGGATATCGTCGGGGTTTTCTTCCGCATGGGGTTTTGATTTAATAAGCAATCCTTCACCCCTTATAACATAAAAAGGAATACTTAAGCGGAGCAGGAGAGAAGTGCTGTCTATCCATGTATTTCCGCCTTTCCAGCCTGCTACATTGGGTGGGAAAAACAATACCTGCCCCAAGGCTTTTTGCAAATCAATAAGGGTCTTTTTATTTTTGGAATCTACGCTGACTAATTTTTTGTAGCGTACTAATAATTCTACGGGGGAAGAAACTTTTGCCCCTATGTTTTCATCGTTATAAAACCAATCGGAAGTGAGTATTTCCCGCATCAAGGCGCTTATATCATATCCGGAATTAAAGAAGCCATCAGCAAGGGTTTGCACCCTGTCGAAATTTACATTTACATTTACAAATTCCCTGTAAATTTTAGTGGTGACAAATACGGCAGTTTGTTTATTACTTAAGATAATATTGAGAATGTCATCACCGTTAAAATTTCCTTTTTGCCCCAGAAATTCTTTTTCATCAAAATCGTGATGTTTTTCCGTGAACTCGTATTCTCCTTTATTATTTACACTCCAGCCTGTAAATGCTCTAGCTGATTCTTTAGCAATACGTCAATGGTTGTGAATAACAATAA
>CAVYDB010000013.1:0-62533 GCA_963767125.1 uncultured Bacteroidota bacterium | reverse complement strand
AATTCTGCAACACATTCCCCCTTCTGATGGAGGTGAGAGGGGTAATGATCGTTTTCCAAATAATTCTTAGTTTCGTGAAAAAATTAATATGACCTCATTATTGGTATTAATCGGGGGACTGTTTGCAGTCCTGGTAATTTCTTCACTTTTATATTATTATAAAAAATACAAATCGGATGTAGAAGGGAAATTGGTGGAAATTAAGCTATTGGTAAACTCAGCGAAAGAGCATCAGAATCATAATAGCAAGCAGTTATTGGATATTATGAAAGCTAACAAAGAAGACTTGTTTTCCAATGACCGGGTGCTAAAAGAACACCTGGATAAATTTAAGCATGCCACCGAACAAAAGTTCGAACTTTCTGAAAAAAGGATGGAAGACCACATAGCTGCCATGGAAAAGAGAAACGAACAAAGGCTACATGCCCTTAAAGAATCTTTTGAAACTCAATTAGATGTTTTGAGAAGGGGGATGATAAAATAGCTTCAACCCAAAACCAGCCTAAAAAGTAAGAAATAGGGATAATTTTCCCACTTTATTTTTTGATAGCTACCTTATAATTTTATATATTTGTATCAGTTTAAGTACACTTAGAAATTTTTTAACATATACCCCTATGAAAAAAACAACCTTGCTTATTCTATCGGGAACCTTTGCTATTTCAGCAGGCTATGCCCAAAACATATATACCACAGCCGGAAATGGCGTATTAGGGTATAGCGGAGATAATATGGCTGCCACTGCAGCAGAATTAGGAATTGCCGAAGGACTGGCAGTTGATGATTCAGGGAACGTTTATATAGCTGATTTAGACTATAATCGAATCAGGGAAGTGAGTGCTCTTACCGGAAGAATTACTACTGTTGCAGGGAATGGAATTGCCGGTTATTCCGGCGATGGAGGGGCTGCCGTTACATCTGAAATAAATGAACCCACAGGGGTAGCGATTGATTCCTCGTTTAATATTTACATTTCAGACTACCAAAACAACCGGGTGAGAAAAGTAGATAAAATAACGGGAATAATTACCACTATAGCCGGCAATGGTACAAACGGATACACGGGAGATGGAATACCGGCTACCGATGCAGAAATGGCATATAATGAAGGGGTTGGTGTAGATGATTCCGGCAATGTTTATATTGCCGATACCTACAATTACCGCATTCGTAAAGTAACAAGGGTAACCGGAATTATTACCACCGTGGTGGGGAATGGTGTTATGGGCTTTAGTGGTGACGGAGGACAAGCGGTAACGGCTGAAATAGGGCACATGGAAAAAGTAACACCCGATAAAAACGGGAATATCTACTTTTCAGATGAAAATAATTGCCGCATCCGGTATGTAAATAAATCAAGCGGAATAATTACCACTATCTGCGGCACAGGCACTGTAGGCTATTACGGCGTGGGTGGACCTGCCACCGACGCAGAGCTTAATTACCCTGAAGGGCTTGCTTTAGACCCGACAGGCAGCTTCTTATATTTTGTTGATTTATATGATGCTCATGCCCTGAAACTTGATATTTCTTCCGGTATCTTAACTCTTTATGCAGGCACCGCTGCGGGTGGATATACAGGTGACGGAGGTCCGGCGAGCGCTGCCGGACTGACAGACCCCACTGACATTGCTGTTGACAAATGGGGCAATGTATTTATTGCAGACCAGGGCGACTACCGGATTAGAGGCATAAAGTTTGGTGTAGAAGCGGTTCCATCCATTAACGATGGACAGGAAATAGGTGTTTACCCTGTACCTAATACAGGTAGTATGATGGTGCAATTGCCAGGTACAGGCTACCGCTCACTGAAAGTATATGATGCTATGGGCAAGGAAGTTTATACACAACTAATAGAACCAACCCTGCAAGATAAAAGCTTTGAGCTAAACCTCGGAATTATTCCAACGGGTATTTATTTCATACAAGTACAAACCGCTGAAAAGGCATTCACGAAGCGGATAGTGATTGAGAGGTAGAAACCCTTTACCGGTTTTTATAAAATATTCTGTATCTCATTAAGTTGTAGGAACAGGGTAAGCGGTTATTAAACAATTTCTGCTAATATTGTAACCGAAATTTAACAATAGGGTAATGAAGGATATAGAGCAGCGTTTGGAAAATATTCTGCGCAGAACCGAAAAACTTATATCTTTGCAAAGCGAGTTAACCCGCAAAATAACAGTATTAGAGTCTGAAAATCAAAAACTTATAAACCCAATTAAAGGTCTTGAAGAACAAATTTTAACGCTGAAAGGAACAAACAAATTAGTGACTACTGAACAACAAAAAATAAACAAACAAAAACAAGGGGAAATAACCCATAAAATAAACGACCTCCTGAGTGAAGTAGAACGATGTATAGCCCGGATGAAAACCGGGATTAAATAGATAGCAATCAAGAAGTGAAGAACATAAAAGTGAATATATCCGGCAGAGAATACCCTGTAAATGTAACCCCTGAAACCGCAGCAGCCATGAAAAAAGCGGCGGCATTGGTGAATGAACAGGCGAAACATATTCAATCTGCCTATGCCATAACCGACCCTCGCGATTTACTGGCGATGTGCGCACTTCAGCTTGCTTATCAAAACCTTGAATATACCGAAACATATACCGAAGCTATTGAAGAAAAGCTTAACGCAATTGAATCGGCTCTGGATATTAAAGAAAATACATAATACTTCTTTCGCACAGGGGTTCATAAAAAACCAAATAAAAATGAACCTCAATTTAGTAACCATACTCATTATTGCCGCCGCCGCCGTTATCGGAATAGGGCTGGGATATAGCAACCGCCACGACTACTGCGCAAGGGCATTGAAAACAAAGCCAGCGACCATTATTAAAGATGCTGAAAAACAAGCGAACATCTTGAAAGAAAAGAGGATGCTTGAGGCTAAAGAGCGCTTCCTGCAACTAAAGACCGAACACGACAACTACACGGTTGAAAAAAACAAACAACTTACCACTACTGAAAATCGCCTTAGGCAAAAGGAACAATCACTTAAACCAGAAATTAGAACAAGTCACAGCGCAAAGAAAAAGAACTGGATACCGCAAAAAACAACTATACTGAACAATTAAAAGTATGTTGAGCGAAAAAACGACGAACTCAGCAAAATGCACCAAAGGCAAGTGGCCAACTGGAAACCATATCGGAGCTTTCCGCCGAAGAAGCCAAGTCCCAGCTTATTGAATCATTAAAGGGAGATGCCAGAGCGCAAGGCGCTATTTATGCTAAAGAAATAGTAGATGAAGCTAAGCTTACCGCTAATAAAGAGGCTAAAAAAGATTGTCATTCAATCTATTCAAAGGGTAGCGGTAGAAACTGCGGTAGAGAATGCGGTTACGGTTTTCAATATTGAAAACGATGAGATGAAAGGCCGAATTATCGGCAGGGAAGGCAGAAACATCCGGGCATTGGAAGCTGCCACTGGTGTTGAAGTGATAGTAGATGATACCCCGGAAGCCATTGTTATTTCCTGCTTTGACCCCGTAAGGCGTGAACTGGCACGTATGGCTTTGCACCAACTTGATATCAGGATGGACGTATTCACCCGGCGAGAATTGAAGAAGTGGTTGAAAAATGCCGCAAACAACTGGAAGATGAAATTGCGGAAGTAGGTAAACGCACCGTTATTGACCTCGGAATAAATAACCTTCATCCTGACCTTGATCCGTATTGTAGGTAAAATGAAATACCGTTCCTCTTATGGACAAAACCTATTGCAACACTCACGCGAAGTAGCCAACCTTGCTGCTACTATGGCATCGGAACTAGGGCTTAACCCTAAACTTGCCAAACGCGCCGGATTACTGCACGATATTGGAAAAGTGCCTGATGAAGAACCTGAATTGCCACACGCATTGCTCGGAATGAAATTAGCTGAAAAATATAAGGAACGCCCTGAAGTATGCAATGCCATTGGTGCCCACCACGATGAAATTGAAATGACCGGACTCCTCTCCCCTATTATACAGGTATGCGATGCTATTTCCGGTGCCAGCCCAGGTGCAAGGCGTGAAATTGTAGAGCAATATGTGAAACGCCTGCGTGACCTTGAATCGCTTGCTCTCTCTTATAAAGGTGTAGAAAAGACTTATGCCATACAAGCTGGACGTGAACTTAGGGTAATTGTTGGCAGCGAAAAAATTAACGACAAAGAAGCCGAAGTGCTCTCCTTTGAAATAGCCCAAAAAATTCAGAATGAGATGACCTACCCCGGACAGGTTAGGGTTACCGTAATAAGGGAAACAAGGTCGGTGAATATTGCGAAATAGTTGGAAGCCCGACTGGCAATAGAAAAAAGTCCGGAATTTTAAAAAGCTCTTATGACACTTTTTAGGGCACTTATATAAGTGTGCCTTTTACTCAGTACAGATAGATACTCAGCTAATTAGATGCCTGTCACACCTCTTTTCCCGGAGTGCCATATAAAGTGATATACAAATATATGGCATGTGTGTGCCACTTTTTTTGAGGTTAAGCCGTAGATTACCAGATTGTAAGAGGTGAAATATAAGCATTATATATTGAGTTACATTATGTTAGCTTGTCTACCGGCTTTAGAGTCATTGACTTTTTGAAAGATGACGGGCTATTGATATGTGTAGCTTTGAAGGAGAGGTACTGGAGCGTATTGAAAGTCAGGAATCGGGAATGAGAAATTAAGCGGAAATGTTTATTTTTGCAAGATGAATCCGATTGAACAAAATATAGAAACAATTAAAACCTTATGTGATAAATACAGGGTTTCTACACTTTTTGCTTTCGGGTCGGTGTTGACAGATAAGTTTAGCCCGGAAAGCGATATTGACCTTGTGGTAGATTTCGATACTATAGCCGTTGACAATTATGCCGATAACTATTTTGATTTTAAATTCTCACTACAGGATATTCTTCACAGGGATGTTGATTTGCTTGAAGAGAGTGCAATCAACAACCCTTTCATGCGCCAATCGATTGATTTATCGAAACGGCTGATATATGCAAAATGATATTCAGCTTTGGCTATTCGACATCCTTAAATCTATTGAGGAAATAGAGAAATATTTTGCCGGCAAACCTATGTTTTTTGAAAACTTTAAACAAGATATCAAGACCAGGCGTGCCGTTGAGAGGAATCTTGAAATTATTGGGGAAGCCATAGGGAGAATCCTTAAAAAGGACCCTTCTATTCAAATAACTAATGCCCGAAAGGTAGTTGATACCCGCAATAAAATTACGCATGGCTACGATGTAGTTTCTGATGAATTGATTTGGGGTATTATTATTAACCACCTCCCTAAATTAAAACAAGAAGTTTTAGAATTATTAGCATAAGGAGAGCCATTTAATTTTAGAACATCTCACGCAAAGGGCGCAAAGCAAACAGCATCGCAAAGGACACAAAGTTTTATACATGCTACTTGTATTTATATAAGTGTTTATTTATACTTTTCTTCAACATTTTCTTAACATTCTACTTAATGAGCAATCCAATTAAATACATTTGAAGATTATTTGAGCAGTGACAAAGGAAGAGGTTAAAAAGGAAATTGAAAGACTGGTTGCCCGTTTCAGGGAACACCGGGAGGAATATCACTTGCCCGAATACAACGAAACCAAAACGAGGCGTGATTTTGTTGACCCTTTTTTCAAAGCTCTTGGTTGGGATATTGACAACAGTGATGATGCAGCCGAAGCCTACCGGGAGGTGATACACGAGGATAAGGTGAAAGTGGGGGGAAGAATGAAAGCCCCTGATTATGGCTTCCGTTTGCAGGGAAGCACAGACAAAAGGTTATTTTATGTAGAAGCGAAAAAGCCTTCTGTTCTGCTGAAAGTCAACAGGGAGGCTTCATTCCAGATTAGGAGATACGGACTTAGCGCCCAGGCTCCCGTTTCCATACTCACCAATTTTGAGGAGTTTGTAGTGTATGATTGTTCCCGTAAGCCCGATTTTAACGATAGCGCCAGCGTAGCAAAACTTAGATATTTTACTTTTGAACAGTATCTTGATGAATTCGATTTTATCTATGATACTTTCTCCCGTGAGGCTGTTGTAAAAGGGCGGTTCGATAAGTTTGTAAAGAGCGATACCTATAAAAAAGGCTCACAAACGCTGGATAAATATTTTGTGGAGACGCTGAACGGATGGAGAACCTATATCGCTACCAGCATTGCCCGCAATAACCTGCAACTTACCGAAGACGACATAAACTTTGTGGTTCAGCTTACCATTGACAGGCTTATATTCCTGCGCTTTTGCGAAGACAGAGGCGTGGAACAATACGGACAGTTGCAGGAAGCAATTAAATCGGGAGACGTTTATAAAAATCTCTTCGATATTTTCAAACAGGCGGATGAGAAGTACAATTCAGGGTTATTTGATTTTGAGAAGGATAAAATTTCACACAGCCTGAAGCTTGATAACAAGGTTTTGAAAACCATTGTGGGGGAAATGTATTATCCCAAATCGTCGTACGATTTCCGCATTATGCCCGTGGAAATAATAGGCAATGCTTATGAACAATTCCTCGGCAAGATAATACGGATAACCAAAGCCCACCATGCCGTTATAGAAGAAAAACCCGAGGTACGTAAAGCCGGAGGCGTATATTATACTCCCCAGTACATTGTAAGTTATATTGTAGAAAATACGGTAGGCAAATTGGTGGAAGGTAAATCTCCCAAGGAAATAGAAAAAATAAAAATTGTGGACCCTGCCTGCGGCAGCGGTTCGTTTTTAATAGGGGCTTTTCAATTTCTGCTCAATTACCATATTAAATGGTACAGCGACAAGGGTTATTTAAATAAAAAAGCTAAGGACAACCCGCTTACACCTACTGGAACGCTAACCAGCGCAGAAAAGAAAAAAATATTGCTCAATAATATTTACGGGGTAGATATTGATACCAACGCGGTGGAGGTAACCAAGCTAAGCCTGCTGCTAAAGTGCATGGAGGGCGAAACAGAGGCAAGCATTAAACAGCAGCTAAGCCTGATGCATGAACGGGTACTGCCCGACCTTGATAACAACATTAAAAGCGGCAACAGCCTTATTGATACTGATTTTTACGACAGCGAATTTGAATTGGGATTTGAAAAGAAAATAAAACCTTTTAACTGGCAAAAGGGATTTTCAGAGGTATTTAAGCAGGGAGGCTTTGATGCGGTGATTGGGAATCCGCCATATCTAGGAGGTAGAGAGTGGAAGGAAGAAAATGGAAATGCGTATGAGTATTTTATTAAAAAATATAAAGTTGCAGAATATCAATTTGATATTTATACGCTATTTTGGGAAGCGGGTATTGAGTTGCTCAATGAAGAAGGGGTAATTGGTTTAATAACACCCAATACGTGGTTAAATAATCAAAGCAATAAAAAACTAAGAACTTTTATTTTAGAGAATTCTTTTATTCAAAATATAGTTGATTATTCAAAGGTGAAAGTTTTCGAACAAGTAACTGTTCTACCAATTGTTTCAATTTTACAAAAAGTTGATTCAAAAAATAAGCTCACCAATATTTTAATACCGACTCAAATAGGATTTGAAATTAAGAACACTGTAAATCAAAATATTTGGAAAGATGGTGGTTTAAATATTATCAATATAGATTTAAATGCAGATGACTTGATTTTACGGGGTAAGATTGAGAAGCATTCTGATCCGCTTGAGAAATTGGCACGTATTAAGTTTGGAATAAAAATCTATGAGACGGGAAAGGGGAAGCCTGTTCAGAAAGACTATTTTGCAAAAAAGAAAATTTATGAGTCAGATAAGAAAATTGATAAAACTTATCGGCCATATTTGGAAGGTAAGGACATAAACCCTTATAAGATTGAATACAAAAATCGTTGGTTAAAGTATGGAGAAAATCTTGCCGCCCCAAGAGACTCCACATTATTTGAAGGAGAAAGAATTCTTGTAAGGAGAATTGTAGGAAAAACATTGATTTCTGCATATACAAATGTGGACTATGTTACAAGCCAACTTTTGCAAATAGTAAAGCCCTACGACCAGTCAATTACAAAAATTCTTTTGGGAATATTAAATTCAAAATTATTAGCATATTATTTTAGAAAGGAGTATAATCGCCAGGATAAGACATTCCCGGAAATAAGAATTTATGAATTAGGTTCATTGCCAATTAAGCAATTTGATAAATCAAATTTTGCACTATGTAATGATATTGTAAAGCACGTTGACATATTATTAAAACTAAATGAGGAATTGAAAGAAGCCAAACTACCCGAAAAAATAGACCAGCTAAAGACCCGCATAGGCTATAGCGAAGATAAGATAAACCAACTGGTGTATGAATTATATGGGCTAACAGAGGAAGAAATTAAAATAATTGAAAATGGTTAAACCCATGAAAATATTCTCCGTGGTATTTCGCGAACCAGGGTTTCACCCTGTCCTACGATTTAAATCGTGGGCTGGGATTTTGGTAATTTGGTGTAGATTATTAGCCCACGGTTTAAACCGTGGGAATAAAAATACCAGGCACCGGACAATAACCATTTCAATGGTTTAACGTATGTCGCATTCCTACAATAAAATATGGATTCATGCGGTTTTTTCTACCAAAGACCGGCAGCCCTTGATTACAGCCCCCCTGGAAGAAAAGATTTATGGTAGTTTAAAAGTGGAATTAACAGAACTTGGATGCCATACAAGAATTATTAATGGAATGCCTGAGCATGTTCATTTGCTCTTTTTGCAAAACCCAGTTAAATCAATTTCTGAAATACTGAAACAAATAAAGGGAAGCACCTCCCATTGGATTAATGAGCAAAATCTCATTGCCGGAAAATTTGCATGGCAAACAGGATATGGAGCATTTTCAGTGAGTGAATCACAAGTGCAGAAAGTGCATAACTATATTACCAATCAAAAACAGCATCATCAAAAGAAAACTTTTCAGCAAGAGTATGACGAATTTATTTTAGCCCACGGATTATTAATTGAAAGAAATGGTTGAAACCATTGAAATATACACTGTTAAATATTACGGCCCACGATTTAAATCGTGGGCTGAAATGAAACTATCATGCACCACATCATAAAAGAACATATAAAACACGCTATAGAACATCAGGACGAACTGATTAAGATGTTTGCATCTGAACCGGAAGAGAAGCTGATAAAAAGACTCAACATAATTCACTTGCAATATGTAATTTGTGAAAAACAGAATGATGCAGTAACAGGTGAATTTTTGGAAATAATGAGGCGCATCATCATTGAAGCCCGGTTATATAAATGGGACTATAACATACCCGATGAACACAACGAAATGGAGCAAGCCCTTGCTGAAATGGAATTAGCACAAAAGAAACAGGAACACCGGGAGAAAATTTTAGCCAAACATTCTAAGTCCATTGAAATAGAACCTGAAGAAATAAAAGATATACCCAAAACTGATAATAGCGTGCAGTTGGGGCTGTTTTGATAAAAAAGAAATGGAGCAGAGATTGCTTCGCAGAGCCTCACATTTGTACAAATTACTTATTTTGGTAATGGATTTTATCTTAACGAATCATAATCATCCACGTCATCTGCGTTCCATCCCACAAACCAAGCCCTAAATCTTACTGAGCCAATTCAAGGCATAATCGGCTACTTCCTGCCATCCCGGCGCACCACAGGTGTAATGCCCTCTGCCCTTAAACTCCTTATATTCTCTATTGCTCCCAGTATCTTTATACGCCCTGAAATTCTTCAGGTTTAAGGATGGAGGCACAATATGGTCCTTCTCTCCGGCAATGAAAAGCATTGGCTGGTGGGGCTTTTTCATATCTATTTTAGCAAACGATTTCAGCGTCCCCCTCGGAATATTCCTGCTTTCAGGAACTACAAATTCATCAAACGCCTTATCCGAATCCTCCTGCGACATGGTATTGCAGAAGGTGTAATGAAACCATTTTTTATCGGGCATAAAAACGGAATCGCCCTTTAGGTAATTTATCACCGGAAAATTCGATTTCCAGAAACTCCATTCGGTGGTAATAATGCCCGGAGGAGCTGCCCCGTCAATACAAACCCCCGCTTCGGCTTTATCCATTGAAATAAGCTTTTGAACCGTCAAGCCCCCCAGTGAATGTCCAATAATAACAGGCTTTACAGGCAGGGTATCTATAAACGCAGCAACATTATTTACTACATCCTCAAAGGTAACTTTTGCAAGAGCGGGATTGATGTTTTTCCACAATTCCGCAGGTTTACCTTCGTGGTATGGATTAGCAGGGGTATGACAGGTATATCCCTTCGCTTCAAAATGAGCTTTCCAATGGCTCCAGCTTTTCGGATTAACAAATAATCCATGTGTAAATACAACTGTTTTTGATTTTAATGTTCCCATTCTGTAATACTACAATTTTTTTGGTAAAAACAATATGATATACCTTTTATCCCCTCTTTTTCTTAGCTCTTTCATATTGCACAGGCCACGGAATATCTACTCCTAATTCTGTTGCTGCACTTAATGGGAAATGGGGATTACGCAGCAGTTGACGAGCCAGTAAAACCACATCTGCCCTATTTTCTTCTATAATACTGTTAGCTTCTTGTGGAGTGGTAATCAAACCCACCGCCCCGGTCATTATTCCTGTAGCCTTCTTTATACTTTCAGCAAATCCTACCTGGTAAAGTGGTTTGAGTGGTATTTTTATATCGGCTATATTTCCGCCAGAAGAGCAATCTATCAGGTCAATGGTTTTTGTTTTTAATACTTCTGCCAGTTTTATAGAGTCATTTTCATTCCATCCGTTTTCAGCCCATTCAGTGGCTGATATTCTTACAAATAAAGGGTTTTCTTCTGTCCAAACTTTTCGTACGCTCTCTATTATTTCCAATAAAAACCGGATTCGGTTTTCAAAAGAACCACCGTACTCATCTTTCCTGAAATTACTTGCGGGAGAAAGAAACTGATTTATCAGATAACCATGCGCCCCATGCAATTCTAAAACCTTGAAACCGGCTTTCTTTGCCCTTACAGCCGCATCCTGAAAATCCTGGATAATTCGTTTTATTTCAGCCATGCTCAATTCTTTAGGAACAGAATAACCATCCTTATATGCAACAGAACTCGGTGCAAGGGTCTGCCAGCCACCATCTTCCGGCTTTACGAGTTTGCTACCTTTCCATTGCGATGCCATACTCGCTTTCCTTCCCGCATGGGCTAACTGCATACCTGGTATAGAGCCTTGCTCTTCTATAAATCGGGTAATTCGTTTTAAAAATTCAATATGCTCGTTCTTCCAAATTCCCAAATCATCCGGAGAAATTCTACCTTCCGGGGAAACGGCTGTTGCTTCCGTAAAAACTAAGGCAGCGCCGCCCACAGCAAGGCTGCCTAAATGTACCAGGTGCCAGTCATTGGCAAAGCCATCTGTACTGGAGTATTGGCACATGGGCGACACAATTATCCGGTTTTTAAGTTCAATATTTTTTATCTTTATAGGAGAAAATAAATTAGCCATATCAGTTCGTATTGATATGCAAAGTTAGTTCTTAGAAATGGAACGCTGATGACGCGGATGATTATGATTTATTAAGATAAAATCCGCGAAAACCTGCTTAATCAGCGTCATCTGCGTTCTATTGTATCAATTACCTCTATCTTAGCAGTTGAATGAAAATTATTATCCTCACTCAATATTTCCCCCCGGAAGTAGGTGCGCCACAAAACCGCCTTTATGAAATGGCTGTCCGCTTGCAAAAAATGGGGGTGGAAATTGAAGTCCTTACTGCTATGCCTAACTATCCCTCGATGGAAATTCATAAGGAATATAAAGGTAAATGGTATGGTAAGGAAAACATGGATGGAATGACCATTCATCGTGCCTGGATTTGGGTAGGGAAAAGCAAAAACATCCTGCCCCGTTTATTAAATTATTTTTCATTTGTCTTTTCCTCCACCTGGATTGGTGGCTTTAAATTAACTAAAGCCGACTATTTGCTATGTGAGTCCCCTCCCCTATTTTTAGGTATTTCAGCCTTATTTTTAAAAACATTGAAAAAAGCCAAACTTATTTTTAATGTTTCAGACCTGTGGCCTGAAAGCGCCGAAAAATTAGGCTTAATACAAAATAAATTTTTATTAAAAATTACTACCAAATTGGAGGAATACCTCTACAAATCTTCCGCCATAATAACCGGGCAAACCCAGGGAATTGTGAAAAATATACAAACACGATTTCCCAATAAGACCGTTTACTGGCTCCCCAACGGAGTTGATTTATCATTTTACAATCCTGATAACATTACAACAAATTGGAGGGAACAAAATGGTTTCTCAAAAGATGATTTTATTATCCTCTATGCCGGAATAATTGGGCATGCACAGGCTTTAGAGACTGTATTACAGGCAGCAGAGCTAACCAAAACTCAGCCCTCTTTAAAGTGGGTATTATTAGGCAGCGGTCCGGTGAAGGACAAACTCGTTGATATGAAAGAGAAAATGCAATTAGCTACTATCTACTTTTATCCTCCGGTTCCAAAATCATCTATGCCGGAGGTATTGAAAGCTGTGGATGTGTGTTTAGTGCCATTGAAAAATATTGAATTATTTCGGGGCGCACTACCTTCCAAAATTTTTGAAGCGTTAGCCATGAAGAGACCTATATTGCTTGGAGCAGAAGGAGAAGCTAAAGATTTATTTATCGAACAGGGCAAAGCGGGGCTTGCTTTTAAGCCGGAGGATGCTACAGATTTAGCAAAGAATGCCTTGTATCTATACAACAATAAAACAGAACTGGCGAGGCTTGGTGAAAATGGACGGAAATATGTCGAAGCCAATTTTAACAGGGATATTATTGCAGAGAAATTTTACCAATTTATAAAAAGTGAAAAGTAATATTTCTAATATAAAATTTGGGTTGCTTTGCCTGGTAGGCTTTATGCTTACGTTCTACATTTTTGCTACTCCGATTTGCATAATACTCTTTGTCTTGACTTGGGTATTAGAAGGAGATTTGAAAAGAAAACTTACTGCATGGATGAAAAACAAATACGCCCTGCTGTTTATCTCTTTATACCTCATCTACCTTGCAGGAATGATATATACGGCGCATACCGACCATGGCTGGATGGATATGCAGATAAAACTCAGCATTATTTTATTCCCGATTATTCTTTCTGCTGAAGGCGAAATGGATTTCACCAAACAGAAATGGTTTGGGTTTGTCTTTATCACCGGGGCGGTGCTTCATGGCTTCTTTTGTATTCTCTATGCGCTCTGGCTTTATTTTTCAAAAGACACGGTCCAGTTCACATATATGCAATTTTCAAAATTTGTACACCCGACTTATTATTCCATGTATATTGATTTGGCGTTCTTGTTCATGTACTACGCACTTGCAATGAAAGGGAAAGAGTTAAAGAAAAAAGAAAAACTGTTCATCTATATTTCAGCACCTTTCCTGCTACTAATACTCATCCTGCTTGAATCTAAAATGGGGCAGATTATAACCGTATTACTAATAATTATTTTCATTTTAAAATATTTTTTATCAAAATACTCAGCTTTCAAAGCCGTGGCTACTGTAATTGCAGTTCTGGGGCTACTAGTTATCGGGCTTTCCAAAATTTCCCGGTTCAATGCCCTGGGTAATCTATTGACAAATAAAAACAGGGACATAAAGTCAGGAGAATCAAACCAGGCAAGGCTTTTTGTTTGGCAGGCAGCATGGGAGGTAATAAAAAAGAACCCTGTAATAGGCTCAGGAACGGGCGATGCTAAATATGCCTTATTAGACCAGTATCAAAAAGACGGAATGACAGGGGCTTATAACGAAATACTTAACGCTCATAACCAATATCTGCAAACTTTGGTAGCAGTGGGCATTCCTGGACTATTGATGTTATTGGCCAATTTATTTATACCCCTGTTTATGGCTATCAGGCGAAAGCGCTTTGTTTACACCATGTTCTTACTGATACTTTGCCTCAATTTCCTTACCGAATCTATGCTTGACCAGCAGGCGGGAACCATGTTTTATGGGCTTTTCAATTCCCTGCTAATGTTTAATTTTGTGATATAAAGACACTATGATAAACTTCGCCCCACCCCGCATTGATGATAAAACCATTGAAGCAGTCTCCGAAACACTGCGTTCGGGATGGATAACTACAGGGCCTAAAACCAAATTGCTGGAGAAAAAAATTGCGGAATACTGTGGAGTAAGCCAGGCGCTATGCCTTAATTCTGCGACAGCCGGATTGGAACTTGCCTTGAGGTGGTTTGGAGTGGGAACCGGTGACGAGGTAATTTTACCGGCATATACTTATGCAGCTACCGCCAATGTGGTGATTCATTGTGGGGCAACGCCAGTCTTGGTTGATGTAAACAAAAATGATTTTTGCATATCTACTGGTGCTATTGAAAAAGCTATCACTTCCAAAACGAAAGCAATAATGCCTGTCGATTTTGGCGGTTTACCTTGCAATTATGAGGCTATTATAAGTCTTGTTGGAAAACTAAAAAATAAATTTAAACCATCCAATGAACACCAGGAAAAATCAGGCAGGATACTGATTTTATCTGATGCTGCCCATTCGTTGGGAGCCACCTATAAAGGAAAAAATGCGGGAACCCTTGCAGATATATCTGTTTTTTCTTTTCATGCGGTAAAAAACCTTACCACTGCGGAAGGCGGAGCCATGTTGTTTAACCTCCCTGCGCCTTTTGATAACGCTGCCATTTATAAGGAATTAAGCATAACATCCCTGCACGGGCAAACTAAAGATGCTATGGCAAAAATGCAAAAAGGAAACTGGAAATATGATATTACAGAAGCAGGCTACAAATGCAATATGACTGATTTGGCTGCTACAATAGGTTTAATTGAATTAGAAAGATACAAGAATGATACGCTCCCCAAACGTAAAGCTATTGTAGAGGCATATCATTCGTTCTTTTCGCAATGCAGCTGGGCTGAGTTACCGATTTCCAAAGATGAGAACAGGGAATCTTCTTATCACCTGTTTGCCTTGCGTATAAAAGATATTACCGAAGAACAGAGAGACAACATCATCCAAAAAATTTTCGACAAAGATGTAGCTGTCAATGTACATTTCATTCCTATCCCTATGATGAGTTTTTATAAAAACCTGGGATATAAAATGAGCGATTACCCTGATACTTACGATAATTTTTCAAGGGAAATATCATTGCCCGTTTTCTATGATTTAACAATGGAGCAGGTGAGTGTTGTTTGCAATGCTGTGAAGCAATCGGTCGAAGAAATTATATAATGGTAAAACGCCTGTTTGATATTATATTTTCTATCTTAGGTATTATTATTCTTTCTCCTTTTTTTATACTAATTTCCTTTATAATTATCTTCACCTCCGGCGGAGGTGCTTTCTACAGGCAGATACGAACAGGGAAGAACAGTAAAGAATTTAAACTCTTTAAATTCCGCACGATGCGCAAAGGAGCGGATAAATCCGGCTCTCTTACCGTCGGGATGCGGGATAGCCGGATTACTTCAATTGGTTTTTATCTACGGAAATACAAAATAGATGAGCTTCCTCAACTATTTAATGTGTTAGCAGGAGATATGAGCTTTGTTGGTCCCCGACCGGAAGTGCCCGAATATGTCGCTTTATATAGTGCCGAACAAAAAGAAGTATTGAAAGTACAGCCGGGCATTACCGATTACGCATCCATTGCTTATTCTGAAGAAAATAAATTATTGGCTAATGCAGAAAACCCGGAAGAACTTTATATAAAGGAAATTATGCCTGCCAAGTTGAAATTAAACATGAAATATATAAACGAAATGAGCCTTTCAACAGACGTGGGAATTATTTTTAAAACGATTGGAAAAATTTTCAGAAGTTAATAGTATTGCTCAGCTTATTTTCTTCAGCAAAAGATATAGCGGAAATGCTCCCAAAAATATCCCTAAGCCTGTCAGGGCTTCTGTCTCGTGTGATATAAATACATTGGCACATACAAAAAGTAAAGCGAGTATATATACTAACCGGTATAAAGGGAAATAGTTTCATTCGATAACCTGAATAAGCTTCTTGTCTCATTCTCTTTCTGAGAATAAAAATAGTTATGGCAGCAAAAACTAAGGCTAAGGCTATCAATAAAAATGATATAATTCACAATTGATCTTTGTCTTTCACAAAATAAAGGGTCAGTAATACCATTATAAAAAAAAGACTGATGCCAAAAGCCTGGGTTTGCGTTTTGGGATTTATCTTTTTGAAAGCGGGCGGTAATATTTTATCTTCTGCCATTGCATAAAATATCCGGGGATTGCTCATAAAAGACGCATTCAGAAAGCCCAATACAGAAATGAAAACTATTATTGAAGTCACCTTAAAACCCGCATCTCCAAAAAAACTTTTGCCAATTCAGAGGCTAAGAGAGATTTGCTTTTCATGTTTTCAAAACCCAATACCTGCACGTAAGCAATATTTATAAGGAGATAGAGCGTAAAAACAATAAGCATTCCGCCCAAAATAGCGAGCGGAATATTACGCTGGGGGTTCTTCATATCTGCCCCCATATTGATGGTATTCTGGTAACCGCCGAAAGAGAAAAACACAGGAACCAAACATAATCCAATGGCAGCAAGGGCATTAGTTGCAGGTTGGTGAATAATTACAGCCGGATTTATGGGGTTCTTATTCCCGAATACAGCAAGCGAAAGCAGAAAAATCAATAGTATTTTCAGGCTGCTGAGTACATTCTGTACTCGGGAGCCCATTTTTATTCCGGCATAATTTATAGCGAACAAAATTATCAGTATAGTAAAAGCAAGAGTAGTTATTGAAATACTATCCTGCCATGCGGCGGGAATAATAACCGGTTTAATATATTCAGCACCCACAATGGCTACCGCTACAGCGCTTCCGGCATTGATAGTAACCAATGCGAGGTTAGCCATAAATGCAAAAGCCGGGTGATAACATTTGGAAAATATCCGATAATACCCGCCGGCAGAAGGAAGCCTCGCCCCTATTTCGGCAAATGTAAATGCCCCGCAAATACCCACCAATCCGCCAATAATCCAGGCGGTATAAAATATAACAGGTGTACCTGCTTTGGTCGCAATAGAGCTTGGGGTAAAGAATATTCCCACCCCAATAATAAAACTCACTACCAGCATGGTAAGGTCCCACCTGCCTAACTTAGATTCGATACTCATATCGGTCAAAGGTAAAAAGATTTAGAAACTTACGCCCCAAACCTTAAAAGGCCTCTCGCCAAGACGCTAAGACGCAAAGAAAGGACAACAGAATCCTATCATCAAAGCCCCTTTAGGGGTTTGGGGCAGAAGGAGTAAAATCTTAAACTAACCTCTTTTCAATAAACTCCCTGCTTTTCTTTATATCCTCACTCAGAACCCTGTCCCGGGCAATAAAAGGAACTTGTTTTTCAAATTCAGAGAGCAGTTTTTCAAGCATGGCTGAGGTTTTTGCCGGTCTGCGGAAGTGCATTGCCTGAGCCGCGCTCACTAATTCAATAGCAAGAATAGTTTTAAGGTTTTGAAATATTTTATAACATTTGGTAGCGGCATTGGCGCCCATGCTAACATAATCTTCTTGTCCATTGGAGGAAACAATGCTGTCAACCGAAGCGGGCGTGGCATATTGTTTATTCTGGCTTACGATAGATGCAGCCGTATATTGTATAATCATCAAGCCGGAATTTAATCCTGCATCCTGCACCAGGAAAGCGGGCAATCCCCTTTGCCCTGACATCATGCAATAGGTTCTTCTTTCTGAAATATTACCGAGGTCAGCTAATGCAATACTGAGATAATCGAGAGCCATAGCCAGGGGATGCCCGTGAAAATTGCCGCCTGAAATAATTTTATCTTCTATAGGAAACACAAGAGGATTATCGGTAACGGAATTAATTTCAGTACTGAAAACGGTTCTTACATAATTTATAACATCTCGTATAGCCCCATGCACCTGCGGAATACACCGGAACGAATAGGGGTCTTGTGTATCTTTTTTTTCCTGCAACATTATTTTACTTCCCTTTAAACAATCGAGTATAAATGCAGCACAATTCCGCTGTCCCTGGTGGGGGCGCACAAATTGTATTAACTCGTCAAAAGGGGTAAGGCGGCAATGATACGAATCAATAGAAAGTGCGGCAATGGTATCAGCCATGATGGAAAGGCTTTCCGCCTGCATAAGCAGCCAAACGCCATAAGCGCTCATGAACTGGGTACCATTGAGCAATGCCAATCCTTCTTTAGGTTTTAGTTTGAGCGGTTTCCATCCCATTTCTTTATAGAGTTGGGCAGTGGTAAGGCGTTTGCCTTTATAATAAACTTCCCCTTCGCCAATTAATGGAAGGCAGAGATGAGCGAGGGGAGCCAAATCGCCGGACGCACCGAGGGAGCCTTGCTCATAAACTACGGGCGTTATATGATGATTAAAAAAGTTCACCAGCCTTTCCACCGTTGAAATATCAACCCCGGAATGACCATAGCTAAGGGACTGTATTTTCAATAATAACATCAGCCTTACAATTTCTTTAGGTACCTCCTCCCCTGCCCCGCAGGCATGAGAGAGCAACAGGTTTGTTTGCAGTTGGCTATAATCTTTCGGAGCGATTTTTATATTATGCAATGCCCCAAAACCTGTATTAATACCATAAAGCGGAACATCGGAAGAAGCAATTTTCTTGTCTAAATATTTCCGGCATTTAGTAATGCGTTCCTCTGTTTCTTCGGAAAGGGCAATTCTGCCATTTTCGTTGAAAATAGTTTTAATTGTAGAAATATCAAGCTGAGTGTTTATACTGTACAGATTCATATTTTATTCTTTAAGATTTTTGCGATGCTGAAACCTGTCCGAACTGCTCATCCGGGCGGGCAAGTTCAGCATGACGGACCCACATGTATAGCTATGTACTAACGTCATGCCGAATTTATTTCGGCATCCCATATTATCAAAATCTACCCGCATTAATCTATTTTAATTCTTTGCCAAATTATCCACTAATTCATTAAATGGAATTTCCCTTTCCTCTCCCGATGTCATATTTTTCAGTTTAACCATTCCACTCTTCACTTCTTCTGCACCTAAGAAAGCTACATAAGCGATTTGCTTGTTGTTGGCATAGTCCATTTGCTTTTTAATTTTTGCTGCATCGGGATATAATTCAGAACTGATGCCTGCATTCCTAAGTTCTTTCAATAGTGGAAAGCAATGCCCGGCTTCACTTTCTCCGAAATTGATAAACATTACTTTGGTTGAAGTTGCCAGTTGCGCAGGAAATAATTTCAATTCCTCCATCACATCATAAATCCTATCGGCACCAAAGGAAATACCAACACCTGAAACATTTGGCAAACCAAATATTCCAGTAAGGTCGTCATATCTGCCACCGCCGCAAAGGCTGCCAGTAAAAGTAGATTGAGGAGTATTAACTTTTACTTCAAGGATAGTGCCTGTGTAGTAATTTAAGCCACGGGCTAGATATGGATCGGGCTCAATTCTAGTATTTTTACTGAGTACTCCTCTCGTCTTTTCAAATACAAATTTCTGTTCTTCATTACCGATTCTAAACAATTCTGATTCTTCACGAAGTTCATTCTTTTCAAATAATTGCATAAGAACAACATTTTCGGATTCATCAACTTTTAACTCCTGATACGTATTAAGAGTGACAAATTTAATCAAGTCATTTACTTGCTTTTCGTTAAAGCCTTTTTCATTTAACTCTTTAATAACGCCTTCTTCACCAATTTTATCCCATTTATCCATTGCTGTTGCCAAGTCAATCATTCTATCTGGTGCTCCAATTACATCTGCCAACCCTTGTATAATTTTCCTATTATTTACTTTAATAATAATTGGCAAACCTAATTTAGTAAATACCTCATCAATAATCTGAATTAACTCCACCTCATTCAGTAGAGAATTACTACCAATTACATCTGCATCGCATTGGTAAAACTCCCGGTAACGTCCCTTTTGTGGGCGGTCGGCACGCCAAACGGGTTGTATTTGATAACGCTTAAATGGGAAGGTAATGTCATTGCGGTGCTGCACTACATAGCGGGCAAAAGGAACAGTAAGGTCATAGCGAAGGGCTTTTTCGGAAATGCTTTTGGTAAGTTCTTTGCTACTTAATTTATCTGTATCATTTACACCATCCAGAAAATCGCCACTATTCAATATTTTAAATATCAGCCGGTCACCCTCTTCCCCATATTTACCCATAAGGGTCTCGAGGTTTTCCATAGCAGGGGTTTCTATAGGCTGGTAGCCATAACTCTGATATACCTTCCGGATAGTATCAAAAATATAATTGCGTTTCACCATTTCCTGTGGTGAAAAATCGCGGGTGCCTTTGGGTATAGAGGGTTTCATGGGTATCAGTTATCAGTGGTCAGTAATCAGTGGTCAGTGGTCAGTAAACAGGGGCGTCGAAAATATTTGGAACTAACGGCTGACCACTGATTACTGAGAACTGACTTCTTTAACGGCAAAAATACATTCATTTTGAGAAATGGTTAGAAGCGGTTTAAAATTTACCCTTGTAACCTGTTATGTCATAATTAGTTTGTGTTAAGCTCTGACGGAGCGACCTGTTTGTAGTCGAATGCAACACCCTGATACACAAAAGCTCCATGGGAGCGACCTGCAATAACATTAGATAGAATAAAACAGGCCGCTCCCATGGAGCTCCAAAGGCTATCGTTGCTTCATTTCTACAAACAGGTCGCCCGAACCGGGCTTTATTTTAAATAATTTTAAACAGCCTCTAAATTCTTTTCACAATTTATGTAATATTGCGGTTTAGCTGATGGTAAATAGCTAATGGCTGATAGCTAATACAATCACATGAGTAAGCGATACCTTTTTTCGTACCTTATATTGTTATTGGGCTTTATCAATGCCCAAAGCCAGGGCTATAATTTCCCTGCTGATAATTACCGCACGGCTGAAAACCGCTATTACTGGAAAAACCGTCCTCCCTTTCCCGGCTACTGGCAGCAGGATGTACATTACCGGCTTATTGCTTCGTTAAATGATTCCACTAATACGGTAGAAGGGGATGAAACGCTGACCTATTACAATAACTCCCCCGATACGTTGAAAGTGGCTTACTTCCACTTATACTCCAATGCGCAAGACAAAGATTCATATTATAGTAATCTTTATAAAAACAATAAACAGAAACTTAATTTCGGGAAATATGAATCGGAGGATAGCGGCTGTTTTGTAAAGTCTATACGAATAGGAAATACAGACCTCAAAACGGAAGTAGATAATACAGTGATGAAGGTTCAATTACCAAACCCCTTGCCGCCCAATGGCTCTGTAATATTTCACATTACTTTCAAGACCTTCTTTGATATGGGCGGGGCGCGTAACCGCATGAAAATGTTTATCGCTTACAAGGACAAAACCACAACCTTTAAACAGTTTGATGTAGTGCATTGGTATCCCCGTATATGTGTTTACGATACCAAGTTCGGTTGGGATGTTGAACAGCACCTCGCGCATGAATTTTATGGAGATTTTGGTACGTATGATGTGGCATTTACGTTACCCAATAATTATGTGGTTGGAGCCACGGGCAACCTTCTTAACGAGGAAGATGTGCTGCCCGATACCCTGCTGAAAAAGTTGGATATCCACAATTTCGGGAACAAAAGATGGGAATCGGCACCCTCTGTTGTTATACCCAGAAATAATAAGCCCAAAACATGGCTTTTTCATGCTGTAAATGTGCATGACTTTGCCCTGACCGCTGACCCTACTTACCGCATTGGCATTACCAACTGGATGGGTGTCCAATGTATTGCACTGGCAGAGGAAATGCACGCTTCCCGTTGGCAGAATGCTTCTAACTACACCGCAAAAATTATAGCTACCGACTCGAAATATTTCGGCATGTATGGCTATCCTAAAATTATTGTGGCTGATGCAAGGGACGGCATGGAATACCCTATGCTTACCCTTGATGGTGGCGGCGACCCTGACTACCGTACTTTGCTGGCACATGAAGTAAGCCATAACTGGTTTTTCGGGATGGTGGGCAGCAATGAAACTTACCGTGCCGCGCTGGATGAGGGCTTCACCCAGTTTGCGGAAAGCTGGATATGCCGCAAAATGGACGGACCTGTTGAGGTCCAATATCCTCCCGCCAGTTCCTACGTGCGCGATTTTTACAAACCCGACCTGTTGGTGATGCAGGAGGTATATTCCGGGTATTTAATGAATAACATGATGGGTATCGGCGACTTCACGGAAAACTACCAGGGCAAATTATATGCTGCCCGCGCTGCCGCCCGAATGGGATTTAAAAATGTCACCCTAAATACCCAATCAGATGATTTTAACAGCGCCATTGGGCATGATGGGGGCTACGGGCAGGTCTATTTTAAGACGGCAACCATGCTCTATAATTTGCAATATGTGTTGGGCGATTCCCTGTTTTTTGAGGCTATGCAGCACTATTTCAACCAGTGGAAATTCTGCCATCCTTACCTGAATGATTTCCGCAATTCTATTACCGGGTATGTGCATACCGACCTCACCTGGTTTTTTGATGAATGGCTGAACACCGCCAAAACAGCGGATTACGGCATTGGCAAAATCAAAAAGGGTAAATCTAAGAATCAATATATAATTACCTTTAAACGGGAGGGTGAAATGCAGATGCCAATTGACTTTAGCGTTACTTCAAAAAACGATAATGTTTATAATTACTATATCCCCAATTCCTGGTTTGAAAAAAAGACGAATGCGATTATACTGCGCCGATGGATTGGGTGGGGAAAAGTAGAGCCTACTTATACAGCTACCGTAACCATTCCCAATGGAATAAAAAAAGTGGAAATTGATACAAGCCACCGACTTGCCGATATTAATATGCTTAATAATACCAAGCCTATCCCGATAAAAATGTATTTCGATTCAAAAATCGCCAATACCCCTGACTGGACCAGTTACCAGGCTTTTATAGGTCCTTCGGTATGGTATGATGGCTTTGATGGTATTGAAATAGGCGCCCATGTTCATGGCAGTTATATGCTTTTTAAAGATAATATTAATGCTATGCTCCTCTTTAATACCGGGCTGGGAAATACCATCAAATCAAGTGACCCTTATGAAAACGATTACCAGCAGGTAGCGTTCACCTTCGACTACCAGACCATGACCGATAAAATTATCAATAACTCATCGGTAAATTTGTACCTGCAAAGCCTTGACGGGCTTGATGAGGGCAAGTTGTTATTACAGGTGAAAGATAACTCCCTTAAAAATACGTTTTATGCCCAGTTTAAAAGCATGTACCGTCCACACACTTATGACAGCCTTTATTTGCTGATTCCATACACGTATGATATTTATGGTGATGCTATTCCCGATTGGGGCTACCAGTTATTTAACAACTCTATAACCCTTGGCTTTAAGCACGATTACCATTATTCAGCTTATGGAAAAGGGTCGTATGAGTTTAAATTCCGCAGTTCGGCTTTCACCAATGATTATAACTATAACCAGTCAACTTTTACCTGGCTGAACAGTCAAACCATTTTCAAGAAATTAGTATTCAAAACCCGGGTATTTGCACAGTACGGTGGCGGAAACAATGTCCCGGTAGAATCGGCCCTTTACCTTGCAGGGGCTAATCCTGAAGAAATGTCGGATAATCCATTTACCCGTGCGGCTGGAATAATTCCAACCGATTGGGCAAACTACGGGTACACTACAAACTATTTGCAGGAAGGCGGAGGGCTAAACCTGAGGGGTTATGCAGGATATACTTATTCCGAAACAGGCGTCAATAGTGCATTCCGTTCTTTAAACAACACCATTTTCGCCTACCAGGGCAATACAGGAGCCAGCGTGAATGCAGAACTCGAATTTAACCATCTCATCCATTTCAACCCTAAGTTCCTGAAAAATACTTTTGCACTCATTACGTATTTATTTGGAGATGCGGGAATTTTAAACCTTACACCTCCTGCTTCCGCTACCAATCTCCCGCTTGAGTTTACCAATATTTTAGCCGATGCCGGAGCCGGTGTAGCGCTAACAATACAGAAATGGGGGCCCCTTCAGTTAGTTAAACCTTTTACCCTGCGCTTCGATATGCCCTTCTTCCTGAACCGCCTTCCTTATTCAGACCAAAATTATATACAATATAGGTTTGTAGTAGGGATAGGAAGATGCTTTTAAGAGCAGCTAAAAGCTAAGAACTAAGAGCCGAAAAGCAGAGATATGATGTAAATTGTTAAATATAATTCACTTATTTTAGCATAATAATTTACAATAAAATAAGCTATGAGAGGGTTTGATAATTCATACATGGTGCTTAGAAAAGCCATTGGGATTTTGGGAATAGCATTCCCGGTAATACTATTTTTCAGTTCCCTGTTTCTCAATTCATACATACCCTATCAAGGTTCCATAAGCTGCTATTATCACACCCCCATGCATAATATTTTTGAAGGAATAATATGGCTGTTTGCCATCATCCTCGTGTTTTATCAATACAAAGGGAAGGATGATGTTATTACAAGCATAGCGGGATTGTGGCCCTGGGCGTGGCTCTTTGCCCTACCCATGTTTCGGGATGCGACACTTGTACACCTTCATCAGAATTGAATACTATCACAGGCAACTTCCATAATGTATTTGCCTCCTTATTTTTTATTCTTCTGTCCGTTGTTTCTTTGGCTCTGTTCACAAAAACAGATAAGGGAAGAAGCCCAACCCCTCAAAAATTGAAACGAAACAGCGTGTATAAAACTTGCGGGGTAGTTATGCTATTATGCATCGCTTTAATAGCCCTTTACTGGACAGTTCTTGAAAAGAAATATCCAGGTCTTGATGATATGCACCCTGTGTTCTGGTTAGAATCTATTGCCTTATGGGCTTTTGGAATCTCCTGGATTGTGAAAGGCGAAATTATATTGAAGGATAAAGAAATTAAGGCATAGCACTCTATCAGATTTCATCCTTAATCACATATTGATTAATTTCTAACTATATTTCGACATAAAAAATTATGCCTGTAAGTCGCTGACTCGCAACAGTTTACATTCAACACACTTACAATCAACATCTTACAAAGGAAAACAATAGCCGTTTTTAGCCGTTTTTTTCACTCTCGGCTTTGCCGTCTTTTTTCATTACTTTTGCAACCTTTCAAAACTCAGCATTCAACATCCAACATTTAATATTTTCTAATGAAGCTCTTAGTCTGCATAAGCCATGTACCCGATACAACCACCAAAATAACTTTTACTCCCGATGGAAAGGCTTTTAATAGCGCCGGGGTTCAGTTTATTATTAATCCTTACGATGAAATGGCGCTTACCCGCGCCCTTGAGTTAAAAGAATCGTTGGGAGGGACTGTAACCGTAATTAATGTAGGATTAGCCGTTACTGAGCCAACCCTTCGCAAAGCCCTTGCCATAGGAGCCGATGATGCTATACGGGTAAATGCAGAACCTACCGATGCCCTCTTTGTAGCCTCAGAAATTGCTGCCATTGCCAAAAATGAAAAATACGACATTATCATGGGCGGCAGAGAATCTATTGATTATAATGGATGCCAGGTAATGGGAATGATTGGCGGATTCCTTGAACAGCCTTGCATAGCTATTGCAACCAGGTTGGATATAAACGGCACTACCGCTATTCTTGAAAGAGAAATTGACGGAGGCAAAGAGGTGGTAAGTGTTACTCTGCCTTTTGTAGTTAGCGCCCAAAAGGACTTTGCCGAACCTCGCATCCCTAATATGCGTGGCATTATGAGCGCCCGCACCAAACCCCTGAAAGTAATGGAGCCAACCAGTGCAGATAAGCCTACGGCTTCCATAGCATTCCAAACTCCTCCGCCTAAATCGGAATGCAAAATGATTTCTCCCGAACATCCGGAGGAACTGATTCAGCTGCTACATACCGAAGCGAAAATCATTTAAATTCAGGAGTATGCCTTTTGATTCAACATTTAAAATCTAACATTCAACATTATGTCTATATTAGTTTACGCCGAAACCTGGGAAGGAAAGTTTAAGAAGCCCTCCTTTGAAGCCATGACTTATGCTTACGAATTAGCCAAAACCACCGGCGATACAGTTACAGCCGTTGTAATTGGTTCTGCAAATGAAGATGAACTCAAAAGAGCCGGGGAATATGGCTGTTCCAAAGTCCTTCATGCCAATGATAGCCGCTTTGCAAGTTTCTGCCCGAGTGCATATATGGCTGTTATTGCTGAGTGCGCTACTTCTGAAAACGCAAAAACGATTATCTTTTCTCAAACATATTCAGGAAAGTCCATTGCACCCGGGCTTGCAGCAAAGCTGAAAGCAGGGCTGGTTTCAGGAGCAATTGCATTGCCCTCATCCCCTACCCCTTTTGTGGTTCGCAAAAAATGTTTTTCAGGTAAGGGCTTTACAGATGTCCAGCTTTCTTCGGATATAAAGATAATTGCCGTATCTCCCAATGCTCACCACATTACTGCCAATAGTGCAGATGTAACTATACAGACAGTTAGCCCTACTGTCCCTGATTCTCTTTTCAATGTAAAAGTGAATGAAATTAAAAAGACCTCCGGCAAAATAGCCCTGACAGAAGCCGAAATAGTGGTTTCCGGCGGCAGAGGCATGAAAGGACCTGAAAACTGGGGCATGATAGAGGACTTAGCAGATGCCCTTGGCGCAGCAACCGCTTGTTCAAAACCCGTGGCAGATATGGGTTGGAGACCTCACCACGAACATGTAGGGCAAACAGGAATCACTATCTCCCCAAACCTGTATATTGCTATCGGAATATCTGGCGCTATCCAGCATTTAGCCGGAATAAGTTCCTCGAAAGTTATCGTTGCCATTAATTCAGACAAAGAAGCCCCCTTCTTTAAGATAGCCGATTACGGCATTGTGGGTGATGCTTTTCAAATTGTGCCTAAACTTACAGAAGCAGTAAAACAATTAAAATCTTCTCATTAATTTTTAAAAAGTGGTAACTTTGCACAATGTAAATACTTTATGGCTGACGATTCGGAAATGAACAAAATACCACTGGACATAGTAGGTTTATCATACAGCCAGACCCAGTCTGGTGCGTATGCCTTGCTGCTGAATGAGTCAAAAGGCAAACGCAGGTTACCTATCATTATCGGAGGATTTGAAGCCCAGGCTATTGCCATAGAGATGGAGAACATGAAGCCCAGCCGCCCACTTACCCACGACTTGTTTAAGAATTTTGCAGAGACCTTTGAAATTAAATTAACCGAGGTAATTATATATAACCTGGTGGAAGGCATTTTTTATGCCAAGCTTATTTGCGCCCGCGATAATAATGAAGTGGAGATTGATGCCCGCACGTCAGATGCCATTGCTCTTGCTGTGCGGTTTAACTGCCCTGTATATACGTACGAGTTTATCCTCAATTCAGCAGGAATAATAATGGATGAAGATTTGGCAAAAGAAGGTAGTCTGAAAGAAACCAAAGTGGAAAGGAAAGTAGAAAAGCTGGATGATGATTTTCGTAAAAAAACACCTGATGAACTTAAAGACCTGCTACAAAAGGCACTCGACAGGGAAGATTATGAAAGGGCATCAAGAATACGGGATGAAATAAATACCCGCAAAAAATCCTGAAAAAGCATTTACTTTATCAACGCAATTTATTAGTCTCATTTCCGTTATTCAGCAACTATGAATAATCTGCCGTCATCCAGTTCTATCAAAAGTTACAGCCCAATACGCAATACCAATTACTCCATACTATTTCTGGTATTGATATGTTCCGTTTTCTCCCTGCAGTGTAAAAAAGATTTAACTACCACCAGTTCATCAGCAAAACTTTCTTTCTCAACCAATCTGCTCTTTTTCGATACTGTTTTTGTATCACAAGGCTCCACAGTAAGGGCTTTTGTGGTTCATAATAATAACAACGAGGCGGTAGTAGTTTCATCCATTAAAGTGGCAGGTACATCCACCGCCTTCTTTAATATAAATGTTGATGGGGCTTCGGGCTCCGGTTTCAGTAATGTTAAAATTCCGGCTAAAGACAGTATTTATGTATTTGCAACGGTTACTGTAAATCCTCTTAATCAAAACAATCCTCTCGTTATTAATGATTCTATTGTATTTACCACTAATGGAAATGTACAAAGTGTAAACCTTCAGGCATTTGGCTGGAATGCCTATTACTATGTTCCTACTGTTTTTCCAAAGAATGGTCCTGCTTATTACGCGCTCGATTGTGGCGCCGGAACCGGTCTTAGCTCTACTACATGGATGAATGACAAACCCCATGTTATTTTCGGGTACCTTTTAGTACCTCCCGGCTGCAATTTGACCATAAATGCCGGAGCCGGGGTTTATTTGCACGATAGCGCTGTAATATTTGTAGATAGCGGAGCTACCATCAATGTTCTTGGAAATGCCACTCAACCTGTAACTTTCCAGGGTGACAGGCTAGAGCCTGATTATAAATATCTCCCCGGGCAATGGAATGAAATTCTCCTGGCCCCCGGAAGCATTAATAATAATTTCAGTTGGGCAGTTTTACAAAATGGTACTACCGGGATACAGGCAGATACTGTCTTCAATTCAAACCCCACCCTTACTATGGACCACACCATTATCAAAGGTATGAGTGGCTATGGTTTGTTAGGTGAAGGAGCTACCATTACTGCTAATAATTGCCTTATTGCAGATTGTCAGTATAGCTGCTTATTCTTGTGGATTGGCGGAAATTATCATTTTTACCAATGCACCTTTGCAGATTATTGGGGAGTTGATAATTCATTTGGGCAAAGAACAACATCGTTATTATATATGAATAATTATTATCTCTCTTATGCTAACCAGCCGGAACCACGGCCGTTAACAAATGCCTTCTTTGGCAACTGTATAATATACGGGGCATTAGACGAGGAAGTAGCCCTTGATTCAAATTATAATGCCGCTTTCAATTTTTATTTTGAAAACTGCCTCATCAAAACCAAACGCACAATAAGTGGATATCATTATGGTGATACTAATTTTGTAACAGACCCCCTGTTTACTAATATAGCAACTGATAATTACGAAATTAATTCCGGTTCCCCTGCCATAAATAATGCCAATCCGGGTATTGCAAATACATATTCTGTTGACCTTGAAGGCAACACGAGAACATCGCCCTATAATATTGGCGCCTACCAAAAATAAATTTCCGCTCTTTTTGAACTAAGAAATAACAGGCGGCTCTTCCTGTTGTCGCTTTTCCTTGTACATAATGGAAACAGCAACTGCAATATAACCAAGAAGCAAAATAATAGGAGCGGTAACCATACGTTGTGTCGAAAACAACTCATAGCTGAATTGGTTAGGATCTTTGCTTCCACCGCCTGCCAGCAACACAAATCCCATTATAATGAAAAATAGACCACCCAAAAGAATCATATAGTTCTTCCTCCCAAATGCAAATTGCATACGGGGTCTTTGATCAACAACTTTAAGCGGTTTTTTTACAACCTTTTTTACTTCAGCAGCCATAGTTTTTCTTGTTCTATTTTCAGTTTAGCAGGTAGCCATTACATGATAACGCTCACAAACAGAATCTAATACCGCATTTTGCGATTTTAAACTTTCAACAGCGCTACTCAAAGCTTTTTCTTCCTGGGTCTTATTAAAATTCGCCATCATACTTTGCCACACTTTCACATGCTCAATATCGGCAACTTCGTGTTCGGTAAAATATTCAAGTGTAGAAAAATCAGAAATACCGTAAAATTGTTTCAAGCCATCTATTTTAGAGCGGCTTATTTTCGGAATATCCGCCTCATAGGCAAACATGGCAGCGCTACCTTCAATAGGGTCACTCATAAGTCCCGTCAATCGGTTTACTGCAGAAACAGTATTATCTGAAGGGATATAGCTATGTAATTCTTCCTTCGATACCCCCATGCCTTCGGCAAAGCTTTCCCATAGTTTAATATGGGTCTTTTCTTCTTCGAGGTTCATCTTCACTTCTAACGTGGGGCATGATTGATAAATTTTCTCCACCATTTCAGGGACCGCTTTCACCAGGTGAAAGTATTCTTTCACATATCCGCATAAAGCATCTTTTGATAGAGTACCTGCCGACCATTGCTGGTAGAATGGGTGTTTTAACAGGCTGTACTGCTCCAGCTTTCCGTTTAATTCTTCTTGAAATGTTCTCATAGGTTTTAGATTTTTACAGTTTGGATTGCAAATGTATAAAAAAATGCACTACACCCGTTAAACTCAATATTTTAAAATGACTGTACTATATGAGTATCAGTATTCAAAACACTACTTTTGCAAATGGGTCAGTATATAACATAGTATGGTAAAGAGGGGGATTTTATTGTTTTTTATAGCTTTTTTTGCAGCCTGCAAACCCCCGGGTAATTTTGAAGACTATACACATCCGCCCATACCCGACTATAGCCAGCCTGATGCATGGGCTTGTCTCCCGACCAAACATAACGCATCGGATACCGTTCCACCTAACTCCGGAGAAAAGGATATGCAAGCTACCGCTGCGGTAGATGTGTTTTATATTTATCCTACCCTTGATTTTAGCGCCGGCAACTGGAATGCGGATATTCACGATACTCACCTGAATAGTAAAATTGAAAAAACGGCTGTAAGGGTTCAGGCAAGTGTATTTAATGGTTGCTGCAAAGTATATGCACCCCGCTACAGGCAGGCTACTCTCTATTCCTTTTTAGATAAGAAAGACAATGGCAAAAAAGCCCTGCATTTGGCATATACCGATATAGAATCTGCCTTCCGGTATTATATGAAGAACTATAATAAAGGTCGCCCCTTTATTATTGCCGGGCATAGCCAGGGCACGCTTATGGCATACCAGCTTTTGCAGGAATTTGTAGATACTACAGCCTTGAGAAAGCAATTGGTGGCGGCTTACCTGGTGGGATATAATATAAAGAAACCGTATTTCAAGAACCTGAAACCCTGTGATTCTGCCACCCAAACGGGCTGTTATATTACCTGGAACACAGTGAAAACCGGAGGGGAAAATACTGAACTAAGTAAGTTTTTTAGCGGGGTATGTATAAATCCCCTCACCTGGAAACCCGATAGTGGCTATGTAGATGCCCTTTATAACCTGGGAAGTGTAAATTATTCATTCAAGAAAGTAGATGTGCATGAAGTTGGCACTGCCATCCGCAAGGGGGTATTAACAGTAAGCCCTCCCATAGATGGAGGATATAAAACCTTTCGTACCGGCTACCATATTTACGATTATAATTTCTTTTATATGAATATCCGGAAAAATGTGCAGCAACGGGTTACTGCTTATTTGAAGACACAATAAGGAATATTCCTCGTAGGCGCTGATTTACAATCAGTGCCATCGTAAATACTGATTTGTCTCGAAGGGAAGCATTGGCACAATCAGTGCTGTCTTTATGTTTCAATTTGACACTAAATCTTTTCATTAATCTCTATAGGCTTTGTTCATTGGCGCTGCTCGTTTTATACTTTTCTGTTTTTATTCATAATTCCATCGCACAAGGTAATCAAAGATTCCAAATTAATCTGGCACTGATTACAAATCAGCGCCTACGAGGGTGTGGATACTCACCTGAAATTCCATTAAAGTATCTTCCTTTTTCCTACCTTAGCGACCTGCTATTTATAGCAGGTCAAACAATGATATTATGAAAAAGGCATATATATTTCCGGGGCAAGGCTCACAGTATAAAGGCATGGGAAAAGAGCTTTATGATAGCTCTGATAAAGCAAAGGAGCTTTTTGAAAAGGGAAATTCCATTCTTGGGTTCAGGCTAACCGATATTATGTTTGAAGGAACTGACGAAGACCTGAAACAAACTAAAGTTACCCAACCGGCCATTTTTTTACATTCGGTTATATTGGCTTCTTTACAAGGCGATAATTTCAAGCCTGATATGGCGGCAGGACATTCTCTTGGTGAGCTTTCTGCACTTGCTGCAACTGGGGCAATCAGCTTTGAAGATGGCTTGAAATTGGTGAACCAACGGGCAATGGCGATGCAAAAAGCTTGCGAAGCCACTCCATCCACTATGGCTGCTGTGCTTGCCCTTGATGACAGCATGGTAGAAGAAATATGCGCTTCTATAAAAGATGATATTGTAGTACCTGCCAATTATAACTGCCCCGGGCAATTGGTGATTTCAGGAACCATACCAGGCGTAACGAGAGCATGCGAATTAATGAAAGCAGCCGGAGCCAAGCGGGCATTAATTCTTCCGGTGGGCGGGGCTTTCCATTCCCCTCTTATGGAATCGGCAAGGGTAGAACTTTCTAAAGCTATCGAGGCAACTGTATTTAACAGACCTGTTTGCCCGGTATATCAAAATGTAAATGCCATGCCGGAAACTGAACCGGAATCTATAAAACGTAACCTTATAGCCCAGCTTACCGCACCTGTCCGTTGGACACAGACTATTCAGCGGATGACCGAAGATGGCGCTATGCAATATTATGAAGTAGGTCCGGGTAAAGTATTGCAGGGATTAGTAAAGAAAATTTCTCCTACCGTAGAAGCAATGAGTATTTAATATGAAGAAATCAAAGTTAATAGCAGTCTTGTTTTTATTAAGTAGTTTTTCTGCCGGGGCGCAGTTTGTTTCTGCACTTGGGGCTGCTGCTGGAGTGAGCTACAGTAAAGAAGGCTGGAACCCTGAACAATGGGCAACACAGGAGCAGTATCTGCTCCGTTATAACGGAGCGGTGCTTGCCGAGTTTTTCACCGACCCGGTTTACAGATGGAGGGCAGAGATAATGTATAATGCTTTGGGCACTAAAGAAGTGGTGATTAGTAATAAATATGTTAATGCCACCAATTATATTTCGCTCAATAATTACCTGAAATACCAGCGTGAGTTTTTTAAGTTTATACCTTATATTTTAATTGGTCCGCGGGTGGAGTATCTCTTTTCGCGCAATGCCTCCGTTTTTCCCGATGCCATAGCGGGAATGTCGAGTATTCATATATCTGCTGCTGCCGGAGCGGGGGTCGAATTAGTCTCTTTCAGTCGTTTGAAACCTTTTATTGAGGTGTTCTATAATCGTGATTTAATGCCCTCCCTGAGTGGAACTATAGCATCCAATTCTCCTTATGACAATGGAGCGCCTGTATCTGAAGTAATTACCAACCATGATTTTGAATTGAGGATAGGTTTTAAATATGTCTTAAGAGCGAGAAATAAATGCCCCAGGGTAATTAATCCGGCGGGTAACCCTGCTATGCCAGATCAGATATAGTATTTATTATTAAGGGCACCCATCTTTATTATATCCTGCCAGGTATTCAGGTTATTGGATAAGTATCTTATCCAATGCAGAAATAATTTTTTCAGTAGCCCCTCTTCCACTTAAAATATAAGAAGCGCCCAATTGCCCGCAATTCTTCCTATACTCCTCATCATTTAAAAGTTTTGAAATTGCTGCATCCAATTCTTCATAGGAAGAAATAGAAAATCCGGCGTCTCTGTTTATAAGCTCCTGAGCCTCGGTAAATTTTTTATGGTTGGGTCCAAATACCACCGGAACGCCATATACAGCAGCTTCGGGGAGGTTATGTATTCCCTTGCCAAATCCTCCACCAATGTACGCAATATCTGCAAACCGGTACAAAAAAGAAAGTATCCCCATCTTATCTACCACCATAATTTTAGCTTTTGAAGCCGAAGCATCATTGGCACCGGAATACATTAGAGAGTTTGGATACTTGTATTTAATATTTTCTATTCTTGCCGCATTTATATCATGAGGAACAATTAATAATTTTATTTTCTGTCCTGAAGCTATTCGTTTTTCAAATACCGGAAAAATGAGTTTCTCGTCTTCTTCCCAGGTGCTGCCGCATACCCAAAGGGCATTGTTTTCTTTAAACTTCTCAACTAATGGATTTGTGTATGGCTGTTGTGACGCACTAATTACCCTGTCAAACCTTGTATCGCCGCATACTACAACATTATAAATGTTATATTTTTTTAATAATTTCTCTGAGCCTTCGTCCTGCACAAAAAGGGTATGATAATACCCCAAAGACTTTCGGAACCAAGTTCCTGTACTTTTAAAGAAATACTGGTCTTGTCTGAATTTCGCCGAAATTAAAAAGGAGGGGGTTTTTTTATTTTTTAATTCATTCAGGTAATTATGCCAGAATTCGTATTTCACAAAAACAGCTATACCGGGCTTTACTATTTCAATAAACTTTTTCGCATTGAAAGGGGTGTCAAGGGGGAGATAAAATACATAGTCAGCTTCTTTATAATCTTTACGGGCTTCATAGCCGGAGGGAGAAAAAAAAGTCAGCAGGATTCTATAGCCGGGAAATTTCTTTCTAAAAGATTCTATAACGGGTCTGCCTTGTTCAAATTCCCCTAAGGAAGCACAGTGAAACCAGGCCAATGGTTGGGTTGAATCTTTTACAGATTGCTGAAGATGAATAAAAATATCCTTTCTTCCCCTCCTCCATTTAGCCGCTTTTTCATTAAAAAAACCGGCTATAAGAACAGCAAAACCGTAAAGCCTTATACCTATATTATATAGGCTCTTCATACTAATTTACGGGATTCGTTATCCATACTTTGCAAGATGGAAATTTAACCGCAAGATTAGGCTTTTCTTCAAATATAGCATATAAAGCCGCGCCGCTTCCTGTCATAGATGCATATAGAGCGCCTTCATCATATAATTGCCTTTTTATTTCTGCAAGATGGGGATGAATATTGAATATCGGTTCTTCAAAGTCATTTACAATAGCATCTTTCCAGGAGCTAATGGGACTGGATGTTACAATGTCTTTAAGACTATATTCTCTTTCAGAGGGTGTTATATGGCTATATGCATTTTTAGTATCAACATGAATCGGAGGATAGACTATGGTGATATAATACTTACTTAAATCAATATTAACCGGAGTAATTATATCTCCCTTTCCCGTGACAACAGAAGGTCTGTTTTCTATAAAAAAACTGCAATCGCTTCCTATCTGGGAGGCAAAAAATCTTAATTCCTTTTCACCCAATTTAAGTTGAAATAATTGATTTAATAATTTCAGTAAAAAAGCGGCATCTGCAGAGCCACCGCCTAATCCGGCTCCCGTGGGAATAGTTTTTAATAGCCAAACATTAACTGACGGAAGTTTGTATTCTTTATCTAATAGGGTATAGGCTTTATAGCACAAATTAGTTTCGGCAGAACCGGGAATAGGATTACCCAATAAGGATAGTTTTATTTCCCCATCTCCTTCTGCCCGCATTACTTCCAGCGTATCACACCAGCTTACGGGGTAAAAAAGACTTTCTATATCATGGTAGCCATCATCCCGCTTTGCAAGAACATTCAATCCAATATTGATTTTAGCATTAGGGAAACAAACCATCTGAAAATTCTTATTCCTGCTGTTTAAGTTTTCTCCTGCGTAATATTTCCTTATTTATTTGCTTCACTAAACCAGGTCCCTCATAGATAAATCCGGTGTAAAGTTCAATAAGACTGGCGCCTGCATCTAATTTTTCCATAGCATCTTCTACCGAATGTATGCCCCCCGAAGCAATAATGGGAAGCACCCTTTCCGATTTTTCAAAAAGATATTTTATTACCTCCGTTGATCGTTGCCTGAGAGGCTTGCCACTCAAACCTCCATTTCCAAACGGGGTGGCATCCGTTATTAGCCCCTCTCTTTTAATAGTGGTATTAGTAGCTACAACGCCACTTATACTGCAATCTTTCACAATCTCTAAAATATCATCTAACTGCTCGTTTGTAAGGTCGGGAGCTATTTTTAAAAAAATGGGTTTTTCGGCAAAATGCCTTTCATTACGGCTCTGTAAAGTAGAAAGTAATTTTTTTAAAGGTTCCTTTTCTTGTAAGTTTCTAAGTCCCGGGGTATTAGGGGAGCTTACATTAACTACGAAATAATCTACATAGTTAAAAAGTAATTCAAAGCATTTTTCATAATCGTAAAACGCATCCTCATTAGCTACTTCTTTGTTTTTCCCAATATTGCCCCCTATAATCAATCCTGTGTTTTTTCTAAAAAGCCGGGGAATAATTTGTTTCACCCCATGATTATTAAACCCCATACGGTTAATTAATGCCTTATCTTTCGGCAAACGAAATAGGCGAGGTTTTATATTTCCCGGCTGGGGGTTAAGAGTTACGGTTCCAATTTCAACAAATCCAAATCCGAGGTAGCCCATTTCTTTATATACCAGCGCATTTTTATCAAATCCGGCTGCAAGCCCCACCGGATTTAGGAATTTAATACCTGCCACCCTTGTCCCAAGTTCAGGAGAATTAAAGTTGAATCGCTTTTTAAGTATCCAGCTTACAGGTGGTAAAAAAAAACATATTTTTAAAAGCACTACCACCATGGCATGGCTTGTTTCAGGTTCAAACAAAAATAAGAAAGGGCGGATTATTCTTTTAAACATAAGTAAGTATGAATATTTCGGGGGGATATTCTATAGCTATAAGGTATAGTCCGCAGGCAGAAACAGAAGCTCCCGCACGGGAACGATTTTTATTTTCGATTATTCGGGAAAAATCCTGGGGAGAGTATTTACCACTTCCAACACTCAACATAGTGCCAACGATTGCCCTTACCATGTTTCTCAAAAACCTGTCGGCTGTAATGGTAAAGGATAATTTATCAACCTGCATTTCCCAGTTTGCTGATTTTATGGTACAATAATCGGTTTTATTATTGGATTTTACCTTTTTAAAACTCGAAAATTCGTTGTGTTGTTTCAATATTGCACATGCTTTATTCATGTTATCTATCTCCAGCGGATGCGGATAAAACAGGGCACGATTATACAGAAAAGGATTTTTGCGGGTTACAATGTCATACCGATAGGTTCTGGAAGTGGCATCGAACCGGGCATGGGCATCCTCTTTTACTTTCAAAATATCTCTGAAAGCTATGGTAAACGGAGTAACTGAATTGAATTTGTAAAGCCACTTTTTTTTATCCTCTGAAAGTGTTTCTATCGGAGAATCAAAGTGGGCAAAGAAAGTTTCTGCATGAACTCCGGTATCGGTACGTCCGGCCCCCGCCAATTTCACAGGATGATTAAGCACTTTAGAAATAGCTTTATTGCATATCTCCTGTATAGTATCCGGAGAATTGCTCTGTTCCTGCCATCCATGATAACCGGTGCCTTTAAATGAAAGTTGCAAAAAATAGCGCATCAGGGCAAAAGTAGCAAAGGTATTGCAGTCAAAGAAATGGAATCTAAAAGATATCCCCTTCAAAATTATATCTTTGCGTTCGGTTATCAGCCAAAATTTAATGAAGAAAATTGCTGTTTTATTTAGTATATTTATACTGTATTTAAATGCATACGGGCAGAACGATACCGTTTATTGCACCACTTATGGCGGCATTCAAAATGAGGTATGTAACCAGATAAAACCGACCGGCGACGGGGGCTATATTATGATAGGCACTTCTAACAGCTTCGGCTGTGGCAATACCGATTTCTATGTTGTTAAAATAGATTCCGCAGGAAATCATAAATGGTCTAAAACGTATGGGGGCGATGGGAACGAAGAAGGCTTTTCCGTAGCCACTACTTCGGACCATGGCTTCGCTTTTGTAGGACTTACAAACAGTTTTGGTAATGGAGGGTATGATGTGTACCTGGTAAAAACAGACTCAATGGGTAATTTTCAATGGCAAAGAACATACGGTGGCTCAGATTGGGATTTTGGATATTCCATACAGCAATTACCCGACAAAGGGTATATTATTTGCGGACAAACCTATAGTTATGGTGCCGGTAACGGAGATGTGTATATTATCCGTACCGATTCTACAGGAGATACATTATGGACAAGAACAGAGGGTGGAACAGGGTATGATGTGGGGAATGCTGTCTGTGTAAAAAATGATTCCCTATATGCGATTGTTGGCAATACCACCAGTTTTGGATTGGGAGATACCAACGTATATTTTATATTGATGAACGATAAAGGAATAGTTATAAAAGATACAACTTACGGAAGTACCCATAGCAATAGTGGAAACTCAATTAATAACACTCTTGACCATGGGTTCGTAATATATGGCTCCACAGACAGTATTGAACCGGGCAAGCAAGAAGAAATGATGATACAAATTGATAGTATGGGAAATATGGAATGGATGCAGGATTATAGTGAGCCGGGAGTCGGAATTGGTAAAGATGCGTTGCAAAATCCTGATGGCACATATACTTCCGTGGGTACCAATAATTCTTATGGAATAGGAGGGTATGCTATGCATATTCAACATCTTCAACCCGGAGGATGGTGGATTGACGGAGCCTTTCATGGCGGAACTGCTGACCAACAAGGAAACTCAGTTGCACTCGCGAAAAATGGAAATATTATGATTGCCGGAGCTACTGATAGTCACGGCTTTACGGAAGGGTTATATGATATTATGTTGGTGCGTTGGAGAAATGACACTGTAGTAAACGTTTATCCATTTACTACAAGAAATTTTTATGACACCTCTTATTGTACCCTTGGTATTGCTAATCAAACTGTTGTTCAACCTGACGTTAAGGTATTTCCTAACCCCTTATCTTCTTCTGCTACTTTATTGGTTCAGGGTGTAGCCGGCGAGCATTACTTTTATAGTATTTATAATGAATTTGGACAAAATGTGATGCTGAAAATCCCAATTCAATCAGCCTCTCATGGGCAATCTGCTGCTCACATAGAAAAAAATAATTTAGCAGCCGGCATATATTTATGTGAAATTCTGAACCAGGCCGGTGTTACGGTAGCCACCTGTAAAATTATAATAGAGTGAATGGTGTAACTATGCCGGAGAGTATAGGTAGGAGAAAAAAGGCAAAACAAGTTGCACTCTTTTTTATATTCTTTTATGTAGTATGCTGTTTTCTCTCTTTCAACAGGCACAGCAAAGCAGAGGTTTTTGATTATCACAGTGAAATATTTTCCGATAAAGCAGGGTATTACGTTTACCTGCCGGCGCTATTTATTTATGACTTTAAAGCAGACAAGCTCCCTCCCAAAATAGATATAAAAACGGGGAAAGGATTCAGTATTGATAGCGCTGCCAATAAGATAATTACAAAATATACTTATGGAGTTGCGCTAATGCAGGCACCTTTTTTTATTATTACCCATCTTTTAGCCAATAGGTTGGGTTATCCGGCTGACGGGTTCTCCATTATTTATGATAAAATGATAGATGTGGTGGGTGTATTTTATGCCGACTTAGCGTTTATTTTCTTATACTTTTTCCTGATACGATATGTGCCTGAAAAAATAGCCATTATAGCGCTGGTTTGCATCTTTCTCGGGACTAATGTATTTTACTATTTTATTTTTGAAACAGGAATGTCTCATGTCTATTCCTTTTTCCTCTTTTCCGTTTTCCTTTACCTTTCAGGAGTAATGTTTAAACCTGAACAAAAGCCCTATTTATATTTTATTTTCGGCTTGATTATCGGCTTACTTATTATGGTTCGCCCGGTTAACGTAATTTTTCTACCCGTATTTTTTTTATTTAACCAACCAGATTGGAAGACCATCAAAAGCCTGTTAATACCTTTTCTAATTATTATTTGCACAGTGGCTCTTGTTACTATTCCACAATTACTTTATTGGAAATACTCCAGTGGTCACTTACTTACATACGCCTATAAAAATGAAGGTTTCACCAATCTCTTGTCCCCGAAAATGTTGTCAATATGGTTTTCAACCAACAACGGGCTGGTGATATTTAGCCCAATGGTATTATTGGTCTTAGGTGGTCTTATCTGCATGAAAAAACAACATCCTTACTGGAGCTTATCACTTGGAATTTATTTTCTTTTTATCTCTTATATATTTTCTTCCTGGTGGTTTTGGTCTTATGGAGGTAGTTATGGCAGCCGCCCTTTTGTAGAATATTATACTTTATTTGCATTACCATTTTGTTTCTTTATTCAATATATTTTGAAAAACAAAGCATCGCTATATATCTTTGGTTCACTCATTATATTGTGTATCGCATGGAATTTAAAGCTGATATTCTCTTTTGATGGCTATTGGTATTGGGGCGATTGGGACTGGCAGGCATTGGGCAGGTTATTAGCAAGCCATCCAAAATAAGAATGTACTGATGTTTATTAAACTAAAAGATCCTTATCCTTTTATTGTTTTCTGTTTTCTGTGCATTATTTTTATTTGCATAAAAATCCCTAATTTAAATATACCATACTACTGGGATGAGGCATGGGTATATGTTCCCGGCATCAAAGCTATGGCGCATACCGGTATCAGCCTTTTCCCCGGTTCACTTAAAGATGCTTATTCACGGGGGCACCCTCTCCTATTCTTTTGCACCGGTTCATTATGGCTTAAATTGTTTGGAGATAGCTTTATATCACTCCATTTGTTTGCCCTCGTAATAGCTATAGTCTTTCTATTTACTTTATACTACATCACAAGGAAGCTATTCGATTCTACTATGGCATTGGTAGTAACTTCTATTACCGTTGCCCAGCCTAATTTTTTTGCACAATCTGCTATCACTCTCCCGGAAGTATTTCTTTCCCTATGGGCAATCCTCACAATTTACCATTTCGTGGTGAAGAATTACTATTATTATTTTTTATTTGGTTCGCTATTGGTACTCACTAAAGAAAGTGGGGTTGCTATTATCGGGGCGCTCTTGATATACCGGCTTATTTGCTTTTTAACCCAAAAAATTACGCGCGACTCATTCTACTCATTTTTACGGGATTCGTTGGTCACTTTTATCCCATTACTCATTTTTATACTTTTTTTAATAGTTCAACGCTACCAACGGGGATATTATTTTTTCCAGAATCACATAGACCTTTTAAGCCCCTACTGGGGAGTTTTGCAGGAAAGGTTCCGCCATTGCTATTACAACCTCTTTATACAGCAGGGGCGGGCTTCTATAACCTGGTCGTTCCTTATATTATTTGGTTTATTCTACAAACAAATCCCCGCTACTATCCGGTTGATTATTATCGCAGGCTTGATAGTGAGTGTAAAAATATTTTTCAGGAACTGGGCAGTGCCTGCCTGGATAACGCTTTCATTTATCGGAGTTTGTATAAGCATTTACTATTATTGGGTTCATATAAAATATGTAACCAATTCTGCAAAAACGGAAAGACTTCTGGCTGTTCTTTTTATCACGATAGTGGTATTTATTGTTTTCAGTTCCATTAATTTTTTATTAAGCAGGTACCTTCTTATCATGATACCCTTTATAATCTTATATCTAACCTATTATGTACGGGCTTCTTTTCAATTCCGCACTCCATTTTCCTATACCTGGGCTGCATTTATTATGTGTTTCGTTATTTCAAATGCCATTATTTATAATACTAATACCGGAGACGACTCCCCGGGATATATTGATGCGGTAAAACTTCAGCAAATGATGGTGAGCTATATGGAGCAGCAGAATATGCAGAAAGATACCATCTATTGCCAGAAGACTGCCATAAGAATTGCCTTCATTGATAAAAATTCGGGATATCTTTCCGGCAACACTGTCTTTTCAAATTTCAGCGACCGGTTAGACAGTAATTCAAAATATGTCCTGTATCTGAATATGGATTTCGAACCGCCATTTTATTTTACAGAAACGGACACATTACCCCCCTTTCAAGTGGTGAAAAAATTTGATTACGGAGTTGCGCACGGAAAGCTATTTAAACGAATTTTGTAGAATAATTTTATCCTGACATTTATAGAAATACGATTCATATCATGCAAAAAAAAGAGACTACAGAAGGCGAAAGATTAAATAAATATATATCCAATACCGGTTACTGTTCGCGCCGCAAAGCCGATGAGTTAATTTTTATGGGGCTGATAAAAGTGAATGATAAGGTAGTGGATTCTCCGGGTTACAGGGTTCAATCTCACGACAAGGTGAATGTGGAAGGAACTAATCTTAAGCACGTACAAAAACAATATATCCTGCTGAATAAAACGAAAGATGCAATTTCAACCGTATCGGATGAAAGAGACCGCAAAACAGTGATAGACCTGATAGAAGGGGCTACACATGATAAAGTTTATCCTGTCGGAAGGCTTGACAGAAATACCACTGGCTTGCTGATTCTTACGAATGACGGAGAGTTTGCAAATCGTTTATCTCACCCTTCGGGAGAGGTTAGAAAAGTGTATAAAGCACGATTAGACCGGCGCCTGGCTTTTGCCGATTTGAAAAAAATACGCGAAGGAATTATGCTGGAAGACGGTTTTGCCCAGGTGGATGAAATAGAATATTCTAAAAATGAAGGAGAAGATGCAGTAGTTTTAACATTGCATAGTGGCAAAAACCGTATTGTACGCCGCATTTTTGAAGCATTGGAATACAAAGTCAAAGCCCTTGACAGGGTAGGTTATGCCGGATTAACCCTGCACCAGCTTCCTCGCGGTGCATGGAGGTATCTCTCAAAAGATGAGATAAAAAAGCTGAATGATACAGGGCAAAACAAAAAGAGCAAAAGACCTCAGTAGAATAATTCCATTCTCTGCTTCTGTTTGATAAGTGCCAACTCTTTTTCCTAACTTTGCCAACTTTAATTTTTACCTCACCCGCTGATGAAAACAGATAGTTTTTCTTACCGCCATATAGGACCTCGTTCCCAGGATGTTAAACAGATGCTTGATAAGATAGGATACCCTTCTCTCGATGAATTGATAGATGCTACCATCCCTGCTTCCATCCGGCTTAAAAAGCCCCTCAATTTGCCGGAAGCGCTTAGGGAAGATGAGTATGCTGTACATATAAATGAACTGGCTTCAAAAAATAAAGTTTTCCGTTCTTACATTGGGCTTGGATACTATAATTGCCATATTCCGGCAGTTATCAGGCGCAATGTGCTTGAAAATCCCGGATGGTACACGGCATATACTCCTTACCAGGCTGAAATTTCACAAGGCAGGTTAGAAGCCCTGCTCAACTTTCAAACGGTAGTTTGTGACCTTACTGCTATGCCTATAGCCAATGCTTCCCTGTTAGATGAAGCTACTGCTGCTGCCGAAGCCATGCTTATGCTCTATCATTCCCGCCCTATTGAAAAGCAAAACGCAAATACCTTTCTCGTTTCCCCGGATTGTTTCCCCCAGACTATTGATGTTTTAAAGACCCGTTCAGCGCCGGTAGGAATTAATATAGTACTTGAAAATGCAGCAAATTCAAACACGGATACTGTTTTTGGAGTATTGCTTCAATATCCTTCCGCAAGAGGAAAGGTAACAGATTATATGGCATTAGTTCAAAAGCTGCATGACCATAAAGTGTTTGTAGCCGTAGCGACTGATTTGCTTGCCCTTACGTTACTCACCCCTCCCGGCGAATGGGGAGCTGATGTAGTATTAGGTAACTCGCAACGCTTTGGCGTCCCGCTTGGATACGGAGGTCCTCATGCTGCATTCTTTGCTGTGCGCGAGGCTTTCAAGAGGGTATTACCGGGCAGAATTATTGGCGTAACGGTGGATGCAGATGGAAACCATGCCCTGAGGATGGCTTTGCAAACCCGGGAACAGCATATCCGCAGGGAAAAAGCCACCTCTAACATCTGTACCGCACAAGCCTTGTTAGCGGTAATGGCAAGTATGTACGCTGTTTATCACGGTCCGCAAGGAATAAGGAATATTGCGAAAAAAGTCCATAATCTTACTATTCATCTTGCAGGCTCTTTAGCTGATTTGGGATATATTATTTCAAACAATAAATTCTTCGACACTATTGAAGTTAGCATTCCGCAAGGCTTTGGAGAAGAATCGGCTATCAGGTTAGCGGCATTGAAGAATGGATTTAATTTTTATTATCCGGAACCAAATGTAGTTTGCATCAGTTTAGATGAAACCACCAGGGCTAATGACGTAGAAGATATAATCTCTGTTTTTGCTTCCGTCGCCGGGAAAACTGCTATAGCGAAAGAGGTAAACAGTTTTTCAGAGCAATATAATCTGAATGATGTTGCCAGAAGCAGCGCCTACCTTACCCATCCTGTATTCAATACCTATCATTCCGAAACGGAAATGATGCGGTACATTAAGAAATTAGAAAACAGGGATATTTCCCTGACCCATTCTATGATTTCGTTGGGGTCTTGCACTATGAAGCTGAATGCAGCATCTGAACTATACCCGATTACTATGCCTGCGTTTGCCAATATTCACCCATTCGCACCTGTTGACCAGGCTAAAGGATACCAAAAAATGTTCGATAATCTCAGCAAGTACCTCTGCACTATTACAGGGTTTGCAGGTGTTTCCCTTCAACCTAATTCAGGCGCACAGGGCGAATATGCAGGGCTACTCGTTATCAGGGCATACCATCATAGCAGGGGCGAACATCATCGGGATGTAGTATTGATACCCGCATCGGCACATGGCACCAATCCAGCCAGTGCAGCTATGGCAGGATTGAAAATTGTGGTTGTAAAATGTACTGAAAACGGAGATATTGACTTCCTTGATTTAAAAGCAAAAGCTGAGCAATATAAAGATACTCTATCCTGTTTAATGGTTACTTATCCCTCTACCTATGGCTTATTTGAAGAAGATATTAAAAAGATAACTAAATTAATCCATTCTAACGGAGGACAAGTTTATATGGATGGAGCCAATATGAATGCCCAGTCAGGGCTTACAAACCCTGCCATCATTGGCGCTGATGTTTGCCATTTGAATCTCCATAAAACCTTTGCCATACCACACGGAGGCGGTGGTCCGGGTATGGGTCCTATTGCTGTTGCCAAACATTTAAAACCTTTTCTCCCTTCTCATAGTGTAATTGCGCCAAATGAAAATGCTACTTCGGCTGTTTCGGCTGCACCCTGGGGCAGCTCGCTGATATTGCTTATTTCTTATGGATACATTCGCATGTTAGGAACACAGGGAGTTACAGATTCTACTAAATATGCCATATTGAATGCAAACTATATAAGGGCTTGTTTGAAAGACCATTATACCATATTATATACAGGTACCAAAGGCAATGTAGCGCATGAACTTATTTTAGATTGTAATGAATTCAAGAAAACTGCGGGAGTAGATGTAACCGATATTGCCAAAAGGCTTATGGATTATGGCTTTCATGCACCTACGGTTTCTTTTCCCGTTCACGATTCGTTAATGGTAGAACCTACCGAAAGTGAGAGCAAAGAAGAGCTTGACCGCTTTGTAGAAGCTATGATTTCCATTCATGCTGAGATTGATGAAATAGCATCCGGCAAAGCAGATGCGAGTGATAATGTATTGAAAAATGCCCCCCATACTGCTAAAAGACTTATTGGAGGCGAATGGCAACATTCTTATTCCCGTGAAAAGGCAGCCTACCCCCTACCCTGGCTGAAAGAAAACAAGTTTTGGGTTTCTGTTGCCCGCGCCGATAATGCTACCGGAGACAGGAATTTGATTTGTACCTGCCCGCCTATTGAGGAGTATGCGGTAGTGGAAGGGTAAAAGGTTGCAAAGCGATAAAGTGAAAAGCGATAGTATCCTGAATTCTCTCTACCTTAGCAAAAATAAAACCGTTACTTGAATTATCTTTTTTAAAATAAACTATTTATTTATGGAAACACAAAAAAACAACTCGATTAGGGAGAATATGGATAACATTGTTATAATGGTTGTAGTCCTGGTTCTGCTGGCTGTTATTCTTCATATAACTATCAGCTAAAAAACATCTCTACCAAGTACATTGGCAGGCAGACTCTCAGGTACTATTTCTATTTTTCGTTGTATCCCGTGAGTTTGATAACAACAGGATAAAAACAAGTGGCAGAAAAATAATATCCCCGAGACTCAACCAGTCAATTTGTTTTTGCTCCGTCCAAAGTTTAATAAGAGATTCGCCGTGACTATAGAGTTGCTGAACTGTTAATCCGGCCAGGAAGGGAGTAAAGTATTTTGGACGTTTAAGAAATCCATACACGCAAAATATATTTATACCCACAAAAAGAGCATTTCTCCAAAGAGGTGAAGTATTGACTTTATAGAATATCCCAACAAAGTGATATATAGCCACCAAAAGAAAAATAATGGATACTATTTTAAAGAGTGGGTTTTTCAGGTAGTGTGAGTAAACTTTTGCAAATATATTCCCCATATCAGTTGAGACAATAATATTTTATTAATTGCGATGCTAAAACAAGTTCTGCATGACTAAGCCTACTAATCATAGCCTATAACTCATAACTCTTTCCTATCTTTGAACCTTAAAGCAGAGGATTATGACAGAAAAAAAAGAACCCCGTAAAATAACCACCCACGTATTGCAGGAAATGAAGCTGGCGGGTGAAAGAATTGCTATGCTGACAGCATACGATTTCTCGATGGCTCGTGCCCTGGATGATGCCGGAATAGATGTAATCCTGGTAGGCGATTCAGCATCGAATGTAATGGCAGGGCATGAAACCACATTACCTATTACCCTCGACCAGATGATATATCACGCCGCCTCGGTAATAAGGGGGATAAAAAGGGCTTTAGTGGTGGTAGATTTACCTTTTGGAACTTACCAGGGCAATTCTAAAGAAGCATTAAACTCTTCCATAAAAATAATGAAGGAATCTGGCGCACATGGCGTTAAACTGGAAGGTGGAAAAGAAGTGGAAGATTCAGTGAAACGTATCCTGTCAGCAGGTATTCCTGTGATGGGGCATTTGGGGTTAACCCCCCAATCCATATATAAATTTGGTACCTATACCGTAAGAGCTAAAGAAGAAACCGAAGCTAAAAAACTGTTAGATGATGCTGAGGTATTAGAAAAAGCGGGATGCTTTTCTATTGTGCTTGAAAAAATACCAGCTACTCTTGCAGGGGAAGTTACGAAGCGCGTATCTATTCCTACTATAGGCATTGGTGCAGGCAACCAGACGGACGGGCAAGTATTAGTTCTACATGATATGCTTGGACTTACATACGAGTTTCACCCCCGCTTTTTACGCCGCTATGCCAATATGTACCAGGAAATGAGAGATGCTGTAACGCATTATATCTCCGATGTAAAAAGCAAGGACTTCCCGAACGAAAAAGAACAATATTAATCGCCAAAGGCTAATACCTAAAAACTAAGAATGAAATTCCAGTTTCCAGGACTCTTAGCTCTTAGTTTATCACTTTTCAGTTTTAGTTTAATCGCCCAAAACAAAGAGCGCAGCATTCCGAATGGAGCTTTTAAATGTGGGGAGCAACTGGTGTATCGCATTCACTATGGGTTTATTGACGGAGGACTCGCAACCATAAAAATACAAGATTCTTTAACCCCTGTATTAGGGAAAAAAGCCTACCATATTGTGGGAACAGGTGTTTCAACGGGGGTACTGAATGTAGTTTTTAAAGTAAATGACCGTTACGAAACCTACATGGATGCCAGGGCCCTTTGCCCGCTTATGTTTGTAAGAAGGGTGGATGAGGGCGGTTTTAAAATCAAGCAGGATATGTTGTTTGACCAGGATTACCATATCGTTAACAGCAACGGTAAAAAAATTAAAGTACCCGCCTATATACAAGATATGCTCTCGGCATTTTACTTTGCCCGCACCTTTGATTATAATAATGAGAAACCCGGAAAAATTGACAGCGTTATCACCTTTGTAGATAACGAAGTATGGAGTTTGAAAATTAAATTTATACGGCGCGATACTATTAAAAGTGATGTGGGGAAAATAGCCTGCATGGTATTTGAACCGATGGTTCAAAAGGGAAGGATATTTAAGCATAACAATGATTTGCAGGTATGGATTTCGGATGATAAAAACCATATCCCCATACGAGCCCAGGCAAATATTTTGGTTGGCTCCATTAGAATGGATATCCAGTCCTGGTCGGGGTTAGCGAATAAGGCTGCAATTGCTAAATAGCTTTTGAAAAAAATGAAAATTCGTGAAGTTATAAAGCCGGGAACCCTAAAAACAATTTATTAGTTAGGGCTATCAGATGCCGAAGCACCCTCTTTCTTTTTACTAAATGCCAGCACAAACAATGCTGCACTAAAGGCAATGGTTTCGAGCAGACTAATCCATTCATCTGTATCATGTATATTCCGGGCTACACGGGGGCTATGCAAAATTAGCATCCATATAAATATCATAAGTCCTGACCAGAACGCGGCAATCTTTCTCATACGCGGCAACATCAATCCTATGCCTGCCATAATGAGGGCAACACCGGCTACATAAGTGAAGAAAAGACTGTAGCGTATCCATGCAGGTACCAGGGTTTGCACAAATTTGGTAAGCGTAAAATGCTGAGTGCCGCAGATAATTAAAAAGATACCGATAAATACAGGTCCGACAGGCATTAGCTTTTTTATCCATAACACAAATGAGCCACCTGAATAGGTGTTACTTAAGTTTAAGAAAGAAGCTATTATAAAACAACTACCGGTCATAGCCAGCGCTTCGCCCATCCTGGTTACCGAAGCATCGAAAACCGGATGTGTAAAAAAGGGAGGCAAATCACGAACAAAACCCCATAGAAAAATCATGATTCCCGTAATCATTAAAAACGGCGCTGCATTTTTATTGAATAAAAGCATAGCCCCGGTAAAAATCAATAGTAACCCGGACAGATATGCCCAAAGAAAACCCCAGGTAATAGATGGGGACCAGGGACGAGGCTCACCGATTGTAAATTCACGGACCATAAAATGCTGGATTCCGAAAGCAATAAGGGCAAGCCCAAACTGTATGCAGCCATATCTGGCAAAATTTTTCATAAAGTAATTTATAGCAGGAAAAAAATATCAACAATAATTGAATACGCTTGTGGCAAAGATAGATTTAATGTCTTGCTAAAAGCATAATAAACCAGGAAAAAATATGTTCCAAAACAATCCCTATCTTTACATTTCCTTCATATTCATTATTATTTTTATTTTATGAAATTTCCTCTTCGCCTCCTCCTTTTACTTCTCATTTTCAATTTTTCACTATTCACTGCATTCGCACAGCAGCGCACCATTGACTCCCTCCGCAATGTGCTGAAAACTGAAAAAGAGGACACGAACAAAATAAACACCCTGAATGATTTAGCTTCGGCAATTTCTAAAACCGGAAATTATTCTGAGTCCGATTCCCTTGCAAAAATTGCTTTGCAACTCGCCATAAAAAAAAACTTTAAGATAGGGGAAGCAGTAGCTTACAGTAATATCGGTTTTATTTGTGAAGACCGGGGCAACCTTCCTGAAGCCATGAAGAATCAGTTGGAGGCATTAAAAATACATGATGAAATCGGCAACAAAAAAGGGGTGGGGCGCGCTTATGCGAATATTGGAAATATTTATGATGAGCAGGGTAACTTTGCTGAAGCACTGAAGAATGATTTAACAGCGCTAAAAATTTATATGGAAATTGACTATAAAAAAGGTACCTCAATGACTTATGGAAATATTGGAATTATTTATTTTGAACAAGGCAACTACTCAGACGCGATGAACAATGATTTACTGGCTCTGAAAATGGATAAAGAAATTGGGTACAAAGAAGGCATGGCAGCTGAATATGGGAATATCGGGAATATTTATGATGAGCAAGGCAACTATGCAGAGGCGTTAAAGAACGATTTACAGGATTTAAAAATCAATATAGAAATGGGCTACAAGCATCACTCGGCAATAGTGTATGGGAATATCGGGAATATTTATCATGAGCAAGGTAACTATGAAGAGGCTCTGAGAAACCTCTTTCAGGCATTAAAAATGGATGAAGAAATGGGCAAAAAACAAAGTATGGCAATTATCTATATGAGTATCGGAAGTGTTTATGAAGAACAAGATAAGCATGCGGAAGCCTTGAAAAACGAGTTAAGGGCATTAAAAATGAACGTGGAGATTGGCAATAAACAAGGAATAGCGTATGATAATGCGAATATCGGGGAGATTTATCAAGAACAGGGTCTTTATCGGGAGGCGGTTGAAACAGAATTACTGGCATTGAAAACGGTTGAAGAAATCGGTAATAAAAGAATCGAGGCTTCTGTGGATAAAAACCTGGGAAATATTTATAGTAAAACAAAAGAATACACCCTTGCGAAGGAATGGCTTGAAAAGGGATTGCTACTGTCAAAGGAAAGCGGGCTAAAAGAAGATGTGGAAGGTTGCTATAAAAGTTTCGCAGAATTAGATAGCGCTACCGGTGATTTCAGAAAAGAAAACGTCGATTATAAAATGTATATTATATATAGGGATAGCTTAATAAACAAAGAAAACACTAAAAAGTTAGTAACAGAACAAATGAATTATGATTTTAAGATAAAACAAGATTCGGTGAAAGCGGTTGAAGTGAAAACAGAAGCAGTTCATCAATCCGACGAAAAGAGACAGAGAATAATAATTTATTCGGTTGTCGGAGGATTAGTGTTATTATCAATTTTTCTTTTCTTTATTCAAAAGGAGAAGAAAAAAGCCGATACACTTTTATTAAATATTTTGCCTGCAGAAGTAGCAACAGAACTAAAAGCGAATGGAAGCGCCAAAGCAAAACATTATGATGATGTAACCGTTATGTTCACCGACTTTAAGGGCTTTACGTTGATTGGGGAACAATTAACCCCAACACAATTGGTAGCTGAAATTAACTATTGTTTTGTAGCGTATGATAACATTATTCTAAAATACGGAATAGAAAAAATAAAAACCATAGGAGATGCTTACATGGCAGTTTGCGGGCTACCCAAACCCGATTCAAGCCATGCTGAAAAAGTAGTAAAAGCCTGTTTGGAAATACGAAAGTTTATGGAAGAATATAAGACAGACCGGTTAAAAAATAATCTACCGTTTTTTGAAGCAAGGATAGGAATAAACAGCGGCTCAGTAGTAGCCGGAATTGTGGGTATCAAAAAATTCGCCTATGATATTTGGGGCGATACGGTGAATACCGCAGCCCGTATGGAACAAAACAGCGAAGCGGGAAAAATAAATATCTCAGGAACTACATACGAACTTGTAAAAAATAAGTTCACCTGCACTTATCGCGGGAAAATTGCAGCCAAAAACAAGGGAGAGATAGATATGTACTTTGTAAGTTAAAAGAGAATAGTGAATAATTGGTGTCTTTATTCTATTATATTTGATTTTTTATTGTCCCGAACATTGATTACCAGTATTAACACCCTTTCGGGTTATGAAGTTTTTAGCTTACTAAATATTATTTAATATGAAATACATAATCCGCCCAATCTGTTTACTAATAGCAATTAGCTGTTCTTCCCTAACTATAAACTGCTCCGCTCAAAAGCAGGGGCAATCCCGTATTGATTCCTTGTTAGCCCAACTGCCTCATCAGAGTGAAGATACCAATATGGTAAAAACGCTGGCAGATTTAAGTTTAACGTATTCTCATATTGATCCTGACCAGGCTTTAAAATATGGTGAACAGGGATTGGCGCTTGCCGGAAAGCTTAGCTGGAAAATAGGGATAGCTAATGCAAACTATATAATTGGGGCGGGTTATTATAGTAAAGCAGATTATGCTAAATCACTGGAATACGATTCGATTTCACTAATGATGTACCAGGAAATAGGAAATAAAAAAGGAATAGCCAAGAACCTTTCCAGAAATGGGCTTATTTATATGGAAGAATCCGATTATCCTAAAGCGATGAATTATTTTACCAAGGCGTTAAAAATAAATCAAGAGATAGACAACAAGGCAGGAATAGCATATAACCTGCAGGGTATTGCAAATATTTATTCTTATCAATCCGATTATGCCAATGCCCTCGATTATTTTTTGAAGTCTTTAAAAATAAATGAGGATATAGGCAATAAAGCACAAATCAGGGGCAATTTCCAGGACCTTGGAAATATTTATTTTTCTCTTTCCGATTACCCTAAAGCGCTCGATTATTATCTCAAGGCTTTAAAAATGAGCGAAGAGTTAGGCAACAAAATAGGAATTGCAGGGAACCTTGAGGGCGTGGGAAGGGTTTATTTTTCTCAATCTGATTTTCCCAAAGCCCTCGATTACTTTTTGAAGTCTGAAAAAGTATATGAAGAGGTTGGATTTAAAACAGGAATTGCTGCTGATTTCCATAATATTGGAGTAACGTATGGGGCTCAATCCGATTATAATAAAGCCCTGGAGTATGAGTTGAAGGCATTAAAAATAAATGAAGATATGGGTATCAAAACATCCATTGCAATTAATCTCCAGCATATCGGAGATATTTATTCTCATCAATCTAATTTCGAAAAGGAATTGGAGTATAACCTGGCTGCATTAAAAATATTCAATGAATTGGGAGATAAGGGCTTAAAAGGAAATAATTTTTCCAATATGGCACTGCTGTACTTGAAAATTTCCAACGACAGTAATAAAGCAGTATTGAATAAATTATTTAACGGAAATAAAACGGCAGGGTTGCAGGCAGGAAAGAAATATGCCGATAGTGCAATAATCCTGTTAAAGGAAGTCGGGGACCTGGACGGTGTACAAACTGCCTACGAAGTGTCAAGCCAAATAGAGTCAGTATTGGGTAATTATAAAGCTTCGTTGGAAAGTTATAAAAACTATACCGCAGCCAAAGATTCAACTTTCAATATGGAAAAGAATAAAAAACTTACCGAAATAGTAATGCAGTATGGGTTTGATAAAAAACAAGATTCGGTAAAAACAGTGGAAGCGAAAACAGAAGCCGTGCATCAATTAGATGAAAAGAGACAGAGAATAATAATTTATTCCGTTGCGGGAGGGTTGATTTTATTGCTGGTTTTTCTTTTCTTTTTGAATAAAGAAAAGAAAAAAGCAGATTCACTTTTGTTAAATATTTTGCCCACCGAAGTCGCCTCTGAATTAAAAGCGAATGGAAGCGCCAAAGCAAAAAATTTTGATAATGTAACCGTTATGTTTACTGACTTTAAAGGCTTTACCCTGATTGGTGAGCAATTAACTCCTACTCAATTGGTGGCAGAAATAAATCATTGTTTTGTGGCGTATGACAACATTATTCAGAAATTTGGAATTGAAAAAATAAAAACCATAGGCGACGCCTACCTGGCTGTGTGCGGACTTCCTAATCCGGATGTAAATCATGCTGAAAAAGTGGTGAAAGCCTGTTCAGAGATAAGTAAGTTCATGGAAGAATATAAAGCCGACAGGATAAAAAATAATCTTCCGTTTTTTGAAGCAAGAATAGGAATTAACAGTGGCTCTGTAGTAGCCGGAATTGTAGGCATTAAAAAATTTGCTTATGACATTTGGGGTGACACGGTAAACACCGCAGCCCGCATGGAACAAAACAGCGAAGCCGGGAAAATCAATATTTCAGGAAGTACGTATGAATTGGTGAAAGATAAATTCAGCTGTGTTCACCGCGGTAAAATAGCCGCCAAAAACAAGGGAGAGATAGATATGTATTTTGTGAATATTCAGGGGTAAGGAATAAGGGGTAAGGAATCACCGTTACTCTTTTGTTTCTATTTTTGTCACCATAAATTACCCTTATGAAAAAACTACTTGCTATAGTGGCTATGGGCTATCAGCTAATAGCCATCAATCATAATTCTGCTGCACAAACTTTTCAAAAAGGTTCATTAATAGTTACCGCAAACTTTGGTATTGACGGATACAGCCTCCACCAAAACCAGTTAAATACATACACGGGAAAAACCCTGGATACTACCACGGGCGCCGCTTCGCGTAATTTTAGCCTGGGGGGAGAATTTGGAGTTTCCAAATGGCTGGGACTGGGGCTTCAATTAAAATTTGATAATTATTACCATGATTATACCCTACAGTCAGCCTTTGGCTTTGAATCAGGAATAATAGTGAATGCCCATATAATAAGGCACCTGCATTTTGATTTGCTGGCAGGATTGAATATCGGGTTGTCAACACTAACCATAACCAGCATCTATAATAACTACCAGATATATGGCACAGGGTCCTGGGTTGACCTTCATTTTACAGCGAGGGAGTATTTGGGTAAATTCGGCTTTAGTGAAACCATTTATTTCCCTACTATAAACTACAGTCACTTAACAAGCAATGTAGGGGTATTTAACGAATATATAGCCGAATCGTGGAAAGGTAGCGGAGTTGGCTTAAATTGGGGTATCCAGTACCATTTTTTAAGGTAAACCGTCTCGGGGGAGCCAATTTCATCTTTTCTCTTAACTGAACTCACAATAATTTATTAGCCTTATAATCAATGGAATACATCATTATACCGGGTGTAGAAATTTTGATTTGTAACTATTTTTGCAAATAGGTGTATAAAATTAAAAAACAATCGTTATGGAGCAAAATTCCGTAAAAATTAAAGCCCTAAACTATTTAGTCAACGACCTGTATGTACAGGAAGGCAAGTATCTGCTATCGAATTCTTCTTCAAGTTCAAAAGAAACTTCTCCTGCCAGAGACAGGAAAGGAGTGATTTTAATTTTCCAGAGGACCCCGGATAACTCAAGCCCATTAAAAAAAAATTAATACACACTTAATGGCATGAGAATACTTGTAGTAGATGATGATAAAGTAATGCTTTCCATTGTATCCCGGAAACTGAAAAGCAAAGGGCATGATATTTACGCCACCGATAACGGGGTCGAATCGTTGCGGATTATTTCAGAAAGAAAAATAGATTTGGTAATCAGCGATGTAATGATGCCCTGCTTATCTGGATTTACACTTATCACTATGCTTAAAAATTTCTATTTCATGAGCATTCCTGTTTTATTAATATCTGCCAATAAACAGGAAAATGGAATATTAAATGCCCATGGAATAGAAGAAGGTAGCTTTTTCGCAAAACCAATTGATTTTAAGCGTCTTTTTGAACGCATCGAAGAGTATGGATCAGTTCTATCCAAGGAAGCAATAAATTCTAATTACATAGAATAGTTATAACTTTTAATATCTCTCCTTTATGATTATGCCCGAAATCTTTAAATGTACCTTTATAATTTTAATGTCAGCCCCTTTACCGATATTACTCTTGTCTTCCCTTTTTGATTATATCAGGGAGAATATGCAGAACCGTTATCCTGAACATAAAAAACATCAGCAGGAATAAACCTTTACTTTAATTAAGATACTTGCTTATTCTACTTTCCAATACAAAATTTGTGACAGTGCCTGTGGTTTTGAAAATTATTGATACTTTGGTAATATTTACCCAAATTATTTTGATGCAGGTCGAAAAAAAGTATTTCCATTAAAGGTTAAATACTATTTTTGACAACCTAAACTTAAACCAATTGATTCATGTCAACCATTAAAAATATTCTTATTCCCACTGATTTTTCAGAGACAGCAACCCTTGCCGTGGCACATGGGGCACACATGGCTCATCTTTTTAAAGCCAGGATATACCTCTTGCATTCTGTAGAAACCACCCTATATTCGGGTAGCCCCGGAGAACCTATATTAATGCAAGCAGCAGAAACCATTTATAACATGGGGGCTGACCAACTCAAAAAGGTGGCAGATGAAATACGAAAAGATTACGAGGTTGAAATTATTACTCTTACAGTTAACGGTAAACCCGCATCTGCAATAGCAGAAGCTGTAAAAGACCATGCCATTGATATAATTATAATGGGTACCCACGGGGCCAGTGGGTTCCAGGAAGTTTTTGTAGGAAGCAATACCAATAGAACGGTTCACCTGGCGCCTTGTCCGGTAATCAGTATTATGGCTGCATCAAAAGATATTGGGTTTGAAAACATTGTAATGCCCATTTCAAATACCCTCCATTCGCGCCAGAAAATAAATAATGTAATAGAGTTAGCCACAAAATATAATTCTACTGTTCATGTTATCGGGCTGCTTGAAAGCCAGGACACTACTGATGAGAACAAGTTTAATTTAAAATTAGAATCAGTCACAAGCGCTTTAACCCATGCTACTATAAAATACACTTTGAAAACGGTAAGAGGTCGCAATCTTGCTATTGAAGCCATGAAGTTTTCAGAAGAAATAGGCGCTGACCTGATTACAATTATGAACGACCATGAATCGGACCTTGCAGGTATGCTGCTCGGAGCTGTTGCAAAACATATTGTAAACCACTCCAAAATACCGGTGATGAGTATCCCTCCTGAAAAAAGCACTGTGGAAGATTTCGACCCTGCAGGCGGTAGCGGAACTCTCTAATTCATTTTAGGCTTTCAGCATCCTCTATTATTTTTTTAAGCGCCTGATTACAAGCAGTATATGGTGTTTGTTTTTCCAATAAATACTAAACATCATTTATTGGAGTTAACTATATGGGAGAAAAATTACCCTGATTAGTTGCTAAACTAATTTACTTAGTATATTTGTCCTTGAAATATGTAAGTAGTCCCATAGTTTTCCTCATGATATGTGTAATTAATTCTAAAACCCGAAATAGAATATTAATTTATAAGAAAATAAATCATGAAAAATACAAGCATACACCGCATCCTTATCCCTGTAGATTTTTCGCCGGCAGGTGATTGTGCCATTGAACACGGAGCCTACTTAGCCAATGCCTTTCGGGCAGATATAATTTTATTGCACATTGTAGAAGGCATACACACCTACCCGGCAGGATGGTTTGATGATGAAAACAGAACTTCTGATAAAGGATTAATCCAGGCGAAAGTAACTCAAAAGCTGGGTGAAATTGGTGAAGGAATTACAAAAAAATATGGGGTTTATGTTCAAAATATTTTAACCACGGGTAAGCCTGCCCCTAAAATTGTAGAAGTGGTGAAAGAACATAATATAGATTTGATAGTAATGGGGGCGCATGGCACAAGTGGCTTTGAAGAACTATTTGTCGGCAATACAGCCGGCAAGGTAGTTAATCTCTCCCCTTGCCCTGTTATTACTATACGTGAAAGTTTCAAGTTATCAGGAATTAAATCTATCGTATTGCCTATTGATGAAACTATGCATTCCCGTCAAAAAGTAAGGACTATACTGCCTCTTGCTGCGAAGTGCAAATCTGTGATTCATATACTCGGGCTTATTCAGAGCGACGACAAAACCGATATAGCCAAATTTAACATCAAGGTTGATAGCGTTGAGGAGGTGGTTAAAAGCGCCGGATTAGTATCTATACGGAAAGTGGTGAAAGGAGGAAATATTGCAATGCAGGCAATGAAATATGCCGATGAGGTGAAAGCAGAATTACTTGCTATTATGACAGACCATGAATCGGAAATGACAGGAATGTTTATGGGCGCATTTGCGAGGCAAATAGTGAACCACTCAAAAGTACCTGTATTAAGCATTAAGCCCCAGACAGGCCCTTACGAAGCATCGGCCTGATAATTGCTTTTTATATCGAAAAAATATTTCTTTGTTTTTTCATTTCTGTTTTTAGCCCGGGGAATTTACGTAAATTCAACCTGGAAATAAATTTTATGTTAATATAACTGTGGATAAAATAGTATATTGCGGCAGTTGGAATTGTTGGCTATAAGTTTTATATTTGCAGCAAATAACTACTATAAAGTTTTGAAAATGAGAAAGTATCTTGTAACAGCTGTAATTCTCACCATGTTTTTTTCATGCAAAGATAAGGATGCTGAAATGAAACAAATGCAGCAGCAGGCACAATTTAAAAGCGTAAAGCAACACGACTCCCTGCTAAGCATAAAAACGGAAGCCCAGGACTCTACGATTACTGCCTATATCAAATCCTTTAACGATATAGAAGACAACCTTGACTCTATAAAGCGCAAGGCTAAAATTATGAGCCTGAACTCTGCTCCTACTGAAGGTCCGGATAAAAAAGCGGTTATAATTTCGGATATGAAGTTGATAAGCAACCTGATGATGAGAAACCGCGTGGAACTTGCCACCATGAAAAGACAGCTTGCTGCCTCGGGTATGAAAAATGAAGAACTCCAGAAAATGATTTCCCACCTTACCGAAGAACTTACAGAAAAGACGGCCGATATAGCTGCCTTGCAAAGCCAGCTTGCTGAAACTAATGCTACCCTGAAAACCGAAATCCAGAAGTTTAATGACAGTATGCAGGTTATAAGCACCCAACATGAAATTATTGCTGTTCAAAACACTATTTACTATGCCATAGGCACTTCTAAAGAATTAAAGAATAAAGGAGTTATTATGAAAGAAGGGGGAGTGCTTGGATTAGGAGGAGTAGAGAAGCTAAAACCGAGTATTAATAAATCTTATTTCACAGGTGTAAGCATGTATAGCATTCATGGCTTGCCTTTGTACAGCAAGCTCGACAAGATTATCACCAATCACCCCAGCGGTTCTTATGTTATCCGCGGTGATAAAAAAGCAGATTCACTGATTATTACTAACCAGAAATTATTTTGGAGTGAATCCAAGTATTTGGTAGTAATTGTAAAACCAAGGTAAAATAAGGAATACAGGAACAGCTTAGAGGAATATAAAGGTGAGAATTAGAAAGTATTTTAAAAATATAAAGTTTCCTGTTATTTCGAAAGAACCTGCTTTTTTGCGGAATAAGTATATTTCTGTTGTTTTTAGAAAGCCGGGGCATTTACTCCTCGCTATCATTATAGGAGGGGGGGGCTGGTATTTATTCACAAGCGGCAAAGCAATAAATACAGCAAAGGCCTCAAACAATGAAGGACCTGCTTTTAAAGACACTGCTACAAATAAAGCCTCCAAGTATAAAATAAGTATAGCGTTCACCCCGCTTGAAAAATTTGAAGCCCAATCAGCCGATTCTTTTTTTCATGTGCTGACAACCCATGCCCGTTTTAACGGAAGTGTCCTGGTTGCACATAACGGTAAAGTTCTTTATACACAACAATTTGGATACTCTGATTTTAAAACCAAAGAGTTACTTACCGATACATCAGAATTTCAACTCGGCTCGGTTTCCAAACAATTTACTGCGGTATCTATAATGATGCTCAAAGAAAGGAACCGCCTGAGCTATGATGATTCTGTTGTTAAATATTTTCCGGATTTCCCATATAAGGGTGTAACAATACGGATGTTATTAGACCATCGTTCCGGTTTACCTAACTATATGTTTACATGTAGCGCTGAATGTAGCGACCAGGTAACCTTACTCGATAATATGCAGGTAATGGATATGCTTGCCCGGTATAAACCCCCATGTTATTTTAAACCCGACCGCCGCTATAATTACTGCAATACCAATTACTGTGTCCTTGCCGCCATAGTTGAAAAAATCACGGGTCACCATTTTTCCGATTTCCTTCGTAACAATATTTTGGTTCCGCTTCAAATGGTTCACACATTTATTTATGATAAATATGATACTGTAATTCCGAATAAAATACCCGGATATAATCCTAACTACCGGATAGCAGGAACCGATTTTTTAGATGGTGTAGCCGGCGACAAAGGAATTTATTCTACAGTAAGCGACTTACTGAAATGGGACCAGGCCCTGTATAGCGATAAACTGGTATCACAGGCTACCCTTAAAGAAGCCTATACTCCGCATACCCGCTGGATAGGCGCACATAGTTATGGGTTCGGGTGGCACTTACTCTTGTTTAATAACGACACTATTATTTATCACGGCGGATGGTGGCACGGATTTAACTGTGATTTTATCAGGGATATAAAAGAAAAAAATACAATAATAGTTCTCAGCAACCATATTAATTGGTGTATAAAGCGGAACTGGGATTTAGTCGCCCTTTTTCACAAAACCCCTTTAGCTGACATACCCGGAAATGGAAAGGAAGAGGAAGGCGGAGGAGGTATGTAATTTTTATTGGGGGGCTGTAGCCCCTTTCTATCTTTATCATTCTCTTTCATCCTCATTTATTATACAGCATCTTTCGCATTTCGCGGTGTATCCTGTCCTCATTGTATTTATTTTTAGTAAATACGCGGAGGACAGCAAGCTACCCAAATTTTCCTTAGCTTTGCTTTCACATAAGGCTTTCCAGTTAATATTTTCACACGAAATAACTTATCATATAATTCTAATAGATATAATTGAATAAACTATGCTTAATTTAATTCTATTCGGCCCCCCCGGGGCAGGCAAAGGCACTCAAGCCGTGAAAATTGCTGAAAAATACGCTCTCATTCATATTTCAACGGGCGATTTGCTGCGTGGCGAAGTGGCAGCCGGAACTGAACTTGGAAAAGCGGCTAAGGAACTTATGGATAAAGGTATCCTGGTGCGGGATGAAATTGTTATTGGAATGATTGAATCAAAAATTGCCGGTAACCTCCGGGCAAAGGGATTTATTTTTGATGGCTTTCCGAGGACCCTGCCACAGGCAAGGGCGCTTGACAAACTGTTATCAAATTATCACCTCAAAATAACGCTAACCCTCGCACTCGAAGTAAATGAAGAAGAGTTGTTTAACAGGATTTCACTCAGAGGGAAATCGTCGGGAAGGGTTGACGACCAGGATAGGGCTACCTTCCTGAAACGTATGCAGGTTTATAACACCGAAACCTCCCCCTTGAAAGAATATTATAAAAATGAAAATCTATTGGTTTCTGTTCCCGGCACAGGCGAGATAGAAGATATTTTTACGTCCTTATGTAATGAAATAAAACAAAAGGCTTAAAAGATGCCGGGTTCCCTTTATATACAGAGTTCAAAAGCATTGTAATTCAGTTTCTTTTAGTAGCTTTGTAGAAAAGGCTATTTAAATTCTTTTGCAGGGATTGTGATACCAACAACTTATTTCGGATACATTTATATTCACACATGGGAATTATTTGCCCTTCCCTTTTATTTGCTTATCATATACCTTATAGCTAATAGGTATAAGCGAAAAAAAATACAGGAAAACCCTATCTATAAATTTTATGTGTGGGGTGTTTTTGCAAAAATAGCAGGGGGTATTGCTTTTGTTTTAATTTATTTATATTTCTACCCGGGTGGGGATACAACAGGCTATTTTGAATGTTCCATGGCTATGAATAATTTGTTTTTTGTTGATCCGGTTTCATGGATGCACAATGAACTAAGCAATGCCAGCCCGGAGCATTATTCCCTTTTTAATTTAGATACAGGTTATCCATTGCCTTACCTGTATTTTGACCCTCATACTTATATGGTTGTCCGATTGATAAGCCCCTTGCTATTATTCACTTTCAGCAGTTTCCTGCTAACCACCATTGTGCTCGACTGGATTGCTTTTGCCGGTATTTGGAGGTTATTTGTCGTTTTTTCCGAACATTATCCAAACAGGAAAAATTTATTTGCATTTGCCATCCTGTTTTTTCCTTCGGTTGTATTTTGGGGTTCCGGTATTTTAAAAGATACTATAACACTTTCCTGCACCGGGTGGGTAGTTTACTGTATTCACAGGACATTCGTCCTGAAAAAAAACAGGCTCTGGTTTTTTATCCTGTTTATAATTAATATTGCTATTATCGTCACTATCAAATCTTATATCCTGATTGCCTTAATGCCGGGTACTTTAATGTGGATATTTTCAAACAGGATAGCAACCATCAGAAATGCAGCTTTCAAGTTTCTTATTATACCTATTATATTCTTTGTCAGCATTTTCGGTTCTATTTACCTGTTGTCCGAACTAAGTGATGTAATGGGGAAATTTAAGCTAAACAGAATTGTTGCTACTGCATTGGTCATTCAGAACGACTTAAAACAAGACCATTATCATGGGCATTCATTTGATATTGGAACTATTGATCCCTCCCCGGCCGGGTTACTTGCAAAATTTCCGGCAGCCTTTACAGCAGGTATGTTCAGACCTTTTTTATGGGAAAGCGGAAACTCTGTTATGTTTATCTCCGGTCTTGAAAACACGTTGATCCTGGTTCTTACCATAATCTCTATATTCCGCTCAAACCTGTTCGCCTTTTTCAAAAAAATATTCCGGGAACCTATTTTATTCTTTGCGCTTTCTTTCTCTATATTTTTTGCTTATAGTGTGGGAATTACCACCTCAAATTTTGGCGCTTTGGTAAGGTTCAAAATTGCATATCTTCCTTTCTTTTTATGTTCTCTTTTTATCCTTATTAAACGAAAAGATGAGGAAGTAGAGCTTTCAAATGTCCGGAGAAAAACAAACTCCCTGCGCCTGAAGTCTGTAAATTAATTAAGATAGGAACAATATACCGGAATAAACACGATAATTTGCCGGTGCCTTTAATTATTTCACTCCGTATAATACTTAAATTTCTTTCCAATATTCAATATTGGCTTTTCAAAATAGTAATAAGAAAATGCAGAAAACAAAATGGTAGTAACCAAGGCGAGTATAGTTACTAAGATTTCCTTATAATTACTTATTTTGGGATATTGGTTCAAAATAAGCTGTTGTAATAATCCAAGGAAAACCTGGTGGGTTAAATAGATCATATAAGAAATGCGGGCTATAAATGACATCCACGTTTTAGATAATGCTTTTACAAGAAAACTGTTTTCAGCCGATGTTACTGCCAATACAATAAATATTCCATAAAACAAAGCAAGTACAGTATGAATAAATACCCCCCCTATTCCACTCAAACTGCTTTTTTCCTCTTTTATAAAATACAAAGAGAGAAAGAGAATTATCCAAAAGAAAATTAAAATACCTTTCCGGCGCTGAACCATTTTTTCGAGGCTGCCGTTAAGGTGGAAGTATGCAATTAAAACTCCCAA
>CAVYDB010000012.1:0-22733 GCA_963767125.1 uncultured Bacteroidota bacterium | reverse complement strand
TAATTTTTATTTATTATTCCTTTTTAGTTTTTATTTCTTATGATATAAAGAGTTCCTTTTAATTGCCAGTATTATCGGCATACTTCGAAAGGTTCCTCTTTTATTGCATATTAAGTTTTTATTCATCAGTCCAAATCCAGGTTCTATTTTTGATAGGGCTTTTGATATTTTCAAATGTAGGCAATACCTAATTCAAAAATGCAGCGAAACCATGTTTTTTTGCGGTGCTTAAAGAGAGTGCCTGATAACCAGTGATTAAAAATTTTTAATTCCCCGCTTTTTTTTAATAAAACACTCACTTTTTGAACATACTGTAGTTCAAAACTTCTTCCCGAGGCAGGATAGAAATAACAAAATAGTAACTTTATGGTAAAACCTAATTTTTAATAAATTAGCTTTTTTAGTACGAATGTAAATATGTACTCTGTAAAAAGTAATAAGATGAATTTGTCAGCTCCTGTTTTGAATATCAGCACGCGGAATCCCTTCTGTGGGCTTTTATCCCTTTTTGTTTTTCATCAAATCCCTGATCTCTGTGAGAAGGCTATCAGTGGCTGATAGCTGAGCAGGGGGCGGCGGGGTAGCAGCTTCTTTTTTCTTAGACGCATTAATTAGTTTAATGATTAAGAAAAGCGAAAATGCGACTATTATAAATGAAATAATGTTGGAAAGGAAATTGCCATATTTTATTGCCGTTCCCGGTACAACAAGCTGGCTCAAATCGGTTAGTTTTGCTGCCTTTAATGCCGGAGTTAATACAGAAGGTGTTATAATGTCTTCCACCAGTGAAGTAACAATTTTACTGAATGCGGCGCCAATTACAATACCAACGGCGAGGTCTATTACATTGCCTTGCATGGCAAACTTTTTGAATTCCTGGAGTGCTGACATAGGGTTTGTTTTTTTTATAGTTAATAAATAGAGTTACCCAATACAATGGAAGAGCAAAAATAAGTATTTTAAGGTATCCTTATTTAAGATGGAAAGTAGTCCAATCAATAAAAAAGGTAGTATTTACGCATCCGGATAAGCTGGTATGCAGACGTATAAATTTTACCTTTTCACCCCTCAACCCCTTTGTAATATCCAATACAAGGGGGTTTATCCATATACCCGAAGCGGCATTACCGGGTATAAAGCGGTACGATTTTATAGTGCCATTTTCAAGTTTATAGTCTATGAAATAGAGCTCGTCTTTGTAAAATGTTTTTCTCAAAGCACCCCAGAAAGTATCTTTAAAATAAATTTTTGCCCGAACAATTGATGTGCTATCGCAAGTAGCTACTTCCATCCAGTTGCCAAAATATCCAAGGGTAGTTTTAAGGAGGTGTTCTTCACTGAGAAGCGGACCATTATTATATTTGAAAAGAGCTGTTTTAGAACTGAAGCATTGTAATTGATAGTGGTTGAAAAAAGAAAAAATTGTGTTGGGCTCATCATTTAAGACATAGTGCTTATCAGGGGAATAATTATTGAACGGAGGCTGTTCAAGTTCCCAAATATAATATCCCGGCGCTTGCTTCGTAGAAAAAAAGGCTGCATTATGACTATCAAGCCAGGGGGTATAAGCGAGTATTTGTAAATTTGGACGAGGATCCCAATTCAATGTATTAGCAGGAATATAGGTAAGTTCCGTAGGATAGCAGTCAACAGTACTATTACTAATTATTGCCCGTTGCTGTTTGTCTAATACTTTATCCTGCAAAATTAAGGAGTCGTATGATTCAGTATGTTTTTCAATGCCAGGATAATCCCGGAGCAGTGTTATGAAATTACCTATTCCTGTAACCCTTTTTTTATCGTCAAGATTATATACATCAGTCATAATTATATTGGCATAAAGCAATGAAATGGCAGTTAATGGCAGTAAAAAGACAAGTATCCCCGCATTACTATTAAGCAAAAGAAATATGGCGCTTAAGAGAATAACAGATATAAATAAAAATAACTGGTGCCAGTTTTCCTGGCGGCCAAAAGAATATCTAAAGGCTTCGTATAAAAAAATCACTGTGATGAGGTAGAATATCCTTGTCAATTCATTTTTGGTAATAAGCACCGGGAGGTAAAAAGAGAGTAATGCAAGGCATAATAAACCCCAATGGTTTGTAGCGTCCACCTGATATGCATTTGAATTGTCTCTACTGAATTCATACATGGCTTTGAAGTATGTTAATATTCCCGAAAGATTACCATACAGCAGAAGCCAGATAAGCAGGAAAAAAGTAAGTGTAAATAATGATACATATATAAATATAAGTGGGCGCTTATTTATAAAAATGGCGTAAACGGAATATGAAAGTAAAACAGAAATACACATTATTCCGTAGGAAGACTTAACAAGAAGAGCTATGGAAGCAAGGAAACATCCAATAATAATCCAACTCAATTTTTTTCTGAGATGGTATATTAATATGGCGAGGATACAACCGCCAATAAGCGCCATATCTATATACATAATATTGCACAACCCTATTATCAAAATCAAGTGTAATATGCGATGTGTTTTATTGATGATAAAGCCCAAAATAAGGAAGCAGTAGATAAAGATGATCCTTATAAAACAACAGAGGAAGATTGCGGTGGAGAGGCTATTCCCAATAAATAAAGGGGTACAGATAAATCCTAATGGACCATACGTAAATACAATATGCGTGCCATATTGTATATGATGAGAAAACAAATAACAGAATGCAAAATTCTCCGACCCGTCAAATCCGGGTAAAATTTCATGAAGAAAATTCGGGAAGGTAAAAATAGAAAGTAGCAGCGAAACAGGAATATATTGGAGATATTGCTTCCAGTCGGGGTTCTTATCCTTTAGAAGAAACCTGGTACCCCATTTCCCAAAAAATGTTTTCGATTCCGTCATGTATAAAGTAACTATGGCAAAGGTAGATACTTTAGATGGATAAAGAATTATTTAGAAAAAGCAAGTAAGAATAAAAAGGTTCTCTACATGAGAAGGGATGAGTTTTTATTTCTCCCCTCCTGGTTTCATTTGGTAAACCCTTACATAATCTACAAACATGGTATCGGGGAAGCTTGTTGCCGGCGACGGATTACCGGGCCAATCACCCCCAACAGCCATATTCAGAAGAATAAAAAAAGGTTTGTGAAATGCTTCGGTCTGGTTCATATTATTTGCTATAATTCCTTCCCAATACTGCTTATCATCTACAAGCCATTTGATGGAAATTGAATCCCACTCTATGGAATAGATATGATATTTATTCACGTCTTTCATTGGCAGCGCTCCCCCAAAATTTGCCAGTTTGGTATTACTCGCCCAATGCATGGTTCCATATAAGGTAGAATCGGTATTAATACATTCCATAACATCAATTTCCCCGCAAAAGGGAAAATCTACACTATCCATATCGTCACCGAGCATCCAAAAGGCAGGCCACAAACCTTGCTGCTGTTCGGGTAGTTTAATCCGGGCTTCTATTTTTCCATAGGTCCACCTATGGAGCCCCAGGGTTTTCAATCGTGCGGAAGTATATTTACTATGTCCCAGATTTTCCTTGTTTGCTATAATGAGTAAGTTGCCTTTATAGGTAGTAGCATTTTCTTTACGGGAGGTGTAGTTTTCCAGTTCCGTATTTCCCCATCCGTTTCCACCCGTATCGAATGTCCAGTTCTTACGGTTAATGGTCTTTTCGTTAAACTCATCGTGCCAAACAAGTTGCCAGGATTGGGCTACCATTTTAACAGAGGGGAGAACGGACAAAAAAACAAGAGAAACAATTATTTTTTTCATGGATGGAATAATAGGCTACTCCAAATTATTTGACTCCCAATTTGCGGATAGGTTTAGCAGGTTCAAGGGGATTTAACTTTCCTATAATGGCTTCTTCAAAATTCTTTTCTTCATGGACTTTTACATGTATGGGTAAATAATACACCGGCGCTGTACCAAAATCTTTTGCGAGTTCGCCCAATTGCAGGCGAACAGAATCTTTTTCTGTAGTAACAATAATTTTATCGGGATTGGAAATAGTATTAAATGCTTTAATAACCTTTGCTATATCTGTTGATTGGAAAAGATGATGGTCGGGAAAAGAAACATGAATTACATCTCTTGCAGTTTCGGCAAGGTGATTGTAGATACTATGTGTATTGGCAATACCGGTAAGCAGTAATACGGAACAATTTTTATCAATCACAGGAGCCGGTAGTTCGCTTTTATATACTGAAACCAGGGGTTCATATATTATGCTTGAAAAAAATATTTGCTGCTTGGCTTTTGGGTCGATATTTTTTAAAATTGCTTTTTTTTCAACATCCGTTATATTTGAAGGGGCATTGGTTACAATAATAATTTCCGCACGCTTGTATCCGCCACGAGGTTCCCTCAAACTCCCAACCGGGAGTATATTGTCAGTATAAAAAGGTTTATTATAATTGGTAACAAGAATAGACATGGTAGGTCTTACATAGCGGTGCTGAAATGCATCATCCATAATAACCATCCTGAGTTGAGGGTTAAGTCCTAAGAGTAAACTTATTCCACGCACCCTGCCTGCATCTACGGCAACATACATATCTTTTAATTGTCTTTTCAATTGCAAAGGTTCATCCCCCACTTCTCTTGCATTGCTTGAGTTATTGACAAGCAAAAAACCCCGTGTTGCCCTTTTATATCCCCGGCTAAGAATAGCCATTTTGTCAAAAGTCAAACCAAGATTTTCATACCCTTTATTTAAGTTCTCCAATAAGCGGGCAATATATTCTACATGGGGAGATTTGCCTGAACCCCCTGTAGAGAGGTTACCAACTGAAATTATCCATATTGGAAATTTATGGGAACGCAAAATGCGAGCATTAAAAAGAAAATTACGGAAGGTGGCTACTGTTCCGTATAGAAATGCAAAGGGGTATAAAATATATCGGGCTGTTTTCACTTACTATCAATCATTTTTATAAATTCATCTTCCGTAATAAGCGGTATATTCAGTTTTTTTGCTTTTTCAGCTTTTGCAGGCCCCATATTTTCACCTGCAATAATAAAGGATGTTTTGGAGGAAATAGAACCTATATTTTTCCCTCCGTTTTTTTCTATCAGGTTAATCATTTCGTCACGGGAATGCTTGGCAAATACACCTGAAACAACAAATGACTTGCCTTCGAGGGTAGTACTAAATAATGCCAGTTCATTTTCATCGAGTGCAAATTTAAGCCCTTTTTCCTGCAAACGGCTCATTATTTTAATATTGTAGCTGTCAGTAAAAAATGCCTGAATGCTTCTGGCGATTATTTCACCTACATCGCCTACATTGAATAACTCTTCCGGGGTTGCATGGATCAAGGCATCCATGGTTTTAAAATAGTATGCCAGCTTTTTTGCAAGTGTTTCTCCAACATGTCTTATGCCAATAGCAAATAGTACCCTTTCAAAAGGGATATTTTTGGAAGATTGAATACCTTCTATAATATTATTAGCCGATTTTTCAGCCATCCTTGCAAGGGGTATAATTTTTTCAACTGTCAGGTCATATAAATCAGCAATATTATGTACTAAACCGGCATTGAAAAATAAATCTATAGTTTCATAGCCCATGCTTTCTATATTCATAGCCCGCCTTGCTACAAAGTGTTCTATTTTACCTTTTATCTGCGGAGGACAGTTTTTTTCATTCGGACATACGTGCTGAACTTCTCCCTCTCTTTTTATTAGAATGGCATCACATTCGGGACAAGTAATAGGAAATTCCAGGGGAATGGAATCTGGCTTCCGTTTGGAAATATCAACCTCCGTAATCTTAGGAATTATTTCCCCGCCTTTTTCCACCCATACGGTATCTCCTATTCGGATGTCTAATTTTTTAATAATATCGGCATTATGGAGGGTAGCTCTTTTTACAACGGTACCTGCCAGCAAAACGGGTTGCAGGTTAGCCACAGGGGTAATAACTCCTGTTCTGCCCACCTGGAAAGAAATACTATTGAGAGTGGTAGCTGCTTTTTCCGCCTGGTATTTGAATGCCACAGCCCAACGGGGAGATTTTGCGGTAAGCCCAAGCATCTGCTGGTGCCTGAATGAATTAACTTTGATAACGATACCGTCAATATCAAAAGGTAATTCGAGTCGCTTCTTTTCCCATTTTGCAATAAAGGCGTGAACCTCATTCATGTCTTTTACTACTTCGGCATATTCCGAAGTTTTAAATCCCCACTTTTTTGCCGCCTGCATACTTTCGTATTGTTCTTTAAAGGGAAGGTCTTCTCCTAATATATAATACAAGGTACTATCTAATTTTCTGCGAGCTACTTCAGCAGAGTCTTGCATTTTTAACGTACCTGAAGCTGAGTTACGTGGATTGGCAAAAGGTTCATCCCCGGAATCTTCCCGTTCCTTATTTATCTGGTCGAATACCTTTAAGGGTAAATAAACCTCCCCTCTCATTTCAAATTCTTCGGGATAACCCTTTCCCCGGAGCTTCAGGGGTATGCTCCGAATGGTTTTGGCGTTTACGGTAATATCATCTCCATTGGTTCCATCGCCCCGTGTAATAGCCTGGTGTAATTTTCCTTCCTTATATATAAGGCTGATAGCAACCCCGTCGTATTTTAATTCGCAAACATATTCGAGGTCCTCGGTTATCACTTTTCTTACTCGTTCGTCAAAGTCATTTAGTTCTTCCTCAGAATAGGTGTTTGCCAATGAAAGCATAGGGTATTTATGTTTCACTTGCTGAAAATCTTTCGTAATGAAACCACCCACCCGTTGTGAAGGGGAATCCGGCTTTAGAAGTTCCGGAAATTCTTTCTCCAGTTTTATAAGCCCCTCTAATAGTTTGTCAAACTCAAAATCGCTTATGGCTGGTTGAGACAAGGCATAGTAATTGTAATTGTGTTTCTCAATTAGCTTCGAGAGTCTTTCTATTTCTTTTTCTGCCTCCTGGGTCTCCATAAGTAAGTCCGCAATATTAACAAAAAAAGCGGCATTTTAGCATCCTGTTTTTGCCGTTTAAGTCCATTTTAATAACGATATCTTCAAAGCCGGTATTGTCAAGAAGGGACAATAAATTTTCTCCTTTTTCTTCATGTATTTCAAAGTATAGCGTTACCCCATTTAATTTCCGGGCATACCGAGCAATAGCATCATAAAACAACAAGGGGTTTTCATCGGGAACAAACAACGCCAGATGGGGTTCATAAAGTAATACATTTTTTTGCATGGTGACTTTATCTGATTCTGGAATATAGGGGGGATTTGAAACAATAATATCAAATGAATTGCTTTGTATTTGATGTGCCAGGTTAAGGGCATCGGCTTTTATAAACTGTATATCCAGTTGCAGCTTGTTTGCATTTTCCTTTGCTACTTCCAGTGCTTTTTCAGAAATATCAATAGCGGTTACAATAGATTCGGGAAGCTGTTTTTTTAAAGCCAATGCAATACATCCGCTACCGGTGCAAACATCCAATATTCTTAATTTTGCGGGCTGGCGATTATCTTTTATTATCCAGTCCACAAGCTCTTCGGTTTCCTGCCGGGGAATTAATACATCAGGAGTAACCTTTAATTCCATTCCATAAAAATGGGCTGTTCCAAGTAAATACTGAATAGGGATACTTTTCTTCAGTTCTCCAAGTATTGAAAAAACTTTCCGGGTTTGGTCATCACTTAATTCAAGTTGGGAAAGGATACTTAACTTTGCCAACCCGGATGAATCCCGCCAGAGTGAATCTTTCGGGCTGGTGTTCGGGCGGGTGATTTCAAGTGCATCAATAAGAATGTAGTTAAGAATGGTTTGTGATTCTTCTTTTGAATATAGGTTTTCCAATTCCTTAGTAAAAATATCCTTCAATTCCTTCAGTCTCATATCTTCCTGTGGCAAACGAAAATAAATAAAAAACAGTGAGCATACATGAAAAATATATGGAGCGTTGTATCGCATTGGCTGCAAAAGGGTTTGGAAATGTTGCGCCCAATCCAATGGTTGGTTGTGTGATAGTTTACAATGGCAAAATAATAGGGGAAGGATACCACAAGAAATTCGGGGAAGCCCATGCGGAAATAAACGCTATGGCTTCGGTAAAAAGCAAGGCCCTGTTAAAAAACTCCACCCTGTATGTTTCACTTGAACCATGTGCGCATCAGGGTAAAACACCTCCATGTGCCGATGCTATTATTAAATATGGAATAAAAAAAGTGGTTATCGGCTCCATTGACCCTAACCCGCTGGTAAGGGGAAAGGGAATTACCAAACTTATGAAATTTGGATGTGGTATTATTACAGGAGTATTAGAAAAAGAATGCATAGAGTTGAATAAACGTTTTTTTACTTTTCACCGGGAGAGGCGTCCATATATAATATTGAAATGGGCAATGACAAAAGATGGATATATGGATAAGAAAAGGACTAAGGAAGAAAAGCCTTTGAAAATTACAGGTAAAGAAGCCGGTAAACTTTCGCATACATGGAGAAGTGAAGAGCAGGCTATAATGGTTGGCACAAATACTGTGATTATGGATAACCCCATGCTTACCACCCGCCATGTAAAAGGCGGGTCTCCTGCCAGGGTAATATTAGACAGAAGCCTGAGGATACCCCCCGGTTCTAAGATATTTAATAACTTTGCTAATCTTCTTATATTGAATGAGAAGAAAAGTTCAACATCGGATAATGTGGAATATGTAAAAATTAAAATGAACGTGAAAAAGCCGGATAATATACTTACTGAATTATACCATCGAAATATTCAATCGGTGATAGTGGAAGGCGGAGCAAGATTGTTGAGTTCATTCATTAGCCAGAGCTTATGGGATGAGGCAAGGGTATTTGTATCCAATAAGAAAACAGGCGAAGGAATAAAAGCACCTGTATTTAATTCAACACCCGAAAATAAAATAAAAGCAGGGAACGATACCTTGTATCTATATAATAGAAAACCAGCTAACAGTCTTATCTAACTATGAAAAAAGCATTTGTTGTTTTGTTCTTCAGTATCACCTCTTCATTTTCCACCATTTGTAAAGCCCAATATGTAAGACCCGGCGATAATACAGCTCCGCCGCCTCCCCCCGGTCCACAAACGCAGGCACCGCCTCCCGGCTTTGCTGATAACTTATCTATTGGCGGTAGCTTTGCACTGCAATTTGGTACATATACTTTTATTGAACTTGAGCCCCTTTTAAATTATCATATAGGGAAAAGCTTTATTGTGGGTGTAGGGCCTATTTATCAGTATGTTAGTGTATCAGACTATGGGTATGGTTATAATTATACCTCCAGCAGCTATGGAGCAAGGGCTGCTGCCATGTTTTTCTTACCCGATGAGCTTTCGAGGGTGTTTATAATGGGAGAGTATGATATTATAAATGTGCCTGAAGCCAGCTTTTACACTTACCAGATAAACCGGGGATACCTTTCATTACCAATGCTTGGCTTAGGCTATAAAGAACCGGTATCCGATAAAGTTTTCTTCTGTATTTATGGGTTGTGGAATTTTAATAATTCTTACTATAGCCCTTTTACCAACCCTATTATTAATGTGGGCTTGGATGTGGGATTGTGGCGCTAAAAAGTGAATAACCCACATAAAGGAAACAGGTTCCTTTTTTACTTTTCACTATGCACTCTCTTCCCCAGCCATTCCTTTATCCAATGTTCTAACTTGTGGTGAGTGGGTATAAGTATGGCAGCAATACCAACCATTGCTCCTAATGTATAAATGGGGTTATCGTTTGTCCAGTCAGATATAAGAGGGTCAATAAGCAGGTAAATAAACTCGAACATCATGAGCAGGGCAAGGATGCCAGATAGTTTTAAAACTAAAGGGTGGACCCTTGCCCTACTCAAGAGAATAACTCCGAATAAAAAGGTGATGATGAAGAGGGCAATGCCCAGCATTTGGAGATTATGCTTATGCTTTTCATCATCCATTTTCAGTTTTGCAAGATAATCGTTGCGCTGGTTTTCAATTATGGCTAATTTCTTTTTTGTTTTATCGCTATTAAGGGTATCTTTCAAAATGGCATAATTTTTATAATTATCATAAGCGCCTGTGAAATTTCCTGAAATACTGTCGGCTACGCTCTGCAGATAATATGCATCTTCCAGCCCGGGAAAAACGGATAATTTTATAAAAATACGTTTAACGCTATCGAGTGTCATTATCATTTTTTGCAGTAAAAACTCTTTATTGCCCGAAAAAAAGCTGTCAATCATCGTTTTGTCGCTATCCTTGAGTATTCTAAGATACGTCCAGTTTAAGGTTACCATTCGCCAGGCAGTTAAATAACTGTCACCCGATTGTTTGGCTATAGCCAATGATTTCAGTTGGTATTCTAAGGCTTTCCGGTAATCACGTTGAATAACATATACACCTGCAATATTGCCGAGCACTTCACCTCCGGAGGTTTTATCTCCCGTTTCTTCATATATATTATATGCTTTGAAATAATTCTCAAGTGACTTTGCATTATCAGATTTTCCATCATATATCGCCCCAATTACAAACAAGGAGGTTGCCTCCCCGCTTTTAATTCCTGATTCTCTATATAGCGCCAGCGCTTTCAACGCATAATCAAGGGCGTTGTTAGTTTCATTTTCGCTATTATAAATAACACTCATATCAATATAGGCATCAGCTTCTCCTTCTTTAAACCCGATTTCCTCATCTATTTTCAGAGCCTTAAAACAATATTCCAGAGATTTGGGTATTTCAGAATCACTGTATGCATTTCCAATTCGTTCGAGGGTCCTCGCTTGTTGTTTTTTATCTTTCAGTACTTCAAATATTTTTAATGCTTTGTTAAGGTTATCCAACCCGGCAATCCCTTCAGATTTACTACTGATATTTCCAATTTCAAAATAAGCATTTGCAATTTTTCTTTGATCATGTAATTTTTCAGCCACCTTAAGGCTACGGTTTCCATAGTTTATCCCGGAATCTTTCTGAACTGTTTCATAAGCAGTAGCGATGGAATAAAGCAAGGTGAATCGGGTGGTATCTTCTTTTGCTTTGCATAATTCCGATTTAAGAGAATCAATAAGTAATATGCCTTGCTTTTGGGCAACACAAAAAGTGAATAGTGAAAAATGAATAGTGAAAAGTAAAACTACTTTTTTCATAAACTATGTATTCCGTTTTTTCATTATCAAATCACCAAATTATCAAATCGGTTTTTCGCCTTCCAATTTCTTAATCGTTTTCTTCGCCGCTGCAAGGCGTATCTTTTTATTCTTTTCTATCATTTTCTCTTTTATCCATTTCTCCATTCGGTGGTGCATGGGTATCAATACGGAGGCAAGAACCACCAAAATCAGCAGCATTAAAAAAGGTGAGTTATTGGTAATGGATGCAAGGGAGGGGTGAAGCAGCAAGTTAAAGAATTCAAAAACAACCAGCAATCCAAGCACCCCTAAAAATGAAATCCATTTTTCATTTACGATAATGCTTTGGCTTACCAATAAAAAAAGTATCACAAAAGTTACGATTCCCAATGCAATTAAAGCGTATTCCATATTCTGGCGCCTTTCTTCTTTTTCTTGTTGTTTATTAACTGCAAGGTCCTTTTGTCTTTCAGCTTCATTAATATTAAAGTTTTCCACTTCCGTTTTATTTTTTGCCGTGAAGAGGCTATCACGTAATTGAAGCTCTTGTTTCAGGTAGTGAAAAGCCAGGGTGGGGTCAGTGGTTTGGTAAAGGTCAGCAAGGTCATTGTAAATAGTTAGGACCAATTTTTTTTCATTCATGGTATTCAGCGCATTATTATAATATAGTATGGCGGAATCCCGGGTACCTTCGGTTTTATATAGTTCACCTAAGCCCATGTAATTGATACTACTATACCAGGGATCTCTGAATTTTTTTGAATAGGCCAGTCCCTTTTCATAATAAGGCCTCGCAATAGATAAATTACCCAATTCGAAATTTACCTTGCCTAAGCCATAAAGCGTTATAGTATATTCAGCACTATCTATGTCCCACTTGCTACGGTTGGCATTATGCAGTGCAAAAGCTTCCTGCAAGTAAGGTAATGCTGTATCAGGCATATTCAGTAAAGCAGATTCAATACCTATATTTGTCTCATTATATAGCCGGTCATGGTAATTAGCCCTATCTTTTTCCTTCTCAAATATGCAGTAGGCCTCTTTTCCATAAGCCAGAGATAAATCAAACTCTCCCAAATCATCATAAATAGTTCCGATATGGTCCCAGGTGATTGCCAAACCTAATGAATCGCTTATTTTTTCATAAAGCTTTAGTACATCAAAAGCTAATGCCAGGGCTTTTTGGTCATTTGCCGCTTTATGATATATCATATATATATCGGTGAGGCTTAGCGCAAGGTACTTATCGTTCTTTAGTTTCAATGCCAGCGAACGCGCCTGTTCGGCATATACCGTTGCGTTATCAATATCAATTTTACGAAGATCTCTTCCAAGGTCTATGAATATTAAACACTTGGCAGGGTCGTCAGGTGAACTTTTTAAAGCCATTTTCAGGCTGTCAATTTCCCTGGTTTGAGCATTACATAAATTGAATAATGAAAAAGCAAAAAATAAAACTATTTTTTTCATAAATTTGTTTTTAGCTTTTTCATTATCAAATTATCAAATCAGTAAATTAGTTTCTTATTCTTTCCAATCCTTATATTCAATATGTGCAGGCATAGTAGGGGTTTTTGAGGAACGTTTTTCGAGTTGTTCAGCCAGCCACTGTACCCATTCTCCATAATTTTCTCTACCACTTACACCTCGTAATTCAATAAAATAATTTTGCAGCCTCATCCAATACATCACAATAGCCCCGCCAAAAAAAGCATTCACAAGTTCAAGGCTTATTTCATGCCGGTAGACCAGGAATCCTAAACTCTCGAAAGTTCCAAACATCACAAGGAGACAATTCATTTTATCTCCTGTAAGTCCTTCAATTTGTTTCTTTGTCAATCCATCGGGAAGATTGAACAGGATATTTACTCCTTCCATAAATTGAGGAGTTTGGGCTGAATTCAACATTTGCAGCGCCGATTCTCTTGCCCGCTGCTTTTTTAACTGATAAAGTTGTACTCCGGCAAAAATGCCCCCAGTTACAATAGCAATCGTAGTTATAAGACTTAATAGCGTTGTTAATTCCATACATTAATTTAATTTGTTTACAAACGTACCTATTAATTTAGAATCAGAAATCGAATAAATAGTTTAGAGTGGCTCCGGAATTTACCTTGTAAACTTTAAAAGGTTTCAAATTCTTTTTTTTAGTATCTTGAGCCACTTTAACCTGTGATTTGATAAAACAAAATACTCGTTGTAACCTATTGGTTTGCAACGTATTACGAGTTATATTCAGATAATCAGGTGGTTAAGCAGGCAACTCCATACCGTTTTATGCTGTTTTTTTTATCTCGCTCAATAACCTTAATTTTGCGCCGAATACGAATTGAAAAATGAAGGTTGCAGTAATAGGCGCTACAGGATTAGTAGGCAGTACCATGCTCAGGATATTGGAAGAACGTAATTTTCCTGTGGATATGTTATTACCTGTGGCATCGGAAAGGTCTGTAGGTTCAGAGATAAATTTTAAAGGAAAGCAGCATCCGGTTATTTCTATAGGCGATGCCGTGAACGCTAAACCAAGCATTGTGTTATTTTCTGCGGGGGCAAGTGTTTCACTTGAATGGGCTCCGCATTTTGCGGGGGCAGGGGCAACGGTGATTGATAATTCTTCGGCCTGGCGAATGGATAAAACCAAAAAGCTGGTGGTTCCGGAAGTGAATGCAAACGTACTTACGGCCGCAGACAAAATAATTGCTAACCCTAACTGCTCCACCATTCAAATGGTAGTTGCTCTTTATCCTTTACATAGAATGTATAAGATAAAGCGCATTGTAGTTTCCACATATCAGTCGGTATCGGGTACAGGGCATAAAGGTGTTATCCAAATGATGGATGAAAGATTAAGTAAAAGCGGGGTTAAAACATATCCACATCCTATCGATATGAATATTATTCCGCATATAGATATGTTCCTGGAAAATGACTACACCAAAGAAGAAATGAAAATGGTGAATGAAACGAGGAAAATAATGGGAGATGAAAATATACGCCTGACTGCAACCACCGTTAGGGTGCCAGTAAAAGGGGGACATTCGGAGGCTGTGAATGTGGAGTTTGAAAATGAGTTTGAAATAGCAGAAGTGAAGCAATTGCTAAGCCATAGTAAAGGAATTATTGTGATGGATAGCCCTTCAAAAAACCTTTATCCAATGCCTAAAGATGCCGAAGGGAGGGATGAAGTTTTTGTTGGGCGAATCCGCAGGGATGAATCACAGCCCAACACCTTAAATTTATGGATAGTGGCTGATAACCTTCGTAAAGGCGCTGCAACCAATGCTATTCAAATAGCAGAATATCTTTTAGAAAAATCTTTGGTCTGACTTCTTTTTCTGATTTACCCTTTACTTCTTTTTAGGAGCCATTGCGGGCGAAACAGGTTTAGCTAAAACCGTATCAGATTTAGCTTTTGGGGTATTGTCCACAGGCACGGGAGGAGGCGTTACTTTTTTTACATCAGGTATCCCCACTTCCTTACCATCAACATATTTAGAGACAGTAAGTTCATTAAATGCATCGTTGTATTCGGTCCATTTACCTGTCTTTTTTCCATCGGTATATGGTCCTGTAATTTTAAGCCTTCCATCTTCAGCATACTCTTTCCAATCGCCTATCTCTTTGCCATCCTTATAGTGCCCGACTTTTTTAGGTTTGCCGCTTTCAAAAAACTCATCGTATTCACCTTCCGATAAATTGTTGGCATGGGTTCCTTTACTAAGTATATTTCCATTTTCATAATAGCTTTCAAAGGGTCCGTCCTGGGCGCCATTTACATAATGGTATTTCGATGCTATTTTGCCGTCGGAATAATACCACTTATAGTCCCCGTCTTTGTTTCCCATTTTATACATGCCTTCTTCACCCACCATACCGGAAGTGCTGTACATCATATAAATGCCATTGAGCTTATCCATCTTATAGTTTTTTTCGGCTGTAACTTTCCCCCCCGGGGTGTATTCCATATCTAAACCATCGAGGGTGTCGTTAGTGTAATTTTTTTCGCTCCGGTAATAGCCATTATCATCTACAGTATAAGCCGCACCATTTCGAAGCCCGTTTTTATAGGTCATTATTTCATCTAATATCCCATTGGTATGGTGACTGACCCAGATACCTTCCTTTTTTCCATTGATATAATTGCCCTGCCATCTCGTAGGACCCAGGTTCTCAATCCAAAATCCTTGTTTTTGACCCTGGGCATCCATTTTGTTCGTATCAGCAGGCAATGAACTTGCTTTTATAGTGAATGCAAATAGTGTTGAAAAAATAAAAATTCCGAAAGTCAATTTACTCTTCATAATGTGGGTTTTAAATTTGGGAGTGCAAATATGCAAAATAAACATGATAAGGGGTAAAAAGAAATGCGTTAAAAAATGCTAATATCCGGGGAGGTTTAAAATTGATATGTTTTTATATTTTGAATCATTTATGCCTGTAATTAGGTAAACTAAAATCACCCTTGTAACCCAATAGGGACACAGGTCTCCAGGAATAATCTGATAATCAATTACTTGGGTAGGTCAATTTATGCCGTTCTATGCCGTTTTTTTCGGCGGTATTCAAATTAGCTGGCAGGCATCCAAAATAATGTGCCAAACGAGATTTAGGCAACCTTTAGGTTTTGGACTGAGATAGCTAATCCTCTTTTCCTGCAACGATAATTACTATTTCACCTTTTATGGTTGCGGGTGTAAAATGAGCTAAAAGTTCTGCAAGGGTTCCTCTTACATTCTCCTCGTAAAGTTTACTTAGTTCCCTTGACACCGAAGCTTTTCTTTCTCCACCGAAAGTTGAGGCAAATAGTTCAAGGGTTTTAAGTAAACGGAACGGAGACTCATAAAAGACCATGGTACGGGTTTCATCTTTCAGTGACTCCATAATTTTGTTCCTCCCTTTTTTATGCGGCAGAAAACCCTCAAAGTAAAATGAACTACAAGGTAACCCGGAGTTTACCAAAGCAGGTACAAATGCAGTGGCTCCCGGCAGGCACTCAGTTTTAATACCTTTGGCAAGGCACTCCCTAACCAGTAAAAACCCGGGGTCTGAAATGCCCGGGGTTCCGGCATCGGTAACTAATGCCATGTTTTCCCCTTTTCCTATCCGTTCAGCAATGTGAGGGGTAAGGTTATGTTCATTATGCTGGTGATACGCAATTACGGGTGTGCTTATTTCATAATGTTTTAAGAGGATAGAGGTCTTGCGGGTATCTTCAGCAAGTATAAGATTCACCTCCCGTAAGATACGCAAAGCCCTTAGGGTTATATCTTCCAGGTTTCCGATCGGTGTAGGGACGAGGTAAAGCATTATAAAAGAGATAAGTTAATAAGAGATGAGTTATGAGATATAGGCTAAAATCAGGGTTCAAAGGTAAAAATTTGGGGTGGGAAAACTGATAATGCTAAACAATTCTCTCTCTGATACCATCCCATATAAAACCAAAACAAGAGACCCTGTTCTTATGAACTGTAACGCGTAGATTATTTCTTTTCGTAGTATGCCATATAACTCACTATCCAGTAATACTCCAAATTTATAAACCTTATATCATTAGCATAGCCTCTTAGTTGTTCCTTTATAAATGTTTCCGATGGAAAATTTTTAAGAACAAGGTGGCTGCTTCCATCTTCCAGTTTGCGGGTTTGAAAGGTATTGCCCTGTTCATCTGTTTTAGTAATGGGGATACTACTTCCTTCTATATATATATTATCCATAAAAGTAACCATTCCACCAGGTAAAACGAAGCTATTTACTATTTGTAAAAACCGGTTAATATCTTGTAGCCGTATATGGCTCCATATAAAACCACCAAATAAACTTTCATATTTCTTTGCTTCCCAAACTGTAAACATATCCGCAAGTCCGAAAGACACATTTGTATTTTGATAGTTTTTTTGTTTTGCAATATCGATAACCGATTCATTTATATCGGTAGCATAAACAGAGCGGGCTGTTTGAGCTATTTTCTCCGTCCAGTATCCCGTTCCGCAGGCAAGTTCCAAAACATTTTTACCTGAAAAGGTTTGCTGTAAAGCAGAGGTTGCTTTTTTCAAGTCGTTCTGCCGCTCGGGTTTCAGGTAAATGTTTTCATATTCTTTAGCCCTTTCTCTATAATATGAAATTAAGTCGGTATTCATAGGTATAATTTCAGAAATAAAATGAAACGCAGATACCCTTGATTAAATGGATTTTTGCGGATCATATATGGGTTAATCATAATTATCTGCATCACCAGCATTCCATTGTAGTTTATTTAATTTGTTGGCGCATGCACAGTGGCAAAGCCAATTAACTTATCATAAAATTGCCCCAAAGGGCGGTAATAAGCATAAATAAAATAGGTGTTAGTGGTTTCAGAATGGTTCCCTTCAATATAGGTAAGATCTGCCACATTAGAACCATTTTTAAGATAGGCATACTGGTACTCATAATACCCCTGCTTCACATAGGCTGTACCTATGTATCCTTTCCTGGACTGGCTGTATTGCATTTGGAAATCGGGTTGACATTGCCAATCTGTTAATGCTCCGTAAATAAATAAATTTCCGTTGGTAACCTCCGAATCCATAGCTAAATAGAAATTTATATAAACATATTCTGAATTAATAGGGGTGCTGTCGGCATCCTTATCTAATATCAGGAATTGCCCGTCAATATCGGAAAAAGTAAAATAATCTTCACCCGCCCTCGGTTTATCTGTTTTAAGGTTTATTTCGTAGGAAGATTTATTATCAATAAAAGCGTCTTCATGTTCGGTAAGATATCTAAGGCTGGTCATATCAAAAGAACGGAATTGGTTTCCCCCATCGAAAACATTGCCTTCATCCATATCATAAACCAACTCATTGCCCTGCACGGTTGCAGGCTGTAAGCCGTTAATGGCATTATCCCATCTTCCATTCTGGCTGATAAAAATTTGCAAGGCATGAATTGGGTCGGAAAGGTTGGTGCGTAAGGTGCTTATGTCAAAAATTATTTCCTGTTTTGTATATAACCCATCTCCAATTCCCCTTCTTTCAGAACCGGTAATTTTCACTCCGTTTTCATATACCATTACTTTACGGGTAATAACAAGGCTATCGGGGTTATTATCTTTAAAAACTTTCAGCAAGTAATTACCTGAAATAAGGGGCTGCATATTGGTATTAGGAAACACAAGCCGGTAATGTGTATAAGACTGATAGGTATTAAAGGAAGGATAATATTCGGTAATCTGGTCCTGGCTAAATCCACGGAGGTAATCAAAAGCAACCATATCCGAAGGCTGCCAATCTGCATCGCAATGTACGAGAGTATAGGAATAAGGTATATAATCGCCAGCCAGGTCATCAAAATCAAGTTGTAACAAATCGCCGGAATGTAACGCAATAACAGGTGGGGAGAATTTCCACCCTATCTGGTGAAGCTCCACGCTTTTTATATAGTTTTTATATATCCAGTCGTCGTATTTTAATTTGGAAGGAGTTGTATTGTCATCCTGGGCCCTTAGTGGAATGGAACCGAAGGAAAGCAGCAGAATAAAAAACAGGCAGCAATAGGAATTGAGAATGCTTCGTATCTCGTAATTGTAAGCGTTATTTAATTTGCTCATGGATTTTTTTACCTTTATCTGTATTAACTAAAAACATCTCAAATTGGTATATATTGAAGTTCTTTTACATGATTATCTGTAAATGACTAAATTTGCCTTTCCCTGAATTCAGATTGACAAAGATATGAATGTATATTTTGATAACGCTGCCACTACACCTTTAGACGCCGAAGTATTAAAAGAAATGCTGAAAGTGCTTGAAAACAAGCATGGCAATCCTTCATCCATCCACTCTTATGGGCGTGAAGCAAAGGCTATGATTGAAAAAGCCCGGAAAACTATTGCGAACTACCTTAATGTATCTCCTTCGGAAATATTTTTCACCTCCGGCGGTACGGAAGCCGATAATATGGGAATACGATGTAGTGTGGAAGAAAACAATATTAAGCATATTATCAGCAGCCCGCTTGAACACCATGCTGTGCTGCATAGCATTGAAGATTTGGTGAATAAAGGAACTGTAACACTAAGCCACGTAGCTGTAAAAGAAAACGGGCATATTGATTTGGCCGATTTGGAAAAGCAATTGGAAGAACATCCCAATTCCCTTGTATCGTTAATGCACGCTAATAATGAAATTGGTAACATCATGCCTATAGGGAAGGTTGGTGAACTATGTAAAAAATATGGTGCCATTTTTCATTGCGATACGGTTCAGTCTATATGCCATTACCCGCTCGATTTACAAAAAATACATGTAGATTTTATTGCGGCTTCCGCCCATAAATTTCATGGACCTAAAGGCACAGGTATTATATATATCAATGGTAACAGGAAGGTTCCCCCACTTATTCATGGGGGCGGACAGGAAAGAAATATGCGCGGCGGAACGGAAAATGTGGCTGGCATTGTGGGGTTAAGCAAGGCATTTGAAATTGCATATACCCACATGAAAGAGCATGCTGCCTATATTCAAAATATTAAGAGCCATATAATAAAACGCCTTGAAGCAGAATTGAAGGGCGTAGAGTTCAATGGAGATGCGAAAGGTGATTCCCTTTATACTGTACTAAATGTAATGTTGCCTGCGACCGACGATTATGAAATGATGCTGATGAAACTTGATATGAGCGGAATAGCAGCCTCTGCGGGCAGCGCTTGTTCTTCGGGCAGTAATGTAGGCTCGCACGTAATAGCCGCATTAGGGAAAAATATTGACAGGAGACCTGTTATCAGGTTTTCATTCTCTAAATATAATACTATTGCTGAAGCTGATTTCTGTATTGAAACGCTCAAGTCATTCTATCCCGCGAATATGTCTGAAGAGGTTGCTATGGCTGAGAAGGTTGTGGAGCATTGATTCAGAAATTCAAAAAATACATTTAAACGCAAAGTTCGCAAAGTGAAATTCACGCAAAGGCAAATACTGTTCTTCTTTGCGTTCTTTGCGGGCTGTTCTTCTCTGCGTCCTTTGCGGTTTCTGCATTTCAAAAATATTCTCTCGCTATGCAGCTAACCGACACCCACACCCATTTATTTGCATCTGAATTTGATGCCGATAGGGCAGAAATGATGCAAAGGGCTATTGAAAAAGAAGTAACCCATTGCTTTTTGCCCAATATTGAGGTCTCAACTATTCCTTCTTTATTGAAAACTTGCGATGAATTTCCCGACACTTGTTTCCCTATGATGGGCTTGCATCCCTGCTCGGTGGATGCAACTTATGAGCAACAGTTATCAGAAATGAAAAAATGGTTTAGCGAAAGAAAATTTTATGGAGTAGGGGAGATAGGGATTGATCTCTATCATGATGTTACTTATGCTGAACAGCAAAAGATAGCCTTCCGCACACAAGTAGAGTGGGCAAAAGAAATGAACCTTCCCATTATTATTCATAGCCGTAATTCGTTTAATGAAGTGATGGAGATAGTAACCGAAATGCATGATGAGCGGCTAAAAGGTATTTTTCATTGTTTTACCGGCACAGTAGAAGAAGCAAAAAAAGTAATGGATTTGAAATCGTTTAAAATGGGTATAGGTGGGGCGGTAACCTATAAAAACAGCACACTCCCACAAGTGCTTTCAGAAATACCTTTATCATCCATCGTATTGGAAACAGATTCTCCTTACCTTACCCCAGTTCCTTTCAGGGGCAAGCGAAATGAGAGTTCTTATTTATGGTATGTAGCTAATAAGCTTTCAGAAATTTATCATTTACCAATTGAGAAAATTGCAGAGGTGACAACTGAAAATGCAAAAGAGGTTTTTGGTAGTTTCTGAAAAAAATTAATTCTGTAACTTTGTCAATTATGTAATTTGAATACGTAAAAATGGTTACTATATGCCCTAAACGATATGTTCCTTTTAAAAACCGTGTGTTAAAAGTTTATAAGGTTGCGGGTATTTTATTAATAGTTGTAATTGCGGGTGCGGCAATTAAGCGGCTTCCGGGTAATGATTGGCTTGCTTTTATCTCGCTATTTGGAGGATTAGGCGTTTTTCTCTGTGCATTATTTACATTGAGCCAAATTTGGGTTCTTGATTCAATTATCATTGATGAAGAAAATAAAACAATGAGAGTATTAATAAGAAGATTTGATAAGCTTATTGACAAGGGAGAGTATAACATAGATAATAAATTATTTATTCAAATTAAAGGGGTGCGGAACGCTCCACAGGGCAACTATCGATTCCGTATTAAATATGCGGGAAAAAGAGTTTTTGGATTTGAAACTACACTTGGTGATCAATCCAATTGGCCATATTATTTGTCACTCTCGATAATTAATAAAGTTAATGAAGTCCGCAATGACAATATTAATAATACCATCTCTGTCAACTACATTGTAACAAAGGATTAAAAAGAAAATATTTCAATTCCATATCACCTCACGAAAAACTCATACGAAAGAATTACCTTTACCACAAATTCTCTCTTTATGAAAAAGCGGTTTCTTATTATTGCTTCTTTAACTCCGTTATTCATATATTCTCAATCTACAGTAGATATTACGCCCAAAGTAAAAAACGCTGTACTCTATTTGAACGGGGCATTAGTAACTCATGAAGGTGGTGTAAGCCTGGAGCCCGGTAAAACAACCATTGTTTTTCATGGTATCCCTTCGCACATTGATAAGCAGAGCATACAACTTGCATCAGACGGAGATATTATTATTTTATCTGTTACCTCACACAAGGATTTCCTCGCTGGAAGCAAAAAGAATTCAAAAGTCTTAAAGTGGCAGGATTCGCTGAATTTACTCAGCGAAGATGTGGAAAGTAATAAGAACACTATTTCCATTTTAACGGATGCAAAAAAATTACTGGACGATAACCGTACCGTTGGAGGGGCAAATACCGGCACCTCGGTTTTGGCCGTGAAATCTATGTTTGAATATTATGTAAAACAAGTAAATAGCATTGATGATTCATTAATGAAACTGAACAAAAAGGAAACTCGCCTCGAAACAAGAATTAAGAAAATTTCCGATGAAATTACTGAGTGGAGGTCTAAGACCGATACCATTGCCAGCGAGGTAGAAGCGTCTGTTTCTTCCGATAAAAAACAAGATGTGAATTTCCGTCTTTCCTACCTTACGTACGATGCAAATTGGAGCCCATTGTATGATTTACGGGTGCAGGATACAAAACATCCATGCAAGTTTTCCTATAAAGCCAATATTTCGCAACATACGGGGCAGGACTGGGATAATGTTGACCTGACCATATCTTCTGCAAATCCCATAATCAGTCAAACTGCACCCGTGCTAAATCCCTGGTACTTGCTGTTTTATCAACCGGTATATAAAAGCGAAGTAAGCGGTGCGGATGTCAATGTCAGAGGGTCAAGGAGTGATGCCATGGCGTATTCAATAGCCGGAAAATCTGAAGCCCGGAAGAAAAAAACTTTTCTACTCAAGCTATACAAAATACTACCCAGGAAACCAATCTCGCCGTGGAGTTTCACATAGAATCGCCTTATAGCTTAGCTTCCGATAATAAGCCTCATACCCTTGAAATAAAGCAATATGATTTACATGCAGATTATCACTACATCTGCATTCCAAAGTTGCAGAAAGATGTTTTTCTGCTTGCCGGAATCACAATACGTAACTGAAACTGAGCAACAGGGCATA
>CAVYDB010000011.1:0-131954 GCA_963767125.1 uncultured Bacteroidota bacterium | reverse complement strand
TTTAATAGGAAGGGTCAGGAGCGAGGGGGGATTTATATGAAAATATTCAGATTTAAAGGAATCGTTCCTGTGACATGGGCCCCATCTGTTTGCCAAGGAGTAACTTCCAGTTTTACATTTGAATATTCCATCACCTTGCCGGCAAAATGAATTTCCATATCTGCTAGTACTTCCGGCGGAATCTCTTTTAGGTCTCCTGAAAACTTGGCCCTTACTTCAATCAGGGGATTAAGACCCGCCTTTGTAATTTGCTGCATATGGAAGTCCCTGTTATCGTCACCGGAAACGAATGATTTCACCAGAACACCGACCAAAAAATCACAATGCCCTTTAAAACATTCCCCTTTGCCCTTGGCCGATAGACTTTTTCCATAAACCACATGCAAAGGATGGGTGACGGTATAAATTTAATTACAAAGAGGATGAACCTCAGTATATAGGGTTCTTCTATACAGGGGCTTACCAGGAATCGTTAGGTGGATATGGCGGAATACAGCATTGCCTTATCCCTGCTCCCAAACACGTTATTATTGACCAAAATGATGACGGTGAAATTAGCACACGCCTTTTTGCAAAAGAACAGAGTTATAAGAGCATGTTGAAGGTGCTGGGATACTAAGAAAAGAGTACATTTTATTGGTTAATTTCATATTGAATTTGCAACGGCATCACAAAAATGGAAAAGAATTAAAACTTTTCAATGACAATTCATTTTTATTAGTTTTGTGTTATTATGAATTTTGTCGCGATAGATTTTGAAACCGCAAACAGCCAAAGAAGCAGCATATGTTCTATCGGGCTTGCAGTAGTAGAAAATGATAAAATCGTAGATACTCAGCATATTCTTGTCAAACCTGTGCCAAATTATTATGATGCGTATAATAGTTTCCTACACGGAATTACTGAAAATGATACAAGGAATAAAAAGACGTTTAAGAAATTATGGAAAGACTTAAAACCGTATTTTCAAAATAAAATAATTGTTGCTCATAATGCTTCTTTTGATTGCAGTGTATTAAGATATACTCTTGACGCTGTAAATTTAGAATATCCAGATTTGGAGTACTACTGCACTTGGAAACTATCTCAGATGACGTTAAACATGGCAAATTGTGGATTATATCAAGTTGCAAAATATTTTAAGATAAAATTGGAACACCATAATGCTGAAAGTGATGCAAAAGCCTGTGCGCATATAGGATTAAAACTTTGCGAGATTAATAAGGTAACTGACCTTGAAAAACTTTCGAATAAATTTGGTTTTAATCCTGGAAAAATAATCAGTTACCCGAAGTCATATCTAAGATTTTCAAAGTCAAAAGGGAACAGAGGGAATATCAGTGTACGTGCTTTCTACGATTCTGTGGAAGAACTTAGAAAACAATATTTGGCAAAATTAATAACACAAAGCCAGTACATTGAGAATTATAAGAAATTAAGGGAAGTATTTAGTATAAATCATGACCCTGATAAATATGGCTTAATTATTCGTTATAAATGAAACTTTCGGAACTTGTTGAACAAATACAAGAAACTATTTCAGAGAAGTTTGAAGGGGATGTCTTTGGGGTTTCAGCGCAAATAATGAATGTAAAAAAGCGGGAAATCGATAGACGGTGCTATCTGACATTAAATGAATTTGATAGCGGAATTAAAAAAGCTGAGGTAAGGGCAGTATTCTGGGCTAATTATTACAATGAAATTGAAAAATTTGAAAAACTAACACAGATAGCATTTAAGGACGGTATAGAAATTCATTGTAAAGTAAAAGTTAGATTTCATGCAGTTTATGGGTTGAATTTTGACATAATTGGACTTGATTCAGCGCATCTTATCGGCACACTTGAACTAGAAAAACAACAGACACTTTCAAAGCTACAAAAGGAGAACCCAGAGACAATTAAACTTATTCAGGGTATTTATCATACCCATAATAATGGATTGCCCCTTCCAAGAATTATTCATAAGATTGCTTTAATAACAGCACCGAATTCTGATGGGCAAAGGGATTTTATCCAAGAGTTAAAATTGAATAAACACCAGTATACTTATATAGTGGAACAGTTCCCAACAACCATTCAGGGTGATAATGCACACACATTAATTTTAGAGCAATTAAACGTCATAGTAAAGAGAAAGGAATTATTTGATATTGTGGCAATTATCCGAGGTGGTGGTTCTCAAACGGATTTCAAACCTTTTGACAATTATGATCTTGCAAAATTTGTGGCAGAATTTCCAATCCCTATCATAACAGGGATAGGTCATGATAGAAACCAAAGTATAGTAGATTTAATGGCAAGGGAAGAAAAAACACCAACTAAAGTTGCCTCATTAATTGTCGAACATAATTTTGAATTTGAAAACGAACTTATTGAACTAAAAACACGCATAGAAGCGTCAATTAAAGAACAAATACAGGATGCAGAGGATGAACTAAAAAATACTAAACGAATTGTAAAAATCTCAAGCCCTCAAGCTATTATAAAGAGGGGGTTTGCAATTATAACCCAAAACAAAAAGATAATAACTGACCCCAATAAAATAAGGGAGAATTCTACTATTGATACCTTATTAAAGAACGAGATAATTCAAAGTACTGTAAATAAAAAGATAATAAATGAAAACCTCATTGACTTATAACGAAGCATTTTCAAAACTTGAAAAACTTGTCGAAAAACTCGAAGATACAAAGATTTCACTTGATAAACTTCCTGCAACGATAAAAGAAGCGGAATATTTAATTACTATTTGTGAAAATAAATTGCGGAATATTAAAATAGATATCCAATCATCTTCTAAAAACTTAGCAAAAAAGAGGAAATAAGAAGTTTATTACTTTATGATAAAACCTTTTGAAACAAGTCCAACATGAGTCTTAACCCTTAGTTCTTAGCTCTTACCTAAGTTTTCAATAGTTCTCTTAATAATATCCGCGGCTTCTAAAATTTGTTCTTTATTAATTACCAGCGGAGGAGCAAGGCGGATGATATGATCATGAGTAGGTTTGGCAAGCAGCCCCCGTCCAAACGAGCTATCCGGGCGGGCATTATCTTTCAGGGCGATGCAAACATCCCAGGCTGTTATTCCTTTTATGGGTTTAATAACAATGGCATTCAACAAGCCTTTCCCCCGAATAACTTCTATTCTTTCCGAGTTGATTTTATTAAGTTCTGTTCTGAATATTTCTCCCATAGCGGCAGCATTCTCCGATAGTTTTTCATCCTGCACCACTTCCAATGCTGCAATGGCTACCCTTGCTGCTATTGGGTTGCCGCCAAAAGTAGAGCCATGTTCGCCGGGCTTTATACAAAGCATGATAGCATCATCCGCCAGCACGGCAGATATAGGATAAACCCCGCCTGAAAGAGCTTTCCCAAGAATCAGAATATCCGGTCTAACATCTTCATGGTTACAAGCCAAAAGCATGCCGGTACGGCTGATTCCGGTCTGCACTTCATCGGCTATAAAGAGCACATTTTTTTCTTTACAAAGATTAGCGGCAGCTTTTAAGTACCCCGCATCAGGAACTACTACGCCTGCCTCGCCCTGTATAGGTTCCACCAGGAATCCTGCCACATTAGGGTCTTCGAGCGCATTACGTAAGGCTTCTATGTTATTATAGGGAATTAATTCAATTCCTGGGGTAAACGGACCATATTCCTTTCTGGCTTCAGGCTCGTTGCTCATAGAAACAATGGTAATAGTGCGACCATGAAAATTACCCTCGCAGGCAATAATCTTTGCTTTATTTTCAGGTACCTTTTTGACCTGATAAGCCCATTTCCGGCAAAGCTTCAAGGCAGTCTCTACCGCTTCAGCGCCGGTATTCATAGGCAATACCTTATCAAATCCAAAATAGGAAGTAATAAATTGCTCGTACTCTCCCAGTGAATCATTATAAAATGCCCTTGACGTAAGGGTCAGTTTACTTGCCTGGCTAACTAAAGCCCCCACAATTTTAGGATGGCAATGTCCCTGGTTTACGGCAGAATATGCCGACAGGAAATCAAAATATTGTTTTCCCTCAACATCCCAAACATACACACCTTCCCCCCTTTCAAGCACTACGGGCAATGGGTGATAGTTATGAGCGCCATAGTGTTGTTCAAGCTCTATAAGCCTTCCTGCTCTGTTCTTTTTGACTGCTACTGTAACCATATTTAAATTTTTCTACGCAAATCTAAGAATATTACTGCATCTTTGGAAGCATATAAATCAGGAATGCAACAAGAAATAATAGAAAATGCAGAAGCACTCGATATAGGGGAAGGCGGGAATGTGGTCGTCAGGCACAATAACAGGGTGGTCTTTTTAAAAGGATTGGTACCCGGTGATATAGCTGATATTAAAATAGTAAAGAAGAAGAAGAAATATGCATTGGGTAAGATAATATCTATTAAAAAACTTTCTCCCTTGCGAGTTAAGCCAGTTTGCAGGCATTTTGGAACCTGCGGCGGGTGCAGTTGGCAGAACCTTGAGTATGAAAAACAAATTGCATTTAAACAAAAACATGTAGAAGATGCTTTTGAGCGGATTGGCAGGTTAACAGTGGAAGAAAAATTCCCTATCGTCCCTTCACCTGATATTTACCGGTATCGCAATAAACTTGAATTTACATTCTCCTCCAAACGCTGGCTCACCCATGAAGAAATGGGAGATACAGCCAATTTTAACCAACCGGGGCTTGGCTTGCATATACCTGGGTTGTTTGATAAGGTACTCGATTTGCAGGAATGTTTTTTGCAGCCCGAGCCTTCCAATTCCATTAGGAATGAAGTAAGGGAATTTACCGAAAAAGAAAAGATGCCCTATTTTGATATAAATATGCAAGAGGGATTTTTACGTAACCTGATGATTAGAACTACCACTACAGGTGAAGTTATGGTAGTTGTCGTACTTTTTGAGGATGATAAAGTACTGCGTGAAAAATTACTAAATCATATTTTAGAAAAATTCCCCGATATAACATCCTTGCAATATATTATCAATCCTAAGAAAAATGACAGCTTTAGTGATTTAATCGCAGTCACTTATTCCGGCAAAGAATATATTACTGAACACTTACTAAAGAAAAACGGGGACGTTCTGAAATTCCGAATCTCTCCTCAGTCCTTTTTCCAGACGAATACCCAACAAGCTAATGCGCTATATCAAAAGGTGAGTGAGTTTGCTGCCTTGAAAGGGAATGAAATTGTATATGACCTATATACCGGTTGTGGGACTATAGCTTCATTTATTGCTACAGAAGCAGCTTCGGTTGTAGGAATAGAATATGTGGAACAAGCTGTTTCTGATGCAAAAATGAATGCGGAACTTAACAACATAAAAAATGCAAAATTCTTTTCAGGTGATATGCAACAAATGCTGACAGAAGAATTTTGCCGGCATAATGGAATACCCAACATTGTAATTACGGACCCTCCCCGTGGAGGAATGCACCCGGATGTTATAAGTGCCATATTGAAAATGTTGCCCGAAAAAATTGTCTATGTAAGCTGTAATCCATCCACTCAGGCGCGGGATATTGCGTTAATGAAAGACAACTATTCTGTTAAAATTATACAACCTTTTGATATGTTTCCACATACTTCCCATGTCGAGAATATAGCATTATTGAGTAAAGTATGATTTTTTTCTTATCTTTGTGAAAGAAAACTCGCTTTATGAACTGGCAAGAACACGTTGTATCAAGTCCTGAAATTATGATGGGGAAACCTGTTTTCCGGAATACCCGAATTCCTGTTGACCTTATTCTTGATAAATTGGCTCATGGGGAAACAAATAATGAATTACTAGAAGCTTATCCTTCTATTACAAAAGAAGATATTTATGCTGCCTTATCATTCGCATCGGAAACGATAAAAAATGAAAGAGTTTATTCGGTTGCTTCCTGAGCTTTATGCAAAACTATGTTGCAGATGAAAGTGTTGACTTTCGTTTGATAAAATTTTTAAGGGAATCTGGCTATTTATTATATGTTATAAGGGAGGAAAAGCCGGGTATCAGCGATGATACTGTCCTGACATTTGCAGTTTCCCTTCAAGCTATTTTACTAACAGAAGACAAGGATTTCGGGGAACTTACCATAAGATTCAGAAAGCCGAATTGTGGGATTATCCTTTTACGGTTGAGCGGTATTCCGATTGGTCAAAAAAACAATACAGTTTTAAATGCCCTGATACACTATGGCGATATGTTCCGGACACACTTTACAGTTATCAATCCTGACAAAATACGGATACGATAATTTATGTCAGTACATTGACTATAGTTTCCTCTTAATATTATAATAAAACACTATTTTTGATTCAGGCCATTCCTTAATATGGTGCTCAAATCCAATTCGTAAACAAGTGGAATCATAGTTATTGGCACCAGCCTGTATCTCTTCCGGTCCATCTTCTTTTATTTTACTCATAGTCATATTTTCAGGCATTACAAATGCAGCATGCCCCGGTTTATTCTTTTCAGGGTTTTTATAAATGGCTATTACTACATACCCCTTGTCAGCATATTCCTGTGCCCTTGCGTATATGGAGTATATATCGGCATCTGTAATTTTCTTCCAGCCATCATCTGCTGCTTCATTTGTTTTCAGCCATTCAAATTGGGCATTTGCCAAAAGCCCTTGTGGGTGCTGAGGGGGACAAAGTATGTATATGCCGAGTTTCTTGCACGCAGCGGCTGCAAAAGCACTACAATGGGTTTTGGTATTATGCTTCGCACCGGGCTTATCAGCCTCTCCTGTTTCCCAATTAATGTGATTGCCGGCAAGCCATAAATGTTCAACATTCAAGCTACTATAAAAACGTTTCAATTTCATACCATTGCTATCTATTCTCAATGAATCTTGTCCCTTACCCTGGAAACTAAATGACAAAAACAGTATTGTAATAATTCCGCAAAGTCTTCCGCGCAAAGCCATTTTAGAACAAACCTTCGTAGAAGTCGCTGATTTCATTTTTCATTTTCCTTTTATCATGCAAAGAAACAGCAAAAGAAAACATATTTATAAAAGTTATTGGCTTTAAATTACAAAAAGAACAGAACCTAAAAGAATGCAGGAGAACTCTATTCAATTGTTGGCTTTTAGTTTCAATCGGGACAACGGATATTTAACATTTTGACATTAATTAGTGTCCATTTTGACATATAAAAAATGGCCCTAAAACCCAATAGAGACACAGGTCTTACAGAAGCTCCTAACAACCATCAACTTAAACAAGGTAGTAATAGCTGTTTTTAGCCGTTTCTTTTCCTGCTGTTTAAATGTCAATACTTCCCCCAATTTTTTATTCCAAAACTCTACTAATAAAAAATGCAGGGAATTCCATTCTGTAATATTCTTATTTTCGCCATATTCAAATAATTCCAAGATGAAAAAAATTGCTGTTCTAACTTCCGGTGGCGATGCACCCGGTATGAATGCCGGTATCAGGGCTATAGTCCGCACCGCTATTTTTCACGGATTGGAAGTTATTGGAGTAAAAAGAGGCTATGATGGATTAATGGATGGCGATTTCATTCAGATGGACTATAATTCGGTAAGTGATATAATTCATAGAGGAGGAACGATTTTAAAAACATCGAGGAGCGAACGCTTTAAAACAAAGGAGGGAATGCTCCAAGCAAGAGAAAAAACAGGAGAGGCAGGAATAGAAGGATTGGTTCTTATCGGTGGAGATGGAACATTTAAAGGTGCTAAAGACTTCTCTGAAATAAGCGGGATACACTCTATGGGAATACCGGGAACTATAGATAATGATTTGTTTGGAACCGATTTTACCATTGGTTATGACACTGCCCTGAATACGGTTGTGGAAGCAGTAGATAAAATAAGAGACACGGCATCATCTCACCACAGGCTTTTCTTTATTGAGGTAATGGGGCGTGATGCAGGTTTTATAGCCTTAAACAGTGGTATAGCATCTGGTGCAGAAGACATCCTGATTCCTGAAACCAAAACAAATATTGACGATGTAATTAAGCGGATAGATTTGGGAAGAAAGAAGAATAAATCATCCTTTATTATTATTGTAGCGGAAGGCGATATAGCAGGAGGGGCTTTTGAAATTGCCAGGCAGGTAAAGGAACAATATGCCTATTTTGATACACGTGTTACAGTAATAGGTCACATGCAAAGAGGTGGGAACCCAAGTTGCTTTGACCGCATCTTGGCAAGCAGATTGGGTGTGGCTGCAACCGAAGGGCTTATACATGGCAGAAAAAATGAAATGGCAGGGCTCATAAATAACCAAATTGTATTTACTCCCTTTTCAAAGACCAACAAGCATTTGGTTGATATTAATGAAGGGCTTTTAAACATGGCTCACATGCTGGGGAATTGAGCCGATAAAAAGTATTTCCCATAGTTTTGCGTCACTTCAAAGAAGCATCCTTATGAAATTATTATTCTCTTATCTTAAACAATATAAATGGTTAGTCCTACTTGCATTGGGATTGGCAACTATCAACCAGGTGTTTTCAATGCTCAACCCCTGGGTATTTCAGCATATAGTGGATAAATTTCTTACCACAAAAAGCAGTTTCACATCTTCCGAATTCTTTCACCATATACTCTTCTGGATTGGTTTGTCGATGGGCTTTGCTATGATTTCGCGCATTGCCAAAAACTTCCAGGATTATTTTACCAATGTAGTTACTCAAAAAACCGGAGCCCAAATTTATACTGATGGCATCCGGCATTCACTGGAACTTCCCTATTCAGTTTTTGAAGACCAGCGCAGTGGTGAAACACTGGGTATATTACAAAAGGTGCGCGATGATATCCAAAAATTTGTACTGGCATTCATTAGCATTTTATTCACAACTTTAGTTGGGGTGGTTTTTGTCTTTGTGTATGCCATGAAAATTTATTGGCTAATTGCCCCTGTTTATTTTTCCATAGTTCCTATATTAGGTTTTGTAAGTTCTTTTCTCACAAAGAAAATTAAAACCATTCAAAAGAAAATTGTATCGGAAACCACCGCCCTGGCAGGTTCAACAACAGAGTCTCTCCGCAATATTGAACTGGTGAAAAGTTTAGGGCTTGCCGAACAGGAAATAAACAGGCTTAATTCCACTACCATCAAAATATTAGGACTTGAATTAAAGAAAGTGCGGTATATCCGCAGTATCAGTTTTGTGCAGGGAACCATTGTAAACCTGCTTCAAAACATTATTCTTTTCATGCTCATTTTCCTTATTTTTAACAACCGTCTTACTATCGGTCAAATGTTTGCTTTGCAGATATACTCCTTCTTTATTTTTGGTCCATTGCAGGAATTGGGCAATATTATTAATACTTACCGGGAAACAGAAGTATCCCTTGACAACTTTAGTAAGATACTAAATACCCCAAAGGAACATAAACCCGAAAAACCCTCGAAGCTAACAACAGTCGAAACGCTTGGAGTTTGAAAATGTAACCTTCAAACATCAAACTGCTTCGGGCTATGCGCTTGAAGATATTTCATTTAAAACAGAACTTGGGCAAACCGTTGCTTTTGTAGGTCCGTCAGGCTCGGGAAAAACTACATTGGTAAAATTATTAGTAGGGCTATATCCTCCCCTTAAGCGGAAATATTCTTTATAATGGAATCAGCGGAAAAGATATTGATTTCGATAAACTCCGGGAACAAATAGGGCTTGGTAACCCAGGATGCACAACTGTTTTCAGGCTCCATTAAAGGAAAATTTGTTGTTTGTTGCACCGAATGCAACCGATGAAGAATGTCTTGATGTATTGCATAAAGCAGCCTGCGAAAATCTTCTGGCAAGGGCCGATAAAGGAATTGATACCGTTATTGGAGAAGGAGGGGTAAAAGTATCAGGGGGAGAAAAACAAAGGCTTTCCATTGCAAGGGCTTTATTACGTAAACCTAATCTGCTGGTATTTGATGAAGCTACCTCTGCCCTCGATTCTCTTACCGAGGAAGAAATAAGCAAAACGATACGGGATGTGTCTCAAAACACAAACCATATTACGATATTAATTGCCCATAGGCTTTCCACCATTATGCATGCCGATAAAATATACGTACTTGAAAAAGGACATATTATTGAATCAGGAAGACATGAGGAGCTACTTGAACAAAAGGGGCTTTATTATGCCATGTGGAGGCAGCAAATTGGGGAAAGAAAAACGAGGACTAAATCAGCCTTGAGCCTTGAAGGTGTTATGGCTTGATATAAGTAAGGAAGCCTATTCCATAAAGCAGGGTTTTATTTTGGCTGATGATATCCGGCTATGCCCTAAGTAAAGCATGTCATTTTAGCAAAATTTCTTACATTAGTACCCAACATTTGCATTCCGGGGTTCGTTACTAAATGAAACGGGGAATCTATGAGGTATTGTTCTACATGAAAGTTGAGACTGAAATAATAACTGCATGTATAGGAAAGGATGAAAAAGCCGAATATGAGCTTTATCGTTTAACCTATGGTTACCTCATGTCAATATGTATGCGGTATGCAACCGATAGGGAAGAAGCAAGAGAAATGCTGAACCTTGGTTTTTTCAAGATTTTAACAAACCTTAAAAAATACCAGTTGGAAACATCTTTCAAATCATGGATACATAAAGTGATGTTAAATACGCTAATAGATGAATACCGTAAGAAGAAAGTGCATAAAGAGCATGTAAAATATGTGGAAAGCTATGAAGAAATAGAAGACTGTGCAGAAGTGAATAGCGCACTGGTAAAAATGGATGTGGAACAGATACATGCCCTTATAATAAAGCTTCCCCCGGTGAGCCGTAAAGTTTTTAACCTGTATGCTATTGATGGCTTCTCTCACAAAGAAATAGCAGGATTACTTGGTATTTCAGAAGGCACCTCGCGCTGGCACCTGAACTTTTCACGGAACAAACTCCAGGAAATGATTTTACAAATTAACCCGTCCTTATATAAACTTGCAGCAGGATGAACAACGAAAAAGATTTTTACGGCATTTTACATTCCAAATTCGATAATAGCGAAGCCCCTGTCGACGAAGAGAACTGGACAAAGATGAGAAAGATGATTGATGCATCACGAGCTGCTAAAAATCGGGCAGTCTGGCTTGCCGTTTCATTTGGGTTACTGCTTTTTGCGGGGGGGACGTTTGCTTTTTATGAATGGAGCACAGGGAAAGAATTCAAAAATATTACGGCTCAATCTTCCCCAGTCAATAGCATTCTTAATAACTCCCACACAATTAATACAACTCAACATGCTAATTATACAAAAACCATTACTACTATTGCCCCTATCCGAGAAAAGACTGATACCCGTGCGGTTACTTTAAATAGCCAACCAACAAAGACAGGAACAGGTGCTTTCCATGAAAATACCATCCATAATACCCGGAATAATCTCCTTTCAAATACTCAAAATAATATAACGGGCAAAGGCAGTTCTATAGCTATTACAGAAAATAATACTATCCTGCCGGAAAAGAATCTGCCAGAAAATAATATGGCAGATAAAACACAGTCTGTGAATCCTATTCCCGAATCAAAACAAACGGTGACAGTAGCAAGCAACTCTGCAATAAAAGTGCCCGCTCATGTTGCTTCCACTACCAATAAAGCAGATAGCGCAGTAGGGAATGAAGCCCTACCGCCCCGCTTCTCCTATGAACCCCGGATTTTCCGCGGAAAGACCAACATCCTTTCATTTGAAGCCGGCGCCGAATATAGTGGAGGCTGGCAAGTTGGTTCCGTTATCCAGGGAAAAGGGTACAATTTAATTATAGGCGGAGCATACACACATTATCTTGGTTCTAAATGGTTCATAAAAACCGGGCTTCAGTTTAGCACTTTTGGTAATATGGGTACTCTCAATTATAATTACCAGCGTTCAGTAAGTAAGGTAGGTTCTACCGTTATTTATGATTCAGTTATCACCACAGAGCGGCTTTATTTTTTAAGACTCCCTGTACAGGCAGAATATTTTATAGGGAATAAAAATAGCCTTGGAGTTGGAGGTTCGGTATGGTTTTTACTCGGTAATTCAGGATACGCAACTACATACCAGGAGGTTGATAACCTTCCTCCCTCAAATGCAGTGCGCTATTCGCAAAACGCCTCTCTGAATGGATATAACAAGGTGAATCTATCTGGTCATATTCTTTACAGGCACACGTTCAGTCAGCATATTTCCGTATATGGTATTATATATTATGAGTTTACAAACATGAAAAGCAATACTTTTTTTGATGATAACATAATAGATAAAACAAAAGGGTTTCAAATTCTTGCATCTTACAGCTTGTAATATTTTCACTATCCTAATTAAACCTTTTCCATTCTCATAGTCTTATTTCTAATTATGAATTCCTGTTAGTTACCTCAAAGGGGTTTGAGGTCGTTTTCATAGGTATCGCCCAAAAGGCGGGACTAACTAAATGGATTCAGAAAGTCCTCCGGTAGAAATTGCCGGGGGACTTAATTTTTTATAGACCCAACGTTTTCCTTATTTATCTCGTTTTCATATTGAGGGTCTTTTAAGGGAAAAACTAAAAGATCTGCTTTTCCATAGAGTTCCAACTGAAATAGGAGTGTTTCAGCTGGATAAAGAGGATCCTCCGGTTGAAAAGCCGGAGGGCTTCATTTATAATTACATGCTATTATCTATCCTTGTAGTTCGGTATCCATTTTAACCTTTATAAGATTAACAAGACAATTGCCTATCTTTGCACCGCAAAAAGTTTAACCTGTATTGAATCTGTGAACAAAAAATATTCATATATTATTCTTCTAAACCTCTTATGGGTTTCCATCCTCCATGCACAAATGGGCTCATCTTTCGGCCCTAAAAAACATGGCTCATTGTTAGGGGGTAATTCTGCGAACAGTAAACTGGGGGGATTAGCAAGCCCTTTTCAAAAAATGGGGGGCACTTCCATGGGCGCAAGTTCATTTAAGTCTTCCAATTCAAACTCATCATCTAAAAGCAAAAATAAATCTTCATCCGCTGGCAGTTCTCATTCCACAACTATGGGCAGTGCAGCTTTATCTTCCAAAAATAGTACAAGTTCAACTGCTGCAAATAATACAGGAGTTTCTTCCAATAGCAGTGCAGCTTCCTCAAGCAGCCCCAAAGGGGTATCATCTTCCAAAACAACCTCTTTAAGCGACCTTAAAAATGTCAAAAGAATGCGGTCTTACCCCGGAATTGGTAAATCAAAAACATATTCCACATTAAAAGGTGGTACGAAATATTCTTATCCCGGTGTCCATAATGTAAAATGGGATATCGCTAAAATGAAAAATCACCCACAACAAAATAAACTGACGAAATAATTTAAACTGTAAAAATGCAGTTCTTATTTTTATCTTTTCAAGCCCTTCATTAGTTCCGCTATTTTTATCTCATCAGGATTATTACTTTGTGAAAAGGACTTAATAATGTTCTGCCTTTCATTTTCCGTTCTGTTTTGGCTTAGTTTCTTTTTCCCTTGCAAATCAGTTACATAGATTTTAAAAGCCACTACCCCGTTCAATAGCCTTTGTACATAATCAGCAGGCAAATTTTTCCACTGTTCTTTATACGCAGGTTCAAAAAAATCCATCGAACGTTCCAACACATCTGTTATACCTTCAGCATCTTCAATTACCTGCGCTTTACCGTACACATGAACGGCAGCGTAGTTCCAGGTTGGCACATTCACTTTGTGTTCATAATGGCTTGGGGATACATAAGCATGAGGTTCGGCAAAAATCACCAATACTTTCTTCCCATCTATTTGTTTCCACTGGTTGTTAGCTTTAGCATAATGACCATATAAAATCACACCATTATCTTCCTCTGAAATAACAAATGGTAAATGCGTTGCAGTTATTTCATTATTCTCTGTCGAAATAATAGGCGCAAAATTGTATTGACGCATAAATGCAACTATTTCGCCCCTATCGGTAACAAGGTTATACTTAGGTATGTACATAATCTATTTATACTGCATAAGTTTTCAAATTTATCAATTAATTGAATTAACGCGAAAGGCTACAATTTAAATCCCTTATCTTTGCCCTTATCAGGCCAGTTTAAATTAATTTCAATTAACATTCAAAACCCAGAATAAAACAGGTGAAACCTGCACCGGCAAAAAATACTAAGCCCCTTATACATCTGAACAGGAAGGGTTATTCTCCAATGGAGATTGCTGTTCCTGTTGGAATTTGCGTAGCAACTCTTATCTGCTTTAGCTATACCTTCAGCAACCAATTTTTGTTTTGGGACGATAACCAATTTATTTTAAATAATATTTATCTCCGCCGTTTTTCCTGGGGAAACATCAGTTATCTGATTTCGCATGAATTTGGCGCAAACTGGCAACCTTTTACTATGCTCTCCTATTCTCTGAATTATTATTTTTCAAAATATACTCCGTTCGGGTATTTTTTCACAAATGTGCTGCTTCACGTTGCCAATACTTTACTGGTTTTCTTTATCATCCGGAATTTAATGAACCTATTCTGGAAAAATACAAAACCCGAACAGGCATTAATAGTTTCAGGCATTATATCCCTTTGGTTTGGCATACATCCCATGCATGTAGAATCAGTTGGCTGGCTCTTTGAAAGAAAAGATGTTTTATATACACTTTTTTACTTGACGGGATTGTTTCTTTATATTAAATATTTAAAAGGGGAAAAAACAAAAGGGCTCCTCATTTTTAATATTGTATTAACCTTGCTATTCTTTTGGGCGATTTTTGGATTATCAAGTTACAGCTATCATTTTGCAATAGTCTTATTTGATATTACTATCCAGTCTCATCATTTCACAACAGGTCCATTAAACATTATTATCAGACCTTCTATAATATTCGCCATCCTTACTGTCATCTTTGGAGGAGCAATATTGGTAGAATTAAAATTTAAACATATCAAAATAGAACTCTTCTATGTTTTTGAATTCTTCCTTTTTTCTCTACTCTCCAAGCCAATGGCTGTCGTTTTTCCATTATCCCTACTCCTAATTGATTTTTTGTTAAGCCGGAAATTCAAAAAAAATATATTTATTGAGAAGATTTTCTTTTTGGCAATCTCTTTAATAATTGGTTTTCTTACCCTCCATACCCAAAAAGAAGCCCATGCCTTTATTTATTCATTCTCTATAACAGACCGCTTCTTCATTGCCTCTTACAGTTTCCTGGAATATATTTTTAAATTATTTTTCCCTATCCATCTCTCGGGGTTCTACCCCTATCCTATGAATCCCGGAGAAAGTCTGCCTTCTTATTTTTACATAATGCCTTTGCTGGTTTTATTAATTACAGCCCTTCCACTATATCTTACATATAAAAAGAATCCTGTTTCATTCAAGATCTTGGTCTTCGGATTCGGATTTTATCTGGTAAATATTGCCCTTGTTTTGCAATTTCTTTCTGTAGGTTCAGCTATTATTTCCGACAGGTATTCTTATATGTCTTATATAGGGTTGCTTTTCATCCTCGCGTACTTTTTGAATCAATTATTTCAACGTAATAATGTATCCCTAAAAAATGCAGTTCTCATCGTTGGCGTATTATTTTCTGTTTATTTTGGATACTTATGTTATGAACGAACAAGGGCATGGCACGATACAGAGGCTATGCTAACTGATGTTATCAATCAATACCCCGAAAAAGTACCACAGGCTTACAAGTATTTGGGTATATATTATGCTGAAAATGGCAGAACTAAAGATGCTTTTAATTGCTACGATGTACTGATTAATAAAATGCACCTGAAAGATGCCGATGCCTATTGCAACATGGGTGCGGTTTTTATGTCGCTTGGCAACTTAAAAGAAGCCGCAAAATATCTTTCAGCTTCTTTACAAATTGACAGTACGTTATTTATGTCTTACAGGGACCTGGGAAAAATTTGCGCAGATACGGGCAATTATACTGAAGCATTCCGGTACTATGAAAAAGCGAACAGTATTTTTCCTAACGATGAAGGGTTATATTTCGATATTAGCTTGGCCCATGTAGCTATGAAAAATTATGCACAGGCTATAAACGATTATAATTTGTTGATACAAATGAATCCGGATAATGCACTTTACTATTTTAACCGGGGTGTGGCAGAATACAGTATGGGCAACATTGTTAATGCCACGGAAGATTTCACCAAAACCCTATCTATGCCTGTGACTAAACAAAATGCTTCTTATCACCTGAATGCCAGCGCTGCTCATAATCTTTCTGTAATTTATAAAGATAAGGGGGACAATCAAAAAGCAACTGATTATGAATCAGTAGCCAAACAATTGGGAAATTAATAAAAGCTACAGGCGTTCCTGTTATTTATCGAGAAACTTACTCTTAAAAATAATGTCCCACAAAGTGGAACTGACGCCATACCCCCTGTGCGGTTGCTGGTAATGGTGTTTCATGTGATTTAATTTAAGCTTCAGCCAATACTTGTTTTTAGCGCCATAATGGTGAATGGCATAATGGGTCATGTCGTAAATTAAATATCCCGTAACAAGACCTGCAAATACAGGGGCAACAAATTTAGACCCTAAAAAAATCCAAAAAAGGGAATAAAAGAAAACGGCAAGTGGAATACTCAGTGATGGGACCATAACCAAACGGTGTGAATCATTCGGATAATCATGATGTACCCCATGAATTACAAAGTGGATTCTTCTCCCAAGCTCACCCGGTAATTCCGTATGAAAAACATAGCGGTGAAGAACGTATTCGACCAGTGACCAGACAAAAAGACCACAGATATATAACCCTGCGGCCAGCAACCCATTAAGATGAATAATAAAAATAGAACGATACAAAAAATAAAATACAACCGGAACGAATATAAAAAGCGGAACAGACCAGTGAATCCGGGATAGCTTATCAAGCAGCGGGCTTTTAAACATCACTACTGATTCATCCTTATTTGAAACAAATTTCTTCTCCATAATTTAAAATAGAGGGACAAAGTTACGAAATTGAAAATTAACAGAATATATCTGCTGCTTCAATCTCTAAAACCCTTATTATCTTAATTCCTCGTTAAAAAACCGGAAATACTCGTCACTCTTACCATGCTTATAAAGGATATGATAGTTTTTATCAGAAATAAAAAATGCCTGGTATGAATTAGGCGGAAGGGCTTTCATTAAGTCAGGATTAGTAACTATATAATTAAAATAATCTTTCGCTGATGCTGCCGAGCGGAATTTATGGATAACCAGCAGTTGTTGGTTCGTATTCAGGAAAATATCTTCCATAGTAAAATGGTTCTGGCTATAAATTCGGGTATTCATGTCTGTAATTGAATTGCGTATTGCATTCACTTTGCCCGATTGCTTATTATCAATAGCCACAATGTAATAGTAAATACTGTCCTGGTCTTTAGAATATTGTACCGGTGTTGTGTCGGCTTTAGATGTAACCGGTTGTTTTGCCTGGTTCCCTTTTTTATTTAAATAATCGAGAATGGATTGTGCCACAGCTTTTACTGTATCTTTCGGATATTCAACAATAACTTTTTCCAGGGCATTTTTATATGCTTCCAGGCCCCTTGCATGCCCTATTGCGGCTGCCTCCATAAACGCAAACTTAGGCATTTCAGAGTTTTGGGGATAAAGTGAATCTACCTGGGCGCAATCATTTAGCACTTCGGCATAATTTGCTTCTTTATAAGAGGTTAGAGTAGATTCGTAAATTTTTAAAATCTGTTGCCTGCTTGCATCCTGTTGCTGCCGGTACTTATCAGGGTCCCTGATAAGCAACGCATATTCGCTATCAGGATATTTGGTTTCAAGAATATTTTTATAATAGTCAGCCCGTTCAGTATTTCCACCCTGGCTGTACATTTTATAAAGCTTATAATATACTATCAATTTGTATTTATTTTCCGGAAAGCGGGTAAGCATTTCCTCAAAATCTTCTTCGGCTTTATGGTAATTCTTTATGTATTCAGCATAAATAAACCCCACATTATAATAGGCTTCGATTAATGAATCATTTGAAGCCTGCATTTGTCCATCACTAAAGGGGATATTTTTTAAGTATGCTGAACGGTTGCGTTTATTCTGAACACTGTCTTTTTTTGCCACAATACTTTTTCCGGAAGTATCGGTTGCAGTTTCACTTGAATTAGCGGTATTATCTGCAATTTTACGGCTACGCCTCCAGTTATCTTCCAACGGGCGATTTCCCCATTTTTGGGTAAACTCTGCAACGCCCTGGCTTATAGCACCCGGATTATAAAAATACCATTTCCCGTTGGCAGTAGTAGCGGCAGTTGTATTAGGGGCCTGGGCATTTTCCGATGCCTCCCTTTCTTGTTCCCTTTTAGTCTCCGCCTCCTTTTTTTCTGCTGCAATAAGGCTATCCACGTATTTATCGGCACCTTTTTCTCCACGCCGGGCAATTTTTTGGAGGCTGTCTTCCCTATCAATTACAGTTAAACTTCTTACCAGCTTATCTAAATTATCTTTCTTGGCAAGGATAGAATCACGCCCCCGGTATTTTTTTGGCAAAGCAATAATAGTACTGTCGTATAGTTTTTTTGCAGCCCGGTAGTTTTCATGGTCAAAAGCAATGTTGCCGAGAGCAAGGTATGATATTGCCTTTTGGGTCGGGTTATTCGTACTGGCTTTTACTGATTTATGCAAATCTTTAATACCATCTTCCTCGTTTCCTTCCTTCAGCGCAATTTCAGCGAGGGCATAATAAATTTGGTCTCTCTCGTCAATATATTTTGTGGGTTTTAGCATTTTTACCAGGTTTGCTTTAATCTGGCTATTTTCCTTCGTGCCGCCTAAATACAATAATGCCCTCTTTATTTGGGCTTCGAAATCTAAACTACTATACGGATGCAGGTTAAGACATTGCGTATAACAATCGTAGGCCTTTTTATTATCTCCTGCCCGCTCTGCTATCTGGGCAATAATAAAGTAATACCGGGCTTTCACTTTCTTGTTCCTTTCTACTTTCATTGCTTTGCGCAACTGATTCTCTACTTCAGGGTACTGACCAATCATCATATTCCAGTCTGCAGCCACAGCATATACTTCCGGATACAATGTCTTAGGCATTTTCTTACCCATACTGCTTCGCAGCAGGTCAACCACTTCTTCTGCTTTACTTACCGAACCTAACTGGTCATAGGTCCTTGCCTGCCATACCAGCGCTTCATACTTAAAATCTGTTTTACGGTATTCTTTAGTGGCATAGTCCAGCACATCACTTGCTTCCAATAAATCATTTTTATACAGATGTGCCTGGGCAAGCAACAAATAACAATACTTTATGTAATGAACGGCATCGGGTATTTCACGCTTGGCTTTGTTCGTAATGGTATGTTTCTGTATCATAGTGTCCGCCTTTTTAATAGCCCTGCTCATATTGGGATAAAGGGCAGCAGCATCAGTCTGGTCAGGGTAAACATACACAGGGATAATATCGGAATAATCATCCTTGTGGGTTTTATTTAGGTTATCTATGCCTTCATCGTAAGCAAGTTTTCCCCAGAAGTAACCATTATCACGGGCACAGGTATTATGAAAAGTACGGGTGAGCCAGGTATTCTTTTGAGTGGTACATGAAGAAAACCACAATGCTATTAAAGCACCCATAGCTACAAGGGCTGAAAATCCAAATATTTTAAACTTATTCAAAAACTAAAAGTATGGGTATATAACTGATTTTTGGCAAAGATAGTATGCAAAGTTAAGAGTTATGGGTTATAAGTTATAAGTTATTATGAAAGTACCCCCCACCCAATGTCATTATACCATAAGTTATAACTCATAACCCTTACCAATTAAAGCGGGATATTACCATGCTTTTTCCGGGGAAGCGAATCAACCTTATTTTGCAGCATATCAAAGGCTTTAATAAGTTTTATTCGTGTATCTTCGGGCATTATTACCTCATCAATGTAGCCTCTTTCAGCAGCTTTATATGGGTTAGCAAAATGGGCAATATATTCTTCTTCTTTTTCTTTCAGTTTGGCAGAAGGGTCTTTCGCTTCCGAAATTTCCTTTTTGAAAATTATTTCAGCTGCCCCTTTGGCTCCCATCACTGCTATTTCGGCTGTTGGCCATGCATAGTTCATATCGGCTCCTATGTGTTTCGAGTTCATTACATCATAAGCCCCGCCATAAGCTTTGCGGGTAATAACCGTAATCCGGGGTACGGTAGCTTCGCAAAAAGCATATAGCAATTTTGCCCCGTTGGAAATAATACCGTTCCATTCCTGATCGGTACCGGGCAAAAATCCGGGTACATCTTCAAACACCAACAGTGGAATATTAAAGCTATCGCAAAAACGGACAAAACGGGCTGCCTTAGCAGATGATTTTATATCGAGAACCCCTGCAAGAAAAGCAGGCTGGTTTGCAACTATTCCTATGCTTTTTCCTGCAAGGCGGGCAAAGCCTACAATAATATTCTCAGCATAGTTTTTATGCACTTCAAAAAAAGTTTCAGCATCAGCCACCTCATTTATTACTTCCCTAATATCATAAGGCTGATTGGGGTTCTCAGGAATTATATTACTTAGCCCGGGCCTGCTTTCTTGCTCCGGCAGATAGGATATGGATGGTGCCTCTTCCTCACAATTTTGAGGAATGTAGCTCAATAATTTTTAAATATACTGGATACACTCCACCTCATTAGCACAGGAAAAATGGGCTACGCCTGATTTGGCTGAATGAGTGGAAGCGCCGCCTAATTCTTCGGAAGTCACTTCCTCATGGGTTACCGTTTTTACCACATTAGGGCCGGTAACAAACATATAGGAAGTATTTTCAACCATCAAAATAAAATCTGTAATAGCGGGAGAATATACCGCCCCACCTGCACAAGGACCCATAATGGCTGATATCTGAGGTATAACGCCCGATGCCCGGGTATTGCGGTAAAAAATATCGGCATAACCGCCCAGGGATACAACGCCTTCCTGTATGCGGGCACCGCCGGAATCATTAAGCCCTATTACAGGTGCGCCGTTTTTCATAGCAAGGTCCATGATTCGGCAAATTTTTTCAGCATGGGTTTCCGATAGAGATCCACCAAAAACGGTAAAATCCTGGGCGAAAACATATACTAATCTTCCATTTATAGTTCCGTATCCGGTTATAACACCATCGCCCAAATATTTTTCCTGCTCCATCCCAAATCCACTTGCCGCGGTGCGTAACAAACATTCCTATTTCTTCAAAACTCCCCTCGTCCATCAGTAAGCCTATTCGTTCGCGGGCAGTAAGCTTACCTTTTTTATGTTGCGATTCTACACGGGCTTTTCCCCCGCCAAGTTGCGCCTCAGCAATTTTGTCATTCAGTTCTTTGTTTTTGTCTTTCATTAATTATTGAATGTTGTTTTGTAGTAGTATCATAAATGTGCATTTCTTTCCCAGCCAACTCCTTAAAGGGCTATGAATAGCACCCTTCGCCTTCTTTACAGATTGTTTCTTTGTGAACTTTGCGTGAGGGTTTTTGTTTGGGACTTGCAAAGGTAAAAGATAATAGATACGAGTTATAAGTTATGAATTGAAAAATAATACAAAGGCAGCCGTGCACATTCTACACCAAATACCTTCAAAACTTCAAGGCTTTTAATTTTATTCCAAAAGATATAGAAACCCTTATCAGGTTTATGGCAATGAAAAAAAAACTTTAAAACGGCATTAATTATGCGTCTTCAATATTGACTATAAAACACTCACCTCGCGCTATTGCCCCAATCGGGCTTACGACTCATTGCGTAGTATCAAATCATAGCCACTTATCATTCAAAGAGCAATATCAAAATCCTTTTGAAACAATTTGTTAAAAACGGTGCTCGTTAATGTCATCTGTGAATTGAATGAGAAGTTTGAAGACCTCATCAAAATTAGTTAGTGGCAATGTTTCCCTCCGGTCGTAAATATCATGATAGGCTTTAATACCACCCATAGTATAAATGAAAATTGAGGGAACATGATTTTTGTAAAAGAAATAATGGTCGCTATTGGCAGTTTCCCCGCGGGGTTTGATTAGTTTTAGTAATTGAAGGGTATCATTTATTTTCACCAAATCGTTAAACGCTCTATTATAAATGGTTCCGTTAACTACCGTAATGCCTTCATCACCAGTTCCCATAATATCCATATTAATAAGAAAACGGATGTTGGAAAGCGGAAACAAAGGATGTTCAGTATAGTATTTTGAGCCGAGCAAACCAATTTCCTCCCCGCTAAATGCCATAAATGCTATGGAATAGCGCAAGCTATCTGTATGTTTAGAATAGTATTTGGCAAGGCTCAGTAGCATAGCCACACCGCTTGCATTATCATTAGCCCCGGGAAAATAAATACTCCCATTTTTCCAAGTGGTCGTAATGAGCAGTAAATACAATAAACGAATCGGGCTGAATCTTGCCCTTTATATACCCAATAAGGTTTTGAGTCGGAAATTTTTTAATGAATTTGTTTTTAATATTAATAGTTATCGTTGTGGCATATCTGAAAGGGCTTTCCGTAAAGCATTGAGTAAGGCATAGTCGCCAACAGTTTCTGACGTTTCTTCGGTAAGTTTGTCGCATAAAATAATAAGTCCCTTTGCTTTAAAAGGATTTGACTCTGAAACTCTCCCAAATTTGTTTTTCTTTTTTCTCCGTATGCTCCCGAATCATCAACCAGGATAAATGTCTTGCTATAATCCTGTGCGAAAAAATTCTTTCAGCTTTTTGCTATCTTTTAAGTATTGTTCTGTCAAACCGTACATACCGGATAATTTCCTTTCATAGTAGGAGTAGATGGGCATAATAATATAATCGGCTCCGGGTTCAGTTAATTTTCCATTTATACTTACAGATATTTATTCAGGATATGTATTTACCGGGTAATCAAAATCCTGCTCATAGATTCCCTAAAGACAACAAGCCCAATTCCTTAAATTCATTATTCAGATAAATCGCAGCCCGTTTGTTACCATTATCTACATAGCCTCTGCCACCCATATATGGCGAGGCAAGGGTATCTACAATTCTCCTGGCAAAATCTTTTTGAGCAAAAGAAAATGGAGAAATTAATAAAAAGGAATAAAGCAAAACCTTATGATACATAGTTACAAAGGTGCTGATATTTTGCCATTTACAGTAGGGAGGTGTGGAGAATATCGGAGTCGAACCGATGACCTCTTGCATGCCATGCAAGCGCTCTAGCCAGCTGAGCTAATCCCCCAAAAGGGCCGCAAAAGTAATAAATGTAATGTAAGTATAGTTTTCTAAAAGCCCAATTAATATATATTTAACAGGTGACCAAACGGGCGATATGCTTCACTTAGCTGTAAATCTTTTAAATCAAACCCAATTTTTATTCCTGAATAATTTAACTCGGGTATTTCAATATATAGTGGGTTAAGCCAAAAAATCAGGTTATTAGGCACCCTAATTTCAGATTTAACTATTGTTAATGAATATGCAGAGGAAGAATATCTACATTTACCCACCTAAATTCTATTTATGAAATACTTTTCACTAACATTTTGTATTGTTTTTTCATCCTTCCAACTGCTTGCACAGAATGATGAAGCCCGGCTGATGCGCTTTCCTGCCATTCACGATAACCAGGTCGTATTTTCGTATGCCGGAAACCTTTATACGGTTGATGCTACCGGAGGCGTTGCACGCAAACTTACGAGCAGCCCGGGGTATGAAATGTTTCCCCGTTTTTCACCCGATGGAAAAAACATTGCCTTTACCGGGCAATATGACGGAAATACGGAAGTATATATAATGCCGTCGCAGGGTGGGGTGCCTAAGCGGGTTACTTACACCGCTACACTTGGGCGCGATGATATTGCTGACCGTATGGGACCAAACAATATTGTAATGACATGGAAAGATAATGAACATATCGTTTATCGTTCCCGCTGCCAGTCCTATAATCCATTTATCGGACAACTATATGTAGCCGATATTAATGGGGGCTTATCGGAGCAGATGCCATTGCCCACCGGTGGATGGTGCTCCTATAGTCCCGATGGAAAGCAGATGGCATATAACCGTATCTTCCGTGAATTCCGTGCCCGGAAATATTACCATGCGGGTATGGCAGATGATATTTGGATTTATGATTTCGACTCGAAAAAAGTAACCGATATTACCAATGATACTGCCCAGGACATCGAACCTATGTGGGCAGGGAATAAAATTTATTTCCTCTCAGATTTAGAACATACTATGAATTTGTTTGTGTATGATGTTACCACAAAGCAAATCCGTAAGGTTACCAACTACAATGATTATGGGCTGAAGTTTGCATCGCTTGGCAATAATGCCATAGTGTGGGAACGTGCAGGTTATTTGTGGAAAATGGATTTAGCTACTGAACAGGTTACTCAAATACATGTACAGATAATAGATGATAATCTATACAGCCGCCCTGATATGGTGGATGCCTCCAAATATATTGAATCGTATGATATTTCTCCCGATGGAAACCGTTTGACTATGACCGGCAGGGGTGATATATGGACAATGCCTGCCACTACCGGTGTAACACGCAATTTAGATAAAACATCCACCATACATGAACGCAATTCCCATTGGAGCCCTGATGGCAAATGGATAGCCTATATAAGCGATGCCAGCGGAGAAGATGAGATTTATACCGTAGCACAAAATGGCGGAAGGTAAACCTATACGCATAACCACTAATGGCGATAATTATAAGTTTGATTTGAAATGGTCGCCCGATAGTAAAAAAATACTGTGGAGCGACAGGAAATTGCGCCTTGTTTATGTAGATGTTGACACAAAAAAACAAACTATTGTAGATACCTCTAACCTTGGCGAATTTTTTGATTATAACTGGAGCCCCGATAGTAAATGGATAGCTTATACCCGCCCTGAATTTTACAGCCAGCAAAAAATCATTCTCTATAATATTGAAACAAAAAGCAAAACAGAAGCAACCGATGGCTGGTATGTATCATTCAATCCTACATTCAGCAGAGATGGAAAATATTTATTGTTTGTTTCCAACCGCGATTATACACCTACTTTCAGTGATGCCGATTTTAATGCCGGTTATATTGATATGGCTAAAGTGTATCTTATTACATTATCTAAAGAAACCCCTTCGCCATTTGCGCCTAAAGATGATGAAGTAAATTTAAAAGCCGATACTGGTTCTCCAGCTGCGAAAGCCCTTGCCAAAGCGATTAAACCACCTTCTACACCTGCAAAAAATGGCACAGATATTAAAATTGATCTGGATGGTCTTGCCGACCGGCTGGTAGCTATGCCAATTGATGCATCTAACTACGGCACCCTCTATGCCAATGGCAATGATGTATATTATGTAAAAAGGGGTCATTTTGATAAAGCAACATCCCTTATTTATTATTCGTTAAAAGAAAAAAAAGAAACTGTACTTGGGCAATTTGATGATTTTCAGGTTTCGGCTGATGGTAAAAAAATGCTCGTGTACAAAAGATAAAAATTATTCTGTTATTGATATAACTACATCGCCCTATCAGTGGTCAAAAAAATGTTGACTTATCGGGCATGAAGGTAATGGTTGACCACCACCAGGAATGGCAGCAGATGTATGATGAAAGCTGGCGGCAGATGCGCGATTTCTTCTTTTCGCCTACCATGAACGGAGCAGACTGGAAAGCTATGCACGATAGATATGAGCCATTGTGAAGTATGTTAATATCCGCCAGGATTTAAGTTACCTGATAAGTGAAATGATAGGTGAGCTAAGCAGCGGGCATACTTATGTAGGCGGTGGTGATGAACCGGAGGTGAAAAAAATACCGATGGGATTATTGGGAGCCCAACTAACTAAAGATCCGGGCACAGGGTATTTTCAAATTAAGAGAATTTTAAAAGGAGCCAATTGGGACCCTACTTTACGGTCTCCGCTCACTGAAATAGGTTTAAATGTGAAACCCGGCGATTATATTATTGCTGTGAACGGCGTCCCGACCAAAGACATGGTTGATATATATTCCTCGCTGGTAAATATGGCTGATAAACAGGTTGAGCTTACTGTAAATACCAAGGCTTCAGCAGAGGGCAGCCGTAAAATTATTGTAGTGCCTGTTGCCGACGAAGCGAATTTGTATTATTACAACTGGGTTCAGCATAACATTGCCTACGTAGATTCTGTATCGCACGGCAAGGTAGGATATATCTATATCCCTGATATGGGCGAAGCCGGATTAAACCAGTTCTTCAAGCTATTTTATCCGCAAATAAATAAAAAGGCCCTTATTATTGATGACCGTGGCAACGGGGGCGGTTTTGTATCACCATTGGTTACAGATAGGTTGGCAAGGCAGTTAGTGTATTTTGATATGGCAAGAAATACGGTTGGGCTGCCTTCACCCGAAATGAATATCGGACCTAAGGTATTACTCATTAATCAATATTCAGCTTCCGACGGAGATATTTTCCCTTATCGTTTTCGGATGAATAAACTGGGAACAATTATTGGTAAACGTACCTGGGGTGGCGTGGTTGGTATAAATGCCTCTTTACCATTTTTAGATGGAGGGTTCCTTGAGAAACCCGAATTCGGACCATACTCTCCCGATGGCACATGGGTAATTGAAGGGCATGGCGTTGACCCTGATATTGATCTTGAAAATGATCCGACCCGACAATACATGGGTATTGATGACCAGCTAAATAAGGCCATTGAGGTTATTTTAGAAGACTTAAAAACCAAAGGAAAAGATGTACCACCTGTGCCTCCTTTCCCGGACAGGGTAAAGCATTAATTTCACTAACCAATGAATCCCTCTGAAATCAAGGGATTCATTGGTTTATGATTTATGTTGCAATTGGGAGAGTTCCTTAAAAAGAGTAATTTCTTTCTCTGTAAGGTTTTTTGGGAGCAAAATCTGTACTTTCGCATACAGGTCACCAAAGTCATTTAGTTTTCCAAACCTCGGCATTCCAAGCCCTTTCAGGCGTAATACCTTCCCGTTATCTGTACCGGCAGGAATATCAATCCTGATGCTGCCTTTCAAGGTGCTTATCAATTGTTTTCCACCCAATATGGCAGTATAAAGTTCCACAGGGGCTTCACAATATAAGTCATCACCTTTGCGCTCAAAATGCGGGTGCGACGAAATAATAAGTGTTAGATAAATATCGCCTTTTGGTCCCCCGTTTGTACCTTGTCCTCCCCTTTCCTTTATGCGTAAAACCTGTCCGTTTTTGATACCGGGTTTTAATTTCAATTGCTGTGCCTTGCCATTCACTTCTATTGCTCTTGAAGTGCCATGATAGGCATCTTCCAGAGAGATTTCAATTTCTGCCCGGTAGTCCTGTCCTTTCATGCGTGCGGCACCTCTCCTGTTAAATTGTCCCCCAAAAAGAGATTCAAAGAAATTTGAAAACTCGCTTTCATTGCCAAAAGATCCTTCCCGTGAATATTGCCCGGGACCTCCCTGGCTTGCCGATGTCCATTTTGACCAATCAAAGGAATCTTCCCTGCTACCCTGCTGCCTGTATTGGTTCCAGTTTTCGCCTAATTCATCATATTTTTTCTTCTTCCCGGCATCGCTTAATACCTCATTTGCCTCATTTATTTCCTTAAATTTATCTTCGGCAGCCTTATTATTTGGGTTTTTGTCAGGATGATATTTAAGGGCGAGTTTGCGGTAAGCTTTTTTTATTTCTTCCGGCGTTGCTTCCTTAGAAACACCTAATATTTTATAGTAATCTTTAAAATCCATAGGAGTTAAAAATAGGTATATAAATCCATTAAATTACTGACAATAATCAGTTTACAGGGCAATGCAATATGATTTTATATCGAAAAAATGACTTAAAAATCATATAGCAAAATGACCAAAATCATAGAAATATGGATACTTATAAAGTAGTATTGCATAAAATTTAATTGCTGTGCCGACCATACCTATTATTCTTATTGTTTTTATTATGACTGTCATGGAAGGGTCTGATTTTAAAGGATATTGGCGTAAAAAGGAATTAAAAATCAAATAAAATCATATCTTACTCTTTAGATAAGATCAATTACAAAGCTAAGACTTATTAAATTCTCCGGATTAGGTTCTACCTTATTTTTTTTCGCTTATCTTCTCCTCACTTTCCCGCCCGATAAAAGTCTTAATGCTTCTATGAATCGAATTAAATGAACCACACTTAATATCGTTGTAAGTTTTATAATTTCAAGCTTATTATTTTGAGTGATACTATTCTTTAACATACCAAGTTTCACTTTAAATTTTAAAATCTCTACTTTAAGTATTTGTATCTTCTTTCGCTGCTCAGCAATAAGTCCGCTATATTCTCCACCTACTATCCTGCAGTTTTTTTGGATAATATCATCCAACGAATTTCTTGCCGGATGGTACACAATGGCCTCTTTTGTAAAATATATTCTGCAACCCTGTTCTGATATTTTTTCACCCCATTCCCTATCGCTTCCACTAAAGCGGTTTGTATTAAAATTGCCATATTTTTGAAATAAAATTTTAGGAGCTATTAAGTTGGCTGTTGCTGCAAATTTGTCATTAATTACATAGGATTCCTGCCTTAAATGAAAAAAGGTATCATACTTTTCCACCATACCGGGATTTGAAGGATTTTGAAAGGTCATAATGATATTACCGCCTACAGCTATTGATGAATCTGATTCTGCCAGTGCCGAAACACCATTCTTCAGCCAATCAAAATGCGGAATACAATCACTATCAGTAAAAGCCAATACATTGCCCTCTGATTTAACTATTCCCATGTTACGGGCAGAATATGAACCTATGGCAGGTTCATGAAGAACTTTAACTTTCAGCAAACTACCTATACCCGAATCAATCACCTGATTTTTATTATTATCAATTATCAATGTCTCCGTTTTATCCAACGGATAGGTTTGACATTCTAAGGCGCGGATGCATTTTAATAATTGTACCGTTGAACTTCCGTAAAAAGGTATAATAATACTTACAAGCGGAAAAGTTGCCATACTTAAAAAAACATACTAAAGATATTGCTTCATCTCTACCCTCGCTGAAAAAAACCAGAAAATAAAATAGGCAGACCTTATTACAGTTTGTTCTTTAGGGGTTAAAAATCCGTTCCTTTATTAACTGATAAGCATATTCATAGTTAAACTTATCTATCGAAAATGGAATATTCAAAAATACATTTTTTTGGTTAAAAGTATTTGAATAAAATACCATTTTCAACAAACATCAGTAATCCCAAAAAAACGAAGGGAAACAATATAAGTTAGTTCAGAATTTATAAATATAGCCAAGATAGGATAAAAAGGGCAAATTGTTTTTCATTAATATTTATTGGAAGCCCAATCTATTATTGTACTATTTATTCACTGCTATATGGTTAATTGCTCTTCGCCATTTTCCCACAAAGCACATACTATCCTTCTTATCTTTTGCCAGTAATCCAAAACAAAAAAGAGTGGCTTTTGACCACTCTTTTCGTTTTTTTGTTACTGTATTATTTAAGCGTTAGCTTCGGCTGCTTTCTTTTTGTTTTCAACTCCATCGCCTTCGCCGGAAGATTTTTTCCTTCTTCCGCGACGGGTTGTTGGTTTAGCTTTTTCTTCAGCTGCTTTAACTTCACCACCGCCCATTAATAGTTCGTTAAAGTCAACTAATTCGATGAAACACATATTGGAATTATCTCCCGGGCGGCTACCTGTTTTTAAAATACGGGTATATCCACCGTTACGGGTGGCAATTTTAGGAGCTACCACTCTGAAAAGTTCTTTCACCGCTTCCTTATCGCTCAAAATAGCAAATGCCGTTCTGCGTGAGTGGGTAGTATCGTCTTTCGATATAGTAATAACAGGTTCCACAAAGGTTCTTAGTTCCTTTGCTTTAGCCAATGTAGTGTTAATCCTCTTATGCAAGATAAGTGAAGACGACATATTGGCAAGCATGGCTTTGCGGTGTGAACTTGTACGGCCTAAGTGGTTTGTTTTATTCTGGTGTCTCATTTTTTCAGCTATTGGATTATGGCTTATGGCTTTTAGCTATTGGCTATCAGCTATTGGCTATCAGCTATTAATTATTCGTTTTCTAATCTGTATTTATCAACATTCATACCGAAGTTGAGACCCTTGGTTTTAATAAGGTCTTCAATTTCAGTGAGTGATTTTTTTCCGAAGTTACGGAATTTCAAAAGGTCGTTCTTATTGAATTGAACCAATTGTCCGAGGGTAGCTACTTCAGCTGCTTTTAAGCAGTTAAGCGCACGAACGGAAAGGTCCATATCAACCAATTTGGTTTTAAGTAACTGGCGGATACGGAGGTCTTGTTCATCCAATTCTTCGTTTTGGCTCTTGCTGTCTAAATCAATGGTGATTTTTTCATCGGAGAACAATGCAAAGTGATAAATAAGAATTTTAGCGGCTTCTTTCAAGGCATCTTTAGGATGGATAGAGCCATCTGTAACAACTGATATTAACAGCTTTTCATAGTCCGTTTTTTGTTCCACACGGAAGTTTTCAACGGTATATTTTACGTTTTTTATTGGGGTGAAGATAGAGTCAATAGGAATTACACCAATTTCAGGGGTAAGGGGCTTGTTTTCTTCTGCAGGAACATATCCTCTGCCTTTGGTAATAGTAATTTCCATACGTAGCTTTACGTTAGGTTCCATGCGGCAGATAACCAGATCCGGATTCAATACCTGGAATGCCGATGTAAATTTACCGATATCTCCGGCAGTAAATACTTCTTTATCGCTTACGGAAATAGTTACTTTTTCATTGCTGGTTCCTTCAATTTGCTTTTTGAAACGAACCTGTTTTAAATTCAATACTATTTCAGTCATGTCTTCAGTAACGCCTTTAATAGTAGAAAACTCGTGGTCAACACCCTGAATTTTAATCGAAGCAATTGCAAACCCTTCCAATGAAGAGAGCAATATCCTTCTAAGTGCATTACCAATGGTAATGCCATATCCGGGTTCTAAAGGTTTAAATTCAAATTCTCCTTCTACTTCATTAGAAGAAGTCATTACTACTTTTTCAGGTTTTTGGAATGCAAGTATTGCCATGTTTGGTCTTGGGTTTGATTGATTATTATTTGGAGTATAATTCCACTATAAGCTGTTCCTTAATGTTTTCAGGAATCTGCTCTCTTGGCGGAACAGAAACATAAGTGCCTTCGAGGGAATGAGCATTAAACTCTATCCAGGGATAAGCATGTACGTTTGAATGGGCAGACTGCATTGCTGATAGCCTCTAATGATTTGGAACGTTCCCTTACAGCTATTTTAGCACCGGCCTTTAAAGTATAAGACGGTATATTAACTACCTTACCATTAACAAGAATATGGTTATGAGAAACCAATTGTCTTGCACCGGCGCGCGTAGGGGCAATTCCCATCCTGTAAACTACGTTATCAAGTCTCGATTCGACAAGCTGGAGTAACAACTCACCGGTTTTACCCTTTGTGCGTGCTGCTTTACCAAATGTTTTACGGAATTGTCTTTCCAAAATACCATAGGTATATTTTGCTTTTTGCTTTTCAGATAACTGATCAGCATATTCCGAATTTCTGCCGCCTCTTTTCTTTCCAAAACCATGCTGTCCCGGAGGGTATGCTTTCTTTTCGAGAACTTTATCGGGACCAAAAATAGGTTCCTTAAACTTACGTGCAATTCTGGAACGTGGGCCTGTATATCTTGCCATTACTGTTTATTATTATCGGGTTATACTTTTCTCCTTTTAGGTGGGCGGCAGCCATTGTGCGGCATTGGAGTAATATCAACTATCTCTGTAACTTCCATACCGGAATTACCAATGGAACGCATAGCTGAATCTCTGCCTGAACCCGGACCTTTTATAAATACTTTCACTTTTCTCATCCCGGCTTCAACATGCTTTTTTAGCTAGCATCTTCCGAAGCTAACTGGGCCGCAAAAGGAGTGTTCTTTTTTGCACCACGGAAACCCATTTTTCCGGCGCTTGACCATGAAACGGTTTGCCCTTTCAGGTTGGTAAAAGTGATGATGATATTGTTAAAGGTAGCATTAATATGCGCTTGTCCTGCCACTTCCGCTTTTACAGTTCTTTTCTTGGCTGTTTTTGCTGTTTTTTCCGGAGTATTCTGTTGTTGTGCTTTTGCCATTTATTACTTAATTATTATTTGGTAGCCATTTTCTTGTTGGCAATAGTCTTTCTTCTTCCTTTACGGGTACGGGCATTGGTTTGGGTGTTTTGTCCGCGAACGGGCAAACCCATACGGTGACGCATACCTCTGTATGTTCCAATATCAACCAAACGCTTTATATGTAAGCTGAACTTCTGAACGCAAAGCTCCTTCCACCTTATAGTTTTCGGTAATAATTTTACGAATCGCATTTAACTGCGTATCATTCCATTCCGATACTTTTTGAGTAGGGTCAACACCTGCTTCCTGTAATATTTTACGGGCATTGCTTCTGCCAATGCCATAAATATGCAGTAAGGCCTATTTCGCCTTGCTTGTTATTGGGTAAATCTACCCCTGATATACGTGCCATTTTCTATATTTTTTTTAAAAGGGCTGCAAAGGTACAAAGAAATTTTGAATCCTAATGTTGAATTTCAAATGAAAGCACCTATTTTATATTAGGATTCTATATAACTTATTGATTGTAAGATATTTTAAGTCGTTTTTATTTCGCTGATTTCTGAGCCATATACGGGCGCCCGGGAGGTAAAGCCAAAGTTTGAAGCCGGGGGGCAATAATTACATCCAAATCTTCCATGGGAATTGCTCCAGGTAAAACTTCTGAATCTCCCGGCATAACCATTGCGTAACAACCTGTAACACGATTGAGAAAACGTATATTAATTGGTCCAACTACCTCAACCTTTTGTAACGCGCCATTTGTCAGTTGGGCTATTTCATAACTTCTATGGTCTAATCTACGCCGATTTTTTAACTCTTCGTTAGTACACATCAAATACGCACCGCTACCCACAAGGCATTTAATCGTTTCTTTTCTGATTTCGTTTCTTTAATATAACCTCTGTTAAATAGAGTTACATCTCCTGTATTGATTAATTCTATGTCAGCATACACTAAACCCATACCTCATTCTTTGCAAAGATATAGCATTTACTCATTCCTTATTAAATAAGGCAGCGGTATTATAAATGGCATCTCAGTAACTAATATATTCCCTTTCAGGATGATAGGAAATAAAAGGAAAAAGGGCGACCCTTTTTCCGGCTGAGTATTGAGTGAAAAGCTTGATAAGTCAACCTGTTCTGCTGATTACGAATCAACTGCTCAGGGATATATCGTTTTATGCCATTTCTCACTTATAACTCATACCTACTTATGTCAGCTTAATCTCCTCGTTTCTTTTATTAAGCATTTTATATTCAAGGAATTGCAGAGAATCTAATTCATTAATTTTAAGCCCGTTTTTATATTTTCTCACCCATTTGCTTTTTATGGAAGAAAATAGTCCCTTATTAATATAGGCATATATAAATGGATGAACCTGGAGGGTAACTCCCTTTTCATTCTGTCCTGTTACAATAAAGCGCAGTGCATTTTCTATCTTATCTACTATCATAAAAGATGGTTCAACCTCACCTGTTCCGCCACAGGTGGGGCATTTTTCCATGGTGTCTATAACAGTCTGGGGCCTCACCCTTTCCCTTGTAACCTGCACTAATCCAAACTTACTTGGGGGAAGTATATGGTGCTTTGCCTTGTCATTCTTCATTAGTTCCTTGAACCGCTTGAATAGTTTATTGCGGTTTTCGGCATTGTACAAATCAATAAAGTCAATAACAATAATGCCCCCTAAGTCCCTAAGTCTGAATTGGCGGGCAATTTCCTCAGCCGCTTCCATGTTCACATCAAGGGCATTGGTCTCCTGGTCGTTTTTCGATTTGATACGGGTACCGCTGTTCACGTCTATAACATGCAGGGCTTCAGTATGTTCAATTATCAGGTATGCCCCACTGGGAAGCCCTACCGTTCTGCCAAAAGAAGATTTGATTTGCCTGTCTATACCATAGTGGTCAAATATGGGTGCAGAGCCTTTATACAGTTTTACAATGCTTTCTTTTTCAGGCGCAATGGTGTGTACGTATTCCTTTACTTCTTCATATAATACTTCATCATCTACTGCAATGTTGCTAAAAGTAGCATTCACAGTATCACGAATGGCGACACTGGTACGTCCCATTTCACCTAATACCTTTTTAGGGGCTTTAGCGCCTTTCAGGTTATTAAAACATTCATCCCACTTTTTCACCAACGAATCAAGGTCAGCGCTAATTTCTTCTACACTTTTTTCTTCAGCTACCGTACGTACAATAATGCCAAACCCTTTAGGTTTAATCTTCTCTAATAGTTTCCGTAACCTGTCCCTTTCTTCCGGGGTCCTTATTTTTTGGGAAACTGCAATTTTCTCGGCAAAAGGAATTAATACAAGAAACCTTCCAGGCAAGGTAATTTGTGAAGTAATGCGGGGTCCTTTGGTGGAAATAGGCTCTTTCGCAATTTGTACCAATACATTATGTCCCTGTGAAATTTGGTCCTGTATTTTCCCGTTTTTGGGAATTTCCGGAAGCATTTTAAAGTACATAAGGGAAGAGACCTTGGCTTTACCGGTTATAGCACCCTGGGCATAGTAATTAAAAGATGAAAATTGGGGGCCTAAATCGTAATAATGCAAAAAGGCATCTTTTTCATAGCCTACATTTATAAATGCCGCATTAAGACTGCCGGCAATTTTACTTACCTTACCAAGATAAATATCGCCTACTGAAAATTGTGAATCGTTTCTTTCCCTTATAAGTTCCACCAGCTTCTTGTCGTTGACAAGTGCGGTGACTACTTCGGTGGGAGTAGAATTGATTATAAGCTCGTTGCTCATAAATTAAGTTTGTTAAATTGTAATTTTTTTAAGGCTAATAGGAGTTTGCTCACCCTCTATTGTCAGAGGAATGGCTATTAATGAACTGTAAAAGTCCCTAACATTTCCGGGTTTCATCATTAGCCGGTTGATGAAGCCCAATAAGGTAGCGCCTGCCTGGATGAACCATTCAGACTGGGTTATGGTTGAAAATAACCCAATGAGTTTTTTTATACGTGGGTACATTAAATAAGGGGAGAGGTAAAAAGGGAAAAGCTTATAAAGTTTTAAAAGGTCTCTCTTTTTCCTTTATAAACTTCCCCCCATATAAACTTAGATTATCTCAATCTCTTTTTATGCCTGTTTTTACGTAAGCGTTTTTTTCTTTTATGGGTTGCCATTTTATGGCGTTTTCTTTTCTTTCCGCAAGGCATAGTGCAATAAAATTTATGAGTTTATAGTTTGATTATTATTGAGTTGAGTCGTTTTCCAGTTTCTGTTTTATATAGTTATCTATCTGCATTTTCATGGCAGAATCGGTCGCGAAGGTACGTAATTTTTTTAAATTGACTATAGCATCCTGTTTATTTCCACTTTCCTCGTATGCCTGGGCAAGAAATAAATAGCCTTCTTTATATAAAGGGTCTATTTGCACAACCCTTTTAAACCGATAGATTGCCTTATCAAGCTGACCGGACCGGATAGAGAATTTCCCAAGCGCAATTTGGGCATTCAGGTTGTTGGAATCTTTCTTTATTACAGCCGTAATGGTCATAATGCCTTTCATAGGGTTTTCGCCTTTATCTACCAGGCACTCCCCCAAACCAACCTGTGCATCGGCATACATGGAATCTATTTTAAGGGAATTATTAAAGCATTGTTCAGCCTGTTGTAACAATACACCCTTCAAATTGTCTTTACTAAGGGAAGAATAATCATAAAACTGCTGCCCGGCATGGGTCCATAAACCAGGCGAGCTATTCAGTACAGCAAGTTTTTCGGTATAATAAGCAGCTATGATAGGCTGACCAATACTATCGAGAACTTGAACAAGCCGGGCTAATAAATGGGGATGTATGCTATCCGGTGAGGCAGCTATTTCATTCTTTATCCTGTTTGTTAGTTGTTTTTCTAAGGCAGGCAAAGAATCTTCCGATTGCCTGATAACCTCATCAAAATCGACCGCATTTCCGGCGTGACCCGATTCCTGCTGCCCTACTCCGTTTTGAGGCGTTGGCGCTTTCCGGTTTATAAAAAATAGAAGTGAAAAGAAAAGAACACCTCCGGCAACGGCTATCCATTGCCGGGAAGTGAATTTAGACATGTAATAGTATTATTTTACAGACTTTTTAACTTTTTCAGAGAATTTCTTCGATGGTCTGAAAGCCGGGATATAATGGGCCGGTAAGTTAATAGCTGTATTCTTTGAAATATTTCTTGCCACTTTAGGCGCTCTGCGTTTTAGTAATAAAATTACCGAATCCGCGCAATGAAACGGTTTCTTTGTGGATAATATGTTCTTTCACTGAATTCATAAAGGCTTCGACAGTCGCTTCTACCATGGCCCTTTCAATACCGGTTTTCTCGGAAATCTCCTTTACAATCTCTGCTTTTGTCATGTCGGTTTAAATTAAGGTTGTCGCAAAAATAGGAAAAATGTGGTTCACTCGAAAAATATTTCAGGCTTTCTTTTCGCATATATTGAATGAAGGCAAAAGGATACGGATTTTTTTCATCAGCCTTATGTTCTATCATAGATGTTTGCTCCCATATTTTCTCATTAATATGAGGGAAAAAAGTATCGCCCTTAAAATCTCCGTAAATACGGGTAAGATATATTTTATCTGCCAACGTTATAGCATGACGGAATATCTGGGCTCCCCCAATTACAAATACTTCATTTTCTGCCTGAAGTAATTTCAATGCTTCCTCTATAGATAGTACAACCTCACAGCCTTCGGCTGTAAAGTGCTTACTCCTGGTGACTACTATATTTCTCCTGCCTTTTAGAGGTTTGCCCATCGACTCGTAGGTTTTCCTACCCATTATTACCGTATGTCCTTTGGTGAGGGTCATAAAAAACTTCATATCGGCAGGCATATTCCAGGGTAGTTGGTTATTCGTCCCAATAACATTGTTATTTCCTGCTGCAGCTACAAGTGATATTATCATATTTCTTAATCTATACGCTATCGGCGCCTTAATACCCGGATGAGGATCATATCCTTCTAATAGGAAATCGGAATATTGAAAACCGAAAATATCTTTCACTTCGGGGTTTATTTTCATATCCGGGAGTTTGCGTGTTTCCCTTGTCAATTGCAGTTTTGTCTGTTCAATATGATTTAAGTATAAATGGGCATCGCCGAAAGTATGTATAAATTCACCCGGCTTTAAATCGCATACCTGGGCTATCATCAGGGTTAGTAAAGCATACGAGGCAATATTAAAAGGCACCCCCAGAAATACATCGGCGCTACGCTGGTATAACTGGCATGATAGCTTACCATTGCTTACATAAAACTGGAACAATACATGGCAGGGGGGTAATTTCATTTTATCCACTTCTCCCACATTCCAGGCATTTACAATAAGCCTTCTGGAATCGGGGTTCTTTTTAATCTGATTAATCAAATTCGTAATCTGGTCAATATGCCTGCCATCAGCCGTGGGCCAGCTCCTCCATTGGTAGCCATAAACAGGGCCGAGGTTACCTTCGGCATCTGCCCATTCATCCCAAATCGTTACTCCGTTTTCCTTCAGATAGTTAATATTGGCGTCTCCCCTTAAAAACCAAAGCAGTTCATATATGATAGAACGAAGATGGAGCTTTTTTGTAGTAACCGCCGGAAAACCCTGTTCCAAATCAAAACGCATCTGATAGCCAAAGATGCTTAGTGTCCCTGTTCCTGTACGGTCTTGCTTTTTAACTCCTTTTTCAAGGATATGTTCAAGTAAGTCGAGATATTGCTGCACTTCTTTGGGGTAATTAATAGCGGCTTCAAAATTACTTCTAATTCAGTAAAGCTTATTAGTTACTTACTAACAATGTAGCCCCACTCCTTACTCTCCCCATCAAGGGAGAGCGTATCAGTTACCTTTCTATGAGCAATTCCTCTTATCTAACCCTTTCCTTACTTTCCCTTACAGGGGAAAGCCCGTCCGAATGGTTCAGCCGGGCGGACGTATCATTTTCTATCTATCAATTATTACCTTTCCTTCTTCAATCAAACTCCCATCTTCTTTTAAAACTCTGTAGAAATAAATTCCATTGGGTTTATCACTTAAGTCAATGAGATTGTCACCCTGAACTTGCCCGCCCGGATGAATCGGTCGGACGGGTTTCAGGGTCTCAACATATACTTGTTGCCCAAGCAAATTATAAATTTTAACGGTCGGTTGCGATGCTGAAACGAGTTCAGCATGACTACTGAGCGCAATAGTAAATAAACCATTATTCGGATTGGGATAAACTTTTACCTTTTCACTTTCTCCTTTTACCTCACTCGTTCCGGTTGCTGACTCAATAGTGGTGCATACACTATCTATACATCCATTGGCATCGGTAACGGTGCAACAATAATCTCCTATACATTGATTGGTAATGGTATCTGTTGTAAGTCCTCCTGTCCATAGGTAAGAGTATGAAGGTGTGCCTCCGCCTACAATTACCCAAGCCGAACCGTTGCAGGTTCCTGCAACGTTTATGGAATCTGCTGTCATACTTATTGGCGGCGGTTGGGTAATAATAACTGTAGCCGACCCTTTGATATTTTCACTATCTGTTACAAATACAGTATTGGTTCCTGCACTTAAATTGGTAACTGAAGAAGTTGTTGCACCATTTGACCATGAGTATGTATAGGGAGGTATGCCTTCGTTTGCACTGGCAGTTGCTGAGCCATTACTGCCTCCGTTACAATTGACATTAGTTATTAAATTAGTTGAAACCTGCAACACTACTGACACTTTCCTTATTCGATTATTGCCTTGATCGCTAATATACATATTTCCCGAAGTATCTGTTGCGAGCAAGAGAGGCAAAATCTCAGCGCTAGTGGCAGTACCTCCATCGCCTGAAAAACCCGGAGTTCCATTCCCTGCGAAGGCGCTGATTATACCAGAACTATTTACTTTCATTATGTGGTAATAAGCATTGTCCACTATGTATACGCCTGAATCATTCACAGTTACACCAAATACACCATCAAGTTCAGCATTTGTAGCGGGTCCGCTGTCACCGGAATTACCGGGATAATCAATACCGGCAAATGTTGAAATAATACCTGAATTGTTAACTTGTCTTACACACCAACTATCCTCATCAGCTATATAAACGTTTCCGGCATTATCGAAATCTACGTCTCTCGGCCAGTCTAATTCAGCTGCAGTGGCTGGTCCTCCATTACCGGAATATCCACCATACTGGTCCATAATCCCCACTTGGTAACCATTCCCGGCAAAAGTATGTATGATACCCATAGTATCTACCATCCGACAACTTCCGCAGCAATATCAGCTATATAAACATTCCCTGTTTTATCTACCCTTATACCAAAGGTGTATTTAATTCTGCAAGTGTAGCTGGTCCTCCATCACCCGTGTAACCTTGAACGCCATTTCCCGCAAAAGTGTTAATTATTCCTAATGTATTTACTTCTAACGGATGCGACTGTTACCATTGTCAGCTATATAAATATTACCTGCTTTATCAATAGCTATTCCATAGGGACTTATTTCCGCAGCGGTTGCCGGTCCCCCATCTCCTGAATAGCCGTTTACTCCATTCCCAGCAATTGTATTGATTATACCTTAAGTATTTACTTTACGAATACGTCCACTCCCATCTGCAATATATACATTACCGGTGTCATCTACTGCTACTCCATATGGGTAATATAATTCGGCAACTGTGGCCGGTCCTCCGTCTCCGCTATAGCCTGCTACACCATTCCCTGCTATGGTAGTAATTATTTGAGCAGAGCAATGCCAGGAAAATGAAAAATAGAAAATAAAGAAGGTAAGGGTTTTAAGTCTTTTCATTGCATCAAATTGCAATCAAAGATAGATAAATTCTTTAGGAGCAACTGATAGGGGTTATTAAAACTTTACGAGTAATACACAAAAGGGTATCCCGTATTTACTTCAGCCCCAAACCCCTAAAGGGGCTTTGAATAGTGCTATTCAAAGCCCCTTTAGGGGTTTGGGGCAATGGGCATTAAGGAAAGTTTAAGCACTTTCTTAATACTATTCAATTCATTTTTCCATGAACAGCATTTCTCAGTAATAAACCCGGTCTGTATCTTTCCTCTTTGTAAGTAGATTGGAGTTCTTCCAACACTTGCAATACTTTCTCAACTCCTATTTCATCACCCCACTGAATAAGCCCTTTGGGATAATTAACTCCTTTGGTCATGGCTATTTCCAAATCTTCTTTGGTGGCAATGCGGTAATAGAGGGCTTCATAAGCTTCATTTATAAGCATGGAGATTATCCGCATAAAAATTTGTTTGCCTAACTTTTCATCTTTATCAGGTTCCGGATTTTTTGCTCCTTCAGAATACTCATAATATCCTCTGCCTGTTTTCCTTCCCCAAAAACCTGCTTCAAATAATCTTTTTTGGGTAAGGGATGGCTTGTAGCGAGGGTCATAAAAAAATTGAGTCCAAACTGTTTCTGTTACCTTATAATTCACATCATTACCTATAAAATCCATTAGTTCAAAGGGACCCATTTTAAAACCGCCTATTTCCTTCATAGCCCAGTCAATAGTGGCAAAATCGGCAATGCCCTCTTCCTGAATCCGTATAGCTTCTCCATAAAAGGGTCGGGCAACTCTATTTACAATAAAACCGGGGGTATCTTTGGCAATAACGGTAACCTTTCCCCACGATTTAATAATCTCAATAGCCTCATCCACTATTTTATTATCAGTTGCCAAGCCGGGAATAATTTCCACCAGCGGCATAACGGGTGCGGGATTAAAAAAATGGATTCCTATAACTCTATCGGGGTTTTTACAAGCAGAAGCAATAGAAGTAATAGAAATAGAGGATGTATTTGTGGCAAACAAACAAGCAGGGTTGCAAATTTGCTCCAGACTTTTGAAAAGGTCTTTTTTTGCTGATAACTCTTCAATGATAGCTTCAATAACCAAATCACAAGGACTTAAATCATTCAATGTGCTTGCTATGGTTATCCGCAAAAATGCAGCAGTTGAGCTTTCCTCTGATAGTTTACCTTTTTGAACTAAGCTTGTTAATGTTTTCTTTATTTTCTCAAAGGCATTTTGTGCGGCAGCTGAATTAGCATCAAATAGTATTACATCGCATCCTGAAACGGCAGCCAGTTGGGCAATTCCGCTACCCATAGTACCTGAGCCAATTACTCCTATTGTTTTACTACTCATCATTATTCTATTTTATTGCAATTATACTCATTAAAGTTTCAGCCCATTTTTGTGGAGTAACGGATAAAGCCTTTTCCCGGCTTTTTGAACCCATATTCAATAACTCTTTATCACTAAAAGAAGTAATTTTTTTCAGCGCTCTTTTTATCTCCACCACATTCCCAGCCTTAAAACTAAACCCATTTTCACCATCGGTTATAAACTTCTCCCCTGCTCCAACGGCATCTGAAGCCAATAGGGGAAATCCCGCCGAAGCAAATTCATGCAACACAACCCCCCAGGGTTCATAACGGCTGGGGAGTATAAAAATCCCTCCGTTTTCAATAACCGGTGCAAAATCTGCCGGCTGAACAAAGCCGAGATGCTTTATTTTGGGATGCTGAACAGGGGGCTCTGTGCCGGTACCTATACACCACAATTCCCAATCGCTTTCCTGTTCATTTTGCCAGGCAATAAAAGCATCCCATAAATCGGTTATTCCTTTAAATGGGTAGTATCGCCCTGCATAAATAACCTTGTGCGGGTAATGCGCTTTCTTTTCAGGAAGGTATTTATCCCCTAAGTTCATAAAAAAGTCCACATCGGCAGAATAATAGTCTTTAAGTACCTGGCTTGGTTTAAACCCTAATTTAAGGGCATATTTTTTTTGCTTTTCTCCCGGAACCCAGCAATAATTAAATATTTTTAACAGGGTAAACCTACTTGCAAAACTGGCTATATGTTGTTTTAAAGAACCCCTCCATTGGGTATCCAAGCCCATAACAACAGGTGTTTTTTTCCTGAACTTCTTTGCAATGGATAGATAGTCTTTATCCATCCAACCGCTGCAATAAATAAAATCAGGTGAAATTGATTCCACTTTTTCTTCCAGCGCCTGCTTCGTGAACCCCGCTTTTTCTAAAAAAAAAACATCCCCTTTAAAGTTAAAGTTAAAGGGGGCTTCCTTATTTACCGCCCAATGAATTACATAAATTTCAACATCATACACTTCACTTAGCTTCTGCAAACAGGCTATAAAATACCCCGCAAGCTCAGTGTAAAGGAATAATAGCCTCGGTTTTAATGGGGAGTATTTCGTCACTGGTAAATATACATAAAAAGATAACGATAATAATAGTGTACGGGTTTAACGAGGCCGTAAGATAGGATTCAAAAAAAGCCGAAAAAAAGATAGCAAACAAGGCAGCGATAATCACTTTATTCTTTTTAGCCCCTTTGATAAAGGCGCCCACAAAAGCCCATAAAAAAAGAAGCAACCCGATAAGCCCTGTATCCAGCCAAAAAGTAAGGTACGAATTATGGGCATTACCTTGGTGCCCATAATCATTCAGTGATTTTTGGTTCAGGATAAACAAATAGTTGGTATAGTCAAACCCATGTCCTAAAAAAATGTCTTTGGTAATCTTATCCCAGGCAAGTTTCCAGGCTACATACCTTCCTGCTGCATTCGCCAGTGTTTCCACCCTGAAATAATGCTGAATACCCAGCGATTTTACAACATTTACAATATTAATATTTATATATTCATAACCGATAAGAAAGAACAGGAGTATTATAAACCCCAATAAAGGAGAAATACGTGTAAGATATGAAAACCCGATATAAACCAGCATGGCGGCAATGGTATTTCTTGAACCACACAGAACTACGGATAAAAAAAGCAGGAAGTAAAAAAGCATTTTCTCCTGGCGGTGAAATAAATCGGGCAGCGATTTATTAACCAATGCAAAAAGGATAAATACTACGAGGCAGTAAAGCCCCATTCCGTTGGGGTTCCCCAGCAATCCCCTATATCTCAATTCAAGGGTTACAGCGGAAGGATAAAAAAACTTTAAAAGGACGCCCAATGCCAGAAAAAATATGGCAACAAAAATAAACAGCCTTATAAAGTCATAGCCATTTTCCCGGTAGCTTTTGTTTACATAGTTCGGAACGGTTAAAAACAAGAGAAAATAGGATATGGTTTTTAAAACACATTGGATAAAATTAGCAGCAGGTGTATGCAAAATGCAATAAAAAGCAACAATCATAAAAGGCAGGAAACGAAGGAAAAACCGGCTGAAAGGCTGGAATTTTTTTATATCAAAAATAAGGAATACAGCTAACAAGCTTACATAGGGATATTTTGCCAGTTCAAAACTGTGAAAAGAGTTAAGGCGGCTATCGGACATGGTACAAACAAACCATAAACCCGTCAACAATTCGGTGTACCGGTTACGTAATTTCAAAACCAGTACGCTGAGTGTAACAAAAGCAATATTTACCGGCCCCCCCACAGCGGAGGTAACCATCCATAAAATTATCATTACAAAAAACTGGCGGTATTTAACAACAGTCTCCACGCTATAAGTTATTTGCCATTAAGCTGTTACTCTTATCCATTCTTATATTTCAGGCGCTAAAGTTTTTCAAAATTTTGTGCAAAGCTATCAATGTTACCCTAATCGGGGACACACTTTTATGCAGGATTTAGTGACGAAATATGCTTTTTATTAGTTGTTTCACTCCAAATTATGTAAGTTTGCTTTCTTAAATAAACTGTCTCTTTCATGTCAAATAAAGAGGAAATAAGCGGGGTATCACAAAAAAAGGAAATTTCATTTTCCGAATTTAAAGACGTTGTTATCCGCGATTACCGGATAGCTGTCGAAAGCAGGGAAGCCAGCCTGCTTGGTAGAAAGGAAGTATTGCAGGGGAAAGCCAAATTCGGCATATTTGGCGATGGGAAAGAAATTGCTCAAATAGCAATGGCTAAGGTATTTATGCCCGGTGACTTTCGTTCGGGCTATTACCGCGACCAGACTTTTATGTTTGCTAAAGGATTATTAACAGTACAGGAATGGTTTGCCGGACTATATGCCCATGCCAATTTAAAAGCAGAACCATCATCTGCCGGAAGGCAAATGGGTGGACATTATTCTACACGTTCTATTAATGCGGATAGAAGTTGGGCTAATCTTACCGAACAATGTAATTCTTCATCCGATGTTTCTCCTACAGGCAGCCAAATGCCACGCTTGTTAGGGTTGGCAATGGCATCTAAACAATATAGAAATACACCTATCCTTACAAAACACAGAATTTGAAAAATTCAGTAAAAATGGCAACGAAATAGCTTTCGGAACCATTGGCGATGCCAGCACCTCGGAAGGTATGTTTTGGGAAACCATTAATGCCGCCGGAGTTATGCAGGTGCCTATGCTGGTTTCCGTTTGGGATGACGGCTATGGAATTTCTGTTCCTATCAGTTATCAAACTACCAAAAGACAGCATTTCAGAGGCTTTAAAGGGTATGCAACGAGATAAAAATAGTAAGGGATACGAAATACTGAAAGTAAAGGGATGGGATTATTCCGCCCTTTGCGAAACGTATGAAAAAGCTGCTAGCCTTATGCAGAAAAGAACATGTTCCTATTCTGCTGCATGTAGAAGAATGTTCCCAGCCACAAGGTCATTCTACCTCAGGTTCTCACGAGAGGTATAAAACTCCTGAAAGGCTTCAATGGGAAAAAGATTTTGACGGAATTAAGAAAATGAGGGAATGGATATTAAAATTTGCCATTGCCACCGAAGAAGAACTTACCCACATTGAAGAACAGGCAAAAACCGATGTAAAGGATGCTAAAAACAGGGCTTGGAAATCGTATCTTGATGAAATAAAACATGACCAATCGGCTGCCCTTGAGGTATTGCAAAAGGTTTCTGCCACTTCTACTGAACAGGCTGCTATTTCAAAAATTCTTGACGAGTTAAAGGCTAATAAAGAACCTTTACGAAGGGATATGGCTGCCGCCATTAAAGCAGATTCTACGAATCACGAGAAATGAAAAAACGACTGAAAGACAAGAACTGCTCAATTATAATAATGACTTATTTAGCCCAAAATACAGAACGTTATGATTCCCTGTTATATACTTCCGATGCATTCAGAATGTTGCAGGAAGAAAACCCGGTGTATGATGCCGAAGAAACCCAGGTAAACGGGCATGAGGTATTGAGAGATAATTTTGATGCTATTCTTGCCAAATACCCGAATGTATTAATATTTGGGGAAGATGTAGGGTAAATTGGGCGATGTGAACCAGGGCTTGGAAAACCTCCAAAAAAAATATGGAGAAGAACGGGTATTTGATACCGGTATCCGGGAAATGACTATTGTAGGGCAGGCAATAGGCATGGCTATGCGGGGATTACGACCTATTGCTGAAATAGAATATCTCGATTATCTTCTCTATGCCTTGCAAATAATGAGCGATGACCTTGCCACCCTTTCCTACCGCACGGTTGGAACCCAACGGGCCCCGGTTATTGTCCGCACCCGCGGGCACAGGCTGGAAGGTATATGGCATAGCGGTTCTCCTATGGGTATGGTCCTAAATTCACTTCGGGGAATGTATGTTTGTGTACCCCGCAATATGACCCAGGCGGCAGGATTGTATAACACTCTACTTGCTTCCAATGAGCCTGCCTTAATGATTGAACCCCTAAATAGTTATCGCCTTAAAGAAAAGAAGCCCACTAACCCCGGTGACTTTAAACTACCCCTTGGCATACCGGAAATAATACGGGAGGGTAAGGATGTAACCATTGTTACATACGGACCACTTTGCCGTATGGCTATGGAAGCTGCACAACAATTGGAATCGTACAATATTTCGGTGGAAATCATTGACGTGCAGACTTTATTGCCTTTTGACATTCATAAAATGATTGTAACCTCACTCAAAAAAACCAACCGTGTACTTTTTCTTGATGAAGATGTGCCGGGAGGAGCTTCGGCTTATATGATGCAAAATGTATTGGAAAAACAGGGTGGGTATTCCTATCTCGATTCTGCTCCAAAAACGTTAACAGGCAAAGAACATCGTCCTGCCTATGGTTCTGATGGAGATTATTTCTCCAAACCCAGTGTAGAAGATATTTTTGATGCTGTATATGGCATTATGAATGAGGTTGACCCTACCTCCTACCCCGATATTTACTGATGAACATTCAGGGAAAAAATAAAATGCTTGGGAATTTATCAGCATTTTTATTTTGGGATGTAGACAGAAAAACGATTGACTACAATAAACATTCACCCTATATTATCGGAAGAGTGCTTAGCATGGGAACAATGGAGGATTTCAAAATTATTAAAGCCCTGTACGGTAAGCCAAAAATCAAGCATATAACCCAACAATTACGTTATATGGATGACCGTGTACTTTATTTTTGTAGTGCTTATTTCAACGTACCCGTTACCCAATTCAGATGTTATATTCTCAAGCAGTCGAACCCCGCACACTGGAGTTATTAAATGACTTAATGCAAAAAAAATACCTCCGGCAGTATATACTGGTAGGGGGCACTGCATTAGCTCTGCAAATTGGGCACCGCCAGTCAGATGATTTAGATTTATTTACAATTACCGATTTCAAATCAGATGATATTATCAGGGTTTTATTAAAAAATTATGACTTGAAACTTGTTCTGCAGATGCCTCAAACTGTTATATGTGAAATAAATAACATCAAGGTTGATTTTATACGATTCAACTACCCGTTTATACGCCCGATACTTACTACTGATGGAATTCGCATGTTATCTATTGAAGATATAGCCCCAATGAAATTAGATGCGATTACAGGTCGTGGAAGTAAGAAGGATTTTTTTGACTTATATTTTCTCCTGCAACTATTTGATATAGATAAACTCCTTACACTTTATCAGGAAAAATATCCCCACCAAACCACCTTTCATATTGTGAGAAGTCTCACTTATTTTGCCGATGCAGAAGCAGAGCCAGACCCCTTGGTCTTAAATGGTAAAGTAACATGGGAAAAGGTAAAAAAAAATATTCAGAAAGCAGTAAGGAAGATATGAAATGAATTATTTCTATTTTTGTGCATTCACAGTTTTTTCTAAAGACCATATTTATTGTGGATGACCATACTCACAATAACTTATAACTCATAACTTATAACTATTTAAACACATGATTTCCTACGAGCAGGTTAAGGAAGTGAAGGAGCGCTTTGACGCGTTGAGGGGGCATCTTTGACATTGAGAAGAAGTTAACGAAGATAGCGGAACTCGAATCTATTACCCATGCTCCTGACTTTTGGAACGACCCTAAAAAAGCGGAACAGATTTTAAGACAAATAAAAGGACTTAAAACTTGGACAGATGCGTTTGCCAGTTTACAAAAAAGGGTAGATGACCTTAGGGGTTATTTATGACTTTTTTAAAGAAGAAAGCGCCACTGAACAGGAAGTGGAAACGCATTATAAAGATGCTATGAAACCTCTTGAAGAACTTGAATTCAGGAATATGCTGGGGGCGGAAGAAGACCACCTTGAAGCAGTTATTGAAATCAATTCAGGGGCAGGCGGAACAGAGAGCCAGGACTGGGCCTATATGCTTATGCGCATGTATATGATGTGGGCTGAAAAGCGTGGCTACAAAGTAAAGGAACTCGACAAGCAAGATGGTGAAACGGCAGGTATAAAGTCTGTAACGCTGGAAATTGAAGGCGAATATGCCTTTGGGTATTTGAAAGGAGAAAACGGAGTTCATCGCCTGGTGCGTATTTCTCCATTTGATTCCAATGCCCGCCGGCATACTTCTTTTGCGGGGGTGTATGTATATCCATTGATTGATGATAGCATTGATATTCAAATAAACGAGGGCGATATTGAATGGGAAACTTTCCGTTCGGGTGGTAAAGGCGGGCAGAATGTAAATAAGGTAGAAACGGCGGTGCGCCTGTATCACAAGCCATCGGGTATTATAATTAAGAACCAGGAGAGCCGCTCACAAATGCAGAATAAGGATACCGCCCTTAAAATGCTCAAATCGCAATTATATGAGCGGGAGCTACGCAAAAAATGCAGGCGGTAGCGGAAATAGAAAGCAATAAAAAGTCTATAGAGTGGGGCTCGCAGATACGCAACTATGTAATGCATCCATATAAACTGGTAAAAGACCTCCGCACAGGATATGAAACCTCCGATGTACAATCGGTAATGGATGGAGAATTAGATGATTTTATAAAAAGCTACCTGATGGAGTTTGGGGGAGGGAAAAAGTAGTTATAAGTTATAAGTTATGAATGAAAGTCATGCTGAACTTGCCCGCCCGGATGAATCGGTCGGACGGGTTTCAGCCTGTCTGTCGAACAGGCAGGCATCTCAAATTTAGTTTTAGAAAGAGCACGAGAGATTATTTATTTGGGATGGCCTTACGACAAGATGTCGCCAAAAAAAAGGAAAAGTGAGACACTTGTTCCGACGGGAAAATCACTTCTTGTATGGTGTAAACCCATCAAATTCCCAATGGTATGGACATCCTGTATTTACTTCAGTACCCCTGGGTTGATAATGCCCCGGGTACTCGCCAAAAATGTCTACAACCTTTTCGGAGTTAGGGGCAAGAGTGTCTGCATTTTTAGACATGCTTACAGAAGCTATCGTACACCCTACTCTGTTTATTGAATCAGTATAATTATAAGAATAAAAATCATATCGTTTTAGTATTACGGAATATGAATTATCATTTTTTAATATAAACTTACACTCATAAATAGGTCTCTTGGTTGTTCCGCAAGTATCGTAGTTATATTCTTTGACACGAAGACTAACTCTGCCTGAATCAAACAAGGATGCTCCACCTGTATTTTTGCCCGAATACTTGTTAGGCTGGCAATATGAAATTATACTTATGGAAATTACAGATAAAATCATTAATAGTTTTTTCATAGAATGTTGTTTATATATCTGCCAAATATAATATTTTGCAATAATATATCCCACAGGCGCTGAATTTGTAATCAGTGCCTGATTAATTTGTAATCTTTGATTGCCTTGTGCAATCCGAACTCATCACCACATTCCAACCTAAAATAGAGATTTATAATATGCTGGGACAACAAGTATATACTGAGACCCTTCGCTCTGCTCAGCCTGCCCGAACTGGTAAAGGCGGGGGTGACAATCTCATTAACCTTAATGATAAACCCAATGGAATTTATCTTTATAGGGTTTTGAAAGAAACGGGAGATCTGATTGGAGAAGGAAAAATAGTGATAACAAGGTAGTGCTTTTACATAATTCCATTATACTTAGCTCCGTGGGAGCGTTCTGTTTATAGTAAAACATCCACCTCCAGAGGTATCCTAAAGCCCCATTGGAGCGACCTGTTTTTGTTCTGTTTAATGCAACAGGTCGCTCCAATGGAGCTTTAAAGATCAGGTACTAACTGATTTCTACAAACAGGACTACCCGACCGGGGCTACAACTTAGGCTATTCTTTTTCTGAATTGCAATAGAAGATTTGAGAGGTAATCAAACCAAAAAACAAATTGCTCACTTGCAAACTATAAGTTAATTATTACATTTGGCTCGTTATTGAAATAAAATAATGCCGAATTAAAATTTATTTTTTATGAAAAAATTACTTTCTCCTCTTATCTTGTTTATCTGCTTTCAGTTTATTACTGTAAGCCCAATGAATGCTCAAATAGGTACGTGGACAGCCCTCAATAACCTGGAGCCAAATCCGGGTGCGGGTTTATTTTTACTACTAACAGACGGAAGGATAATTGTACAAAGTACCAAAGATGCTTATACAGGGTGGGACATGCTTACGCCCGATGCCAGTGGCAGCTATATTAACGGAACCTGGACAACCTTGCCGGACATGAACCGTCCCCGCTTGTTTTTTTCATCTCAGGTGCTTCCCAGCGGAAAACTGTTTGTTGCAGGTGGAGAATATTACAATGGCGATACTGCCGGTGAAGTGTATGACCCGGTTGCCAATACCTGGACCAGAACCGAAAAAGTAGTAAGCCACATGAACATTTATGATGGAAACTCTATACTGCTCCCGAATGGACAGGTTCTTGTGGGTCTCCAAAGTGGGTCTAATCCATCTTTTGACGACCAGTTCTATAATCCTGCAACTAACTTATGGGCTACTGCCCCTATAGCTCCTCTCAATCACGATGAATCGGCATGGGTAAAACTGCCCGATAGCAGCGTACTTTTTATGGGAATTGCTTCTACCCAATCGTGCCGTTACCGACCACAAACCAATACCTGGATAGCGGATGCCAGCGCCCCGGAAGATGTGTACGACAGATATGGCGAGGAGGCTGGGTGTGGCGTGCTGCTACCTAACGGTAAAGCCATTTTCTTTGGAGCCACCCAATACAATGACATATATACACCAAGTGGAACTACCGCCCCGGGTACCTGGGCTTCTGCAGCTAATTATCCCACTATTCAGGGTGGGTTAGTAGGTCAAACGGATGCTCCCGGCGCTATGATGGTTAACGGGCATATCCTGTTATGCGTTTCTCCTGAAGGTACCAGTGCAAATAATGAATTTCTAAACCCTGCCTGGTTCATCGAATACGATTACACCACCAATACATTTACTAAAGTTACCAGTCCCCTTCCCGGCCTGGGAGGTGGTGGAGACTCCGTTGGTGACAATACTTGCTCTGATGTTACATTACTGGACCTTCCGGATGGTACAGTGCTCATGATGTCCAGCCAAAATGGAACCACCTTAGACCAGCAATACTTTGTTTATACACCGGGCAGCGGACCTATTGCACAAGGTAAACCTACCATCAACAGCATTCTCCCTGATGCGTGCCCTTTATATAAAATTACCGGGAAACTCTTCAATGGCATTTCAGAAGGAACAGAATATGGGGATGATTTGCAGCAATCATCTAATTATCCTTTAGTGCGGCTTAGCAATGGAACCAATGTTTATTATGCAAAAACAACCAACTGGAACCGTTTGGGAGCCGTAATGACCGATAGTTTGGAAGATACAGCCGTTTTTGAAACTCCTGCAAACCTGCCATCTGGAATCTATTCGCTCGTGGTGGTGGTAAATGGATTTGCCTCTAATCCTACCCTGTTTACTGTATTAGGCGTAGCATCTGTTGCCAACTCAAACATTCTTTGTGCTGGTGGCACAGGAAGCCTTTCGGTAACAGCTTCCGGCGGACTTTCCCCGCTTTCCTATTCCTGGACCCCGGGCGGGTATTCCGGTACTTCCGTTTCTAACTTATCTGCGGGAACATATACGGTTACGGTAACCGATAATAACGGATGTACTGCTACACAATCTTCGATAATTACACAACCGGCTGCCCTTAACATAACTGCCGATTCCATAAACACCACCGGCGGAAATTGTAATGGCTCAGCCTGGGCTATAGTTTCAGGAGGAACAGGTCCGTATTCTTACTTTTGGACCGGCGGGCTTACTACGGATACCATTTCCAACCAGTGTACAGGGAGTTATTGCAGCACTATTACCGATGCCAATGGTTGCATAGACAGTGTCTGCGTAACTATAGAATCATCTACTGGAATCAGTGCTATCACCAATTCATCTAAGGTAACTATTTACCCTAATCCCAATAATGGGAAATTCACTATTCTAATTGTAAATGCTAACAAATCAACGTCAAGTAATGAAATTGAGGTTTATAATGTCCTGGGGCAGCAAGTGTACTCACAAGTTAGAACAAGCAGTTCACAATTTACCATTGATTTAAGTTCCCAACCCAATGGAATCTATTTATACAGGGTAACCCGGGAAAATGGCAAATTGGTTGGAGACGGGAAGGTGATACTGGTGAGATAATAATAAATTACTTTTTGTACTATATTTTTATTGCTATTTGTTTATATAAAAAAGCCCCTGAAACCCTTTAGGCACACAGCATTCCAGGAAGTAATTAATAACCAGGCAATTAAGCAGCCTGATTTATGCCGTTTTATGCCGTTTTTTTTGAGTGGGTCACTTTTTTATAAATTATTCCCCATAGCCACATAAAGTTCATACTGGGCTTTATTATAATTACTAACGGCTTTCAGGTAATCATCTTCAGCCTGTACATAAAACTGTTCTGATTGAAATACTTCAAAAGGAAGAACGGTCCCCAGCCTTTCTCTTTCTATGCTTTGGGTTAAAGCCTTATCAGATTCAGCCAAAGACAGTTTGGAAAATGTCATTTGTTCAGCCGATAAAGCAATCTGCGCCCTTGCATCTTCAACCTGCCGGTGTACCTCGTTTCCGAATTGCTGCATATCGTTCTGCTGTATGTTTATTTCCGCATTATAAGTTTTTAGATCGCCTTTATAAATAATCCTGCCTATAGGAATATTCCATAATAAGCCCGCATCCAAATGGTAACTGTTGTAATAGGGTTCTCCGAAAGTCCCTAACAGGGCATCGGGGGTGGCAACTTCCAGCTTCGGCAACAGAAGCCCAACTGTAGTAGATTTCTTTTCTGCCTGTATGGAATTTAGTTCAGCCTGCATACTTTTATATTCCGGGCGGTTTTGGGTATATTGGCTTGCCAACCCGGTATCTGCTATACTTTTAACAATTTCAACAGGGGCTATTCCCGTATCAGCACTAACCAACAAAGCATTGGTATCAATATTCAAAATGCTAAGCAGTGCATCTGATTCTTTTCGCATCTGCACCTGCGCACCGGTCAATTCAAACCGGATATGCCCGGCATTGCTTTGTGCCAATAAATATTCCGATTGGTAGCGGATGCCTGCCTGCACCTGCACCTGTAGCTGGGCTGTCAAAGTATCTGCCTGGCTTACCAAATTGAAAAGCTGGTTATAGTTGAACTGCGCCACCATTAAATCATAGTAATCGGAAATAGCCTCCAGAATCACGTTGTTGCGTTGAGCCTCGCTTTCAAACTTAACGGCAGCGCTTTGCTGTTTCTTAGCCATCACATTATAAATACCCTTATTAAAATCTAACTCGCCAACTATTCCACCTCCCAGCCATAATTCCTTCTGTGTGGCATCGGTTAATAAAGCCCCATTGGTTTGCATTACTGCACCGGTAAGATAATGCATGGTGGGTCCCACAGAGATAGTAGGCAAGTACCATTCTTTGGCTTTATCAATTTGAGCCAGGCTTAATTCATATTGCAGTTCATATTGTTTTATAGTAAGGTTATTAGCCCCGGCAAGCTTTAGTATAGTAGGGAGATTTACCGGAATTTTTCTACTGTACTGTATTCCGGTCTGGCTATAACCTGTTACTGATATAAGCAATAACAGTAAAAAGATTTTCGGTGTTTTCATTGGAGAAATTTTAATGAGTTGACGTATTGGCAGCTGGCCCGGCACCTTGTAATTTTCCCTTCGCAATAACAATTGACCCATCTGCACATTGGGCATTTCCGGAGATAATAATTTTATCATCAGGCTTTAATCCGGCATACTTAACCTGGCAATAATTGTCTGTGCGAACACCTGTCTGGACATCCACTTTCTTTACGACACACTTCACTCCGGCATCCCAATTCAATGAAGCATGGGTTGAGTCAACTGGGCTTACCTTATAAACATACGTTTGCTGTTCATAGTTTCCTATTGCCTGGTTAGGAACAGAAAGAGTACTGTCGGCAGATGTTATCTTAAATGTACAATTGGCAAACATTCCCGGGTGAATGGTGTGGTCCTTATTGGGAATATCTATTTGGACAAGCATAGTCTTGGTGTCTTCACTAAGCCCGTAAGATACACGGGATACTGCCTCATTAATAATAGTATTAGGCAAATCCTGAAACACAATATTTACAGGAGTGCCTTTTATGATGTAGGGAGAATTTATTTCAGGGATGCTAACATTCAACCGTATCACCGAAATGTCCTGTATCTTAAACAAAGGCTCTGTAGAAGGGCGGTCTAATCCATTCTGAACGATAGCTCCATTGTCCACATAGCGGTTGGTTATTATCCCATCGAAGGGGGCACGAATGGTTAAGTAATTTATGGCAGAATCCACCACATTTAATGCTGCAACAGCGCTTTCATACTTGGCTTTGGCTGCATCCACCTGCTCTAATGGAACAAGTTCGGGCGTTTTTGTATAGACAGACTCCAGCCGGTTATATATAGCAGCATCTCCATCCAATTCCGCTTTCGCTTTTTCCTTTTGCTCCATCAATTCAGGGTTACCAAGTTCTGCGAGGGTTTCTCCTTTTTTCACCATATCGCCTATATCGTATTTCCACATTTTTACATACCCATTATTCATGGCGTATAGCTTTACCTCCTGGTTTGCCATTGCCTGTCCTGCAAGAGTTATAGTATTTTTAAAGCCTCTCACCTGTGGCTCACAGACCAATACTTCCGGAAGGTTAGATGTTTGAGAGTTTTCATTTTTGCTTTCAGTAGAAGAGCTGCAAGCTGCAAAAGCTAAGAGTGAAGAGCTAAGGGCTAAGAGTGGAATGAATGTTGATTTCATTTTATTATGCATTAGGTTTTTGAGAATCATTTGTACTTTGGGGTTGTTCGACTTTTACTGGTGCAACTTCATGCTGCTTTTTATTGAACAGGTAAAAAATAACAGGTACTACAAAAAGGCTCAATACCAAGGCAGCAAAAACCCCGCCAATAATTGCCCTTGCAAGCGGCACATTAGCCTCCCCTCCTATTTCATTGCCAAAAGCCATAGGAGCAAGCGAAAATATGGCAACCGTTGCACTCATTAAGATTGGGCGGAAACGGTTACTTGCGCCACGCCTTACGGCTTCTTTAAGTGGCATTTTTCTCTCCTTAATTATTTCATCCATTACGCTGGGCCTGGTTTCTTCTTTGTGGAGATTGGCATTCATTTTATCTACTAATAGGGTGCTATATGATACAGTAATTCCAACCATCATAATAATGCCCATGAAAGATTGAATATTTAAAAATGTATGTGTGAAAAACAACATGAAATATTACGCCTATTAGCCCCATAGGAACCACCATAATAATGATAAGGGGAAGTTTGAATGAACGCAATAAAGGAACTATTATAAGATACACCATCAGTATGGCAAGAATCAAGCCGAAACCAAGGCTGCCAAAGGCATCATTCATGCTTTTTATTTCTCCTTTTTCTGTTACCGTATATCCTAAAGGAACGGAATCTTTCACAGGTTTTATTGCCTTTTCAATTTCATTAGCGACAGAACCGATGTCTCTTCCTTGTACATTGGCATATACATCCATTGTTCTCTGAACATCTACGTGCTTTATTTCTATGGGTTGCGAACCGCTTGAAATAGTTGCCACATCTTTTAATAAGATATCCTTTTTATCTGTCTTATCGCTGCTGATAGTAACATTGCCAAGCGCTGAAACATCATCAAGCCTGTATTGGGGATAGGTTACCCCTAAAAAATAATCGTTGCCGCTTTTAGGGTCCACCCAATAAAGATGGCTGTTAAACGCGGAAGAGGAATTTAATGCGCTTTCCACGTTCTTAATTATTTCATCGGCGGAAAGCCCGACTAAAGCTGCTTTGGTACGGTCAATATGCAAAGTCAATTTCAGGATGGCTTATGCGCTCATCTATTCGTACATCCCTTGCTCCCGGAACTTGCCTGGCAATTTCCCGTATTTTAACGGCAATATCATTAAGTTTTGCAAGGTTCCTTCCTGTTATTTGAATATCAATAGGAGAAGGAGCGCCGTTATTTAAGGCAGCTCCTACTATTCCGCTCATATCAAAAGCAAAACTTACGCCGGGAAAATCATTGTTCAATTTTTGGCGGAGTTGCGATACAAATTCTTTGGTCGGGAGTTCTGTGTTCATCTTTCAACTGGACATCAATAAACGCATCCTGTGTACCTGAATTGGGTGTGTAAGCCGCATCTATATTAGGCTGTACGCCAATGTTTGATACAATAGCAGTTAATTCATTTCCAGTTTCCGCTTTTATCTCATTTTCAATTTCCCCTATTTTTTGTTGGGTAACTTCTATCCGTGTGCCGGGGTCAAGATGGACATATACTGTAAACTGCCCCACATCCATTTGAGGGAAAAACTCTGTCCCAATTCCTTTTATCAGAAATATAGGAGCAATAAATAAAATGACCACCCCTGTAATTACCCATTTGGCATTTTTCAAGGCTTTTTCCAATAACCATTCATAGCCATGTAAAAGGCTGGTTAAGGAAATTCTGAAACCTGCCCAATATGCCTTTATGTCCTACTCCTTTAATAGGGTTTTTGAGCATAGCAGCGCTCATAATTGGGACAAGAGTAAGCGAGAAAAATAGTGAGCCACCCATTGCAAAAGCCACTGCTATTGCTAAAGCAGGGAATAAAAACCGTGCTACACCTGTTAAAAATACTATTGGGAAAAATACAATTACAATAGTAAGTGCCGTAATAATTACCGGAAGTGTAACTTCTTTGGTTCCAATAATCGCAGCCTGTTCGGGATATTGCCCCTGGTGCAAATGCTTATCAATGTTTTCAAGTACCACTATGGCAGTATCTACCAGCAGCCCCACAGAAAGAGCCATTCCTCCCAAGGTCATGCTGTTAATGGTGTTATCGGTAAAACTTAATCCAAGAAAAACGACCAATAAGGCTAATGGAATACTTATAGCAACTATTAAAGCAGAGCGATAGTTGCCCAGAAAAAAAAGCAATACAAGGCACAATAATCCTATACCTGTAAGTCCTTCTTTAAGCAAGTCCGCTTACCGAATGTTTTACATATACACTCTGGTCAAAAATGGTATTTAGCTTTATGGAGGAAGGTATTTGTGCTTCAATAGTCGGTATTTTTTCCCGTACCCCATTTACGTCATTAATAATATTTGAGCCATTCCTGCGATATATAGGGAATATACACCTGGTTCTTTCCATTTACACGGGCTATATTGGTCTGTATCTGGTTTGCCATCTTTTGCATATCCAATATCTTTCAGATATACCGGGTTTCCTTTGTCATCCTGCTTTAATTACAATATCATTAAACTCATCAACGCTTGTAAACATGGCATTTGCCGCCACATTATAATTAACCGCACCTATATTAATGTCACCGGTAGGTATCATTACATTATTCTTTTCAAGCACCCTCATCACATCCGTTTGAGATAGATTGTATTCCTGCAATTTTTCAGGGTCAACATAAATCAGGATCTGCCTTAGTTTTCCACCATATACCGCAGGAGCCGTAATACCATCCACAGTTTGCAAGATGGTGCGGATAGTATATTGTGAAATATCATACAGTTGTTGCTCATTAAGTGAATCGCTGCTGACTGTGAGTAATGCCAAAGGAATTGAGGCGGTAGGGTCAAATGGCAGCACAATGGGAGGTAATGTTCCCGGAGGAAGGTGGCTCATGTCGCTATTTACCAACGACGAAACGGAAGCTATGGCAGCAGCCGGGTTTACATTGGGATGGAAATAGTCTTTAACAATACTTACCCCTGTAATACTTTTAGATTCCTGGGTTTCAATACCATCTGCCTGGCTGGTAAACCTTTCTAAGCGGGTAGAAATATCCTTTTCCACCATTTCAGGGGGCATACCCTGGTAAACAGTAAGTATTTCAATAGCCGGCGACTTAAAAACCGGCAGAATATCTACCGGCAGCCTGCTAACGCTGACAAGCCCTAAGATTGCCACTAACAGGGCTATTACAATAATGAGGTGCTTATTCCTAAATGCAAAATGAACCATAAAATGAGGTGAAAGTTTAAAAAGGTAAAAGTTATAAAGCCGAAAAAGATTAGAAAGGCATAAACTTTTATGTAAAATCCATAGAACTATGAACTTTACAAACCTTATGAGCTTTCTAACTTAACAGAGGACGGGTGGCGACCTTAAAGGAGTGGAATAGAGAAATTCCCGTGTAACGGGCAGTCTGGATGATAAAGAGGATATATATTCAACTATCCTTACAAACTTTTCCGGAGTAATATTTAAAGGCTTTAGGAAAACCACTAATTCGTTAGGAGTGGATACGGAAATCGTACTCCCGCTAATACCACTATGAAAGCGAATAAACGGAGAGTCTCCACCTTGAGGCAAATGTTGTGGTGAATTAACAGGGGTAATAGTTGTGTTTAAAGAGAATTTTGCGCCATTATTAGAATTCTCCTTCCTGTCTTCCAAGGAAGAAGAAAGCAATATTGCGCTTAAAAATAAACTAACAATAAAAAGCCACTTAGCTTTCATCGGTTATAAATTGTTTGCAAAGATATATATAATATTTTTTGTACCATGTTAAGTGATGTTAAGATTAATCCATCTATCCGTTAACTACCGCTGTCTTCCTGCCTGAAAGCCTGTAAATAACCATAAGTAATAAGGTTACTATGGCTAAACTTATAACGATATATAAGTATTCTGTCCCCTGTGATCCTATTTTTTCAACGGTATCCGGTATTATTTTCCGCTCTTCGAGATAGGCGAATAATACAGCTAAAGCATTGTTTATAAAGTGTGCTGTGACAGGAGCCCATAAAGAGCCTGACCAGACAAGCAGATAACCTAAATAGACACCCATTAACATACGGGGCAAAAAGCCATAAAACTGTATATGTATGGCGCTGAAAATAGCCCCGGTAATCCATATTCCGGCGTGTGTATTTTTAGTCAGCTTAATTATTATTTTTTGCAGCACTCCTCTGAAGAATAGCTCCTCAGAAATAGCTGCGACTAAAGCAATCATAATAAGGTTGACAATAAGATCGTAAAAGTTTTGATGCCCGATAAAAGCATTCGTTAGAGCGTCGTCCTTAGCTTCACTGTCTTTCATCCATTCTTCTATACTATGCAGCCATTGTGGTAGTTGCAGGTGGTTGTTTATTTCAGCGAGGAAATTAATGATGGGAGATGCTGTGAACATAACTATCCCACCCAATAGCAGAACCGATATTTTCCCTAACCGGTTAACCTGAAGATATTCTAATCCTTTACGGGAAACTAAAAAAGCAAAAACCACTGCCGGCACAATAAAAATTACAATGGCAGAAAGTATCTGCAAAATCTTTAGCCCCTTTAAAATTTCCGGGTCATCAAATTTGTCTGTTGAACTAAGGGCAAGCAGGTTTAACTTTCCTGTTAATTGCAGTATCATTATCCCGCATAAAAGCAGGAAGAAAGAAATACATGTCAAACCCAAAAAAATCAGTAACTGTGAAAAGGGTTTATTTTCTTCAAAAGGAGCGGGACTCTGGTTTGTCAAGGCGTTAATTCGGTTTGGCTTATATTTACTGCGCGAATTTTGCAAAATTAACAATTTAATAAGAATGGTCAAGATAGGCAATCTTGAATTACCCGATTTCCCTTTATTATTGGCTCCTATGGAGGATGTCAGCGACCCTCCGTTCAGGCATGTATGCAAGCAGCAGGGCGCAGATATGCTTTATACGGAATTTATTTCTTCGGAAGGATTAATACGTGATGCCGTAAAAAGCCTCAAAAAGCTTGACATATTTGAAAATGAAAGACCCGTTGGTGTACAGCTTTTCGGAAGCGATATTGAGTCTATGCGCGAAGCTGCCATTATAGCTGAAAAAGTAAATCCCAATTTAATAGATATAAATTATGGCTGCCCGGTTAAAAAAGTAGCTTGTCGCGGGGCAGGTGCAGCCCTGTTGCAGGATATTCCCAAAATGGTAAAAATGACCTCTGAAATAGTGAAAGCTGTATCATTGCCTGTTACCGTTAAAACCCGCCTTGGTTGGGATGATACCACTAAAAATGTGATTGAAGTAGCAGAGCGTTTACAAGATATTGGCATACAAGCTCTGACTATACATGGGCGAACCCGCAAACAATTATACAAAGGTCCGGCAGACTGGACATTGATTGGAGAAATAAAAAACAATCCCCGTATCCGCATCCCTATATTTGGGAATGGAGACGTAACCTCGCCCCAAGTAGCTAATGAGATGAAACACCGCTATGGAGTTGACGGGGTCATGCTTGGTAGGGCTGCCATTGGCTACCCCTGGATATTCAGAGAAATAAAGCATTTTTTAAGCACTGGAGAATTGCTTCCTCCTCCCCTATTGCAGGAACGAATAGATGTTTGTATGACTCATCTCCAAAAATCTATTGAATGGAAAGGAGAAAAATTAGGCATATTGGAAATGCGAAGGCATTACACAAGCTATTTTAAAGGCATGGATAACTTTAAAGACTATCGCATGAAGCTTGTCACCACCGACCATTATAATGAAATACTTGACACCCTTGAATTGATTGGGAAAGTATATAGCAAGGTGGCGTAGCTGAATATTATGGCTATCTTATAACTTGCACAAATCCCTCTTTTTTGTAAGATTTATTATCACAGGTATAATTTAGATGTAATAGTCAAAAGTGTGTGGCTTTATCTTGCTGGTATGTTTTCGCTTGAAATTTCTAATTGCTTTTCAAATTTTCTTCCTGAATTTTAGTAAACTTATAAACTTTCCAAATCTGTGTCCTTTTTTCCCAATTATTTATGTCCAGCCCCGAAACCCATGATGGGAAAAAACAATAGGACATTTCTGTTTTATATCCATTAACCGGATAATTAAAAACGCCATTCAATGGAGCATTTTTATCCAGAAAAAAAGCTACCGGAGGTTTGGAACCCTCTATATATTTGTTCAACTGGCTAAGGCTGTCTATTGAAATAACTTTAACATCCGGATTCCTGTAGAAACTGTCATTCATGCCATACATGCTATAATCTGAAGTGTTGTTACATATAAAAACCGGCGTATTTTTTTTCGAAATATGGGTATATAAAAACCGGCAATAACTAATAGATATATTGGCCGGGGAGAATACCCTATATAAAAGCAGAGGAATGCATATTATTAACGAAACAACATATACATACTTGTGAATTTTCAGATAACTCTTTTTTGTAAGCAAATAGTCTAACCCAAGCGCTGAACTATAAATAAACATAAATGTAACAGGGAAAAGGAACCTTAATTCCTTATGTCCAACTATAAAATGAGCTAAAATAAACGGAATAATAGCCCATATCAGTGGGTCTTTTCGATTTTTTAACACACCGGTAAAAAATAAAACCAATAAAATAAAACTCAATGGTGGAAAGCCTTTCATCAAGAATTCGGGTACATAAAACCACCAGGGATTTATCCCAAAAATATCCGCCCTATGCTGAACAACATTGGCATAGTAATAATTCAAGGGGGTGAGTGTCCAGGTTCCATAAAACCAATAATCAATAAAAATATTGAGACCAATTCCGACAAGAAACGAAATAAAAAGTAAGCCACTGGGTTTCCATTTAATTTTTTTAATAAATAGTAGCCAAGCAACAAATCCTGCTATGGCAAAAATCATTTGGAAACGAATGAAGAAGGCTATTCCGAAAAGTAAGCCTGCCAATAAATACGTTAAAAAATATGTTGACTCTTTTTCCCGGTTCTGCAAGATATTATAGACACCGTATAAAAAAACAATTCCTGAAATATTTTCAGGAGTAAAGCGCACAGAAAGATAAGGGATAAACCATAAAAATAAACTCATCAGGATAAAAAACTTCTGTCCGGTTGGGGTTTTAAACCGGGAAGAAAAAAGAATGCAAAACAGGCAAGCGATATACCATGCAGCAATTCCCGTAATAAAACGAAGTAAAAAAGCCACTATAAACGGGTTATATAAACTAAAACAAGTCATAGTTTTGGCTATCAGATAAGCTATCCCGGGTAGTAAGGCAGGTCTCATTTTCTGTCCAAACTCCCAGGGCAAAACGGAAGAACTTATATTCCCCATTTTATAACTGCAAAACTCAAGTACCTGAAAATGCTCATCTACCTGGTGAAACCCGGCACTGAACCAGGCACAGATAACGGTAAGCGCTAATCCGGCTCCGAAAAACCGGGCATATTCCGAGGCTATTATTTTCTTCACTTTAAACGGGGTTGCATCAAGGTAATCGGCAAATATAGAAACCTCAAAAGAAATCAAATTAGTACAAGACAACAAAAAGCAAAGTCAAAATTTACTATTTTTAGCACTTTAAAAAACACTTTGAAAATAAAAGAATTGATACATTTTCTGGAAGAATTATGTCCGCTTGAATACCAGGAATCTTATGACAATTGCGGTATGATAACCGGTAATAAGGAAAATCAAATTACAGGGGTACTGCTATGCCTGGATAGTACGGAAGTTGTATTAAAAGAGGCTGTGAAACTAAAGTGCAATATGGTAATAGCCCATCACCCGATAATTTTTTCTCCTTTAAAAAAACTAACGGGAAAAACATACTCTGAAAGAGCCCTTATTTATGCCATAAAAAATGACCTCTGTATATATGCCATGCATACCAATCTTGATAATATAAGGATGGGTGTAAACAATAAAATCGCTGAAAAAATAGGGCTAAGAAACCCATCAATACTTAGCCCTAAAAACGGGATACTCAGAAAACTGGTAACCTTTTGTCCAGTTAAAAACGCAGCTGAAGTTAGAATTGCCCTTTTTACTGCCGGAGCAGGTAAAATAGGGAACTATAACGAATGTAGCTTTAACGTTGAAGGTATTGGTACCTTTAAGGCAGGTGAAAATACAAATCCGCATGTGGGAATAAAACATGAAAGGCATTCTGAAAATGAGGAAAGAATAGAGGTTATATATCCTTACCATACTGAAAATAAGGTTCTTAACGCTCTTTTGAAAGTACATCCTTATGAAGAAGTGGCTTACGATATTTATCCGCTTGATAATGCCCATCCCGAGGTAGGTTCAGGCATAATAGGGGAACTTGAAAATCCACTGAACCAAAAGGATTTTTTAAGTCTATTAAAGAAGAATATGAATCTAACAAGCATCCGATATACTTCTTTTCCTGGTAAAAAGATAAAGAAAGTGGCAATTTGCGGAGGTTCAGGCTCTTTTCTTCTTCCAAACGCCATAGGCTCAGGGGCTCAAGCCCTGGTAACTGCCGACTTTAAATACCACCAGTTTTTTGATGCAGAGGGTAAAATCCTGATAGCCGATATAGGTCATTATGAGAGTGAGCAATTTACTCCGGAAATACTAAATGACCATATAAAGGAAAAATTTACTACCTTTGCAACCCGAATTTCAAAAACGAATACTAATCCAGTAAACTATTTTTAATAATGTCATCCACCAAAACCAGCAAAGGCTCACCAAAAAAATCATATATTCAGGGAGTTCAGGGTATGACCCAGGAATATCTTGAAGAAGAATTGAAAGCACTATATCAATTGCAGAATATCGATTCATTAGTTGATGAAATACGTGTATTGAGAGGAGAACTGCCTGTTGAAGTTCAAGAATTGGAACAAACTATTGACGGGTTAGAACTTCGCATTGCAAAGCAGCAAGAGGAAATGGAAAGTCTTGAAAAAATGATTGCCGAGAAAAAAAACTCTGCAAAAGATTCCCAAACCCTGATTAAAAAGTATGAATCGCAACAGAACAAAGTACGTAATAACAGGGAATTTGAATCATTGACCAAAGAATTAGAATTCCAAAAACTTGAAATCCAACTTTCAGAAAAAAGGGTAAAAGAATATAAATCTTCTATTGTGGCAAAGCAGGAACTGATGAAACAATCGGAAGATCTTTTAGCTGAAAAAAATAAGGATCTAAAGGCAAAAAAAGACGAACTTGAAAAAATCGTTTCGGAAACTGAAAAAGAAGAGAAGGACCTGCTAAAAAAATCAGCGGAGGCACAATCTCATATAGACCAAACTCTTTTGACTGCCTATAACCGCATACGCCCTAATTTTAAAAACGGGCTTGCTGTTGTTACCATTGAAAGAGGTGCTTGCAGCGGTTGTTTTGTAAAAATTCCACCTCAAAGACAAACAGAAATTACTGCTCATAAAAAGTTAGTTGTTTGTGAACATTGCGGAAGGATTTTGGTAGATAAAAGCCTTATTGATGAAAAGAAAAAGGCACCTACGTCCAAAGTATTGGAAGCGCACGCATAATTTATTATGTCTTGACTTTTAAAGCCCATAGAAATATGGGCTTTATTTTTTTATCTTATCAACTGAATAAAACCTTCCTTTTTATAAGTCGTACTCTGGCAGGTTGCAGTTATAACATAATAATATACACCATCGGGTGCTTTGTCGCCACTTTCAGTATTTCCGCTCCAATACTCATTTACATTTGTTGAGTTATACATCTCCCTACCCCAGCGGTCAAATACTTTCATCGCCCATGAATTAACATTATCTGTTTTGATGTAAAGCAGATTATTCATTCCATACGGTCCTGCATAATTGGGTGTAAATACATTGGGTACACTAAAATTTAGGCAAGAGACCTCCACTGTTATAGTGATTATTTTTTCTGTATAACAACCTAAACTATCTGTACCTGTTACCGTGTATGTAGTGGTAACCGTAGGACTAACCTTCACAGAATCGCAAAGCGGAGGATTTAAGCAGGTTATGGTTGGAGACCATTGATAGCTTGTTACTCCTCCAGCCACAATGATAGTATCGTCACCAATAAAAATAGTCTTGTTACAACAGGCATATAAGGACGGAATATAAGGCGTAATGGTAAAAGATTTTATGGCTTTGCAACCATTTGAAACAACCACACTTCCGGTTTGGGCGCTGTCTGTTAAAGTAATACTATCCGTAGTTTGTCCGCCGGGTGACCATACATAGCTGAATGGTCCGGTACCCGAAGCATTGGCATGAACTACTACCGGGCTATTCAGGCAAGCATTAGCATACGAAACAGTAACAGTTGGGGATGGGGCTACGATGATTTTAAATTGTGCTGTATCAGAACAGCCAAGCGAGTTATAGGCTGTTACAGATATAGTTGAGTCAGCATTAATAGCACCTGTAATATAAGTAGTGGCTGTAGAGCCATTGCTCCATACATAAGTAATACCTCCACTTATTGTTAGCGTATCTTGTTCGCCTGAACAGCGGGTCGGCTTACCACTGATTAAAGGCTTGGCAAGAGGAACCACTGTAACAGTAACAGTATCTTTCACTGTATCACATCTTCCGAAAACATTTACTGAGTAAGTAGAAGTAACGGAGGGATTAACCTGTATAGTGGATGTGGTAGCTCCCGTATTCCATTTATAAGTTATCTGCCCACCACTGCCGGTTGCTGTAAGAGTTGCTGTTTCCAAAGGACAAATGCTATCAGGCAGGGCATTTACAGAAGCCACGGTAGGCGGGACAATAGTAATATTTAACGTTGTAGAATCGGGACAGGAACCGGCAGTTACATGCAACGTATAGGTTGAACTGATTAAAGGATTCACCCATATACTGCTCGAAGTGGCGCCTGTGTTCCATAAAAAAGTTGTTCCACCGCTTCCGGTGAGTAGCACACTATCACCTCTGCATACAGAATCCGAAGGGGTGGGTATAATTCCCGCTACAGGGCTTGGTTTTATAAAAACAGTAAAGGTTGTATCCTTGCTGCATCCCAGTGTGGAAACGGCAAGGGTATAGGTTGTAGTAACGGTAGGCGCAACTTTAATACTGTCTGTAGTTTGGCTGGTGTTCCATCTATAGGTTAACCCGCCGGAACCAACGAGCAAAACAGTATCACCTCTGCAAATACTATCTATACCCGTTATAAGTGGATTCACTGAAGAAACAACTACCCTAACAAAACTGGTATCAATATTGCAAGTATTATTAATTATTACATAATACGTGGTGGTGGTAGTAGGTTTCACAATGATACTGTCTGTTGTAGCACCTGTATTCCACAAATAAGTCAATCCTGTTGCTGAAGCAAAACTAAGAACGAGACTATCTCCAAGACATATAGAATCATGCCCGTTACTATGGACTGATGGAATAATGGAAAATTTACTGATAAAAGAAGTTATATCTGTCAGATACCTATATACTGTATCACTTCCTACTATCATTCTTGCCGGAGCAGTTAATCCCGCATCAAAATAAACCCTTGAAAGGCTGTCAATAGCAATACCATTTGAAAAAGATTGGGATGACTGGTCAGCCAATCCTGCCCCTGCAATTGGGTTTCCGGCAGAGTCTATTTTAATTACAAATGTAAATGCCACACTGGGATTACTGGCTCCATAAGGAACGGTAATTTTCACGTTACCCACCCCAAAAGTATCAGAACAAATACCTGACCAATAAACATTATTGCATCTGTCTGTTGCAATAGAGGAAACAACTATTACACATACCTCATCAGAAGATATATAGTCTGCACAAGTAGCCCATAAAGGGTTTCCATTATGGTCATATTTTGCCAGCATAGAATTGGAGCAGGGAGGTGCTCCATCTGTTATAGTAGAGAGACCAATGGTAAGGCTTGTGTTGGTAAACTGTGAAGCGATGTATACATTACCTGTTTTGTCAACCGAAACAGGTGTTGGCAAAAATTGACCCGGAGTGGCTGGAATATCTTCCGCCCATTTAACATTCCCCGAGGGGTCAAATTTAGCCATGTACACGTTTAATGCTACCGGAGGGGGAGTAACAATTTGTACTGTTCCGAAAATTGCTGTATCCTGAAAGGTGCCTCCTATGTATGCATTCCCACTATCATCTATAGCAACAGAAGTTCCGTAAACAAGGGATGACGGATTCTTCAACACAGGAGCTTTTGCCCATAAAACATTTCCATTGGGGTCGTATTTTACTAAGAACATATCCAATTCGCCTGAGGTTAATGTATCAGTCCCAAAAATAGCAATGCCTTGAAAATAGCCCGTTACGAATATATTATTACTCAAATCTGCTGCTACAGAATACGCATATACATCTGAACTGGAAGTAGAAAGAAAGGATGGTGATTCCGCCCAAAGCACATTGCCATTAGCATCGTATTTTACCACATACCCGCTTTCAAATGCAGTACCTGCAGAAAGATGAGTGGAACCAAATGCAATAGAATCGCTGTAGTATCCCGCCTCTATAACATTATTATTTCTATCAGTAGCTACTGACATTCCATAGGTAAGAGCAGAACTTGATAATGCGGTTGCATTTCTTGCCCATAACGGATTACCATTGGTAGTGTACTTCACTAAAAAATCTGATTGTGAGCCTAAATTGGTAAGCCCACCAATACTTCCAAAAGATACTCTTGTACCATCAAAATATCCCGTATAACATGGGTTCCCGTTCCTATCTACAGCATCGTAACCGGCATATTCCTGGGCGCTGTCAGCCTGTCTTGCCCAGTACCAGTTTTGGGCATCTACTTTAACTGATATTAAAGATGTGCTTACTAAGATAAAAATTAGTAAAGTTTTTATTTGCATATATCAATCTTCATTAATATCAATTCAAAAATACTGTATTTTAGCTTGCAAATAACAGAAACCATATTTTATTAACTCAAAAAAGATTAAAATAGTATATAATTTCAATCTCTATTTATCGGGAGAAAAGGAAGAAACTGAAATGCAATTCTTTTGCTATGCAGCCGGCTAAATTTGTATTAACAATAACTTCATATTCAGTTAATATCTATCTTGGCTACTCCAACTACCTTTGAGCCAATGAAAACACTATACCTTGTTCGCCATGCCAAAGCGTCACGTGATGAAAAAGGTATCAAAGACTGGGAACGCCCATTAACTGTTACAGGCATATACAGGGCTCAGCAAATTGCAAAAAAATTGTACGATAAAAAAATCCTGCCTGGCAGAATCTTATCCAGCCATGCTTTCCGCTCACTTAATACTGCCCTTATTTTTGCTATAAACCTGCGTTACCCTGTATCAGCGCTGGATATTAGTTCGAGCTTATATGAAAAAAATGCGGCTGATATTTTAGATACCCTGAAAAAACAAGATGACTCCATTATATCCATTATGCTCTTCGGGCATAACCCAAGCATTAGTGACCTCTGCAACCAGCTTACGAGAAAAAAAGGATATGATTTGCCCACATCTGCGGTAGCCTGCATACAGTTTAAAACCGCAAAATGGAGTGACATTGGCAAATCGGCAGGCAAAATAGTTTTTACTGAATCGGGCAAATAAACCCAAAGCATGAATGAGTTATAAGTTATGAGTTATAAGTTATTTACGAATTTGCACAAGGAAATTTTCGCTTATAGCTTATAACCCATAACTTATAACTTTACAATTTGTTTTACATTTGAACACTGTTTATGAAGATAAAGTACATACCAAGAGACATTAGCTGGTTATCCTTCAATGAAAGGGTATTCCAGGAAGCTACGGACAAAACGGTTCCACTTATCGAGAGAATGAAATTCCTCGGTATATTCTCCAGTAACCTCGACGAATTTTTCAGGGTACGGGTGGCAACCCTGAACCGCCTTGCTGAAGTAAAAAAAGGAGTAAGTGAGTTTATTGGCGAAGACCCTGCCAAGCTACTCAAGCAGATACATAAAATGGTGCTGGCACAGCAACAGGAAGTAGAAAATGTATATCATTCCATTGTAAAGGAATTAGCCAATCATAAAATATATCTTGTTGACGAAAAAAATTTGAATAAGGAACAAAGCGCTTTTGTGTTGAAATATTTTCACGAAGATGTGTTACCCACTCTTGCACCCGTAATGATTGAATCAGCGCCGAACTTTCCATATCTTAGTGATAAATCCATTTACTTCGCCATAAAGCTTTACCGCAAAGGCGAAGTGAAGAAAGGAATGAAGTATGCACTAATGAATATCCCTACAGATGTACTTCCCCGTTTTGTAGTGCTGCCCCGGCAGGGCGAAAGCAGAAACATTATTCTGTTGGATAATGTAATTCGGTTTTGCCTGAATGAAGTATTTAATGTACTGGAAGTGGACAGGGCTGAAGCCTATACTATTAAAGTAACACGGGATGCTGAACTGGATATTGACCAGGATTTGTCAAAAAGTATTGTAGAAAAAATTGAGAAAAGTGTAAAAGACCGAAAGAAAGGAGAGCCTGTACGCCTTGTTTACGATAGGGAAATACCCGATGACCTGCTCCAGTTTATCTTGAAAAAAATTCAACTTAAAAGGTCTTTTAATGTTATACCGGGAGGTCGTTACCACAATTTCCGCGACTTTATCAATTTTCCAAATGTGGGCAACCGCGACCTCTTATACCATTACCCTGCTCCCCTGCCCCATCCGGAGCTTAGCAAGGCAAGAAGCTTATTCAGTGTCATCAAGAAAAAAGACATTTTGTTATGCTATCCCTATCAATCATTTAATCATGTTATTGACCTGTTAAGAGAAGCGAGCATAGACCCTAAAGTTACTTCCATAAAGATGACTTTATACAGGCTTGCAAAAAAATCAAGTATCGTTTCTACCCTTGCCAATGCATTGAAAAATGGCAAATCGGTTACGGTAGTAGTGGAATTGCAGGCGCGATTTGATGAGGAAGCTAATATCTTCTGGGCGAATCATCTGAAAGAAGAAGGCGCAGAAGTTATTTATGGTATTTCCGGACTTAAAGTGCATTCTAAATTACTGCTTATTACCCGTGAAGAAGGTAATGATATAGTTACTTACGGACATATTGCCACCGGAAATTTTAATGAAGATACGGCTAAGTTTTATAGCGATTGTACATTACTCACCAGCGATGAGAGAATTACTGACGAAATTTCAAAAGTATTTCATTTTTACAGTAATAATTTTAAGATTGGGAATTACGAGAACTTAGTAGTTTCTCCTTTTTTGATGCGGAAAAAATTTATTAAATATATAAACAAAGAAATAAAACATGCCGAAGAAGGCAAGGAAGCCTATATCACCCTAAAGCTAAATTCGCTCGTTGATACCGAATTGATAAAAAAGCTGTACCAGGCGAGTGAAGCAGGAGTGAAAGTAAAATTAATTATACGTTCGAGTTGCTCCCTCGTGCCCGGAATTAAAGGGCTAAGTGAAAACATTGAAGCGATAAGCATTGTGGATAAATACCTGGAACATTCGCGGATACTGGTATTCTGTAATGGAGGAGATGAGCGGATTTATTTGACATCGGCAGACTGGATGTACCGTAACCTTGATTTGCGGAATGAAATTGCAGTACCCGTTTATGACAAAAAAATCAGGGAAAAATTGAAAAAGATTATAGATATACAATGGCATGATAATACCAAAGCCCGCATCCTTAACGATAAGCAGGACAATAAATATAAACCCGCTTTGCCCGGAGAAAAAAAAGTAAGGGCCCAGGATGAAATTTATAACTATTTTAAGAGCCGGATTAAGGCGCATAAACCTACAGAAGATTGAAATTTGCTTCCATAGATATTGGTTCCAATGCAGTGCGGTTACTGTTCTGCAATGTGTTTGAAGACAAGGGGGCAGCGGTATTTAAAAAAGCAGAACTAATACGGATACCCCTAAGGCTTGGAGAAGACGCTTTTTTACGAAAAAAAATATCTAAAGAAAAAGCTGACCGCTTAGTAACCACCATGAAAGCGTTCAAGCACCTTATAAGTGTGCACGATGTGGTTGATTACCGCGCCTGCGCCACAGCCGCCATGCGAATTGCCACTAACAGGGATGATATTATTAAAAGAATAAAAAAAGAAGCAGGAGTATCCGTAAATATTATTGACGGGAAAACAGAAGCCAATATTATTTATGCCAATCATGCGGAAGAAAACCTGGAACACGATGCTTCTTATATGTATGTTGATATTGGAGGGGGAAGTACCGAGATAACCCTGATTCATAATGGCAAATCTGTTGAATCAAAGTCTTTCAACGTGGGTACTATCCTATTGCTATATAATAAAGTAGAAAAAAAATACTGGCTTGAATTTCGCCAATGGGTGAAAGATATATCGGAGGGCAAACCTCTTATTACCGCTATTGGTTCGGGGGGCAATATCAACAAGCTCTATAAGATGTCGGAAAAGAAAGGAAACAAGCCCCTTTCTTATAAAAGGCTAAAATTGATTACGGCTAAAATAGAATCATATTCCACCAAAGACAGGATAAAAATACTGGGACTTAACCCTGACCGGGCTGACGTTATTGTTCCTGCTGCCAAAATACTGCTTGCTATTATGAAAAGCGCCAGAATTCAAAAAATAGTAGTCCCTGAAATAGGGCTTTCCGATGGCATTGTGCGTGGGCTCTATGCAGATTACGCTAAGCGAAAAGGTCGCCGCTCACAAAAATAATTTATCGGGAGAGGGAAAAGTAACGGATATTTGTCCAACGAATATTCTAAATAGAACATACCATTTTAGCTATGCAAAATAATAATCTCAAATCACAATTTCTTTTAAATCCCGAAATCACTTATTTAAACTTTGGTTCTTTCGGAGCTTGCCCCAAGCCTATTTTTGAAGTATATCAAAAATACCAGCTTGAACTGGAAACTGAGCCTGTTCAGTTTATTGCGGTGAATGGGTTGGAATATTTGAAAAAGTCGCGGGAAGCATTGGCAAAATATATTAATTGTAATGCAGATGATTTGGTTTATACAACAAATCCATCTTTTGCTATAAACACTGTTGCAAAAAACTTAAAGCTAACTCCCGGTGATGAAATTCTCAGCACTAATTTTGAATACGGCGCTTTAGACCGCACCTGGAACTATTATTGTAAAAAAGCAGGAGCAAAATATGTTCAGCAACCTATAGAACTGCCCCTGGTATCAAAAGAAAAATTTATTGAAGATTTTTTTAAAGGCTTAACTGATAGAACCAAAGCCATTTTTATTAGCCAAATTACAAGCACCAGTGCATTAGTATTTCCTGTAAAAGAGATTTGCGATATTGCCAAATCAAAAGGGTTGTTGACTATTGTGGATGGAGCACATGTGCCGGGGCATTTAGCCTTGAACCTTGCAGAAATAAAAGCCGACATTTATACAGGCGCCTGCCATAAATGGATGTGTACGCCAAAAGGATGCTCCTTCTTATATGTAAAAAGAGAATTGCAACCGATGCTTGACCCTTTAGTTGTAAGTTGGGGATATGAGAGTGAGCATCCTTCCAATTCCCAATTTTTAGATTATCACCAAATGCAGGGAACAAGAGATTACTCGGCTTTTTTAACCGTGCCGAAAGCAATTGAATTTCTAACCGAAAATAACTGGACAGCAGTTGCCGCAAACTGCCGAGCGCTTGCCCAGAGCAATTATCTCCGTTTCTGTAATTTGTTTGGTACAAAGCCTTTATGCCCTATTACCGATGAGTTTTTAGGGCAAATGTGCAGCATACCTGTTAAAACTTCTGAACCGGAAAAACTGCAACGCCTGCTTTTTGATAAATACCAAATTGAAATACCCGTAATGCAAAAGGGAGATGTAGTTTTTATAAGATATTCCATACAGGCTTACAACTCTCAGCAAGATTTAGACAAGTTATACGATTCGCTTACCGAAATAATTTCGCAAACGGATTTAATACAAGTGTAAAAGGCTGAAGTCCTCATTATATCCCTACAATTATAGGATAAAAATAGCCTTTATTTCTTTGGTGTTGGTGGAGTTTCAGGTTGCCTAACTTGTTGTGAACCGCTCTGAGAACTATTTCCCGAATTTCCGTTACCATTTCCCGAACTTGCTCCACCCTGAGAAGGACGATGCAATGGTCTTGCTTCCTCTGCTTTCTTGATGTCAGGGTCATTATTATGGCTAAAGGTAAGCCTAAAAGGTTTGGGCTGTGATGCTCCCTGAGCTTTAGTAGAACAACTATAACCTATGTCTGAAAGTTTATTATTCATCTTATCCGTTTTTAAAGTTTAATACTTATTTTTTAGGGGCAGGCGGAGGTGGAGATTGACTACTTTGTTGCGAACCACTCTGAGAGCCGCCGCTGGTATTTCCATTACCGTTTCCAAAACCACTACTTCCTTGAGAAGGGCGGTGGAGTGGTTTGGGTTCTGCCGACTTAATTTCTAAGCCTTTATTTTTACTATTCATAATCTATTTTTTTAGCTTATCATCTTTATTTGGAACAATTTTAGGCGGTGGTGGAGGTGGGGGAGGCTGCAATGGTCTATACTTTGGCTCTTCACCAAGTTTTCCATTTCTCTCTTCTTTATTTGCCATTATTTGAAGTATTAAAGTTCACATTGATAGATTTTAAATCCACAGAGGTTTTTGAAGTGCTTTTATAGTTTATTATATTGAGACTACAATAAATAACCAACGCGGCAAGTCCTCCCACTAAGGTTCCTGCCAATGAAAAATTAACTCCTCTAATCCAAGCACCCCTTTTTTATGGTAATCTCGAAGCTTGTTACCTTCAATCAATTCGTTTTCTGGTGTAAAATTCTCTAATTCCAAATATGAATATCTCATTGTTTCCGAACTAATTAATTGGTTAATGAAGCCCAATATTATGGTAGCAAGAAAGGAACAAATAGAAAGAATAAAAATCCATATAAAGATAGATTTATTAAAGGGCACTATTTCTTTCACGAATGTAAGTGAGAAACCTAATGCACCAGAACTGATATATAAAGATTGATGGTCAAATTTCCCAATACTATCCCTATAACTATCCCAATAACTGTCAGCTTCTTTATTTATCCGTTCTTTAAATGCTTGTAGTGTTTCTATATTTTCCATAAATCAAGGACCAAGTTCTGTATTTTTGATACACACTCGTTAAATTTATAATATAAGTTATGAACCAAATATTATCCCATTCATTTCCAGTCAAATAGAATACATTTATAACAATAAAATTGTAAGTCTGGTTTTTTTGTCATAACTTAGTCATTGTAACGTAAAATTATTAAATACACCTCAATTTAAATTATCATGGACAAAAACGCTATTTATGGTTTTGTAGAACTTGACCATATAACACATAAAAAAAATAAAAAGGACAAAAAAATTCATGTTACATTTAATGATAACAATGTGGCGATTCTTTATTTACGTCCTGAAGACCAAAGGAAAAAATTAATAAGTGAAAACAAATGGGTTTTCAGAAGCCTCGCGGAAGAAGAAATAATTATTGCGGGTGAAGATTTTTCAGCATTAAAAAATTATTCTCCCAACTAATTCGATAAAACATAACAACTATTATTTCAACAAATAAAAAAGACATGGAAGCAGCCCGGAAAAAAGTGTCACAAAAGTTTGGAGAATACCTAAAAGCAGATTCCATATTATCAATGGAAGGGACACCAAGGCTTTATAAATAAAAAGATATTCGATACTTAAAGTTTTGTAAATAATACACGCAGACTTATGGCAGTGTAGCTGCTTCTCTTATTTTATCTCAAACACCCTTAACGTATCATTATACTTTTCATATAGTAAATTCTTTTCTATCCTCACTTCTGTAGCCGCTTTGTCAGGAGCCACAGATTCATCTTCCATAATTGTTTTCAGATGAAAAATATGTACTTTATTATTCAATACATAAAACAAATCATCACCCCTTACCTGGAATGTTTTCAGTCCTGTTATCGGTATTGTTTTGTAGTATGTGCCGAAAGAATCGAAGATTAATATTCCTTGCGCCGAATCATTCAGATAAACATAGTTATTATATTCCATTAAAAAATCGGGATTGAGTTGTATCTCTAATACCTGGGCAATATTGCCCGTTTTCTGCGCCACATTCAAGTTCAAATCTAACCGTATAAGCTGGAAATTCTGGGCATCATAAAGCCACACTCCATTTTCATGGGAAGTGCAGGCAAGCGTAGCCAACGGAAACCCTGCATCTGCCGGACTGAAGGGATTACCATTTATACTAAGTGTATTATCCAACAAAACCACCTCGGGGAAATCTTTATAAAAAACAAGTATTTTCATCGGGTCATTTACATCCACTGATGTAATAGTCCCGTAAGATTTATCACTATGAGTACATAATAATTTCCCTTGTGAACTATATTTCCGTAAGGAGTTTCCGTGAAAAAGATAAATATTCTGTAGGTTATCAGTTGTAAAAGAGCCGCCTTCGAATGGGATTTTACAGACTAAATTATAAGTAGTTCCAACATTGCTGCTAAAGGCAAACAAAAAAAATGAAAGAATGAAAAAAGCACCAAGCAGCAATTGACTACTGACTACTAACCACCGACGACTAAAAAACATGTTCTTTATTTATCGAACTTAGAATATCATCTACATACCTCCTGTCGTTATACAACCTGGGTACTTTATTTTGTCCGCCTAATTTTCCCCGGTTTTTCATCCAGTTGAAAAAAGTTCCCTTCGGCAAATCACGCACTAATGGCATGGCAAGGGTCATATCCTTATATCGTTTGGCTTCGTAATCGGAGTTTAGGGATTTCAAGGCATTGTCCAACACTTCAGTAAAATAGCTTTTATTGGAAGGTAGTATTTCAAATTCTATCAGCCATTCATGGCTCCTTTGGAGTCATTGTCCATATAAACCGGCGCTACTGTATATTCGGAAACAATGGCAGAAGTCCGTTCGCAGGCAATCAGTAAGGCTTTTTCAGCATTATCCATTATCAATTCTTCTCCGAAAGCATTAATAAAATTCGTAATACGCCCGGTAATAGTAAACCGGTGAGGATTGAAGTGAGGTAAACTGAATAGTATCGCCAATCATATATCTCCATAACCCTCCGCTGGTAGATATTATCAATGCATAATTAACCCCCTTTTCACTTCTCCTAAAGATAATGTAGGTCCTTTATCCTTTATATTTTCAAGAGGTAAAAATTCGTAGTAAATGCCATAGTCAAGCATCAGTAGCAAGTCATTACTGCTTAAACTATTCTGAATACCAAAAAAGCCTTCAGAGGCATTGTAAACCTCCCAATAATTCATATCGAGTGGCTTTAACATAGTGGCATATTGTTTCCGGTAGGGCTCAAAATTTACTCCGCCATGAATAAATACTTCGATATCAGGCCATATTTCTGCAATCTTCTTCTTTCCGCTCAATTTAAGGGTATGCCTTAATAATACCATCATCCAGGAAGGTACCCCGCTAATACAGGTAATATTTTCATGCATAATAGCCTGGGCAATTTTATCCATCTTTTCTTCCCATTCACTCATTAGGGCTATAGATGCTTCCGGCGCTCGAAAAAACTCTGCCCAGGTAGGCAGGTTTTCTAAAAGAATAGCAGAAAGGTCTCCATTGCGGGCATATATATTATTCTCATCCTCCTTATGCGAACCAGCCAACGACAGGGTCTTCCCATCAAATAAATGGGTTTGAGGATAGGCATTGCAATAAAGTGTTAGCATATCTTTCCCACCTTTGAAATGGCAGTCGTTCATAGATTCCTGGCTTACCGGGATATACTTGCTTTTACCGCCTGAAGTACCAGATGATTTAGCAAACCACCTGATTTCACCGGGCCACAGAATATTCTCTTCTCCCTTTCTAAGCCTTTCTACATAAGCTTTTATTTCATCATATTCCCTGATGGGTACCCTCAGCTTATATTCTGCTTCAGATGAAATAGAAGCATACCCATACTTTTTTCCCCATTCTGTATTCTTTGCGGTATCTAATAATCGTACAAACCACTCATGCTGAACTTCCTGAGGATATTGAATAAACAGCTCAATTTGATGCATACGCTTTTTCATGAGCCAGGAAAATATAGAATTAATTATGGGCATTATTCCTTCATATTGGAAATACAAAATTGTAAAAATAATACCACTATTCCTAATACTGTCGGGTGGTAATACTTAAAACTTTTTTAGATTGTTCGAATTTGGGTCATAAAATATTAACAATTAAGGTGTACCGGCAATTTTTGTGTTGCTATTTTTCCAAAAATGGTTAATCAATTTGATTTTTCTATTTCTTTTCAAGCCTTTGTGAATAGTTACTTTGATTTTCAGGTTGGTAAAGACCCCTTCTATGGAATTATTGGTTGACGGTATTCTCAGTTCAGGGTGATCATACCGGGTGAATAAGTGATCTTGATACCTATTTAAAGTACTGTATGCACTTCTTATTATATTGTGGGTATATCTCCAATTTTTTTTTTGATGAGGTGTATAGTTTCTTTCATGCAGAAATAATTCCCATTTTAAATACCCTTCATTAGAGGATACGATTTCAAACTTTAAGAGTTCGTGCCGGATTGAAAATGGAACGAAAATAAAGGTCATTAACCAGATTTCAAACAAAAAATAGCAACGACTTTTTGTCCATTATACCCTTAATTTTTAAAACTTGTGTGCATAGTCTTTATTTGACCTTAAAAAAACCACCTGTTTAGCAAGTAGTTTTTTTAAGGTGAAATAAAAAAGGAGGCTACCGCCTTTCTGTTATTAAGAAGTTTTTTTAGTTAAAATATGGCGCGATTGGCACCTGCACCTGGCGTATATGCCGGATTGAAATTAATTACCTTCAGGCTAATTTCAAACGCACCTGCACCGTGAGATGCTGTGGTGAGGGCCGAGGTATTAAAATCATAACTGAACCCAAGAGCATAATTACTCCATTCTAAGCCAAGCATAGCAATAACAGCATCATTCACCCGGTAGTAAAGCCCTAAATCTATAGCGCTTCCTTTATGGTTTCCGGTATATTTACTTTCAAGGTTCATAATATAACGGAGCTTTGCGCCTGCATCGGCTTCCCATGCCGGACCTTGTTGCATAAAAATAACTTCCGGAAGGACACCAAGGTTGGTCCCGGGTACCCCGATTTCCATATTTCCATAAAAAGAATACCTGCTGTATAATGCTGTCCCGTTGCTGGTTGACCCCACTGTAGTAAAATACGACATGGTAGGCTCGTTGATATGATAAATAGCTGCCCCTGCACTTGCTTTTATAGCATCGTTGGATGACATATTGGTTTCTCCCGTGCCATAGTGCCAGGCTATTCCTCCTGAAAAATCAGCATAACTGAACGAAGTGCCTAAATAAGGCTCGTTTACAGGTGCATTAGGTACATATACTCCGTTAATAAATTGGTCATCCCATTCCAAACCGCTCAGGGAAACACTATTTTGGGCCCATCCTGCCTGTAGCCCAGCAGTAATGCAGTTATTGTCGTTCAGGTAAACACCACTGGCAAGAGTGAAATCAATTTCGAGGTTAGATAAATGGGCATCTCCCGATTCATCTCTGATGATAGAAAATCCGGGTGACAAGTATCCGCTGTTCCAGTTTCTAAGCATATTGTGAAACTCCATAGTGGCAGCCATAGTATTATATCCGTTACCATTCTGGGCCACGCTGTTCCATTGGTTCCTATAGTTGATTCCGGCGTAAAATTTACCATCGAAAGCCCCGGAAAGAGCCGGGTTGAGCGATAAAGGATTCTCGAAAAATTGAGAAAAATGGGTATCCTGCGATTGGGCAGAAATACTAAGCATCAAGCCCATTGCAGCCAATGCCAGACATTTAGAAACACTAAAGGTATTTGTACGCATGTTCAATAGTCTATAGATATTTAATTCGCAAAAATAATAACTTAATTGAAACGAAAAGGCTTTTTTGTGGTTTTAACAGTTTTTTAACTCCGTTTTACAAAGGCGGTTAAACTCTTAGTAATAATAGTAACGTAGATAGCAGTGAAAATGTTTGGTGTGTGACATTATGAATCCGTAAAAAAACTTGAAAAGAGTAAAATTATTGTGTGTGTAACTGTTTTTTATGATTGCCCTGACTCACAAAAAGCCTGCTACACTCTTTTCAGCGGAATATCACTCACGGGAGCAATGATATAGGGTGCTTTTTCCACGGTTACAGAACTGGTATCTAATCCAAAGGCTTTTGCATCGGAAAGGCTGCGGTGCTTCAAGAGGAAATAAATATCCAATATCAATTCTTCACTTACAGGCAGGTCGTTTTCATGAGATAAAAACCGCTCAATCACTACAAACCGGAAATCACCTATTACGTTTTCTTTGCTCAGCGATTCGTACCGGCTGATAATGTTCACCTCTTTATTCCGAACCAGGTCTTCAACCACCCTACGGAACAATAAATTTACACGCGGGTCAACCCGGAACCCCAAATTAAAATCTATGCGGATAAGCAGGTTAGGAATTAATTCTTTTACCGTATATTCCATGGTATACGGCTCTTCTTCCACATTCACATGCACAAGCCAATATAAATCGGCCCTTTTGGGGAATTTTTGAAAAACAGAATAGATTATCCTGCTCTCCACTTCCTCTTCATTATTCGCGCTGGTAAGGTAAATAAGGTTGGTAGCAAACTTGGGTATCTCTTTGTCGTTACCTAAGTCAACAAGCATTTGGTAATAGTCTTTCAGTTTAACGAAATCGGTGTACCGGTTCATAATTCGCCGGGCGCTGTACCAGGTGAACATAACTAATATCAGGCAGGCTGCAATAAGAAGGGTAAGCCAACCGCCATGAGGAAACTTGCGGAGATTGGCTACCAGAAATGAAATTTCCACACACAGAAAAATACTCAATATGAACCAGATGAGTACCCGTGGATATCGTTTAAGGTATAGGTAATAACTCAATAGGATTGAAGTCATGAGCATGGTGAGGATAATTGCCAGGCCATAAGCAGCTTCCATATTTTCTGATTTTCTGAAGTAAAGCATCATGCCTATACAGCCTATACAGAGTAGCCAATTCACAGATGGAATATACAACTGGCCACGGGCATTGGTAGGGAATTTCACCCGCACTTTAGGCCAAAAGTTAAGCCTCATGGCCTCATTAATAAGGGTATAAGAACCACTTACAAGTGCCTGGCTTGCCACAATAGTAGCAGCCGTGGAAATTATAATGCCACTGATTAGGAACCACGATGGCATCATAGTGAAAAATGGACTTTCACTGGATAATGTACCCGGAGCCTGGCGTAGCAACCACGCCCCTTGCCCGAAATAGTTTAAAATCAACGTTGTTTTAACAAATATCCAGGTTACCCTGATGTTTTGTCTGCCGCAATGCCCCAGGTCAGAATAGAGGGCTTCGGCCCCTGTAGTACAGAGAAATACTGCTCCTAACAGCCAGAACCCCTGCGGATAACGAAAAAGCAATACATACGCATAATAAGGATTAAAGGCATTTAATACACTCGGCGTATGTATCAGGCTGCCAATTCCCAGTACACCTATCATGGAAAACCATACCAGCATTACAGGACCAAACAAGCCTCCCACATTTTTTGTTCCGAAACGCTGGAATACAAAAAACAAGAATAAGATAATTACAACAATAGGTACTGTATGTATATCCGGGTTAATGCGTTTTAATCCCTCAATAGCCGAAGCAACACTAATAGGAGGAGTAATAACCCCATCAGCTAATAGGGCGCTGCCGCCAACAATAGCAGGAATAATAAGCCATTTTCGTTTGGTTCGCCTTAATAAAGCATATAAAGCAAATATTCCGCCTTCCCCCTTATTATCGGCTCGTAAGGTCAGGAAAACATACTTGAAAGTAGTTTGGATTGTGAGTGTCCAAAAGATACAGGAAAGCGCCCCCAGTATTACTTCGGGAGTAGGGGATGCCTCCCCTACTATCGCCTGCAAAACATATAGCGGCGAGGTACCAATATCGCCATACACAATACCGAGCGTTATTATCAGCCCGGCTGCTGTAATGCGATTAATACTGGAATCTTTTTGAAGATGAGACAAAGCTTGGTTACTAAAAAGCGTGCAAATGTAGAGTATTTTAAATCCCCTTATATATGATTCTTATCATGGATAAATAAATGTAACACAGCACCGATTAAACAGATTTTATTAAAGGCAACATATACTACCCCTATCACTTATTGTACAATTATGTATTTTTAATATTGAAATAATTAATATTTTATATCTTCGCGCCATAAAATAAATTATTATGAAAAAAAATATTTTGATTTTATTTTCCACACTTCTGTTATGCAGTATATTTTCTAATATAACTGCGCAGACAACACTTCATTTAAGGTCTGATTCAAGTAGCTACCTTAATAGTGGCTTTGCTACAACAGCTGAATATGCTAACCAGGAAATGCTTGCCCAGGCATGGACATATAGTGGAGGCTCATTTACAGGCAGATGTTTATTTACCTTTGATATCTCTCAAATTCCTGCTAATAGCTTTATTTATAGTGCATATTTAAGCGTTTGGGGAGATACGAATGCAGACAATGGAGATGGGGATAGTTATATTAGTGGTTCCAATGCATGGTATATACAACGGGTTAATTCCCCTTATTATATGAAGTCTGTTACATGGAATACTCAGCCTACTACCACAACTACAGATGAAATACTAATGCCACAAAGTACATCAAAGTACGAAATATTCAATAATATAGACGTGACGACCTTAATGCAGGATATTGTAAACAATGAGCCTAACTATGGGCTTATTTTTCGGTTACAAACAGAATCATATTATCGAAGTATGGTATTTTGTTCGAGTCAATATCCTGATACAAACCAAAGACCTCTTTTGGTTATAACTTATAAGCCGTCTGAGGATACTTGTGTGAATCTAAGGTTTACCCAATCTGATTATCTGGATAGTTATACTCCAACTTTAAACCAAGGCAGCAGTTCTGAAATTGACGCAATTGCTTGGACATCCGGGGGGGCATTTACATCCAGGAGTGTTCTTGATTTTAATTGGGATACTATTCCTATCGGTGCAAGAATTACAAGCGCCTCATTATCTTTATATGGAGATTCAGCTACAAGCAATTATGAAGGAGATAGTTCGTTGAGCGGACCGAATAATTGGCTAATACAAAGGGTTACCTCAACCTGGAGTGGGAGTACAGTTACTTGGAATACCCAACCAACAACCGATACCACAGACGAAATTCATATGCCTAAAACTTTTCCTATATACAAAGACTTTCCAAGTATAGACGTTACTCAATTAGTGCAGGATATTGTAAATAACTATCCTAATCAATATGGTATTCTATGGCGATTAGTGACGGAATCGTATTATCGGAGCGTGGTCTTCTGTTCTAATTATTATCCAAATCCTGCTCGGAGGCCTGCCCTTTCAGTATGCTATACCCGGTCAACAGGTATAAATGAGATTTCAAACAAACCAATAGTCAGCATATACCCTAACCCTACACAGAATTATATAACAGTTACTTATTCTACTAAAACACCCGATGAGGTATATTATTATATTTACGACATGAGTGGTAGGCAGTTGTCAGCCCCGAATTCTATTTTAGGTAAAGGTTCAAACATCCTCGGCACTATAAATATTGCCAATCTGCCTGTTGGAATGTATCTTTTAAAATTGAGTGACAGTAACACTATCACGAATTACAAATTCATCAAAGAATAATTATCTCTGAAAATTTACTTATTTTGGGGGGCTTTTGCCCCCTGATTTTTTATCCATGTTTAAATATATTAAAAATATAAAGGATTTTCTTGTTTTTTCGAGGATATTTCTCCTTTTCAAACCATTAAGCAGTTTCTTTAAAACTCTTAGCAACTTTTCCTTGTTTTCATCATGGGTATATAAAGCGAATAAGAATAAGGGATTATTGATAAATGATTTTTATGTGGCAGGCAGAGACCATAGCAAGCGATATTTATTATACGGAAAAGTAGGCGAAGCACTGGATTTGGGGAATAAAAAATTAAATTATGTTGAATTCGGGGTGGCTTCCGGCAACTCCTTTAAATGGTGGATTAATTTCAATAAAAACGTGGAATCCAGGTTTTCCGGTTTCGATACGTTTGAAGGACTTCCTGAAAGTTGGGGTGGCTATAAAAAAGGAGAAATGTCATTTAAAATTCCTGATATTACTGATGACCGTGCAGCCTTTTATAAAGGACTCTTTCAGGAAACATTAAACCCGTTTTTAGATAAAAATAGCAATAGATTTGGTAACTCCTTTACAATTATTCATTTGGATGCTGATTTGTTTACCGCAACTATTTTCGCACTTAGTCAGGTATATAGGTTTCTAAAAAAAGGGGATCTGATTTTATTTGATGAACTTAGCGTACCCAACCATGAGTTTCTTGCACTCAAAATATTTACCGAATCCTTTGGAATTAATTTGAAGCCTATTGGAGCCGTAAATAACTTTTACCAGGTAGCCTTTGTAGTAGAATAAGAGGAGGTTAACTACCAGTATATTAATATATTGCCTATTAATTGACGAAGGATATTATTTTTTTTCTTACCTTTGCAAGTCTTTTAAAAAAATTAATGTCGGTATTTAGTAATAGTATTCGTTTTACAGTAATTGCCTGTGCCCTATTTCTATTAGCATCTTGCGGGGGCGATTATAAAAAAATACAAAAAAGCACCAATAGCGAGGTAAAGTATAACGCTGCTGTGGCATATTATAAAGCAGGTAACTTTTTGAAAGCATTGCCATTATTTGAAAGCCTTATACCTATTTATCGCGGTACCGATCGGGAACAAGATGTGTATTATTACTATGCTTATACCAGTTTCCGGTTGAACGACTTTATAATGGCAGGTTTTTATTTTTCCAATTTTTACCATACGTTTCCTCATACCCCCCGGGCCGAAGAATGTGAGTTTATGCATGCCTACTGTGATTATCTGAATTCACCTATTTATAATTTAGACCAAACAGACAGCAAGAAAGGCATTGAAGCATTTCAAACTTTTATAGACGATTACCCCGGCAGCGCCCGTATTTCTGAAGCCAACCACTATATTGACGTAATAAATTCAAAGCTGGAAAAGAAATATTTTGAAATTTCAAAATTATATTTCACTACCGAATATTATCATGCAGCCAGTGTTTCCCTTACCAATTATATTAAAACATACCCCAATAGCAGGTATGATGAAGAGGCCTGTTTCCTTATTATCGAGTCTGATTATAAATATGCTGTAAATAGCGTAAAGAACAGGGAAGGTGATAGGCTACAGGCAACCATAGATGCCTATCTTAAATTTGTAGATTCATACCCTAAAAGCGATTTCTTGAAAGAAGCCCAAAGCTTATATGATACTTCTGTTAAATTAAAAAGCCAACTGAATACTAAAAACTAAAACCCAAAAACCATGGACTATAAAAAGAGCACTGCAGCCGCATCTACCGTTACCAGGGACATCCGCAAACTGGAATAACCCGATAGGAAATGTATATGAAACAATTTGCATTATTTCACGCAGGGCAAACCAATTGAGCTCGGAAATGAAAGAAGAACTGGATAGCAAGTTAGAAGAATTTGCCACCAAAACCGATACCCTGGAAGAAGTATATGAAAACGTGGAACAAATTGAAATTTCGAAAATGTATGAGCGTTTTCCAAAACCTGCATCCATAGCCGTTCAGGAATATATTGACGGTAAAATATATTACCGCATGGCTGAAGATAAGAAAGAATAAAGATCAGTTATGAGTGATAAGTTATGAGTGATATAAGGACGAGTGTAATAATATCACTCATAACTTATCACTCATAACCCGCAACCCCTTACTGCTTAATTGTGCTGTCAGGTAAAAAAATCATCTTAGGAGTTTCCGGCAGCATAGCCGCTTATAAGGCTGTTTTTTTACTAAGGCTTCTAATAAAAGCCGGAGCAGAGGTGAAGGTTATTATGACCCCTTCGGCAACCGGTTTTATCGCTCCGCTTACCTTTTCAGCCATTTCCCATCATCCGGTTTTTATTGAATTTAGCACCCCCGATGGGGTATGGAACAATCATGTAGAAATAGCAAACTGGGCTGATTTAATAATACTGGCGCCCGCCTCTGCTAATACCATTGGCAAACTTGCCCTCGGGTTATGCGACAATCTTTTGCTTGCCACATTATTTTCAGCTTCATGCCCGGTATATATAGCGCCAGCTATGGATAGGGAAATGTACGCCAGCAGTTCAATACAAAAAAATATTGACTTGTTAGCTAAGCAAAAGCGGTTCATCATTCCGGCTGAAGAGGGTGAACTGGCAAGCGGATTACATGGAGAAGGCAGGATGGCAGAGCCTGAACACATTGTTGAATTTATTACTAAAAAGCAAGTTGAATCGTTGCCGCTATATGGGAAGAAGGCATTGGTTACCGCCGGACCCACTTATGAAGCAATAGATCCGGTGAGGTTTATAGGCAACCATTCTTCGGGTAAAATGGGTTTTGCCATTGCAGAAGAACTTGCAAAAAACGGGGCATCTGTAACATTGGTTCATGGCCCGGTGGCTATTTCTACCAAAAACACCTTAATAAATGCTATTGCAGTAACTTCTGCTGCTGAGATGTATAAGGAATGTACCCAGGCTTTTCCGGGAAAAGATATTACCGTTATGTCGGCAGCTGTGGCAGATTACAGACCTGCTGCCCCGGCTAAGGAAAAAATAAAGAAAACCGGTGATACCCTTAAAATGGAGCTACTTCCCAATGCCGACATACTTGCCGGGTTAGGAAGCAGAAAAAAAGAAAATCAATTCCTTATGGGCTTTGCCCTTGAAACCAATGACGAACTAAAAAATGCATCTGTCAAGCTGAAAAAGAAAAATTTAGATGCCATTGTACTAAATTCTATGCGTGAAAAAGGAGCAGGACCCGGGGGAGATACCAATAAAATTACTATTATTGACAAACAAAATAAAACAACGCTTTTTGAGTTAAAGCCCAAGAATATTGTTGCAACGGATATTGTAAAGTATATTATAGCATGTTTAAAAAAGTAAGTATAAGCCTTTTGTTTGCGATGTGCCTGCCACCATTTTGCGCAACCTCTTTTTCGCAAGAGCTGAATTGTACTGTGGATATAGTTTCTCCGCAAATTCAGGATGCTACTGCACAAGCTTTGTTCAAAAATATGAAAGATGCTATTTACCAGTTTATGAACAGCACGAAGTGGACCAACGATAACTTTGCAAACCAGGAGCGTATTGAATGCAGTATCTCTATAAACATTACTTCTGAAAACTCTCCCAGTGATTTTAATGCCACCATGCTTGTGCAGTCGAGGAGACCTGTATATAAGTCTTCTTTTAATAGCCCCCAGCTTAACTTTCAGGATAACAACATTGATCTGGCTTATGTATTGAACCAGCCCCTGCTCTTTAATGTAAATACCTATACCGATAATATTACTTCTTTGCTGGCTTTCTATGCCTACATTATTATTGGAACCGATTATGATACATATTCCATGAACGGTGGAACGCCCTATTATTTAAAAGCCCAAAATGTAGTTACCAATGCCCAAAGCTCCGGTAACAAAGGCTGGAATCCGCAAGATGGGGACCAAACACGGTACTGGCTTGTGAGTAACCTGTTGGATGAGAGTTATTATGCCCCATTACGAAAAGCGGCGTATGAATATCACAGAATGGGGCTTGATGTAATGTACCAGGATGCTGAAAAAGGCAGGCAACAAATATTAAATGCTCTACAGGATGTTCAACAGGTATATAATACCCGTCCGGCAAACTACAATGTACAATTATTTTTTAATGCTAAAGCAAATGAAATAGCCAATATTTTTTCAGAAGCCCCGGTAGATGAAAAGACTAAAGCATATAATATTGTTACCGCCATCGACCCTACCGAGTTAGATAAGTTTGCTCCGCTTAAACCGGGTGAGTAAATGAAGTGGTTATAAGATATAAGATACTTAGGTAAGTATCCCTACTTTAATCAAATTAAGATAATTCCTTATGTTAAGTGTGCTTTAATGTCATTTAACACATCTAAATCTATGGCTATTAGTTTATTACGAACTGTTTTTTTTACTTTTTTCAGCATTCTTTTCCAAAATCTAATTCACCCAATACTCTATCTCTACTGATATACTGATATATCTACAAACTTTATGACAGCGCATATTAACTCCACCCTAAGTTAATATGAATAAATGTGGAATTTTCCGTATTTTTGCAACGATAAAATGATATAACCTGATTTGCAATGAAAAAAATTCTTGTTTGTGGTTCCGGGGGGTTTATAGGAGGGCATTTAGTAAACCGTTTAAAATCGGAAGGTTTTTGGGTTCGCGGAATAGATGTAAAAGAAAACGAGTATGGCAATAATAATGCCGATGAGTTTATTTTAGGCGACCTGAGGGACGCTGAAATAGTAAAAAATGCCGTTAAAGGAATTGATGAAATATACCAGTTAGCTGCCGATATGGGTGGCGCAGGGTATATTTTCACCGGCGATAATGATGCCAATGTAATGCACAATTCTGCTCTTTGTAATATTAATGTGGTGGATGCAGCAGTGAAAGCAGGGGTAAAAAAAATATTTTATTCCTCTTCGGCTTGCATTTATCCTGAATACAACCAGTTAGACCCTGAAAACCCAAAATGTTCTGAAGATTCAGTATATCCGGCTGCACCTGATAGTGAATATGGATGGGAAAAGCTTTTCAGCGAAAGGCTTTACTTTGCTTATAGCCGCAATTATGGAATAGAAGTGCATGTGGCAAGATTTCATAACATTTTTGGACCCCAGGGAACCTGGACAGGAGGAAAGGAAAAAGCACCTGCTGCTCTTTGCCGAAAAGTAAGCGAAACACCTGACGGAGGAACTATTGAAGTATGGGGCGACGGCATACAAACACGCTCTTTTCTTTATATAGATGAATGCCTCGATGGAGTTCGCAAGTTTATGGATTCTGATTTCAGTGGTCCGGTGAACATAGGGTCAGATGAGATGATTTCTATCAACGACCTTGCCAAAATGGTTATTGAAATAAGCGGAAAGAAAATCAATATAAATAACATACCGGGACCTACCGGGGTTCGTGGCAGAAATTCAGATAATCACCTTATAAAACAAATGTTGAATTGGGCGCCTACAATACCCTTAAAATCAGGGATAAAAAAAACCTATTCCTGGATAAATGCCCAGGTAAACCTGGCTAAAAAAACATCTACCGTAAAAACCGGAATTACCGCTTAAACTGGCTAAGTTTATTATCATATCCTCGGTCTTCTATCCTGACACAGTCTCCACTTCTCAGCACCTATACGACTTAGCCCTTGAATTAGTAAAAGAGGGCAATGAAGTTACTGCCATAACAAGCCGGTTTGCTTATGAAGATTCTTCTATAGAATACAAGGCTTATGAAGAGGTGAACGGGATAAAAATCATTCGTTTACATAATACCCGTTTTGGAAAGAAAACCCTGCCCGGTAGGATTGCTGACTTCTTCACCTATAATTTCCTGCTCTTTTTCAGGTTGGCTTTTACGTCTAAACATAAATTTGATAAAATGCTCGGAATGACCACCCCTCCTCTCATTTCTTTTTTAGGGGTATGGATTTCAAAAGTAAAAAAATGGAAGTTCTATTACTGGTGTATGGATTTGCAACCAGAGCTTTCCATTCAATCGGGCTTAATGAAAAAAGATTCCCTCGTTGCCAAGCTATTTACATGGATAGGAGATTATATTTTTCACCGGGCAGATAAAATAATAGCGCTCGACCGGTTTATGAAAGAGCATATAATAGAGCGGGGAGCAAAAGAGGAGCAAGTGGCTATTGTTCCGGTTTGGCCTGTTATGCAACAGGTTTATGAAGGGAAGTGGTTAGATAACCCTTTTCGCATAGCCAATAATTTTTCCGATAAAATGGTGGTAATGTATTCAGGTAATCACTCCTATGTTCATCCGCTTGATACCCTTTTGGAGTGTGCCAGGATTTGCAAAGAAAAAAAGAACATATTATTTGTATTCGTGGGGGAAGGCTACAGGAAAAAAGAAGTAATAAAGTTTAAAGAAGAAAATAAGTTAGATACTATTATCTCCCTACCCTATCAGCCGCGTAACAATATTCATAACTCATTGGGTTCTTCTGATTTCCAGGTAGTAATTATTGGTGATGGGCAGGTTGGTTACACGCATCCGAATAAAATTTATGGAGCCTTGTTTATCGGTAAGCCTTTTATATACATAGGTCCGAATGAAAGCCATATTGGTGATATAATTACAGAATGCCCCGATAACATTTCAGTGGAGCATGGGCAAGCAGAATTATTGGCAAAAGAAATTATTGCTGCTTCCAATAATTTAGAAAAATTAATAAAGACGGGTGATAAAAACCGTGATTATGCCTTGAAGCATTTTGAACCGGAGATGTTAAAACGGTTGATGGTTCAGCAATTCAATTAACATTTAGAACTGAAACAGCTCTATGCTTTTTTGCAAGAGTGTAGGGTCATTGATAAAGTTAGAAACGAAAGTGCATGTTCCTTCCGACCATTTATTAAATTCATCTGCATCCATAGAAACAGCTCTTTCTATGACTTCGGTAAACCTTTCAGGCTCTTCAAGAGGCAAATCAAAGCCCGCTTTTAATGGCTCCAACCCTATCCAGGGGGTACGGTCGCTAATGATGGGAGGGCAACCGCAAATCATAGCTTCAAGAATGGTGTGACCAAAATTCTCGCCTTGTGTAGGCATAAGCAGGAAGTGCATATCTTTCATAGCCTGGGGGATGCTCTCTTTACTTATGGGTCCCAGGTACTCAGCTTCAATATTAGATGGGAGTTTTGCAATTAGTTCTTTGCACTTTTCCCAATAGGGGTAATTATAAACGGGTCCGTAAATGTCATATTTTACCTTTCCTTTTACATTCATTAAAACCTCCAATGCATAATGCAGGTTCTTTTCAGGCGATACTCTTGCAATATTTATAAGATTGACCGAACCGGCGTGTTTCCTTTTTTCCCCTGAAACCGGAAGTTCCATTTTACCCGGAAGGTTAGGAGCTATTATAACTTCTACTTTTTTGCCAAATGCCTGCTTTATATGTTCTGCTTCATGAGCAGATGCTGCATGAAACCTCATGTTTTTTATTCTTTTACTGTTTTTAATCCACAATAAAAAGGGTCTCTTTTTCCAGCTTTTTATGGCAATAGCTGTAGGCGCAAGCATACCCCGGGGAGCCAATATTACTTTTTTACCAAGCTTATGCAAAATAAACAAGGGCATGATGGTAAAACGGGGAGAATACATGCTATTTAAATAAGCAACATCAAACTCCTCATTACTTACAATCTCACTCATTTTAGGGTAGCTGAGGTTTTTATCAGAGAAATAATAAACCCTCATGCCATTGGGCAATATATTCCAACTATCACTTTTAATGTCTTTATACGGAACTGAATCAGTATAGTCTGTATCCCTTGTTATTACAGAAAAGTCGTAATAGTCTTTCAGGTGGCTGATAAGATTGTATAATGACTGTATAGGTCCTCCGGCCATAAAACCGGGGTAAAACCAATCATTAAATAAAAGCATTTTCTTCTTAGGCATCTATCTCATTCTCTTTAATCCAGTTTTCAAGCGCTACCAAATGCCATATTTTATAGTAAGGGTTTTGTGTGTTTCCCTTTAAAAATCCTTTCCACAAAGATTGCACATTATTTTCATTAAAATATTCCCTTTTAGAAAGGCTGTTGATTTTATCTTCGCAAAAAGCCTTTAAGTCATTCTTCATCCAGGTACTCCAGGGAAATGTAAATCCCATCTTTTTCCGGCTGATGATATTTTCGGGTAATAAGCCTTTCATCGCATCAGTTAATAATTTCTTAGGTGTGCTTGGATACTTCACTTCATCAGACAAGCCAAGCACATATTCCACAAGGGTATAATCTAAAAATGGCACTCTGACTTCCAGTGCATGTGCCATACTCATTTGGTCGGTATCCCGCAATAATATATCAGGCAAGTAGTTGCTTAACTCAGCAACAGAAATTTTGGACAAAGTATCCAGTTTAGAATTATGTGACAGCTTTCTCTCCATTGAAGAATAAGAAGTAAGTAATTGCTTAGCCTCTTTACCCGTAAATGTTTCCCGTGTTATAGGATACGTATTCTGAAGTTCCCAATTCGGCAACTCTGCCATTTCTAATAGCTTAGCCGAAGCCGGGGAAGGATTCAGCGCATTCATTATTTTAAATGGCAAGGCAACAAAAGGGAATCCATGCACCCATTTTAATTTTTCAATTTTTTGGAGTCTTTTGAATAATGGGTATCCGGCAAAAAGCTCATCACTCCCAAGCCCTGACAAAGCCATAGTGATGCCTGCCTTTTTCGTAGCTTCCGATACTATGTAGGTATTAATAGCATCTCCACTTGGGTGGTCCATACTTGCCAATGCCTGGGGCAATTTTAAGAGACACTCCTTTGGGCTTAGTTTAATATCGTGATGCTCGGTATGGTATTGTTTGGCAATTTGTGCAGAGTAGGATGCCTCGCTGAATTCCGCTTCATTAAAGGATACCGAAAATGTCCTCACTTTATCCTGCATTAGTTTTGACATGACTGCCACTACCAAACTCGAATCAATGCCACCTGATAAAAATGCGCCAAAAGGTACATCTGATACCAATCTTCTTTCAACAGCTGCAAAGAACAAATCTTTAATATCTCTGCAAATTTCTTCGTAAGATTTTACTTGCTTTTGAATGGAAATATCATTCAAACTCCAATATTTATGCTGGATTACCGGAGTATTTACTTCATTCTTCTTAATATATAGATAATGTCCCGGAAGCAGCATTTTTACATTTTCTATAATAGTTGCAGGCGCATGCACGGTTTGAAAAGCAACATAATCACTTACGGCACTTTTATCCAGTTTTTTAGGGACAAAATTGCTTTTAAGCAATGCCCTTATTTCAGAAGCGAAAACAACCTTACCATCTCCCTGCCAGTAATAGAGGGGCTTAATACCGAGCCTGTCTCTTGCAATAAAGAGTTCCTCTTTCTGCTTATCCCAAATAGCAAACGCATACATGCCATTGAAATACTTCAAACAATCTGTACCCCAGCGCTGGTAAGCTGCAAGCACTACCTCGGTATCGCTTTGGGTACGGAACGGGTAGGCAATGAAATCGGCATCTCCCACCTTGGCTCTTTGCAACTCAAGGCGCAGGCTTTTAAAATTATAGAGTTCCCCGTTGTAATTAATAATAAACCTTCCATTGGCAGAAACCATAGGCTCATGCCCGTTTTTAGAAAGGTCAATAATAGAAAGGCGGCGGTGCCCGAAGGCGATACCATTATCTATAAAACTGCCTTCGTCATCGGGTCCCCGGTGAGCAATGGCAGCATTCATCAGGGAGATGGCTTTTACGGACATCAAATTTGATGTCCCTACATTATCGTTTAACCCAATTATGCCACATATTCCGCACATTTTCTACCTTTTTTATGAGGGAACAAAGATATTCATTTGAAGGGTTAAGAATAAATAGAAGAATTCATGGCTATTCAACCTGATATAAAAAAACGGCTAAAAACGGCATAGCGTTTGCCACCTAAACATCTGACTGTCAGAACAAACCGATAAAAACACTGTAAACCAGGGGCTTACAAAGGTCATTTTATATAAACCAATGATAGTAAAATATTACATATTTACCGATAATTTCAGCCTCATGAATGCTGCTCTTTATTAGACTGAAATGATAGATTGCAGTTGAAACTAAAATAACAATTCATGCTGAATAAAAAAACAAATAGAAAACAAAAACTAATTGACCACATACTTTCTAAATAGCCACAAGTTTTTGAGCATTCTGCCCATAACTGATACCTATTTCTTTGTGTCCAGGTGCAGTGTCCTAAGTGTTTTTGCTTTCAGATAAGTAAAGCCCACTACAAAAACAGTCATGGACCCGCCGAAGATAACAGAGGGGATTAATCCCATTAGCTTTGCGGCTACACCCGATTCAAATCCCCCTATTTCATTAGATGAGCCTATAAAGATATTATTGACCGATGAAACCCTGCCACGCATTCCGTCCGGGGTCCTTAACTGGAGGATAGTTGCCCTGATAATAACGCTTACACTATCGAATGCCCCGCTTAGTGCTAATAGAAAGACTGATAGAACAAGATTAGTTGAGAGCGCAAATAAAATGATACAAACCCCATAACAAGCCACTGCTATAAGCATATTTCTGCCTGCATTTCTCAGGGGGGGGCGATAAATCATAAGGGTTGCCATAAATACAGCGCCAATAGAGGGAGCAGCCCTAAGCATTCCCAACCCCATAGGTCCGGTTTTCAAGATAAGTTTGGAGAACAGGGGCAGAAGGGCAGCTGCTCCTCCAAACAAAACAGCAAATAAATCAAGCGATAAAGCCGCTAATATTGCCTGGTCGCTAAATACAAATTTTATTCCCTGGGAAAGGCTTGTAAACAGGTCTTCCTTTTTTTCTCTTTCAGGTATAGGCCGCGATTTAATGAAGCTGAATAAGAAAAGTGAAACTATAATCAGGATGAAATCGGTTAAATAGCTTTTTCCAACACCAATCAAGCCGAAAAGAACACCACCCAAAGCAGGACCGGCAATAGCCCCCGTTTGCCATGCCGTACTATTCCAGGTAGTGGCATTGGGATAATGTTCCCGCGGAACAATTTGGGAAAGAAAGGCAAATGTGGAAGGCGCTATAAATGCCCTTGCTATCCCGGTAAAAAAAATGACCACAAATATTGGGGCTATTCCATAAAGTTGAAGAAAAGAGCTGCTATTTAGTGTAAAAAGGAACAGCAAAAGCGTACAAACACTAAAGAGAATGGACGAGATTAAAATAATTTTCTTACGCTGGATAATATCTGCCACATGCCCGGCAAACAAAGCGGTTAATATAAAGGGAATAGCTGCGGTAAGTTCAATCATACCAAACCAAAAAGGGTTTTGAGTATATTCCAAAATCTGCCAGCCTACAATAACCCCTTGCATTTCAGTAGCAAGGGTAATTAGCAGACGGGCAGTTATAAATAATCTGAAATCGCGGTTTTTTAAGGAAACATAAGGGTCATTTGCCACAGTAAGCTATCTTTGTTGGGATTAGGTACAAAAATACAGCCTAATGTAATTCGGGGGTTTTGATGTTAATTTATTTATAAACAATAACTTATTTATGAAACACTGTCTTATACTATTGATACTCTTCATGGGTATATATATTAACTCAAATGCGCAAAGCTGGGAGGCTGTTGGAGGAGGTGCAGATCGTTTTAATAATATTGATGACCCGGTTCAAACTATGTATGCTTTTCACGGAAAACTTTACATCGGTGGAAGATTCCTATCTTCAAGCAAGATGATACTGAATAATCTTGCCTGCTGGAATGGGAAAAAGATAGATATGGTAGGAAAAGGGTTGGATTCAATAATTAGCACATTAACAGAATATAAAGATGAATTATGTATGGGTGGTGGGTTCAATAAAAAAAATCGAAATAGTAAAAGCTATTCAAACATAGTTCTTTGGAAGGATAGTATTGATAGTTGGAATGACATGGCCGGAGGAATAGATGGGTGTAATGTTTGTGAAGCAAAAAGGAAGGTATTTTCATTGTGTGTTTACCGGGGAGATTTGTATGCGGGTGGTGGGTTTAGTAAAGCAGGAGGGACAGATGCTAATTCCATTGCCAGATGGGATGGTACAAAATGGCTTAAAGTTGGTGAAGGAAACACAGGCAATGAGCGATGGACTAAGGGGGCAGGGGTTTATGGAATGATATTTGCGTTGATGGTATATAGAGATAAGCTATATATGGGTGGACAATTTAATAATGTAGATGGAAAATATATGGAGAGTATTGTCTGCTGGAATGGTAAGAAATTTGAAAGAGTTAGCCAAGGAATTAATAAAGGTAATGACTTTCAGGTAGATGGGTATATTCACGATTATAAAATAAACACTTTGGGGGTGTATAATGGAGAACTTTATGCAGGCGGATATTTTGATAGTATAGGTGGTAAGCGGATATATAATATTGCAAAATGGAATGACACAACCTGGTCTCCTTTAGGGTTAGGTATAAAAGGCAGAGTTAATACATTAATAGAGTTCAATGGTAAACTATATGCAGGTGGTGAATTTGACAGCGCCGGAGGAAAACCGGCTCTAAATATAGCAGTATGGGATGGGAAAAATTGGTCAGCCGTGGCGGAAGGGCTTATATTTCATGGGAAAAATAGATTTAACGGTAGAATTAGGACACTTGCCGTTTATAATAATGAGCTTTATGCCGGGGGGCTGTTTGATTCATCAGGTGATGTTAAATTAAATAACCTTGCAAGGCTGAACCTCAAGAATAATTTGAAAATACCTGTTAACAAGAAATGAAGTTAAAACGGAACACCTAAATTTATTCCGGCTGAAAAAGCCAATGGGAAACCGGATCCTGAAGTCAGGTAACAAAAATAATTAGTAGGAGTTTCAGAGGCGTTATTTGGGACGTTAGACCCTGAAGTAAGTGAACTAAGACTGTATCCTACCCCCACGTACATATCTAATGCGAATGAATTGGCAAAAATCCATTGTTTCCCAAAGTTAAGTATGAGGGCTAAACCCGTGTAAGTTTGATTATTAGTTTGAGAGGTGTAATTATAATTAGTGTATGAATAAGTTTGGTCTGCCTGCGAAAATACCGAAATGGCAATTTCCGGTTTAAAATATCCCCCTTGCATGGCATTGTAACGGTGCATCCCATCCATCAACCAATCGGGAGAAAAAAATAATTTTGGGCCTGCCTCTATGAACCCTCCGCCTGATGAATTAGAGTTTTGGGTAATTCCGGGACCTATAATGCCGGCTTGTGTGGATAATATAAGGTTTGTGCCAACCAATTTATCAAACCCGAAAGAGATGTGATGATTGAGCGGCGAAAAAAAACCAAAACTTACGATGGCTTTTTTTACCTTTATAGGGTTATTATTACTTTCCGGAGTGAGGTTAGCATAGTGTTGGGCAAAACCTCTTTGAGTAGCTCCTATTAACAAACCCACTATACTGCTACTAATAAAAAACTTAGTGGTTATTTTCACGGGGAATATTTTTTTATATTATTTCAAAGGCAAATATACTTATTTTTTATATCTGCAATATATAATCAATATTAAATTTAGAGAATGATGAACCCGATAATTCAGCTGCAATATCTTTTACAACCTACCTCCTCCCCCATCTCTTTCTCCTTTTAGGAGGGGCGGTTTTGCTTGTTATAGTGGATAGTTACCTCTCAATCTTCCTTTTGTTTAAATACTGCCGGTATTTCGCAGCATATTTGTTCTGTTCCTCCAATGTCTTGCTAAAGTGGTGCCTGCCCGAACCGTCAGCTTCGGCACACATATAGAGGTAATCATTTATGTTATAGTTTAATACTGCATCTAAAGAAGATGGTTCGGGCATGTTAATAGGTCCTGGTGGCAACCCTTCATGAAGATAGGTGTTATATGGTGACTCTATCTCTTTATCCCCTTCCCGTACCCTTCGTATTGAAAAATCTCCCCTTGCATAAACAAGGGTAGGGTCACTTTGCAGGGGTATTCCACGTTTTAGCCTGTTTATATATAGTCCGGCAATTATGGGCTTTTCGTCCATATACAGACTTTGTTCTGCCTGAACTATAGAGGCTAATATTGTTACTTGCATAGGACTAAGCCCCGCAGATGCTGCCTTTGCCCGGTTTTCTTTTGTCCAGAAACTTTTATAGTTCGAGTCCATTTGAGTAATAAACTTTTCAGGGGAATCAGTCCAGTATATCTTATAGGTTCCGGGAATAAATACAGCTAATACGTTAGTGGGGTTCACACCGAATTGTTTTAAAAATTCTGAATCATTAAGGTTCTCCATCACCCTTGCTGAATCCGATTCCATTTTAGAGCCTATAATACCTGCCAGGTCACCTTTAACAATAACATTATGCAGGCTTATGCTTTCTTCTTCCTGCTTCCCTTCCAATAGCATATTTACCAGTTGGGCATTGCTCATACCATTCAGTACCCTGTAACGACCGGGCTTTATAGCTTTACCATAGTTTTTATACCTGGCAAACAATTTGAAGCCAAGCGGACGGCTAACAATATGTTTCTCCTTTAGCATTTGCCCCACTTGCTTAAAGTTCCACCCGGTATGTATGTAAATGAGTTTGGACTTCTCTTCAAGTTTTACACTGGCTGAAAAAAACAGCCTGTAAACAATAAACAACCCAATGACAATTAAAACCCCTGCGCCTGCTATTATCTTTTTCACAAGGCAAAACTAATTAGGAATGGTACTATTCATTACTTCTTTATCTCCCTTTCGTTTTCGTCGTAGCTAATGGTATCTCCAGCCTGGTCATCTGTAAAGGGCGTTTCACTCTTCAGTCTTCCATCCTCGTAATATTCTCTTTTCATTCCATTTTTTTTACCGCTTACATAAGGTGTTTCACCAAGTAGCTTACCATCTTCATAGTAATCTTTTACAACATCCACCACCACATCATCTGTATATGGGGTTTCTGTCTTCAGGTTCCCATCTTCATAATATTCCTTTGCAGTCCCATTTTTTTTACCGCTCACATAAGGAATATCATTTTGAAGCCAGCCTCCGAGGGTATATTCTTTCATCACCCCATTAATAGTATCATCTATATAAGGGGTTTCAACAGATAGCTGCCCTCCTTCGTAAAATGTTTTCCCTACTCCATTTTTTTCATTGTTAGAAAAAGGGATTTCGGCCTTCGTTTTGCCGCTTTCATAATATTCTACTGCCAGGCTATCCTGAATGCCATTAGTGTAATGGGCTATTGCAAATACATCTCCCGACTGAAAATAGTCCCTTTCCGTTCCATTGGCCTGCCCATTCTTGTACGGTTTAAAAATTACCAGCTGACCGCTTTCAAAATATCCTTTGTATATTCCGTTGACTTTCCCATGAGAGTAAGGAATTTCCCGGCTTACCTTCCCATCCTCAAAATAGTTCTTTTCCATACCGTCTGTGGTATCATTCACGTAAGAGGTCTCTATATAAATCCCTCCACTCTCATAATAGCTTTTTTCTACCCCATTTAGTTTACCATTTATATAAGGGATTTCTCGCATTATCATGCCGTTTTTCCTATATACCCTTACCATGCCATCTGGTAAATCATCCTTATAAATGGTAAGGCGGTAAAAGGGTGCGGAGATATCATCGGTAAAAAACTCACCATCGCCCAGGTACTCAAGCCACTTACCTTCTTTCTGTCCATCTTTCCTGGTGTTGGTTGCTTCGGCTTTGTTGGTAAATCCTTGCTGGGCAGTGGCAGCAAGCACTATCACACTAAAAAAAATTGTACTTACTATTATTCGTTTTTTTCTCATGGCTAAAGTCAAAAGTAGCATTTCTTTGGGAGAAACAGACCTGGGTTCTTACTTTGCAAACCCCTGGTGCTGTTTCTTAGTGAAACTCTGTGTAATGGTATTCAGAATTAAATCAAAACGAAATTCTTACAGAGAAAAATTTTAACTTGGCGAACTTTGCGGGCTGTTTCTTAGCGCACTTTGCGTGAAACCTTTTGTATTTAAAGATAGTTCACTCAAAGGACCCAAAGTTAGAATGAGAGGCAAAACATGCGGGGTTAATTAACCTTAGTAAACTTTGTAGGCTGTTTCGTATTCCGCCAACTGGCGGATGAAGCCTGTGGCATTTGAAATATTTGCACCTTTTCATTTCTTCCTACCTTTGCCCAAATGAAACAAGTGCTTGCCATAATGCAAAGAGAGCTACGCCATGAGCTACGCAGCCGCAAAGCCTGGCTTGCTATAATGCTTTATATTGGCAGCACGGTGTATATTACTTATCTCGGCTTGCAGGGTAATACAGACACCTCTACCCACAATGCCGTATTTTGGCTCTTAATCATTTTCATATCCATGTTTGCCACTTCCGGCAGTTTTGCCGGCAGAGAGAGTGAAATGTTTTACATATACACCCTTGTTTCGCCGACCCGGTTTATATTGGCTCGCCTGCTTTATAACGGAGTATTTCTTCTTTCCGTAAGCCTGTTAGCCTTTATATGCTTTAGCTTTTTTGTTGGCTTTGGTGATACCAATCTCGCCCTCTTCCTTGCCGCACTTTTACTCACCGTTTGGGGTATTTCTTCCCTGCTTACCATGTCATTTTCCATTGCTTCAAAAGGCGGGGGTGGATTTACACTTATGGCTATTATCAGCTTTCCATTGCTGGTGCCTTTACTTATTACAGCCCAGCATCTTTCAGACATAAGCCTGCCCGGTGCAGATAGCAGTAATTATGGGGGTTATATAGGCGCTTTGCTTGCTTTAGATGCCATTATAGCAGCCCTGTGTTATGTATTATTTCCCTATCTTTGGCGCGACTGAGTTCAGGTAAAAGGAAAAAGTTTGTAAAGGAGAAAGGAAAAAGTTTGTAAAGGGGAAAAGAGAAAGAAGATAGCTTGTAAAATATGGGGATAGAGAAGTTTGAGGATATTATTGCATGGCAAAAAGCAAAGGAAATGACCATTTTGATTTATACTACCTTTAGAGATAGTAAAGATTTTGGATTAAAGGACCAAATACAGCGCGCCGGAGTATCGGTAATGAATAATATTGCCGAAGGTTTTGAAAGGAAACCAACAATGAATTTAAACAGTTTCTTTACATTGCAAAAGGCTTGTGTGATGAAGTACGCTACATACTATACCTTGTAAAAGAATTAAATACAATATCAGAAAGCACTTTTAACAAATTATACAGCTTATCACAAGAAATACAAAAAATCCTCTCCGGACTTATTAAAACTTTATGAACTTTTCCCTTTATAAACTTTCACCTTTCACCTTTCACCTTTTCCCTTTATGAACTCATCCTGGTGGAAATATGTATGTGTAGTCTGCCTGACCTATACAGTGATAGCGGGGTTCCTGATGCCTGTTCCTGCTCTTGATATACTGCATGAAACCATACGCAATCTCTATTTCCATGTATGTATGTGGTTTGCCATGATGTTTATCTTTACGGTGTCTTTATATTATAGCCTGAAATATCTTAACAAACCAAATGAAGACTATGATATTATTGCCTCCCAATGTGGCTATACCGGTCTCGTTTTCGGAGTACTGGGATTGGGAACAGGCTCGCTATGGGCAAGATATACCTGGGGTGCCTGGTGGACTAATGACCCTAAGCTGAACGGCGCTGCCATAGCCCTGCTCAGCTACTTTGCATACGTGGTACTTCGCAATGCTATGGACGACGAACAGAAGAGGGCTCGTATTTCTGCAGTGTATAATATATTCGCTTATGTAATGATGATCGTTTTTGTGATGATTTATCCGCGCCTGAGCGGTGTTGATTCCCTGCATCCCGGTAATGGTGGCAATCCGGGCTTCAACCAATATGATTTAGATAGTCACATGAGACTGGTATTCTATCCTGCTATTATTGGCTGGCTGATGCTTTGCTGGTGGATAGCCTCCATAAATGTAAGAACGGAACGCATTAAACGATATATTCATAATCAGTAAGACATTTTATATGACAAAGCACAAGTTTTTACTCCCTTTCATGTTTTTACTTTGCAGTATCTTTGCACAGGCGCAAACAGCAGCCACCTCCGCCCCGGTGGAAATGGCTGAAGGAATGAAAAGCAACGGCAAAATTTATGTAGTCGTTGGGGTTTTGGTTATTATTCTGTTTGGACTGCTGGCATACCTTATTAGTATTGACAGGAAGGTATCGCGCATGGAAAAGAATATGAAAGAAAAGAAATAACAATGGAACGCAGATGACGCTGATTGATTAAGATGAATACTGATAATTACATACATACTGATATAACAGAAATGATAATCAAGGCATATTATAAAGTTTATAATACTCTTGGATGCTGATTTAATAATAAATGATAGTGTAATTATTGGACTAAAAGCTGCTGATTCACTTTGCGAAGAACATGAATACCAATTAATAAATTATTTGAAGGCAACGGATATTGAAGCTGGGTTGTTATTAAATTTTGGAAAAGAACCTGAATTTAAAGGAAAAGTTTTTGCGAATAAAAATCTTAACAAATCATAAACACTCTGCGTCATCTGCATTCTAATTAAATAGTATATTGAACATAGTATTATAATCATCATTATACCCATAAATAATCAGCGTCATCTGCGTTCTAATCATCAAATATGAAAAAGATACATATCATAGCTATACTTGTAATTGCCATTGCCTTTGGAGTGATTATGACCTCACTCTCCAGTAATAGCACCTATGCCTCCTTTAAAGAAGCAGATAATCATCCTACCAGGGTTTATCATGTAGTAGGTAAATTAGATAAGAACAAACCATTTTTATATGATGCACATTTAAATGTCAACCTTTTTACATTTTACCTTGTTGACCGCGAAGGCACAGAACATAAAGTAATGCTCGAAAAACCCAAGCCCGATGATTTTGAACATTCAGAACAAATTGTAGTAATAGGTACTGCCAATGGCAATAATGAGTTTAAAGCCAAAGACGTTCTGATGAAATGCCCGTCTAAATACCAGGATGGTAAGCCACAGGAGAAGCAGACAAGTGAGATGTGATGGTTAAGTGGTGAGAAAAAACTAAAACTTACGATAGATTTTTTAACCTTAACAGGCTTATTGCTCTTTTCGGGAGTAAGGTTTGCGTAGTGTTGTGCAAATCCCTTTCACTTGCTCCAATTAATAACCCCGTTAACAACAACTAATAAAAAACTTGATGGCTATATCCTTTGTATTCCCGCCCGGTACTCATTTTCATGGTGCTGGTGCCCTTTCGTTTCAATAGCTCATCGTGCATGGCAGAGTCTATGCGGTACATTATTTCATCATCGCCCACACTCATACACACTTTGCCATTGAGCATAAAGGTTACTCCGCGAAACATTTTCAGTTCCTCTAAATTAGGTATATCAGCAAGGGCTTTGCGGAGGTGGTTGGTGAGGGTTTCGTTATATGCCATAGGGTTTAGAGATGGGGATAAACAAAGGTAGGGAAAAGGAGGAATCCTTGAGTGGTTTTGATAGATAGAATAGTTTCAAACAATTTACCTAATGATGTGTATATAGAAATTAAAGTAACTAAATTTGCAGTATATAATAACCACATAAATAAATTTGGTATGAATAATAATGACTTAAAAGATGCAATTGAAAACTATTTTAATGAAATCGATTCTAATTACAATGAGTATATGGCAGGATTGGGAACGTACTTTGTAAGTGAAATCATTACTAAAACAGATGAAAGTATTAAACTACGTTCTTTACAGAATAGAGTTCGGGCATTGAAGGCAGTACTTGAGAGATTGGATGGAAGCTTAACTGCTAAAATTAAACATATTGAACAAAATAATTCTTAATATGGATTCCAAAAAAGAAGAGGTATTGGAATACTTAAATTTAAATGTGTTTCAACCAATACTTGATTCGACCTTTGCTTCTGATGAATTAAAAAGGGGAATCCGTTACACTATGATGCGCTTGCAGGAAAGGGATGCCATAGGTATAATTCACTACTATTGGTCAGCTGTATCGGGGACTGATAGAAGCATTAAATTTGCAGGACAAATGAAGAAAGAAGGCTTTATTAGGTTTGAGGAGTTGTTAGAGGAATTCAGGGAAAAGTTCAACGATAAATGGTTAAGAATTTAGTCTGCATAATTTTTTATTGTGTCTAAGAAAACGACAGAGAATAGTATTGCTACTTTTATACAAAACCTTATCTCAGAAGAACCTGAGAAAGGATTCGAATATTTTTATCGTGGGCAAGCAGATGATTCACAACTACATATGCCAAGTTTATATAAACATCGTAAAATCGCTTATGAAGATACATTTTTTAGAGAAATAATTCGGCGTGCACCAGATGATTTTATAAATGAAAAAACAGCGCTAGAAAAGTTAGTAAAAATGCAGCATTATGGTATTCCGACAAGATTATTAGACATTTCTTCAAACCCAATTGTTGCACTTTATTTTGCATCAGAAAAGAAAAAAAATAATAATAAGAAGAAGATACCATGCAACGGTTCTGTAACCGTTTTTAAAATTCCCAAAAGTGAGATTTGTTACTATGATAGTGATAAAGTTAGTCTAATTGCTAATCTTGCGAAATTAAGTATAGTTAAAGCGAATAGAGACAGTAATTTTAGTTACCTTATCCATGAAATCAGAGAAGAAAAACCCTACTATTCAGATGAGTTAATTAATGAAAATGCAAATGACATAACTAGGGTAATCCCTGTGAAAGTAAAGTTGAATAATAACCGAATACTTCGCCAGAGCGGTTCTTTTTTATTATTCGGAGTTTCAAAAGAAGTAGTAAGAGAAGTTAAAAAAAAAGATAAGAAAACAAAAGAAGTGGAGACAATTTATAAATATTCGAAACGCAAGTGTTCTGAAATAAAGCAGGACTGGATTGATCGCATTTATGCTGTAGATGCAGGTGATAAAGCTACTTTCAGAAAGCACCTCGATTTACTTAATATTAATAAGAGTATACTCTGTTTCCAGAATTAGAAAATCAATCAGAATACCTAAATAGAACATATAAGGTTAGGGTAATCAGATAGGTATTAACCATAAAGATTCTTCACTCCGTTCAGAATGACAAATTTTATTCTAGGGTAAGAGACGAGGCGTTTCGCCGAAGGCGAAACGCCTCGCTCTCACAAAAACTCAACAGCAATTTATTTAATATTTAGTTTAACTTTTTACTTTAATTAGTCAATATAAAATAACCTCTGAAACCCAATAGGGACACAGCACTCCAGAAAAACGCAGACAATCAGCCATTTAGATAGGGGAATTTATGCCGTTTTATGCAGTTTCTTTAGTACCCGGCAAAATATTAGTATCGAGGCGTTTCGCCTTCGGCGAAACGCCTCGACACCCCCAACACAATCCCTCAAGGGAGAGAGACTGCAAAAACCGACTTCAGACCCTGACTATTTAAGACGCACAAATAACGCCTTCCCCACTCTTCGTCCGCCGTAATTTTAGTGGAGCCGGGTGGGGAAGTCCCTCCGTCGTTAAAACTATGGCGGACAAGTAAGGTAAGGGTCGCTTTTAACATCTTTTCACAGCACCCCTACCCTCATGTCAAATAATGAAACTATATTTGCACATCCTCGTTAAGATAATCGGGGAGCAATAAACACCCAAAAGAGATATTAGACAGATTTACTAAGCGTTGAGTTTGAAAAGAGAGAGTTGAAGACAACAATCAATTCTTAAATCTCAAATCTTAATTCTTAAATTTGTTATTTCCTAATGTTCTCAAATACCCTAACCTACATGGACAAAATCAGTATTCTTTGGGCAGACGATGAGATAGACCTCCTCAAGCCCCACCTGCTTTACCTTTCCGATAAAGGCTTTAATGTAAAGACCGTTACCAATGGAAACGATGCGGTAGATGAGTTCTCCAAAGCCACTTTCGATTTGGTGTTCCTCGATGAGAACATGCCAGGGCTGTCCGGCTTGGAAACGCTTGGAAAAATTAAAAACCTCAACCGGAGTGTTCCTGTTATAATGATAACAAAAAGCGAGGAAGAAGCTATTATGGATAATGCCATAGGCTCGCAAATTTCCGATTACCTGATAAAGCCGGTAAACCCGGGGCAGATATTGCTTTCCATCAAGAAAAATATTGATAAAAACAGGCTTATCAGTGAAAAGACCATGAGCAACTATCAGCAGGACTTCCGCAATATCAGCATGTCTCTGTCCGATAACCTTAGCATTAAGGAATGGGAAGAGGTATATAAAAAGCTGGTTTTTTGGGAACTGGAACTGGAAAAATCATCAGACCAAAGCATGAAAGAGATACTCGCCATGCAAAAGTCTGAAGCCAATACCTTGTTCTCTAAATTTATTGAAAAATCGTACGTAAACTGGTTCAATGGGAAAAGCAAGGATGTACCTACCATGTCGCATACCCTTCTACGCAATAAAGTATTGCCTAACGTAGAAAAGGAAAGTCAGCCCGTATTTTTAGTGGTGATAGATAACCTTCGCTTTGATCAATGGAAACTCCTTCAACCAGTTATAGAGGAAGACTTTAAGGTAGATAAAGAAGAAATGTATTTCGCCATACTGCCTACCTGTACCCAATATGCCCGTAATGCCTTGTTTGCAGGGTTAATGCCTTCGGAAATAGAGAAGATGTATCCCGGCAAATGGCAGAATGATGAAGATGAAGGTGGGAAAAACCTATATGAGCAAGATTTTTTAGAAGGGTTACTAAGACGTATGGGAAAGGACATCAAATTTTCCTATAATAAAATCACCAATTTCGAAGCCGGCAAAAGGTTGGCAGACAATATCCACAGCCTTGCATCAAACAAATTAAATGCAATAGTTTATAACTTTGTAGATACCCTATCGCACGCACGCACCGAAATGGAAGTAATACGGGAACTTGCCAGCGACGATTCCGCTTACCGCTCCCTTACATTGTCATGGTTCAACCACTCCCCTCTACGGGAAATTATAAGGCAGATAAAGGCCATAAACGGCAAGCTCATTATAACCACAGACCACGGGACTATTAAGGTTAATGAGCCTTCTAAAGTAATTGGAGATAAAAATACTACCACCAACCTGCGTTATAAACAAGGTAAAAGCCTTACCTACCAGGCAAAAGATGTATTTATGCTTCGGAATCCGGCAGATGCTTTCCTCCCACGTCAGCATGTGAGCAGTATATTTCTCTTTATAAAAGAGAATAGATTTTTTGCCTACCCCAATAATTTTAACTATTATGTGAGCTACTATAGAAATACTTTCCAGCACGGGGGTATTTCGCTGGAGGAAATGATTATTCCTTTTATTAATCTGTCACCTAAATAATAGACAGAATATTGCCACAGACTCACAGATTGCCCATTCAACTTCTGCTTTTAATCTGTGAACCTGTGGCAATCTAACTCATCTAATTAGTTAGTTTTGTATCTCATGGAAGGTACAAAACACCCCAAACAGGATTTCCAGGTAGAAAGGCTGGCCTTTTTCAGTGATGCCATTTTTGCCGTTGCACTTACGCTGCTGATTATTGATTTTAAAGTCCCTCCTTTAACCAAAGACAGTACCTATCAGAGTGTATGTGACCAGCTTATTGGTTATTGGCCCAACCTGTTCGCTTTTCTCTTGAGCTTTGTACTCATCAGCCTATATTGGATGCGCCACCATTTTTTCTTCAAATACATTCACAACTACAACTCACGCATTGTAATTATGAATATAGCCATGTTACTCCCGATAATCTTTTTACCTTTCACCACTTCCTTTGTGGCTCAAAGCAGTGTTTTTTCTGGAACTGTGTTTGTGCTTGCTTTCCAGGTATATTCATTAAATCAAATATTAATTTTACTTACCATGCTCGCATTCTTTGTATTGGTTTTTGTTATTCACAAAAACCATACCTATGAAATACCAATAAAAGAGCGAATCAAATTTGTAATTAATAATGTGAACGTAATAGTGATATTTTCAATAATTTTTATTGCATCGTTCTATACCATAAATGTTTTCAAATACGCATATATTATTGTTTTGGTGAGCATTCCTATAAAAAGAATCACCGAAAGATATTTCCTGAAACGTTACAAAAAAAAACCAGATAGTCAGGTGGAATCTATCCAATATTCAAACCCAAATTAACTTCAATAATTCTCTTGTTATCACCTAAAATGACTAACTTTGAGGCTTCAAAAGAAGTTATTAATCAGAGTCATAATGAGGTTGTTCAGTACCATTCAAAAGGAGGAGGAATTAGAGAAAGCTGCACAGCTTTTCATAGAGGAGTTTAAGAACAAGCGGGTGTTCATATTTTCAGGTGAGTTAGGAAGCGGAAAAACCACCTTTATTAAGTATATTTGTAAGGTCTTAGGGGTAAAAAACGGAATAAGCAGCCCTACCTTTTCATTGGTGAACGAATACGAATGCGCCGACGGGTCTGTAGTCTATCATTTCGACTTTTACCGTATAAAAGATGTAAGAGAGGCTTATGATATAGGATACGAAGAATATTTTTACTCAGGCAACTACTGTTTTATAGAATGGCCTGAAAAAATACCGGGGCTTGTGCCGCAAGATACGGTGGAGATAAAAATAGAGGTAAAGAATGAGAACAGGGAAATACAGGTAACAGAATAATGAATATCGAATAATGAATATTGAATATCGAAGTAAAATACAGGGTTCCCGTCAGCACCAAACCCCTGAATGGGCTTTAAAAGTCAGTTACGCTATCAAGGCCCTTTTAGGGGTTTGGAACTACACCCTGTTTGACAAAGCAATACCCTGTTTAAAACGTCTATTCTAACCCCCCTAACACGAATGGAAAAATGAGTACTTACAAGGAAGTTTTACGAACCTTAACCAAAGGAGCTTTGGCTACCCAGGAAGAGATGCTGGAAGTAGGGCATAAAAAAGGCAGCCTGACAATTGGTATTCCCAAGGAAATATCGTTCCAGGAAAACCGCATAGCAATGGTACCTGACGATGCTGCCTTGCTTATCAATTTGGGACACAGAGTATTGATAGAAACCAATGCCGGGAAAGAATGCCCATTTTGAAGATACCGATTTCAGCGAAGCAGGCTGCCAGATTGCTTATAATGCAAATGAAGTTTATAAAGCAGATGTTATTCTGAAGGTTACTCCTCCACAGATAAAGGAAATAGAAATGATGCATCCGGGGCAAACGCTTATTTCTGCTTTGCAGCTCTCTGTTCAGCCTAAAGACTTCTTGAAATACCTGATGGAGAAAAAGATAAATGCCATAGCTTTTGATTCCTTGCGCGATGAAGCGGGTATTTTCCCTGTAATTCGCTCTATGAGTGAGATTGTAGGCGGAACATCTATCTCCATAGCTGAAGAATATCTTAGTAATGTACATAATGGTCCGGGGCTTATTATGGGCGGTGTTTCGGGTATAGCGCCTACCGAAGTGGTTATTCTTGGTGCCGGAACAGTAGGAGAATTTGCAGCCCGGGCTGCACTCGGACGTGGAGCTATTGTGAAAGTATTTGATAATTCCATTTACAGGCTAAGAAGGCTACAAGTAATGCTTGGCACGAGGATATTTACCTCTACTATTCGTCCTCGCGTACTCGGACGACACTTAAAAACTGCCGATGTAGCTATCGGCGCTATCCGTGCCGAAGCCGGCATTACCCCTATGGTGGTAACGGAGCAAATGGTAAGCGATATGAAGGTAGGCTCTGTAATTGTGGATGTAAGTATTGACCAGGGAGGTTGTTTTGAAACTTCCCACGTAACAAATCACTCTGAACCGGTATTCCGAAAACATGGGGTAACACACTATTGCGTTCCTAATATTGCTTCCCGCGTTTCAAGGACTGCCTCCATAGCCTTTAGTAATATTTTCACCCCGGTATTGCAAAAAGCGGGTGATGTAGGCGGGTTTGAAAAACTAATAAAAAAGGATATGTATTTAAGGAATGGTGTGTATCTTTATAGGGGAATACTAACCAGTAAATATTTGGGCGAAACTTATAATATTCCTTATAATGATATTGAGCTATTAATTATGAACAATCAATGATGTTGAAAAATCGTGATAACTCTGAAACCCTTTATTGACAAGGGTTTTAAAGATTTTGTTAATAAAGGTGTTAAAAACTATACAGCATATACCCGTCGATAAAAAAGTGGAGAATATAGATTTGCAGTTACGATTTCAAAAAAAATCAAAAACTAACAATCTGACACTAAACTTTTTCCCGATATGAAACAGAATACCCTAAACAAACCAAAAACTAATGCTTGACTCCAGAAGAAATAAAGAAAGCATCCGCCAAATATTTCGGCGGAGATGAACTCGCCGCATCCACCTGGGTGAATAAATATGCATTGCGCGATAAAAACGGCAATGTATTGGAAAAAACTCCCGATGATATGCACCGCCGTATGGCGCATGAATTTGCCCGCAAAGAAAAAGAATATGCTGAAATGTCAGCTATGAATGGCTCATTTGCGCACCTTTCTGAATACGGACAGAAAAGGGAACTCCTTTCCGAAGAAAAAATATTTGAACTGTTTAAAGATTTTAAATATGTAATTCCGCAAGGAAGTGTGATGTTTGGGCTTGGCAATAAGCATGTCATTGCATCCCTTTCCAATTGTGTTGTATTGCCGGAAATATATGATTCTTACGGAGGAGTAATGTACACCGACCAGCAATTAACCCAACTCTTTAAAAGACGTTGCGGTGTAGGTATTGATATTTCCACCCTTCGCCCTGCGGGATGCATAGTAAATAATGCAGCAGGAACAACTACCGGAGCGGTTTCTTTTATGGAAAGTTTCTCCAACACCACCCGCGAGGTTGCCCAAAACGGCAGACGTGGCGCATTGATGATAACCATTGATATTGCCCATCCTGATGTTGAACAATTTGTAACCATTAAACAAGACCTGAGCAAAGTAACCGGAGCTAATATTTCAGTTCGTTTGTCCGATGAATTTATGGATGCTGTGGTAGAATGATAAAGAATATACTCACCGTTTCCCTATCGAATCTATCAAAACCTGAAATTACCAAGACGGTAAAAGCCCGCGATTTGTGGAACACCATTATTAAATGTGCTCACCAAAGCGCTGAACCGGGATTGATTTTCTGGGACAGGCAACATAAATATTCCACTTCATCGGTATATCCGGGTTTTAAAAATGTATCTACCAACCCTTGCTCCGAAATAGCCATGCAAGGTGGTGATAGTTGCAGACTTATTGCCATGAACCTTTATACTTTTGTGGATAAGCCCTTTACCAAAGAGGCCTCGTTTCAACTATCAAAAAATTCTATGAGGTTACCTATGAATCGCAACGCCTGATGGATGACCTGGTTGATTTGGAACTGGAATCCATAGAAAAGATATTGGCTAAAGTGAAAGCGATAAAGAACCCTACTGAAATTAAGCAAATTGAACTAAATACCTGGAAACTATTACAGAATGCCGGAAAGAAAGGAAGAAGAACCGGTCTTGGATTTACAGCACTGGGCGATGCTATGGCTGCTTTAAATATGCAGTTTGATTCAGCCGAGGCTATGGCGGAAGTGGAAAAAATTATGCACACCAAATGCGAGGCAGAATTTACCAGTTCCATTGATATGGCAATTGAACGCGGCAGCTTTGAAGACTTTGATGAAAAAATTGAAAATACTTCTGAATTTGTTCAAATGCTCCAAAAAGAAATGCCCGAAGTTTATAAGCGCATGATGAAGTTCGGCAGAAGAAATATATCTATCAGCACGGTAGCGCCTACAGGTAGCCTTAGTATTCTTGCACAAACATCTTCGGGCTTAGAGCCTGTTTATCTTCTCTCCTATAAAAGAAGAAGAAAAATAAATCCGAACGACAAAGATGCTACCGATAGACTTTGTAGATAAAATGGGCGACAAATGGCAGGAGTTTATTGTCTATCACCCAAAAGTGAAAACATGGATGGATATAACCGGCAAAACAGATATTACCCAATGCCCTTACTATGGCTCAACCGCCCCTGAAATTGACTGGATTAAACGGGTTGAATTGCAATCTCTTGTTCAAAAATATACTACCCACTCTATTAGCTCCACTATCAATCTGCCTAATGATGTACCTATTGAAAAAGTAGGAGAAATTTATGTGGAAGCGTGGAAACATGGCTTGAAAGGTATTACTGTATATCGTGATGGTTCAAGGAGTGGTGTATTGGTTTCTAATGATGAGAAACCTAAGAAAACGGCAGCTACTCAAATTATTGGAAACACATGCGCCAAAACGCCCAAAAGAACTAAAAGCCGATGTTATCCGTTTTATGAACGGAACGGAAAAATGGATAGCTGTGGTTGGTATACTTAACGATAAACCTTATGAAATATTTACCGGTAAAGCAGAAGATGTATTTAACCTTCCAACTGGGTTGAAAGATGGACTGGTTATTAAGAGTAAAAGCTCTGACGGAAAAAAACGTTACGATTTCCGCTTATACCGATAAAGACGGCTATAGTGTAACTATCGAAGGGCTATCCCGCTTATTTGATAAGGAATTCTGGAATTATGCCAAACTTATTTCCGGTGTGCTTCGTCATGGAATGCCTATTCCGCAAGTGGTTGACCTTATTGGTAACCTTAGCCTCTACGATGAATCTATCAATACCTGGAAAGCAGGCGTAGAAAGAGCATTGAAGAAATATATACCCAACGGAACCAAAGGCAAAGACAGGCGCTGCCCCAATGCGGAGATGAAGGTGGTCTCATTTATGAAGAAGGTTGCCTGAAATGCACCAGTTGCGGACACACCAAGTGCGGATAAAAGTTACAATAGATTTTGTTGTTTAATGGAAAAAGGGTCCCGCAACTTGCGGGACTTTTTTTATTCTAAGGTTTCCCCAACTCAATTCTATTCCATTATAATTAATCTACAGGTTACAAAAGAATACTACTGTTGTTGTCTAAATTAAAACTCATGAAAAAATACGTTGCTGAATTTATTGAAACCTTATGGCTTGCTTTGCGCGGATGCGGAAGTGATGTATTGGCTGCTGCATTTCCCCAAGTCGGAATCGGGCTATTGGGATTGACCCTTATTCACCTCATCAGCATTCCGGTAACCAACACCTCTGTGAACCCTGCCCGCAGCACAAGCCAGGCAATTTTTGTGAGAGGAGAAGCGATTCAGCAACTTTGGTTATTGTATGTGGCTCCCATAGCAGGAGCAACTACAGCAGGTGTGGGATATAAATACTTTAACGAAAAAAAGCGACGTAATATTAACCCATAGAAATGCTATTAGTATAGAAATATATGGTAGGTTTAGCATTAAGCTGCAACTTTCAGGACTTTTTAATTGTAAAAACTATACATCGCGTATCCGGGCTTTCTGAATAGTGGCGTTTCGCCTTTCGCGAAACGCCACTATTCTCTATACGTTACTTTTATCTTACCATTCCGGCAATGGGCATTTATCATAAGGTATTAGATTAGGATAAGTCTGTATATTTGTTTTCTTTTATCTAACATTTAACATCGAATATTACTATAGACAATGGCAAAAGAAATGGAATTTAATAAGCGGGAAGATACTATGAGGATGCTGATGTCTAAATTGGAACTGAAGACAACCAAAGTTTTTGAAGGGGGAGGAAAAAAGAAAATAGAAGCACAGCATACATTGGGTAAGCTAACGGCAAGGGAACGCATAGACTACCTGCTGGATGCCCATACGCAACGGATAGAGATAGGCACATTTACGGCTGATGAGATGTATGAAGATGTGGGTGGATGCCCAAGCGGTGGAGTCGTAGTTGTAATAGGCTATGTAAGCGGACGGCAATGTATAGTGGTCGCCAATGATGCCACCGTGAAAGCAGGGGCTTGGTTTCCGATAACGGCAAAGAAGAATTTACGTGCGCAGGAAATTTCCATGGAAAACCGCCTCCCTATCATTTACCTTGTTGATAGTGCAGGGGTGTTTCTTCCTATGCAAGACGAAGTTTTCCCAGATAAGGAACATTTCGGCAGGATATTCCGCAACAACGCGGTGATGTCCTCATTAGGTATAGTGCAGATGGCAGCTATTATGGGTAGTTGTGTTGCAGGGGGCGCTTACCTCCCCATTATGAGCGATGAAGCACTTATAGTGAATAAAACAGGTACTATCTTTTTGGCAGGCTCATACCTGGTGAAAGCTGCTATCGGAGAGGATATTGATAATGAAACATTAGGCGGAGCCACCACCCAAAGCGAAATATCGGGCATTACAGATTATAAATGCAAGGACGACAAAGACTGTCTCGATAAAATAAGAAATATATTTGATAAAATAGGCAAATATGATGTTGCAGGATATGACCGGGTGGAAGCTAAAATACCTGCGCATGACCCTAAAGAAATTTATGGAATTATTCCTGAATCGAGGGAGAAGCCGTATGATATGCACGACATCATTGAGCGGTTGGTAGATAACTCCGATTTTGAAGAATATAAAGCTGAGTATGGTAAATCAATCCTCTGCGGATTAGCCCGGGTAGAAGGTTGGGCAGTGGGTATTGTAGCTAACCAGCGTAAAATAGTAAAAAGTAAAAAAGGGGAAATGCAGATTGGTGGCGTTATCTATTCCGATTCCGCGGATAAGACCGCACGCTTTGTAATGAACTGCAACCAGAAAAAAATTCCCTTAGTTTTTTTGCAAGATGTTACAGGGTTTATGGTTGGTTCCCGTTCAGAACATGGAGGAATTATTAAAGACGGAGCCAAATTGGTAAATGCCATGGCGAATAGTGTCGTGCCTAAATTTACGGTGATAATGGGTAACTCTTATGGTGCCGGAAACTATGCCATGTGTGGCAAAGCTTATGACCCACGCCTTATTGTTGCCTGGCCCACGGCTCAAATTGCGGTGATGGGAGGAGAACAGGCGGCTAAAACCTTATTACAGATACAGGTAAGCACCCTGAAAGCAAAAGGAGAAATAGATTACACCGGAAGATGAAAAGAAGCTACTCGATACGATAATGGACAGATATAGCAAGCAACTATCCCCTTACTATGCTGCATCAAGGCTTTGGGTAGATGAATATTATTGACCCGCTCGATACCCGCAAATGGATTTCCATGGGTATTGAAATGGCCAACCATGCACCCATTACACGCCCCTATAATGTAGGGGTGTTACAGACGTAAAACGAAATTAGGAGTCTGTTTTTTTTATTTTTTTTGTTTTATACTTTTCACGGGGTTCTCTTGCATAAGTATGAGCAACAATTGTATCGGAATAAGGTAATTTACTTTGAACAGGGAGTAGTGCTTCCTTTCTCTGTTTTATGCGGAGATTATCCACATCAAATTTCACCTGCAAGCGCATCCACAGCAGTGCATCAATATCCAGTACTTTTTCGAGTTTCAGTGCAATTTCCGGGGATATGTTTCTTTTTCCATGTATAAGTTCACTTAATACTGTAGTTGCAATTCCAAGTTCTTCAGCAAGTTTTTTTTGCTTGATATTACGATACTCAATTTCATCTCTCAACAATATTCCGGGATGAGTGGCAAAAGCAGGAATAACATCTTTTGTCAGTTTATATGTTTTTACCTTATTCATAGTGTTTTGATATTTTCTGAATCACAATGGTATTTGGTTTTACAAAATCAAATTCAATTCTATACTGCTTGTTTATTCTTGCACTCCAATAGTTCCCGGCTTTTTCTATATTCAGACTTCTGATTTTTGACAATTCGTTGATATTATCCGCAGCCATAATAAATTCAATCTTATCTTTAAATCTATGTATTATATCCCCCGGTAATTTCTGTTTGCCGGAATAGTTTCCCAAATAATAGTGTAAAAGCTCCGCTGATATAAATTCTACCTCCATAAAGTCAGATATACAAAGATAGCAATAAGTTCACAAAAAATGTGAATAATTTGAAATACCCGGCACAAAAAAACTCCGCCTTTAGCGGAGTTTTTTGTTTTAGATTATCGGTTTATTAAGCTTTCGGCTCTTCTGTAGCTTCCGCCGAAGGTTGAGCAGTAGGTTCTTCAGATGGCATTGTAGCAGCTTCCATCGTTGGCTCCTCTTCAGTCATTACCGGAGCTTCCATCACCGGTTCTTCAACGGGCATTGCTTTAGCTCTTGGCTTTACTGTAGTGTCAACGATCGGTTCGCCCTTAGGTCTCACATATACATAACGCCTGTCTTGTTTTTTGGTAGTGAATACTACGGTTCCATCTACCAGTGCAAAAATGGTATGGTCTTTACCAATACCAACATTTTTACCCGGGTGGTATGATGTGCCTCTCTGACGAATAATTACATTTCCGGCAATAGCTTCCTGTCCGCCGAATATTTTAACGCCTAAGCGTTTGCTGTGTGATTCTCTTCCGTTCTTTGAACTACCAACACCTTTCTTGTGTGCCATGACTGCTTTAGTGCTTTATTGATTAATATTATTCTTTTGATTTTTTACGGGTTGTTTCTTCTTTGCAGGAGCCTTTTTAGCTTTAGGAGCAGCCGCTTTTTTCTTCTTCTTGGGCGTTTCTTCCTCTTCCTCCATCATTTCTTCTTGTTCCATTCCTTTCTTCGAGACCGTCTTCGTATGCAACTGTTTCTTCTTCAACCGGTTCTTCAACTTCCTCTTCTATTTCTAAATATTTCGCCTTTTCCTAATATACCTTGTATAAGCAATTCGGTAAGATATTGGCGGTGGCCATTCAGTCTTTTGTATCCTTTTCTGCGTTTCTTCTTGAAAACCAGCACTTTGTCGTCCTTTACATGGGCTACAACCTTAGCAGCTACACGGGTTCCGTAACAAATGGCATACCTACGGTAATAGCTCCTTCATTATCCACCAACAGGACTTTATTAAATTCTACTTGGCTTCCTTCGGCTGCATCAAGGCGGTGAACATAGATTTTTTGTTTCTTCTTTACCTTGTGCTGTTGCCCTGCTATATCTACTATTGCGTACATGATTTTCAGGATTTTAACTGTTCTTTTTTCTTTTAAGGGGTGCAAAGGTAATATTTTTTTAGACATAAGGTAAAAGAGAGAAGAATTTTGTTCTTGCCGGAACGAGTCTCTTGGATCATTTCTTTTACTTTGCAGTATGTTGCTGGAAAATTGAGCAGGATGTCCTCCAATGGAAGGAACAAAGGCGACCCCTTGTTCCGGCGGGTACTGGAGGTCTGACGGACAAAAAGTAATAACATATTTATACAAATTCACAATTTAGTAGGCTGGTTCGAAAAGAAAACTAAAATAACATTTAAAGGGTACAACTTAGGTGCACTATCTTTTTGCCTGATATTTATTATTTCATTTTATTTGGCATATAGTTATGGAGATGCCGGTAACAATATCTATGCGAATTACTGCTATGGCGTTTGGGTTATATCAGGCATAATTTGTTTGTTTTACACACTTTTTTTTATATCATTTTTCGGGCGGAAGGCTTTGTATTCACCTGTTCTTTTCCTTATTGGGGTATTGGGCTTACATTTACTGATAGGAGTTTTTCATTGGTTTCCTCAGAGCGATATGATATTTTTAATTATTTTAATAATATATGCAATTTTGGTCTACTTAGTAGTCAATAGGGTTGATTCGACAAACAATATTACTAAATCTAATGGCACTAGTTGAGGTGTAAGTTTTAACCTATCAGAAGGAACGAGACTTATGGCTCGTTCCTTTTATTCTTCAGCATCTTGCTGTAAATTCGGGCAGGATGCCCTCCAATAGGGAGAACAAGGGCGACCCTTCTTCCCGCACCGGAATAATCTCTACATTTGAACCAAACCAACTCACTCAATCTCATGGTATCCAGGAGGGACTTTATAGGTAAATCTGCCTTGCTGGCGGGTTCTTTGTCATTTCTAAGGTCCTCAAACCCCTTATTTGCCGAATCTTTGGAGAAAAAAGTAGGGACACAAAATTTGGTATCTCCTGAAAAAACGGCTAATGATGAAGATTTTTGGTCTTGGGTTAGGGAGAGTTATACCTTATCGCCCGATATAATTAACCTGAATGCCGGGGGAGTGAGCGCCCAACCTAAGGTGGTTCAGGATGCCCATATTTTTAATTACCAGTTATGCAACCAGGGACCATCTTATTACATGTGGCAAATTCTTGATAAAGGCAGGGAGCCTTTACGGGCTAAATTGGCTGCTATGGCTGGATGCGACCCCGAAGAAATAGCCATTAACCGTAACGCTACAGAAGGACTGAATACGATTATTTTCGGGCTACACCTGAAAGCTGGTGATGAGGTGGTACTGACCAAATATGACTACCCACACATGATGACCGCATGGAAACAGAGGGAAAAGCGGGATGGCATTAAACTGAATTGGGTTGATTGGGATTTCCCCCTGGAGAATGATGAAGCCATAGTAAAAGCATACTCTGATAAAATCACTCCCAATACAAAAATTGTACATATCACTCATGTTATCAATTGGGTCGGGCAGATAATGCCTGTGAAAGCTATTGCCGATATGGCGCATTCAAAAGGTTGTGAGGTAATAGTTGACGGGGCGCACTCCTTTAACCAGTTAGATTTTAAGATACCTGATACCGGGGCAGATTATTTTGCAACATCCCTGCATAAGTGGCTTGGAGCGCCTTTTGGCAGCGGAATGTTGTACATAAAAAAGGATAAAATAAAAAATGTATGGGCTTTACTTGGCGATGATGATTCGGGAGGGAATGATATACGGATATTTGAATGGCTGGGGACACGCTCCTTTGCCTCGGAAATGGCAATAGGAAATGCTGCCGATTTTATGTCGGGTATAGGTATTCAGCGTAAGGAAGCCCGCCTTCGGTACCTGAAAAATTACTGGATGGATAAAGTGAAAACCAATCCGAAAATAAAGTTCAGCACTTCCGCAATGCCCAACTATTCCTGCGCCATTGCAAGTTTCTCTATAGATGGTTGGGATGGAGGCGATATATGCTCCAAAATATTTGATAGTAAAAAAATTGTGGTTACGCCCATTGTATATGAAAAATTGAATTGTGTGAGGGTATCGCCCAATATTTACAATACTATATGGGAACTGGACAGGCTGGTGGAAGGGATAGAGGATGTTGCTAAGACAGAGCCGCCGATGAAGAAAGACGAGAAGAAATAAGTGGAAGTTTTAGTGGTTTTATTAGTCCGATTAGAATCATCATGTAAATACACTATAATTTTAAATTTATAATGGTTTGCTCTTTATACTTCTTAAGAATCATAATAGGGTCAATAGAGTTTACAAGTTCTTGCAATGAATCCCTACACTCCTTCACCCAGTCTATTGAAAGGTCATCATTTTTCTCAATATATTTAATTAAAGAAATAGCTTTAGTTCTTGCTTCGGGCTTTTTTAGCCAAAAAGCGGTGTAAACTAAAGTTTCATTTAGGCGCCAATTTTTGATGCTTTCTGATACCTCCTTATAATGGGAATAAAAAAAATTAGGACTTCTCATTTCCTCTACAAAGGTTAGATTACTTTGAAGTTCAGAAATTAATTCTTCAATAGTATTTTTACTAAAATTTGGGGTATCAACCAAACTCCATGATTCTGTTTTGTTTTTATTTTTTATTCTATCCCCAAATGATAAATAAAAATAATTACTTGGCAAATATAGTGGTTGAGCAAAAAACCACAAATAAAAGTTATTTTTGGTTGAGGAACGCTCAAAACAAAATCCTGTAATAATATCCTCAATAGGGTACTTTATAAGAAAATTTCCTTTTACAGTTCTGAAATCACCATTCAAATAGTTGATAACAGGTTTTATTAAATTTTTTTGTATTTCTTTCGTGTTCATTGTTTAGTTGAAAAAGCATTTTAGTTTCTTCGCATAAGCTGGTGATTCTTCGGACATCTGATTATATAATGCTATTTCTTCTCCATTTCATCATACGCCGCTTTTGCGACCCTCGTAGGGCGAAGGCTGTACCTTCGCCGTACGAGGGCATGTATTAAATATCCAATTTCCTTCCACAAAGCCATTTTACCATTTTAGGGTCTCTGTGGTCAAAGAAACTAGTGGTTTTAGTATCTATGCTTGCAATGGCATCCATATCTTCTGCGGTAAGTTCAAAGTCAAGAACATTTATGTTTTCTGCCATTCTCTCTTTCCGGGTCGATTTGGATAAAGCAATGACCCCTCTTTGAGTCAGCCAACGTAGAATCACCTGGGCTATGCTCTTAGTGTATTTATGTCCGATGGAAAGAAGTAATTCATTCGAGAATATATTGTTCTTGCCTTCGGCAAAAGGCGCCCATGCCTCCATCTGTATATTGTTTTCGGTGAGGAATTTCTGAGTTTCTATTTGCTGATTGAAGGGATTGGTCTCAATCTGGTTTATTGCAGGCACTACTTTATTAGCCATAACTAAATCCATAACCCGGTCTGGCTGAAAATTACTGAGACCAATCGCCCGGACTCTGCCTTCCTGGTATAGTTCTTCCATTGCCCGCCATGCTCCGTGAACATCGCCATAGGGCTGATGGATGAGATACAAATCAAGGTAATCCAGTTGCAACCTCCTCAATGATTTATCGAAGGCAAATTTTGTCTTCTCGTATCCTGCATCCTGTACCCATAGCTTAGTAGTAACAAAAAGCTCTTTTCTTGCCACTACGCTTGCCTTTAATCCCTTGCCTACCGCTTCCTCATTTAAGTAAGAAGCTGCAGTATCAATTAGTCTATACCCTGTTTCTATTGCATCTATAACACTTCTTTCGCATTCCTGAAGGTCTTTAACCTGGTAAACACCAAAACCTAAAATTGGAATTTCTACCCCGTTGTTTAATATTACTGTTTTCATTTTTGTTTCCATAATTACTCCCTCGTCAATCTTTTAAGACTTTATGCATTGTGATTAGAAGGCAAGATACGCAAACTTTACAAATAAATTATACACTGATTATAAACCGGTATTTGCGATGGGATGGCAAGAAGGAATAATAGGTTACTTACTCCCCGTTTTATCATACACGGCTTTTGCAACCTTCGCAATAACCGCCTCCCGTGTATCAAAGTCCGCTTTAGAATCTGTTACAAAAACAGTAATTAGTAAATGATTGCCGTTAGGCAATGTAATAATACCTGCATCATTAGTAGCTGCCGCCATGCCATGTTCAGTCATAGATGTACCCGTTTTATGGACAATTTTTGTTCCTTTGGGTAATAAACCTTTCAGGCGCTTTGCGCCGGTTTCTGTTTCTTCCATAATCTTCATTAGGTAACCCGTTGAGGATGTTGAAACGCATTTTCCCTGGTAGAATAGTTTTAATAAATGGGTCATTTCTTTAGCTTCGCACCAGCTATTGTATTGCAGCTTGGTATCGGCGTGCATTTCCTTTTCTGTTGCTGCAATGGCAATTCCTTTTACTCCTATGCCATGTATATATTCTTCCACTTGTTTGGGACCACCTGCTTTTCTTAATAAAATATCGCAAGCGATGTTATCACTTTCCGAAACCATAAACCGGATTAATTCCCTTATAGCTAAAGAAGTATCTTTTTTGAAATACTTGTCCCGCATGGGGCTCATGGTTGCCGTATCTGACAAATCTTCTTTTGTCAATGGTATTTTTTGGTCAAGAGATAATATTCCTTTATCCACCATATTCAATATTGCCAAAGCAATTGGAAATTTAAAAACACTTTGCATAGGAGAATGATAAGTGCCATTAAAGGAAAGTGTATCTCCTGTTTCTAAATTTTCAATGGAAACACAAACAGTGCCTTTTGCCGCCTTTGATAGCCGAGTAATCTGTGTCCTTAATGAATCGCTATTTGGAAACAAATTACTCCAAAGTAGAAAGCAAATTAAAATTAGTTTATTCATAAAAGGTGTTTAAGTTTCGTTTACTAACTCGCCCCAAACCCCTAAAGGGGCTTTGAGTAGTTTTGTTCAAAGCCCCTTTAGGGGTTTGGGGCAAAAATACTATTTACTAAGTTTCTTTATCACTTTCTCTACCCGTGTACGCTTCGTTTCTTTTTCAATGTCATCAAGCCGGGAGCTTAGCACTTTTATAAAATCCGCTTTATACTTTTCACCAATAACAGGCAGCGCATTTTCAGCATACATCGGTAGTTGATTGGTAGCGCAATCTTTCAACTGGTCGAGTAAAAGAGTGATTGCAGTATCAGTATAATTTTTTACCGATGCTACTTTTATTAAAATACCTACTGCATGGTCTTTCGTAATGACGGAGCCTGTATCAGCAATATCCATTATCTGCGAAAGATGCTTATAAATACCTGCCGGATTAATAGCAGCTATACTATCGAGTGCAGTCATAGCGCCCCAAACCAAGCGGTTATTTTTATTCGATAAAAGTCCCAGAAATTCTTTATCGTAACCGGCAATTAACTCCGGTTTTCGTTCTCCGATTTCATACAAAACTTTTATGCAATCGCTTTGCAAATTCTTGTCTTCACTATTTAATAAAGCAACTAATTCTCGTATTGCTTTTTTATCATTATTTTTTACAATTTGTTCCGCAAATTCTTTGTTGGGAACCGTATCACGCCTGCCAATGGTGGAAGCTAATTTGTCTGTAATACTCATTTTATAAGAGAATAGTAAAAAGTTATTTTATTGCTGAGAAACTAAAAGCAATCATACGCCAAAACCCATAATGATATGGTAAACAAAGATACCATATTTCACTTATTTGCGTATCTTTGAGAAATAAACTTTCATACTTATGACTATCGAGGCCATATTAAAAGAGATGAAAACTATTCCTGCTGACAGGCTGGAAGAGGTATATCAATTTGTGCATACACTATCACCCAAACATACTACTTCAGCAAACAGAAGGAAGAAAATCCTCTCCTTTTCTGGCGCTTTTAGTGATATGAAAAAAAGCGACTATACTGATTTCGTAAAAAAAATTAAGAAAACCCGGAAAGAGCTTTTTAGCCGTCCGGTTAATCTATGAAACCCGTTATACTTGATTCCGATATTCTTTCTGAGTTTTTAAGAGGAAACCTGCAAGTAAAATTTAAGTTGGATGAGCAATTGAAAGAATTTGGTTTCATTAGTTTAAGTGTTATTACACACTACGAGATTCTTAATGGGCTTTTATATAAAGATGCAAGGAAACAATTGGAAAAGTTTAATGAATTCGTGAGGATGAATAAAGTTATTCCGTTAACTATAAAAGCAACTAAAATTGCCGCATCTATACAAGCAAACTTAAGAGAAAATGGGAAATTAATTGGGCACACTGATGTTTTGATTGCAGCTACTGCAATGGCAAATGAACTACAATTAATAACGAACAATACTGCACATTTCAAACGTATAAAGGGGCTTGAGACAAATAATTGGATAAAGTAGTTAGCAGAAGTAATTTAATTTCAACCTTTCACCTCACTCAAAAAATCAAACAATAATCGTACCCCAACTCCCGTGCCGCCTTTGGTTTTATAATCATAAGCGGAATCAATAAATGCAGGTCCTGCAATATCAAGGTGTATCCAGGGATAGGATACATACTTCTCTAAAAATTTTCCGGCGGTGATAGCGCCTGCAACAGGTCCTCCAATATTTTTCATATCGGCTATTTCAGTCTTTAACAGGTCACCGTATTCATCCCACATCGGGAATTCCACAATACGTTCATGTACTCTCTTCCCGCTTTTTTTCAATTCATTAAATTCTTTTTTTCCGGCTGTGCCCATCGCTACAATTCCATATTTGCCAATGGCAGCAGCAGCAGTGCCTGTCAGGGTAGCAAGGTCAATCGCCAATTCAGGGTTATATTTTTTCCCATAGCTAAGCGCATCGGCAAGTATCAGCCTGCCTTCAGCATCAGCGTTAAGCATTTCTACCGTCATTCCGTTGAACATGGTCAGTATATCCCCGGGGACATAAGCATTCATACCGGGGCGGTTATCCGTCGCAGGCACCAGACCAATTACATGAACAGGTAAACCCGCTTTAGCAATTGCATACATGGTACATCCTACTACAGCCCCACCAGCCATATCGCATTTCATAGAATCCATAGAGTTAGGAGTAGGCTTTAAACTCAAGCCTCCCGTGTCATATACCACCCCTTTCCCAACCAGCAAATAAGGTTTTTTATTTATCGCTTTTTTAGGTTTATATTCCATGATGGTGAATGTAGGAGGATCAATGCTGCCAAGGTTTACAGCCAACAAACCACCCATCTTTAATTCTTCAATTTTTCTTTTATCAGCACTTCTACTTTAAATCCTGCCTCTTTTCCCATTTTCTCAAACTCTTCTGCAATTGAACGGCATTTAAATGATTGACAGGTTCATTCACCAAGGTTCTGGCTTGTTCTGTAGCATCCACCACAATTTGCAAATGTTCAATTTCTTTATCGCTTACTTTTTTAGAATGAATTAATATAGATTTAAGCGAATGTGCCAATTTTTTCGAATCTTTTTTGAATTGAAGAAACTGGTAATTGCCCAGCGCCATACCCTCTGTAAATGCAAGTATTTGAGCTGCATTTCTATTAAGGTCCACTAAGGTAACCTGTTCCACTTTGGCAGCATTAAATATTCCACATGCTTTACTTCCCGCTTTTCGAAACGCTTCAAGGGTTGCATTCTCCCCTCCTTTATCTTCTCCGATATAAATTAGTATCCTGCGGGTGTATTGGTTAATATTAATACTATGTTCTTCAACTTTGACTTGTTTACTTACGAAACTTAATTCAGCCGGAGATAACCCATATTTTGAAAAGTCACTTTTAGCATTGCCAATAAGCACGATGTTATCAGTTGAATTAGTAGTTTGTGTTGATTTGATTGTAGTCATAAAGGATATAGAGTATTGGGTTTGAGAACAAAAATATAGTATTTAAAAATAGCATGGAGTTGGAAAAGCAAATAATTTATGCAATGTATCTTTAGTCCTCCTTCTGTACTATCCAATTTTGCTCCATATTTGTAAAAAAAATACTATGTTAAACCGGACCGAATCAGAAAAATTATTTGAAATAGCAAAAACACATTTTCCCGGCGGGGTAAATTCGCCTGTTCGTGCTTTTAAAGCGGTAGGAGGAGCACCTTTATTTATTGAAAAAGGAAAGGGTTCTCATATCTGGGATGCCGATGGAAATGAATTTATTGATTATTGTTGTTCCTGGGGACCATTAATATTAGGACATGCCCACCCATGCGGTCTTGAAAAAGTGAAAGAAACTGCCGAAAAAGGGCTTTCGTTTGGAGCGCCTACAAAGTTGGAAAATGAACTGGCCGACTTAATAATCAAAAACCATCCTCATATTGAAAAAATACGATTTGTAAGTTCGGGTACTGAAGCCTGTATGTCCGCATTGAGGCTTGCAAGGGGCTATACCCAACGGAATAAAATTATTAAGTTTGAAGGATGTTATCATGGGCATTCCGATTCACTTTTGGTGAACGCGGGTTCCGGTCTCGCTACCTTTGGAATCTCTTCTTCGGCTGGCGTACCTGAAGCTTTTGCAAAAGAAACTATTGTGCTTCCGTTGAATGATAAGGAAGCGGTAAACCATGCTTTTCATCATCATAAACATGACATTGCAGCGATTATTATTGAGCCAATTCCTGCCAATAACGGATTGCTGATTCAAAAAAGAGAATTTCTTGAATTTTTGCTGATATCTGTGCTGCCAATGGCTCCCTGCTTGATTTTTGATGAAGTTATTTCCGGCTTCAGGATTGGTTTTTCAGGGGCTTCGGGATATTATAATGTATCACCTGATATTGTAACTTTTGGAAAGATAATTGGCGGAGGTTTGCCCGTAGGAGCTTATGCAGCCAGTGCTAAAATAATGAAATCATATTTCTCCGGACGGCAATGTTTACCAGGCAGGTACTTTATCAGGCAATCCTGTTGCTATGGCTGCCGGTATTGCCCAATTAACGGAATGTCTCAAGCCTTGGTTTTATGAAGAACTGGAAAGAAAAACGAAACGCCTCGTAAATGGTGTGATGGAGGGATTGACAGTAGATACTCAATTCCGCATGTACCATATAGGTTCTATTTTCTGGTGTGTGTTCAGCGATAATGAAATGATACGAGCTGCAAAAGATATTGATATGGAGAGTATGGTGAAATTTAAAAAATTCCATCTCGCTTTATTAGAATCAGGTATTTATTTCGGTCCTTCGGGATATGAGGTGGGCTTTATTTCTTCTGCACATACCGATACCGATATTGATACGACGATAAAAGCAATAAGGCAGGCAAGGGAAGTTGCGATGCAATAAACTTGCCTATTCTGTTCTTAGTAAATATACTTTTATAAAAAAATACATTAGATAGAAGCAATAAATTTTAAAAGGGTTCGTTAAACAACTTGAAATGATACAAATGTATTTGAAACTTATTCCGATTAAATAAAGATGGTGAAATAAAACTACCCGTATCACCATTCTTTTGCCCCTTTTGAGAATAAAAAATAATTTCGACTTTTTACGTCTTGTATTTGCTGTCTGTGTTATCATTACACATTCCTACCCTATTTCGGGCATCGCTGAACAGGATTGGTTAGCGCAAATTACCCGGCACCAAATGACATTCTCACACCTTGGAGTAGCAGGCTTTTTCTCCATCAGCGGGTACCTGGTAATGCAGAGCTTATTGCGTAGCAGTAATTTAACAGATTATTTTATCAAAAGAATTTTGCGATTATACCCTGCTCTTTTGGGTATGCTTTCTCTGACCGTTTTACTTGGGTACTTTCTTTGCACTGGAAGTATTTTAAATTACCTTAATAACATCTCTCTTTGGACATACATCCCCTGTAATTTATCACTCTTTAAACTCCAATATGGTATAACCGGGATTTTTGAAAACAATCCGTTCAAAGGGATTATAAATGGCTCGTTATGCACCCTTCCATACGAAGGCTTATTTTATATATTGCTTTCTGTCTTATTTTTTATCAAACAACATAAAATAAAGATTCTTTTACTTTCAGTTGCTTTCATTATTATTATGCTGATAAGGGTTTTCCTCCATTCTTATTTTGTTATACATAAGTACCCATTTTATTATTTAAGATTAATTGACTTTAGCGGATACTTTATTCCCGGAGCTTTGCTTTCATTCTGTAATACAGGATATACTTCAAACAGAAAAAAAATGATAGCTGTATCAATACTGCTATGGGTGGCAGCTATATACTTTCATGTTTATGTAATTGCACAATTTGCTGTTCTACCATTCACTATTGTCCTATTTGGTTCGCTCTCCACACCTTTAATTGATGGTATAAAAAATAAAATCGGAGACCTTTCATACGGTATTTATATATATGCGTTTCCAGTACAACAATCACTGGAGCATTTTTTCAGGCTAAGTTATTTGCCCCTAATGTTTTTTGGAACGATTGCGACAATACCCTTTGCATTTCTTTCCTGGAACCTGATAGAAAAAAGAGCGCTTGCATTAAAACAAAACCTCTGATGATGAAGCTAACCTACCTTGCACATTCATCATTCCTGTTGGAATGCGGAAAAATGAAAATACTGTTTGACCCCTGGCTAAAAGGCGGGGCTTATTTAAATCAATGGTATTTGTGGCCAATTCCACCGGAAGGAATTGAAAATATTAAAACGGATATTATTCTCATCTCCCATGGACACGAAGACCACCTGCATACCGAAACATTAAAATCTCTTGCTAAAAGCGCCCATATTTTTTTCCCGTTTCAATGGAGAGAAGGGGTAAAATCCTTCTTGAATCATCTCGGTTTTCAAAAAGTCACCGAGGCAGTGACTCTGCGAACATATACTATTAACAATATTAAAATAACCTACCTTGGGTATTCACTTGAAAGCGTTATTGTTGTTGAATATGCCGGTGAAGTGCTTGTAAATATTAACGATGCGCTGAACTCTAACCACGAGAATGCTGTCAATTTGTTACTCAAGGAAATTAAAACCCGATGGAGTAAAATAGACTATTTAATTTCAGGGTGGAGCGGAGCAAGCTATTTCCCCAATCAAATAAGGTATCCCGATAAGGATGATATTGATATTGGGAAAATGCGGGAACAATATTTTGCTAATAATTTTTTCCGGTTCACCAATTATCTTCAACCTGCTACTGCCATAGCTACTCCCCCGGGGTTTATACTTCTCAGGAAAAATAACCAATGGATAAATCATATTAAGTTTCCAAGAACCAATATGTCAGGGTATTATCAACAGTATTTTACAAATACCGCGACAACAAAGTTTTTTGCCCCTTTCCCCGGTGATACTATTGTAAATGGAGAATTGACAAAAATTTCCAATCTTCATAAAATGAATGAAGAGGAACAATATAAGCTTGCTTATGAGTATTATGAAAAGGAAATTGTACAAGTAAACACTATTGAGTATATACAGGAGGAGGAGGTAGAAAGCCTAATAAAAAAGTTAACCTATTGGACTAACTACAATAAAATACTTTACCATAATATAATACTGAAAGATGCCCGGTTCTCTATTAAATTGGAAGACCTAAAGGAAGAGACTTATTTAAATATCACGTGTGAAGATTCGGCGTTTGTAGTAAAGAAATCAAACGCACCATTGAGTGACCGAAGATTGCTGATAACAACCTCGGTTAAAAATCTGCTACATTCTTTAGAAAAAGTTTGGGGAGGGGATGTTCTTACTGTCGGTTATGGAGTTATAGTGGATATTTATGACCAATTAACCCTTGAAAAGAACCTTGATATTGTTTGTATCAGGTTAATAACAAGATACCCAATTTCTTCCAAAGAAATGCCAAAATCCCCATTACGTGCTTTCCGGTTTTTTGCAGCCAATCCAAAAATCACTACCTTTTGGCTAAACCAAAAAATCACCCTTAAACCTTACGTTAATAAGTACCCATTTAATGAGCGTGACCACTGGCTCACCTATAACAAATGTGCTTTGTGTGCAGTATGTAAAATGCCGGAAATTGACCTTTCAGCCTACGCTGAAACGCTTAGCTCTTCCACTTAATGCTACAGCCAATAGCCTTTGTAGAAGAAGGATTTACAGGTTTGCCGGCCAGTAAATTATCCACGGCGTTTTCAACATATTTTTCTTTCACCGCTGAAGGGTCGTCGCTGTTATCGTCAATGGCACCAATATATTTTACAACAAAATCATTACCTGATTTTTGCAATACAAATACGTGTGGAGTATGAGCTGCTCCGTAGGCTCTTGTTATATCCTGGGTTTCATCCACGAGGTATGGGAACTGGTAATTTTTTGTTTTTGCCCTATCCTGCATATTAGCATAACTGTCTTCTTCAACTTTTGTCGGGTCATTAGGATTTATGGCAATCACCGGGTATCCTTTTGAGGCATATTTTGTATTCAAATCCATTATCCTGCTTTCATAAGCCTTTGCAAAAGGGCAATGGTTGCAGGTAAACACAACAATAAAGCCTTTTGCATCTTTGTAATCGGAAAGGGAAACCATTTTCCCGTCTACATTTTTAAGTTTAAAATCCATGGCTTTATCTCCTACATTATACCCTGAAAATGCAAAGGAACAAAGTGTGAAGAATGCCGCTGAAAGGACTGCAAGTTTTTTCATAATTTATTTATTTTTTGTTTGAATTACTTTTTCGAGGGACTCAGAGGTAAATTCCCCCTCGCGAAAATACACCTTTTTTCCCGATTTATACATTACTGTTGCAGGAATAGCCCCACTCCATGAACTATCTACCTTATCTATCCAGTCATTCGGGTTTCCGGTTAGTAACACTACTTCAGGACCAAGTTTCAGATTATCAACAAAATTTTGCACCTTGCTAAGTTCTTTTACTGAATTCATACTTACATAGATCATCTTTACTTTATGCGCAGCATATTTTTTATATTCCTGCTGAAAAAAAGGCAATTCTTTTACACATGGCTCGCACCAGGTAGCCCAAAAGTTTACAACGTATAGAGTATCGTTAGTTTTTTTGGAAGCATACGATTGCAGTTGTTGAAAGTTAACTACTGCTAGTTTGTTTCCTGAATATTGGAACCCTTTAAAAGAGAATAGTGTAAAAATGCCAAAAGATAATACGGTAATATATAACTTATAACCCATAACTTATAACTCGATTCTTATTTCATTAATTTTTTCAATTGCTTTAGCGCCTCCTTATTGTCTTCGGTTTTCATCGAATTTAAAATAATGGATTTCTCCCTGTCCGTAAGTCTCCAGCTTAGTGACAGGTCATCATTTCCTTCGTTATTGAGCTGGAAATAAACCACACTTATTTTTCCTTTATACCATTGACTCATATACTCCACCATACGGTCTTCCTTAAAACTTTCGACCGGGAATAAACTGCTGTAAAACTGTGATACAGGGAAGGTGATGCTTCCCATAATATCGGTAGGAGAATTGCCCCATATTCTTTGTTTTTTCACCTGGTCGCGTATCTGTACAATAATTATCCTGCCTGTATGTTTAGGAAGCCAGTTGCGGAAAGTATATATAAATTTCACAGCATCTTCCAGCCCGAAATTATCAATTAACCCTGCATCCATTAATTCTATTGGGGGATTGCTGGGTAACTCAGTAAGCGGGGTGATATATGGGAAGGTTGAATTCATCCGCAGTGCGCTGGTAAAAAGAAGGTTTTTCGCATCCTGTTCCTTAAAAAACCTTGAAAACTCTATGGATTGAGTAATAGGTCTATATGTTAAATTGGGATCAACGTCATATCCCGTCATAAACGATATACCCAGGGGTGAAATAAGCATTTTGCGTCCGTCATTCACTATAGAAGGAGTAATAAGCATCATCGGTATTTTCGCCTCTTCTTCTGGAACTTTATAATCTCCCAGCCGTTTGCTCAATACGCTGTCGGTGTTAGCATTTAGTTTTTCTTCAAAAGCATACGCCCTGTCCTTTGTATAGGTGTAATTTCCGTCATTAAAATGTTCAAAGCGGAATGCCATATCATTGGTGGCAATAGTGAATACGACAGGGTTTAAAATATCCTGTCCCAGCATATCAAAATAAGAGCGGTTATCCAGTTCTATTTTTTTTCCTTGCTGTTTTTCAAGATATAGTTCCCTGAAATAAGCCGCCCCAATCACTCCACCCGATGAACCCGTAATTAATTCAGCATGGTTGAAAAAATTTCCACCGGTTATACTATCCAGGTACTGGAGTGTATGAAATGCCCATAAGGTAGAGCGCATTCCACCCCCGCTGGTATTAATAATAACCATATCGGGCAAACTATCAGGCTGTGAGTTACGTGCCTGCCATCGTTCTAAAATAGATTCCATATTCGCCTTATCTGCATTTTGGGTGGTGGTATCGTGGCGGATTTTTGCAAAAACCGGGTATGAATACTCCGCCGGGGGAACAGAGTAATTCATTCCATAGGCTTTGCCTGAAAAGTACGACCAATGGGTACGGGAAAAATAGTCGAGGGCAAAAAACAGGAGTATTACTACGGTAGCTGTCCATCCCCGGAACCAGGTATTCAGCGCACTGATAAACATGATGAAAATAGTGAACAAAAGCATAATACTTGCTCCTGCCGGAAGCATGCATACGGGGTTTTCCCGGAAAATGCCCATCACTAATAAACTCACTATGGCTATGACTTCAAACATGGCGCCAATCTGGTGGTTACGCTTGAAAATATTTTCCAGCATTTTAGTATGATAATGCAATATCCCCCGAGAAAGCCTGATGCGAAAACCGCCGGCGAGGTAGGTTTCTACAAACCAGGAACGGTCGGAATAAGACAATGGAAGGTGTGGGTCGTTTTCCCACAAAACATCTGTTTTATGCTCCTTTAGAATTTTATTATATTTAATTCTTGACTTTTTCAACGGGACAAAGCCTAAAACACGAAACGCATTTCTATCAAACAGATAGAAATAAAAAATAGTAATAATCATAAAATTGAGGACCCCGATTACAAAGCCTGAAACATGCAGCGCAATAAGGGATGTAGGGGCATTATCATTGGTCCTGAAATGAAAAACAGCAATAATATAAGTGATGATAAAAGCAATAGGTATAGGCAGGTTATTGAGAAAATACACATAAAATGGCCTCTCAAGGCTGGCTAAAAAAGGGAAGCGGAAACTGTTTATCACATACGACGAGATATTATATGCCATAATAAACCCTCCGCAGGAAAATCCGAGCAACAGGTACGATAAAAAATTGACCTTATTAAGGTATTCCGGATACAGGAAAAGATAAGGTACCCCATATTTCGCACCGAAAGAATGGGTTATGAACCCAAAAAATATCAGCCAGATTACTATATAATAGAAATTCTTTTTCAAAGTCATCAACAGCAACTGAAGGGGAAAAAAGTAAAACGCCCTGCGGAGGCTGCGGTGCTTCTTAAAGTATATTTTCATAAATCTGCTCGTTCATCATTGCCAGAGGTTTTGTATGGTCTTGTCTTTGGGGTATTTTACAGAATAAGAAAAAGTAAGCTTTTTTGTTTCACCGGCTGCCAGGGATATGTGCCAGGTGAGTTTGCCTGTTTCATTTTCCGATGATCCACCTAAATCTACAGGGGTAATTACAATGTCTTTATCAGTTGATAAAGGTATCTGGTCAAACACATCTACAGCTACAGAATCGTTTTGAGAATTATGGAGGCTGATTTCCCAGCCGAAATCCTGGGTTTCATTAGTGCCTATCCAGTGAGTAGATGCGAAACTTTTGGTCTTGGTTCTTTTCACTACAACCTTTTTATCCATTCCGAGGGAGAAATTCAGCGTATCAGAAATATTTTCAGGAGAAACATGGGACTTCCCCACATACGCCCCTGTATAATAAATATTCACTTCTCCGGCTAATATATTCAAGTCCTCCCATTGGGTAATTCCGGCAAGCAGAAAAACATCTTTCTGCAACTTTGGAATGCAGATGTAGTGATAATCTGCATGTAAATCATATTGCTTTATTTCAAGGGTATGAGGCTTATTATCGGAAGCTAAGCTATAAGGCGATTCTATGTGAAACTCCACGGCGAGATTGGTTTCCTGGGTAGTATTTTGTATAGCTTGAGTAGAAAAGTTTTTTTCTTCCGGAGCTTCAGATTTTCCGGCTATTGAATACGCCATGGCATCACTCCTTGACCCTCTGACATTGACATCCGCACCGCTTACTTCGCTTTTATATACCGGTTGATAAAACAGCAAGTACCAGGGATTTAGCACGGGTGCAGTTTGACTGATTATGGGATTTGCAGAAGATATGGTCAGGTCAACATTATCCCAGTCCTGCCCCGTATGTTGCGAAATATTGGCTTTATAGGAAAACTTGCATGGATGTTTTGTATCCTGCACCCGTAAATCATACAATGGGCTCCAATTTGCATCGTACGTAAGGTAGGAAAGACGGAAATTCACATCTTGTTTTTTATCGGAAGAAACAGACGCTTCTACCTCGCTGGCAATGGTATCGGTCTTAGACCTCCACTCAGTAATTTCATCGGAAATTTTCTTAATTCTTGTTTCGAGGCGAGTTTCCTTTTTGTTCAGTTTCATTAATGAATCATCAATGCTATTTACTTGTTTTACATAATATTCAAACATAGATTTCACGGCCAAAACCGAGGTGCCGGTATTTGCCCCTCCAACGGTACGGTTATCGTCCAGTAATTTTTTTGCATCCGTTAAAATGGAAATAGTGTTCTTATTACTTTCCACATCTTCGCTGAGTAAATTCAGCGAATCCTGCCACTTTAAGACTTTTGAATTCTTTTTGCTTCCAGCGAGGAAATCCTTGTGTGAGGTAACAGATAAAATAATAATATCTCCGTCTGATGCAAGTTGTATGCTCTGCTTATCAATGTGCGAAGGGATACCATGAAAAACAATGG